>CAVUVT010000006.1:0-305312 GCA_963744965.1 uncultured Verrucomicrobiae bacterium
CCCGCCTTCGCTTCGCTACAGCGCGGCAGCCTGCTCTCCGCTGCGCCTCGAGGTATGTAGGCTGGTGGAGCTGAGGAGACTCGAACTCCTGACCTATAGCTTGCAAAGCTACCGCTCTACCAACTGAGCTACAGCCCCACGTTGAATTGTCGATTGATGATTTCGGATTGCGGATTTTAATTCCGCAATCGCCAACTGCAATCCCGCAATAGGCGGCGTTCGATTCTTTTCCACTTGCCAAAGAGCGAAGGCTGGTGGAGCTGAGGAGACTCGAACTCCTGACCTATAGCTTGCAAAGCTACCGCTCTACCAACTGAGCTACAGCCCCACGTTGAATTGTCGATTGATGATTTCGGATTGCGGATTTTAATTCCGCAATCGCCAATCCGCAATCCGCAATAGGCGGCGTTCGATTCTTTTCCACTTGCCAAAGAGCGGATTGCTCATTGTAAAACTGAATTGTGCGATAAGGTATTAAGCCTAGTCCCCCGATTTGCATCGGGGTTCGACCTCGGAAGTCCGGTTTTAACCCGGACCCGTGGTTTCTCCTTAGAAAGGAGGTGATCCAGCCGCAGGTTCCCCTACGGCTACCTTGTTACGACTTCATCCCAATCACCATCCATACCTTCGGCACCTTTTAAGGGGCGACTTCGGGTACAAACGGCTTTCATGATGTGACGGGCGGTGTGTACAAGGCCTGGGAACGTATTCACGGCGCCGTAGCTGATGCGCCATTACTAGCGATTCCAGCTTCATGCCGTCGAGTTGCAGACGACAATCTGAACTGGGCCCGGTTTTGGGGGATTTGCTCCACTTTACAGTCTTGCTTCCCTTTGTACCGGGCATTGTAGTACGTGTGCAGCCCTGGCCGTAAGGGCCATCCTGACTTGACGTCATCCCCACCTTCCTCCTCGTTAAAGCGAGGCAGTCTGTCCAGAGTGCTCCAGCCTTTCGGCCGGGTGGCAACAGGACACAGGGGTTGCGCTCGTTGCGGGACTTAACCCAACATCTCACGACACGAGCTGACGACAGCCATGCAGCACCTGTGCAAGCTTCCCTTGCGGGATCGTCACCCTTTCAGGCTTCTACCACTTGCATGTCAAGGCCAGGTAAGGTTCTTCGCGTTGCATCGAATTGAGCCACATACTCCACCGCTTGTGCAGGCCCCCGTCAATTTCTTTGAGTTTTAATCTTGCGACCGTACTTCCCAGGCGGCACGTTTAACGCGTTAGCTACGCCACAAAAGGGGTCGATTCCTTTTACAGCAAACATGCACCGTTTAGGGCCAGGACTACCGGGGTATCTAATCCCGTTTGCTCCCCTGGCTTTCGTGCCTCAGTGTCAGAAGTTGTCCAGGGACTCGCCTTCGCCACTGGTGTTCCTCTCGATATCTACGCATTTCACTGCTACACCGAGAATTCCAGTCCCCCCTCCAACTCTCAAGCTAGATAGTATCCAATGCCGTTTCGGAGTTAAGCTCCGAGATTTCACATCAGACTTACCCAACCACCTACGCACCCTTTACGCCCAGTAAATCCGAACAACGCTTGGGACCTCTGTATTACCGCGGCTGCTGGCACAGAGTTAGCCGTCCCTTCCTCTTCCGGTACTATCAACGTCTGGGATGTTCACCCAGACGCATTGATCCCGAATGACAGGGGTTTACGGGCCGAAGCCATTCATCCCCCACGCGGCGTCGCTCCATCAGGCTTTCGCCCATTGTGAAAAATTCTCGACTGCTGCCACCCGTAGGTGTCTGGACCGTGTCTCAGTTCCAGTGTGGCTGGTCGTCCTCTCAGACCAGCTACCCGTCTTAGCCTTGGTGAGCCGTTACCTCACCAACTAGCTGATAGGCCGCGGGCTTATCATGAAGCGTCAGGCCTTGCGGTCCCCAACTTTGAAAATCAGAAGATGCCTCCCAATTTTCACATCCAGTATTAGCTCGCCTTTCAGCAAGTTATTCCAGACTTCATGGCAAATTACCCACGTGTTACGCACCCTTGCGCCGCTCCAACTGCGGAATATTGCTACCCCGCAGCCAGCGCTCGACTTGCATGTCTTATCCACGCCGCCAGCGTTCGTTCTGAGCCAGAATCAAACTCTCCGTTAAAAAACGTTAGTTTAATTCGTGTCCGATGATTAATCGGACGAATTACAATTTTAAAACTCTTCAAAAACAACCACTAACCGGTTGTCAATGAAGGGGCTCTCACTTATCGCACAATTCAATTTTCAATGAGCAACGGGTGCTTCCACCCAAAAATCACCAGGCGTTTTCGCCCTTCCAATTTCCCCATTTAGGGGACAAAAAACCCGAGCGCCGAATCATTGCTTTCAACTCGGCATCTCAGATTCGAGTTTTGAAGGCGCGAAAACTATCAGACTCGCGCCGGTTGTCAACAGGCTTTTAAGCTAGTCGTTTCTTCCGCCACGCGGAAGACTTTTTAAAATTTACCAGTCCCCGCCAAAGTCGCAAGAGAATTCTTTGATGTTTTTTATCGCATAAATACAGGCATTTCGAGCTATTCCAGCCCTCGTCCGGCTATTTCATCTTCGTCCAATCCCAAATAGTGCCCCAGTTCATGCAAAAAGGTTGTCCGCACTTCTTCTCGAAAAATCGCCTCATCCCCTTCGGCAAAATCCCGAGGTTTTCCAGAAACAAAATAATCTGCGGCGGCAGTGGAACATTCCCGTCCTCGGCGAATTCCGCTCCGGTGAACAAGCCCAGCGTGTCCGGTTCAATCCCGTCGGCCTGCAACCCCGCATTCGGCTGGTGCTCGAATGTCACGGCCAGTTTTTCCGCCCGGATCCGCAGCGGCTTCGGCAGCACGGCAAGTGTGGCTTCAACTTCCCTGGACGCCACCCGGCACAATTCTTCCCAATTCGGATTCACCGCTCAAATCTGGCGTGGACGGCGTCCGCTGGCAACTGCCCTGACCGACTTTTTTCTCGCGCTTGAACGGTGCAAGTCTATGGTTGTCGAAAATCAAATTTATGACAGCCAAGAACATCAAGTTACCGCCCTTTTTGCTCACTTTCATTTTTTTGATCGCGCTGGTGCGCTGCGCCACCGGCCAGGCGGCGACCAAGGCAATTTCCACCGAAGCGGACGTCTTGCGCGCCACGCTGACCAACGGCCTGCAGGTCATCATCATTCGCAACACGCTCGCGCCCGTCGTCACCACGATGGTTAATTATCTTGTCGGCTCCGACGAAGCGCCCGCCGGATTTCCCGGCACGGCGCATGCCACCGAGCACATGATGTTTCGCGGCAGCCCGGGTTTGTCCGCCGATCAACTCGCAGCCATTTCCGCCGCGTTCGGCGGCGATGACAATGCGGACACGCAACAGGCTGTCACGCAATATTTCTTCACCACGCCCGTTGACAATCTGGGAGTCGCCTTGCGCGTCGAGGCCACGCGGATGCGCGATCTGTTGCCTGACGAATCGCTTTGGGAGAAGGAGCGCGGCGCCATCGAACAGGAGGTAGCGCAGGATCTGTCAAATCCCGAATATGTTTTTTACGAGCAACTTTTGGCCGCCGTTTTCAAAGGCTCGCCCTACGAACACAGCCCGCTCGGCACACGGCCATCATTCGACAAAACCACCGGCGCCATGCTCCGAAAATTTCACAACACCTGGTATGTGCCGAACAATGCCATTCTCGTCATCGTCGGCAACGTGGAACCGCAAAAGGTATTGGAACAAGCGAAGAAGGTTTTTGGCGCAATCCCGGCGGCGCAGCTTCCCACACGCCCGGAATTTAATTTCGGAACCGTGAAGCCGGACACGATGAGCCTCGACACCGATCTGCCTTACGGGATGACTGCCATCACGTTTCGCTTTCCCGGCGCGGACAATCCCGATTTTGCCGCCGCGCAGATCTTGTCCGACGTGTTGAGCAGCCAGCGCGGAAAACTTTATGGCCTCGTGCCGGAGGGCAAGGCGCTGTCCGCCGAATTTGATTACGAAACCTTGCAAAAATCCGGCTTGGGTTTTGCCATCGCCGGATTTCCAGCGGGCGGCGATTCAACAAATCTTTTAAACAACGTAAAAGAAATCCTGCTCGCGGAAATCACCAACGGCGTCAGTGCCGATCTGGTTGAAGCCGCCAAACGCCGCGAAATCATCAGCGCCGAATTGCAAAAAAATTCCGTTTCCGGCCTGGCCTCCGCCTGGTCAACCGCCGTTGCCATTGAAGGACGCAATTCGCCGGACGACGACATCAATCTATTTCGCGCCGTCAGCGTTGACGACGTGAATCACGCCGCCAAAAAGTATCTGGATTTTGACCACGCGATTTCCGCGATTCTCACGCCGACGCCGTCGGACAAACCGATTTCGTCAAAAGGTTTTGGTGGCGGCGAATCGCTGGTTTCGACAAAAAACGCTAACGTCACCTTGCCGTCATGGGCGAAAAAAATCGCGGAGCAACTCCCCGTTCCCGCCACGGCGCTGAATCCGTTCGTCACGAATTTGCCCAACGGAATCAAACTCATTGTGCAACCGGAAACCATCAGCGACACAGTCAGCGTTTATGGCCGCGTCAAAAATAATCCGAAGCTCCAGATGCCCGCCGGCCAGGGTGGCGTGGATGAGGTATTGGACAAACTTTTCTCCTACGGCACCAAATCGCTCGACCGGCTCGCGTTTCAAAAGGCGTTGGACGACATCGGCGCGAACGAATCGGCGGGCGCGGATTTCTCGTTGCAGGTTTTGCCCGATCAGTTTGAACGCGGTGTGCAATTGCTCGCGGACAATGAACTGGCTCCGGCGCTGCCCAAGGATGATTTCAAAATTATTCAGGAGCAGCTCGCCGCCTCCGTCGCCGGCGAAATCAAAAGCCCCGGCCATATTGCCAGCCACGCGCTGACCGTCGCGCTGTTTCCAACGAACGACCCGGCGCGCCGCGAGACGACGCCGGACAGCGTCAAGTCGCTCACGATCCAGGACGTGCAACATTACTATCAATCGGCGTTCCGTCCCGATCTCACGACCATCGTTGTCATCGGCCATGTTGCGCCGGAAAACGCCGTTGCCGTCATGGCAAAATACTTTGGCGATTGGAAGGCGGACGGGGAAAAACCGAACAGGCTGTTTCCGCCCGCGCCGACGAATTCAGTTTCCGTGGCCCACGTGCCGGATGCCAGCCGGGTTCAGGACAAAATCACCCTGGCGGAAACGTTGCAACTGACGCGGACGAATGAAGATTATTATGCGCTGCAACTGGGCAACCACGTTTTGGGCGGCGGATTTTACGCGACACGGTTGTATCGCGATTTGCGCGAGAAAAACGGCCTGGTTTATTTCGTGGATTCCTCGTTCACCGTCGGCCTGACGCGCGGGGTTTACCAGGTGGAATATGCCTGCGACCCGCCGAATGTTTCCAAGGCGCGCGCCGTGATTTTGCGCAACCTTGCGGATATGCGGGCGAAAAAAGTGACGGCGCAGGAATTGCATCAGGCCAAATTGATGCTGCTCCGCGACATTCCGCTGGCGGAATCAAGCGTGGATTACATTGCCCAAGGCTGGCTCGCCTACTCCGCGCTGGGGCTGCCGCTTGATGAACGGGTTCATGCGGGACGCATTTACGTCAAGCTCGACGCCAGGGAAGTCCAGAGCGCCTTTGCCAAATGGCTTCGTTCCGACGGCCTCGTGCAAGTCACGCAAGGGCCGGTGCCGCAATAACGCCTCCGTCACGGCTTCAACTTTGGCGAAAGATGAGTCACGAAACCGGTTGCGCCGCCGCCGCGCGGATGATTCAACGCTTTTTTCACAACTGGTTGAAATCACCAATAAAAACGGGGTGAATACCGGATTTTTCTGGCACATGAATTGCGGCAAAAAGTTCCATGGCTAGAAAAATGAATGCGGTGAAACTCTCTCACGAGGTTCGCGGGCAGACCGAAGTCACCAACCGTCGGTTTGCACCGCAAGTGGTGCCTTATTTGATGCAGCCCTGCTGGCAACCAGTGAAAATTTCTCCGCCCAGGCGCCGGATGCAGATTGCCATCGAGATTGAGATGCGCGCTGAAATTCCCGGCCCGGTTAAAATCATCCACACTGTCTAATTTTGGGGCAGCGCCGCGCGCTTGGGTTTTGTCTCAGCGAAATTCAACCTTTTCATAGCCCGCTTGACGCAGGAATAATTCCAGTTCCAGCCGCGCCCGTTTGTCTGCTTCGTCCAGAATCCCATCCGTCCGCGCGGCGCGGCGGATGTCGTCCACTGCATTTTGTCGCGCAGTTTGTTCGAGGTCTTTGTCAAACACGCGCAACAGGCCGGTCGCGTGGTCAATCACCTGGCTGTTTTTATCGTCCAGATAGGCATCCATGATTTGTGGCGGCGGCAGGTGCAGGCAGATGGTTTTGCCGGAAATCGTCACGTCGTCAGGCGTGATACGTTTGAGATCAATGCCCGCCTTGACGATGCCGTGCGCGAGCAGGAGCACGCGGTTTTCGCCATACCATTTCGCGTCCTCTAGAATGACGACTTTCTCGAGCACGTATTTGACCGTGACCAAATCTGAAAGCGTCTGCACCTGCTCAACCACCGTGGCGGTGTTTTCCAAGCGCAGGCCGGACCCTAATCTCAACCAGCGCGGGACAGTGAACCCAAGCCAGATGCCGACGGCGAAAATGACCAGCACCACCACCGTCCAAAAAAATCCTTTCAACCGCTGCATGGCGGAAAGGTAACGGATTTTGCCGCGAAGCAAAGAATTGTTGTCGCACGAAGGACGCGAAGTTGGCGAAGAATTTTGTAGCAGCCGACGTGAGTCGGCTCATTATTTTTGCGGAATGATTTTAGATGGAGCGGACTGACGCCCGCTGCCACCGGATTAAATTCCGCCGCGTTGCGGCAGTCCCGCAATACGTCTCATGCCGAGGAAATCATGCAAGCTGTCTTTGTCATCCTGCGCAACGGGGAAGTGACGTCACGCTCCCAATCACATGATTGATGGGGAAGAAATTCCGATTTTTGAGGCAACCGCCAAAAACATCCGGGCCTTGGCAACAGATACTTGTCAACATTACTGAAAAAGTGAATGTTCGAATGGAACTTTTTCATTCGCTGCTTGTATAACCCTCATAGAAATGGTGAGCGTATATCGCATCCCGAATGCCGGAAGATTCTGACATTGTTAAACACGTCCTGAATGGAGACGTAGATTCCTTCCGAATCCTCGTGGAGCGGTATCAGCGACCCGTTCTCAGCATGATACGACGACTCATATGGGACAGCCACCGCTGTGAAGAAATCGGCCAGGACGTTTTTGTCGCGGCCTTTCAGAAATTGTCCACGTTCGATCCGGCGCGCAGCCAGTTCTCCACGTGGTTGTTTACCATCGCACGCAACATGAGCATCAACGCCTTGAAGAAAAAAACTCCGATCCCGGTCGAGCATTTGCCCGAAGTCCTCGATTCCCGAGATCCGTCCGACGAGTTTTCAGATAAGGAATTTTTTGCCCAAATGGATCAAACACTCAAAGGCTTGCCAGGAAAGTTGCAGCGCGCCTTCATCCTCGCTGAATTTGAACAAATGCCTTACGAAGAAATCGCCCGCATCGAATGCACCCGTCTCGGCACCGTCAAATCCAGAATCAATCGGGCTCGCGCGCGAATTTATGCTGCCATGAAGGATATGAAAGGAGACATCACATGAACCTCGACGAAAAATATCGCGCCTGGAAAGAGCGTCCCACTCCGTTGAATGTCCCGCCGGATTTTTCCGCAGATGTCATGCGCCGGATTTACCAGCAAACAGAGCAGCGGCAGGCTCAATGGAACTGGCCGGGCGTCCTTGAATTTTTCCAGCGAAACATTGCATTTCAATATGCCGCCCTTGCCGTTGCGGCCACTGCCGGTTTAAGCAGGCTTTGGCTCATCTTTTTCGCCATTTTACAACCTTGAACCATTGAACAACGCATGAACACGACCCATTCAATTACTCTCCGGCGGCCTTGGATCGCTGCCATTCTTTCATTCATTATGCCCGGTCTTGGGCTGGTTTATAACGGTATGCTGCCGTGCGGACTTAAATGGATGTTTCTATGCGGCATCTCCTCCGTAGCCGGGCTGCTGATTCTCTCGCATCCCACGGCCTATTCGTGGACTTTGGGCTGCGCGGCGGGATTGGCTCAGGTTGCCATTTGGATTGCCGGCGCGATTGATTCCTACCGGTGCGCCTTACGATGCAAGGCGGACTATGAATTGAAGGATTACAATCGCTGGTATGTCTATGTGCTGCTCCTGCTTATGGGCACCGGCAGTCTCTTGAGCTATGCGCTCAATGTCCGTGACCATCTGGTTCAAGCTTTCATCGTCCCCGGCGCATCCATGTATCCCACCATTTCTCCGCGTGACCGCATCGTTGCCTTAAAAAATGCCTACTGGAATGCCGACCCGCAACGAGGTGATCTTGTCTTGTTCCCCGATCCTCAGAACCCGCATTCGTTCTGGACCAAATGGATCAAACGCGTCATCGCTGTCGCTGGTGATACGGTGGCCGTCAAAGATGGCAATGTCTATGTGAATGGCGTAAAGCTTTCTCTGCAACCTGTGGGGCCAGGGGTCGTTTCCGGAACCACCGGTCAAATATTCTATGAAAGCAACAATGGCGCAAAATATCGCATTTTTATTTCTCAAGACCATCCGGCGCCCGATTTTCCTGAAATCACTGTGCCCAAAAATGAATGTTTCGTGATGGGCGATAACCGGAACGAGGCCCTGGACAGCCGGTATGTCGGCCCTATTCCGATAACCGGGATATACGGCAAATTCGAATACCGCTACTGGCCCATCACATCAGCCGGAAGAATACATTGACCCGTTTCCTTTATGGCATTCGAAAAAGAACAATCACATAAGTATTCGCTCATGGCGGCGTTGTTGTCCGGTCTCATACGGATTCTCTTTTTGCCGGTTTGGCTGGTTGTCTTTATCCTTTACACGGCCCACATGATTTTCTCGAGTCGAAAACTGGGAGTCTCGGTGACGGCGCTGTCCCCAATGACTATGCGGTGGCTGCAACATCAACTCGGGCTAAGGCGGGATGAGGCCTGCGCAAAGTTGATCAAGGTCCTGCCAAACCATAGCTACGCCGGGTTACGTGCTGCCTGGCTTCCGGTGTTGCTGGGCCATCGGCTGACCAGATTCGTTCCGAAGATGCTCCGCTATCCCTATGAAGGAATTCCGCCAGTCGGGCATTGTTCGGCCGTACGATCGACTTTTGTTGACGCTGCGATTGAACGTTATCTGCCCGGTGTCGATCAATTTGTCGAGCTCGGCGCGGGTTATGACACGCGAACCGTGCAACTACAGCACAACCGGCAGATTCGGTGTTTCGAGATTGACTTGCCGAAGACCCAACAAATCAAGCACAAGCTGTTGCATGAATGCGGAGTGGATACAAGCGGTGTTACATTCCTCTCCGCGAATTTTTTGACAGACGATTGGCTGGATAATCTGGCCAAAGCCGGTTTTGATCCGCGCAAGCCCACTTTCTTTCTTTGGGAGGGTGTGACGTATTATCTGAGCCGCGAGGCGATGGAGAAAACCTTTCGTGCGATTGCCGCGATCGCACCCGGCAGCGTGGTGGTGTTCGATTACGGCACCGATGCAAACATCAAGAGGTATCGTAAACCCCTCGGCCGCCTTAACAAGGCCGTATTCAAAGCAGTCCGTGAACCCCAGACCTTTTGGATTTCAAGCGAGCCGCCTGTGAAGAAAAACCTGGCCGCGCTAATGGATGCATACGGTTTATCTTTGCGTGAGCAACTGGACTACGGCCGCGAAACGAGGCGCCGACGCTCATTTGGCGGCCTCGCTGCTGCGGTCCTTAAGTGACCTACCCAAAAAAGATGTGTGTTTCCAAAATTCCAGACGACATGGCATTCTACTGCATGGGTCGGGCGACTCCCTCAATTACAAATTCCGATTTCCACCAGAAGACATGATCCTTTCGGTATTTTGCCCGCCTTCACCGCCGCAATGAAGTCACCCAACGCGCCTTTTTCGATGTTCTCGCCCGTCCACCCTGACACGCCCAAATCCTCGTAGCACGTTTCGTTCAGATCAAGGTCGTTAGCCTTACAGAACTTTAGCGCCTTTTCCATTTGCCGCTGATACGATGTTCCGTCGGCTTGTGCCGCGCTGCTGAACCGTAAGAATAGCAGTTTCGTTTCACAAATGACACAGATGTTGTTTTCATGCGTTTTAACATGATTTGCAGGTTTATGCAAACCACACGTTCATCTGTGTCCATCTGTGGCTGAAAATCTCCCCCGCACTTTCGGCTTTGCTCTTCCCGCTTTAAAACTAGAATGGGTTCGTGAGCCTGAAATTCATTGGACAATTCCCGGCGTATCGCCCGCGCCGGCTGCGGCAGTCGGCGGCGTTGCGGCAACTCGTGGCCGAAACCCATTTGACCGCATCGCAACTCGTCCTGCCGTTGTTTGCACGCTCCGGCAAACGCATCCGCCGCCCCATCGCCGCCATGCCCGGCGTATTCCAGCTTTCGCCCGATGAACTTTTGCGCGAGGCCATCCGGGCGCACACGCTCGGCGTTCCGGCAGTTTTGCTTTTTGGCATTCCGGACCGCAAGGACGCAAAAGCCAGCGGCGCTTATGCCAAAAATGGAGTCGTCCAGCAAGCCGTGCGGCTCCTGAAAAAAGAACTGCCATCTCTGCTCGTCATCACCGACGTGTGCCTGTGCGAATACATGGAGCACGGCCATTGCGGCGTGGTGGAGCGCCGGCCTCCGGCCCGGCAGGTTGGAAAAAAATCGATACACGCCGAATCGGAGTTCGGCGCTCCGGTGAAGATTTTGAACGACCCGACGCTGAAACTGCTCGCGCGCACCGCCGCCAGTCATGCCGAGGCCGGCGCGGACATCGTGGCGCCCAGCGACATGATGGACGGCCGCGTGCGCGCCATCCGGACGGAACTGGATCGCACCGGCTTTGCCGACATCCCCATCATGTCCTACGCGGCGAAATTTGCCTCCGCGTTTTACGGGCCGTTCCGCGAAGCCGCCGAGTCCGCGCCCAAATTTGGCGACCGGCGGAGTTACCAGATGGATCCGGCCAACGCAAACGAGGCGTTGCGCGAGGTGGCGCTCGACATCCAGGAAGGCGCGGACATCGTCATGGTCAAACCCGCCCTCGTTTGCCTCGACCTGATTTACCGCGTTAAAACGGAGTTCGGCTACCCGACCGCCGCCTACGCCGTGAGCGGCGAACACGCGATGATCAAGGCGGCGGCGGCCAACGGCTGGATTGACGAACGCGCGGTGACACTGGAAAGTTTGCTGGCCATGCGCCGCGCCGGCGCGGACATTCTCATCACCTACGCGGCGGCGGACGCGGCCCGCTGGCTGAAAGCAGGCTGAAACCCGTGCTTTTGCGTTTGACCACGATTGGCCGGGCTGGTTACGCTGTGCTTTTCCATTTACCACTATGATTGGAACAATTCGCAAACATTCAAAATGGCTGTGGTTTGTCATTATCATCGCCACGGTTATCTCTTTTATTTACTGGGGCGCCGGTCCATCGCGCATGGGCGGTGGCGCTGGCGGCATTGTCGCCGGCGGCGATTTTGGTTCGATTTACGGTCACAAAGTCACGCAGCAAGCTTTCATTGACACCAGAAACGATTTCTATCTTTTTTATTGGTTCCATTCCGGTGAATGGCCGGATAAAAACCCGAATTTCTCCGAGGCCGATCTGAACCGTGAAATTTATGTCCGCCTGATGCTCGCTCAAAAAGCGAATGACCTCGGCATTTATGTCGGCAACGACGAGGTTGTGGCAACCGCCAATGAAATGCTTCGTATGCTTGGACGCAACGGCCAGGCCCTGCCGTTGAACGAGCTCGTGAAACAGGTTTTGCTGCCGAAACATCTGACGGCCCAGGATTTCGAAAACTTTGTCCGGCAATACCTTGTCATTGAGCAATTGCAGCAGGCGATCGGCCTGGCCGGGGAACTCATCACGCCGCAGGAAGCCGCCGCCGCCTATCAGCGTGACCACCAGGAACTCTCCGCGCAGATTGTTTTCTTCTCCGCGTCGAACTATCTGTCGTCCGTTGCCGTCACCCCCGCCGCCGTCGCGCAATTTTACACGAATTACCTCGCGGAATACCGCCTGCCCGACCGCGTGCAGGTCAGCTACGTCGCGTTTGAAATGACGAATTATCTCGCGCGGGCCAAGGCCGAATTGATTCTTGACCGCGCTGGAAACGACGCGCGCAAGGACGCAAATGATTTCGCCAACGCCGTTTTCAGCATGGATCCGGCCAGGCCCGAAAATCTCGCCACCGTTGCCAAACAAAAGGGACTGCCCGTTCACGTGACCGCGCCCTTTGCGGGTGAATTGGGACCGGAAGAATTTACCGCGCCGCCGGGCTTCACCAAAGCCGCCTTCGCACTGTCACCCGACGAACCCTTCGCCGGGCCGGTCGCCGGGCCGGACGCCGTGTACGTCCTCGCTTTCGCCAAACGGCTGCCCAGCGAAATCCCGCCGCTCGAACAAATCCGCGAACACGTCACGCAGGACTATCAATGGCGCGAGGCGATTTTGCTTGCCCGGCGCGCCGGAACAAATTTTGTTCGCACCTTGACGGGCATGACGGCGGATGGCGGCTTCGCGTCCCTGTGTGCCGCCGCCGGTCTGCAGTCGCAGGTGTTGCCGGCGTTTTCGTTGAGCACGCCGGAATTACCGGAACTGGGCGGGCGCACCGACCTCAATCAACTCAAGCAGGCCGTGTTCACCACCCCGCTTGGGAAGACGAGCGGTTTTGAGGCGACCAGCACCGGCGGCTTCATCGTTTATGTCCAATCCCGCCTGCCGATTGACCAGGCAAAAATGAATTCCGAAATGCCGCAATACATTACCGCGCTCCGCCGCGGGCGCCAAAGCGAGGCTTTCAACCAATGGGTCAACCTTGAAGCCAACCGTGAATTGCGCGCCACGCCGGTCTTTCGCCAGTTATTCCGGCCCGGTGCCGCAAATAAATCGTAATCGTAATCCCGGTCCGATCCGGATTCGGATTAAGAACAAAAATCACGATTGGGAAAAAGTGAGCGCGGCCATCAAACTCTCCTCACCCGCCACCCGTGAATTTTGGGAAATTCCGGTGCTCTTGGAAGACGGGCATCTGCTGGCGCTCGACAAACCCGCCGGGCTGCCCGTCTCGCCCGACCGCTACGACCCACAGCGGCCAAACTTGATGACGCTGCTCCACCGCGCCATCGCCGGCAGCAAACCGTGGACGCGCGAACGCGGGCTGGATTACCTGATGAATGCGCATCGGCTTGACCCGGAGATGAGCGGCGTGATTCTGCTCGCCAAAAACAAATCCGCGCTCATTGCGCTGGCAAATCTTTTCGGCTCGGAAAAGCCGGTGAAAAAATACACCGCCCTCGTCAGCGGCGAACCGCCGGAAAATCAATTTGAAGTGGACGCCAAACTCGCGCCGCATCCGGCCAAAACCGGATTGATGCATGTGGATTCGAAAAACGGCAGGAAATCGAAGACCCGATTTGAAGTGGTGGAAACATTTCCCCGCTGCGGTTATGCGCTTCTGAAGTGTGAACCGCTCCTCGGCCGCACGCACCAGATCCGGGTTCACCTGCGTTACGCCGGCTTCCCCGTCGTCGGCGACAACCTGTACGGCGGCAAACCGCTCTGGCTTTCGCGTCTCAAACCGAATTACCGGCTAAAGCCGGGACATGAAGAACGTCCGCTCCTTTCACGGGTCGCGCTGCACGCGGAGGAACTGAGCCTCCCGCATCCCGTCACCGGCGCCACCGTGACCATCACTGCGCCGTGGCCGAAGGATTTGAAAGTCGCGGTGAAATACCTGCGGCAGTTTGCCCTGTAGCCGCGCTTGGAAAAGCGCGGACAATTCGCAGCAAATGACCCGCGTTTTCACAAACGCAGCTACGACGTTACGAACCGCCCAGTTCAAAACGCCGCCGACCTGCAACGACCGGCCACCGGCCCCGTCAACGCTAATGTCGCCAACCGTTGACACGCATGAGGTGATTGCTTACACTCGCGACATGAGACCGTACTCTTTCTTTATCTTTAGCCGACTCTGCCGCTCCCCGATTCTCCGCCTCGCCGCCGTCACGCTGGTCATACTGGCTGGGAGCAATCTTGCCTTCAGCGACGAGATTCATAAGGCGGCCTCGGGTGGCGACCTGGAAAAGGTTAAAGCGTTGCTCAAAGACAATCCTGATTTGGTTTTCAGCAAAGACAGGGTCGGCAAAACGCCTTTGTACCTGGCGGCGGTGACGGGACATAAGGACGTGGTGAAATTCCTGCTGGCCAGCAAGGCTGATGTCAATGCCAAGGATATCAGCGGCCAGACGCCTTTGTGCGGTGTGGCGTTAAGTGGCCATAAAGACATGGTGGAATTGCTGCTGGCCAGCAAAGCCGATGTCAATGCCAAGGCCAACAACGGCCACACGCCTTTGCACGAAGCGGCGTACGGTGGCAACAAGGACGTGGTGGAATTGTTGCTGGCCAGCAAAGCCGATGTCAATGCCAAAGCCAACCGCGGCCAGACGCCTTTGCACGAAGCGGCGTTTGGTGGCAACAAGGACGTGGTGGAATTGCTGCTGGCCAGCAAAGCCGATGTCAATGCCAGGGACATCAACGGCCAGACGCCTTTGCACGAAGCGGCGTTTGGTGGCAACAAGGCTGTGGCGGAATTGCTGCTGGCCAGCAAAGCCGATATCAATGCCAAGGACGGCCAGGGCAAGACGCCTTTGTACTGGGCGGTGGTTCGTGGCAAAAAGGACGTGGCGGAATTGCTGCGCCAGCACGGCGGCCAGGAATAAACCGTATGGAAACCAAGCAACACTCTTGACTGATAGGAAATTGCTTTTTCGAGTGCTGGGAAACGGTGTCCGGCAAGTGGTTATTTCTTGCCCATCGAAATCCACACATCGGTGTCAAGCAGTTCCGCTTCTTTCACGGGTCGCGCTGCACGCGGAGGAACTAGCCTCCCGCATCCTGTCACCAGCGCCACCGTGACCATCGCCGCGCCGTGGCCGAAGGATTTGAAGGTTGCCGTGAAATATCTGCGCCAGTTTGCCAAGTAGGACAGGCATCCTGCCTAACTCACTGGCAGCGTGCCCTTGCAGTCGGGATAGCCGGAGCAGCCCCAGAACGGCTGGCCGGTCTTCAAACCTTTGCGCGCCGTACGCTGGAGCATGGGCTTGCCACACACCGGGCAGGATGGCTTGTCCGCCCCGTCAGACTTGTCAGACCTGTCCGACTTTTTCTTCTGACTCCGCGCCCCGTAAAGCTTCTCCGTAAACCCCCCGCTCTCCACAAAAGTCTGGCCCTGGCTTTCGAGCTGGCGTTTCAGCAGGTAGGCCGCCTGGTTCACCGCGCAGAGCATCGCGTTGCCCGCCAACTCCGGCGCGGCCTGCTCCACAAACTCCGACAGCCCGGCCAGCCCCCGCAACCGCACCCCGCCAGCCGGCGCGGGCGGCAGGTCCGGCGCGTGGTCCTGCGCCAGACGCGCCCGCATGGCCAGCGCCTCCCGCGAATCCTTGGACCACACTCGCAGCCCGTTCTGCGTCAGGAAACTCTCGTAATCCCGCAGCAACTCATCCGACAAACTCGCCCGCGCCACGTTCGTGAGCAACATCTCGCTCTTGCCGACGTGGCCGCCGCGCCGCTGCCCTCACTGATGTTCCGCACCCCGCTGCGCGCCGCCTGCACCATCTGGTCGGCCATGCGGCGGTCGCGCGCGAAGAACCGACGGCAGAACACCACCGTGGCGTCATACACCGCCTCCGCCACCTTGTAACTCCGCAATTTGCGGTAACCTCCATGCGGCAGGAACACGCTGGGCTTTTCGGGTGAGTTCATGGTGTGAGGTTACTCCAGCGGCACTTCGTCAGACGAGCCGGAACTGTCGGGCTGATTCGCCCCGTCGGACTCTTCCAACCCATCAGCTTGGCCTGCCTCGCCGGACAATTTCCCGCCCGCCGGCAGAACCGGTTCGGCCACCCCGCCTACGCCGACACCCGCGCCACAGGCGAAAACACAAACGCAAACAATACCGGTCAAATAAATCAAAATCAACCCATGCAAGCGGCCTTCGGAAACGAGGGCCGTTTGTTTCTGCCGACCGACCTTATTTAGCGCGCTCTCGATTGCGTACCCGCGTCGCTGCTCGCATCGTCAGGCGCATGCGTTCAGGTGCAAACGTCATAAGAAATTGCCTCGTGTGCTCGATTCGTCTCTCAATCTTTGTGATTTCTGCGGGAAAGCCGGTGGCTGAGGCAAGCGCCTTCAGGCGGCATTCCTGAAGCTGATCGGCAGGGAAAAAGTCCCATTGGGAAACTCTCTTATCGAGCCAGTTAAGGCAGTAGCTCTCATGAACTCCATTGTTGAGTGGAACTGGATATCTGACCAAGCACGCCGGATACTCAGCGCAATATTTCTGGACGTGGGGATCGCTCTCCATCTCTTTGTGGACCGCAATCCCTATCCAATCCTGGCTTTCGGCGAGATCGTGCGCGTCCAAGAGTGCTTCGCCCACATGAATTCGGTCCTCACGAAACACTCGGAATTCTCCTCGCGCTATAGCTCCACGAACCATATGAATATCGACAGCCAATACCATGAAGTTCACACAGGTACCGATATGAGGATTGAAGCCAAGAGCATCATTCCTTTTCCAAGAAAAGACATATCATTTTGTGTATTCTGGCATCAGTTTGGAAATGCTCGTTCACTGCGCCGAAAATTTTATCCATTTCAAGTAACTTGCTTTGGCGATCAAGAAAAGAAGATGCCCAATAATTCTTTGCGAAATCGAAAAGTGCCCACGACCAAGGGAAATGTTCTAAAATGAACTGAACGCCGTCGTCTGCTTTAGGGAGATAGCAAAAAATCCTGATTGCTTCACGCATCAAACTGCCAGGAGACGCGGCATATCTTCTAACGTTCGGGTTTTGCTTTCTCAACTCCATTCTCAAACGCAAAAAATTCACCGCCTCTGAATAATTCCTGTCATTTAGACGTCCGGCCATTTTGTCACTCAAATAATTGTCTTCCGTTTGGTAAATTAATTTTTCGGCTTTGCGTTCTTGCCCTTGTTCCTCTCTTAATTCCTGAATCTCCGTCTCACGCGCATCCAGCAGGTCCCATTCTTCCGTGGTCCGATAAATCAGCCATAGAAAATTGACAATTCCAAAACACTGACAACAACCATCCTTGAAATCGATTGTTTTGCCAAATATTTGAAACGAAATGCTTACGCTTTTTGTGCCATCCACACCATCTTTGCGCCCCGCAAAAGTTACAAAATCGGGATCAGTGATTAACTGCTGATAAAAATTGTAGACATCTTCATCCGTAAGATTGGTTTTCCAGACGATGGGAATTCCAGCGAGCTGAACTTCTTCGCGTAGTTTGATTCCATGTAGCAAGTTCATTTTGTTCCTACGCGTTGAAAAATTTATTTTTACTTGTGGACGGCCACCAAGCAGCCGGCAAGGCTGGAGTTCAAGTCTCCGGCGGTCTCCCGACCGCCGCTACGCCAATCAAGACACCGCCCAGTTCAAAATCGCCTTCTGCACGTGCAGCCGGTTTTCGGCCTCCTCGAAAATCGTGTCCGCGTGGGCTTCGAGCGTCGCGTCGTCAATCTCCTTGCCGCGATAGGCCGGCAGGCAATGCATCACCAGGGCGCCGGGCTTGGCCAGCTTCACCAGCGATTGATTGATCTGGTAGCCCGTCAGAATCTTGATGCGTTCCTTCGCTTCGGCTTCCTTGCCCATCGAAATCCAGACATCGGTGTAAAGCAGGTCCGCGTTTTTCGCCGTCGCCTTGAGGTCGGTGGAAACGGAAATTTTTCCGCCGGCGCGCTTCAGCAGGGCGGCGGATGGCTGGAATTTTTTCGGCGCGGCAATGCGCAATTCAAAACCGAGCTTGCCCGCCGTCCAAATCCACGAGTTCGCCACGTTGCACGCGCCATCGCCGATGAACGCAACCGCCTTGCCGGCAATCGGCCCCCGCTTTTCCTGGAACGTGAAAATGTCCGCGAGAATCTGGCAGGGATGCTCACTGTCGGTCAGCGCGTTGATGGTCGGGATGTTCGAAAATGCCGCAAACTCCTCGACATCGGCCTGCGCGAAGGTGCGGATGACCGCGCCGTGAATCATCCGGCCCAGCACGCGCGCGGTGTCCTTGATCGGCTCGCCGCGGCCAAGCTGAATGTCATTGGCGTTGAGAAACATTGGGCGCCCGCCGAGTTCGTGGATGCCGACCTCGAACGAAACCCGCGTGCGCGTGGACGACTTGGAGAACATCAACGCCCAGGTTTGACCCGCTAGCGGCTGGGTTTTGTGATGACCCCGCTCGCGCTTGAACGCAGCGGCGGCGTGCAGAATTTTGTCAAAATCCGCGCGAGGCAATTTTTCCAATGACAATAGATGCTTCATTTTTTCAAGGTTTTCGGGAATTCGCCCAAAGGAAATTTTATAACCCAATCATGGAACGGCGTCACTTCTTTTTATGCACCGCATACCAGCCAGCGTAGGACAGGCATCTTGCCTGTCTCCATCATTTCGAATTGAAGTTTGAGACAGGCTGGAAGCCTGTCCTACGTTTTCTTCGCCGCATCCGCCGCCCGCCAGAGATACCACGCGGCGGTGGTGCGGTGCGGACGCCAGCGTTCGCCGAACGCGAGCAGTTCCTTCACCGCCGGCAGGTCGCGCTTTTTGTAAGCACGGCGAAATCCGTTGCGCACGCCGAAATCATCCGCCGGCAAAACATCGGGCCGGCCCAGTTGAAAAATCAGCAGCATTTCAACCGTCCAGCGGCCCACCCCGCGAACCTCTGTGAGCCGCTCAATGATTTCGTCATCGGACAATTTTGCAATCTGCCGCGATGTCGGCACAACGCCAGACAGGGTCTTCGCCGCAAGGTCGCGGACGGCCAGAATTTTCGCCCGTGAAAGACCGGCGCCGCGCAAATCACCATCGGAAACCGAAGCCAAGTCCTCCGGACGCGGGAACCGGCGTCCGGGGAATAATTTTTTGAAGCGCGCCAGAATGGCATTTGCCGCCGTGGCATGGAGTTGCTGATGCGCGACCGCCATCACCAGCGATTGGAACGGTGCTCGCCGAGTTTCCGGCTCCAGCCCGCATGGTCCAAAATCCCGGATGAGCCGCCGCATCACGGGATCACTCGCGGCAAGATGTTTGAGCGTGGCCGGGGTCATCGTTTCAAAAAATGCCCTTACCCTGACCCTCTCCCAGCCGATGGGAGAGGGAACAGCCGTTTTCTGATTGTAATAATTTGAATGGTCGTGGAGCAGAAGCCGGTCGTGGTTTTGCCGGGAGACGGGAAGCCATTCTCCCTCTCCGCTCCATCGGATGGAGGGGAGAGGGCCGGAGTGAGGTGAGGATTTTCTTCACACCACCGATTTGATGACTTCCTCGATTTTGCTGATGCCTTCACCGGCTTCCTGCCGCTTCAGATTCAACGGCGGCAACAGACGCACAATTTGCGTGCCCGCCGGAATCGTGAGCACGCCGATTTCATGCAGGCGATTCACAAATTGCAGCGCCGCCGTTTTATCGCTTCTGGCAAACGCCGGGATTTTCTCCTTTTCCACCAATTCCAGGCCGAGAATAAATCCCAGGCCGCGCCCGCGTTTGACGACTTGCGGGTAAGTGGCAGCCAGCCGCTCCAATTCCCGTTTGAACCATTCACCGAGTTTGCGGGCCTGTTCGTCCAGCCGTTCGCGTTCGATGACTTCGAGCACCTTGAGCGCGACGGCGCAGGCCAGCGGCGTGCCGCCAAACGTCGTGGCGTGCGTGCCCGGCCCCAGCAAATCGGCATACGGGGCGCGCAGCCAGAACGCGCCAATGGGGAATCCGCCGCCGAGCGATTTGGCCATCGAAACGCCGTCGGGCAGAAATTTCTCGCCGCCGGAAACGTTTTCCAAAATCCGCTGGAAACTTTGGAACCGGCCGGTGCGATAATGCCCGCACTGCACGCCGTCCAGGAACAGCAAAAGCTTTTTCTCGTCGCACAACGTGCGCAGACCGAGCAGATATTCCGGCGTGGCCAGCGTGACACCGCCTTCGCCCTGCACGCCTTCCATCAGGATGGCGACGGTCGCGGGCGAAATCGCGTTGCGCGCGGCGGCCAGGTCATTGAACGGAATGTGCCGGAAGCCCGGCGTCGCCGGCTCAAAACCTTTCTTGACCTTGTCCTGGCCGGTCGCGGCAATGCCCGCCAGTGTGCGTCCGTGAAAGGAATTCGTTGCCGTCAGAATTTCAAACCGGCCTTCGTCGTGGCCGAACTTGCGGGCGAGCTTGAACAGTCCTTCGTTGGCCTCCGCGCCGCTGTTGGCAAAAAAGCATTTGCCCGCGCCGAGGCGCTTGACGAGTTCGGCGGCCAGCCGGCCCTGCGGCTCGGTGAAATACAGGTTCGAGACGTGGATCAATTTGCGCGATTGTTCGACGAGCGCCTCGGTGATGGCCGGGTGCGCGTGGCCGAGGCAGCACACGGCAATGCCGGCGCCAAGGTCGAGGTAACGTTTGCCCGCGACATCAAACAGGTAACTGCCCGCGCCATGGCTGAACACGAGGTCGAAGCGGCCATAGCTGGGCACGACGTTCTGGTTGAACAATTCCCGCACGGACTCGTACTGGCTGTGAACGAGCGGCGGCGGTGATGGCGGAACAAGTTCCTTCATTTTGGATTGGCGATTGCGGATTGCGGATTGTTTTTCACACGTGCGGTTTTAGCGGATGCGACGACAATGGCAAGGATTTCCTCGCCCTCTTTCATTAGATTTGAAACCAATGTGGATTTGATCTGGTTTGTTTCAACCAACATTTCAAGCCAGTAAAGCGATTCGTCGCATTCTTCCTCAACAATTCCCAGTTTGGCGATAAAGTCGGCGCGCGATTTGGCGCGGCAAACGGCCCGGTAATTTGCGCCGACCGAAGTTGCACTCCGCAAGAGTTGCCGCCCAATGACGGAAGCCGTCATGTTTTTCGGCAGCGATTCGATCAATTTGATGGCACGCTTGCCGAAATCTTTTGTCCGTTGTTTTAGTTCTGTCGGGTTCATGAAAAATCCGCAATCCGTAATCCCCAATCCGAAATTATTTCTCCGCCTTTAAGGCGTCCCAGGTCTCGGTGTAGAGCGCGCGGACAATGGGATTCACGGCAAGGTCGCGGGGAAGTTTGCGGCGCAAAATGAGTTCGTTCACATCCGCTTTGTCCTTGAGCCGTCTGGCTGGACTGCCGGCCCAACTATCGAGCTTGAGCGCGATGAGTTCCTCCAGTTTCACGATTTGAAATTGTTCGGCCACAGTGGTGGGTTGCGGAAACGGCACCTTGCAGCCGCGTTTCAAAACCTTCCCCGCCGGGAGCAAGTCAATGTGTACTCCGTTCCGGCGGTCTTCCACGCGATCATCAACCTCCGGTACGCGATAAAACGGTCCGGTGAGGCTGGCTGTGAGAAATTCCACCGCCTCCAGCACGTCGGGCACCACGATGTCCACGTCAATAGTCACCCGCGGATACCCATGCTCCTGCACCGCCAATCCGCCGACGATCAAATGCGGAATATCGTGCTCCGCCAGCACGGACACCGCCGCGCGGGCAGACTCCACAATCCCGGAAGTTCCGGTGTTCTCGCGCAAAATGTAAGCGGCTTGGTTGGTCACATTGACAAGTTCGCATTTCCCGGCCACTTCATCAATTCGGTTTTTCGGCTCGAAAAATCGCCTCCCTACAGGACGTGCCCCGCCTTACTTCAAGGTGTGAGTTGCCAAAATCAAGAACGGACCCGTTTCCGTTTCCAATCCGCAATTCAAAATTGTCATGGCTCTTTTCCGGTATTCATTTTGGGATGGATGACAATGGCAAATCTGTGATTTAATCCGGCCATGTTCAATCTTTTCAAGCGCGATCCGGTTCGGGAAAAGCTGAAGATACCAGGCGAACTTTTCTCGGTGACTTTGGCGGGTGCTTCCAACGCCTGCAACATCCTTAACGGCGCAAGCCTCAATGGAAAACTCTTCAGCAGGGAGGATATTTTTGCTGAAATTTGCGGCGCACATGTGAAGTTCGTGATCGCAACAATGAGCCGAATGGAGGGGTTTGTTGGCTTTATTGAAGAACGGTTCGATAATGGCGCGCAGTTCTTGTTGGAGAACCTCCCCGCAGTATTTAACAGGATGAAAGACCCATCCCCACGCCGACAACACGTTTAATTGACCGCTACACATACCATGATACTCGTGTATTAGAAAGCGGTTTTGCATATTTAACAGAATACATGATTGACCTTCTCCATAAAGCCGTAGAGTTGCGCAAAGCAGGATATAAGGAATGTAAATTCTGTAAAAAGATTTTTCCACCGGAACACCGTCACAGTGAAGATGTATGTCAAAGTTGTGCGCGGATTCATTTGCGCATCGTTTATTAAATGGATTTTGCAGCATTGAATCCAACGGCCGCACCGGCACAGGTTTTTTCATCACTGACGATGGTTATTTGATTTCAAATTATCATGTGGTCAAGGATGCGACGAAGGTTCGGAAACGGGTCGGTTCTGGATATTGACAATTTCATCAATTCGGTTTCTTACAAAACGATTTCCGTGCCGACGCCCTCGTCGGTGAAAATTTCCAGCAGCACGGCGTGCGGCATCCGGCCGTCCACGAACGAAACCTTTTCGACGCCGGATTGGATGGCCGCCACGGCACTGTCCGTTTTCGGTATCATGCCCTTGTCAATCACGCCGGATTTTTTGAGCGCCTCCACCTCGCTGGTCTGCAGGTGGGGAATGATGGAGTCGGGCTGCTTCGGATCGCGCAGCAGGCCCGGCACGTCGCTCATGAACACGAGCCGCTTCGCCTTGAGCGCAATAGCGGCTTTCGCGGCAACCACGTCGGCATTGCAATTGTAAATTTTACCGTCTTCGCCGCGCGCCGTCGGGCTGATGACGGGGGTGAAGCCGCACCAGATGGACTCCTGCAACGGCGCGGTGTTGACTTCCACAACTTCGCCGACGTAACCGATGTCAATTTTCCGGCCCGGACTTTCCTGGTCGTCGAGCCAGAGCTTGCGGCACTTGAAAACATCCGGCCCGGCAAAGCTCATGGCCTTGCCGCCAAGGGCGTTGATGGTTTTGACAATTTCCGGATTGATTTCGCGCGACAGCACATCGTCCACGATTTTCGCCGTCGCCTCGTCGGTGACGCGCTGGCCCTGGATGAAATCCGCCTTCAACCCGGCCTTTTCCATCGCGCGGGTGATGGCTTTGCCGCCGCCGTGAACGACGACGGGATTGATCTCGACCGCTTTCAGAAAAATGACGTCGCGGGCGACTCCGTTGCGGACGTTGTCGTCCGGCGAGTCCATGAAACTGCCCCCGTATTTGACGACGAACGTCGCACTGCTGAATTTCTGGATGTACGGCAACGCTTCCAGCAGCGTCTCGGCTTTGGCGATGAGGTCTTGCACGGACGTATTCGTAGCAGGAATGCGGAGGCAAATGAAAGCGCGTTTCTCATGACATTTTTGCTTTCGCTGGCGGGGGACTTTCCCTAAATTGCCGCCGTCATGCCTGAGATTGCGAGATTTGTAAACAGCGCCGCCGCGAATGTCACCCCGGCCATCGCGGGAAAAGTCGTGCGCCAGTTGCCGCAGTGGAAGCTGGAATTCACCCAGATCAACGCGCCGAAATTTCCCCACCTCGTGGATCAGTTGGAATTTCTTGCCGACGCCGTTGAGGACACAGTCGAGGGTGTTTACAAAGATTTGCCCTATGGCACGATTGCGCAGGCGGTGTTTGCGCTGCTCTACGCGCACAAGAAAATGGGCATCATCCCGGACAGCATCATTGAACTGGGACGGGCGGATGATTCGAGCGTGGTGCGCGCTGTGTTGATTCAAAACGAAAAAGCCTTCTCCGCTTACGCCACGACCCAGGGCATCAACTGGCAGAAAATCACCAGCCAGCCCTGAAGTTCAACCGCCGACGCCGGCGTATTCCTCGTCCACCCGCAGATCCATGCCCATGAGCACGTAATCGTGCGTGACGGCTTTCATGTCGAGAACGTAATCCTCCAGCTTCATCAGGTGTTGAAACCCAATCTGTTCCAGCGCCCGGATGGCCACCTTGCGCTCGCCGTTCAACTCCGCCTCCAGCCGCCGCAGACCCAGCACCCGCGCAATTTCCACCTGTTCGGCCACGAGAATTTTTGCCACGTCACGCCCGCGATATTGCGGATGCGTCAGCACGGTGATGAGGCCGATGTGGCGTTTCCATCCGCCGAAACGCTGATGCAATGTCGCCTCCCCGATGATTTTCTGCCCATGCAACATCAACAACGGCAGGTTCCGCTCGAAATCCGCATGCCGGCACCATTCCTTGAAAATCTCGCGGTCGAAGACCGGCCGCTTGATGAACAAACGCTCCTCCTCCGGCACCGCGAGGAAAAATTTTTGCAGGCGGGTTTCGTCCCGTTTGCCCAGCGGACGCACCACACATTCCGTGCCTTCACGCAGTTTCATTGAGATGGGAAATTTTTCCAGCGCGTATTCGAGCATCATAAAGGGCCTTTCGTTTGCTGGATTCTCTAACACAGTCCGGCCCGGCAGGAAAGCCCCGACTCGCCAAAATTCGCGTTGGCGGATGAATTCAGTTTTGCCCATCCTGTCGCTGACCACGGCTTATTCGCGCCGACAGCCCCCGCCAGGATGGAGAATCACTTGCCAGCGACACCGCGAAGGTTTAACAAGACATTATGCAAGTGCCCTTGGTGATGACGATCATCGGACCGGACCGCACCGGCCTCGTTGAATCAGTGGCGCGCGTGGTGGCCGATCACGGCGGCAACTGGCTGGAGAGCCGCATGTGCCGGCTCGGCGGCGAGTTCGCCGGCATTCTGCGAATCGAGCTGCCGGTCGAAAAACGTCAGACGCTGCTCGGCGCTCTGCAAGCGCTCCAGGGCCGCGGCCTTACCGTCGTCGTCCGCCCCGACGAAGCCGCGCCTGCTGCGACCAAAGGCCGGCAAACCAAACTCGAAATTGTCGGCCACGACCGACCGGGTATCGTCCGCGAAATCACCAGCGCCCTGGCGCGCGCGAATGTGAACGTCGAGGAATTTTCCAGTGAATGTGTCAGTGCGCCCATGTCCGGCGAAACGCTTTTCAAGGCCATCGCCCGATTGCAACTGCCCGACGGTTGTAATGATGCCGCGCTGAAAACCGACCTGGAAAAAATCGCCGACGATCTGCTGGTGGACATTTCGTTTGCGGAAGTGTCTGCGTAGGACAGGCGGCGCGCCTGTTTCCCACTTTGCGTCATCGGCGTTTTAAGTGAAATGCACGTTTACACCCGCCCTCACCTTTTATCCTCTCCCCCAGGAGAGGAAATAGCTTTCGCATGTTTTCGGTTTTGCGGATGAACGTCCGGCCAATCCAGTCATATAAATTTGCAAAGGAGCGGCGAATGATTCTCCCGCTCCCGGGGGAGCGGGCCGGGGCGAGGGCGGATGTCATCCACATCCATGCTCTCGTGGCTGCATCCGAAAAGTCTGGTTTTACGCCCTGTCATTCACTGAAATATCGAAGAATCATTTCGGGAGGATGCCTCGCCAGGATTGACGTCTGATTTGCGGAGAAAGCTGAACGCCATGAAATTATTGCCTTACAAATTTAGTGACCGGCGCGACACCCGTCCCAAGGCGCATCTTGACACTGCCGCCGGAGCGCCGGGCTCCGACCCGGCGTTCCCTGCGCGTTCATGACCACAGCACCTGCCAATTTGGAAATCGGCGTTCCCATTTGCACGGCGTTGTTTTGGTGGCAGTGTCAAGTTGCGCCCCACGTCCTGCGATTTGAATAATTTCTATCTCCACCCGCGCCGTTTTGATTTAGCCTTGTTCACGACTTAACCGTTCAACGCATGCGCAACTTCGCCCAACCCCGGGTCTTGAAACTGGCCGGCCTCGCCTCGCTGGTCACGACCCTGGCGTGTTATCCCCGCCTGTCGCTTTGGTTGAACCGTGCCTATCCAGTCTGGTATTTGGAGGCCGTCCTTTTCTTTTGCACCACTGTGCTTTGGAGTTTTGTCTTTGCATGGCACACCCAATACACCCGCCGACCGGTCTTTACCCTCAAGCAGGAACCCGGATTGTTCCTGGCGGTGACCCTGGCTGGCATTGCCATCGCGGCGCTATTTCATCTGTATGTTGACCCATCTCTCCGGCTAAAAATGCCGGACGATTACCCGGCCAATCTAAGACAATGGCTGGCCATGATGCTGTTTACACTGGCTTTCAACCAGTTGTTCCTCCTCTTCGCCCCGTTCGCCTGGCTCGTCCGGCTGTTTCAAAACCGGCGCATGGCCACCTTGCTGACCGTTTTGTTTGGAGCCTTCGTACTGACGCTCAAATATCGGTCCGCCACAACGCCGATTCCGTCCTTGCTATTTGCGGCGCTCATGGCTGTCAGGATCGGCATGGGATTTCTGTCGGTCTCGTTCTATCTGCGCGGCGGGGTGCTCTTGAGCTGGTGGTGGACCTTTCTCCTCGAAGCCAGACTTTTGTTGGATGTGGCGGGTAATTCGTAAACCGGCGTGTACCAGCATCAAAATTTCATGTTCAAGCGCGCCGTTTTGATTAAACCTTCGCGCGATGTTTGAACTGCTGAAAACGGATGCGCACACCAAGGCGCGGCTGGGCCGGCTCACCACCGCGCGCGGCGGCGTGGACACGCCGGTCTATATGCCCGTCGGCACCCAGGCCAGCGTCAAGGCGCTCGACCCGCGCGAACTGATCGAGATGGGCACGCAAATCATCCTCGGCAACACTTATCACCTCAACATCCGGCCCGGACTCGACATCATCCGCGCCGCCGGCGGACTGCACCGGTTCATGAATTGGGAACGGCCAATCCTCACCGACAGCGGCGGGTTCCAGGTTTTCAGCCTCGCCAAAATCCGGAAAATCAAACCGCACGGCGTCGAATTCCGCTCGCATCTCGATGGCTCGCCGCTGTTCCTTGGCCCGAAGGAGGCGATGGAAATCCAACGCGTGCTCGGTTCGGACATCGCGATGGCATTCGACGAATGCCCGCCGCACGATGCGCCGGCGCGAGAACAAAAGCTCGCGGTCGAACGTACCATCCGCTGGGCGCGGGAATGTCGCGAGCAACCCCGCGCGGACGGACAACTGGTTTTCGGCATCGTGCAGGGCGGCGCGAATCCGGCTTTGCGGGAAGAATGTGCCCAGGCGCTCGTCGCGATGGATTTCGACGGCTACGCGATTGGCGGCGTGAGCGTGGGCGAGCCGGAACCAGAGATGCTGAAGGCCATCGAATTGACCGAACCGTTTTTGCCCGTAAACCAGGCGCGTTACGCCATGGGTCTAGGCACGCCCGCGCAGATGGTCGAGCTGATTGCGCGCGGCGTGGACATGTTCGATTGTGTGCTGCCAACGCGCGTGGCGCGCAACGGCACGGCGTACACGCGCAAGGGCGCCATCGGCATCAAGGGCGGCGCTTACAAGGCGGATTTCCGGCCCATCGAGGAAGGCTGCGATTGTTTTGCGTGCCGGAATTTCACCCGCGCCTATCTGCGGCATCTGTTGAACGTGAATGAAATCCTGGGCCTGCGCATGTTGAGCGTCCACAACACGCATTTGTTTTTGAAAATCATGGCCGATGTGCGCGCGCAGCTCGCCGCCGGAACCTTTGCGGAATTTTACCGCGATTTCATTGAGAATTACATGCCCTCGCGAAAAATTCTGGCCGCGCGAAAAAAAGAGACGGAAAGATAATCTTTTGACCCGGATTTCACGAATTAACACGAATTCAACTTCTTCGTAGCGGCGGTCGGCAGACCGCCGTAAATTTCAATCAAGAGTGCGGCTCTCCGCCGGGAAGCCGCTACGCTGCCGGGTTTCATCTGCGGTTAAAACACTTGCCGCGCGCTTTGGATTATGGCATTATATTGGCATTGTAAAACCAATTATTACAAAGCTATGGAAAAACCAAAAATCATCGCCTATCTGAAACCGACCTGCGGCTGGAGCAACGGCGTGCGCGCCGTGCTCCGCAAATATGATCTGCCCTTTGAAGACCGCGACATCATCAACGATCCGGCCCAACGCCAGGAGATGGTAGAAAAGAGCGGTCAGATGCTCAGCCCGTGCGTCGAGATTGACGGCCAGATGCTTGCCGACATCAGCGGCGAGGAGGTTGAAGCGTGGCTGCTCGCCAACAGGATCGCGCAGCCAAACGATCTCGTGCCGGAAGCGCCGCTCAACCGGGCCTGTGGCGCGCACCAGCGCCGGTGATTGTTGAAGGGGTGAATTGGTAGCACCCGCGTCCCGCGGGTTGTTTCGGGCGTCTCGCCCGAAACCGTTGGCAAACTCCGGTTGCTGTAGATCGCTGGAACAAATGAATTTCTGTATTTGCAGAAGCAATGCAGCGGGACGCCGCATTGAACCCGCGGGACGCGGGTGCTACCGACATTTTTCCCCGGCGTAACAAAACCGACAATTGAATTGATTGGCAACGGCACAAGGCTAACTTTTCCGGTGTGCGAATCATCTCCTCCATCGCCGCGATGCAGCGCCTGGCCAAACAATGGCAACGCACCGGCAAACGCATCGGCTTTGTGCCGACGATGGGTTATTTGCACGCCGGCCACCTGAGCCTGGTCAAACGCGCCCGGCAGGCCGTTAGCAAAGGTGGCGTTGTAGTCGTAAGCATCTACGTGAACCCGACGCAGTTCGGACCGAAGGAGGATTTCTCAAAATACCCGCGTGATTTGAAACGCGACCTGAAACTATGCCGGGCCGCAGGCGTGGACGCGGTGTTTACGCCAAGTGACATGGAAATGTATCCGGGCAGAACTGGTAGCCGCCGATGTGAATCGGCGGACGTTCCGCGCTTTGACAAGCGCGGCTACGGCACTTACGTCTTGGAGGAAAAATTATCGCAGAGCATGGAAGGCGCGTCGCGGCCGACGCATTTCCGCGGCGTGACGATGGTTGTGGCCAAGCTGTTCAACCTCGTGCTGCCGAATGTGGCGATCTTTGGCGCGAAAGACTGGCAGCAGGCCGCCATCATCAAACGCATGGTGGCGGATTTGAATTTCCCGGTGAAAGTCATTGTCGCCCCGACGCTGCGTGAACGCGACGGGCTGGCGATGAGTTCGCGCAACAAATATCTCGCCGGCGATTTGCGCCGGCGGGCCACCGTGCTCTGGCGCGCGATCCAAATGGCACGAGCCACCGTGAAAGAATCAAAGGCCGTTCCGGTGGCCAAACTCAAGGCCAGCGTGAAAAAGTTGATTAAAACCGAACCCGACGCGAGAATGGATTACGTGGAATTTTTTGAGCCGGATACGCTGGCGCCGGTTTCAAAAGTCACACGCGGCACGCACGTGGCGCTGGCGGTGTTTGTTGGCAAAACGCGATTGATTGACAATGCACGATTGTGAAAACAACAACGCACCGGAAAAACCAAGCAAGTTAAGAGACTCTTTCAAAACCCCGTTTTATCTTCGCGTCTTTGTGTCTTTGCGTTAAATTTTTGTCGTTGATGAAACAATTCGACTATCTCGTTCTCGGCAGCGGCCTCGCGGGACTGTCCTTCGCGTTGAAGGTCGCGCCGCGCGGGCGCGTGGCCATCGTCACCAAAAAGGACCGGGCGGAATCGAACACGAATTACGCGCAAGGCGGCATCGCGTCGGTGACGAGCAAGGAGGATTCGTTCGAGTTGCACGTGCGCGACACGCTCACGGCGGGCGCCGGCCTGTGCAAGGAAAACGTCGTCCGCACCATCGTCGAGGACGGCCCGGCGCGCATTGCGGAATTGATCGAGCTGGGAATGAAATTTTCCGAGCGCGACGCGCCGGACGAAGACGGCGGCAAGGAGCTCGATCTCGGCCGGGAAGGCGGTCACTCGAGGCGGCGGATTTTGCACGCGAAGGATGTCACCGGTCGGGAAGTCGAGCGGGCCTTGCTGAACGCGGCGGCGCGGCAGCCGAACATCCAGATTTTTGAAAATCATCTGGGGATTGACTTGATCACCAGCCAGAAGCTTGGCTATGTGGGCGCGAACCGCTGCCTCGGTGCGTATGTTTTTGACAAGAAAGGCAACCGCGTCTGGACGTTTGTCGCACCGGTGACGGTCCTCGCCACGGGCGGTTGCGGCAAGGTTTACCTTTACACAACGAACCCCGACATCGCGACCGGCGACGGCGTGGCGATGGCGTATCGCACGGGCGTGGCGGTGGCAGACATGGAATTCATCCAGTTTCACCCCACGTGTCTTTATCATCCCCAGGCGAAGTCGTTTCTCATCAGCGAAGCCGTGCGCGGCGAAGGCGGCGTGCTCAAATCGCTCGAAGGCGTCGAATTCATGGATGCCCATCATCCGTTGAAATCGCTCGCGCCACGCGACGTGGTGGCGCGCGCCATTGACAGCGAGATGAAAAAGAGCGGTGCGGAACACGTCTGGCTCGACATCACGCACAAACCGGCAAGGTTCATCATCGAGCGCTTTCCGAACATCTACCAGACCTGCCTGCGCTACGGCATTGACATCACGAAAGAGCCGATCCCGGTTGTGCCTGCGGCGCATTACCAGTGCGGCGGCGTGGTGACGAACGTGGACGGCGAGACGGAAATTGCCGGGCTTTACGCCGTCGGCGAGGTGGCCTGCACGGGATTGCACGGCGCGAACCGGCTGGCGAGCAATTCGCTTTTGGAGGCGCTGGTTTGCGCGCACCGCGCGGCGGAGCGCAGCGCAAAAAATCAGTTGCCACCAGCCGATTTGAAAATTCCGCTGTGGCAGTCGGGCGACGCGCACAATCCGGATGAAATGGTCGTCGTCGCGCACAACTGGGACGAAATCCGGCGGCTGATGTGGGATTACGTGGGCATCGTGCGCACGAACAAGCGGCTGGCGCGCGCCCAGAAGCGCATTGCGAACTTGCAGGAGGAAATTCACGAATACTATTGGAATTTCATCGTAACGAGCGACCTGCTGGAATTGCGCAACATCGCCACGGTGGCGGAACTGATTGTCCGCTGCGCGTTGATGCGGCCGGAAAGCCGCGGGCTGCATTACAATCTGGATTATCCGGAGGCAAATCCCGAATGGGCGCAGCGCGACACGGTTTTAAGAAAATCTTGAAATAACGCGGGTGGCGAATATCCTGTCAGACGGTCGCGCGCTTAGCTCAGCGGCAGAGCACTTCCTTCACACGGAAGGGGTCGCAGGTTCAAACCCTGCAGCGCGCACCATCCTTCGCTCGGAACCTCCAGACGTCGGTTCCGAGCTGCGGATGGCAGGCCAAGCCCCGAAAGCTTTCGGGGCTGCCGCGCCGTAGCGCAAGGCGCGAAGCAGACAACATTGATGTCGGGCCAGTGACGGAAGCCGATTTAAACGGTGAACTTTTTGCAACGTCGGGGAATCCATTTTGAATGTCTTGACAGCATTTAACCCTGTGGCACATTTGAGGCATGACTGAGCAAATCAGACTTCGGATTGACACCGACCTGGCGGAAGAGGCGGATGAGGTCTGCCGCGAAATCGGCATTACGCCGACGGCGGCGGTATCCATGTTTTTTGCGCAAATGGTTAAATTGCGCGGCCTGCCGTTTCGCCCCAGTGATTTTCCGGCATTGGACGAATACGGGGTGACGCTGGCCCAGGCAACGGCGGCGGAAGATTCCGCGCTGGCGGAAATCGCCTCGTCGCGCAAAGCGGGCAAGCTGGCACCCTTCACCGGCAAGTTATGATTCGCGTTCTGCTCTCGGAACGAATCAAAAAAACGGCGGACAAGCTGCCGCCGGCCGCGCGGGAAAAAGCCGCCCAAGCCATTGCCGGCGTTGGCTCCGCTTTTGGCGATCCGCATCAACATCGCGGGCTTGGGCTTCGCAAACTGGCCCGGCGCTCCTATGAAATCCGCGTGCATCTGCAATGGCGGGTGGTGTTTATTCATGATGGGAAAGTCCTGGTTGCCTACGATGTGATGAACCACGACGAAGTTACGCTTTGGCTGAAGGGACAGCGGAAATAATTCGGATACTGAACCGGACAAGTCCACAGCGAAGCAAGACGAAGGCTGTCGCGCCGGCTTGTCGCGCCGAAGTGAAACGAAGGCGGAAGCACAAGGCGCGAAGGCGGGCTGGTTCGATTACGGATAAGTGGGCTACTTGTCGCGCCGAAACAACGTGAAGGCGGACGGCTCGGCAACGGCCAAGCTCATTGAGCGTGAAGTCGAGCCATTGACGGCCTTGCAGCCTGTCCCGGCGTAATCTCCCCGTTTTGGGGTGTCCGCGTCAGAAGTCATCCAAAACCTTTTGATCAAAACTGGTCTTCCTTTTCTTTGAACAGGATGTTAAACGTGGTCAGGGAACCGTAGCTGCGCGTGATGTATTGCTGCATCTCCACCTTCTCGCCGTCGGTGAGCTTTTCGTGGCCGTTGATTTTCTGCTCCAGCACGCGGAGATTGTTCCGCACCATCACGATTTTGTGGAAAAAGGTTTCCAGCGGCACTTCCTTGGGTTGCAGCGCCGGGTCGGCGGGATGCAGAACCAGTTTGCCGCCGTGCCAGCGAAGACCAAGTTTTTCAATCACGGCATCCGGTTTCTCCAGGCCGAGTCTGACCACGGTGGCATCCACGGTCTGCTCGATAAATTGTTTGAGCGGAAGGGTCAAGCCGCTGACGGCTGTTTGCGGTTCGGCGAGTTCGAGGCCGGCGGCATCCGGCGCGACGGTGCGCTTGTCGCCGCCGTCAAATTGAATTTCCGCGGCGAGTTCGTTCAAAGCCTTGACGACACCGGTGCCATATTGCTGGTGCCGCACCCGCATGCCAATGTGGAGGGATTCGATTTTCATGCCGTCATTTTAGCCACAGATGAAACACAGATGAAACACGGATTTTTCAGTCGCGGAGCGATGCCGGAAAAAAATCGGCTGACAACGCCGCAAAACGCGCTAGGCTCGGCGACAGCCATATAATTTAAAACCAAATAAACATCATGGCCCGCTTAAATCCAACCGATCGCTTTGAATTCGAGCGCGCGCTGTGGACCCAGGGCATGACCCGGGTCGCGGGGGTGGACGAAGCGGGCCGCGGGCCACTGGCCGGGCCGGTCTTTGCCGCGGCGGTGGTCCTGCCGTCGAAATGGGCCGAGTCCGGCCTGCCGGATGAACTCACAGGCTTGAACGATTCCAAGCAGCTCACTGTCGTGCAGCGCGAAAAATTCTTTGCCTTTCTTACCGCGTGTCCCGAAGTGCAATTTGCCATCGCGCAGGTTGGGGCCGGACAAATTGACGCCATCAACATCCTGCGCGCCACGCATCGCGCCATGAACGACGCGCTCGCGCAATTGCAGCCCGCGCCCGAACACGCGCTCGTGGATGGCCGGCCGGTCAAGACCATGCTGGTGCCGCACACGGCCATCGTGAAAGGCGACGCCCGAAGCTATTCCATCGCCGCCGCCAGCGTGCTGGCCAAAGTCGCGCGTGACCGGCTCATGCTGGAGTTCGACCGGCAATGGCCAAAATACGGATTTGCCGAGCACAAAGGCTACGGCACGGAGCAACATCTGGCGGCAATTACCGCGCACGGCCCGTGCCCGATTCATCGGCGCAGCTTCGCGCCGTTGAGACCGGTTCAACGCGAACTTTTTTGACACGAAGGGAACACTGATTAACACGAATGAATGTTATTCACAGATTTCGCCGATTCGCGCAGATTTTTGAAGCCGGATTTAATCTGTGAAATCTGCGTCATCGGCGGACAACCATGAATCTGCTGGAAAAATTGAAAGCTCGGCTCACCGGCAAGGAAAAACCGGAGCATTTGCGACGCGGTGAACTGGGTGAGCACGCGGCAAAAAAACATCTGCAGCGGGAAGGGCTGAAATTTCTCACGGCCAATTTCCGCTCGAAGCGCGGGGAAATTGACCTGGTTTTTCGTGACGATGATTGTCTCGCCTTCGTCGAGGTCAAAACGCGGTCCTCCGAGGATTGGACGCGCCCGGCGGCGGCGGTCAACGCGCGCAAGCGGCGGCTGCTTTCGCAAACCGCGCTGGATTATTTGCGGCTGCTGAAAAATCCGGCGGTGAAAATCCGGTTCGATATTGTCGAGGTGCTGCTGGCGGACGGCAAGGTGCATGAAGTCCGGCATTTGCCGAACACGTTTGCGATGGCCAAGCCGTATCGTTACGGGTGAATTTGCCGTAGGGTCGGCGCTGTGCGGCGATCCATCGAGCCGCAGGCTCGACACTACACCAAACAGGACACAACCTGAAGGGGCTGCTTGTCCGCGTGACATCGGCGCGCGGGCATTGTCCAATCAGCAGTGAAGCTATTTATGAACGCGCCGGCGAACGGAACGGGTTTTGCCTGGTCACCATGAGCACAACTTACAAAATTGTGGAAGGGACGATTGGGCTTGCGGTCATTCTGGGCGTCATCGGTTGGGGGTGCTACCGCATGTTGAAACGGAGTTATGATCCGGCGCAGGCGCTGTTCAAGCTGGCAATCACGGTTCCGCTGGTCATTGCCTGTTTTATCGGCGCCATCAAACTCAGTTTTTTTGGACCGTTCGTCATGATAATTCTTGGGGTTGCCATATCCGTCTTGTGGGCGCCGCATATTGGCGAATGGCTGTGCAAACCCTTGACGGGTCTGTACGACGGGAGCGACGAACCGCCGGTGCCGAAACCGTACTATTCCATCGCGCATTCCCTGCGAATGAAGGGCAAATTTCTGGAAGCCGTCGTGGAAATCCGCAACCAGCTTGCCCGTTTCCCAAACGATTTTGAGGGCGTGATGCTGCTCGCCGGCATTCAGGCTGAAAACCTGAAGGATTTGCCGGGCGCGGAAATCACATTGAACCATTTTTGCGACCGGCCCGACGCGCCGCCGAAGCAAGTCGCCGCGGCGATGAACCATCTGGCCGACTGGCAACTCAAACTGGCGCAGGACGCGGATTCAGCGCGCGCCGCGCTGGAGAAAATCACCACGCGGTTCCCGGACACCGAACTGGCGCTGCGCGCCGCGCAACGCATCGCCCATCTGGGCGGCGCGGAAAAAAATTTACTGGCGGCCCACGATCGCCAGCCGATGGCCGTGCCGGAAGGCGTGAAAAACATCGGCCTGTTGGAAACTTCCGGGCAGCTGGCTCCCGCTGAAATTGATCCAGCGAAACTCGCCGCCGATTATGTGAAACATCTGGAGCAGCATCCGTTCGACACGGAGATTCGCGAAAAGCTGGCGATCGTTTACGCCGACCACTACCAGCGGTTGGATCTGGCAACGGGCGAATTGGAACAATTGATTGGAGAGCCGAACCAGCCGCCCAAGCGCGTCGCGCACTGGATGAATTTATTGGCGGATTTGCAGATCCGCCACGGCGCGGACTATGACACCGTGCGCGGAACCTTGGAGAAAATTGTGGAACGGTTTCCGGATCTGGCCGTCGCGGAAATGGCGCGAACACGGCTGGGGCGCTTGAAACTCGAGCTTAAAGGACATCAGGCAACGCCGGACGTGAAACTCGGCCTTTACGAACAAAATCTCGGGTTGAAACACGGCTCACCGCGGCGGTTGTAGCGCGGTAGCGGGCGTTTGGTGGGGCGAGCGTCCTCGCGAGCCGAGGCTGATGGGATACTTTGTCAAAATCGGCTCGCCGGGAGTCTCGCCCCACCAATCCTGGCTCAGACTGACCCACTACCAAAATGGGTGGCTTGCCGGCGTGACATTGGCGCGCGAGCATTGTCTAATCAGCGTGAAGACACTCATGAACGAGCCGGCCGCAGGATGTGAGTTCGTGGCAGAGTCGCCAGCCGATCTGGCGTCTGCGGAATTTTCCAGTCTCTATGCGGAAAACAGCCGCGCGATTTATTATCTCGCCCTGCGTTTTCTCGGCGACCCGCAAAAGGCCGAGGACGCCACGCATGACGTTTTTCTGAAGGCTTTCCGCAAGCTGGATCAATTCCGCGGCGAGGCGTCCCTGCGCACGTGGCTTTACCGCATCGCCATCAATCATTGCCAGAACCTCCGCCAGGCCTGGCATGACCGCCACGTGTTTTCCAACGCCGACGACGCCGTGTGGGAAAATGCCGCGGCCAGGACCGATTCGCCCTTGCGCATCCTGGAAATCAAGGAACTGGGCCAGCGCATCCAGAAAACGCTCGATGGTCTGCCGGATGAATACCGGCTCCTGTTGCTGCTCGTGGCCGACGAGGAATTGAGTTACGAGCAGGTCGGCGCGCTGGTCGGGCAATCCCCCGACGCGGTGCGGGGGAAATTGCACCGCGCCCGCAAAACTTTTGCCGCTCTTTTTGAGAAAACCGCCTGAGGAGGCCAAACATGAAACAACAGACCAAACTTTCCGAGGAACAACAGCAACAATCCCGACAGGTCGGGACTGAGCAGCAGACGCAAAAACAGGCCGCGCGCGAATTTGCGAACGCCGAAGAGATGCTGCGCTACGACGCGGCGCACACCACCGTGCCGCCGGGCATTGCCCAACGGCTCCAAAAATCCACCGGCGGGGCGACCGAACCAAAAACGTCATGGTGGAAACGTTTGTTTGGAGGAACCCATCCATGAAAAAACTTTTCCGAAATTTTTTCTCGTCGCCGCCGCGTTCATGGTGGAGAAATCTGCTCGGCAAATAATTCCATGAACCGCCTCTGGCATCGTTTTCTGGCCTCGCTCACGCCCGGAGTGCGCATCCTGCTGTGCCTTTGGTCGGCGGTTTATCTGGCAGCGGCGATTGGCAAATTTTCCCACGCGTATGACCTGGCCCGCTGGCTGGCCGTGAGCGGCCCGAATTTCTGGCACGGCCAGGTCTGGGAGTTGATCACTTATCCGTTGTTGCCGACGACGGTCCTTGATTTTGTGTTCAACAGTCTGATGATTGTCCTGCTGGGTGGATTGCTCGAACGAATCTGGGCGCGCGCCGATTTTTGGACGTATTGTGCCGTGGCTGCCGTCGGGGCCGGTTTGGCCAAAGTTTTTTTGCAGTCTTCCAATCCTTTCCCGATGACCGGCATGGCCCCGGTTGTTTTCGGATTGCTCGCCGCCTGGGGATATCTTTCGGGACACGAAAAAGTTCCATTTGTGTTTTTTGGTGAAATGACCGTGTGGCAAATGGTTTTACTGGCCGGGGCGGTCAGTTTTTTCACAACGTTGTTTTCCACCGGGCTGGTCAACGCGATCATCATGCTGGCCGGTGGGTTGACGGGATTGCTTTATCTGTGGCTGCGTTCGAAAATACTCATGACGCGAGAAAGCCGGATCGTCCATTCGGAACGCATAAACCGGCTGGAACTATGATTTGCATCGTACAGGAGCGCCGGCCTCCGGCCCGGCGCGAAGAGGTTGGGGTTCAATCCCGCGGTGTGGGGGATTGTTCGGAAAGCACGCCACAGCGTGAGTTCCAACACGCCGGGTCGGAAACCGCCGCTCCCCGTTCCGTTCTGGCGCGCGAACGGGCACGGATCGCGCGCGCGATGCTGGCGGATTGCCGCTTCTGCGCGCACGATTGCCGGGTCAACCGGCTGGCGGGTGAGAACGGTTTGTGCCACGCCGGCCCGGAGGCGCGTTTTTTCTCCGCGCAAACCGAGGTTGCGGATGAATTGGAATTGACCCCCGCTTTTAACGTGGCGTTAAGCGGATGTGATTTGCGCTGCGACTTTTGCATCACGGGAGCGTCGAGCTGGAATCCGCGGGCGGGAGCGGGCTTCGACGCGTGTGCCATGGCGAAGCACGCCAGGGCGGCGCTGGAAGGCGGCGCACGGACGATCCAATTGCTGGGCGGCGAACCGACGGTTCAATTGCCGGCCGCGCTCGAATTTGTGTCGTGGCTGCCGGAAACGGCCCGGCTGGTTTGGAAGACCAACGCGCACGGGTCGGCGGCAGCGCGCGAATTGCTGGATGGAATGTTTGACGTGTGGCTGGCGGATTTCAAATTCGGCAATGACGACTGTGCGCAACGGCTGGCCAAAGTTCCGGATTATGTCCGGGTGGTCGAAGAAAACCTGCTTTGGGCCGATGAACACAGCGAGTTGATTGTGCGCCACTTGCTGATGCCCGGGCATGTGGAATGTTGCTGGAAACCGGTGGCCGAATGGCTGGCGGTGGAATTGCCCGGCATCAAAGTGAATTTGCGCTCCGGCTTCTGGCCGGCGTGGCAGGCGGCGCGGCATCCTGAATTGCAACGGACGGTCTCAGGACCGGAAAGCACGCGGGCAGTTGACCTGGCACAGCGCCTGGGTTTGAATTTGATTCCATGAAAAAGCACCGGACCAAAAAAAATTACAAATTGTCCGGCGAAAGCCAGATGAGCGAACTCTTGATTTTGCCGGACGGGCAAATTCTGGTCCACAACCTGACCCAGCCCTTCGCCGAGTTGCTGCATGAATTGAATCCCGACGACGATCAGAGCTCATCACCTGTCACTCGCCCGCCTTTGCTTTGCTCCGGCGCGGCAAGTCACCCATCTCCAAAATTATGAACTTCCAAACTGAACTTGAAACGCTCATCCGGGCGCGTTATCCGATCCTTTACATCATTTCGAGCGAGGAAATGCGCGTGCAAAACGTGGTGGTCGAAATTGCCGCCAAGCGGCAGAAGAAAGTCTTCGAGTGGAGTTACAACACCGGCATCGTGCCCGCCGGCACTTCCATCCAGTCGCACAAAAACCGCAACGTCACCACCAAGGATCCGCTCGCGGCGCTCGACCAGGTCATCGAGCAGGTCGAGCCGGCCATTTTCATCTTCAAGGATTTTCATCCGTTCCTGACCAAAAACAATTTTGCCATCGTCCGCAAACTCAAGGAAATCGCGCTGCACCTGAAGAACAGTTTCAAAACCATCCTGCTGGTTTCGCCGTTGCTCGAGATTCCCACCGAGCTTGAAAAAGAGGTCACGGTGCTGAATTATCCGCTGCCGGAGCGCGAGGACCTGAGCGCACTGCTCGACAAGATCATCGCGGACGTGAAGCAGTTTGCGCAGGTAAAGATTGATCTGGACGACGCCGGCCGGGAACGTCTGTTGCAGGCGGCGCTGGGTCTGACGCTCGGCGAGGCGGAAAATGTATTTGCCAAAATCATCGTCAAGGACGAGCGCTTGTGCGGCGATGACGTAATCGAGGTCTTTGCCGAGAAGCAACAAATCATCCGCAAGAGCGGCCTGCTGGAGTATTACACAACGGAAGAAAGTTTCGCGAACATCGGCGGTCTGGCCGTTTTGAAGGACTGGATGGACAAGCGCGCGGCGGCGTTTACCAAAGAGGCCCGCGCTTTCGGCCTGCCCGCGCCCAAGGGCATTTTGATGCTCGGCGTCCAGGGTTGCGGCAAGAGCCTTTGCGCCAAGGCGGTTTCAACCCAATGGCAACTGCCGCTGCTGCGGTTTGACATGGGGCGGATGTTCGGCAGCCTCGTCGGGTCGTCGGAGGAAAATGTGCGCCGGGCCATCTCCGTTGCCGAGTCGGTCGCGCCGGCGATTCTCTGGGTGGACGAAATTGACAAGGCGTTTGCGGGTTCTCAGGGTTCCGGCGCCACCGACGGCGGCACCACCGCGCGCGTTTTTGGGACCTTCCTGACCTGGCTTTCGGAAAAGACCGCGCCGGTGTTTGTGGTGGCGACGGCCAACGACATTTCGCAACTGCCGCCCGAACTGCTGCGCAAAGGGCGGCTGGATGAAATCTTTTTTGTGGACCTGCCCAGCAAGGAGGAGCGCAAGGACATTTTCCGCATTCACCTGACCCGGCGCGGACGGGAGGCGGACAAGTTCGATTTGGAGGCGCTGGCCGGGGCGAGCAAGGACTCCAGCGGCGCGGAAATCGAGGAGGCCATCAACAGCGCCCTTTACGATGCGTTTTACGCCAAACAGGAAATCACGACCGAATCCGTCCTGACGACCCTGTCCCAAACCGTGCCGCTGGCCAAAACGATGGACGAACAGATCAACCGCCTGCGCAGTTGGGCGGAGGGCCGCGCGCGCAACGCCAGCGTGCCGCGTGACACGCAAAAGGCCAGCACCGTGCGGCGGATGGAATTTTAGCGTTTATGGAAGCGCGAAATTCGAACGCATAAAACAACAAGCCAAATGAATTCTTTCTGGGGCAACCTGTATGATACCTTCAAGGACCGCCGTTATGGGGTTCTTTTTCTGGTTTCTCTCGTTGCGCTCGTGCTGTCACCGATTTTACTGCCGGTGATGGGGCTGTATTTTTTGGGGCGGGGCTGGTCGGTCTTTTGCCCGGCCCGGCAGAACCGGCGGAACAAATTGCAAAATTCACCCTTGTCGCGTGACGAATTGCGCGCAGCCCGGTCAAAACTTCGGAATGGAATGAAACCGATTAATCGTCCGGCACCGCGATCTCTGGACACTTTTTTGAAATATTAAGCTTATGGGCGCAGTCAGCATATTGGCTCCGGTGGTCATCGCGGCATGGCCGGCCTTCAGCGCGGCGGTCGTGGCGGCGGCGGCGTCGCTCGGATACCAGGTCGCATCCGAAGCCAAAAACCAGGCCGACGCCGCTGCCCGGAAGCTGGCCCAACCGGTCCGGCTGGAGATTGAGCGCAGCGAAGTCGTCACGGATCAACTGGGCCGTGACCAGCGCATGACCGTCACCCGCAGCGGCGTCACCGTGACGTTCTCCCGCGACGCGCGCGGCAAGGCGTCGCTGTGTGTGACCGGCACCGGCCAGGGCCAGGAGGAATTGCGCGCCTTGGGCGAGGAATTGAGCCAGCGTGTCGTCCAGCAATACGTCTATCAGAAATTGATGGACGAAATGCGGAAGCGGGGCTTCAACGTGGTGGAAGAGGAAGTGAACGAGGACCGGTCCATCCGCCTGAAGGTCAGGCATTGGGAGAATTGAACATGCCCCAGCGCGAATTTGACATTACCATCGGCAAGACCGGCGAGGTCGAGTTGCACATCAAGGGCTACAAGGGCCGCGCCTGCCATGAAGCGGTGAAGATGTTCGAGCAAATCGTCGGCGAAATGAAGTCGCAACGGGAGACCAGCGAATTTTACGAGCCGGAGGAGCAGGTGCAGTTCAACATCGAGCAGCGACATTGACGGGGATTGGAGTGATGGAGTGATGGATATTGGGTGTGCGATATCCCATTGCTCCAATGCTCCATCAATCCATTGCCTTCATGGCCAGAACGAACATAGCGGAAGCGGCTTCGCCGTACTACCCGCCGCGGGCGGGTTGGTACAGTCCGTTGTTTGCCTTCGGCGCCAGCGTCCGGCGGCGGCTGGCGCTGGATCGCATCCGGCTGCCGCAAAGGATGACCGTGATCGGGCTGGTAGCCAGCTTTCTGGTGCCCGGCATGGGGGTTTATCTTCGCGGGCCGCGACTTTGGAGGTGGGCGGGCTTTGCCGGTTGCGGGCTGTTGATGCTTGCCTTCCTCGCGGGGTTTGGTTATCCGGCGGGCAACATGGCCTTCGGCCTGCTGCTTTCAGTCCACGTCACCGGCTTTGTCTATTACTGCAAACCGTCGCTGGTGAACGAACCGCTCCAATCCCGCCTGGCATTTACGCTGCTGTTTCTGATCGCCATCGGGTTGCTGGTTTATCTGCCGGCGCGGAGCTTCATCCAACATTACTGGCTGACGCCACTGTACGTGAGGGGGAACGTGTTAATCGTGCAACGGCTGGCCGGGCCGCATGACATCAAACGCGGGGATTGGGTCAAGTATTCGCTGAAGGATCCCACCATGACTGAATACCACGGCGGCATGGTCAGGGTTCAGGACGGTTACTGCTGGGGGCCGGTGCTGGCCGGGGCGGGAGACCGGGTGGTTTTTTCCGCCGACTCCTTCAAGGTCAATGGCGAAGCGCGGCCGCTTTTGCCGCACATGCCAGGAAGCGGCGAGGTGGTCGTACCGGAAAAGCATTGGTTTATCTGGCCCGAACTTGATATAAGCGGGCATGGCTACGTCGGTGAGGGGGCCATCTCGTCCACGATGGTGCAATTGGCGACCGTTTCCGAAAAACAGGTCGTCGGGGTCGGAAAGCCGTTCCAACACTGGTTTTGGCGGCGGCAAATGAAAGCAATACCATGAGCCGGTTCGTCAATCTTGAGTTCGGTGACGAGTCCGCGGACCAGTCGCGCCAGATGGAAAAGGCGCTGGTCAAGGATGAGGCGTATTATTTCAACGAGGCGCGAACAGCGTTTGAGACCGGAAACTTCGAGCAGGCACTGCGGTTTTACTCAAAAGTCCTGGAATTCAACCCGCAGAACGCCGCCGCGTGGACGGGGCAGGTGCGGATGTTGATCGAACTGGGCGAATATCGTGAGGCGAAGTTGTGGGCCGACAAGGCGTTGGAACGGTTCCGCAACGAGCCCGAACTGCTCGCCGCCAAGGCCGTGGCGCTGGGCCGCAGCGGCGATTTGCAGGAGGCGCTGGCGTTCTCGGACGCCTCCATTGAAGAACGCGGCGACACCCCCTATGTCTGGCTGGCGCGGGGCGACGTGATGCTCGCGCGCGAAGAGCAACGGGCGGATTATTGTTTTGAGAAAGCGCTGTTGCTTGCGCCCAGGGACTGGTTTGTCGTCTGGCTGGCGGCCCGGATCCGGTTTTATTATGAACAATTCGTGCTCGCGCTGAAATTGCTGCAACAGGCCATTGAATGGAACACCGGCAATTTTATTCTCTGGCTCGAACAGGGCCAGTGCCAGCAGGCGCTTGGTTTGATTGGTCCGGCCAAAAATTCGTTCTTGCAGGCGCAACAATTGAACCCCCACGCTCACGAAGCCGATCTGGCACTTATCCAACTTTCCCAAAACGGGCTTTGGTCACACCTGCGCGGCTGGTGGCGGCAACTTTTCAACCGATGAGCACAAAAAATCTGAATCAGCTTTTGTCCGCGGCCAATGAATTCAATGCTTCCGACCTGCATCTGGTGGCCGGCGTGCCGCCCGCTTTTCGCGTGAACGGCGAAATCATCATTGCCGATGAAGATGCGCTGACCGAGGACGAAATCACCGCCATGGCGGACAGCCTGCTGAACGAACAACAGAAGAAAAAATTCGGGCACGAATGGGAACTTTGCATTTCCCTGCTGCACAGTGTGGCGGGACGCGTGCGCGCCACGTTTTACCGGCGCAACGGACATCCGGAAATGAGTTTCCGCTTTTGCGGCGACAAGGTGGCCACGCGCGAGGAGCTCGGCCTGCCGGAGAAAATTGACGATCTGGCGCGCAGACCGAACGGACTGGTCCTGATCACCGGCCCGACGGGCGCGGGCAAAACGACGACGCTCAATTACATGGTCAACCTGATCAACAACGAGCGCCGCTGCAAGGTCGTCACGATTGAAGACCCGATTGAATTCGTTCACGAAAACAAACGCGCCATTGTGGTGCAACAGGAGGTGCTGACCGACGTGCATTCGTTCAATCGGGCGCTCATCCACGTGTTGCGCCAGGACCCGGACGTGATTGTCGTGGGCGAGATGCGCGATCCCGAGGCCATTGCCACGGCCCTGACCGCAGCCGAAACGGGGCACCTGGTGCTGGCCACCATGCATTCGCCGAGCGTTTCGCACGCGATCGAACGCATCATCGGCGTTTTCGAGGGAAGCTCCCAGCGGCAGGTCATCATGCAGTTGTCCAACGCGCTGCAGGGAATCATTTCCCAGGACCTGCTGCCGGCGGCGGACCGCACCCGCCGCGTTCTGGCGTATGAACTGGTCGTGGCGAACGGGGCGGTGCGGAATTTGATCCGTGAAAACCAGCTTCACCAACTGGAAAACATGATTCAAACCGGACGCAAGGAAGGAATGATGCTCATGGACAATTGCCTGTACGACCTGTACTGCAAGTGTGCCATCACCTACGACACCGCCCTCAGCCGGGCGCACCACCCCGACCACATCAACCGGGAAAAGTCCCGGAACGTTTGAAACCCCGGCTCAAACAAAAACGCCGGGTGCGCAAGCCGGCATTTTTGAATACGGGTGGAAACGCGGTTTACGACCCCGATTGCGATTGTAATTGCAGCGCGATTTCCTTTTCCAGCTCGTGCGCGAGGTCAATGTTTCGATTGCCCCATTTCGTGCGGGCTTCCACGATGACCGACGTGATTCTGGGATCCACCGCTTCGACGCGCACCCAGACGTTGCACTGGTCCACCTTGCCCTGGAATGAACGCACGACATTGGTGGTGTCGTGCGGTATGTATTCCGTGGTGACCGCCCCATCAGTATTCACCACCTTAACCGCCGCCTGATAGACTTGATCCAGGGTGCGCTCATAACGCCCCTCGACACTGTCCTTGCCAAACGAGACCGTCGGGGTGTGCGTGTCGCTCACCGTTTTGACACAACCGGCGGTGAGAATGGCCGTTCCGACCAACACCGTGAAAATTTTTGTCTTCATATGGGCGACAATCCAAACGAAAAAGCCGCCCGCGTCAAGCACGATTGCATTTTGTGCGGCTCGACAAGCGCGTCAAAAAATGCGAGCTTGGAACCGTGTCCGCCAGCAAGCTTGAACAACTTCGCGCCGCGTTGCGCGCCCAAGGCTCGTGCCTCGTGGCGTATTCCGGCGGCGTGGACTCGGTTTTCCTCGCGCGCATGGCGCATGAAGTCCTCGGCGACCGCGCGCTGGCGGTGATTGCCGATTCACCGAGCCTGCCGCGGCGCGAATTGCAGGAGGCGCTCGAAATCGCCGCCAAATTCCAATTCCCGGTCCGTGTCGTGCGGACGGCGGAATTTGAAAATCCCAATTACCTCTCGAATCCGGCCAACCGCTGTTATTTCTGCAAGCACGAGTTGTTCGAGCGGCTGGCGCCGATTGCGCGCGCGGAAAAATTCGCGGTGATTGCCTACGGGGAAAACGCCAGCGACAACGGCGATTTCCGTCCGGGCGCCCAGGCGGCGGCGGAATTTCAAGTGCGCGCGCCGCTCAAGGAAGCTGGCCTGACGAAATCAGAAATCCGCGAGTTGTCGGCGCAGCTCGGTCTGCCGACGGCGGACAAGCCGCAAATGGCCTGTCTCAGTTCGCGCGTTCCCCAGGGCGAGCCGGTGACGCCGGAAAAACTGGCGATGATTGAAGCGGCGGAATATGTCCTGCGCGATCTGGGATTTCATGACGTGCGGGTCCGGCACCATGAATTGAATTCCACGTTTTCAGTTTCAAGTGTCCAGCCGGAACTGAAAACTGAAAACTTGAAACTTGAAACTCCGCGCCACCTGGCCCGCATTGAGCTTGGGCCGGCGGAAATCCCCCGGTTTTGGGAGGATGGCGTGGCCGGCAAGGTGGCCGAAGCGTTGAAAAAAATCGGTTACGCGCACGTGACGCTGGATTTGCAGGGTTACCGGCGCGGCGGGGTCAACCCAGCGCCGGCCAAAGGCGCGTGAAACTTTTGGCTTTCAACGGTTTTAAATAAAGGGACTATGCCGCAGTTTTCCTACAGGGCGCGCCGCCGCAGCGGCGAATTGGTGGAGGGCGTTTTAGACGTGGCCGACCGCTCGGCAGCGGTCGCGCAAATCGAGCGCCTCGGACTTTTTCCCGTCGCCGTGGACACGGCCAAGGCCGGCACGGCGGTCAATGGCAAAAGTTCCGCGAAGAATTTTGATTTGATGGCGTTCCTGCCGCCGACGCTGCGCGCGCAGCTTTCACAAAAGCGCAAACCGAAGTTGCAGGAGCTGGCCACGTTCACGCAACAACTGGCGAACCTGATCCAATCCGGCATGCCGCTGACGGTGGCGTTGAACAGTATGACGCATCTGGAGTCGAAGGGCATTTCCGCCGACGTCAGCCGCGAATTGAAACAGGAAGTGACGGAGGGCAAGGGTTTGTCCGATGCGATGGCAAAACAGCCGCGGGTGTTTTCCGACCTGTATGTCAACATGGTGCGGGCGGGCGAGCAGAGCGGTTCGCTGGTGGAGGTGTTGCGGCGCATGGCGAATCACTTCCAGCAATTTGCCGAGGTGCAGGCGAAATTCTCCTCGGCGCTGATTTATCCGGCGATGGTGTGTTGCGTCGGCGCGGGCATCGTCGCGTTTTTCATGTTCTTCATGATGCCGCGGTTCATGGTAATCTTCAGCGGCTTCGGCGTCGAACTGCCATTGCCGACGCGCCTGCTGATGGGGTTCAGCAATTTTCTCCGTCAATTCTGGTGGTTGCTCGGCCTGCTCGTCATCGTGGCCATAATTTTATTCAAACGCTTTCAAGCGAGTGCGGAAGGCACGCGGATGCTCGATGAATGGAAATTGAAGGCGCCGGTGTTTGGCAAGGTGATGAAGTTAAATCTGTTCGGGCAGTTCGCGCGGACGCTGGGGACGCTGCTCCAAAACGGCGTGCCGGTGCTCACGGCGTTGAAAATCACCGAGCAGGTCATCGCCAACTCCATCGTCAAGGAGGCCATTGCCAAAACGCGCGACGCGGTGACGGACGGCAAGACGCTCGCGCAACCGCTGCAACAAAGCAAGGTTTTTCCCCAGTTGATGGTGGACCTGGTGCGCATCGGCGAGGAAACGGGCGACGTGCCGGGGGCGCTGAACAATCTCGCCGGCACGTACGAAAACGAACTGCAAATCGCCCTGCGCGTGGTGACGAATCTCATCGAGCCAATCCTGATCATCGTCATGGCGCTCATCGTGGGCTTCCTGCTGATCAGCATTTTGCTGCCGCTGTTCCGGCTGATTTCACAAATTCACTCCTGAGCCTTGCGATGAAAACGGTGGTCGCCAGAAAACATTTTCCGCGGCGCGCGTTCACGTTGATTGAAATCATGATCGTCGTGGCCATCATCGGCCTCATCGCGGCGATGGGCGTGCCCTCCATTCTCCAGACCTTCCGCAGGGAGGGGATGCGCAAAGCGGTGGGCGACGTCATGGACGTGTGCAGCGACGCGCGGGCGCGGGCGATTCTTGGCGGACGAACCACCGAAGTTGTTTTTCATCCGGCTGAAAAGCGGCTGGAAGTAGCCGACGCACCGCTGGATGAATCGCCGGCGCCGCCGACGGGAGCGTCCATGAACAACTCCGGGACAACGCCACCAACGCCTTCGCCGTCAAACACAAAAGGGGCGGTGGTGCTGCCGGACAGCGTGGACATCGCGATGCTCGACATCAACCTGCTCGACTATGGCGCGTCGGACGAGGCGCGCGTGTGTTTCTTCCCGAATGGGACGTGCAACGAACTGACATTGGTGCTGCACTCCGGTGACGAGTGGCAAAAAATCACACTGGAATTTTCCACCGCCCTGGCGTCGGTCTCGCCGGTGACCAGATGAAAACGGAATTGAAAAGCGGCAGGCGGTGCGGGCGGGAACCACGGGCGTTTTCGCTGCTGGAAGTGATGATCGCCATCGGCATCTTTTTTATGGCCGTGTTTGCGATTTTGGGACTCGTGTCCAACTCCCTCGAAAGCGCGCGCCGGTTGCGGCGTCCGATGGTGGACGCGGGAGCGGTGGCGGGTGAATTGTCGCTGACCAACAAACTGGTCGAAGGCGTGGAATCGGGTGATCTCAGCGACATTCTCGGCAAGGAATATCAAGGCTACAAATGGACGTATGCCGTTTCGGAGGTGCAATCGAACAAACTCTTCCAGGTGGATTTCATTGTGCAAAGCCCGGATGCCGGGAACCCGGTCATCTCAAAAATGAGCGCTTTGTTTTTTCGCCCCCAATCCCCGGCGGGCAGTCTTGACGGAGCGACGACCGCCAGATGAATTTCAAAAACCAATCCCGTTGCCGCGCTTTCACGCTGGTGGAAATCATGGTTGCCATCGCGATTTTCAGCATGGTCGTGGCGGCGATTTACTCGACCTGGATACTCATTTTGCGCTCGTCGAAAGTCGGGCTGGAGGCCGCCGCCCAAGTCCAGCGCGAGCGCATCGCCGTGCGGACGATTGAAGACTCGCTGACGTGCATCCAGTCCTTTCAAGCCTCCATGAAATATTACTATTTTGTTGTCCAAAAAGGCGACCAATCCATGCTGAGTTTCACGGCGCGGACCCCGGAAATTTTTCCGCGCAGCGGGCGGTTTGGCGACTTTACCTTGCGGCGGCTCATGTTCACGGTCGAACCCGGGCCGGATTCGACCGGTTCGGAACAGGACCTGGTCTTGCGGCAGAATCCGATTTTAATGGATACGGATGAGGATGAACAACATTACCCGCTCGTGCTGGCGCGCAACGTGCAGGCTTTCTTCGTTGAGTGCTGGGACACGAACAAGCTACAGTGGGACGATGAATGGACCGACACCAACTCCATTCCGCCGGTGGTGCGGGTCAGCCTCCTGCTCGGCAGCAACGCCGATTCCGGCAGCGCGGCAACCCTGGCCATCACGCGCCTCGTTGCTTTGCCGTCCATCACCATGCCGGCCGTCGTACAAATGCCGACCGGCGGCGGCGGACCGACCGCCAATCCCAATGCCAGCCCCAGCGGAAATCCGCGCGGAAACAACCCGAATGGAAACCAGCCCAATCAAAACAACCCGAATTTTAAATCCAACCAGCCCTTTTTCCCCCACTAGGACGGCACCCATGAACATCCGCACCCGCCACGACTCCGATGGCATCGCGCTCATCATGGTGATGTGTGCCATTTTCGTGCTGTCGGCTTTGGCGGCAGGGTTCATGCTTTCAATGAAAGTTGAGACCAAGCTGGCGCAAAATGCGAATTCCGAACAGCAGTTGCTCTGGCTGGGACGTTCCGGCGTGGAACTGGCACGTTATGTCCTGATGCAGCATCCGTCGGGTGAACCCTACGATTCGCTGAACCAAAAATGGGCCGGGGGAGCAGGCAGCCTGGGAGAATCCAACAGCGTGTTGTCGTCCATCCCGCTCGACAATTATCCGGTCGGCGACGGGACGGTTTCGATTAAAATCATTGACCTTGAACGCAAGGTGAACATCAACACCGCCAGCGCCGCGACGATTCAACAGGCGCTCACGGTCATGGGCGTGGACGCGAACGATATTTCCGTGGTCTCCGACTCGATTTTGGACTGGATTGATTCGGATGATCTTCCGCGGCCGGCCGGCGCGAAAAGCGATTATTACCAGGGTCTCAATCCGCCCTATTACGCCAAAAACGCGCCGATTGACGACCTGTCCGAACTGCTGCTCGTAAAGGGAATCCTGGATCACCCGGAAATTTACTGGGGCGGCACCGCGACAAACCACGAGCCTGCCGCGTTCCAGCACAAACTCGGCTTCGGCACGGCGCCGGGGCAGATTCCCGATTATCCGTTCGGCTTGACGAACATTTTCACACCGTTTTCCTCCGGCAAAATCAACCTTAACACCGCCGATGCGAACGTCCTGCAAATGATTCCGGGTGTGGATGCCGCCATGGCCGACGCCATTATCAAACAACGGGCCGGTCCCGACGGCGTGGACGGCACGGAAGATGACACCCCGTTCCAGAACGTCGGTCAACTCGCCGCCATCACCGGCCTCAATTCGCAGCAATTCGGCAACCTCTGCGACGTGAGCAGCTACACATTTGAAGTCCACGTCACTGCGCGAATCGGCGACTACAAACGCGAATACGTCGCCATCCTTGCCCACACTTCGGCGACGGATTTTCAAGTCGTGAGTTTTTACTGGCAGTGATTTTGCCGCGGCGGTTCCTGACTGTCGCCGAACCCGCCGTCGCTCGCAGAGCGCTGCTGCAAATCAGTGTTGAATTTGCCGAGCCGCCCGTTATTGTTTCGCCATGCGCCGGCTTTTGGTGATTTTGCTTTTGCTCGGTTCGCTTTCGGCAACGTTCGCGGCCGACGCCGTCAGCGGCCGGATCATCAAGGTCCTGCCGCTGCTCCTCGACCCCAAGAGCCGCGATGCGGTTTCGCCGAGTCTTTACGACCGCGACGCCTACCAGGTCTATCTGCGCCAGCACACCAACGAAATTTCCGCCGTTCGCTTCGACGTTTTGTGGAAAGCGTCAAACGCCAGAAGCGCAAAATTGAAATTGCGCGTTGAACTCCGTGGTATCGGCCCAGGCGGTTTGCCGCGCCAAACCACGCTGGAACAATCCGTCACGCCCGGTTTTTTCCGCCGCTGGACTTCGCTGACTTTGGGCGGCGCGGACTATAAAAATTCCGGCGAACTTGTCGCGTGGCGCGCCACGCTGTGGTCGGATGACCAGTTGCTCGGCGAGCAAAAATCTTTTTTATGGTGAACGCCACGCAACCGCCGGTCCTGATGTTTGACTTCGCCCGGCCCGGCGCGGAGGCGGCAACCCGGCAGGCCTTCCCATGGTAGCCATCAAAATAATCTGCGGTTGTGGTCAGAAATACGCCTTCAACGTGTATCCGTTGAACGGCCGGATGCCGGCACCCGTTCAATGTCCCGTTTGCGGCATGGACGGCACCGCCATTGCCAATGAAGCCATCGCGCGCACCCTCGGCGCACAACTTGCGCCTCAACCCGTGCCCGCCCTGAATAATCCGGCGGCAAGGGAGGGCAAAAAGGGCGGCTGGAAATGGTGGCAATCCCTCCTGGCCGGATGGCGCGGCTCACGGCCGGTCACAACCACCAGCACCGCTGGCAGCGACCTGCCGGTTCCAGACGATGTCTGGCGGCAACGCGCCCTCATGGCGGAACTGCGCGCGGAGCAGGCCCAAGCCGTTGTCGGCGCCAGCCTCGCGCCCCATCTCGCCCAAGCGCTCAAGGAAGCGCTGGTCCAGGAGCTGGCCGTCCAGCGAAAAGAATTGCTTCAGGCGCAGCAAATCGCCGCCGCGGAACTCGCGCAATTGACGCACCACCTGGACGATTTGCGGGCGCCCCTACAGGAACGGTTGCGCTCCTACGAAATGCGGATTCAAGAACTCGAAAAAGAACTCGCCGCCCGAAACGAGGAAAATCGCGAACTGCTGAAGCTTAAAATCGACATGTTGCGCCACCAGCTTGAAATCGAGAGCACGCGCAACCGGATGGAATTCAACTGAGGCTACACGGCGGCCTTTTCATCCGGCGTTTTTTTCTCCTGCGTGCGCAAGGCCTGCTCGTAACAGTGCAACGCTTCGTCGTAACGCGCCATGCGGTTGAACAGGCCTCCTTTGTGAAGATAGGCGATGGTCATTCCCCCGTCCGCTTCAATCGCATGGTCGTAACAGGCAATGGCCTCGTCGAGCTGCCCCAGCTTTTCGAGCGCCCCGCCCTTTTTGACCAGCGCATCGGCGTGTTGCGGATGCAACCCCAGCGCCACATCAAAACATTCCAGCGCCTTCTGCGGCTCGTTGGCGACCAGCAGCGACTGGCCTTCGGCGAGCAGGTTGGCGACGCACTCATCGCGGTCGCTCGAAACCGTCGGCTCTCCATTCGGTTCGTGAACGGCGGCTGAAGTGGTTTCATTCAGCGGGGCGCGCGTGGCCTGTTTCAACTCCAGAATGCGCTTCTCCAGCTGATCCACCATGTTGAACAGCCGTGCGTTCGATTGCTCCACGCTGGCGCTGGTCACCAGCGACGGGGAAATGCGCCCGTTGCCCAGGCCAAACTCCGGCGGGCGCAGCGAGGACAATTCAACGAGTCGCGCGACGGTGCGCCACTGCAAATAAGCCATGAACAACACGACCAGCAGGCCAATCGCCCCAAAAGCACCCGCCAGAATCAGCATGAATTGCTGCATTTTCTGCATCGTCTCAACCTCGCTCACGCGCTGGGCGGCGATGACCTGTTGTAAAGCTTCGATGCGGGCGGCCATGTCGTCGGCGTTGCGCTTGGCGGCCGCCTCGGCTTGTTGACGGTTGCGCTCAATGGCCAGTTGGGTGTCGTGAAGCTGCTCCTGAATCTGCAGATAGCCGTTGATCTGGGTTTGCACCGTGATGCCCGTCATTTCTGGCGCAGAAAGGGCATTCGTTTCGGCGGCAAAAATCCGCGCGCCAAAAGTCAAACCGGCGCAAACAATCAGAAAATTCAGACGAAGCATGGCGTTCATAGCATCTCGCGCGAGCCTGACCCGTCAACCTGTTTATGTCAAGCATGGGGCTGGCCGACTTGTTCGCAGTTTATCACCAGGCTGTCCACCGGAGCCGGGCTGTGGTTTCGCGCCGGCGGAAACCCCGGCCGCCACCCGTCACTCCTTTTTCAAATCAAACTCCAGCCGCGTGCGCGAGCCGGTCTGGACGTTGCGGATTTCCATTTCCTGAAGCTCCCACTGGCCGTTTACCTTCTTGAATGATTTCGGCTCAAACTCCTTGAGCAGCTTGCCTTTTGCGTCGCAAGCCTCGGCTTCCAAAATGCCGCCGGTTTCCTTGTCAATCCACGACAGCACCCGCGAATAGCCGTTGGTGTAAGGATTGGGATTCGTGCTTTCCAAAAGCGTGTAGGCCCGACCGCGCTTCAAGTTCGTGGTGTTTGGTAAAACTTTCTGCTCCGGCCAGTGGAAAAATTCCAGGCCCAAATCTGCCACCCAGAAATCTGAACCGGCAAATGGAGTCATCGTTTTATTTCCGCTCAAAAATTGAGGCAAAGCGAGTGCTAGTGGAGCGCCCTTGAAAAGTTCATATTGGTTCGGCTTGCCGTCTTCATGGATGACAACCAAGCTAAAATGGTTTGACTCGGAAGTTGTTTCGTAAGTTGTTGACCAAATAGTCACGGTCACGAAGGTTTGAAATCGAAGAGGAATTTCAGAGCGATTTCCTTTGCCGTCGCGAATGCTCAAAACGCCGGTTTGCGTTAAATTTGTTGCCGGTCGTTGTTCCAAAAGCTGTTGGGCAAGATTACGGCCTTGAATTTCCGCGCCGGATAAACCATTCGTCATTTGCGCCATGGCGACGGCAAAAAAAAATAAAACCATCGTGGCCAAAAGCGCCAAAACAAATTTGGTGGGGCGAGCGTCCCCGCGAGCCGTGGCAACTCTTTGCAAAAGCCGGCTCGCGGGGACGCTCGCCCCACCTTGCGAAGTGGATTTCATTTCGCCTCCAGCGCCAGCCGGAGAACGTCGGCAATGTGTTGGACAAAATGAACCTTGAGTTTGACGCGCACCTCCGCCGGCACGTCGAGCCAGTCGGATTTATTTTGTTCCGGCATAATGATTTCCTTGATGCCAAAACGCGACGCGGCCAGCACCTTTTCCTTGATGCCGCCGACGCGCAACACCCGGCCGCGCAGGCTGATTTCGCCGGTCATCGCCATCCGGAAACGCACGCGCCGCCTCGTCAGCAGCGACGCCAGCGCCGCGACAATTGCCACGCCCGCGCTCGGACCGTCCTTCGGGGTCGCGCCGGCGGGCACGTGAATGTGAACGTCGAATTTGTTGTAATCGCTCAAATCCAGGTCGAGCAATTTGGCCTGGCTGCGCAAATAACTCATGGCTGTCTGCGCGCTTTCCTTCATCACTTCGCCCAGCGATCCGGTCAATAGCAGATTGCCCCGCCCGCGCATCCGCGTCGCTTCGATGAATAAAACGTCGCCGCCGAACGGTGTCCATGCCAGCCCGGTGGCGATGCCATATTCGGTGATTTTCTCCGCCGTTTCGGCAATGAACGGCGCGTGGCCCAAAAAGTCCTTCAAGTTTTCGGCTTCCAGCCTGACCGTCGCCGCCTTGCCGTTTTGGGAAATGATTTTGCGCGTGGCTTTGCGTGACAGCGCGGCGATTTCGCGTTCCAACTGCCGGACCCCGGCTTCGCGGGTGTATTCCCGGATGAGTTTGCGCAACGCCGAGTCGGCAAACCTTACATCCCGCCGCGTGAGCCCGTGCTCCTCGATCTGGCGCGGGACGAGATAGCGTTTGGCGATTTGCAATTTCTCGGACTCGGTGTAGCTGGGCAGTTCAATCACCTCGAGCCGGTCGCGCAACGCGGGATGAATCGGCTCCAGCCAGTTCGCCGTGGTGATGAAGAGCACCCGCGAAAGGTCGAAGGGCAGGTCGAGGTAATGGTCGGTAAACGTGTGGTTTTGCGCCGGGTCGAGCACTTCCAGCAGCGCCGCCGCAGGGTCGCCGCGAAAATCCGCGCCGACCTTGTCCAGTTCGTCCAGCAAAATGACCGGGTTGCGGCTTTCGATGCGGCGCAGCGTCTGGATGATCCGTCCAGGCATTGCGCCGACATACGTGCGCCGGTGGCCGCGAATCTCGGCTTCATCGCGCATGCCGCCAAGCGAGATGCGCGCGAACTTGCGTCCGAGCGCGTCCGCCACGCTTTTGCCGAGGGAGGTTTTGCCGACGCCGGGCGGACCGACCAGGCAAAGAATCGGCCCCTTGATTTGCTTGCGGCGTTTGATGACGGCGATGAATTCGAGCAGCCGGTCCTTGACCTTGACCAGGCCGAAATGCTGCTCGTTTAAAATCCGCGCGGCGGCCTTCAAATCCAGCTTGTCCTCGGTGGATTTTTCCCACGGCAAACTCAAAATCCAGTCGAGATAATTTCGTCCGACGGCGTATTCGGCGGCGGCGGGCGGCGTTTGCAGCAGGCGTTCAAGTTCCTGCTCGGCGGCTTTGCGCGCCTCGCCGGGCATGGGCGTCTGCTCGATTTTTTCGCGCAGCGATTTGGCTTCGCCCGAACCGGATTCCCCTTCGCCGAGTTCGCGTTGAATGGCGCGCAATTGTTCACGCAGAAAAAAATCGCGTTGTGTCTTGGCGATGGAAGACGCGACGTCGTTTTGAATTTTTGAACTGAGCGTCAACACCTCCTGCTCGCGGTTGAGCAGGGGCAGCAGTTTTTGCAGCCGCTCGCGGACGGAGATCGTCTCGAGCAGCCGCTGCCGGTCTTCGAGGCTGAGATTCAGGTTCGCGGCGATGAGGTCGGCGAAATGGCCGGGATGCTCGGTGTTCAGCGCGGCGACCTTGACCTGGTCCGAAAGCGCGCTGGACATCCGGGCGATTTCCTCGAATTGCCGGTGCGCGTTGCGCAACATGGCCTGCAACTCGATGGACTCCTCCGTTTCGTCCCGCAGCAATTCGTAACTCGCGCGCAAATACGGGGCCGGCAGCGCGTATTTGATCACGCGGATGCGCCACAAACCCTCGACCAGCACGCGCGCGGTGCCGTCGGGAAATTTCACCATTTTGGACAGGCGCGAAACGCAGCCGACTTCGTGCAAATCCTCCGGCAGGGGTTCGGCGATTTCGGGTTTGCGCTGCAGCACCGCGGCAAACAGACGGTCGCCTGCGACAATGTCATCAATCAATTTCAGGCTCGGCCCGGTTTCGACGAGCAGCGGCACCACCGCGCCGGGAAAAATCACGATGTCCGACAGGCCGAGGATGGGCAGGTTTTCCGGCAATGAACGCGACGAGATCCGGGGTAAAGCGTCCGATTTTTCGGCGCCGCCCAGAATGCTGACAAATTCTGTCTCCGGCGAAGTCATCGTCGTTTCTTAAACTATAATATTAGATGCCGGCGCACGGGAAAAGATTCATGCGCGGCTAATTTCCTTCGGCAATTGGAACTTTCGTGCTTTTGGTGTGCAATTGGTGTGCCACCGGCACGTCAATTCGCAGAAAACCATTCACATAAATCGCCTTGGCCTGGCTGAGATCGTAATCCGCAGGCAGCTCGAGCACGCTTTCGAACGGCCCATAGCTGATTTCCATGACCAGAAAATTGCACTTGTGCGCCCGGCAAACGTCCGGGCGGCTGCCACTGATGCGCAGACGATGGCCTTCGACAGTGATTTCGAGATTTTCGCTTTTCATCCCGGCCAGTTCCACCTTGATGACCAGCCCGGTGTCGGTGGTATAGACATCCGTGTTCGGAATCCAGCGGCCGCTGGCCGCGCCCCCGCGCCCGCCCACCGCCGAGCCGCGGGAAATAAAATGCATTGTGGAGCTAACTTTGGTTACAGCCATGATGTAAGATAGTATCCTATAAAGCCCGCCTTCGCAAGTGTGCCGGGTTCACTTCATTTTAACCACCACTTCGGGCCGTTCGCCTTTGCGCGCGCGAAAAACAATGGAGCTTTTCGTCCCGGATTGTCCGCTGGCCGAACAACCGCAATGCGTGTCGCGCTCAAAACTGAATTTGCGCCGGCGAAACTGTCCCCACAAAAACAATCCGGCGACCGAAGCCACGATCGCCAGCGAAACGGCCTGTTGCCAATTCATGCTGGCAACATACTCGCAATATCGGTTCGCGCAACCGATTTTCAACGCATTCCCGATCTTCATCGTAATCCTGTTCTTAATCATAATCACCGAGACCTCTGCAAAGCTGGCGTAGCGGCTCCTCGGCAGAGTAATTCCATGGAAAATGCGGCGGTTTGCCGACCGCCGCTACGACGGATTGTTTTTTCAGCGTTGAATTTCCCCAGCGCGCCTTTACGCTGCGCCCATGTCCGCTCCGTTCCGCCACCCGCACCGCGTCAGCTATGCCGACTGCACCGTCGGCAACCACGTTTATCACTCGCGCTACCTTGACTGGCTCGAAGCCGCGCGCGGCGAATTTATCCGTTCGCTCGGCGCCACGGTTCTGCAATGGCAGGAACGCGACTTGATTTTTCCCATCATTGAAGCCCGCCTGCGTTACAAATCGCCGGCGCGTTATGACGACCTGCTGGCGATTGAAGTCTGGCCGACGCTCATCGAGCGCGTGCGGTTGAATTTCGCCCACCGCGTCGTCAACCAGGAAGGCAAACTCATTCTGGAAGCCGAAACGTTCCACGCCTGCGCCGGCGCGAACGAAAAACCCAAACGCCCGCCGGAGGAACTGGCCGAAAAACTGAGACCGTATTTGAGTGGGGCGATCGTGGCGGATTCAAAGAAAGGAAAATGACTATGGACGCAATGACGTGGCTGGCGGCATTTCTCGGCCTTGGGTGGCTTGTTTATTCGCAGATAATTAAAAACAAAATGAATTCACAGCAAAACTACATAAAACAATTGGAGACAGAAATTGCTGAGTTAAAAAAGGCCGGTAAAAAATGAATGCTGATGAATATAAGCAGCGTTTGATTGATGAATTTCGCTCTGGCAAAACAAGTGCCGTCGAATTCACGAAGCAACGGTTTAATCTTTGCTTCCCAAACCCGGAATCATGGGTTGATTTCCTAAAACTAAACGGTTTGCACCTGCATATAAATGAGCCTGAATGGGGAGACACGGTCACAATTAGCGTGGATTCGGAAAATCCGTGGGGATGAAACTTTCAAATAGGGCACTGCCCTTTTTTGTTCCGCCTTGCGCACACGGTCCGCATTTGCGACAATTCAGCGGCGGGCGCGAGCAGGTGATGCAAAACTATCCCAAACATTATTGCGGCGTGTTCGGCATTTTTGGACATCCCAATGCCGCCGAACTCACCTACTACGGTCTCTACGCGCTGCAACATCGCGGCCAGGAAAGCGCCGGGATCGTCACCTGCCACGATGGAAAATTTTTCAAGCATCACGGCATGGGCCTTGTGCCGCAGGTTTTCAACCCGAAAATTCTCCATGACCTCGTGGGCAACATGGCCATCGGCCACACACGCTATTCCACCACCGGCTCGTCGCACCTCCGCAACGCGCAGCCGCTGACGGTGGATTGCATGCGCGGACAGATCGCCGTCGCCCACAACGGCAACCTGACGAACGCCGCCCAGCTCCGCGACGCGCTGGAAAGCCGCGGGCTGGTTTTTCAGACCACCGTGGACAGCGAAATCATCATCATGATGCTCGCGCAGCCGTCCATCGGCGGCGTCGAAAACACGCTGGAGCAGACTTTCCGCCGGCTCGAAGGCGCCTACTCGCTCATCATCATGACCGAGAAGGAATTGATTGGCGCCCGCGATCCGTTCGGGTTTCGCCCGCTGTCCATCGGCCGCCTGAACGGCGCGTATGTGCTGGCCAGCGAATCGGTCGCGTTTGACCAGATTCAGGCCCAGTTCATCCGGGATGTCGAGCCGGGCGAAATCGTCATCATCAACGAAAAGGGTCTGATCAGCCTTCAGGCGTTTCCCGAACACCAGCGCCGGGCGTTTTGCATTTTTGAATACGTCTATTTCGCGCGGCCGGACAGCGTGATTGGCAGCCGCAGCGTTTATGAAGTTCGCAAGGAAATGGGCCGCCAGCTCGCGCGCGAACATCGCGTGCCAGCGGACCTCGTCATCCCGGTGCCCGACAGCGGCGTCTGCGCGGCGCTGGGCTATTCCGAGGAATCCGGCATTCCCTTCGAGATGGCCTTCATCCGCAATCACTACGTCGGACGCAGCTTTCTTCAGCCGTCGCAATTGATCCGCGATTTCGACGTGCGGATGAAATTGAACCTGATCGCCCCGCTCGTGAAAGACAAGCGCGTGGTCATCGTGGACGATTCCATCGTGCGCGGGACGACGTGCAAGGCGCGCGTGAAGACGCTCAAGGAAGCCGGCGCCCGGGAAGTTCACGTCACCGTCAGTTGTCCGCCACACCGGAACCCGTGCGTTTATGGCATTGATTTTCCCGACCGCAGCAAGCTCATGGCGGCAAACCACAGCGTGGATGAAATACGCAAATATCTGAACGCCGACTCGCTGCACTACCTTTCGCAGGAAGGCATGGTCAAGGCCACCGGCCGCGCCGAGGAACTATTCTGCATGGCCTGCTACGACGGGCGTTATCCCGTGCCCTACGATCCCGTGCTGGACAAGCACATCATCGAACGCCGCCGCCGCCAGGCGCAAACCCTCGGCGAAGCTGTGGCGAAGGAAAACGAGCAAATCAAATTGCTGCCGGTCTAACCGGCGCTCCGGGGGTATGACCACTCGAAACTGCATTGACGCCGCGGCGTTCCATCTTCAGATTTAAGCCGCATGAAAACCACGGCGCTGTTGAAACCAGCCAAGCCCGTCCCGTCACTCCGCATTTCGCGCTTCGCACCCCAGACCACGATTGATCAGGTGATGGTCGAGGAACGCGCGGGCTCCTTTGCCAAACGCAGCATCAAGACCAGTGCCAAGCTCGCCGGCCTGAAAATGGCAATCTCCATGATGGATTTGACAACCCTTGAAGGCAAAGACACCCCCGGCAAGGTTGCCTATCTCTGTCGCAAGGCGCTCCAGCCCGCCGAGCCAAAATACAACTTGCCGCCGTGCGCCGCGGTCTGTGTTTATCCGAACATGGTCAAATACGCGCGGAAATTTCTGGGCACCAGTTCGCCCGTGAAAGTGGCATCGGTCGCGACCGGTTTTCCGAGCGGACAATTTCCGCTCCGCACCCGGCGTGATGAAGTCCGCCGCGCGGTCGCCGATGGCGCGGACGAAATTGACATGGTCATCAACCGTTGTGCGTTTCTTTCCGGTGACTACGCGAAGATGTTCGACGAAATCGCCGCGATCAAGGAAGCGTGCGGTCCGGCGCACTTGAAGGTGATTCTGGAAACCGGCGAACTCGTCACCTACGACAACGTCCGCCTGGCCAGCGAAATCGCCATGCAAGCCGGTGCGAATTTCATCAAGACCAGCACCGGCAAGGTTTCGCCCGCCGCCACCATGCCCGTTACGCTCGTGATGCTGGAAGCCATCCGCGATTACTTTTTCGCCACCGGCATTCGCATCGGCATGAAGCCCGCCGGCGGCATCCGCAATGCCAAGCAGGCGTTGCATTACCTCGTCATGGTCAAGGAAACCCTCGGCGATGACTGGCTCACACCCGACCTGTTCCGCTTCGGCGCCAGCACGCTCGTCAACGACGTGCTCATGCAAATCGCCAAAACCGTGGACGGAAATTACCAGGGCCCTGATTATTTCTCGCTACCGTGAAAGAGACAGAATTAACAGAATGAACAGAATTATTCTAAAAGAATCGGAAAGCCATGCTGAATCCCAAAAGGAAATTCTGCATAATTCTGTAAATTCTGTCTGCAAGCCCGAATATGATCTGGCGGGTCAAGTCATCGGGTTGGCGATGAAAGTTCATCGTACGCTGGGCCCGGGATTTCTCGAATCTGTTTACCAGAAGGCCTTGCTCTACGAGCTGGCTAAAGCAGGTTTCAAAGTCGAGTCTGATAAACCAATTCAGGTCCGGTATGAAGGCGTCGGCGGCGGCGATTTCAAAGCCGATTTAATCGTGAATGATGAACTCGTCGTCGAGCTGAAGGCCGTCTCCGGAATCATCGTGGAACACGAAGTTCAATTGGTGAATTATCTCACCGCTACCGGAAAGGATTTTGGCCTGTTAATCAACTTTGGTGGACGCAGCTTGGAATTCAAAAAGAAATTCCGAACGGCAAAAATCGAAGACATCTCGCTTCACTGAACAAAGACAGAATGAACAGAATGAACAGAATTATTTCAGAACCGAGCCGCGAGACCTTTGGAAGGCCAAAGGCAATTCTGCATAATTCTGTTAATTCTGTCTAAAGAATCTCATGAAAACGAAATTGAAACCTGCGAAACTTTCTGCCAAGCGCGTTGTCGCTCTTGCGAATCATACTGTCGTTCCGCTGCGCGAACGCCGGTTGAATTTCGGCGCCAAATGGGATTACGCGCCCGCGCCCGAAGAATCGAAGAATTACGTCATCCCGCCGCGACACGAATTGTTCATCAACGGCCAATTTGTCAGACCGCATTCAGGCAAGCATTTCGATTCGATCAACCCCGCCACCGAGGACAAACTCACCGAAATCGCCCTCGGCGACGAGGCGGACGTGGATCGCGCCGTCAAAGCCGCGCGTCGCGCGTACGAAAAGGTCTGGAGCAAAATGCCGGGGCGCGAGCGCGGCAAATACATTTACCGCATCGCCCGCATCATCCAGGAAAAGATGCGCGAACTGGCCGTGCTCGAAAGCATGGACGGCGGCAAGCCCATCAAGGAAACGCGCGACGTGGATTTGCCGCTCGTGGCCGCGCATTTCTTTTATCATGCCGGCTGGGCGGACAAGCTGAACTACGCCTTTCCGGGCCGAACCCCGCGACCGCTGGGCGTGGCCGGCCAGATCATTCCCTGGAATTTCCCGCTGCTCATGGCCGCGTGGAAAATCGCACCCGCGATTGCCTGCGGCAACACCGTCGTCATCAAACCTTCCAAGACCACCAGCCTCACGTTGCTGCGGCTGGCGCAGATTTTTCAGGAAGCGGAATTGCCCGAGGGCGTTGTCAACGTCGTCACCGGCACGGGCGACACCGGCACGGCCATCGTCAAGCATCCCGATGTAAACAAAATCGCGTTTACCGGCTCGACAGAAGTCGGCAAGCAGCTCGCGCAAATGATCGTCGGCACGGGCAAACGCATCACGCTCGAACTCGGCGGCAAGGCGGCGAACATCATTTTTGAGGACGCGCCGATTGACCAGGCCATCGAAGGCATCATCGCGGGAATTTATTTCAACATGGGCCACGTCTGCTGTGCCGGCTCGCGGTTGCTGGTGCAGGAAAGTATTTTCCCGAAGGTCGTCCACAAACTGCGCGACCGCATCCAGACGCTGCGCCTCGGCAATCCGCTCGACAAAAACACCGACATCGGCGCCATCAACAACAAACCGCAACTGGAAAAAATCCGCGAGCTGGTCCAAAGCGGCGTGGACGAAGGGGCGCAATTGGTGCAAACGCGCTGCACGCTGCCTGAACGCGGCTATTGGTATCCACCCACGTTCCTCACCGGTGTGACGGCGTCCCATCGCGTCGCGCAGGAGGAAATCTTCGGACCAGTGCTCGCCGTGATGACGTTCCGCACCCCGGAGGAAGCCGTCGAACGCGCGAACAACACGCCTTACGGCTTGAGCGCCGGTGTCTGGACGGACAAGGGCAGCAAAATTTTCAGGATCGTCAACCAGCTCCGCGCCGGCGTCGTCTGGGCGAACACATTCAACAAGTTCGATCCCACCAGCCCGTTTGGCGGCTACAAGGAAAGCGGCTTCGGCCGCGAAGGCGGATTGCAGGGTCTGGCGGCGTATTGCCGGCTGGATTAAAAATCAACGAATCGTCCATGCAAAAAGTAACCGGAATCATTTTCATAGCGCTTGGCGTTTGCCTGCTGGTTTGGGGACGCAACATCGCAGATTCGTTTGGCTCGCAGGTGCAGCAGGCTTTCACCGGCGCGCCGACGGATCGGGCAATGTATCTTTACATCGGCGGCATCGTGCTGGGGATTCTCGGCGTGGCGCAGATGGTCTGGCCGGTAAAACGAAAATAATTTATGAGCACGCGACTCGACGTAAAAAAAACCTACAAGCTCTACATCGGCGGCAAATTTCCGCGCAGCGAGAGTGGACGTTATCTGCCGGCGAAATCGGCGGCGGGCGCGCACCTGGACAATTATGCCCACGCCTCACGCAAGGATTTCCGGGATGCCGTGGTCGCCGCGCGCGCGGCGGTGGACGGCTGGAGCAAGGCCACCGCCTACAATCGCGGTCAAATTCTTTATCGCGCCGCCGAGATGCTGCAAAACCGCGCGAGCGAGCTGGTCAACGAGATCGCCCGCTCGACGGCGCCAGCGCCGCCCGGGCGAAACGCGAAGTGACACTGGCCATTGACCGGCTGATATATTTCGCAGGCTGGACGGACAAATACCAGCAGATTTTCGGCAGTGTGAATCCCGTGGCGACATCGCATTTCGATTTCACGACACCGGAGCCGACCGGCACGGCGGTCGTGCTCGCGCCGGACGAGCCGTCGCTGCTGGCGCTGGTATCGCTCGTGGCGCCGGTGATTTTGAGCGGCAATGCAGCGATTGTGGTTTCATCGGAAAAATTCCCGCTGCCGGCCGTAACTTTCGCCGAAATTCTTGCCACGAGCGACCTGCCCGGCGGCGTGGTGAACATCCTGACCGGCAAGCGCGCCGAACTCATTCCGCACATCGCCGGCCACCTGGACGTGAACGCCGTCGTGGACGGTGTGGGCAATGCGGAGTTGAGCGCGAAGTTGCAGGCGGGCACAGCCATCAATCTTAAGCGTTATATGAAGCATTTCCTGAAGCCCGCCGGCTGGTTCACCACCCAGGCTGAAAATCCGTATTGGATTCTTGACACGGTCGAGTTCAAGACCGCGTGGCATCCCATTGGCGTTTGACCGATCACTGACGCTTCACCCATGTCGTGGCCAACCACTCCCGCCGCCCTGGCCCGGTTCATTGACCATACCTTGGTCCGGGCGGACGCCACCATTCAGGACATCGAAAAACTCTGTGCCGAGGCGCGCGAACATAAATTTCACAGCGTCAGCGTGAACGGTTCATGGGTCGTCGCCGCCTGTCATCTTCTGGAGGGCAGCGAGGTGAAGGTCGGTTGCGCCGTCGGTTTCCCGCTGGGCGCCATGTCCGGTGATGTTAAGCGTTTTGAAACCGAGGCGGCCATTGACGACGGCGCGCACGAGATTGACGTCGTCCTCAATATTGGCCGCCTCAAGGATGGCGAGGACAAATTCGTTTTTCGCAAGCTTTGCGACATGGTGGAAGCCCAGGCAGATGAACGCCCGGTGAAGGTTGTTTTGGAAACCTGCCTGCTGACGAACGACCAAAAAGTCCGCGCCTGCAAGCTGGCCGTTGAAAGCGGAGCGCGCTTTGTCAAAACCTCCACCGGCTTCAGCACCGGCGGGGCCACGCTGGAAGATGTACAATTGCTGCGCGAAACCGTCGGCCCGAAGTTCGGCGTCAAGGCCTCCGGCGGCATTCGCGACACCAAAACCGCGCTGTCAATGATTGAAGCCGGCGCGACGCGCCTTGGCACATCCGCCAGTATTGCCATCGTGAAAGGTTTGGCTGAAATTAAAGCTGATGGGTAGGCATTTGGCCTTAGCTCACATCCTCCCTCAACCCGGCCTTCTCCCCAAGGAGAAGGAGAATCGCTTTCCGCTGCTTGAAAATTCGTGCGACTGGATTGGCCGGACGGTCATCCGCAAAATCGGAATCAACCAGCAGCTATTTCCTCTCCTGGGGGAGAGGATAAAAGGTGGGGGCGAGCGTAAAACACAAATCAACCTCGGCGGCTTGCTTAATTTCCCGTCAGTTCCTGCGGGCCCTTGCCACCGTTGATCAAGAAAAGCGCGGCCATGCGCACGGCCAGGCCGTTGGTCACCTGCTCCAGGATCAACGAGCGGACCGAGTCGGCAATTTCGCTGTCAATTTCCACGCCGCGATTGACCGGACCGGGATGCATGATGAGCGCATCCGCCTTGGTCTTGGCCAGACGCGCCTTGTTGAGTCCGAACAGCTGTGTGTATTCGTTGATGCTGGGGAACATGGTCTTGCGCTGGCGTTCGTGCTGGATGCGAAGCAGGTTGATGATGTCGGCGTCGCGAATGGCTTCCTCCAGGTCGTGGGTCACGCGGCAGCCCATTTGCTCGAACGTTTTGGGCACGAGCGTGGACGGCCCGCAAAGCGTGACGCGCGCGCCCAGTTTCGTCAGCGCCCAGATGTCCGAGCGCGCCACGCGGCTGTATAGAATGTCGCCCAGAATCGTAACGTTCAGCCCGGCGATCTTGCCCTTGCGTTCGCGGATGGTGAAGGCGTCGAGCAACGCCTGGGTGGGATGTTCGTGCGCCCCGTCCCCGGCATTGACGACGTGGGCGTTGAGCACGCGCGACAGGAAATGCGCCGCCCCCGACGCGCTGTGGCGCATGACGATGAAATCGGCGTTGAGCGCCTCGAGATTGCGTGCGGTGTCCTTGAGCGTCTCGCCCTTTTTCAATGATGAGGCCTCGGCGGTAAAATTGATGATGTCTGCCGAGAGCCGCTGCTCGGCCAGTTCAAAGCTGATGCGTGTGCGCGTGGACGGTTCGATGAACAGGTTGACGACGGTTTTGCCGCGCAACGCCGGGACTTTCTTGATGGCGCGTTCACCCACCACCTTGAACGCCCGCGCCGTGTCGAGCACCGTCGTAATCTCATCCACCGTGAGCGATTCAATGTCCAACAGATGTTTGCGGTTCCAGCTCATTGCTTTTTCAAGATCACCTCGTCCCGGGACGCGCCCGATTCGACGAGGAGCAGGGAAATCTTTTCCTCCAGCGCCGTCGGCACATTTTTGCCGACAAAATCCGCCTTGATGGGCAATTCGCGGTGACCGCGGTCAATGAGCACCGCGAGCTGGATCCGTTTGGGCCGGCCAAAATCATTGAGCGCGTCCATGGCGGCGCGCGTCGTGCGGCCGCTGAACAGCACGTCGTCCACCAGCACGACCGTCTTGCCGGTCACGTCGAACGGGATGACGGTGGGAAACACCTTCGGCGCGACGCGCTGGTCGAGATCGTCGCGATGCATGGACACGTCGAGAATGCCGACGGGCACCGGCTGGTTCCAGATGCCTGAAAGAATTTTGCTCAACCGTTCCGCGAGATGGTCGCCCCCGGTGGGAATGCCAATCAGCACGACATCCGTGCCGACTTCGTTGCGCTCGGCGATTTCATGCGCGATGCGCGCCAGCGCGCGCTGGATCGCCAGGGCATCGAGGATGACGGTGGATTCAGGCATAAAAAAACCGCGAGTCCCTCCGCCGGGCGGAGCCGATTCGCGTTGCGCGTTTGGCGTTCATGGTTTCCTTCGCCGCCTCACCGGGCAGCGTTAAAGGAACATTTAATTTGTTTTCAGTGACCGGCGACCTGGCGGGTTTTGCGCCAGCTTGAGCGGTGATTGATGATCCAATCCGTCAACGCCCGCTCAAAGCCGATGTCGTGCCCGGCCTTCTCCGACTCAATCCACTTGTGCCTGAGAATTTCCTCGCGCTCGGCCTGAAACTCGCGGTAAAGCGAGGAGTTCTTTAACAAATCGTTCGCCGTTGATGCGTCTTTCATAGCGTCCGACATAGATGAAATACAAAATTCGTACGCTAAATTTAAATCCTCGGGCCAAATCTGGCAATAAAAATCTGAACCGATCTAATGTCGAAATTAAATGATTTGCCAATGCCGGTGTCGCTTCCCAGCCGGGAGCTTGCCGCGCCACAGGCGCGTCAGCCGGCAGCCCAGGGCGTCAGCCGGAGGTGAAAATCAAGAATTTGGGAATCACGCCAACAGCTTCCGCAACGCTTCGGCAATTTGAACGAACGCCTGCCCCGCCGGTTTTTCCGGCACGGAAACCACAATCGGCATCCCCCGGTCGCCGCCTTCGCGGATCTCGGTGAAAATCGGCACTTCGCCCAGGAAGGGAATGTTTTGCCGCGCCGCCTCGGCCTGGCCCCCGCCGTGACCGAAAATTTCCACGCGCTCGCCGTTGGGCGCGGTGAAATAACTCATGTTTTCGACAATGCCGAGAATCGGCACGTTGACCTTCTTGAACATCGCGATGCCTTTGCGCACAACGCCGAGCGACGCCTCCTGCGGCGTGGTCACGATGATGCCGCCATCCAGCGGCACGGCCTGGCACAGCGAGAGTTGCGCGTCGCCCGTGCCCGGCGGCAGGTCCACCAGCAGGAAATCCATCTTCCCCCATTCCACGGCGAACAGAAATTGTTGAATCGTTTTCGAAATCATCGGCCCGCGCCAGATCACCGGCTGGCCGTCGTCGAGCAGCAACCCGATGCTCATCACTTTCACCCCGTGATTGGACGGCGGCACGAGCCGCTCGTCATCGCTGACCGTTGGACGCTCGTGAACGCCCATCATCAGCGGAATGCTCGGCCCGTAGATGTCGCAATCCAGCAAACCAACCCGCGCCCCAAGATGTTTCAGCGCACAGGCCAGATTCGCCGAGCAGGTGGATTTGCCGACGCCGCCCTTGCCGCTGGCGATGGCGATGACGCGCTTCACGTCCGGCACCCGGTTCTGGTTCGCCAACCCACCCGTGGGCGCCGCTTGTCCGGCGGCGGGCTGTTTGACTTCGACGTTGACGAGTTTCACCCCGGGCAGCGCCTTCAAAACCCGCTCGCTGTCTTCCTTGATCTGGCGCGCGGCTTCGGGATTCGATGTGGTCAGTTGCATCGCGACGTTGATCCCGCCTTGCGGGAAGGAAATTTCCCTGACAAGCCCAAAGGAAACAATGTCGCGCGAATAGCCGGGATACTTGACAGCCTTCAGCGCGTTTTTGATGTCTTCTTGTGTTGGCACGACAACAGGTTAGCACACTGATGCTGGTACGCCAGTGTTTGCAGTCCCGGGAAGCGCCGGCGTCCCGCCGGCTTTTATCTTACGCTGGATTAATTCATTCGCCGACGGGACCCCGCGTTGGGAGTTCCGCGTTTACGCGGTTCGGGCGACCAACGACAGGAGACCGCCTGAAGGCGGAACTCCAAACCGCTCCAGACTTGCGCCGCGGCGCCGGGCATGGGAAATTGAAGGTCTAATTTATAAAATTGGACAATTAAATCATGACCTCAAAGCAGCAAAAACCGGACATCGGCCTGTTCCTCGAAAACTTCAGCCGCTTTGAATCGGCGTTGCAACCGTCCTGGCTGTTGCCGCTGCGTCGGGCGGGCATTGCGCGCTTTGCCGAACTCGGTTTCCCGACGTTGCAGGACGAAGACTGGCGTTTCACCAATGTGGCCCCGCTGGCCCGGCTGCCGCTCCAACCCGCCACTGAACCGGCAAATGATGCCGCCGCCCATGCCGCCCTGGAAAAATTCATATTCGCCCATCTGCCCGGTGCCCGGCTCGTTTTTGTCAACGGCCAATACTCGATGGCGCTTTCGTCCGTGCATGGATTGCCCGACGGGGTGAGAGTGTCGAACCTGACGGCGGCGCTGGTGGCGGATTCGGAATTTCTCAAACGGCAGTTCGGCCTTTACGCCCCGGCGAACAACAATGCCTTTGCGGCGTTGAACCAGGCGTTCTTCACCGATGGCGGATTCGTTCAAGTGCCCGCCGGAATTTCGGTCGCCGAACCCATCCAGTTCATTTTCATCTCCACCGCCAGACAAGGCGGCGAAACCATCCAGCCGCGCAACCTGATTGTCACCGGGGCAAACAGCAAGGCAACGGTCATTGAAAGTTACCTTTCGGCGGACAATGTGGCGTACTTCACCAACGCCGTCACTGAAATCGTCGCCGGCAACAACGCCGCGCTGGAACACGTGAAATTTCAGGACGAAGCCGACGCCGCGTTTCATCTGGCGACGATAGCCGCCCAGCTTGGCCGTGCGAGCAACGTGAGCGTCCATTCCTTTGCGCTCGGCGCGAAGCTCTCGCGCACCAACATCCGCGCCAAGCTCGCGGGCGAAGGGCTGGAATGCATTCTCAACGGCCTCTATCTGACACGCGGCGAGCAGCTCGCCGACCATCACATGATTGTCGAGCACGCCCAGCCCCATTGCGCCAGCCACGAGTATTTCAACGGCATCCTCGACGACAAATCGAAGGGCGTTTTTCACGGGCGGATCCTGGTCCGGGAAATTGCGCAGAAGACCGACGCCAAGCAGACGAACAAAAACCTGCTGCTCTCCGACAACGCGACGGCGGACACCAAGCCGCAACTGGAGATTTACGCCGACGACGTCAAATGCACGCACGGCGCGACGGTCGGACAGTTGAACGACGAATCCATTTTTTACCTGCGTTCGCGCGGCATCGGCACGGACAACGCGCGCCGGATGCTGATTCACGCCTTCGCCGGCGAAATCATTGCGCGGGTGAAGCACGATGCCGTGCGCGAGAAACTGGACCGGCTGGTATGGGACCGGCTGGAAGCGAACCATCATCTGGCAAAAAAGAATTGATTTTGCAGCCGCGTTTGTAAAACGCGGAACAATCCGCCGATTCACAGCGGCGGCTACAGGAAAATATGTTTGACGAACTGAGCGAACTTTATCAGCAGGTCATTCTTGATCACTGCAAGAAGCCGCGGAATTTCCATGAAATGGCGCAGGCCACCTGCTCGGCGCAGGGACACAACCCGCTCTGTGGCGACCAGTTGAAGCTCTTTCTTGCGCTGGACGGCGACACCATCAAGGACATCAGCTTCGTCGGCTCCGGCTGCTGCATTTCCAAGGCCTCGGCCTCGCTGCTCACCGAATTTGCCAGAGGCAAAACGAAGGCGGACGTGGAAAAAATGTTCGGCCAGGTCCATGAAATGGTCACCACCGGCAATGTCCAGGGCGACGTCGGCAAGCTGGCGGTGTTCGCCGGCGTTCATAAATTTCCTGCGCGGGTAAAGTGCGCAATTTTGTCCTGGCACGCCGTCATGGCGGCGCTCAAGGGCGACGCCAAGCCGGTGACGACAGAGTCGGAACAAAACTGATTTTATTCCGACGGTGCGGATGAAATATGGACAGGCTGTGACTCGTTCAGTAGTTTTGGAGCGGGCGACAATGAAAATTAACATTACAGAACAATTTGAACTTTTGCCGCGAGCACCAATTGTTGAAGCTGCGATGCAGGTTCATGCCCGCCCTGAATCTCCATGGGAAGAAAAAAATGTATCGGAACGTCTGAAACCAAAACTTCCAGATTATCAAAAAGTTTTTTCCCGCAATAGAATTACGCAAGAAGTAAAATTAGTTCCGGCCCATTCACCACAGACGTCAGAGCAAAGTTCGAGTTGGCACGGTTTATTTTGTCAGTCAAAAGATGAAACTCAAAGTGTGCAATTTAACCGTGACGGGTTTGTTTTCAGCCGACTCCAGCCGTATCAAAGCTGGGATCTGTTTTTTGGCGAAGCAATGCGGCTGTGGAAAATTTATCTGGAGACAGCCCGGCCAACGGAAATGCAGCGGATCGGTTTACGGTTTATCAACAAAATTCAACTGCCTCCAAAAGAAGTTGATTTTGAAAAATACATTCAACCTTATCCAGAGCCGCCTTTTAATTTGGAACTGCCGTTCTTGAGTTTTTTTTATCACGACACACTTGCCGTGCCGGGCTATCCTTACGCGATAAACATAATTCGCACGATTCAGCCGGCCACAAACCCTCAAGCCGAGGGAATTGGTTTGATTGTTGACATTGACGCATTCACAACCCAGCCTTTGGAAATCAAAGATGGTGTTTTGGAAGAACGGCTGGCCGAATTACGGTGGTTGAAAAATAAGACATTTTTCGGCAGTATAACATCAAAAGCTTTGGAATTATTCCGATGATTGTAGAAATGACAACAGCAGCTTTGATCAGTTACAGCCCGATGACCACTCGTGGAGCAAGTGAGTTGGCTGATTTTGTTGCCAAGCAAGGTGCAGTTGGACGGCAAAGCCTGCAAAATTCCGTTTATTTCGGCTTCAACGTCCAGGAAGTTTTCAACGAATTGTTTGCGGTTGCTGAAGAATGTAAATCCGCGAACTGGGATGGACAGGGAGCGTCGCCCGTGTCGGACGAATCATACCGCGCAGCCTTTAAGTTTTTGGAGGCATTGCCACTTGGGGCGGTTGCCCCGTCTGTTGGGGTTGAGCCTGACGGTGAGATAACTTTGGAATGGTATCATTCTTCCCGCAGAACGCTTTCAATCAGTTTCAGCAAAAATGGCGAACTGCATTACGCCGCGTTGCTTGGCGTAAGTAAAACTTACGGGACTGAACCTTTCTTTGGCGATGTTCCGAAAATCATTATAGATTTGGTTTCACGGGTAATGGTTGCGTGAGTGATGAAGGAACATCAGATTTTGTAAAGAACAGCGAATTGCTCGCTCGCTTTATTACGTCAAGGAAGTGGTTCCGTCCAAGCAATCAAACCGTCAAACAGGACGCTTTTATCCCATATTTCCCAAATAAACTTCACAAGCAGGAGTTAGTGGCATACAATAAAGCCGCATAAACAAAGGCTTTCATCTATGTCCAACCAACGAAAAACCGAGAATCCAACGGGTGCAGGCATAAAACCGGGTCTGCGGATGGCTTTTGATAGTCGGTTGAAGCTGGAGTTTCACGGTTCCAAGATCACGTCTGATGCCGGGTTGCTGGCCTATCGGGAACTGGATGCGGCACTGGGTCTAACCGATCTGGGTGAAAATCTGTTGAGTGATGGTCGGACGGGTAAGAACACGCAACACTCGATGGTAGCGCAGATGCGGCAGTCCATCTTCAGCCGGTTGGCAGGTTACGAAGACACCAATGATGCCGAACGGCTCTCCGTTGATCCTACCATGCGGCAGATTGTTGGTGGGCGAGCCACGGAACACACTGCAGCGTCCACCAGCCAGATGGGACGGTTCGAGACCGAGGTATTGACCCAACCGGGCAACTTGAAGGCGTTGACGAAGCTATCAGGAAAATGGATTGACCGGCTACGGGAACGCCAGCCGATGCGGGAACTCATTTTGGACATGGATAGTTCCGTGAGCGAGACCTATGGCGAGCAGGAAGGAACCGCGTTCAACGGCCATTTCGGCTGCACCTGCTACCATCCGCTGTTTTGCTTCAATCAGTTTGGCGATGTGGAGCAGTCCCTGCTGCGAGATGGCAACGTGCATAGCGCCAAGGATTGGCGGGCGGTGCTGGAACCGGTGGTGGCGCGGTATCAGGGTAAAAATATTCCACGCAAATTTCGGGCGGATGCCGCCTTTGCCAACCCGGAGCTCTATGAATATTTGGAAGCCGAGGGATTCGAGTATGCCATCCGTCTGCCGGCCAATGATGCGTTGCAGCGGGACATCGAACCACTGCTGATCCGACCGGTGGGGCGTCCCTCGAACGCGCCGGTGGTCTGGTATGCCGGTTTTTTGTATCAGGCCAAGAGTTGGAATCAGGCCCGGCGCGTGGTGGCAAAGGTGGAGTGGCACAATGGCGAACTTTTTCCTCGGGTCGGATTTATCGTGACCAATCTAACCCGACCAGCCAAACGGGTGGTGCGGTTCTATAATCAACGGGGCACGGCGGAGCAGTGGATCAAGGAAGGCAAGAACGCCGTCAAATGGACGAGGCTATCTTGTCACGACTTTGTGGACAATCAGGTGCGGCTGCACCTGTTCGTGCTGGCCTACAATTTGGGCAACTTCCTGCGTCAGGCGGTGCTGCCCCAAGCGGTGCGTCACTGGACGTTGACGACGTTGCGGGAGAAACTGATCAAGATCGGGGCGAAGGTGGTTCGCCATTCCCGGAAGATCATCTTCCAGATGGCGGAAGTGGCGGTGCCGAGAGAGTTGTTCCAGACGATTTTGGAACGGATTGGACGGCTGAGATCACCAGCTGCAGCAACCGGATGAGGAAAAGTGGAAGGAATCACATGAAAACCACGGCAACAACGGAGGCGGTGTCTTCACCTCCAGAAGAAAAATGGCATTTGAGCCAACAATGGCGTCAAAACACCTTCCGCGCCGGACAAAAACCAAGGTCAGACTGGAAAAATGACTTGCAAACTTATGAAGAAGGCAGAAAATCACGAAAACCACCCACGCCGTTCGTGGGCATTAAACCATATGGGAAATCCCAGTTTATTCCTCATCCATATCCCGACTTGTCAGTTACCCGCCACAAATCGCTTTCTGAACCAGAAATATGGAAGGTAGGACAAGAGATTTCAGATGCCCGGCCAGCAACTTTGTATGGAAGGGCTGATGTTTCTGCCGAAGAGGTAAGAAAACAGAAATTGACAGTCGAACCAAGGCCCGTTCCAGAAAATTTAAACCATGCGTGCATTTTGGGTTGGCCTATAGACAAACCTGCCCAGAAGATTTTGGCGTTGGAACTTGCCGCAGTTGCACGTTTTGTTCCGAAGCCGATAGATGCTGGTGCTTAAGAACATAGTCGCTTCTTGGTTGTTTCGGGGGGATTTCTGTTTTTAATCCTTTAATTGATTTCAGCCGCCATTGCGGCGAAGATAGTGGCGGTGATTGATTGGAGAGGTGTTTTATGAATCCGAATGATCCAAAAATTTTGACCCGCGACGTGGAAGCTTCGGTCGTCCCCGTTGGGACGAAGGTCACGTTGCAAAAAGGCGGGCAGGCTTACGTCACCCAATCGCTCGGCGGCGCCTTTACCGTCATTGTTAATGGCAACATGTTCCGCATTGACGGCAAGGATGCCGACGCGCTCGGACTGGAAATCAAATCCGCGCCGGCCACGACCGTTTCCGGCCCGGTCACGCAAGAGCATCTGGAAAAACAAATCTGGGAAGCGCTCAAGACGTGTTACGACCCGGAGATTCCCGTCAATATTGTGGACCTTGGCCTGATTTACGACTGTCACCTCACGTCCGTGGGCGCAAACAGTTTCAAGGCCGACGTGAAAATGACTTTGACCGCGCCCGGTTGCGGCATGGGGCCGGCGCTCGCGCAGGATGTGCAAAACAAGCTGATGAGCCTGGAACCGATTGACGAGGCGAACGTCGAGCTGGTCTGGGATCCGCCGTGGAATCAGAGCATGATGACTGAGGCCGCCAAATTGCAACTGGGCCTGCTTTGAGCCACAGATTCACACAGATGAAACACCGATGGGCAAACTTGCCAACAATGATTCAAAAGCGATTTGCAGCCGCAATAGTTTGCGAAGTTCAGTTTTATCTGCGTTCGATCTGTGTTTCATCTGTGGCTAAAGAATTCCAATGAATAAAACCGTTGATTGGTCCGCGCTGCGAAAGGATTTCCCCATCCTCGACCAGCAGGTCCACGGCAAGCCGCTGATTTATTTCGACAACGCCGCCACGTCGCAAAAACCGCGCGCGGTGATTAACGCGCTGGTGCATTATTACGAACACGACAACGCCAACGTCCATCGCGGCATCCACGAATTGAGCAATCGCGCCACGGCGGGTTACGAAGCCGCCCGGACCCGCGCCGCGAAATTCATCAACGCCCGCAGCGCCGAGGAAATCATTTTCACGCGCGGCACCACCGAGGGCATCAACCTGGTCGCCAGTGCCTGGGGCGCGAAAAATCTCAAAGCCAATGATATTATCCTGCTCACGGAAATGGAGCATCACAGCAACCTCGTGCCGTGGCAATTGCTCGCCCAGCGCACCGGCGCAAAGGTCGCCTATGTGCCCGTCACTGGGGACGAAGGCCTGCTCGATTTGAGCCGGCTCGATTCATTGCTGACCAAGCAGGTGAAACTGTTCGCCATGGTCCACATCTCGAACTCGCTGGGCACCGTAAACCCGGTCGCCGATCTTTGCGCCCGCGCGCGCAAGCTCGGTGTTACCTCGCTCGTGGATGCCGCACAAAGCGCCGGGCATTGCCCCGTGGACGTGCAGGCCATCGGCTGCGATTTCCTCGCGTTTTCCGGCCATAAAATCTGCGGGCCGACCGGCATCGGCATTTTGTGGGGCCGGCAGGAACTGCTCGACGCCATGCCGCCGTATCAGGGCGGCGGCGAGATGATTTTGTCCGTTGAATATCAAAAGACTGAATTCAAGAAGGCGCCGCACCGCTTCGAGGCCGGCACGCCGGACATCTCAGGTCCGATTGGTCTGCACGTGGCCATGGATTATCTTGACGACATCGGTCGGGAAAATATCTGGAAACACGACCAGGAACTGGCGGCCTACGCCTACGGAAAGCTGGCTGCGCTGAAAACCATCCGGCTGTTCGGCCCGAAAACCGGCCGCGCCGGGCTGGTAAGTTTTCTGATCAAGGACATTCACGCGCACGACGTGGTGACGCTGGCGGACCAGGCGGGCGTGGCGTTGCGCGGCGGCCACCATTGCACGCAACCGCTCATGCACCGGCTGGGCGTGGAATCCACCGCCCGCGCCAGTTTCTATTTCTACAACACCCCGGACGAAGTGGACCGGTTTGTGGAGGTCATCCGCGAGATCCAAAAATTCTTCGGCCAGTGAGAATTGCAGTTTAGCCATCGGCAAAAAGGGAAAGAGAAATCGTTATGCACGACGAAACCCGCAAAGTGATGGCATCGTTGACGAACTGGGGGATGCTTTTCGCCGCGTCACTTATCGGATCTGCGCTTCTGGTGGGATGTCAGGCACCGAAGCCCGACCGGACCGCCGGGAAATCTCCGGCGCCCAAATTCGTCCTGGGCGCGGATGTCTCAGCCCTCGGCGCGCCCGGCCGCGGCGGCCGGGGAACCAATCGCGTCTATCAGGAAAACGGCAACACCAATGAAGAATGGGCCATCCTGATGAATCACGGATGGACGATGTTTCGCCTGCGTGTGTTCGTTTCGCCCGTCCGGAATGCCCCCGACAACTCGCTGGCAAACATGATCCCGCTGGCCAGGCGGATCAAAGCCGCCGGCGGAACGTTCCTGCTATGCATTCACTTATCCGACACCTGGGCCGATCCGCAACACCAGTTGATACCGGTCGCGTGGACGAACCTGGATTTTGACGGCCTCGAACAGCAGGTTGAGGCCTACACGCATGACACCGTCAAACAACTGAAAGACGCCGGTGCCATGCCCGATTGGGTGCAGGTCGGCAACGAGGTCACCCGCGGCACGCTCTGGCCGCTGGCGCAGGTGCAGATTCCCGGCTCGACCAATTACCCGCCGCCGCAACCTTACGACGAGGTGAAACAATGGGACCATTTGACGCGCATCCTCAAGGCCGGCATTCGTGGCGTGAAATCCGCCGCCGGCAACCCGCCGCCGCGCATCGCCATCCACATTGACCAGGGTGCGAATTGGACGGTGACCCGGTGGTTTTTCGATCATCTGAACGCCGCGCACGTCGAATACGACATCATTGCCCAGAGCTACTACCCGCCCTGGCATCACGGCACCCTCGACGGACTCTGGAGCAACCTGAACCAGTGCGCCCGGCGGTATAACAAGGATTTTGTGGTCGTCGAGACCGGCTACGGCCGCTCGCGATTTGAGCAAAATCCGGACATGCTGTGGCCGGTGACACCCGAAGGGCGCCTGCAGTTCATGGCCGACTTGGTGAACACGGTCCAAAAGGCACCGCACGGGCTGGGGGTGATGTACTGGGCGCCGGAGCAGGACATCTGGAACCAGGACGGCAGTCCCGGCCCGGCTGTCTTCGCGCTGGATCAGCTGACGGCTTTGACCAAACGTCCGGCGAGCCACGCTCCGCCGGCGGTCAATCCGTGAGTAACGTTCATTCCCGGCCAGCGGCCCGGATGAACGGCTTCAATTCCTGCATCAGCTTCGCGAACATGTCGAACGACATCTGTTGCGCGCCGTCGCTCCAGGCTTCCGCCGGGTTGGGATGCACTTCAATCAAAAGCGCGTCCGCGCCCATCGCCACCGCGCCCTGGCACATCGCCGCCACCAGGTCCGCGCGCCCGGCCCCCTGGCTCGGGTCAATCACGATCGGACAATGCGATTCGCGCTTGATGATGGGAATGGCCGAGAGGTCCAGCGTGTTGCGCGTGTAGGTTTCGAACGTGCGGATGCCGCGTTCGCAGAACAGGAGGTTTGGATTTTCGTTGGCGAGGACGTATTCGCCCGCGAGCAGCCATTCCTCGATTTTCATGGAAAGGCCGCGCTTGAGCATAACGGGCTTGCCGGTCTTGGCGGCGGCAATCAACAGTTGGAAGTTCTGTGAATTGCGCGCACCAATCTGGATGATGTCCGTGTATTCAGCCACCAGGTCGGCGTGATTTTCGGAAAGCAATTCGGTGATGACGGCCAGCCCGGTGGCGCGCCGCGCCTTGTCGAGCAGCTTCAAGCCCTTTTCGCCGAGTCCCTGGAATTCGTAAGGTGACGTGCGCGGTTTGAACGCGCCGCCGCGCAGGATGGTCGCCCCGGCATTTTTCACCGCTTCGGCGGTTTGGAGCAGTTGTTTCTCGCTTTCCACCGAACACGGGCCGGCCATGACATGGAATTGTTTGTCGCCGATAACGTGTTGGCGGACGCGGACGGCGGAATTGGCCGGGTGCGCTTCGCGGCTGACGAGCTTGTAGCGCTTCTGGATGGGCGTGACGCTTTCGACCGCGAGCGGGAATTGCGAGACCAGCGTTTCGAGGTTGGCGTGGGTGAGTTCGTCACCGATGGCGCCGATGACGGTGCGCGCCACGCCACGCATGACGTGGGGGATGTAGCCGAGTCGGCGGATTTCCTTGAGAACGGATTGTTCGTCCTTCCGCGAAATCCGGGGTTTTAGTACGATGATCATGGTTTTTTATGGGTTGACCGAAGGTTGCCAAAACAAAAACGCCGCAGGCGTTTGGCGACCTGCGGCGATTGGTTTGGTTAAAGTTTTATCGCAGCCGCAAGTGCGCGCTTACCGCCCAAAACCAATAAAAGAAATATTGGCTGCTGGCTGCGTTGTTCACTTGCTTGCTGCTGTTCACGAGGCAAAGGTAACAGAACCGGGCAGGCAGTCAAGTCTGGCAATCCGTTGAAAAGCAGGAACCGACAAGAAGGTCATTATTCTCGATTTACGATACACGATTTACGCGGCACGTGTGGATTGTGGATGACGCTCGTAAATCGTAAAGCCAATATCGTAAATCAGACGTTGAATTTGAACAGCAGCACGTCGCCGTCCTTGACGACGTAATCGCGGCCTTCGATGCGGTAGTGGCCGGTTTCGCGGGCGTGGCCGACCGAGCCGCACTTCACCAGGTCATCCCAGTTCACCGTCTCCGCCTTGATGAACCCGCGTTCGAAGTCGGTGTGGATGGTGCCGGCGGCCTTCACGGCCGTGTCCCCGGCGTGAATCGTCCACGCCCGGACCTCTTTTTCGTTGAAGGTGAAAAACGTCCGCAGGCCGAGCACGTGATATGCGGCCCGAATAAGCTGGCCGGCGCCGGATTCGGCCACGCCGAGTTCCTGCAAAAACTCCTTCGCCTCGTCCGGCGACAAATCCACCAGGTCGCTTTCAATCTGCGCGCTGACGACAACGGCTTCGCAGGTGAGATGCGTCTTTACGTAGTCGCGCACTTTTTGGACGAAGGGATTCTGGCCGGCGGTGGCGAGGTCGTTTTCCTTGACGTTGCAGACGAAGACGGTCGGCTTGTCGGTCAGGAGAAAGAAACTGCGCTGGATGCTCTTCTCATCGGGCGAGAGCGGGATGGCCAGTGTGTTGGCCGGCCTGCCCGTGTCCAGATGGGCGCCAATCTTTTCCAGCAGGTGCTCCTCCAGCATCGCGTGCTTGTCGCCGCGCTTCACGTCCTTGGCGATTTTCTCCCGCCGCTTTTTGACCGCCTCGATGTCGGCCAGCACGAGTTCGGTGGTGACGATTTCGATGTCGCGCACGGGATCCACGCTGCCCGTGACGTGGACGATGTCGGGGTCCTCGAAGCAGCGGACGACATGCAGGATGGCGTCCACTTCGCGGATGTGGCTTAAAAACTTGTTGCCCAAACCTTCGCCGTGCGACGAGCCTTTCACGAGGCCGGCGATGTCCACGAATTCAATCGTCGTGGGAATGATGGTCTGCGTTTTTGCAATCTTTGCGAGCGGTTCGAGCCGCGGTTCCGGCACGGAGACGACGCCGAGGTTCGGTTCGATGGTGCAGAAGGGGTAGTTTTCCGCCGGCGCCTTGTGCGAGCGGGTGACGGCATTAAAGAGCGTGGACTTCCCGACGTTGGGCAAACCGACGATTCCAGCTTTTAACATGGTTTGATGGTGGAAAATTTTTCGCGCGCCGGCATTTCAAATTCCATGTCTGATGCCGCGCCAACAGCAAAGCGATATGCACCCCATCGTATAATCCTATGCCCAGCAGCCAAATGCCGGAAAAGCGCTCCATACGCAGCAGAGTCAGTTCGCTGAACTGGCCCTGCCCGCGCGACACCCGATAGCTGAGCGCGCAGAACCACAAACTCGCGCCCAGCGCCACGCCGGCAATGAATGCTGCTTTGGCGGCGATGGTGTCATCCACCCACTCATAGGAGGTGAACCAGGAATCGTGCGACATGAAGTAGGCGGCCGCCACGATCCAGAACAGCAACACGCCCATGTTGCCCAGCACGCGCGCGAAGCCGATCATGAACGCCGAATGCGGGTGCAATTTTTCGTCAATGCGTTTTTCAATAAGGCTGGCGGCGCCGCCGAGTTGGGTGGGCGCAACCACGGTTTTTGCCGAAAGAAATTTTACGCCCATAAACAACATGAAAACGAAAGTGAACACCTCCATCGAGGCTTTGACGATGCGGCTGCCGAAAAATGACGAAAACCCGGTGAAGGCAATGGTGCAGTAAATCACATCCATCGTCGCCGCGCCGAGGCCGATGAGCACCGCCCATTTGAAGCCGCGCCGCGCGCCTTCGTTGATGATGGTGAGATTCACCGGGCCGACGGGCACGGAAAGCAGGAAGCCACTGACAAAACCGGTCAGGGCGGCGAGGAAAATGGGCGGCAGTTCCGACATGGTTTTCAGTGAGCGGCGTCCGGCTCGTCCTCGTCTTCATCTTCAATTTCCCGGCGCATGGCCCGCGAGATGCGCGGCCGCACAAATCCGTAAATCAAATAGGCCGTGAAAAACAGCGGCAGAATGAACACCAGGATTTTTTCCTGCAACACCAGCACGCAGCCGACAAATAGAATCGCCACCAGCGTCTTGGTAAAGGTCCGGGTCGCGCGCAAGTTCAGTGATTTGAAGCTCGGATACCGCACCTGGCTGACCATCATCCATGACAGAAACAGCATCAACACCGGCAGCAGAAACCGCCATTTGCCCTTGGGGAAATCCTTTTCCTCCACCCACATGATGAAGAGGGTCAGCGACGCCACCAGTGCCGCCGCCGATGGAATTGGAAAACCGACAAAATCCTTGCCGCCGCCGGTGGCGTAGGTCGAGAGCACATTGAACCGCGCCAGCCGGAAGGCGCCGCAGATCAGGTAAATGGAGGCGATGAACCAGCCGAGTTCCGGATGTTGCACAAACACATCGCGCAACACGATGCGATGCACCAGGAACGCCGGGGCCACGCCGAACGAAATCAAGTCCGCCAGCGAATCGAATTCGCGTCCGAACGGGCTTTCCGCGCCGCCCCAGCGCGCCGCGCGCCCGTCAAACAAATCGAAAATGCACGCGAGCAAAATGAACGCGAGCGCGAGTTTGATCTGACCGTAGTAGGCATCGCTCAAGGGATCGGCTTCGACGATTTTGGTCAGCGCCACAAAGCCGCAGAACAGATTGCCCGCCGTCAGCAAATTCGGCAGAAAATAAATTTTCAGCCGGCTTTCTTCCGAATCGTCGGGCGATGGTTTTGGAGAAGTGGGTTCGCTCATTTGCTCCTCAATGGGATGATTCCGTATCCTGCCGAGACTCTTTTATTAACACCGCGGCTTCAGCCCGGTGTTTTGATGCGTCATAAATCCACAGCCGTTTTAACGGCTTTTCCGGATGCGAAACCGTTGAAACGGTTTTTGTTTTTTCGCTCCGGGTTGACACCCCGCTGAAGCAGGGTGTTAATGAGATTCCACTCAATTGAAATTGTTGAAATTTCATTGTCAATCAAACGCGGCAATAACGGTTTCACCACCAATCACCTTGTCGCCGGGATTCACTTTGATTTTGGCGCGGCGGGGCAGATAAACCTCCACTCGCGACCCGAATTGAATCAGGCTGATGCGTTCGCCGCGCTGGACGGTGTCGTTTGGGGCGATCCACGGCACAATGCGGCGCGCGATGAGGCCGGCGATGAGGCGCACACCGACCTTTTCGCCGCGCGGCTCGGCGGCGTCAAGGCCGAAGAGCATGTTCTCGTTGAATTTCGCACAGTCGGTTTTCATCGCGTTGAGGTATTGGCCGGGCGTGTGCTTGAAAAAAGCGACCCGGCCCGCCACCGGCGCGTATTGCACGTGAACGTCAATCACCGAGAGAAAAATCGCGATGCGCTGGCATTCGCCGCCCATGAATTCCGCCTCGGTCGTCGTGTCAATCACGTCCACCTTGCCGTGGCCGGGCGCAATGACGAGGTCCGGGCCGGCCGGCACCATCGGGTCGGGATCGCGGAAGAAATAAAAGGTGAACGCGGTGAACAGCACCCAAAATCCGACGAGCACCCACTTCAAATATTCCAGCACATACGTCCCGATGTACTTGGCCAGGAAGGCCCCCACCAGCAGCGCCATCACCGCCGCACCGGCCAAACCGATGAGGCGCAATGCGGCAAGCACGGCTTTTCCCGAGTGTTTCACCCGGCCAAGGTAAAAATTTTGCGCGCCACTTGCAATTCGGCATTTTCGAGGCAATTTTAGCGAGTCGTAATGACGGAATACGATAAATTGAAAACAAACCAACAAACCAAAACGATTATGTCACCACACACTCCTGATCTGACCAAACAACCCCCGCGCAGCCCGCGCGTGCGACTGGGCGGCTATGTGATTCTGCCCCGAATGCTCGACAAGGGCCGCGCGACCCTCGCGGGCAAAAACGGCGATTACCATTACGCCTGCCCGCTCGACCAGCGGTTTCTGGAATTTGCCGGCATTGACCCCGACAAATTGAAAAAGGAACTCGGCAAAGGCGACGGCGCAATCCTTGAATGGATTCAGAAGAACGCGAAACACAAACACAACGACGCTGAAATCGCCGCGTGGTCGGCTTTCGCGGAACAACGCGTGCCGAAGGACGTGGAAACACGCGCGTATTTCAACGAGCAGGTTTCCAAGATCGCGCCCAAACGCGAAGACATCGCGACCTTTTTCGACTGGTTGGATTTGGACGATTACGTGAGTTTCGGCGGCAAGGCCTGAACCGTTTCAATCGTCAAGGTGTGAAGGCGCAAAGAGGCAAAAACTTTGCGCCTTTTGTGTTTCAAGAAGTTGAAACGGCCGCTGCCATTCCGTTTGGCGCAGCGGTGGCCGGCCGGAAAGCCTCGATGCGCTCGATGCGATGCCGGCGTTTCGCGCCGTGCAGCTCAAATTCCACTTCGTCGCCGACCTTGTTGTTGAGCAATGACTGGGCGACGGGCGAGAGATAGCTGATAACGCCCTTCTCCGGATCGGAGTCCCAGGCGCCGAGAATGGTGAACGTTTCCGGCTGGTTCGCGCCCAGGTCGGTGGCCTGCACAATCGTGCCGATGCTGACGATGTCGGTGCGCGCGTTGGCAAAATCCGTGCCGCGGGCGCGGGTGAGCTGCGTTTCGAGTTCGTCCTTGCGGCGCATGAGCATTTTCTGCATCTCCTTCGCCGCCTTGAATTCGTGATTTTCGCTGAGGTCGCCGTAACTGCGGGCGGTGGCAATTTCCCGGGAGTTGGCGGGGATTTTCTTCTGCACCAGTTCCTGATACTCGGCCTTGCGGCGTTCGAGACTCTCCCACGAAACGAGCATGGCGGTGTCCTGTTTGGCCTGTTCGCCGGTGATGAGCGATTGGACGGCGGGATGACTTTTGACGAGCCGCGCCAGGAGCGAACGTTTGTCCATGTCATCGAACACCGGCGACAGTTGCAAGGCGCGGGTAAGGTCCTTGACCACGTCGATGTCGGCGGACGCGGTCAACTCGGCCAGCAATTCGTGATCGTCCAAAATGAATTCGCGCAGCCGGTTCGAGCGCTTTTCGTTGAACTGATCCCGTTCCATCGCGGTGAGCATGGCGCGAAAAACTTCCGGCCCGAGAATGTCGGCAAAGGCATCGCTGCGTTCCCGTCCGAGCCAGAGCAACAGCTCGCTGCCCGCCGTGTGCTGATTGATCAGCCGCGAGAGCGTTTCCTTGAGCAAATCCATCTTGCCCTCCTGAATCAACAAGTTGGCGAACTCGCGGCATAATTTCGCGGAAACGAAATTCAGCGAACCGCGCAGCACCTCATGCCAGTGCTCGGGATTTGCCGCGCGGAACGACTGCAGGGCATGGTGGTGTTTTGCGGCGGGAATTTGTTCCAGCACCGGACCGAATTTAATGTCTTGTGACCAGAGTTGCGCGGCGGTGATTTCATCGGCCGCCGGCGGCAATCCGGCGATTTGGCGCAATTCGTCGCGCGCGAAAATGGCCTCCAGCGCGACCGCGGGCTGCGTCCGTTGATATGACGCAATATCCGTGTTCAGCCCGGCGACGATTTCACCAGCGGCGGCCTGCTTGTCGGCCAGGTCCGAGGCGCTCCTCACCACTTCGCCGACGACCGCCACGCGCGCCTTCAAACCTTTCGCCGTGCGAAAATTCGCCATCAACCGGTCCTGCAAGGAAGTTTCCTTGGCTTGATAGACAACCGGCTCGGTTTTTTTCAGCGGCACGATGAAGTGTCCGTCCTTTTTCATTTCGCGCCGCGCGGTTTCCCACCATTTCTTCCAATCGTCGCGAATGACATCCGGCACGAGCGCCTGCTGAATCTGGTCCGCCGTCGCCTTGCCGCCGTAGCTGTTCAACACGAGCTTGATCAAATCGAGATGATGCGCGGCCAGTTGGCGCACGTTTTCCAGATCGTTGGCCTTGCGCGCGAGAATGTGGTCCTTGGGAATCGGTTTGAGGCTTTCGACGGCAAAGCCCAAATCCATCGTGTGTCCCGGCTTGCCGGCGAAATCAATGGTGAACCGCGCAAAAACCGTGTCCACCGTTTTGATGCGCCCGAAGCCCCAACTGCGATGCATGCAGCAGCCGCTTTCCGCCAGCAACGTCAGCGGTTCCACGTGCCGCCCTTCGATTTTCCCCGCCGCCGCCAATTTCTCGAATTCTTCTCTCATAAAAGCCTTTTAATCTCGCGTCCAAAAAGTCGTATGGCATTATTTAAATTGGTGGGCGGACAAAAACCAAGAGAAATCGCGGTGCGCGTTTTGCAACAACGGCGCGCCGGGGGCAAATTCATTGAAGATTTGCTCGAAACCGCATTGCCTGGCGCGCAACTTTCATCCGCCGACCGCGCGCTTTGCCAGGAAATCGTCTATGGCATCGTGCGCTGGCAGGCGGCACTCGACTGGCTCATCGCCCGAAAAACCGATGGACGCGAACAAAAGCCCGGCCTGCAAAACTTGTTGCGCCTCGGCCTCTACCAGATTTTTTGGCTCGACCGGATTCCCGATCATGCCGCCGTTCACGAAACCGTCGAACTGGCCAAACAGTTCGGTTTCGGCGTGCAAGCCGGATTTGTGAACGCCATCCTCCGTGGTTATTTGCGTGAAGACGACGCCACCAAAAAATTGCTTGGCGAACTGAAAACCACCCAGCCCGCGCTCGGCTGGTCCCATCCCGAATGGCTCGTCGCCCGCTGGCAAAAACGCTGGGGCGCGGAGCCGACGGCGCAATTGCTCGAATGGAACAACACGCCGCCGAAAACCTTTGCGCGCGTCAACACGCTGAAATTTCGGAGGGGCGAGTTACACGAGTCTCAAGCTGAAGGCGGTGGGGCGAGCGTCCTCGCGAGCCGGCTCGTCAGTAGCCTCGCCCCACCAAAAGACGCCGGCGACCTGTTGACCCGCTGGCGTGACGAAAACGTGGAATACGATTTTGTCCGGCACGACTGGCTGGAGGAAAACCTGGTTTTTGAGCTGAAATCGCATCCGCCGTTGTCGCAACTCGGGAGTTTCCGGCAAGGCTGGTTTTACATTCAGGATCCCAGCACGTTGCTGGCCGCGTGCAAACTCGGGCCGCAGCCCGGCGAAACGATTTTGGATTTCTGCGCCGCGCCCGGGGGCAAAACGACATTCATCGCGCAATTGATGAACAACCAGGGCCGCATTGTGGCGCAGGATGTTTCCGATGAACGACTGAAATGGATCCAGGAAAACTGTGTGCGGCTCGGTGTAACTTGCGTGGGGACAGTGGTTAGTGTTTGGCCTCGCCCTCACCCTGCCCCTCTCCCCCAGGAGAGGGAACAGCAAAGTACGACCCACAAAACTTCCAGCCGTGCCCGTTTTGCTGACCGACGGACGACAATTCCCCCTCTCCCTGGGGGAGAGGGCCGGGGTGAGGGCGAATTGTTCGACCGCGTCCTGGTGGACGCTCCGTGTTCGAATACCGGCGTGATGCGCCGGCGCGTGGATTTGCGCTGGCGGATCCAGCCGGAAGAAATCGAACGCCTCCGCACCGCGCAACTGGATTTGCTCCAACAAGCTGCGACGCGGGTAAACCCCGGCGGCGTTTTGGTTTACAGCACGTGCAGCCTGGAACCGGAGGAAAATGGCGAAGTCGTGAAACAATTCTTAAGCAACCACGCCGGTTTCAAATTGGAATCCGAACGCGAACTGCTGCCGTTCGTGGACAACGTGGACGGGGCTTACGTGGCGCGGTTGGAAAAAATGTAGCTGTGGCACAGACCTCCGGTCTGGGTGTTCGATTTCTAACACAGGCCGGAGGCCTGTGCCACCTTACATCCCCATGATCTGGTAGCCGCAATCCACGTAAATGACCTGTCCGGTGATGGCCGCGGCGCCGTCGCTGGCCAGAAACACTCCGGTCGCGCCGAGTTCGTCGGGCAGCACGTTGCGTTTGAGCGGCGCGTGGACTTCGTAATGTTTGATCATTTCATTAAAACCGCTGATGCCGCGCGCGGCGAGCGTGTTGACCGGGCCGGCGCTGATGCAATTGACGCGGATTTTTTTCGGGCCGAGATCGTAGGCGAGATAGCGGGTGCTGGCTTCGAGCGCGGCCTTGGCCACTCCCATAACGTTGTAGTGCGGCACGACTTTTTCCGCGCCGTAATAACTCATGCCAATGATGCTGCCGCCATCGGGCATGAGCGGCACAGCGGCCCGCGACAGCGCGACGAGCGAATAGGCGCTCACGTCGTGGGCGATGCGGAACGCCTCGCGGCTGGTGTTCACGAATTCGCCTTCGAGCGCGGTTTTGGGCGCGAACGCCACCGAGTGCAGGAGCAAATGCAGCCGGCCGAATTTTTCGCCGACGGTTTTGAAGACGCCGGCGATTTCCTCGTCCTTCGTCACGTCGCACGGCAGGATGAGCGTGTCCGCGCCAAATGCGCCGGCGAGTTCCGCGACGCTTTCCTTGACGCGATCGCCCTGATACGTGAACGCGAGTTTCGCGCCTTCGCGCGCCCACGCCTGCGCGATGGCCCAGGCAATGGAGCGTTGGTTGGCGACCCCGAAGACGATTCCGAGTTTTCCCTCAAGCAATGGCATAAATTAACCGTTAAAACAAATGTTACATTGGCAAAAATCCGCTTAACAAAGGAATAAGATAAATTGACCCGCGCGTCCAGCCTCGACTCACGCGGATGTGGCCGTTAAGCTGAACGCCCATGGATGCAAATTGGATTATCGAGGGTTTGATCAGTTATTTGGGGCTGATTGTGCTGCTGACGTTTCACGAATTCGGCCATGCGTGGACGGCGGAAAAATGCGGCGATGACACGGCGCGATTACAAGGCCGTTGCTCGCTCAATCCCCTTGTCCACATTGACCCGATCGGCACGGTTTTGTTCCCGTTGCTGATGATTTTTCTCTCGCCGGGCATCAGCCGGTTCATGATCGGCTGGGCGAAACCGGTCCCGGTCAATCCTCACAACCTGCGGAATCCGCGTGTGGATGACATCCTGGTTTCCATGGCCGGCCCGGCGATGAACCTGGTGCTGGCTGCCGTGCTGGTAGCCCTGGCGCGCGTCGGCCTGATCGGCCACTGGGAGCAATTCACAGGTTTGTGCGTGCAGATGGCGACGTTGAGTTTGCTGCTGTGCTTTTTCAATCTCATTCCGATTCCGCCGCTGGACGGCTCGCACGTGCTGCGGAATCTGACCGGCATGAGCTACGAAACCTATTATCAATTCGCGCGGTACGGTTTCATCGCGGTGATTATCGTGATTCAAATCCCGCTGGTGCGTGAAGCGTTGCGACTCATGGTCGGTGGCACGCTCACCTTGCTGGCCATGATCTTCGGCGTGGCGTAGGTCCGGTCATTTTTTGAAATAAAGCTCCTCGGCGTTCCAGGTGGCGCGGTAACCGCTCAACGGCGTCGGACGGAGATTGCCGATATCCGAACGCGCCGCGGCGTAAAAAAACGGTGTGACGGTAAAAATCAGCGGCACCTGTTCGCTTAAAATTTCCTGTACTTCGTCAAAATCCTTTTTGCGTTCGTTGAAATCCAGCGTCTTGTTCTGCGCGTTCATCAGGTAATCCAGCCGCGCCTCCCAATCCGTCGAGGGACTCTTCTGCCGGGGAAACCACTGGTGCGTGAAACCATCGGATTTGATGACGTTCATGCCTGACGACGGATCTGCACCCCCACCGCCGATGCTTATCAAGGCACACTCGTAATCGTAGGTCACGTCGATTTTCTGGATGAGCGTGTTGAATTCGATGGGCTGGAAATTGACCTTGAACCCGAGCTTTTCCAGGTCCGACTTGATCAGCACGCAGACTTTTTCCCGCGCGCTGTTGCCGACGTTAGTATTCAGTGAAAATTCAATCTTGTTGCCGTCGGCGTCCTCCAAAATTCCGTCACCGTTGCGGTCCTCGATGCCGATTTCTTTCAGCAAGGCTCGCGCTTTGGCCAGATCATAAGGATACTGGCGAGTGTTCGGGTTGAACCATTTTTTGTTGCCCGGCGTGACAAAACCGTAGTTGGGGATCGCCCGCCCGGAATAAACCGATTTGATGATGGCATCGCGATCAATGGCATAGGCGCAGGCCTGCCGGAATTTCGTGTTGCGGAACCACTTCAACTTGACTGGATCCACCAGCGGCTTGCCGGTTTTGGCGTTGATGTTGGTGTTTTCATTAAACCAGATAAATTGCGTGTCCAGAGGGATGCCGGGTTCGAGCAGGGTGAATCGCCCCTTGGCCTCTTCGGCTTTGAAGTGGTCGTACTCATAGGCAAAGATAAAGTCATCCGCATCGCTCTCCCCGCCCAGAAAGCGCAGCGACATGGCATTAAAATCCGGCACGACAGTGTAGATGATATTGTCGAAATACGGCAGCCGCTGGCCTTTCCTATCCACCTCGCAGAAATACGGATTGCGTTCGAGCAGGATGTATTGGGCGGGCTTGTACTCCTTGATGCGAAACGGCCCGGAGCAAACAATGTTTTTGGGATCCCAATCCACGCCGTAAGCCGAGATGAAGGTTTTGTCGGCGACGGCCTTGGCCAGAATGTGTTTGGGCATGATCGACACGCCGGCGCCGAAATTTTCCAGAAATGGCGCGCAAATGTCCGGCGTTACCACCCGAATCGTCAAATCGTCCACCTTGGTTACCGTGAACGGCTTCCCGTCAACGGTCAGGAGATCGCGCGCCACATTATTGATGTCCGGATTATAAATCACGTCGTTGCAGGTAAACACCACGTCGTCGGCCGTCAGCGGTTCGCCGTCGCTCCAGCGTAGATTCTTCCGCAGTTTGAATGTCCAAGTCTTGCCGTCCGGGGAGTTGGTCCACGATTCGGCCAGCCCGGGTGAAACCTGCTGCGACGGCCAGTCGAAACCGAGCAAGGCGGCAAAGAGGTGCCGGTAAATCTCCTCGGACGACTGTTCGTTGGCGGTGATGGGATTGAACGTTTTCGGGTCGCCATACGAAACCACCACTAACCGGCCGCCGGGAATGCCCGGCGCGCAATCCGCCACTACGGGCGGGTCAGGCAGCGGATAGCTGGCTGCTTGCGTTGCGAGACCGGCGGTTTCAGTTTTTTTTCCGCAGCCGGAGAAACCGACAGCGACGGCAACGAGCATCCCGGCACTCCAAATAATTGTTTTCATGCGTATCAAGCGTTAAAAGCATTCCGTTTCGCTGGCTCAAAGTCGAGTTTTGAATTGGTAGCCGCTATTCCCGGCGCTTTTGCTTAGCGGCGTCTCGGCAGAACGCCGCAAATCCGCCGTGAATGAAACCGGCTTTCTGCCGAAAGCCGCTACGCCTTTCCTTCGCCTCGTTTCCCAGCCAGCGGCTGCTTTTCACTCGCCCGCGCAGAAATTTTTTGCCACCGTTCAGCCCGGTATTGCGATGTGGTCATTTCTTGGCAAACGGCTGCTGCACATGATTCCGCTCCTGGTGGGCGTGTCCTTGTTGACGTTTCTGCTCATGGCGTTGGCCCCAGGCGACTTTTTTACCGCGTTATCGCAAAACCCGCAAATCTCGCCGGAAACCATCGTCCACCTCAAGGCGCAATTCCACCTCGACCAGCCGTGGTACGTGCAATACTTCTACTGGTTCAAAAGTGTTCTGAGCGGCGACTTCGGTTATTCAATGGCCTACAAGATTCCCGCCACCTCGCTCATTGTCGGCCGGCTCTGGAATACCTTTCTGCTCTCGTTCTTCGCCCTGGTCATCGCCTGGGGAATCGCCATACCGCTGGGCATCTGGGCGGCGGTTAAAAAAGATTCCTGGATTGACCGGGGTTGTTCGCTGGCGGCATTTCTCGGGTTGTCCGTTCCCGACGTGCTGCTGTCGTTGCTGGCATTGTGGTTCGCGGCGGCCACCGGCTGGTTTCCGGTCGGCGGCGCGCAAAGCCCGCTCCACGACTTGATGTCGCCGGCACAACAGTTCTGGGATCGCACGCATCATCTCATCCTGCCTGCGCTGGTGCTCGCCGCCGCCGATTGGGCCGGCATCATGCGCCAGATGCGCTCCAATCTACTCGATACGCTCCGGGCCGAATACGTCACTGCCGCCCGCGCCCGCGGCCTGGGTGAAGGCTGGGTGGTCTGGAAACACGCGCTCCGCAACGCCATCAATCCCCTGCTCACAATTTTTGGTTATTCGCTCGCCGCATTGTTGAGCGGCGCGTTCATCGTGGAAAACATCATGGCCTGGCCGGGGCTGGGCCGGCTGACCATGGAAGCCTTTTTCGCCAAGGATTCCTACCTGGTCGTGGATTGTGTGGTCATGGCCACCGGGCTGCTGGTGGTGGGAAATTTCATCGCCGACCTGCTGCTCGCGTGGAGCGACCCGCGCATCCGCCTGAATAAATGAACCAAACCGCGCCCATTCAAAACCCGAACGCCGAGCAGGCGCTCTCGCCGTGGCAATTGTTCCAGCGGCGGTTGAAGCGGCGACGCATTGCCATGGCGGGTGGTGTGATTTTGATCGGGCTATACCTGGTGGCACTGTTCGCCGGGTTCATCGCGCCGTATCACTTCGAGCGCCAGGACCGCGACCGTTTTTTCCATCCGCCAATTTGGCCGAAGCTGTCAGGTTTTCACCTGGTTGTGCCGCGTTACGAAGCGGGTGCCGGAAGCTTCGTTTATCACGCCGTTGCCGGCGATTTGAAGCCGCTCCGCTTTTTTGTTAACGGCGACAAATACAAATTATTCAGCTTGATTCCGGTCACCGTTCACTTATTCGGCACCGGTGATGACAATTATCCGGTTTATCTGCTGGGTACGGACCAGTTTGGGCGCGATGTTCTTTCGCGCCTGCTCTACGGCTCGCAAATTTCGCTTTCCATCGGCATCATCGGAATTCTGCTGTCGTTCACCTTCGGCATGATGATCGGCGGAATTTCCGGGTATTTCGGCGGCCGGACCGATACGGTCATCATGCGGTTGTGCGAGCTGATCATGTCCATACCCGCGCTGTATCTCATCATTTCGCTGCGCGCCACGTTTCCGCCAGGCATGAGTTCCGCGCAGGTTTATGCGATGATCATCATCATTTTGAGTTTCATCGGCTGGGCCAGCATGGCGCGGGTGATTCGCGGCATGACCCTGTCTTTGCGCGAGCAGCAATTTGTCCTGGCGGCGCGGGCCTTGGGACAAACGCATCTTAAAGTGATCGTGCGCCACATTCTGCCGAACACGTTTTCCTATGTCATCGTCGCGGCCACGTTAAGCGTGCCGTACTACATCCTCGGCGAGGTGGTGCTGAGTTTCCTCGGTGTGGGCATCCAGGAACCGAACGCCAGCTGGGGCAACATGCTGACCGCCGCGCAAAACACGGAATATTTGCGAAACTTTCCGTGGTTGCTGGCGCCCGGCGCGGCGATTTTTGTCACCGTTCTGGCTTTCAACTTTCTTGGCGATGGATTAAGAGACGCGGCGGACACGAAGTCGTTATGAGGACAGAATTAACAGAATTGTCAGAATTAAATTCGGCCGTGCGGAAATGCTCTTACCATTTTGTTCATTCTGTTAATTCTGTCTAAAAATGAATCTGCTCGAAATCAAGAATCTGAGAATGGATTTTGGCGCCGGCGCCGATGCCTTGTGCGCCGTGGACGGCGTGTCGCTGGCCATCGGCGCGGGCGAAACCGTCTGCCTCGTCGGCGAAAGCGGCTGTGGCAAAACCGTGACCGCGCTGTCCATCGCGCAACTCGTGCCGACGCCACCGGCCAATTACGTCGGCGGGGAAATTTTGTTGAATGGTCGCGACGTGCTGAAAATGTCGAACGGCGAACTGCGCGACATTCGCGGTGGCGTGGTAAGCTACGTCTTTCAAGAGCCGGGCGCGTCGCTGAACCCGGTGTTCCGCATCGGCAGCCAGATCAAGGAATCGCTCAAACTGCACAAACCGGAAAAGGCGAACGATGCCGAAGTTATCCGGTTGTTGAAACTCGTCGGTATTCCGGCGCCGGAATCGCGCATCAAGAATTATCCATTCGAAATGTCCGGCGGCATGCAGCAGCGGGTGATGATCGCGATGGCGCTGGCCAGCGAACCGAAATTGCTCGTTGCCGATGAGCCGACGACTGCGCTCGACGTGACCATCCAGGCGCAGATTCTGGAACTGCTTCATGACCTTAAGCAGCGGCTCGGAATGGCGATCCTGCTCATCACGCACAACCTCGGCATCGTCGGCGACATGGCCGACCGCGTGGCCGTGATGTATGCCGGGCAGATTGTCGAACTGTCGCCCGCGAAAGAATTGTTGCGCCGCCCGTTGCATCCTTACACCAAGGCACTGATTAATTCCGTTCCCAAATTGGCCGGCGGTGCCAGCCGCCTTTCGGCCATTCCTGGCAACGTACCGCGGATCGGCAATTTTCCGCCCGGCTGCCGGTTCGCCCCGCGTTGTCCGATTGCGAAGCCGGAATGTTCGGGAAAAATCCCCGAACTGCTCGAAGTCGAACCCGGACGTTTCGTGAGATGTCCGTTTTGGAAATAAAAAAACTCCAGCGAATTGTTTGTGGAAAATGTTTTGCTTGTTTTAGCGAAAGCTTTTGACAATTGTTGCGAACGTACCTCATTGACGCCCATCCGCCTTGGGCTTAATTTTCCCGCATGAGCACGGTTGCTGAAATCAAGGCTGCGCTTCCCGCGCTGACGCTGGCGGAGCGCGAAGAAATCGCCCGCTATTTGCACGACTTGGACGATGACGATTGGGATCGCCAGATGGCCGAGGATGCCAAGCCGGGCGGGAAATTGCATCGCTACATGGAACAAGCGGAAGCCGAGTTCGAAGCCGGAAAGCTCACTGACCTAAACACCATTTGCTCTTAATTTCTTGTTGTGAGTGAAATTATCTTCCAAGTCGAGCCTTGCGTTGAAACCGGCGGCTACGTCGCGCGCTGGGATGCGCCGCGTGGCGGTGGCATCACCACGCAGGGCGATTCGTTCGCGGAACTGGACGCGATGATTGCCGATGCCGTCGGCGTTACTTCGAGCCGAAAGAACGGCCCAAGCGCATCCGTTTGCATTTCTCCGCAGACCCGATTCTTGCCGTCGCGTGAAAATTCCACGCGATGTCAACGACGTTGAAGCAGTTCGCGCATTGAAACGTCTCGGCTTTATTCAACTTCGTCAGACCGGCTCGCATCTCATTCTTCGCAAAGACCGCCGCACGGTTGTCGTGCCGCAGCACAAACCGCTCAAACCCGGCACATTGAAAGGCGTCGTCGAACAGGCGGGTTTAACTCTGGAAGAATTTGTCGAAGAGCTTTAATCTTCCGCCAATGTCGCTGCTCGAAGTCAAAAATCTGAAGGTGCATTTCCCGGTGAAACACCCGATGTTCAGCCGCGCCCACGAATTCGTGAAGGCGGTGGATGACGTGAGCTTTGCCATCGAGCCGGGCGAAACGCTCGGTCTCGTCGGCGAAAGCGGCTGTGGCAAGACGACGCTCGGTCGCGCCATCGTCCGGCTGGTCGAGCCGACGGCCGGCAGCGTTTTTCTGAACGGCGAGGACATCACCCGGATGGGCGGTTCGGAATTGCGCGCGCGGCGGCGCAAGTTCCAGATGATTTTTCAGGATCCCTACGGCTCACTCAATCCGCGCATGACCATCGAGCAAATCGTCGGCGAAGCACTCGACATTCACCAGTTGACCGACAGCCGGTCCGCGCGGCAGGAACGCATTGTGGAATTGCTCAAGGCCGTCGGCCTGGATGCGGTTTACGCACAACGTTATCCGCACGAATTCAGTGGCGGCCAGCGCCAGCGCATCGGCATCGCGCGCGCACTGGCCGTCGAGCCGGAATTAATCATTTGCGATGAACCAGTAAGCGCGCTGGATGTTTCCGTGCAGGCACAGATCATCAATTTGCTCCAGGATTTACAGCAGCAGCGCGGCATCGCGTATCTCTTCATAGCCCACGATCTCGCGGTGGTGGAACACATCAGCCGTCGAGTGATGGTGATGTATCTTGGCAAAATCGTCGAAACGGCGGAGGCCAATACCATCATCCGCAAACCGCAGCATCCCTACACGCAGGCGCTGATCTCCGCCATTCCGGAAGTGGATCCGGAATCAAAACGACAGCGCATCATTCTGCCCGGTGATGTTCCATCGCCAATTCATCCGCCGCCAGGTTGTCCGTTTCATCCTCGTTGTCCGGTTGCCGAAGCACGTTGTAAAACTGATGTTCCGTCGCTTCTCGAAATTTCATCCAGCCATTGGGCAGCCTGTCATCTGGCAAAGCAGAATTAGCATTCTAGCGATCTTTTTCGAGCCTCACGCAAGACTCTGTAAAAAATTTAGACACCAAAACCAGAAAATTCCGGTAATTTTCGTGTGTACGGCTAGTTTTATCCCGTTGTGTAATTATATGAGACACTGATTAAGACAATTGTGTACTCAATTTAGGCACAAATCTTAATTGCTTAATTACCTGCCAAGACATTACGATAGGTTGCGGTTGGCATAAGCTTTCTGTCGGGATCGTCCTGATATTCGTTTAACTCCGCAAAAAGCTGCAATTCCCGACATATTTACATGACTTGAAATGAAAATTAGGCGTGCAATTCGTTCTCATAAAGGCAGTTAGGTGTTGTTCTGTCATCCCAACCCCAATTTTAATGTGTAACTTGTATAACGGATTTACTTCCACCTCAACAAGTTCCTACAGCATTATTTTCCGTAGATAACAATGGTTGCCTCCCACGACGATGATGGCATGTAAATTGCGTTGAGACACTGAGTGTATCAGTCTGAGACAGCTACCAAGAGGAGTCTGAAATCAATAAGTGGTTAGCGGGGGTTGGTGAAGCATAAAGACTAATGGCAAAACAATAACGATTAAATCGAGCACAAAGTCTATGTTAAATAAAATCAACAAGGCAGTGTTGGGCGTCGTGGCGGCCGGCAGCCTGGCCCTGTCAGCGCACGCTCAGAATGATGTCTATGCCGTTGAGTTCAACACCGGCGACAACGGTTTCGGCATCATCAACCTGATGAACGGCAGTTTCACCCAAATTTCCGACCTGGGCTCGACGCTTTACAACGACATCGCCTACGCGCCCGACGGAACCTTGTTCGGCATCGCCAATAACGGTTCCTCCCTGGTGACGTTCGATTCAAACAATGGGACCGTCTCCACGGTGGCCGCGTTGGACGTGCCCGGCCTTGAATCCATCGCCTACGCGCCCGACGGAACCTTGTTCGGCGCGGCCCAGAACGGCCTTTACACGATTGATCCCACCACCGGGGCGTCAACCTTTATCGGGAGTTTTGGCGACCCTTACAATCTCAATCTCGCGCAGAACATCCGTTTTGACTCCGATGGCAACCTCTATTTAAGCAATACTGGAGACAACACGGACATTTACCAGGTCAACACCAGCACCGGCAGTGCGACCTTTGTCGGAGAAGTTACCGGCTATTCGGACCTGATTCTTGAGAACGGCAGCCAGTACATGTATGGCGTGAGCATTCCCTCGATCAACGGAGCCGACGCGCAGCCGGTGCTCGTCGCCTTCGACCTGAGCAGTTTTGTGGCTGGCGGAACCAACGCGGATGGCAGCATCCATCAGATAGCGGTTACCATGGTGAGGGCCGGCGCCGACTTCCCCGTTAACTTCAACTTCTCAGGTAATGTCCCCAACCCGCTGCCGGCAAACATTCCCGACGCCAGCACGGTTTCAATTGCCACCACGCCGAATGGTCCGGCCATTATCCTGTCCGGGAGTCCCAACCAGTCTTACGTGCTCCAGGCTTCATTCGACATGCACAACTGGACGTCCCTTAGCACGAATGTAACTGATTCAAACGGCCTGTTCACGTTTGTTGACTCAGACGCAACGAATTATCCCAGCCGCTTTTATCGGGGGGTTGCACCGGCACAAGTTCCCTAGCTAGTCACCCGACTATCACAACGAAACCCACGCGATCATCCCAGCCTTTTTTATCGCAGCCACCATCCCATAAAACATGAACGGACCTTCCATAATCGGCGATTCGGATCAGCTGGTTAATCCGCCGCCGGATCTGCCGGAGGTTTCCCGGCATCATCTGCAAACCATCAATCGGGCGGGCGGGGACACGGCTCAAACCAAACCGAAACGCTCCCTGCACATCCTTTGCATTGATGACGACCCGCACGTCGGGGAACTCCTGAATGATTGCCTCACGCATCTCGGTCATCGGGTGATGGTGGCCTCCGGTGGAAAAGAAGGGATAGAAATGTTCCGCGCCGCCACGCTGAAAAACCAGCCTTACGAAGTCGTCATCACCGATGTGGGGATGCCGGACATTGACGGCCGCATTGTGGCCCGGACGATCAAAGCCGAATCCCCCAGCACGCCGATCATTATATTGACCGGCTGGGGTGCGACCGTGAGGGGTGATGCAGCAATCGTTTCGACAGTGGACGCCGTGGTCAGCAAACCACCGCATATGCAGGAATTGAACAATTTGCTCCTCCAGATGGCCACACCGGCATAAAAAGGCTGAAGGCTGAAATGCTCGCTTTCTTGGAGCATGTCTTTGACTCCGCTCGAACCTTTTTTCAAGGACAATAGCCCTTTGCAGTCTCGGTTTAGGGTATCCCCATACTGGGCTTTTTTGCAGTCGAGGACAGACGAGTTGTGATTTAGTTGTGCGTGAACGCACGACAAATATTTGCTACACTACCATTTACTCACGTTCATATTTTTATTACTTGATATTCATGTCTCGCGAATCAAAGCAGGAGAAAAAGAACCCGGCGGCAGTTGCGCTCGGCAGACTTGGTGGGCTTAAAGGCGGTCCGGCGCGCGCCAAAAAACTTTCCGCCAAACGAAGATCGGAACTTGCCCGCAGGGCGGTCATGGCGCGCTGGAATAAAAGAAAATAGTTTGCTTACAGAAACGCGCGATTCTCCTTTGCCGATCTTTGCACTTGACCGCTCACGTATATTTGGTAGCATAAATTCATGCTGAATCTTTTCCTATACGCCCGCAAATCAACCGATGTTGAGGACAAGCAAATCCTGTCCATTGACGCGCAGCTTTCCGAATTGCGCGAATTTGCAGCCCGTGAGGGCTTAAACGTCGTTGAGGAGCTGATTGAGAAGCAGTCCGCTAAAATCCCCGGCAGGCCGGTTTTCAACGCTATGCTGGGACGTATAGAGGCCGAGGAAGCGGACGGAATTCTCGCTTGGCACCCCGACCGCCTGGCCAGGAACAGCATAGACGGCGGGCGCATCATTTATCTCCTTGATACCGGGAAGATCAAAACGCTCAAATTCCCGACCGTCCGCTTTGAATCCGACCCGCAGGGGAAATTCATGCTGAACATCATGTTCGGGCAGAGCAAATACTACGTTGATTCGCTGTCGGAAAACACCAAGCGCGGACTCCGCGAGAAAATCCGGCGCGGCGAGTATCCCGGCTTCGCTCCGTTTGGCTACCGGAACGACTACCGCACCAAGCGCATTGTTGTTGACCGCGAGCGCGCGCCGCTCGTCAAACAGGTGTTTGAGCAATACGCAAGCGGCGAGGTAACGCTGGACAATATGCGACATTTTCTCGCGGAAAAAGGAGTGCGCACGAAAAACGCAAAAATTGTTGGGCGCACCTTTGTTTCGGACATGCTTACCAATCCCATTCACTACGGACACTTCCGTTACGCTGGCGAGGTGTATGAAGGGAAACACGAGGCCATCATTTCAAAAGATTTGTTCGACAAGGCGCAAGCCGTCCTCTTTGGACGATGGCGGTATTCGCCAGCGGAGAATAAAAATGAGCCAAAAGCGTATCTCGGACTTCTTCGCTGTTCCACTTGCGGCGGCGCCATCACCGCCGAAATCCAGAAAGGGCACACCTACTACCGTTGCACCAAGAAAAGCCGGGCAACAACGCGCTGTTTGCAGCCCTATATCCGCGAAGAAGCCCTGGACGCGGAAATTACGGCCTTGCTAAAGCCCTTTTCGCTCCGGGCGGATTGGGCGGATGAAATGCTTTCACGGGTGAAAGAGGAAAAGAAACAGTCCGCCCAATCCGACGCGCTCATGGCCTTGCAGAAGCGCGCGGTGATTGAAAAGATCAATCTCCGCCTCCAAAAGCTTCTGGACTCATTTTTGGACGAGATTATCGACCGCGACACCTACGTCGCGGAGAAGGCCAAATTTATGAGCCAGAAGAAGACTTTGGAGGAGCAAAGCACCGCGCTTTTGAATGGCCGAGCCAACTGGCTCGAACCGTTCCAAAATTGGATTCTGACCGCTAGAAACGCGGGTGAAATCGCTGTCAATAGTTCTCCACAGGAGAAAAAGGTTCTTGCTCAAAAAGTGTTTGGCTCGAACCTTGTCCTCGACTGCAAAAAAGCCCGTGGTTCTTGCGTCAAACCGTGGTCTTACCTCCTCGACAACTCGTCGAGTCGGATGGTGGAGCGGGCGATGGGAATCGAACCCACGTGTGAAGCTTGGAAGGCTTCCGTTCTACCATTGAACTACGCCCGCAAACCATTGATTTATTTGGATTTCTTGCACTGTCATAAATTTATTGCATCCCATTTTTGCATCCCTATCATGTCGGCATGAGCTTAAACGCGCCTGAATCACCGGAAGGTGTCTGGCAATACGCTGCCGAAAACTTGAGACGGCACAAAACATCGGGCATCTATTATGCGTTCATCAAACGAGGCCGCAAGCAATTTCGCCGCTCGCTCAAAACCAACGACAAGGCGCTTGCCAAGCGCAAGCTGACTGACTTGCTGCGCGATGTTGACCGGCTGGCGAGCGCCGAGGCTGCGCACGCTACGTTTGACGAAGTGGCCACCCGTTGGATTGAAACCACGCGGCACGCGCTAAAGGCTGGCACGATACGTCACCGCCAAACGTGCCTGAAGGCCGTCGCGCCATTCTTTCGTGATCTATCCATCCGCAACTTGACTCCGCGCCACTGTGAAGCGTGGGTGACGCAACGCGGGTCAACCATCGCGCCGCAAACTTTCGTCCACGAACTTCAAACCATGCGCGCCGTTTTCCGTTATGCCTACCAGCAAGGGTTGATTCTCCGCAATCCGGCGGAAGGCATCAAACGCCCGCGCATTATCGCCAAGACGCCCGCCGTGCCGACACGCGAGCAATTTCAATACATCGTGGCCGTCATCCGCGCGGAATCGCAAGGCAAGGGCGGTGACGGTGCGGACTTGGCGGAATTGCTCGCCTATTCAGGCATGAGATTGAACGAAGCGTGTTCGCTCCGTTGGCGCGACGTGAACTTTTCGCGTGGCGTGTTCACCGTCACCGGCGGCGAGCGCGGCACAAAGAATCAGGAGCAACGAACCGTGCCGGTTTCCGATGAGCTTCGAGCGTTGCTGACGCGATTGAAAGGCGAACGCGGCAACGCCGCGCCGGATGCGTTCATCGTGCAAACCACGTCAGCGCGCAAGTGTTTGGAGACGGCTTGCCGCAATCTCCGCTTGCCGAGTTTCCATCATCATTCCTTGCGCCACTTTTTCGCAACGCGCTGCATTGAAAGCGGTGTGGACATTCCCACTGTGGCGCACTGGCTTGGACACAAGGACGGCGGCGCGTTGCTGATGAAAACCTATTCGCATTTGCAGCAAGCGCACAGCTTGGAGCAAATCAAGCGCGTAAGTTTTGGCGCGACGCCGCAAAATTGAAGCCGGTGATTCTTGCCGACTCTCATTCCCTTTGGTAACGTCCCGCCATGCCATGCCGGGAAAAAAGTGTCTCACAAACTGCTGGCATGACCGCCGCCGAATTCAAACGGAAATGGCACACATTTACAATCGGAGATCAAAATGAACCACCCGCTGATTTAGACTCAATTTCAAAACTTATAGTCAAGACGCTTGGCGCTTGTTTGGAGGAATTTTTTAGGAACGACAAAAAAAGGCGGAGAACGACACTTATCATGGAAAAACTGACTCTACTTGGAGACCAAAGACGCGGAGCTAAACCGCACTTCAAAGTATATTCACACGGACTTTCAGACAAGTTTCTTAAACGCCATAAAAAAAGAAAATTCAAAAACAGAGAATGGCTTTATGACCTTCATTGGTATCTTGACCACAAGAAACACCGTTATCAACGGAAACGATTTGGTTATCAGCCAGAAAGATTGCCTTTAGTTGTTGAATGCGAGTGGAGCAAAAAAAGAAAGGGCGACGGGGAAGATTCTTACGGCGGCATAAAATATGACTTTCAAAAACTTTTAGTTACCAATGCTAAATTGAGGCTAATGATTTGTTTGATAACAAAATACAGGGACATTGAAGAGCTGAATGACTATTTTGACGAAGCTATTGCGAACTACAAGCCTTTGGCCAGAAGATCAAAATTTCTTTTCATCGCATTTGACAAAAGCCTAAATAAAGACGCTAAAATAAAAGGTGGATTTCACTATGCCCAAAAGCATAAGGGCGCGTGCGGCGGGAGCAGTCGAAGACGCGAACCAAAGGGAGCGCGCGAAGCACGCGGAAGAAATGATTTAAGGTATGAATGAAATACTGTTTCAGGCCGTTGAAAAATCAATTAACGAGTTGTCCGAACACTTTGCGAAACAACCTTATTTTCACAGATGCGAGCATTCGTTGCACTGCGAGCTTTTTGCGCTCCTAAAGATGCAGCGAGCGATTAGTGATATTGAAATTAAGTTGAAAGATGGCAACACCGAGCATAGCTCACAAGCAATTCATAAGGAATGGCCAGAATCAAGAAGCAAAGAGGAAAGTAGAAGACGGGGAAATTATGATTTGGCAATCATCAAGAACGCAGATTTCTACTCACTGGATAATTTTTTGCATGGTCGAATTAAGCCGGTTGTTGCAATTGAAATCGGGCTTGATTATGGCAATGCACATCTTGAAAGAGACCAAATCAAACTCCAAAAAAGTAATGCCGAACGATGCTATATTATTCATTTTGCAAGGGGTAAAGGCCGACAAAAAAAGGTCGAAGATACGGTAAAAAGTATTGCTAGTGCAGAAAATAGAAGTGGACGGCTTCTGAAAATCGTGTTTGTGAATACTAAAATAAGAAAATGGCGCTTATTGAATATGCGTGAGATTCAAACCATAGCATGAAACCTGATTCGACCATGATAGTCGTTGTCCTGGCGGCATTCGTGCCGCTCATCGGCTTGATTGTGGCGATTCTTTTAGAACGTGAGCGCCGAAAGCGAACTGAAAAGCCGCCGCAGACAGAAAAACTTTTGCGTCCACCCGGTCATTCGCTTTCACTTTGCCTCGACAAAACCTTTGATGTGGTGGTGGACAATATATTTGCGGCGTGTTGCCTTTCATCTTTTGCCGGAGTCTGCTTTATCGCGTTTTATTCCTTGATTGTCGCCAAAGCTTCGGCGTCATGGCTTTCGGTCTGTCTGGTTATTCTTGCCGCGTTCACAATTTTAAGCGCATGGGCGGCAATCAGAGCGTTTCGCGGTTTCAAGGAAACACAAAGCATCCGGCTTGGCTTGCGTGGCGAACAGGCCGTGGCCGAGGCATTGAGCGAAGCAGCGGACAGTGGCTTTCGCGCGTTTCACGATCTGCCAGCGGAAGGGAATTGGAACATTGACCATGTGGCCATCGGCACGCGCGGCGTTTTCCTGATTGAAACCAAAGCCCGCCGCCGCCGCGCCAGCCGTAACGGGCAGCCGGAGCATGAAGTGATTTTTGACGGGGAATTTTTACAATTCCCTTTTGGCAAAGACGCCAAGCCGATTGAACAGGCGAAACGAAATGCAAAATGGCTTTCAAATTATTTGGGCAAAAAGACGGGCGAGCCGGTGCGGGTGGAGCCGCTGGTTGTTTTGCCGGGCTGGTTTGTTAAGTTTTCCGAAAAGGGAAATTTCTCCGTAAAGGCAATGAACGCAAATTACTTGCCGGGCTTTTTGGCACGTCAGGCCGAAAAAATTGCCCCGGCACAGGTGCGACGAATAATCACGGCACTGGATGAAAAATGCCGTGACGTGGAATTTTAATTCAAAGCCGCGTTGCCGCGCAGCTATGATAGTTAACCGACAACGACGGCACTAAAAACCGGATGCCGGAACCGATAAGCCGGGCGGAAACCGCTGCTTTCCGCCAAATTCCGGGCGGAAAATCAAAATTTCACGCTATGCCGGTTTTCTGTCAGCTTTTCCAAGTAATTATTCCGTCCGGCGCGCATTGCAGCCAAGCGGAAAAGCGTCCATCCGGTGAAAGTGCGTCATAAGCCGCTGTCTTGCCAAAACCGAACGTTTTTAACGCGGAAACAGCCGCCGTCCGCGTTAATCCGCGCACCCCGTTAAAGATCGCCTCCAAGTCTTCGCGCGTTATTGTCCGCCCTTTGCCCGGCAATAGTTGTTTAACCGGCAGGCTGCCAGCAACCGGAAACACGGCGGACGCGGCGGAAACAGCCGGAACCGAAGGTGGCGCTGTCGGCGCGGAAAAAGGCGGAAGGGGTGACGGCTTACGCTCTGGCGCGGTGGGTGTGATTTCCGGCTTCTTTTCCGCTTCGCTGGAAAAAAGTGCTTTTAATGCCAGCACAGCCAAGCCGATGAACAGTAATGGCGCGATTGGCGGAATGTTTGGTCTTCCATTCATAATCCAACCGAAAATCCGTCCCTTTCCAACAATTGCAAGCGAAATCGTCTGTTTAAGTGCAACGCACGAGATACAACGGCAGTGCGGCTGGTAAAACTGGTTTGCACTGGCAGCCGCCGTGCTTCTCTTTGGGCAACTGGACGTAACATTTTGCCTTGTGGCTTTGCATGCCTTTTGACTTTATTCCGTCGTTGAAAATTTCCGCGCTAAACCAAGACTTGTTCTTGCCCAAGATTGACTTGAAAAATCCCCGTCAGATTGCCATGCCGGAAATGAGAAAATTTTACACGGCGATTTGCGCGGGCAAATGGACGCTAGTAGCCAATGGGCAGCCAGATTGGGCGTTCAAGGCACTTGGCGAGTTTTGCCGGGGTTGCAGAGCAGGACTCCGCAAAAAGTCAATTGGATACGCGGCTTTCAATTCCGATTCTTCACAAACCGCCAAATTTTTTGTTGAATCGGATATGGAGCAAGTTGGAGATAGTGAAAATGAATTTTGTGAGTCAGACTTTGTTAAGTTACGGAAGCCAACGAATCTTGAAGAGCTTGCTATTTTTTTGTCGCACGGAAAATTGATCCCTTTGGACGTGCCAGTGCCGGACACCCCGGAGGAATTTGGTATCCCACCTACGGCGCGGACGTATTTGTTTATCTTCATTGCGTGGCGGGAACTGGACGCGCTCAAAACCAAAACCGTGTCGGAGATACACCATTGGCTTATCAGAATGAAGGCCATTCCCCCTGACAACCCTGACAAAGACAAAGAGCTTGGCCGCGAAGATGGTTCGCGCAACACCCGCACGTTGCTAAAGCGCATTGATTTTCCCCTTAACAAGGGCGGCAGGCCAAGAAATAAAAACCTACAACTGCCCCCCTGACGCGACTTGCATTTTATCTGACTGCCGCCCCAGTAATCTGGCGGCATGGCAGAAAAAAATAAAATTCAAAACAACGTGCCGAAACTGGCGCTGACCCGCGACGAAGCCGCGCAAGCTCTCGGTGTTCATCCCATCACCATTTCGCGTCTGACGGAGCGCGGCTTGCTTCGCCCGTCACGCGCGACGCGCCGCCCGCTCTATCCCGTCACGGAGATTGAACGCTTTCTGCGCGATACGGCCACGCCGCTAATCCAAAACTGACATGGCTGCGCGGACCTGGCCGCGCCAAGTGGAAATGACGACGCCACTCAAAATTTTGTCCCTTTCGCGCGTTCACGAGCGCGCGACATCGGCGGAAACGCCATTGCGCGTGTCGGAGTCGTCACCGGCACGCGCAAAATTTCTATCGCCATGAGCAATGAAATCCGCGCCCGCGCCTATCTCACCAAGTTGCCGCCCGCGATTGCCGGGCAAGGTGGCCACGCTGCTACGTTCGTCGCCGCGTGTCGGCTTGTGGAATTTGGTTTATCGTTTGAACAAGCAATGCCATTGCTCGCGGCGTGGAATGAAACTCACTGCCAGCCGCACTGGACGGAAGCGGAATTGCGTCACAAGCTCGCCGATGCGCTCCGTGTCACAACGCCCAAAGAGCAGTTCAACCAGCCGCCGAAAACGCCCGGCTTGTCGCAAAAGGATAACGTCCCGGCACGGTGGAAAAATCCGAGGGTGACGACAGCGGACGCCCAAACAAAACGCGCCACAGCCGATTTTAGCGCGTCATTTTTTGACCAATCACCCGTCGAACGCCAATTTTCCGCGCTGGCGTCACTGCGCGGGATTTCAATTGAAGGCGTGAGGCTCGCTTACGAACGCGGCTTGCTCCGTTTCGGCCAGCATCAAGGGCGCGCGACCTGGTTCATCTTGGACGGATCGCGCCGCGTCGCACAGGCGCGAAGGATGGACGGCCAGCCGTGGACGGCGAACGCGAAGGCGTGGACGTTGCGCGGCTCGCAAGCGGCTTGGCCGGTAGGCATCGAGGAGTCCGCACCGTTTGCAACCGTCGCCTTTTGCGAGGGAAGCCCGGATTTGCTCGCGGCTCATCACTTCATCTGGACGGAAAACCGCGAACATGATTGCGCGGCAGTGGCAATTTTTGGCGGCGCGAACATTCACGCCGACGCACTCCAATTTTTTGAAGGCAAGCGTGTGCGGATTTTCCGGCACGTTGACGCCACTGGCGACGCGGCAACGAACCGTTGGGCGAAACAAATTGCCGACGCCGGGGCAGACGTTGACGCATTTAACTTTGCCGGAATCCGCCAAGCGGACGGCTCGCCGGTTGAAGATTTGAACGACTGCGCCTGCGTTCACGCGGACGATTTTGAAACCCATCGTTGCCTTTGGAATTTGCTCCCGTGAATTCCCCCATTGAACCAAACACGACCGGACAGCCCGGCGCATTTGTGCCGCCGTCCATCATGCCGGAAGAATTTACGGACGGCGATAAAGCCAGCCCGATTCTTGAATACTCGCCGCCGCCAATTGACCGGCTGCCGCAACCGCTCGCCGAGTATGTCGCCAAGAGTGCCGAGGCCATCGGTTGTGATCCGTGCCTTGTCGCCATGCCCGCGCTCGCCGCGTGTGCCGCCGCCATCGGCGACGCCCGTGCCATCCAAGTGAAAGTCGGTTGGATTGAATTCCCGGTTGTGTGGTCACTCGTCATTGCGCCATCTGGCCAGCTCAAAACGCCCGCGATGAAAGCCGCCATGCACGGCTTGGAAGAAGTCCAAAAGAAAGCGTTTGAGCAATACCGGCTTGCCGAAGCGCAGCACAAAGCCGCCGTTGCTGAATGGATCAAGCATGACAAAAAAGGCGCGGAGCCAACGCCGCCCCAGCTTGAAAGTTTCTACATTGGCGACGCTACGCTTGAATCGGTTGGCGTTCTCCTTGACACCAACCCGCGCGGCTTGCTCCTTGCGCGCGATGAACTTTCCGGCTGGCTTGGCGGTTTTGACAAATACAGCGAAGGCAACGAAGCCGCGCAATGGCTGGAATTTTATTCCGGCAACCCCGTCCGTATTGACCGCAAGGGCGGTGAGAAAAAAACGATTTACATTCCGCGCGCCCTTGTCAGTGTCACCGGCACAATCCAAGAGCCGGTTTTGCGGAAACTATTGACGGGTGACGACGCCAAACACTTCGACAACGGACTTGCCGCCCGCCTTAACATGGCGATGCCGCCAGAGCGCACGCGGCAATGGCGCGAGGCCATAACGCCGCGCGCGCTAATGCGGCAGTATGCGGATTTGTTCTCTGACTTACTAAAGCTCGCCCCAAACATTGACTCCGAAACGGAACGCCGCGAGCCGGTGACGTTGACTTGGACGCCACAGGCCAAAGCTCGCTTCGTGGACTTCGTGAACTCGCACGGCGCGGAAATGCGCGGCTTCAAATCCGACAGGCTAAAAAGCGCATGGTCGAAACTTGAAGGACAGGCCGCACGGCTCGCACTGGTTTTTCACTGCGTCCGCGAAACCTACCTGCCAAGTCCCGGCGATAACGCCAACACGATTTCAGCGCACACGCTCGACGCCGCCCTTGTTTGGATTGAATGGCTGAAAAACGAAACCCGCCGCATCTACTACACTTTGACGCACAAGGGCGACACGCGGCAGGCCGACAAGCTGATTTCTTTTGCCCGGCGCAACGGCGAATCAATCACCGCCGCCGCCGCCGCGCGCGCAGGAGCAGGCGGGCGAGACGTGGCAGAGATTGAAAAAATCATGGCCGGACTGGTTGCGGCTGGCTTGGCTGAATGGCACACGCCAGAGCAGCCCAAAGGCGGACGGCCAACCCGTCATTTCCGGCTGAAAGCGCCGCCCATTCAATCCGAAAATGCAACGCCTTGCCGCGAAACTGACAAAGCCCTTATGTAAAATGGAGAATCCCCTTTATTTACAGGGGAATTATTTGTTTTTTAACCTTGCCGCGAAACCCCTGCAAAACTGCCGCGAAACCCCGCGAAACCCTTTTGAATTTTGGCAGGTTTCGCAGGGTTTTGACAGGGTTTCGCGGCACGCGCCAGACGTTGATCAAATCCGCGTGAAATAACGCCAGAATACACTTTCTGGCCGGGTATTGTCAGTTTCGCGGCAGGGCAAAGATAAAAGAGTCATTGGCCAAACCACAGGCTGGGCGGATAGCTGACCAGAAGCCAGAAGCGTCAGGCTATGGTCAGAGTAGCGTAGTAGGCCGATGGTTTGAGACGCAATCGCCTAGGCACAAGGCAAGCTGGATTCCTAACGGCACAAATCTTCGGCTTTTTTGACTTCACCTCGAACACGACGTAGAGATAAAAGTTCGGGAGCTTCCCGGCCTCCTCATATTCTTTGGCAGTGAGGTGAAAATGGAAGCAGGAACCCGGACTTGGGGCTTCCAATGTTGTTGACTTGACCTCGATCTGCTTTTCTTGACCGTCTAATTCAAACGACAAAATATCGTAGCCTGCTGAATCGTCTTCCTTGCAAACAGCTTTGACCTTCGCAGCCAAATCCGCCTTTCCATTTCTCTTTAGTTTTTGCTGTTCGGCCAAGAAGACAACATCTTCTCCTTGATTACCGACGATCTTGTTCCTGCGATTTCTTTGATCAAAATCTGTTCTTCCTCCGTTCCCTGTGGCTCCGGCTGTCAGTGGCTCAGGAGTCTCACCAAACTGCAATTCGATAAATTCTGGATTCGTTTCCTCTGGTGCGGGGAAAATGAGAACGTAATCCTTCAACTGTGTTGGGATTTTCTTTTTATCCCTTGGTGGCGGAGGCCACGCCCAACCAAGAAAGTCACTGAATTCAAACGTGCTCCAGTTCTTCATCACGGCGTCGGCATTCTTGAACTTAGTGAGTCGTTCTCTCTTGGAAATTAAATCGTTGTCGGCGTCTGGTTCGTTAAGCCTCAATTGGCTGAGATAATGGTCAACGTGGCGTTCGGAGAAGATGTTGATGAATCTTTCTGGAAAGTAGAGGAAAAGAATTTTTCCCTTGAACATCGGCGAGATCGCCACACCGCGAACTTTTTCAATATCGCCACTTTTGGCAGCATCTAGCAATGTTCCGATCTCATTCAGAATGCGAACTCTTGCGTCATCTTCGTTCCTGAATTTCTTGGTAAATACGAATCTATTCCTTTTTTTGCTAAAGAAGACTCCAAATTTCTTGGAAGGGGTGCCTTGAATGTGTCCGAGGGCACTTGTTCTCCTTTCAACCCAGTAACAGAAGCTGTCTTTGCTGCCCTTGCCTTGGACAAATTGATCCAAGGTCAGGTGGGGAATTCGGGACCGGGGAAATAGTTTAACGAATTTCCGGCGCAGCTTTTCCATTTTTTTCCGAACCGTCTTCTCCGCGCACCTTTTTGACTCGAATTCTGCCTGAAGTTCGCGGAGTTGTTCGGTTGGTATCATAAGACAGAGGCAGGGCATTGACACTTGAACGCCCCATGCTATTGAGAAATTACACGTTCAAGTTTCTTTTGCCAAGAGATAGATCGGAAACAGTGGCAGCTTGTTTTTGTCCTCGTCAGACATCTTTTGATAAAACTCTGGTAGTGGCTCAGTTTGCTTTTTGTTTGAGGATTGGAACCGAAACGGGATGGGTAGAACACCTGATGGCCAAACTGGTTAAATTGAACCATCTTGCTCAACTTGAGTCCAATTGATGGACATAACGGAATTGCTAAATATGCGATTTTTGCTCGATTTTCTTCGTTTTCAGCCGATGGCAAGGTCGCTGCTGCTTCCTGAAACAACCGATTTGGTCAGGTCGTTAAAAATGCAGGAAAAAATGGCATTGACACGTTTCGCTGATTTCATACGTTTTGCCGATGCTTATGTCGTCAGACGGCTATGCTCAGTCCATCAATTCATTTTTTCAAATCATCGGCAATCAAGGCACCTTTGCCGTTGGGGTTTTGTTTGGGACGCTGCTGGGGTGTTTGGTGAGTTGGGGGATGCATTGGCTGGCGGCTAAAAATAATAATCGGCGATTGAAGATTGATCTTGAACGCGAAAAAGAATTGCGGGACCAGCTTAACATGAAAGATGAACGGATAAACAAGTTGCATGACCAAGTGGGCGCCTTGCAGCAATCGCTTGCCGAGGCGCGGGGTGGTAAAAAGAAGTAGTGATGCTGTAAATGATCTGGTAAACTGGCAAATTGAATTGTGAGGTCTTTATGTTGATTATTTTGTTTTGTGTGACTCTGGCAGTGGCTTTGAATCTGCCAATGGTCTTGCGGTCATCTCGCCTTCGCCGTTTTGCACAGGCGAAACTAGACATCGTGCGAACGGTCAATGAGATGGACAAGCTAATGCTGAACGGCGATCTGACTCTTGGTAGTGTTTGCCATGACCGCGTTTACCAAAATATGCTGCGGTCACAATATGCCACACATTATATTGCGCCGTGGAGATTTTGGAAGTTCTTCACGCCAGAGATGCGCGACGTTCAAAAAGGGGTTCATGCGGAGATGAGCGGCAACACGCCGTTATCGCAATTAATGGCACGCTACGGCGATGCGAATTTCAGGGCGTTCCGTTACAACCGCCCATTTGCATCTGTTATGTTCATGTGGTGGGTCTTGATATTCGCCGGTGGCCTGACGATTCTTTTCGTGGGTGTGTTTTCTCTTTTGAAAATCAAAGAGGCGTGGAAAAATTTCAAGCGGCGGTCGGAAGAGTTGTATGTGGCGTCGAATAGTATTCAGGCAGCGTGAATGGCGCGGTTATCATTATTCATTCAATAAATTCACAATTTCTTCCAAGCTCCAAACGTGGTCAGTGATGCCCGCCTCCATCGCTGGCGTGACGCGCAAGGTTTGATGAATCCGGCAGAAATTGTAGTGCATGAAATAAATCGCAATCATGTGTTCGTGGTTCTCGACCTTCTTGCTGAATGCATTCGTCAGGCGCGTGAACCGGCGCATCCCCATCCGCATTGAAAGATTTTGCCGCTCGGTGTGGCTAGTCGAAACGTGCCGGAAATCAGGATTGCCGGAAATGACCGCCTTTCGTGCGCCCATACATTGCGCTGGCGAATAACGCACTTCACCTTGCTCCGGTGCAAGACCGTAAATCTTTTGGAGCGTAGCATAATCAATATCCGCTCCAAAGGCATCTTCAACCGCCACCAGATAGGGCTTATGGCCGTCTGTGGTCAGTTGCACACGATGCGCCAGCCGTCCAGCCAAGTCGTGCATAAAGTGATACGCCGCGCCAGCGTCACGGCTGCCAACAAACCAGCAGGGGACAAGTTTCGTTTCTGAATCCAGAGCCGTCCATGTCCACACGCTGCCAACGCCGTCTTTGCCGCGCATTTCTTCCGGCAGGTTTTTGTCTTTGGCATAAACGAAGCTCCAAATTTCATCGCATTGAATCCGTTTGCATTTCAGGTTGTGGAAAATCTTGTCCTGATATGCGGAGCAGGCGCGGCCAGCATCGCACAATAATTTTACAATCGTGTTTTTGGCCGCGCCGGTCAACCGTGACGTGGCACGGATTGAATTTCCTTCCGCAAGGCACGCGATGATTCGCGCCCTCTTTTCAGTTGATGTCCTATTCATGTGAATCAATTTATACTTGCTCTAGCAAGTAGTCAAGAAAATACTTGCTCGACTTTGTAGTTGACAATTCTTGCTAGGGCAAGTAGTTTTACCCCATGTCAAATGATGAACTGATACCAGCAACGGCAAGCGAGGCGGCGAAAGCCATGTCTGCGCTTGGTGCATCAAAAGGCGGCAAGGCGCGAGCAAACACAATGACAGCGGAAGAACGCAGTGAACAGGCAAGAGCCGCTGTAACGGCTCGCTGGGCAAAAGCTGGCAAGTTGAAAGAAAGGCCCGCAGAAGTGCCAGTCCCAGCCAGTGAGCAGGAAGTGGATTCGACTGGTAAAACGGGGGAATTGATTCCGTTCTCGATGTTTAGGGGAAAACTACCAATCGGCAACATGGAAATGGAGTGCCATGTTTTGAGCGACGGAAGGCGGGTATTTACCCAAAGGGAAATAGTTCGCGTATTAACCGCTGGGCGGGATAGCGGCAATTTGGCGAAGCAAATCGAAGGAAACCCCTTGATTCCCAATGTTGATTCGCTGGGAGAGATTATACGCTTCAAAGTGCCAGGAACACAGTTTCAGGCGTTTGGACGTGAGGCAACAGCCCTTATTGAACTTTGCGAAAAGTATATGCAGGCGTGGGATCAGGGCTTGCTGAAGGGAAAACAGAAGAATCTTGCGACTCAATCGTCCATAATAATCCGCGCTTGCGCCAAGGTTGGCATTATCGCGCTTGTTGACGAGGCAACGGGCTATCAGCAGGTCAGAGCAAGAAACGCGCTGCAAATGAAGCTGCAAGCGTTTATTGCAGAGGACTTACAAGAGTGGGGAAGAAAATTTCCGTCCGAATTTTGGTTTGAACTTGCTCGCCTTGAGGGGATTCACTACTCGCCAAGGAGCAGGCCGCTACGCTGGGGAAAATACATCATGGCGTTCGTGTATGACGCTATTGACAAAGATGTGGGCAAGGAACTGCGAAAAAAGAACCCGAATCCGCATTTCAAGAAAAACCATCATCAATGGCTAAAGGAGTTCGGCAAGGACAAGCTGATTGGGCAAATTCAAAGCGTGATAACGATTATGAAACTTTGCACCAACATGTCGGATTTTCGGCAAAAATTCGACAGGGTTTTCAAAAAGACCCCACTGCAAACAACTTTTGACGATATTAACTGGAGCGACGACGGGAAGAAATGAGCTTGCCGCCAATGGCCTGTTCAACGATGCGAAGTGCGTTCTGGCTTGCGTCCAGCCGCACTTTGCGCTTGGCTGGCTTCTTGGTCTTGGTTTTTGCCATGCCCAAACCATACGCCAAAACCGATGCCGGAAGAAATCATATTTCAAACTGACCCACTACCAAAACTCTTGCCAGAGCGACACGAAGCCCGGTAAATCTACAAGCTCAACCTCACCGCGAAAGCCGGAAACGCCGTCCGAACGTTCAACGCCGAAAACGTCCGAAAACCATTTCTTGAAAAGATTTTTGCATCCCATTTTTGCATCCCGACGCGCTAAAATCTGCGTCTTGCTGTTTCTGCAAGTTACCGCCAGCAAAAAATGCAACGCGGAGAATCCCATTGAAAAAATTGATTAAGTTGCGTGTAGTGACTCACAGTTTCGGAAAGTTGCTTTCTGTCAAAAACACCCGGATCGGGTTGGAAGGCTTCCGTTCTACCATTGAACTACGCCCGCGCCGGATATGGCGAATCATATCGTCGGTACTTGCCTTGTCAACCTGCCGTGTGTATGCTCATGGCGCATGAACTCGCTGCTTTTGACCGGCGGGCGAGTCATAGACCCCGCCAATCGCCTCGACGCTGTTGCTGATTTGCTCATCCTCAACGGAAAAATCGGCGCCGTGGGCAAAGACGCCGCCACCAAAGCGCCCGGAGAAATCGAACGGTTTGATGCGAAAGGAAAAGTTGTCTGTCCCGGCTTGATCGACCTGCATGTGCATTTGCGCGAGCCCGGTCAGACGGCAAAGGAAAACATCGCCACCGGCACTGCCGCCGCCGCGCGGGGCGGCTTCACCTCGGTCGTCTGCATGCCCAACACGTCGCCCGCGATTGACAACGCCGGAACCGTCGCGCTTATCCACGAACGCGCCGCCCAACACGGCGTTGTAAACGTCTTCGTCACCGGTGCCATCACGAAAAACATCGCGGGCGAGGAACTCGCTCCCATCGGCTCGCTCAAACGCGCCGGCATCGTGGCCATCACCGACGACGGCCATTGCGTGCAGAACAACGAACTGATGCGCCGCGCGCTGGAATATGCGAAAATGTTTGACCTGCCAGTGATGGATCATTGCCAGGATTATTCGCTCGTGACCGATGGCGTTATGCACGAGGGATATTGGAGCACCGCGCTCGGTTTGCGCGGCTGGCCGGCGGCTGGCGAGGAAATGATCGTTGCGCGCAACATCCTGCTTGCCGAACTTACCGGCGCGCGCATCCATTGCCAGCACCTCAGCACAGCGGGCAGCGTCGCCTTGCTGCGCGAGGCGAAGAAACGCGGCGTGCCGATATCCGGCGAGGCCTGCCCGCACCATTTTACGCTGACGGACGCCGCCGTTTCCGGAAGTGAAAAATTCTGGGGCAACGACGGAAAAATTCTGGCGCAATTCCAAAATGGCGAGATTCCCGAATGGCCGGCTTACGACACGAATTTCAAAATGAATCCGCCGTTGCGCTCCGCGCGCGACCGCGAGGCGATTTTGGAAGGGCTGGCCGACGGCACGATTGAAATTTTGTGCAGCGACCACGCGCCGCACTGCGATTACGAGAAGGAAGTGGAATTCGATTATGCGCCGTTCGGCATCATCGGTTTGGAAACCGGGCTGGCGCTGGCGCTCATGCAACTGGTTCACGCCAAACGCCTTTCGCTCCCTGATTTGATTGTAAAATACACGGCAAATCCGGCGCGACTGCTGAATTTGAAAAAAGGCACGCTCGGCGTCGGCGCGGATGCGGACGTGACGGTCTTTGATCCTGATCGCGAATGGGTAAATGAGCGTGCCGAAACCGCGAGCAAATCGTCGAACAGCCCGTTCTTCGGCTGGAAACTCAAGGGCCGGGCGGTGGCCACCATCGTCGGCGGGATAAAAGTCTGGACGGAACAGAAGAACCGGCGCGAGGTCCAGGTTGGCGGATGACGGAAAGGTCATGGCCATGCGAAAAATTCTTTTGGGTTTGATAGGCGGCTGGCTGGCATTTCAAGCCGGAGCTGCCGGTGAAGCCGGCTGGCTGACGGTATTGGACCAACCTCTGGCGAAAGCCCAGTCGGAAAACAAATCCATCCTGCTTTTTTTCACCGGCTCGGACTGGTGCGGTTGGTGCAAAAAATTCGACCAGGAAACGCTTTCAACCTCCGAATTCCATGAATACGCCGGGAAGAACCTCGTACTGGTCGAGATTGATTTCCCCAAACAAACCCCACAGAGCGACGCGGTAAAAAAGGCCAACGCCGCCTGGCAGGAACGGTTCAAGGTTCAGAGTTTCCCAACCCTCATCCTGATGGACAATCATTGCAAGGTGCTGGGACGCCAGGAAGGTTATACCGAGGGCGGGGCAAGGGCTTTCATTGAGGAGTTGGAACACTGGAAGGCAAATCAAATCCTCCCCGGCCAGGCCAGCGACACCGGGGTGCAGTGGCTGACGGACCTGCCCCAGGCACAGGCCCGGGCCAAAAGCGAAAATAAATTGGTGTTGTTGGATTTCACCGGCTCGGATTGGTGCAGCTGGTGCATCAAGCTGGACCAGGACACGTTTTCAAAATTGGAATTTACCAATTACGCGAGGAAAAATCTGATGCTCGTCCAACTGGATTTCCCGGACAAAAAACCGCGGGCCGATGCCTTGAAACAGACCAATGCCGCGCTCCAGAAGAAATATAGCGTCAATGGTTTTCCAACCCTGATCGCGATGAAGCCGGACGGCACGGTCGTATGGACACAGACGGGTTATCTCGAGGGCGGACCGCCGGCGTTGATTGCAAAACTGGACGAGGCGAAGAAAAAGTAACCTTCGGAAAGCATCCGGCTGCCTCCAGCCGCAGTGGGAATTTGGCGCAACCTTTGGTTAAAACCTTGACCGGCCGCAGCGCGACTTTAGCATCACGGCGCCGCAATGAATTTCATGAAAGCGATTCTGGCCCTCGAAGATGGCTCCGTGTTTCACGGACAAGGTTTCGGCGCGCGCGCGTCCGCGGACGGCGAAGTCTGCTTCAACACTTCCATGACCGGCTACCAGGAAATCCTCACCGACCCGTCCTACAAAGGACAAATCGTCACGATGACCTATCCGCTCATCGGCAATTACGGCGTCAACGAGGTGGATGTGGAGTCGTGGCGGCCGCACGTAGCCGGCTTTGTCATCCGCGAACTCTCGCCCGTCGTCAGCAACTGGCGCGCGGATTTGCCGCTCGCGGAATATCTCAAAAAAAACGGGGTTCCGGGAATTCAGGGAATTGACACCCGCGCCCTGACCAAAAAACTCCGCGTGCGCGGTGCGCTGAACGGGTTTATTTCCACGGAGGAAATTCCGGACGCGGAAGCCGTCAAGCGCGCGCAGGAATTCGTTTTTGTCGGCGTGGATTATGTCAGGGAAGTCACGCACAAGGCTGCCTTCCGCTGGGACGAAAAGGACGAACAGAGCGCGAGTTTTAAACTGGCCATCGGCAACGAACCGGCCAACGCACGCCAACTGCGCCAGCCGCTGCCGCCGGCGGACATCCCCATCGTCGCCTTCGACTACGGCATGAAATACAACATCCTGCGCCGGCTGCGGCAGCACGGCTTTGCGGTACGAGTGTTGCCCGCCACGGCCACCGCCGCCGACGCGCTCGAGCATAAGCCGGCGGGCATCTTCCTGTCCAACGGTCCCGGCGACCCGGCGGCGCTCGATTACATCGTCCGCGAAGTGAAAACGCTCATGGACAGCGGCGTGCCGATTTTCGGCATTTGTCTCGGCCATCAAATCCTCGGCCAGGCGTTCGGTGGCAAAACCTTCAAATTGAAATTTGGCCATCACGGCGCAAACCAGCCGGTGAAGGATTTGGAATCCGGCAAAGTCGAAATCACGGCGCAGAATCATGGTTTTGCCGTGGACGCGAAATCGTTGCCGTCCGGCATCGCAGTGAACCGCATCAATTTGAACGATCAAACCGTCGAGGGCCTGCGCCACAAAACCAGGCCGGTTTTTTGCGTGCAATATCATCCCGAAGCCTCGCCGGGGCCGCACGATTCGACACCGTTGTTCGCCGAATTCCGGGCGCTGATTGAGCGGCGCGGTTAAAAAATCATTTTCCCAGATTTCAGTTTGACTTGAAACGCGCCGTGACCATAATCGTCTTATCGTAAGTCCATGGCCAAACTTGTTATTCTGACTCAGGGCCTGACCGGCCGCGCACACGAGCTGAACGTGGATCGCACCACGATTGGCCGCGTCGAGGACAACCTGTTTCAAATCGCCGAGTCGTCCATCTCCAGCCATCATTGCGAAGTGCTGTTGCGCGGCAGTGATGTCGTCATCAAAGACCTTAATTCGACGAACGGCACGTTCATCAATGGCGAACAAATCACCGAAAGCGTTTTGAAGCCCGGCCAGACGCTGCGGCTCGGCCAAGTTGAATTGAAACTGGAAACCGGAACGTCTGCTCCCGCGCCCGCCGCGGCCCCCGCTCCCGGCCCGGCCAAAAAGCCGTTGGAAGCCACCATGGTCATACCCCGCGGCGTCAGCTTGAGCGAACTGGAAGGCGGCGGACGCCCGTCAGGTTTCGACACCAGCAAGGAGTTTTCCAAAAAGCGCAACCGGAGTGGCATCTATTTCTGGATTGGTGTCGGCATTGTTGTGGTTATAATTCTGGTTCTGCTGTACACGGCTTTGAGGCTGGTCAATCCCAGCAAATAAAGCCGGTCGCGGCCATGAAACCGCGCTTCTCCCATCGACGAAACCATGCACTGACACTGGTGGAAGTCCTCGTTGTCATTGCCGTGGTGATATTTCTCGTTGGCTTCCTTTTGCCGGGACTGGTGGCAGCCAAGCAGAAAGCTCGAAGGATTGCTTGCGTCAACAACCTCAAAGAAATCGGTGTCGGTTTTCGGCTTTGGGAAGGTGACCACGGCGACAAATATCCGATGGCGGTTTCGATGACGAACGGCGCAGCAATGGAATGGATCGAAGCCGGCAAAGCCTATGTCCTGTGGCAAACCATGTCCAATGAACGCCGCTCGCCAAAAATTCTGCATTGCCCGGCAGATGCCGACCATGTCGCTGCAACCAATTTCTCAATCGATTTCAGCGACGCCAATATCAGCTATTTCGTCAGTTTGGACGCGGACGAAACTTATCCGCAAATGATTCTCGATGGTGATGACAACCTGCTGGTGGATGGCAAGTCCGTTCAACCGGGAATTTTGAACTTCAGGACCGGGACCACCATCGCCTGGACCCAAGACCGGCATCGTGGCGTGGGCAACATTGGCATGGCCGACGGTTCAGCGCAGCAAGTCACCAGCGAAGGATTTCAACGGGCAAGCAGCGAAGCGCCAAACTCGACACCGGCACCCGGCTCCGTCACGATCCGGTGGTTGATTCCGTAATAAGGCAGGGCTTGCTGTCCCGGTGAGCCGCGGCGCGATGGGGACATCGCGCCCTGCCTTTCCGAATCTGTGTCAATCTGTGTCAATCTGTGGCTGAAAATTCCGCCATTTTCCCTTCTGGCTTCCGGCTTCCGGCTTCGGTATTCTCCGCCGCCATGTTTGATACGGTCAAAATGGAAATTGCCAGCGCCACCAGGAAACTCACGCATCTGCGGAGGTTTCTTTGACGTTCCCGCCACGCAAAAACGCCTGGGCGAACTCAATTCGCTCATGGCCGCCGACAATTTCTGGAACAACCGTGAAAAGGCGCAGGGGCTGATTGACGAGGCCAATTCCCTCCGCAACAAAATTGAGCCGCTGCTCCAGGCGGAAAAGCAACTGGAGGATTTCCGCGTCATGCTCGAACTCGGCGAGGGCGAACCGCCCGAAGCGCAGGCGCAGGTGGAACAGGAACTCATCCGCGACCTCGCAAAATTTTCCAAGGAACTCGACGCGCTGGAACTGAAGGTTTTTCTCAGCGGCCCGCATGACCGGAAAAATTGCATCCTCAGCATCAACGCCAGCGCCGGCGGCACCGAGGCGCAGGATTGGGCGGAAATGCTGTCGCGCATGTATCAACGCTGGGCCGAATCACGCGGCTGGGAGGTCGAAGTGACCGACGCGCTGCCCGGCGAAGGCGCGGGACTCAAGAGCATCACGATGCTGCTTGAGGGCGAAAACGCCTACGGCTTTGCCAAGGCCGAACGCGGCGTGCACCGGCTGGTGCGCATCTCGCCGTTTGACGCCAACAAACGCCGGCACACGAGTTTCGCCAGCGTGGACGTGATCGCGGAAATCGAGGAATCCTCGACCGACATCGTCATCCCGCCGAATGAATTCCAAGTGGACACATTCCGTTCCGGCGGCAAGGGCGGCCAGAACGTAAACAAGGTCGAAACCGCCGTGCGCATTACGCACATCCCGACCGGTCTCGTTGTCGCGTCCCAGACCCAGCGTTCACAGCATCAGAATCGCGCCACTGCAATGCGGCTTTTGCTGTCGCGGATTTACGCCCAGCGGGTGGACGCGCAGAAGGCCGACATGGAACGATTTTACGGTGAGAAGGGCAGCATCTCGTGGGGCAACCAGATCCGCAGCTACGTTTTTCAGCCCTACCGCATGGTGAAGGATTTGCGCACCGGCGTGGAAACGAGCAATGTGCAGGCGGTGATGGACGGCGATCTGGATGCGTTCGTGAACGGCTGGCTTCGCGCTGGCTGCCCGTTGAAACGGATGCAGGGCGTGAAGGATGAGGAAGAATAATTTGTAATTATGAAAACGGAATGGAACCTAAATACTTTTGTCTCGGTAAATGAAAACAAACTTCCGGGTTTTGGGCGACTGCTTGAATCTTGGCTGAATGTTCATAGAAAATTCTGTGCCAGCCTTGTGCCAGAGCATTCGTGGGAACCGGATTATCGAGAACGCCCACAGATTGGTTTTTTATCAAATGCGGCGGTCTTAATCGGTGGATTGGCGCTCGAAGAGTGGGGCGCGGAAAAAAAGTCCGACGCAGGGGATAAACGTTCCGGTCGCAACGATCTTTGGCTACGCTTAGGCTCTCCTGCATTTGAAAAGGATTATTATATTGAAGCCAAATACAATTCTCTTCAACTTTTGGGGCCTTTCGATGCTTTGGACCAAGTAATAACCGGAACAATGGATAGCGCGATTGAATGTGCGCGACAGCTAGATCCTAAAAATAATGAAAAAATCGTTGCCATTTCATTTTTAACACTGAGATATGACCAAAATGGCACAGAATCTCTCGATAATAAAATTGAAGCACTATTGCTGCATCTTCAGGAGCAAAAAACTAGAACATCCAATATAAATGCAATTGGAGCAATTTGGCTTGGAAGAGAGGATTTTGAAGCTTCCCGAAATGATCGCAATCAATATGAAAATAATTCTCCTGGCATAATTCTTCTCGCCAATCGTGTAGCGTGATGAACATTTTAGACAAAATCGTTGAAGAAAAAAAACGCGAGGTCGCGAAATTGCCCGCGCGGCTCATCGCCGCCGGCGATCTGCGCGACGCGCTGCTCGAACACGGCGAGCGCCGGGATTTCCTGGCGGCTTTACGCCAACCCTCACGCCCCAAGCCTCACGCCCCGCGCCTTGCCCTTATCGCCGAGGTCAAAAAGGCGTCGCCCTCGGCAGGCGTGATTTGCCAGGACTTCGATCCGGTTCGCATCGCGAAGGCATACGAAGCGGCAGGTGCAAGCTGTCTGTCGGTGCTGACCGATGAAAAGTTTTTTCAGGGTTCGCTCGAGCATCTCCGGCAAATCCGCGCCGCCGTGAAGCTGCCGCTGCTGCGCAAGGACTTCACGATTGATGAGCGGCAAATTCTCGAAGCCATCGAGTGGGGCGCAGACGCCATCCTGCTCATTGTCGCGATTCTTGACGACGCGCGGCTTCAACGGTTTCACGCGCTGGCAACGGAAGCCGGCCTGGCCGCGCTGGTTGAAGTGCATGATGAGACGGAATTGGAGCGTGCTCTGAAAATCGGCGCAAATCTCGTCGGCGTGAACAACCGCAATTTGAAAGATTTCAAGGTGGACCTGGCGACGACCGAGCGTTTGGCTGCGATGATGGAAGATAGAAGATTGAGGATGGCAAAAACCTCCCCGCCATCTTCCATTCTCAATCTTCCATCCTCGCCTCTGCTGGTTGCCGAAAGCGGCATTCACACCCGCGCGGACGTGGAACGGTTGAAGCAATGCGGTGCCAACGCAGTTCTGGTGGGCGAATCGCTGCTGCGTGGCGGTAATATTCAATCCAAAGTCCGCGAGTTGTTTGGATTGTAGCGTCGAGCCTGCGGCTCGACCGAATCGGCGCACAGCGCCGACACTACACTTTTTTGTTTTCCGCCAATTGCTTCGCCAGCCGGATCGCGGAAATCATGCTCGAGGGATTGGCAATCCCTTTTCCCGCGATGTCGTATGCCGTGCCGTGGTCGGGCGACGTGCGGATGAATGGCAGGCCCAGCGTCCAGTTCACGCCGGTGTCAAACGCGACGGCTTTCAGCGGCGCGAGCCCCTGGTCGTGATACATCGCCACCACAGCGTCAAAATCCCCGCGCAAGGCGTAATGAAAAACCGTGTCGCCACTCAACGGCCCGACGACGTCAAACCCGCGTTGCTGTGCAGCGCGGACCGCCGGGGTGATGACCTTGATTTCCTCGTCGCCAAATTCGCCGCCTTCGCCCGCGTGCGGATTCAGGCCGCAAACGGCCACACGCGCGCGCGGCAATTGCAAATCCCGGCAGGCCTGCGCGGCCAGCTCGATGGCGAGCGTGATTTTCTCCGGCGTAATTTTCCGGGAAAGCGATTTGATGGAAGTGTGGGTAGTTACGAGCGCCACGCGCAACCAGCGGTCATGTTCGTCGTGGCCGAGCAGCATCATCGCATAGCGTTTGGTTTTGGCAGCTTTCGCTAATAATTCCGTCTGGCCGACAAATTTGTGCCCAGCCCGGACGATGGCCTCCTTATTGACCGGCGCGGTGACCATCGCGTCCAGTTCGTGCCGGAGGCAGCGTTCGGCAGCATCGCGCAGCGACGCAACGGCGGCGTGCGCGGCAACGGGTAACCCGGCGGGCAAATTTTCCGGCAGCGGCCCGGCCAATGGATTCGTGACGAAGACCCGGTCGGTGTCGCCGTAATTGGAAAAATTTTTCAGCGGCAGATTGAGTCCGGATTTTTGGTTGAGGTGAAACACGCAATCCCGGTCGCCAATCAGCAGGTAGCGTGTTTGATCGCCGGCGGCTTCGGCGGCGATGGCTTTGAGCGCGACTTCGGGGCCGATGCCGGTGACATCGCCAAGCGTCATACCGATCCAGCCAGTCATTAAAGTTGAGAGTTGTTGGTTGAAAGTGGAGAGAAAAAAACGCTCCCCACTCACAGCGGAATTTAGAACAAGCGGATGAACGTTTTCTTTTTCAACTGCGCAATCCACTGTTGTTCGAGTTGTTTCTGCGCCTGGGTGCGGAGGGTCAACTCCACGTCATCGCGCACTTCGTTGAGCGGTTTGACATGTGCGGGGCGCAACTGTTCTACCAGCATGATGTAGCAGGCTTCCGGCATATCAATCACCTCGCTGACCTGGCCGGGTTTGAGCGCGAAGGCGATGTCGGCGAGTTCCTTGCGCAAGACGGAGCGTTCGATCCAGCCCCGATCACCCCCCTGGCTGCGCTGCGAATCCTGCGAATAAACGGACGCCATCTCCTGAAACGTCGCGCCTCCCTTGATTTGGGCGAGAATTTCGCCGGCCAGGCGCACCGTGTTGGTGTCGTCGCTGGAGATTTTGTTGAGCACGATCATGCGCAATTTGACTTCATCCTCAACTTTGAAATCGTCCTGGTGGGCGAGATAGTAGGTTTCAACCTTGTAGGGCGAGATGATGATTTTTTCCGGCGAAATGGTTTTGGCGCGCAACGCGGAAACGATGTATTGATCGCGCACCTCCCTGCGGAATTTTTCGAACGTCTCGCCCTGCGCCTGAAGGGTCTTCATCAGCGTGATGCGGTCGCCGAACCGTTCGCGGATGCGATCCTGAACGATCTCGTCCACGGCGCTTTCCGGCAGCCGGTAGCCTTCCGTGTCAAAGTCATGCAGAATCAACTGCCGCTCGATCAGTTGTTCCAGACCGTCGTTGAGCGCATCTCCCAGTTTTTGTTCATACATGGCCGGCTGGCCGGCATATTCCCGCTGCAATGCCTGGGCGGCTGGCAGCACGAATTCGTGGATTTCCGAATACGTGACCACCCCGATATTCACCACGGCGGTGACGCTGTCAACCAATTCCGCGGGCGACGGCAGGTTGAAACAAAAAGCCGCCGACAGAATTGCAATGCAACGGAAAAACTTCATCAAAATCCGCGCGCATGTTAACCCCAAACCCCGGCGGGTCAAGCGCGCCGCTCAAAAGACAAAACGATTCAATAAATACATCACCGCCGCCAAAATCGCCGACATCCCCAGCGCGGCGAGGGCGGCCCATTTCAGGAAGCGAAGTTGTTTGCGGCGGGCTTCCCGCCCGCCCATGCCCGGCAGCAGGTAGAAACGTTCGGGTTCTTTGTTCGGCTTAGAGTGGAACATGCGATCCGATTCCCCGGCAACCTGTAGCATACCCTCCGCCGACGTCAAGTCGCATGCTTGCAGTCACTGGCGCCTGCCGCTACCGTTCCCGCATGAAACTTGAAGATCATCTGGGTGACATTATCTGCAAGGCGCGGGCGATGAGCGGCGTTTCGGCCGCCATGGCGGCAGCCGCGGCGGGAGTTTCCGAAACCGAACTGTCCGCGCTTGAAGCAACCGGACAACCCGGCAAGCGGCCGGATTTCGCGGCGCTGGCGAAGCTCATCGGGCTGAATCCGGCCAAACTCGAAGCCATCGCCAACGGCTGGCATCCGGGCGAAAAGGATTTGAGCCCGTGGCGCGAATTGCGCGTGTTCACCTCCGCCGGCGAAGGCCTCACGGTGAATTGTTTTTTGGTCTGGGACGAGGTCACACGCGACGCAGCACTGTTCGATACCGGTTTGGATGCAAAACCGGTTCTGGACTGCATTGCCGCCGAACAGCTCCAGCTTCGCCATGTTTTCATCACCCATTCGCATTGGGATCATGTGGACGCGCTGCCCAAAATCCGCGAGGCGCGGCCGAAAACGCGCGTCCATTCCGCCTCCAAAAATGCGCCGGTGGACCAGCGCAACAAACCCGCGGAAATCATCCCTCTCGGCGGATTGCGCGTGACGTACCGCGAAACCCCCGGCCACGCGGAAGACGGTGTGACTTACATCGTCGGGAACTGGCAGGAGGATGCGCCGCATGTGGCCATTGTCGGCGACGCGATTTTTGCCGGGTCAATCGGGCGCGGCAACCAGTCGTGGGATTTGGCGAGGCAAAAGGTGCGCGAACAAATTTTCACGCTGCCGGCGGAGACGTTGATTTGCCCCGGCCACGGCCCGTTGACGACGGTGGCGGAGGAAAAGGCGCACAACCCGTTCTTTTAACCGGTATTTTTCGGACAGACATTCGGTAATGAGTGAAAACAGGAAAATTGCGGGGAATAAATTTTTGCGGTTGGGTATTGTTGTTGCTGGCATCGTTTTGGGGCAGGTCATTCTGTATGGCCCTTCGTTGATTGGGAAAAAAATCCTTCTGCCCCTGGATCTTCTCGCCCAACAGGGTGTTTATATGCCGCCGAGTCCTGAAACGGCAAAGATTGTGCCGCACAACATTGTGTTGTCGGACCAGGTTGTTCAATTTGAACCCGCGCGACAGTTTGCAATTTCAGAAATTCACCAAGGCCGTCTCCCGTTATGGGCTCCTTATCAATATGGAGGCGTTCCTTCCGTGTGGCCGAAATTTTCGCCGTTTCTCCTTTTTGAATGCCTGACAAAATCACCGGTCATACTCGCCTGGACACAACTCTTCACCGCATTGGTGGCGGGCCTGGGAATGTATTTTTTTTGCCGGGAAGTACTGATGGTCGGTTTTGGGCCGGCACTTGTCTGCGCATGGTGTTATCCTTTGACGGCCTTTTTTGTCCTGTGGCAGGGGTTCTTCACAGGTTTGCCGGTTGATTGGCTTCCGTGGCTTTTCCTGTCGGTCTGCAAAACCATACGCGGCATCAATTCACGGAATACCATCGGGTTGAGCGTCGTCACCTTCCTGGTCTTGACCAGCGGACAGATTGACATCGCCGGGCAGGTGCTCCTGGGTTCCGGAATTTATGCCCTCTGGTGTTTGTGGGATGTTTACAGGGGCGAATGGTTACAAAAAAAATTCCGGACCGCAATTGCCATGCTGGTTCTTGGTTGGGGGTTGGGGTTTTTATTGGCCACTCCGTATATCTTGCCACTGGTGGAATATGCAAAGACCGGTTCGCGCATGATCCATCGAAGCACCGGGGTTGAAGAACGCCCGCCAGTTGGATTGATGGCATTGCCGCAAGTTGTGTTGCCGGACATTTACGGCACGACGGAAAAAGGCAGTACTTTTATTGCCATCGAACGCGAACCAAGTCTTCCCGAAAGCACGACCACCGCCTACGCCGGCGTGTTGGCGACGTTGCTCGTCGCTCCCCTGGCATGGATCAGCCGGCGTCACCGCGCCATCAACGCGTTTTTGATTTTTCTCGCGTTCTTCGGCTTGAGTTGGTCGCTCAATGTTCCGGGCTTCGTGGCTTTGTTGCGTTTACCCGGACTGAACATGATGTCTCACAACCGCCTTGGGTTCCTGACCTCCTTCGCAATTCTTTCCCTGGCCGCCATCGGACTTGAAAACTTTTTGCGCGGCTCAATCCAACGACGCTGGTGGTTCTGGCTTCCGGCCGGTTTGCTCGCCGGGCTGTTTGCCTGGTGCATTTACCGCAGCATGATTTTGCCCGAACCCATCGCCAATCAATCCAATTTCAATGTGTTTTACCTGACACATTTGCGATCTATCCAAATCACCTTGGACGTGAATGAGATTCAGGCATGGTTCACCAGTCATTATGTCATCATGGCAGAATTTTGCGCGCTTGGATTTGTCGGCTGGCTGTTGTTATGGCTGCAGAAACCCGCGCGGCTCTTGTTTGTGGCATTTGCCGTTCTTTTGACGGGAGATTTGCTCCGTTTCGACTACGGGCGCAACCCGCAATGCGACCCGTCACTTTATTACCCTCAAATTCCCGTCTTCGACCAAGTCGCCCATTCGATTCCCGGCCGCGTCATCAGCGGTCTGCCCGCGTCCGTCACATTCATGGCGGGCCTGAAAGAAATCAAGGGTTATGACTCGATTGACCCCGCGCGGATGGTTGACCTTTTGAGACTGGCGGCTGACCCGCGCGCCGTCATCCTTCCCCACGCGCAGATTCAATATTTCATACCGATCGTGAAATTTTCGCCGCCGTCCGGCCTGCGGCTTCCGCCCGTTCTGGATATGCTCGACGTGCGATATGTGGTTTTTCGCGGTGCCCCTCCACCATCAGCCAAACCCGCGTTTCAAGGAGACGACTATTGGGTCCTGGTCAACTCCAACGCCCTCCCGCGGACGTTTGTCCCAAAGTCAGTTGAAACGGTGGCCAGCGACCATGAGCAATTGGAGAAATTGGCCTCGCCACAGTTCAATCCGCTTGACGTGGCGTATGTCGAATCGCCCGTTGAACTGCCGGCTTTGTGTCGCGGCACCGCCGAAATCACAAACGAAATTCCGACGCGCATCCTGGTATCAGTGCATATGGAAACTCCGGGACTGGTTGTGCTGGCTGACAATTGGGACCAGGGATGGCGGGCATATTGGAATGGCAAACCCGTGCCGGTTCTTCGGGCAAACTATGCCGTTCGCGGCGTTGTGGTGCCGGCGGGGAGCGGGACCTTGGAATTTGTTTACCGGCCGGCCAGCTTGGTTCTCGGATTATGGCTGGCCGGTCTGGCTGTGATCTTTCTGGCTGGCTGGGTGGTCATCATCAAGATTCGGATGGTTAAAACAATAGTCCCGCTATCTTCTGCGCAATGAGTCAGACCTGATCTCCCGCGGAAACCCTGAATGGCCCCGGCCACGGCCCGCTGACGACGGTGGCGGAGGAAAAAGCACACAACCCGTTCTTTTGATTGGCAATCTTACGGTCATTGACATTTTTTGAGGCCAAGATTACACTTGGTGTATGACAATGCTCTTGCAAACCAGGGTAAAGCCGAAAGTGGCGGTCAAATTTCAAAAGGCGGCGCGGCAGCGCGGCCTTTCGCCTTATGCCTTCCTGCAACAAATCGTCACGGATGCCGCTTTGCGGGCGGAAGCCATTTCGTCCTCCGCCAGCCTGGAGTTGAGCCGCGAAGGATTCACTTTGCCGAAGTTGCCCGGCAAAACCGAGCGCGAGCAAATCCGCGCCGCCGTCGCCCGCCGTCATGTTTCTCGCTGACACCAGTTTTATCGTCAGTCCGTTCGCCAAAACGCCCAAACGCCGCGCGTGGGCGCAGGGTTTCTTCAAGCAACACCACGACCGTTTATGGACGACGGCGGCGGCATTCACCGAAGCCAGCCATTTGATCGGAGACTTCAAAGTCGTCGCCAAAATCCTTGGCGACTACCGTTTTGCGCTGGACGTGGAGGAGGAAAAATCCGCGCTGGCCGCGCTGCTGGAAAAATATGCGCCGGAAATGGATTTTGCGGACGCCACCCTCGTGCGCGCCAGCGAACTGTTCCCCTCGTTCAGGATCATCACCGACGACAGCCATTTCAATTGGTATCGCCGCAACCGTGATGAGAAACTGCCCGTCATCTGGATCCCTGAATGAATGACCGAACCCTACCGCCGAAAACCTTGATTTGCCCAGGCCCCGGCTCGCTGACGACGGTGGCGGAAGAAAAACAACATAATCCGCTTCTCTGATTCAGATTTTAGTCAAGACACACTCGCCAAAGTTTTCACCGGCGCGCCGATTGCCTTGCTCTGTCGAAGCAATTGAGTCAACTGCGACTGAATCGCCGATTTTGACAAATTCGAATCCATCGGCAAACCATTCACTCGAATAAAAGTTTTAAGCCGGTCTTTGCTTGAATTTTCAATGAGTTCAGCAACTTCACTTTCAATCGACGCACCAGCTTCAATAGCGGTACGCAAACGCTGATAATCTTCCTTGAGTTCGCGTTCTTCATATACAGGCCGCGCATCGTTGAACGAACCGTGTTCCGCTTCTTCAGAGGCGGCAACCAATTCGTCCAGCGCAGCAGTCAAATCATGCGCAAGGCGCGAGATTTTGCGTATTCGCTCCAATTGTTTTTTTGACAGTGTCATATTTTATCAAGCGTTCAAATTTGACTCCAATTTTACCCAAAGCTTTTCAAAAAAGCATTTAAAATCGCCCGGGAATTGGCCCACTGGAATTGCCCGGCCAATGTCTTTGTATTCTGGAATGAAAGCATCAATCCAAGAAATCGGAACTTCCTTTTTCTGATTCGCCTCAACAATGCGCTGCACTTCGGACGAATAATAGTTAGTCCTTTTGAAAATCCCCCATCGCGTGTTGTAGCCCGCTTTGTTCATAAAAACGGCAATTTTGGGTTTTGGCCAAGGCGTAATTTTCATACTCAACCCTTCCAACATAAGCTCAACGCCGCGAGATGCAAATACGTCAGGATTCACAGGAATCAGGATGCAACTCGAACAACTCAAAACCGAATTTGAGAGAATGCTGAAACTCGGCGGGCAATCAAAGAAGACGTAATCATACTTGTATCGTTCGGAGTGAGCATGTTCGATTTTGCCAAGCATTGTCCTGATAAAATCTTTTGTCGCAACGGGGTCAAAAACCTCCAAAGCCGTCCAGTAGAGATCCACAACCGAGGGGATGAAATGAAGCTTCGGACTGAACTCATAAATAAAAGAACCATTGATTGGAAAATCGAAATGCTTCACTCGTCCTCGAGCATAATCTTCATATTTTTCCAAAGCGTGATGTATCGAGCGCTTATTTTCGCGGTGCTGCGTATACCAATCCTCAAAACCCGGAATAAAATCGCCGCCGGTGTCGTCCCGATTTTCTCCAGAATGAGGTTGAATCGTAACGGCCAACGTCAGGCTCATTTGGGCGTCAACATCAACAATCAAGACCTTTTTCCCAAGTTGTTCCGCCGCGTATTTAGCCAGCAGCCACGTTACCGTTGTTTTTCCAACGCCACCCTTGAAGTTTATAGTCGCGATTGCTTTCATAAGATTTAGTTGCAGACCATCATCCATTTTTCAGTACCGGTGGCCAGAAAAATTTTGTTCTCATTTTTCGCTAATTTTGGAAATTGACCCGCAGCCACGCGGTTGTTAGCCTTTCCTTCCGTTCCAACGGGATTTATGCGACATACCATTTCAGTTTTGGTCGAGAACAAGTTCGGCGTGCTCACGCGCGTGGCCGGCCTGTTCAGCGGCCGTGGCTACAACATTGACACCCTCAACGTCGGCCCGACCCAGGACCCCAAGACGTCGCGCATGACCGTCGTCACCCACGGCGACGAGGCCACGCTGGAGCAGATCGTCAAGCAGCTCAACAAGCTGCCGGACGTCATCAAGGTGCAGGATTTCCATGAGGGCGAATATGTGGACCGCGAGCTGGTGCTGGTCAAGGTGGCGGTGGACTCGAAATCGCGCGCCGAGGTGATGCAAATCACGGACATTTTCCGCGCCAAAATTGTGGACGTGCAGCCCAAAACGCTCACCATCGAAATCACCGGCGCCGAAAGCAAGGTGGAGAAATTCATCGGCCTGATGGATTCGTTCGGCGTGCAGGAAATCACGCGCACCGGCAAGGTCGCGTTGCCAAGAAAATAGTTTCAAGCATCAAGTTTTCAGTTTCAAGCCAGGCAAGCACTCAACTTTCAACCATCAACTCCCAACTCAAAAAACATTATGGCAATAATTGATTTCGGCGGAACGAAGGAAAAGGTCATCACCCGCAAGGAATTCCCGATGTCCCGCGCGCGCAAGGTGCTCAAGAATGAAACCATCGCCATCATTGGCTACGGCGTGCAAGGCCCGGCGCAGGGACTGAACCTGCGCGACAACGGCTTCAACGTCATTGTCGGCCAGGCCAAGGCATTCAAGCGCGACTGGGACCGCGCCGTCGCCGACGGCTGGAAGCCCGGCAAAACGCTGTTCGACATCGAGGAAGCCGTACAAAAAGGCACCATCATCCAGATGCTCGTTTCGGACGCCGCCCAGCGCACGATCTGGCCGGTGGTGAAGAAAAATCTCAAGCCCGGCGCCGCGCTATATTTCTCACATGGCTTCTCCATCGCCTACAAGAAACAGACCGGTGTCATCCCGCCGAAGAATGTGGACGTGATCATGGTGGCCCCGAAAGGTTCCGGCCTGAACGTCCGCCGCAATTTTCTCACCGGCGCGGGCATCAATTCCAGTTTCGCCGTCGAGCAGGACGCCACCGGCCACGCGGAGGAGCGTTGCCTCGCTGTCGGCATCGGCATTGGCTCGGGCTATTTGTTCCCGACGACGTTCCAGCACGAAGTGTTCAGCGACCTCACCGGTGAACGCGGCGTGTTGATGGGTGCGCTGGCCGGCATCATGGAGGCGCAATACGACGTGCTCCGCGCCCACGGCCATTCGCCGAGCGAGGCGTTCAACGAAACGGTCGAGGAGCTTACGCAAAGCCTCATCCGGCTCGTGGATGAAAATGGCATGGACTGGATGTATTCCAACTGCTCCGCCACCGCCCAACGCGGCGCGCTCGACTGGAAACCCAAATTCAAGAAGGCCACGTTGCCGGTGTTCAAGGAACTTTACAATCGCGTCAAAACCGGCAAGGAATGCGCCCGCGTGCTCTCCGCCTGCGGCGCCCGCAACTACCAGGCGCAATTGGCAAAAGAACTGGGCGAAATCCACAATTCCGAAATGTGGCGCGCTGGCGCGGCTTCCCGCGCGTTGCGTCCCAAGCAATCTGACAAGGTCATTGCCAAAGGCACCAAGGGCATCGGCGGTCGCGCAGCAAATTGAAGTCCGCGCAAACAATTAAAAGCCGCTGGAGCAATCCAGCGGCTTTTTTGTTTTTTGCCACAGATTAAACACGGATGGAACACAGATAAATATTGACCTCAATGGTGGGCTTAACAAAAATTCGCGTTTGGCGATTGACTCGGATTTAGCTAAATCGCTACATCAATCATTTCCTCAAGTTCATCTTCGCGAGTCTTCTTCTGTGTTCAATCCGTGTTTCATCTGTGGCTAAGATATTACCCCGGCTCGATGCCTCTGCGGCAGGCAGCCGAGGGTTGAGCAACGCGCCTTGGCAGGGGCGAAAACCTCAGCTAACGTGGGTCCGGTGCGCACCTTTGTCATGTCAATCTGCGTTGCCAGCGCCGCGTTGCTGGCACCGGCGCAGACGTTTGCCGCCTCCGAAGCCATCGTCGAGCAATGGGGAATCTTTGAAATCACCCTTGCCGGTCCGACCAACGGCAACCCATTTGTGGATGTGAACCTCTCCGCCCGTTTCACCCAGGACACCAATTCGGTTGAAGTTGCGGGTTTTTATGACGGCGATGGCGTTTATCGAATTCGTTTCATGCCGGAGCAACAAGGCCAGTGGCGCTATAAAACCAAAAGCAATCGCCGGCAATTGAATGGGAAGACCAGCGGGTTTACCGTCACGGCGCCATCGGCCAACAATCATGGACCGGTGCGGGTGACGAACACCTACCACTTCGCCCATGCCGACGGCACACCCTATCGGCCCATCGGCACAACCTCGTATAATTGGTGGCACATGGCAGACCCGCTGGAAGAACAGACGCTGGCGACATTGAGGGCCTCACCGTTCAACAAAATCCGCAGCTGCGTCTTCCCCAAACACGAGCCCGGCAAGACCAATGAGCTGGCGCTCTATCCTTTCGCGGGAACTCCGCCGCAGGACTGGGATTATTCCCGGTTCGACCCGAAGTTCTTTCAACACCTGGAAAAGCGCGTGGGCGACCTGCGCGACCTCGGCATCGAGGCGGACGTGATTCTGTTTGATCCCTACGACAAGGGCCGGTGGGGATTCGACCGGATGCCGCCGGCTGTGGACGACCGATACGTGCGTTACCTCGTCAGCCGGCTGGCGGCGTATCGCAACGTCTGGTGGTCGCTGTCCAATGAATACGATTTCAACAAGAACAAGACCGAGGCCGACTGGGACCGGTTGTTTCAGGTAGCGGCGGCGGCGGACCCGTACGGGCATCTGCGTTCCATTCACAACGGCTTCCTGATTTACAACCACACCAAGCCGTGGGTGACGCACGCGAGCATTCAGAACGGCTCGGCGGTGGAGGACCCCGGACGCGCCGAATTGTATCGTGACGTCTATCGCAAGCCGGTCATCTACGACGAGATTAAATACGAGGGCAACATCTGGAAACGTTGGGGCAACCTGTCGGCACAGGAAATGGTGTTCCGGTTCTGGAATGCCGCGGTGGCAGGCACCTACGCAACGCACGGCGAAACCATCACCAACGCGTCGGGCCGGTTGTGGACTTCGGAAGGGGGCCGGCTCTACGGCCAGAGTCCCGCGCGATTAAAGTTTCTCCGGCAGGTGCTGGCTGATGGTCCGGTGGAGGGCATTGACCCGATTGACAAATGGCAGGAAGTAAACCTTGGTGGCCAGCAAGGTGAATACTACTTGATTTATTTCGGCAAAGAGCAACCGACCAATTGGTTGTTTGAACTGCCTAAATTCAAACTCGCAAAGGGCATGAAATTCAAAGCGGAAATCCTCGACACTTGGAACATGGCCGTCATCCCGGTGCCGGACGTGTTCACCCTGCGCAAGAAAGACAACTACTCCTATGGTGACGCGCAAAGCCGCTCTATTGCATTGCCGGGGCGTCAGTGGATGGCTTTGCGCATCCGGCGGGTGGAGGAATAGATTTTAAGGTCACAATTTTCTTGCGCAGGCCCACCAGCACTCGCCGGCCGCGCACACCCTTTCCAACCGGCTCCCATTTTCCCGCGCCCGGACGACATTTCTTTGACGACATTTCCTTTGCATTCATTTCGTTCACTATTTAGCATCATTTCATCTATGGGATTTTATCCATTTTTTGCCGGGTCCAAGGCAGCCCGGCTCATGGTTGCCGCTTTATTCGCCTCCTGTCTCAGCTTCCACGCCGCCGAACCACCACCGCCCGCCACCGCCACCAATGCCGCCGCCGCCGGCACCATTGAAAATTCGGTGGTGAAGATTTTCGCCACGGTGCGTTATCCCAATCCTTACGAGCCGTGGACCAAAGACTCGCCGGAAGAGCAAACCGGCAGTGGTGTGGTGATCGAAGGCAGGCGCATATTGACCAACGCCCATGTCGTTAATTATGCCAGCCAGGTGCAAATCCAGGCGAATCAGGCCGGGGATAAAATATCCGCCACGGTCGAGTCCATCGCTCCGGGAATTGATCTGGCGGTGCTCAAGCTGGACGACGGCAAATTCTTTGACACGCATCCGCCGCTGGCGCGAGCCAGGACGTTGCCGGGCATCAAGGATACGGTCCTGACCTACGGATATCCGGAAGGCGGCAACAGTCTTTCGATCACGAAGGGAATCGTTTCGCGCGTGGAGTACGCGGTGTACAATTATCCGGTTTGCGGTTTGCGCATCCAAATTGACGCCGCCATCAATCCCGGCAACAGCGGCGGTCCGGCGGTGGTGGGCGACAAGATGATCGGGCTGACGTTCAGCCGTCTGAATGAGGCCGAGAACATTGGTTACATCATTCCCAGCGAGGAGATAGCCTTGTTTCTTCAGGATGTTGCCGATGGCCATTATGACGGCAAGCCCGCCATGTATGACACCTTGCAGACGCTGGAGAATCCGGCCCTGCGTTCGTTCCTCAAACTGCCCCCGAATATCGAGGGCATGGTGGTGCATAAACCTTACAAGGATGATCCGGCCTACCCGCTGAAGGAATGGGATGTCATCGCCAAAATCGGCGACACGCCGGTGGATGATCAGGGCATGATCAAGCTGGGAGACAACCTGCGAGTGGGCTTTGAATACGAAATTCAGCACATTGCCACTAATGGCACGGTGCCGTTGACCATCGTCCGGGCCGGCAAAGAACTCAAAGTCAATCTGCCGGTTTCAGCCAATTATCCGCAATTGATTCCCGGGCTGAACGGTGCCTATCCCTCGTATTTTATCTACGGACCATTGGTCTTTTCCGCCGCCACGGAAGAATATTTGGATGGATTGTTGAGAACAAAATATGCGGCGAATGTCCTGTCGCGTTTCAGCAGCCTGGCCAATCCCCTGGTCACACGCCGGACGGACCAACCCGCGTTTCCCGGTGAAGGCCTGGTCATCATCGCTTCGCCCTTTTTCCCGCACAAGCTGGCCCAGGGCTACGACAATCCGCGGGCGCAAGTGGTGAAAACCGTCAACGGCATCCCGGTCAAGAATCTCAACCACCTCCTGGAGATTTTGCGGGATGCGAAAGATGAATTCATCACCATCGAATGCAACACCCGTTATGGCGAAACGATGATTTTCCCGCGAGCCCAAATGGTTGCCGCCACCGATGAAATCCTGACCGACAATGGCGTCCGGTCGCAAGGTTCGGCAGACACGCTGGCGATTTGGAACGCCAGACCCTCCAAGTAGCGCGGGCCGCCGGCCTGCTGCGTCCCGCTTGAAAAGCGTTGCCAAGTCCCCGCGCTATTCCACTGGAACAAAGCCGCAACAGGGGTTGATTTGGATTTCGTTCGGAGCGAGCCGGGTGTCGGCGACATATTTCCGCCAGAGCCACGCGGCGACCACGGAATTGCGCGCCTCAATCAGCGCCGCGGCCTGCTTGTCCCGCATTTCAGGCAGCGTGGCGACAAACCCATCCAAATCCGGTTCCTTGTCGTCCGCGTTTTCATCGTCAGCATCGTCGCGGTCCGGCGTGTCGGATTCCAAATCGTCGGCCGGGATTGCCGGCCACGGACATGGACTGAGAACGCTCAAGAGGAAGAAGAATTTTTTGTCCGGCGACCAGTTCAAGCCGGACCGGATGTCTTCCGGCAAATAGCGTTTCAGTGATTCGACGTCGAAGCTGATTTTTCCGGGGGGCACGGCCTGGTTGACATCCACCCAATAGCCTTGTTCGAAATCGTCCACGGGAGTCGCCTGCAAAATGTCATTTACCTGCCGGGAAACCCGCGGCCAATCCAACAGCTGGCCACCGGATTCCGTGAGCAATTGATCCACAAACTGCGCGGCGACGACCTTTTTGATGTTCATCTCGACCGGATTTTCTCCATCCGGAGTCAGCCGGCACCAGGCTTCAAACCGCTTTTGCGCCCGTTCCGGGTCGCCGCCGTAAATGATCGCACTCACGCAGGAATCCCAGGTCTGGATACGGTCAACCCTCTGTCCGCCGCGACCGGGAGCCGGGCGGACTTGGGATTGGGTGAGGCCGGCGGTAAAAAGGTATCCGTTCATGGCAATGTCGTTTGGTTCGCGCGAAATTGAAGCATCAAATCGTGAAAGAAGGCGACATTATTTTTTCCTGACGAGCTTTCCGATTCAAGCTGCCGCCCGCCGCGCCCGCTTTATCTCGAAGAGGGCTTCAACCTCACGAAAATTGACCTTTGGTTCTTGACTCAAATTAAAGAAATCGTGGATTTTAAGGAACGTCTGGCTGCAAAAAATTGACCATTCCATGTTTAAGAAACCCAACCAACGCCTCCTGCTTTTCGCTGCCGTTCTCACGCCGGGCTTCTGCCAGCTAGAAGCGCAAACGCCCGAAATCGTCCCGCTCGGCGAGCCACAGCTTTGGCAGCGGGCGGAGTTTCGAGTGGATCACGCGCCCGTTGCGACGAATTGCTTCGACCCCGATTTGATCCGCCTCGATGCCACCTTCACTCCACCGTCCGGCCAGAGTCTCACCGTCCCGGCGTTTTGGTATCAGGATTTTTCCCGGGCACTCGCGAACGGCTCGGAAGTTTTGACTCCGGTGGGGGCCCCACAGTGGCGGATTCGTTTCACGCCGACCGAACCGGGTGATTACACTTTGTCGTTAAACATCCACACCAACAACGTGTCCGCAGGCAAGCCGGTAATGGCTCGCTTCAAGGTTCCCGTTGCCCAGTCTTCCGGGCAGCACGGTTATGTGCGCGTTGCGCCGGACAAGCGTTATTTCGAGACAACCGATGGCCGGCCACTGCGGCTGGTTGGCGAAAATGTGTGCTGGGGGGACAACCGGGGCACGTTTAACTACGATGACTGGTTCGGGGCGATGCAGAATGCCGGGGAGAATTTCGCGCGCTTGTGGATGTCGCCGTGGTTTGCGGGAATTGAACACACCCCGGGCACGCTGAATCAATATAGCCAGCCGGCGGCCTGGCAGCTCGACCATATTTTTGATTTGGCCCAGCAGGACGGCATCTATCTGATGTTGTCGTTCGACCACCACGGGATGTTCCAGGAGCACAACCGGAATTGGGGCGGCAGCAATAATTATTGGAAGAGCAATCCCTACAACCAGGCCAACGGCGGTCCCTGTGCGCAGCCCAACGATTTTTTCACCAACGCCAGGGCCAAAACCATTTACCAGAAACGCCTGCGTTACCTCATTGGCCGATATGGCTGCAGTCCCCACCTGTTGGCGTGGCAGTTGTTCAACGAGATTGACAACGTCTTCGGACCACTCAACAGCGATGACGTCGTTGCGTGGCATCGGGAGATGGGACAATGGCTTCACGCGCACGATCCCTACGGCCATCTGGTCACCACCAGCCTCACCGGCGGCAGTGAGCGGCCGGAAATCTGGTCGCTGCCGGAAATGGATTTTTCCGTGTACCACTCGTACAACGAATCCGCGCCGGGCAAGGGCGCGGCAACCTTGGGTCGCGCTTTCGTTAAAGATTACGGCAAGCCGGTGATGATCGGAGAGTTTGGCGTTGATTCACGCTCATGGAACATCGCCTCCGACCCGTATCTGCGAGGATTCCGGCAGACATTGTGGAGTGGAGCGCTCGGCGGTTCCGTCGGCACCGCCATGCCGTGGTGGTGGCAGGATATGCACAAGGACGATGTGTATCCGTTGTATGCCGCCCTGAGCGGGATTCTGCGCAACGCGGGCTGGCAAAAAGATGAATGGACCCCGGTCGATTTTGCCGACGCAGGGGAACCACCGCCGGACCTGTCCCGGGCCATTCCCAATGGCGAATTATTCAATGCCCAGCCCACGCTCAATTCCGCCTGGCGCTTGCAGCGCAAACTGTCGGGCAAACTGGCGCTGGCCGACAGCCTGGCCGCCGACCAGGCCTCGCAAAGTCTGATGACCTATCTGCTGGGCAGGCATGACGCCGAATTTCAACACCCGTACCGGATTACCGCGTTCTTTGGCGAAAATGCAAAGCTTGGGCTGCATGTCAAATCGGTCTTTTCCGACGCCGAATTGATCGTGCGGGTGGACGGCGCCGAAGTGCTCCACACCAACTTCATCCGCGCCGCGGGGGATACCACAACGTATCGGGATATCAACCAGGACTTCACGGTCAATCTTCCGGCAGGCAAAAGGGTCATCGAAATTGCAAATGATGCCGGCGCCGACTGGATATTGATAGACTCGTTGAAGTTCGAACAGGTGTTGCCTGCGGAATTCGCGGGCGGCTGGCATTTTGCGCCTGAAGCTGTCGGCCTCCGCAGCGAAAAGAAGGCGGTTCTTTATGTCTATTCGCCCTGGGTGATTTTTCCCGCCGGGGCGCACCGTTATAATCCGCCGCTTTTGACCGGTCAATCCGTGCAGCTCACAAATTGGCCGGCGGGGAGGTTCAACGCGGAGTGGTTTGATCCCTGCACCGGAAAAGCAATCGGCACCACGGAAGTGGCGACCGCTGGGTCCATTCTCACCTTGCCGCTGCCCGCCTTCAGAGACGACCTGGCGGCCATCATTACACCGCGACAATAGTTCTCCTTTCCGTCAACGCGCAGGCTCGTTGGGCTGTCTATGGCGTTTTCGCGCCGCCCGGCGGGATCAGTGCATCATGAATCGGTTTAACCCACTGGTCCTTCGGAACGTCATAGACGATGAAATCCGAGTCGAACTGCCAGTAAGCCCAGCTCCAGCCGCACTCTTCCGCCTCGCGCGCAACACATTCCGTCCAGCGCACTCGTGACGATATGTCGCCTTTGTCGTATGCGCCGAACTCACCCAGGAAGATGGGGCGGCGATGTTCCTTGGCCCACTTCTGGACTTTCTTGAAATCCGCCGTGATCGCAGCGCGTTCTTCCGGTGTGCCCGGCCACACCACGCCGACCTTGCCTTCTCTGTGTGCCCACGGCGCGCCTTGATGGGTGAAATCCATGGGTTTGTAGTAATGCACCGTTACAATCAGGTTGCGATCCTTTGCGGGAAGCCTTAGCTCATCCAAGTGGTCGATTGAATTGGAGAAGGCGGGTCCGATGACGACGGTGCGGGTCGGGTTGCTCGCGCGAATGATGGCCAAGGCCTCGGCGAGATACTGGTTCCATGCGTTCGTCGTCATCTGGTGATTGGGTTCGTTCATAATCTCGAACAGCACCTTGTCGGGAGCGTTCTTGAAATGCGGAGCAACCTGCCGCCAAAAGGCAAGGAACCTGGTCTTGTTGTCCGCGGCATTCGTCCCCATGGTCTCATATTCGTGGAAATCAAGAATGACATTGAGATCAGCGGCCAGGGCGTTGGTCACAATCCAGTCCGTCGTTTGCCACCAGGAATTGCTCAGGACAAAATCCGGCGCGGCCCCCATGTGCCGGAACGGGTAAAGATTGACTCGAAGGCTGTCGAAGCCGCCGTCATGGATCATTTTAAAATACCGTTCCTTGAACCGCCCCTGGTCAAAAGAATCCCAGAGCGGGTCGTAGCCAAGGACATTCACCCCGCGGCGAAGCCATCGGTTTTGAGCAAAGGCATCTGTACCTTTGGACACAGTTGCCTGGCTGAGACAGGACGAAACGGCCAGGAAGAAGACGAATGTCGCCAAATAAATTGGATTCATTACCGGAAGGAATTGTTCCGTCAGCATCAATCTCATGAGGAGATATTATCTGCCAATCCTTGTGTTCACCAGCATTTCCATCGAACCGCAGCCGTTTGGCGGGAAATCAGGGATGCAGGTGACGATTCGCGTTTGACGCGCCGTTTTTAAAGTTGAAGAATGCTTTTTTATGAAATCGCTGATGGCACTGGTTGTTGCAATCGCTTTTCCAACCGCGATGGCGGCGGCGGACGAAGTGCCGGTTTGGGAAAAGGTTGAGTTGACTTTTCCTGCCGGGAATCAATACGCCAACCCTTACACCAACGTGGAAGTTTGGGTGGATTTGAAAGGGCCCGGCTTCGATAAACGCTGCTACGGATTTTGGGACGGCAGCAACGTCTTCAAAGTCCGGATCCTGGCCTCGCAACCGGGCGAGTGGTCCTGGCGCAGCGGTTCAAATCAAAAGGACTCGGGTTTGAATGACCAGCACGGCCGCTTCACCGCCGTTGACCGGTCTGAAGCGGAAAAGGAATCCGTACCCACGCGGCGGGGCATGATCGAAGCGTCGCCGAACGGACACGCCTTGCAGTATGCCGACGGCACGCCGTATCTGTTGCTCGGCGATACCTGGTATGCGGCGGCAACATTCCGGTTCAAATGGCATGATGATGACAAGGAGCATTCCATCGGGCCGGAAGCCGGGTTCAAGGATTACGTGCGTCTGCGCAGGAACCAGGGTTTCAACAGCGTGGCCTTGATCGCCGCCTTTCCGAATTGGGCCAATGACTCCGCCCCTTGGGATGTGTGGTGCGACAAGGATGCGAATATCAGCGTGCGTTCAGCCTGGGTGGAACAGTTTGAGATCGCCAATAAAAAGCCGCGTGATCAGTGGCGCGCCAAGGACATGCATAACGAAGGTGGCCGCGCCTTTCTGTTCCCCGGCAAAGTGCCCGGTTACGAACAGGTCTTCCCCGACGTGGACCGCATCAACCCCGAGTATTTCAAATATCTCGATCGCAAGATTGATTACCTGAATGCGCAAGGATTCGTCCCGGTCATCGAGGTTGCGCGGCGGGACATGACGTCAGCCTGGGCGAAATTTTATCAATGGCCGGAGTCCTACAGCCGCTACATCGAATACGTCTGGAGCCGGTATCAGGCGAACAATTGCATGTTCAGCCCGGTGCATTATGACTGGCCGGAAATGACCGCATCGGCGGACCAACTCAACCAGGCGGCCAATTTCGTCATCGAAAAATACGGGCCTCCGCCCTTCGGCACGCTTGTCTCCTGCAACGCGTCTGTCTCGAGCCTTCTGGACTTCGGCGGACCGGACCGGAACAAATGGCTTACCCTGCATCAGATCGGCAATCTGCGGGAGCACGACGCCTGCTGGTACCTGACGGAGATATTCAACACGCCTCCAGCCCGGCCGGCATTGAATGGAGAACCTTATTATTCCGGTATCGCGGACAAACGTTATCCTCCCTACAAATACGGCGCGCCGGGGAACACTGCGGAGGACGACCGGGATGTGCGCTCGGGCATCTACGGCAGTTTTCTTTCCGGCGGTTTGGCCGGCCATATTTACGGTTCGGAAGGTATTTGGGGCGCCGACATCGAGCCTGGATCCAATCCATTCATGTGGGAGGCGTTCCAATGGAATTCCGCCAACCAGATGCAATATTTGAAAACCTTCGCGCTCTCCGAAGGCCGGCGCTATCAAGACCTGGTTCCCGATGCGAACCTCGTTTCACCAAGCGAAACGCACGCCACCAAAGGCTTCCTGGGCTGGGCCTATTGCGCGCGCACACCCGACAAAAGTTTTTTCCTGGTTTATTTCGAAAAGGATTGTCCGGACAAGACCATGATTCGTGGCGCGATGCCCAATGCGACCTACCGGGCGGAATGGTTTGATCCGCGCAGGGGCCAATGGTCGAAGGCGGGCACAGGGATGTTAAAAGCCAATGTGTGGGGCTGGATTACTTTGCCCGATTTCCCCTCAAACGATGACTGGGGATTGAAGTTGAAACTCTCAAAAGAACCATGACTATGAAAATGAAAACCTGTTCCATCCTCTCCTTTACCTTGATCGCCGGCATCGCGCTGGCCAAAGATCCTGTCATCACCGGCAAAGACATCATCCCCGAATGTCCTGCCTGGGTGAATCATGCCGTCGTCTATCAGATCTATCCCCAAACGTTCTACGACTCGAACGGCGACGGCATCGGCGATTTGCCGGGGATCATCGAGAAGCTGGATTACATCAAAAGCCTTGGGGTGGACGCGATCTGGATCAATCCATTCTTCGACTCGCCCTTCAATGACGCCGGCTATGATATTCGCAACTATTACAAGATTGCGCCGCGCTACGGCAGCAATGATGACGCGCGCCGGCTCTTTGCCGAGGCCCACAAGCGCGGACTCCGCGTCCTGTTCGATTACGTCATCAGCTATACTTCCATAGACAATCCGTGGTTCGTTGACTCGTGCGAGCAGGAGCCCAATCCGCACTCGAACTGGTACATCTGGACGGACAACGTCTGGAAAACCGAGCCGGGCAACCAGTGGGTCCACGGCTTTGGCCACCGCAACGGCAACTTCCTGAGCAATTTCTACTGGAACGAGCCGGCGTTGAACTGGGGCTACGGCGAACCTGATCCACAGAAAAAATGGCAGCTCCCGACCGGCCATCCCGACGTGCTGGCGCTGCGGGCGGAAATGAAAAAGGTCCTGCGGTTTTGGATGGACATGGGCGCCGATGGCTTTCGCGCTGACATGGCGGGCGCATTGGTCAAGGGGACGGATCCCCGCCGCGAGACGCTTGGCTACTGGCGCGAAGTCCGGCAGATGCTCAACAGCAATTACCCCGACGCCTTCACCGTCTCCGAATGGTCCGGACCTCGTGACGCGCTCGACGGGGCGTTTCACGCGGACTTCTATCATTGGGTCGAGGGCTTCAATGACATTTACCAAAAAGAGAGCTATCGCATCGGAAATGGAATGTCGGAAGGCCACAGCTTCTTCGATCGCGAAGGCAAGGGCAACATCACCGCGTTCCTCGACAGGTATATGGGCGATTACGAGGCCACGCGCGCGAAAGGGTACATGTGCCTGCCCTTGGGCAACCACGATCTCGCCCGCCTGAACAACCACCGGACCGTGGATGAACTCGAAATGATCATGGCGTTCGGCCTGACGATGCCCGGCGTGCCGTTCCTTTACTACGGCAACGAAATCGGCATGCGCCAGTTGGAAAACCTGCCGCAGATCGAAGGCTGTTACAAACCGCGCGCTGGCGCCCGCACCCCCATGCAATGGACGAGCGGCAAGAATCTCGGCTTTTCGACCGCCGATCCGTCCCGGCTCTATTTGCCCGTGGATTCCGCCGCGGATGCCCCCAACGTGGCGGAGGAGGAACAAGATCCCCAGTCGCTCTTGAATCGTGTCCGGAGGCTCATCCGGCTCAAACACACCGAGCCGGCGCTGGCGGCTTACGCGGAATTCGTCCCGCTTTATGCGAAACCGGACACCTATCCCTTCATCTACGCGCGGGCCGGCGGCGGCGAGACGTTGCTGGTGATCTTCAATCCCGCGGCAACCGCCGTGACCGCCGGATTCAAATTTCCGGTCGCCTATCGCGAGTTGACATTGCTGGCCGGAAAAGAGATGAAAATCTCGAAGGAGAAGGAGGCGCTCAAGGTCGAAGTCCCCGGCCAGACCTATGCGATTTATCGGGCGGCAAAATAGCCACCCGGCGCGATGGAAGTGCCAAACCGGAAAGGAAGGCGGCATTATTTCTCCGGCCGGGCTTTCCGGCTCCAGCTGCCGCCCGGAAGTGCCGGGACCGGGAACACCGGTTCGATGGCAGGAAATATTCAAAGAAACTGTTGCCACGTTGTTGGCCTGCTGCTACACACGAATTGTGATCAAGCAGAACAGGAGTCCGGTTGCCCGATTCTCCGCCGCGGGGTTTTCGCTGCTGGAATTGTTTCTCGTGGCCGTGATTATATTCATCGTGTTTACGCTTTTCCTCAGTTCCGGCTCGAAAAGTTATCAGGAGAAAAAACTGGCGGAATGCCAGGACCATCTGCAAAGCATCTACGCCGCGTTGAAGACTTTTTCGCAGGACAATAACGGGGCGCTCCCGGACGTTCCCGGCGCGCAAACTTCCGAGGCGCCGTTGAGCCTGCTCGTGCCGAAATACACGACCGGGTCGGAATTTTTCATCTGTCCGGGCGGCAAGGACAAGCCGTTGCCGGATGCCCGGCCCTTTGCGGACAGAAAAATCAGTTACGCCGATTACATGGGACGGACGCTCCAGGATGGTTCGGACGCGCCGCTCGTTTCCGATGCGCAGGTGGACACCGCGCCCAAAATGCCGGGGCAGATCGTTTTTTCCCCCGACGGCAAAAAGCCGGGTAATAATCACAACAAGTTCGGCGGCAATTTTCTTTTTTGCGACGGCAACGTCCAAACCACTCCCGCCCGGCTGGCATTTCCCCTGCCGCCGGCGACCAACGTCATCCTACTGAACCCGAAACCCTAGTCATGGAAGTCAAAGTCCAGTGCGGGTGCGGAACGCGGTTTGCGTTCGACATCGAGCCGGTGAACGGCCGGATGCCGGTGCGGGTCAATTGCCCCGGATGCGGCGCGGACGGAACCGATCTGGCCAACGAGGCGATCCGCCAGAAGCTTGCCGCGACCGTGGCTGCGGCCCCGGTGGCGCCGGTCCCGCAAGCTGCCGCCGCCGCGGTGGCCGCCGCATCCGTGACCTTTTGTCCCCGGCACCCGAAGAATCCGTCAACGGAAACCTGCCGGGTTTGCGGCAAACCCATTTGCGGCGAGTGCATGGAACAGTTTGGCTATGTCTGCTCGACTCTTTGCCGGAAGCGCGCGGAACAGACCGGGATGGATGTGCCGGTTTATGGAAAACAACGGGCGGTCATCGAGGCCCGGCTTGCCTGGATGGCCGCGTGGATCTTGCGGGTTGCCGTTTTCCTGGTGGCCGTTCTTGCAGGCGCATGGATCTGGTACACGTTTTTCGGCTCGCAGCCGCGCGTCATTTATTCTGAGAAACTGCCTCACGGCGACCGGGCGCGGTTTTATCAATTGCTGGTCCCCAACCAGGTGCTTTCGATCAAGGCGAACCAGATGACCCTGTTCGACCTGGCGCAGCAAAAACAGCTTTGGTCCGCGCCCTTGAATGTGGAATTTTCCGCGCCGGTCCCGTTGAATTCCGCCCGGGACGAAACCGGGGAACCCGCCCGGCTTTATCCCGAGCCGCACGTCATCGCCACGACAAACGATCTCTGGCTTCTATTTCCCAATCGCATCGCACAGTACGATCGGCACACTGGCAGCAGCAAACAGGAAATACCGTTGAACCCGCCGTTCTTCGGCCTGGCGCAAAGCGGCAGTGGCCTGACGGTGATTTCCTCCGATGAATCCGGGCGCCAAACCATCGCCCGCATCGCGTTTTCCGATGGCACGGTTCAAACCGCCCCGTTCGAATCCGGCGCTGCCGGGGCATCGCCATCCAAGAGCCAGCCGCCAGCCGCCACCATCGAGGTTGCCACCAACAGCGTGGGCTACGCGATGCTGGCGAAGCTGGTGGCGGCGAAAGCCGTCAAACTGGTGGAGCGGACAAACTGGGGCGACAAGTTTGTGCCGGACGGAGCCGATGTCGTGCAGATGAAAGTGGATTTGATCGAGCGCAAGACGATTATTCATCAGGCAATGAAGGCCCGGAAAAAATCCCTGGTCGATGACAATCTCACCTCCGGTCAAAGCTTGGAAGCTTCCGAACAAATGATCAACGACCTGCGCCGGGACCAGACCGGCGGCGTGGAGGAGGAAGATGCCAGCCGGTATCAGGTTACTCTGCGCCGGTTGCCGATCGGCTCCGCCCCGGACTGGACGGGCGAAGTCATCGGCCCGCCCTCGTTTTTCGCGCTCAAAGCCCGGGATGTATTGGTGGCGGGGAATTCCGTTCAGGTTTTCGACAAGAACAACAAGAAACTTTGGACGGCCAGCCTCACGTACTCCGTCCCGCCTCATCATTCCGAGGATTTCGCCACGGAAGCTGATCCGCCGTGCGTTGAATTGGACAACACCCTGTATGTTTTTGACCGGGGAATGCTGACCAGTTTCGATGCGGCGACCGGCCAAGTGCATTGGCGGCTCACCAGCGTCGGCATTTCCCAGGTGCAACCGGACGGCCAGGGTCACCTTTACGTGACCAGCACGACGGCCAGCCCGGATGTCATTCAATTTTCCCAGCAGATCAATTTATCCTCAAAGGTAAACCCCGTGATTCTGAAAGTGGATGCCGCAACCGGCCGGGTGCTGTGGCGCAACGAGGGCATCGGGGACAAGTGCTTCCTTTCCGGGAAATTTCTTTACGCCGCGCGCGCCGCGAAGAGCCCCTTGATCACTCCGGGTGAAGATCCGGTTTTGTATTTTGATTTGTATCGGCTGAGTCCGTCCGATGGACACGCGATGTGGGATTATTCGCAATCCCGTCATCCGGTGCAAATCGAAGTGCAGGGAAATGAAATCCTGCTCCATTTCCGGGGCGAATTGCAGGTCTTGAAGTTTTTCAGCCTCTAAGCCGGCGGCAAATCCCAAAATATTATTTCATCGCCGCATAGACTCGATGCACATCGTCATGATCGTCGAGGGCATTGAGGAAAGTTTCGACATCCTTGCGGTTGGCGGGGCTGACTTCGACAAAATTCTTGGCCAGATAACGGATTTCCGAGGCAATGACGTTCCAGCCGGCGGCTTTCAACGCCTTGGAAACGTGATCGAGGTCCTTGATTTCCGTCAGAAACCGCGCGCCCTTCTGCCCGGCGGGAACCTCGTCGGCTTCCAGCGCTTCAATTTCCTGCGCGCCAGCTTCAATGGCGTCCGCTTCCGCGTCGCGCTGGGCATCGGGATGGGTGGCTTCGACCACGCCGAGGTGATTGAAGAAAAATGCCACGCTGCCGGGCTGGCCGAGCGAGCCAGCCTTGAACAAATTGCGGATTTCCGGCGCGGTGCGGTTGCGGCTGTCGGTGAGACACTCAACGATGACCGGCACTTTGTGGGGCGCGAATCCCTCATAGACGATGGTTTCGTAATTGACCTTTTCAGTGTCGAGTCCGGCGCCCTTTCGGATGGCGCGTTCAATGGTGTCTTTATAGACGGAAGCTTTTTTGGCCTTTTCGACGGCGACGAAAAGCCGCGGATTAAGGTCGGGGTCAGGCCCGCCGAGTTTGGCCGCGACCATGATTTCGCGGACCAGTTTGGCGACCATCTGGCCTTTTTTCTGCGCGTTGATTTCGCGTCCGGCCTGTTTCCATTGTGCGCCCATAGGGTTGCCAGTGTGGAAAGATCGCCGCGCGGGTTCAATGCAAATTGCGCAGACCGGAACACTTGAATACTTGTGTCCGCAAATGAATCTGGCTTAAGCTCATGCTCCGCATGTTGACCTCATTTGACCGGAGCCAGGCACAACGCAGGTGCCTGCTCTTTGCCGCCGGTTTTTGGCTGGCGATGGTTTCCCCAAGTTTGGCGACTGTGACCGTTGGCGGGTTGTGCTGTGATTATGCCGTGAACCCGCTGGGCGTGGACTCGCCAAATCCGCGGTTGTTTTGGAGATTGGAAAGCCGGGAGCGCGGCCAGCAGCAGACCGCCTGGCAAATCCTCGCCGCGTCGTCCGCGAAAAATCTGGCGGCGGACAACGGCGATTTGTGGGACAGCGGAAAAGTGAATTCCAGTGAAACGATTCAGATTGCCTATGGCGGCAGGGAACTGAAATCCGCCCAGCAGGTTTTTTGGAAAGTCCGCGCCTGGGACGCCGGGGGAAAGGTTTCCGCGTGGAGCCGGCCGGCGACCTGGACGATGGGCATTCTGGCCGGTTCGGATTGGCGGGCAAAATGGATTTCCGCACCGGACACCAATTTTGAAACGCTGCTGCTGCGCGGCGAATTCACCGTGAAGCCCGGGCTCAAACGCGCGCTCGTGAACATCTGCGGTCTCGGCCAATACGAATTGTCGCTGAACGGAAAAAAAGCCGGCGACGATCTGCTTGCGCCTGGCTGGTCGAAATACGACCGGACCTGCCTCTACGACACCCGCGACGTCACCCGGCTTCTGCACCGGGGGAAAAACGCCGCCGGAATTTTTCTGGGTTGCGGGATGTATGACGTGCAGGACACCTCTCCCGGGCGCTTCGCTCCTGTTTTCTATGCCTTTGGCCCGCTCCAGGCCATCGCGCAGTTGCGGCTCGAATACGCCGACGGCTCGGTCGAAATCATCGGCACGGACGAGGGCTGGCGCGTGGCGCCGGGGCCCATCACGTTTTCCTCGATTTACGGCGGCGAAGATTTTGACGCGCGGCTCGTGCAGGACGGATGGGACCGGATAAATTTCAACGACTCAAAATGGCAATCCGCGCAAGCCACCGGCGGACCGGGCGGGGAATTGCGCGGCCTTTCCTGCGCCGCGCCCCCCATCCGTGCGTTTGAGGAGTTGAAACCGGTTTCCACCCGCCAGCTCACGAACGGCGCGAGGGTTTATGACCTCGGCCAGAACGCCGCGTTGATCCCGCGCATCACCGTGAAAGGCCCGGCGGGCGCGGTCGTGCGGATCGTCCCGTCCGAATTGTTAAAGCCCGACGGCCGGCTGGACGACACAACGTGCGGCGGCAAAAGTTATTGGACTTACACGTTGAAGGGCGCGGGCACGGAAACCTGGTTCCCCAAATTCTTCTACCGCGGCGCGCGCTATTTGCAGGTGGACTGCCTGCCACCCAAAGGCAAAGCCGATTTACCCGTCGTCAAATCCATTGCCGGCGTCGTCATCCAGTCCGCCTCCGAACCGGTGGGTGAATTCCAGTGCTCCGACAATTTGTTCAACCGCATTCATGCGCTCGTCCGCTGGGCGCAGCGCGGCAACATGATGAGCCTGATGACCGACTGCCCGCAGCGCGAAAAGCGCGGCTGGCTGGAGCAGGACCATCTCAACGGCCCGGCGTTGCGCTATGAATTCGACCTCGCGCAGCTTTTTACGAAGCAGATGAACGACATGGCCGATTCGCAGTTGACCAATGGTCTCATCCCCACGACCGCGCCGGAGTACACCGTCTTCCGGGACCAGGGCCAGACCAACAAGGATGAACGCGGCCGGTTTGGCGATTCGCCCGAATGGGGCAGCGCGTTCATTCTCGTGCCGTGGCAGCAATACGAATTCGACGGCGACTTGGAACTGTTCCGCCGTCATTACGATGCGATGACAAATTACATCGCCTTCCTCGGCAGCCGCGCGACCAATCACATCGTCAATTACGGCCTCGGTGACTGGTACGACATCGGACCGAGGTCGCCGGGCATCGCGCAGCTCACCCCGATCGCGCTCACCGCAACCGCCTTTTATTTCCAGGACGTGCAAATCATGGCGCAGGTGGCGGCCTGGCTCGGTAAAACCAATGACGCAAAGGCATTTTCCGAACTTGCCGGCGAAATCCGCACCGCGTTCAACGATACATTTTACAACCCGACCAACCGCACCTATGCCACCGGTTCCCAATGCGCCAATTCCATTCCCCTCGTGATGGGCCTCTGCGACCCGGCCAATCGCACCGCCGTTTTGGACGCCGTGGTCGGCGATGTCCGCGCGCGCGGCAACGCGCTCACGGCCGGCGACGTGGGCTATCGCTATCTGCTCCGCGCGCTCGCCGACGGCGGACGCTCGGACGTGGTTTTTGACCTGAACCATCAGTCGGAAAAACCCGGCTACGGTTATCAATTGAAAAAGGGCGCGACGAGTTTGACTGAGGCGTGGAACGCCGGGCGTGGCTCGTCGCAGAACCATTTCATGCTCGGCCAGATCATGGAATGGTTTTACCACGACCTGGCCGGTATTCGGAACGATCCAGCCGGCGCGGGCTTCGATAAAATCCTCATCCAGCCGCAGCCCGTGGGCAACATTGCTTGGACCCGGACACGGTTCAATTCCATCCGGGGGGAAATTGGCAGCGACTGGAAGCGCCGCGGTGACAAATTCACCTTGAAGGTTTCCATTCCGGCGAACACGACGGCGACGGTGTTTGTTCCGGCCCAATCATCCGCCCTCGTGACGGAAAGCGGCAAGCCCGCGTCACAAAGCCGGGGCGTGAAATTTCTCCGCGAGGAAAATGGCCGGGCGGTCTTTGAAATCGGTTCGGGTGATTACGACTTCGAGTCAAGACTTTGAGATTGTTGCCGGCCCCGTTGCGATTGGGCATCCCCGCCAATTTCCCCGTCGTTGACGGGGCTTGAGCTTTTCCCCGGTTTCGCGTATTCGTCGCGCATGCTTGTGGTTCACGTTCATGTTCGCGTCAAACCGGAGTGCGTTGAAGCTTTCAAAGAAGCGACCCTCGCCAACGCGCGCGCGAGCTTGAAAGAACCGGGCGTCGCGCGCTTCGACGCCGTCCAGCAGCAGGATGATCCCACGCGGTTTGTGCTGGTGGAAGTGTATCGGGATGCGAATGCCGCCGCCGCGCACAAGGAAACCAGCCATTATCCGGTCTGGCGTGACGCCGTCGCGCCCATGATGGCCGAGCCGCGCTTCAGCGTGAAGTTCAACAACCTTTTCCCTGATGACAAGAACTGGTAGCCGCGCTTGTGAAAGCGCGGAGAACCGCAATCTCACGAACGCGGCCGCACGCGAACATGAAATTTGAATTTGCCACCGCCACGCGCATCGTTTTCGGTGCGGGTGCGGTCAATGATGCCGGCGCCATCGCCAGGGATTTGGGCCGTCGCGCACTCGTCGTGACCGGACGCGATTTGCGCCGCGCGGAACGGATGCTGATCAACCTGCAATCCGCCGGCGTCAGCGCAGTGACCTTCCCGGTTGCCGGCGAACCGGAACTGGCAACGGTGGAACGAGGCGTGAAACTGGCCAGGTCCGAGCGTTGCGAACTGGTGATTGGTCTTGGCGGCGGCAGCGCGATTGACGCGGGCAAGGCCATCGCCGCCATGCTGACCAATGGCGGCGAACTGCTGGATTACGTTGAAATCATCGGGCGCGGCCAGACGCTGGCCAAACCGTCCGCGCCGTTCATTGCGATTCCCACGACGGCCGGAACCGGTGCGGAGGTGACGCGCAACGCGGTGCTGGCGTCGCCGGAACACAAATTGAAAGTCAGTCTGCGCAGCCCGTTGCTGCTCGCGAAAGTGGCGGTGGTGGACCCGGAACTGACTTGTGATTTGCCGCTGGCGCTCACCGCCAGCACCGGTTTCGATGCGCTGACGCAACTCGTCGAACCGTTCGTTTGCAATCGCGCCAACCCGATGACCGATGGATTGTGCGTCGAGGGATTGCGCCGCGCGGCGCGGTCGTTGCGCGTCGCGTTCAGCCAGGGACGGGACAAGGACGCGCGGGAAGACATGGCGGTGGCGAGTTTGTTCGGCGGGCTGGCTTTGAGCAATGCCGGGCTGGGCGCGGTGCATGGTTTCGCGGGGCCGATTGGCGGAGGTTTTTCCGCACCGCACGGCGCGATTTGCGCGGCATTGCTGCCGCAGGTGATGGCGATGAATCTTCGGGCGCTGCGCCAGCGCGATCCTCACGGTGCGGCATTGTACCGTTACGAAGAGGCGGCCTGGTGGCTCACCGGCGATTCGAAGGCCAAAGCCGACGACGGCGTGAAATGGGTGCGCGCCCTCGCCACCGATTTGAAAGTTCCGCGCCTCGGCAGTTTTGGAATTCAACGCCAACACTTCCCTGACCTGGTCGCGAAAGCGACGAACACGAGCAGCATGAAGGCGAATCCCATCGTGCTTACGCCGGAGGAATTGACCGAAGTTCTAGAGCAGGCGTTGTGATTTGAAAAATCGGGCACGATGGTCCGGGGCGATGAGTTGCCTTTCGAGGCTTGTCCGTCAGCGCTAGTGGAGCCGGTAAAAAACAGCCCCACCAGTGATGCTGTTGGTCACCATGTTCTGGTTTCCGACAACAACCGGCAAAGGCAGAACGGGACTCCAGTTCGTGGAAACGAGATTGGTGGCGCATCGCAATGAATACCCCGTGGCATTGGTGGCCCAGAAGAGAATGATGTTGCCGCCTTGTTTCGTCGCCCCCAATGTTGGCGGGGCAACATCTTGTCCAACAAAAGTCGAAACGCTCAGGGCCGGAAGAACGTTTGTGAACGCAGTTCCATTGACCGCCTGCGCGGATTGTTGCGCAAGCGAAAGGGCGCCGGAAGTAATCCAAGGAGTCACGGTGCCGGCGGTGAAGCCCGTGAAGTTAAAAACCTGAGTCACCGAGCCGCTGTTGGGATTGATGGCCACAATCGCAAAGTTGCCGGAAACGGGGTCTTTATAACCGCTGACCAGGGTGGAGTTGGCGGTGTTGGTCACGCCGATACGGTAATAACCGGGGCGCACGAAGCGGCTATAATTGCCCAACACATACATGCGTTTGGCCGGGTTCCCGGTCTGGTCGGTGAGTCCTTCGTTATCTGTCCCGCCCGGTATGAGCCACCAGTAATGCCACGCATTAACCTGCGCAACGGTCATAAAGGCATGAATCTGGCCGGCCCAGTAGAGGGCGTTGGTGATACTGCCGTCAAAGGCATCGGTCGTGCAGACTTCGGTTTCCCAGAGGGCTTTGCCGTAGTTATTGACCGGCGCAGCCAGGCTTCCATAGCTGTGGGCCGCCAAAACGCCCACCATCGCTGCCGTGCTCGTGTCATTCATGGCGTTGGTCGCCAGGTTAAACTGCCAGCGAGAGTATTCTGGCATCAGGATTTTGGTTGAAGCTGCGTTGCTGGCGGCCAAGGCATCGTAAAGGTAAGGGAGAAAATCATGAAACTGTTGAGCCGTCCACAAACAGGACTCGTAGGAGGTCCATGCATCCGGCTCGTTTTGAATCGAGACGGCATAAAGATTGACACCATTGTTCTTCATGTTGGCCGCGTAAGCAGCCAGTTGGCTGGCATAACCCTCATAATTGCTCGCGCTTGAAACAAAGTCGCCGCCGTTGACCGAGTTTGTATCCTTGTAAATCGCTGGCGGACTCCACGGCGTGCTCCACACGCGCGCGCCGCGTGCCTGGGCTTTCTGCATGGTCACCAGTTCGAGCGTGGTTCCATCGGGCGCAATGCGATTGCGCAACAGCGAAAGGCCGATGCCGTTGTTGGTGGAAAAGAACATGTCGGCCTGGCTATCGGACAGGTTCGGGGCCGTCCATGCCGAGGAGGCGCCAAAGCCATCAATGCTTTGATGCACGTCGTTCCAATTGACGGCGCATTGCACCGTCGTTGGGAACGCCATGGCCAGCGTGAGATTATCAATGGTCACTTGCTCGTTGGTGTGTATCGCCGCGCCGTTCCAGCCATTCACCTGAAACTGGATTTGCCAGGTCCCGCCAGCCGGATTGAAAGCGTTTGCCCCCGGCCAGATGGAGGCATCCGCCAAATTCAAAGAAATGTGCTGGAACGCGCCGGGCGGACAGGTTCCCAGCGGCACGGAGCCGGTCGGCGTCGCCGTCATCGTGCCGCCATAACCGTTATCTCCCCAGCTTTGAAGCAGGCACTGGATCGCATTTAAACCGGAATTATTCACCTTGATGTCAAACGAAAGCTGGTAATCACCAAGGTTGGTGCTGGGATTTCCGGAAACCGCCGCGTTGGCATATTGATAAGCCACGTAACCCGAATCGGCTTGCGTGAAATCCGCTTGTATCACAAGCGCCCGGGTGTTGCCGACGCCCGCTCCATCAACGTAAGTCACCACGATGTTGCTCAATCCGCCCCCGCCAAACCAACCGAGTGCATTGGCGCCAGCGGGTGTATTTGTAGTATCATACGTCTCATCAAAGATTGTGTTGGTTTGTGCTTGCGCCACACCCGCGAAAATGCCGGGTCCCGCCACCAAGGCCACGCAGAGATTACGTTTTATGAACACTCCGCGGAACAGCAAGACCATTTGATTTCCGGAAGGAATCCGCAAATGCGCTTGTTTCAGCCGGGACATCGTTTGAAACCGTTCAGAGAGCCAGGACATCGGGTTGAACACTATAAAACTCTCTTTCATTTGCGGCTTTCTTCCAAAGATCCCCTCATTATAATCGAGATTGCCCATTTCCGCAATCTGGCATTCCCACCGTGCAATTGATGGGCGATTCCCGCACGAATTTCCTGCAAAAATCGCGCGTCGCTTCCGGATTTTCTGCCGCGCCGGGCTTGTGCTTTGCCGCGCGTGCTTTAATTTGACCGCGCAATGCAACCTGGTGAGAACGCCGCCGATTCCAGTCCGCCCGCCACTTCTTCGGAATCACAAGAGCACAGAATCGTCTGGTTGTTGTGCCTGTTCGCCGCGACCCACGTTTTTGTTTTTTCGGCGGCGGCTCCGTTTTTCAGCAACGTGGACGAGCAAATCCACTTTGATCTGGCGGTCAAGTATTCGCAAGGGCACCTCCCGCGCTCGTTGGAACCGGTATCCCCCGAGATGGTGCCTTACGCCACATTGTACGGCTCGCCGGAGTATGTGGGAATTCCGACCAATTATCCCGAAGGACAATTCCCACCGCCACCGTGGACGCTGCCCCTGGAAAAAGTTCGGCCGGCCCTGGTGGCAAAAACGGCGGCGTGGCAGGCGGTGACGAATTATGAAGCGGCACAGCCGCCGCTATATTACACGCTCGCGGCTTTGTGGTGGCGGCTGGGAAAGGGGTGCGGATTTCACGACGGGCCTTTGCTGTATTGGCTCCGTTTCCTCAACCTTTTCTTCGTTGTCGCGCTGGTCTGGCTGGGTTACGTGGCGGCGCGATTGGTTTTCCCGGAACGGGAATTTTTACGGCTCGGCGTTCCGGCGCTGCTGGCCTTCATCCCGCAAAGCGCTTTTTACTCAATCCAAAATGATGTTCTGTCACCGCTGACATTTGGCGCGGCATTCATTTTGCTGGTGCGATTTTTGCGCGCGGAAATCCCAAGTGTCCGGCTCGGAACCCTCACCGGTCTGGCGCTCGCGGCGACGTTCCTGACCAAAATCAGCAACCTGCCTTTGCTGGCCATGTCCGGCTTGGCGGTGCTGTTCAAAATGGGCTGTCTGGCCAGGTCGGGAAAATTGCGCGCCGCCGGCCCGTCGCTGGCGGTGCTGGCGTTGTGCGCGGGCTTGCCGATGATCGCCTGGCTGGCGTGGTGCAAGCACACCTTCGGCGATTTCACCGGCACGGCGGCGAAAATTCAATTTCTCAACTGGACGCCCAAACCGTTGGGCGAATGGTGGCGGCATCCGATTTTTACGCCGCATGGTTTGTGGACCTTTGTGTCGGGCCTCATGGCAACGTTCTGGCAGGGAGAGTTTCTCTGGCATCGCCAGCCGCTGGCGTCGCCGGTCGTGGACACGATTTACGCCATTTCATCCGTCGGTTTCGTCGGGGTGGCGGTGATCGCGCTGGTTTTCCGTTCTGCGCCTGCGTCTCAACGGCAGGCGCTTTGGTTCGCCTTTGCGAGCTTTCTTGCGGCGGCGGCATTTCTAGGGTTCCTGTCCATCATTTACGATTTTCACGATTGCTTTTACCCGTCGCGCGCCCATCCGTATTTCACGTCGGGCCGGTTGATGCTCGGCGCGTTGATCCCGTTTTTGTTGCTCTACCTTTACGGACTCGACCGCGTATTGAGCCGCGTGAAAAATAATTGGCTCCGTCCGCTGGTTTTGGCAGGAATGGTTTTGTTCATGCTGATTTCGGAAATCATCATTGACTGGCGGCTTTTCCCGAACGCCTACAATTGGTTTCACCTGTAAGGCTCTCAGCGCCGGCGTCAATGCCCCGGGCCGGAGTCCGGGCAACGCGGTTCTCATCCTTTGCCGTCAAAACCGGAAAATTTATAGATGAAGATTGAATAACCGACCGTGTCCACCAGCACGGAATGTTCGAGGATTCGCCGCCAGGCATCCTGCTCCGCCGGGGAGAGGTAAACTCCCTGCAGGTTGGTGGCGCTGATGGCGATGAGCCCGCCCGGCTTCAGCACGTCAAAACCCAGTTGCGGCTCAAACAGGCATCCACCCGGCATATTATAGTGCGCAATCTGGTAAAAACGCGGATCCGCCATGCCAAAATAACAGAGGTAAATGGGTTCCTTGATGTCATGCGCCACAAGCCAAAGCTTCAGGTTTTTGAGGTCTTGTCCCCAGTCGAGATTGGAGTCTGCCAGTTCCTTGAAGCCGTTGGCGGGACCGCCGGCGAGTTCGTTGAAGTAAGCCAGATAATGCGGAGCCACGGTCTGCCATTTCAAACCGTGGGCCGGAAAAAAAACAATCCGGCTGCTCACCGCGATGGCACCCACCATGGCCAGCAAGGCAACAATCCGGGCGGCTCGCCGCCAGCGATCCATTTCCAGCACCAGACCGCCGGCCAGAACATAGAGGAACGGGTAAATGGGCAGCAGGTGGCGGACGCCGAGGTTGAGATGCGACGTCATGGCCACCAGAAAATACAACCCAACCGGCGCCAGCAGGAAAATCGGCGCCAAACTTTTTTTGGCGCATCTCAGCAGGCTTAAAACCAGCGCGGTGACGATGAGCAGGAGGGCCGGCAGGGGCGTTTTGAGCAGGAACGCATTAAAAAAATAACTGTGAAACCCGGTGTTGGAATAATTGCCGAGCAGGAATGTGCCCCGGACATGAGATTTCATTTCGGCATGGGCAAAACCATAAATAAAAGCCTCCGGCAGCAAGCGATGCTTTTGCGCGAATAAAATCAATTTTCCGCCCAATCCCAGTGGAACTGTATCCATGATTTTGAGGATGTCATCGTTGCTGACCTGGCCTTGCGGAGAGGCGGCCAGCAGTTTTTCTGTGGCCGCCGAGCCCCGTACGGCGGCCTCGATTGGGAAATATCCCAGTTCGCGATAAGGCACCCGGGACCCAACGGCGCCGCCGGACGGCCCGGACGCCGGGTTTCCTGCCTTCAGGATTTGCGCCTCGGCCTTCGCCACCGTTTCCGGGTTTTTTGCGGCTGAATAACGGAAGGAATACGACGCCCAAATCGCGGCGTAGGTACCCAGCAGGGCCAGGCCAAACAGCCCCGCAAACAATGCCAGCTTGGAGGCCGGGGAAGTCAGCTTCACCCTTCCCGCCGCCCCGATGAGCATTGGTTCCGGCGTAAGCATCCATCCCAACACCGTCAACCAGAAGATGGGCAGCAGCAATACGGCGGAAAATTTCGTGACAAAAGCCAGGCTGAAAAACAGGAGAAACAGGACCACGCCGACGACCTCCAGCCGGCGGCAGATCCGCCACAAAAAATAGACCGCGCCGAACAGAAACAGCGATACTCCCACGTCCGTCGTCACCTGTCCGCTGTGGGCGATGAAATTGGGGTCGAAACAAAACAGCGCCAGCGACAATATTCCTCCCGCCAATCCGAACCATTCGCGCGCCCACAAAAACACCAGCAAAGCCAGGCCCAGCCCCAGCCCCAGAATTGGCATCCGGCCCCAAAAAACCAGGGTGTCGGCCTGGTTGTAAAAACTCGCCGGCTCCGGTGGCACCGTGACCGGCGATGGGGTTGCCTCCGGACGCGAAAGCGCGCCGGGCCGGGTGCCGTACAAAAAGTTGCGCCCAAAATCATAATAGGCATTGCTGTCCTCAAAACTCATGGCCCAGGCGCGGCGGAGGGCTGATTCGCCGTCGGTTTCCGGCCCGGTTGGGACCTCTCCGTTCTCAAGGTCAACCTTGGCCGGCCAGCCTTGACGCCACAACAATGGCAGGGCAGCCAGCATTTTTACCAGCGGCGGATGTTCGGGGTTCAACCGGTAATCATTCCAGTGCAGATACGAATAGCCGGCCGGCAAATGCGCAACCTCGTCATAAGTCGCCGATGCGTTCCGGGAAAAAGAAATGACCGTTGCGGCAAAGACCGCGCCGAACAGCAGCACCAAGCCGGCTTCCCACACCCACCGGGGAATGGCAAAAACCCGCCGGGGCTGATCGTGGAGAGGGACAGGCTCGGTGATGTTCTGCTCCAGCACGGTTTCAATCTAACAAAGGCGACTTCAACGTCAATCCGCAGTCCGGGATGGGGATGTTGTGTAGCGCACCTTGGCACGGCCACATTTCTTCCACCTTCTGGGAGCGCCGGCGTCCCGCCGGCTTGCCGCATTGCGACAGACAGTTCCAACCAGCCGACGAGACGTCGGCGCTTCCAGGCCTCACACTTTGATTTGGTACGAACATCGTAGTTGGCGGCGAGGTCAAGTTGCGTCCGATGTCGTGGCGTGCGAAAGCGTGCATAGCAATTCATTTCCAGAACTTCACCCCTTGCGTTTTCCCAAACCGGGCGTAGCTTGCAGTGGGCTGACATGGATGCGGAATGCAGTGATTGAGCATTGGTAAATTCCGCATGGCAATGCCAGCCCACTTTGCTTCTTGGATTCCAGCCCAAATTCGTGTTTAACTTCCCCGCCGCCAGTTTGTATGGACGACACGAATTCATTGATCGAACAGCGCAAGGCCAAGCTCGCCGCGTTGCGCGCGAAAGGCATTGACCCGTTCAAAAACAAGTTCGCGCCCGGTGAAACCTGCCGGCACGCGCGCGAACATTATGCCGAAGGCCGCGAAGTCGCTCTCGCCGGTCGCATCACCGCACACCGCGACATGGGCAAATCCATGTTCATGGACATCCGTGACCAAAGTGGCCGCATCCAGATTTACGCCCAAAAAAACGTCCTCGGCGACGAGCAATGGGACATCTTCAAGCACCTCGACCTTGCGGATTTCATCGGTGTGCGCGGCACGATGTTCACGACCAAGACCAACGAGATTTCCGTCAAGATCACCGGGTTCATCATCCTCGCCAAGGCGTTGCGTCCGCCGCCGGCCAAGTGGCACGGGCTGGAAGACACGGAAATCCGCTACCGCCAGCGCTATCTCGATTTGATGGCCAACCCGGAGGTGAAGGAACTGTTCCTGATGCGCAGCGAAATCGTCCGCGAAATCCGGAATTTCCTGCACAAACGTGGTTTTGTGGAGGTCGAGACGCCGATGATGCAGGCGATTCCGGGTGGCGCGGCGGCGCAACCGTTCGTCACCAAGCACAACGCGCTGGGTTGCAATTTTTATCTCCGCATCGCGCTGGAATTGCCGCTGAAACGGATGCTCGTCGGCGGCGTGGACAAAGTTTTTGAAATTGGCCGCGTCTTCCGCAACGAAGGGCTCTCGCGCAAACACAATCCCGAATTCACTATGCTCGAGGCGTATGAGGCTTACGGCGATTACGAGAGCATGATGGACTTGGTGGAGGGTTTGGTCTGTCACGTGGCGGAAAATGTGGTGGACACGCTGTTCATCGAACACAAGGACGCCGAGGGCAAAGTCGTCAAGACCATCAACCTCACTCCGCCGTGGCGGCGTGTGACGTATAAAGATTTAATCAGAGAGGATTTTCAAAAAGATTGGTTTGAGCTTTCAGCGAAAGAACGCTTAAAACGTGCTATTGAGGTTGGTATTGATTTCCATGGTACGGAAGTGGCGGAAATAAAGAAGCTCGCTTCTCTTATTCAAGCTGGCGACCGCGGCAAGACCGAAAAAGGACGCCTTTCAATCGAATTAGAAGCCAAAATGGATTCGTATTTAGCAGGCATTGGCCCAAAAGACTTCGAAGTCACGCAGGCGTTGTTCGAGAAGCTCATCGAGCCGACGTTGATTCAGCCAACGTTCGTGACACACGCGCCGAAGGAATTGATTCCGCTGGCCAAGTTGTCGCCCGACGACCCGACGACGGTGGAAGTTTTCGAGTGCTGCATCAACGGCCAGGAAATCGCGCCCGCCTACACCGAGCAGAACGACCCCATCGAGCAGCGCGAGCGGCTGGAGCACCAAGCCGGCGGCGAACAGCAGAAGCTGGATGAGGATTTTCTCGTGGCGCTGGAGCACGGCATGCCGCCCGCCGGCGGCATGGGCATGGGCATTGACCGCCTGTGCATGATGTTGCTCGGCCAGGAAAGCATCCGCGATGTGATTTTATTCCCGCAGTTGAAGCCAAAGTGATATGGCCGAACAAAGCAAATGTCCGGTTTGTTCAGAGAAGGCAACGCTCGCTGATCCTTACCGAGGAGGTAGCTACAAGCTCAATTGCGTTCGATGCGGATTATTTGAAATTGGAAACATTGCTACGCTTGAAATTTCTGCTTGGTCGAAACGGCAATGCGCGAATTTATCTGGGTGGATTCAGGAGCACCAAAATTGCAAAATCTTGTCCCCAGATTTGAAAACTTTGGCGTCTTTAAGAACTCCAACGGTTGGTGAAAAAGCAGAAAAGCTTCTCATTTTTCTAGCAAATGAATTCCCAAAGCCTGGAGAAAAAATTGCAAGCAATGTTATTTTCTCAATTGAGGGGCTTGATATTTCTTCAGTTGATCAACCAAAAGTATTTGTCGAATCCCAAAAATTAGTAAGCGTTTCCTGGTCGTTGGATTTGCACGAGCTTGGGTTTTTAATTTACGAATATCTGGTTGCGGAAAAGAATTTTTTGAGTCAAATAGAAGGATCAAATCTAAAAATTACTCCGAAAGGTTGGTCTCAAATTGATTCCCTGCGTCACGGAAATCCGCAAAGCAAAATTGCATTTATTGCGATGTGGTTCGACGAATCTATGAATGATGCGTGGGCTGCAATAGAAAAAGGAATCCGCGCCGCAGGTTATGAACCGTTGCGAATTGATCAGAAGCAGCACAATAATAAAATTGACGATGAAATCGTAGCGGCAATTCGACGAAGCAAATTTGTGGTTTCAGATTTCACTAAACAGCGTGGCGGCGTTTATTTTGAAGCTGGTTTCGCAAAAGGATTGGGCTTGGAAGTCATTTGGCTTTGTCGCAAAGACGAAATTGGTGAGGTTCATTTCGACACTCGGCAGTATTCTCATATCGTTTGGGAAGCTGACAAATTGGACGAACTTTCAAAGAGTTTGAAAAATCGCATCGAGGCAACAATCGGGGCTGGGCCTCTTAAAAATTCTTCTCCGACCGCCTGATGCTCACCGTTGCCGGACTCAGCAAAGCCTTTGGCGGTCGTCAGCTTTTCGACGACGTCTCGCTCACGCTCCTGTCCGGCGAGCGCGTCGGGCTGGTCGGGCCGAATGGCGCGGGCAAATCCACGCTGCTCAAGATCATCCTCGGCCAGGAAGCGCCGGACGCGGGCGAGGTCACGTTCATCCGCGGCACGCGGTTCGGCTATTTGCCGCAAGAAAGCGAACCCGCCGGCAACGAGATCGTCCTCGACATCGCCGTGCCGCACGACCACGAGCATGACGGCCAGTTCGTCGCGAAGGCCAAGCAGATTCTGGCCAGCCTTGGTTTCAAGCAGTCGGATTTCGCGCGTCCCGCGCGCGAGTTGAGCGGCGGCTGGGTGATGCGCGCGCACCTCGCGCGGTTGCTCGTGCAGGAGCCGGACGTGCTGATGCTCGACGAGCCGACGAACCATCTCGACCTCGAAACGCTCCTGTGGTTTCAGGAATATCTGCGGAATTATCCTGGCGCCATCCTGCTCATCTCGCACGACCGCGAATTTCTCAACCGCCTCTGCACGCACGTCGCCGAGATTCGCTCGTCGCGCGTGTTGCGTTACACCGGCAATTACGACGAATACCTCGAACAACGCGCGGCCACGGAAGTGACGCTGGTGGCCACAGCCAAGGCACAACAGCGCGAAATTGACCGGATGCAACTGTTCGTGGACCGGTTTCGCGCCAAGAACACCAAGGCCGCCCAGGCGCAGAGCAAGCTAAAGCAAATTGAACGGCTCAAGGAGAACATGGTGGAGACGCCCGACGGACCGGGCCCGACGGTGGGTTTTCGTTTCCCGCAACCGCAGCGCAGCGGCCATCGCGTCATCACGCTCAAGCACGTGAAGTTTGGGTATGGCCCTTCCGCGCCTGGGAGCGCCGGCGTCTCGCCGGCGGGACGCCAGCGCTCCCAGGAAGAGCAGCCCGACACCACCAAACTCATCTACGATAACCTGAATTTCGAAGCCGAACGCGGGCAGCGCATCGTGCTCGTGGGACCGAACGGCGCGGGCAAATCCACCCTGCTGAAACTGCTGGCCGGCGTGCTACAGCCGCAGGCGGGCGAACGCCGGCTTGGTCACAACGCAAAGTCCGGTTATTTCGCGCAGCACCGCGCGGCCATGCTCAATCCCGACCATACCGTGTTGCAGGAGGCGCTCGACACACCGCAGCGCGTGACGGAACAGTTCGTCCGCACCGTCCTCGGCAGCTTTTTGTTCCGGGGCGATGACGTGTTCAAGCCGGTGAGCGTGTTGAGCGGTGGCGAAAAAAGCCGTCTGGCGCTGGTGAAACTGCTGCTCGACCCGCCGAACCTGCTGCTGATGGACGAGCCGACGACGCATCTCGACCTGGCGAGCGTGGATGCGCTCATCGAGGCATTGCAGCCGTTTGAGGGTGCGTTGATTTTCATCAGCCACGACGTGCATTTCATCCGTGTGCTGGCGAACCACGTCGTGCGCGTCGAGAACGGCCGGCTCCGGCATTTCACCGGCGGCTACCAATACTACCTCGACAAGACATCGCAATCCGCCCGCGTCGCGCTGACGAGTTCCACGGGCCCCAATAATGATTCAGGGCGTCGGGGACCTCCGCCCTCCGAAAGAAAGGCAGCGCCGGATCGCAAGGAACAACGCCGCGTCGAGGCCGGACACCGGCAGGCGCGCTCCCGGAAAAGGCGCGAAATTCAGGAACGCATCAACTCGTTGGAAAAAGAAATCGCGGAACTGGAGTCGCGCGAGAAGGAATTGACGGCGGAACTGGAGAAACCGGAGACCTACACGACGGGCGGGCGGGCAACGCAGATCAATCGCGAGCTGATGGAAGTGCATGCCCGGCTGGCCGGGGCAAACGCGGAATGGGAAACGGCGGGGACGGAACTGGCACAGTTTGAAGCTGAGGCTGCTTCGACGTGATTTGTTCCTGCAGTTGAAGATGAAATGATTGGAGCGCCGGTCTCCGACCCGGCAGGTTTGCGTGTATTGTCTGGTTCACGCCGGGTCGGAGACCGGCGCTCCAATTACAACCACGATCTCAACCGTTCGCGTAAAATCTGCCGGGCGCGATACAGCCGGGATTCCACTGCTTTGGGTGTGGTTTCAAGAATCTCCGCGGCTTCGGCTACGCGGAGTTCCTCCCATTCGCACAGCACAATCGCTTCACGCAAATCTTCTGGCAATTTGCCGACGGCGGCACGCACTACTTCGGCACGTTCGGTGGTAAGGGCCTGTTCGTTCGGAGCAGGATTGTTCGCCGGAAGCGTGCTGCCGAGGGTTTGTTCCGCTTCACCGGTTTCGATTTCCAGCGAGATGTCGGGATGCCGTGACCGCCAGCGAAAATGGTTCCGCGCCAGGTTCGCGGCGATGGTGAAGAGCCACGTGGAAAATTTTTCGTTCGTTCGGAAGCTGGCACGGGCGCGAAAGACGCGGACGAAAGTTTCCTGCGCCAAGTCGCTGGCATCATCCTCATTGCCGACCATGCGGCAGAGAAAATGGAACACCGGCGTCGCGTGGCGTTCCATCAAATCGTTGAGCGCCGCGTCGTGGCCGGCGGCCAATCGCTCCATGTCCGCCCGGTCGCGGGCGTCGGTTTGTTGCGCCGAAGCCTCCGGCGAAGGCTGGGCGTCAGTGGGGATGCTCATGGCCCGCGGTTCCGGACATGGAGGATTCGGTTTGTTCGTGCAGGCCGAGGGTGAGGCGCTGCATCTCGGCCAGATAGCGGCGGCCCTGTTCCGGCGGCATGGTCTGGCTGACTTCGGTGAAATGCTGGAGCATCTGCGCCTGGCATTGGGCGCGTAACGCTGCGAGTTCGGCCAGTCTTTGTTGGACCACCGGATTGCCGTTCGTCGGGCCATTCAACGCCGTTTCCAGTTCCGATTTTTTGGCGGCGATCTTGGCGCACATCCCGGCGCATTTCGGCAGATAGCCTTCGTGCAGTTTTTGGATGCGCGCCATCTCGGCGGCGCTCAGATGAAATTCCTGCTGTAACCAGTCGAGATCGCTGACGGATTTGGACATGCAGTTCTGGCAAACGCGCCGGCTAACGGCATAGGAGCCGTTGAGCAGCGCAGCGCACAAGACCAGCGCGCCCAGCAAAATGATGAGCGAACGATTCATGCCATCAACGCAGCGAATGGGGGGCCACGGCGGCGAGGTAGCGTGCCTGGGCGTCCTGTTTCGCCATTTGACCGCCTTCGCGCACGCCCAGCAGCGCGCCCGCAACAATCAGCACGGTGGCGGTGGCCAGCGCAAATCGCGGACGCAACACCAGCGCCGCCAGCGCATCCAGCCAGGCAATACCGCCGGTGGATTGGACTGGTACATCGGCTTCTTCGATGCGCCGCCAGACCCCTTCCTGGAAACGTGGTGGCAAGGCGGGCGAAACCCGCGATTCGTGCAGCAGCGCGCTGAGTCTGGCATCGCCCGCTTCTGCGGAGCCTGGGTCGGGATTGAAATTTTCTTTGTTCATCGGGTTCAAGGGCGGCGGGGTTTTGTCCGCCGCCCATATTTTACGATTTTTTCGTGCCGGGACAACCTAGTTGATGGTTATTTCGCGTTGCTGCAGGCGCTCATCATTGGGCACTCGGCGAGCGTGAGTTTGCAGCAGGTCGTGCGTGCAGTGTTGCCAACCGTGGCCAGATATTTCGGACTGCCGATGGCGTTGCACTTCACCACAGTGGTTTCTGTGCCTTTACCGGTAGCCGTCTGATTGCCTAGTGCGCGCGGAGTGGCAGTTTGGGTCACAAATGCCGGTTGGGCCGCCGTAACACCGGGAACGGTATTGATTTGGTTGCCGGTGGCGCGCGGTGAGAGCAACGCGTCGCTGGCACTGACATTGAGGGTGATTGCAGCCAGGGTGGCTGCGCCGATTATCGTAAGGAGGATTCGAGTTTTCATGTTTTGTTTTTCAATTTTGATCAGCGCTTCATTGCGCCGCCGAATTGTTGTATTTGCATTACCCCGGCAGACGGAAAATCCCGCAAAAGTTTTTTTGAGGAGATTTTCAAAGTCTGGTGTATAATGAATGACATCATGATGAAATTGACCATGAAAACATTGAAAACACTTGCGGCCATGGCGCTGGCGGCTGCGTTTCTGGCCCTGCCGTCCACCGGTCTGGCGGGCGACACAAATTCAGCAGCGGCCACCCCGCCCAAACCGGACAAACTGACCACCTGCCCCGTGTCCGGCGAAAAACTCGGCGAGATGGGCAAACCATACGTCTTCGTCTATCAGGGCCAGGAGGTCAAATTGTGCTGCCCGGGCTGCAAAAAGGATTTCGACAAGAATCCGGCCCCCTATCTGAAAAAAATTCAGGACGCCGCGGTTCCTAAAAAGTGATTTTGCTTGATCGTTCGGAGTTCCGCCTTCAGGCGGTCAGTCATGGGGTTTCACCCGAGCCGCCTGAAGGCGGAACTCCAAACAAGAACAGCGCGTGTCGCTGAAATAAATTTGTGAAACAATTGTCCGCCATTTTGTTCAGCTTCTTGCTGGTGTGGGCGCAGTTGCTGGCGGCGCCAATGCTGCCGGCGTGCGCCAAACAACCGGCCCATGCCTGCTGCCATTGCGGCGGCAAGATGAGCTGCTGCGCCGCCCAATCGTCGCCTTGTTCGCCGTCCGTGCCCGCAGCGCCCGCGCCTTCCGGCGTTCAAAACCAATTTTCATTCCTAGCTCCAGCCCTGCTGGCCTGGGCCTTGCCCGAAAATGAAGCGGGTTCGATTTCTTCCGCCTTCCTGTTACCGCTGACGGCATCCGGCGCACCGCTTTACGCGCGGGATTGCGCCCGGCTTATCTGACTCCCACCCTCTGAACGCCCGCAGTGTGTCCCGGGCCGGACACCGCGGCCTTCGTTTGTTCCACGGAATATTTGTGCCCGTGAATCAACTGATTTTTCACCCGAATGCATGCAAACAACGGCAATTGAAACTGAAGACAGCTGAATATTTATGAAAACGAAAACAATTTTGATCATCGTCCTGGTTGCGGCAATCGCCGGCACCGGCGCGTGGTGGATGATTTCCCATCGGGCGCCATCCGCGCCCATCGTCACGGCGCCCGCCGGACGAAAAATCCTTTATTACCAGAGCGCAATGCACCCGTGGATCAAATCGGACAAGCCGGGCAAATGCCCGATTTGCGGCATGGATTTGGTGCCGATTTATGCCGATGAAGCTGGCACGAACGCCGCCGGCGCGATCACTCTCAATGCCGTCAGCGCCAGCACCATCCACGTCCAGACCGACGTGGTGGAACGCCGCATGTTGCGCCACACGTTGCGCGTCGCCGGCACCATCAGCGTGAATTCCTGGACGACGGCGTGGTTCACCTTTGACGCCTATCAGCGCGACCTGCCGTGGCTCAAGGTCGGCCAGACCGTTGAAGTCACCGTGCCGTCCCTGCCGGGCAAAATCTTCACCGCGCAGATCAAGCGGCGCGGCACGCAGCCGTATGCGGACACAGAATTCGACGTGACCACGGACAGCACCAAGGTGCGAGCGGAACTTTCCTATCCCGGAATCGTGACCGGTGATTTTGGGGCGGACAAATTATTCAATAATTTTTACGCCGAAGGCCGCGTGCTCGCCGACATGCCGGAGGTTTTGACCGTGCCGCGCAGCGCCGTGCTTTGGCCGGGCGGACAACCCATTGTTTTTGTGGACGCCGGCGGCCATTACGAATCGCGCTCCGTGAAACTCGGGCGGGCGGGCGATGAATTCTGGGAAGTGCTCGGCGGCTTGAAGGAATATGAAAAAGTCGTCACCACCGGCAATCTGTTGATTGATTCCGAGGCGCAGCTCGCCAACGGCCATTAATCAGCTTTTTTATGATCAACCGCATCATCGAATGGTCGTTGCGCAACCGGTTCCTCGTCGTGTGCGGCGCAGTGCTGCTCGCCGGCCTCGGTGTCCGCGCTCTTTATCGGACACCGGTGGATGCCATTCCCGACCTCAGCGAAAACCAGGTCATCGTTTATGCGGACTGGCCCGGACGCAGCCCGCAGGAGGTCGAAGACCAGGTCACCTATCCGTTGTCCGTGAATTTGCAGGGCCTGGCCGGGGTGAAAACCGTCCGCGCCAGCTCGATGTTCGGGTTCTCGCTCATTACGGTCATTTTCGACGATCAGGTGGACAATTATTTTGCGCGGTCGCGGGTTCTGGAACGGTTGAATTATCTCGGCGACGTCATGCCGTCGGGCGTGGAGCCGAAACTCGGTCCGGACGCCACCGGCCTCGGCTGGGTTTATGAATATTACCTCGCCGTTGACCCCACCCAATCGCCGCAGGGCGGCTACGACCTCGGCCAGTTGCGCGCCATCCAAGACTGGTTCGTGCGCTACCAGCTCAACGCCGTGCCGGGCGTGGCGGAAGTCGCCAGCGTCGGCGGTTTCCCGCGGCAATATCAAATCGAAGTCTCGTCGCTGCGGATGCGCCAGCTCGGCGTGACGCTGCAAATGGTCATGGACGCCGTGCGCCAGAGCAACCTCAACGTCGGCGGCAAAATCATCGAGGAAAACGGAATGGAATTCGTCGTGCGCGGACTTGGGCTGGTGAATTCCGTCACTGATCTGGAAAACATCGTGTTGCAACTGAACAACGGCACGCCGGTCTATTTGAAGGACGTGGCGCGCATCCAATTGGGCGGCGATTTCCGGCGCGGCGCGCTGGACGTGGACGGCCGGGAAGTGGTCGGAGGCGTGGTGGTCATGCGCACCGGCGAAAATGCCATGGCCGTCATCAAGGCCGTGAAGGAAAAAATCGCGCGGATTTCATCGGGCCTGCCGCCCGGCGTCAGCATCAAACCGTTTTACGACCGCAGCGAATTGATCGAGCGGACGATTGAAACGCTCAAGCATGCGCTGACGGAGGAAGCCGTCCTGGTCACGCTGGTCATCATCATTTTCCTGTTTCACTTCCGCAGCATTCTCATTGTGGTGCTGCCGCTGCCGCTCTCCATCCTGATGGCGTTCATATTGATGAACCATTTCGGCATTTCGTCGAACATCATGTCGCTCGCCGGCATCGCCATCGCCATCGGCGTGCTCGTGGACGCGGGCATCGTGATGACCGAGAACGTCGTCCGCCACGCCGAGCGCGCCGAAAAGGAAAAGGGCCGCCGGCTCAATAGCGCGGAAGTCATTGATGTGACGCTCGAAGCCGCCCGGCAGGTGGGCCGCCCGATTTTCTTCGCGATGGTCATCATCATCCTGGCGTTCATCCCGGTCTTCTCGCTCACCGGGCAGGAGGGCAAATTGTTCCATCCACTCGCGTTCACCAAAACGTTTGCGATGGCCGGCTCGACCGTGCTGGCAATAACGCTCGTGCCCGCGCTGTGCGCCGCGCTCATCCGCGGACCGTTCCAGGCCGAGGAAAACAACCTGCTGATGCGCGTTTTGCTGGGAATTTACGATCCGATTCTGGGCTGGGCGCTGCGGTTCCGCAAAACCGTCCTGGGACTGGCGCTGATGGCGCTCGCGGCGGCATTGGTCCTGGCTTTTGGTGTGCCGTCGAAAATTGTGTCTCAATTCTCAACCCTCAACCCGCAACTGGCGGCGAAGCTGCCGCGCGGCATGGGCAGCGAATTCATGCCGCCATTGAACGAAGGCAGCCTGCTGTTCATGCCAGTGCTGCTACCGGACGTGTCGCTCACGGAAGTCAAACGCATCATGGCCTGGCAGGACCAGGTCATCAAACAGACGCGTGAGGTCGAATCCGTCGCCGGCAAGCTGGGCCGCGCTGAAACCGCCACCGACCCCGCGCCGGTGCAGATGATTGAAACCACCATCATGCTCAAACCCAAATTGGAATGGCGACCGGGCCTGACTGAAGACCAAATCGTGACCGAACTGGTGGAAAAACTTTCCAACGTGCCCGGCTACATCCCCGGATTCTTGCAGCCGATCCAAAACCGGATTCTGATGATCAGCACCGGCATCCGCGCCCAGGTCGGCATCAAAATCCTCGGCGACAATCTGGACGCCCTCCAGCGGAAGGCTTTTGAGGTCGAACGCATCGTGCGGGAAATTCCCGGCGCCGTCGGCGTGGCGGCGTCACGCATGCAGGGCAAACCGTATCTGAACATCGAACTGAACCGTTCGGCGATGGCTCATTATGGTCTGCGCGCGCAGGACGTGCTCAACGTCGTCCAATCCGGATTGGGCGGCGAAAATGTCACCACCGCCATTGCCGGCCGCGAGCGGATTCCGATCCAGGTGCGATTGGAACGCGACGAACGCGACGACATTGAGCGGCTCGGCGACGTGCTGGTGTCCACTCCCGCCGGAAAATTCATTCAACTGGGCCAGGTGGCGACCATTCACCGCGACATCGGGCCGGACGAAATTGACAGTGAAAACGGCCGGTTGCGCGTCTTTGTGCAGGCCAACGTGCAAGGCCGCGACCTTGGCGGTTTTGTGGAGGAAGCGCAGGCGCGCCTCGCCCGCGAAATCCAGTTGCCGCCGGGCATGACCATCGAATGGAGCGGCCAGTACGAAAACCAGCTTCGCGCGGAACGCACGCTGCGCCTTATCGTGCCGGCGGCGTTGTTCATCATCTTCCTGCTGCTGTACATCGTGTATCACAGCTTCAAGGAGGCGGCGCATGTGATTCTGGCCGTGCCGTTCGCGCTCACCGGCGGCGTCTTTCTGCAATGGCTGCTCGGCTACAACTTCAGCGTGGCGGTGTGGGTCGGCTACATCGCGCTGTTCGGGACGGCCATCCAGACTGGCGTGGTGATGGTGGTTTATTTGCAGGAGGCGGTGGAAAAGAAACGCGCCGAGCTGGGTGGCGGCGACGCCCCCGTCGCCGAAATGACTCCAGAAAAAAAACAATGCGACGAGGCGTCGCTTCCACAACTTTCGCGCGCCGATTTGTTGCAGGCGGTGAAGGACGGCGCGCGGCTGCGGTTGCGCCCGAAGGTGATGACCGTGGTGACCATCGTTGCCAGCCTGCTGCCCATCATGTGGAGCGTGCGGCCGGGCGCGGAAGTCATGCGCCCGCTGGCGGCGCCCATCATCGGCGGCATGGTGAGCAGCCTCATCCACATCCTCATCGTGACACCGGTAATTTTCATGTGGCTGCGCGAGCGGGAGATGAAAAACGCTTTTACACGAATTTCACAAATTGACACGAATTGATTTCTGTCCGTGGCCGGGCCGTGCCGCCGCGCGGCTTTACGCCATGTCCACCGGCTCGCGATTTATCGGAAGCTGTGGTTAAAAAAGGCAGGCGTTGGAACGTTTGTTTTCCCAAAACGGGACACAGCAACACACGCAAAAGCGATGGCCGATGCCCAAGCCAGGCGGTAAAAAAAGAACTGGCACGGAAAATGCGCTTGAATGGCAAGCATGAACAATCGCACTTGCCAGCAAAGACACATACTGATCGTGGACGACGAACCTCTCGTCCGCCAGACCGTCCAGATACTTCTTGAAGACGACGGTTATGTCGTGGACGAGGCCCAAAGCGGCGCCGAGGCGCTTGCCCTGTTTGAGCCCGGCAAGTTCGACATGATTTTCACCGACTACTTTATGCCGGAGATGAAAGGGGATCAGTTGGCCGCCGCCATCAAAAAACGCTCACCCAAGCAGCCCGTCGTGATGCTGACGGCCTTTCCTGAAAAACTTCAGTCTTCCGCCTGCCCCCTGGGTGGCATTGATTCCTTCATCTGCAAACCTTTCGAAGTTGAGACCCTGCGGGCGGCGATCACCCGGTACGCTCCCCGCTAAAACCTGGAGTCCACCAGCCAATGACTGGCGGCTCGCGCCAGCGCACCCGGAAGCCCCGGTTCCTGATGCCGGCCTGTTTTCTCTCAAAGCCGATGAAGCCTTTGGCCGCACCCACCGAAACCAACTGGACGCGTACAATGTCGCCAACGGCGATCGGTGAAGCGGCTGAATTCCTTTCTGAAAAATAAGGAACGCCTCAGGCGCGAATGACGCCTTTAGCGCAAATTCGTGTAAAAGTCTTTTGGCAACTGATGCACCAGATTCAACGGGCATTGAAATAAAAACGCGCCGGTCCGAGTCCGACCTTCCAACTGACGCGCCGCCGAAGATGGCGCAACAAAACGGCTTGGGCGTTTATTTATCCGTGTGAATCCACGTATAGCGGCGTGGCCGCCACGCGGCTTTACGCCGTGTCCATCCGTGGTTTCGATTCCGGTTTCAGGATTCCGATTTTCCGCCGAGTTTCTTTTCCAACTCCGCGACACGGCGGAGGAGCTCCGGCAGGCGCTGGACGGCAATCATCTGGCGCTTGGTCTGCTTGTCCGGTTGCGCGGGAATGCCCAGCCATTTCCCACCGTCGGGAATGTCGTGCATCACGCCGGATTTCGCCTCGACGATGGCATGGTCGCCAATTTTCAAATGGCCCGCCATGCCGACCTGCCCGGCCAGCACCACGTATTTGCCGAGCTTGGTACTGCCGGAGATGCCCACCTGCGCGATGATCAGGGTGCCTTCGCCGATTTCGACGTTGTGCGCGATCTGGACGAGGTTGTCTATCTTCGTGCCTTTGCCGATGACCGTCGGGCCCAGCGCGCCGCGGTCAATCGTCACGTTCGCGCCAATCTCCACATCGTCGCCAATTATGACATTCCCGATCTGCGGCACCTTGAGGTGAACGCCGCCGTCCTGCACGTAACCGAAACCGTCCGAGCCGATCACCGTGCCGGCATGAATGCGGACGCGCTGGCCGATTTCCGTGAGCGGATAAACCGTCACGTTTGGAAACAGGTTCACGTCGTCGGCCAGCTTGCAGTCGTCGCCGACCACATCGCCGGCCTGCAGGACCGCCCGCGCGCCGATTTTCACGCGCTCGCCGACGACACAATGCGGCCCGATGTGCGCAGTGGCGTCCACCTTCGCGCTCGCCGCGATGATGGCCGTGGGATGAATTCCGGCGGCCCAGGTGCGTTCCGGAAAAAACAGCGCCATGGCTTTGCCGAACGCGACGCGGGCGTTGGGCACGCGAATCAGGATTTTTTTCGCGGATTTAAAACGCTCGTCGGCGATGATGGCGGTCGCCGCGCTTTGTTCGGCACGGGCGAAATAATCCTCATTTTCGGCGAATGTGAGGTCGCCCGGTTTGGCGTGGTCGGCGTGAGCAAAGCCCTTGAGCGTTGCTGCGGCATCGCCAACCACTTCACCATCAAGGTGTTTTGCAATTTCAGCAGTGGTAAAGGTCATATTGGGCTTTTGTGCGGTTGCCGTTGACTTGGTCATCGCGGCTCACTATAAAGGCAGGCGTATCCAGTTCAACCCCAAGTTTGCATGGTAAAGACTTTGCGTGTCGGGCTGATCGGCTACCGCTTCATGGGCAGGGCGCACTCCAATGCATGGCGGCAGGCACCCCGTTTTTTCAATCTCAAGGCCAACGTCGAGCTGCATACGATCTGCGGACGCCACGCCGCCGGCGTGCAGGCGGCCCGCGCGCAACTCGGCTGGCAAAAATCCGCGACGGACTGGCAGGAAATCGTCGAGTCGCCGCTGATTGACATTGTGGACATCGTCACGCCGACGAATTTTCACGCCGAGATGGCGATTGCCGCGGTTAAAAACGGCAAGCACGTCCTGTGCGAAAAGCCGCTGGCGCTGAATCTCAAACAAGCCGAGGCAATGTTCGCCGCCGCGAACAAGGCGAAGGTCGTCCACATGGTCTGCCACAATTACCGGCGCATTCCGGCCATCGCACTGGCGAAACGGATGATTGGCGAAGGCGCGCTGGGCCGGATTTTTCATTTTCACGCGCGCTACGCGCAGGACCGGCTGGCCGACCCGGAATTTCCGCTGGACTGGCGGCTGCAAAAGGAGACCAGTGGTGCCGGCGTCCACAGCGACATCAATTCGCACGTCATTGACCTGGGGCGTTACCTCGTCGGCGAATTCGAGCAGGTCTGCGGCTTGCTGAACACGTTCATCCCGGAGCGGCCGCTGGCGGATGCGCTGGCCAAAGGCGCGCGCAGGATGGGCAAGGTGACCGTGCCGGACTCGGCGCTGTTCATGGGGCGGATGGAAAACGGCGTGCTGGCGAACGTGGAAGCCACGCGCTACGCACTCGGCCGCAAGAACCACATCGCCATCGAAATCAACGGGAGCAAAGGCTCGATTTATTTTGATTTTGAGGACATGAACCGGCTGAAATTTTACAATGGCGACGACCTGAAAGACCGGCGGGGTTTCCGCGACATCCTCGTGACGGAGCGCGACGGCATCCAACCGTATGTCGGCCATTGGTGGCCGCCGGGACACGGCATCGGGTACGAGCACACGTTCATACATGTGGTCGCCGATTTTGTGAATGCCTGCGTCGAGGGCAAGCCGGTCCAGCCGACGTTTGAGGATGGCTTGAAAAATCAGCGCGTGCTTGCCGCCGTCGAGGAATCCTCCCAAAAGGGCAAGTGGGTGAAAGTTTGATTGTAGCGTTGGGCCTGTGGCCCAACCTTTTCGAGCCACAGGCTCGACGCTACACCGTCATTTGCCCTTTCTTGCCTCATGCCCCGGATTTCGGCTATGTTACACCTTCGATTAACTGATTATGCCACTGACCTCGCTTGAAAAAATCATCCCGATGCTCCAGGTGGCCATCGGGCCGGTCATTCTCATTTCCGGCATCGGCCTGCTGCTGCTCACAATGACCAACCGGCTGGGGCGGGCCATTGACCGGGCGCGGCAACTGACGCGCGATTTGCCGGGACGCACCGGTCGTGAGCGCGAACAAACCCTGGCGCAGGTGGCCATCCTTTACCGTCGCGCGCGGATGATTCGTTTGAGCATCACGCTTGCCGCGTTGAGCGCGTTGCTGGCGTCGGCGCTCATCATCACGTTGTTTGTGACCGCGCTGCTCCAATGGGAGGCCGGACTGCCCGCCAGCCTCATTTTCATCGCCTGCATGAGTTCGCTGTTCGCGTCACTTCTCGCGTTCATCTGCGACATCAACCTGTCGCTGCACGCGCTCAAGCTGGAATTGGAAACCATCAAACCCGATCTCGGCTGAACGCGGCATCGGACGGAAATTGGGACGCCGGCCTCCGGCCCGGCAGGAAGCAGGGTTCAATTCAAAAACCCGCCGTGCCGAAGGCCGGCGCTCCGTATGCGGGGGTTCTTCAATTTACTTGCCCGGAGGCTGCTGGGCGCGTATTAGAATGGCCGTCGAATTAGGGTGCCCACGTGGCGGAATTGGCAGACGCGCTAGATTCAGGTTCTTTTCACTACTTTTGGACTCATCTGGAAATGCTTGAACACCAATGGACTAGCCTGCCCGATAAAATTTTCGAAGTGGACCTGTTGGGACGGTTTTGGCCTCCATTTTGAGCGCGTGGGGTGCAATGCGGGGTGACATGGAAAATTCATGCTAGTTCAGCAACGAACCCTACTGACTTTATTGGGGTCAGTTGCATGAACTTGTGATTACATACTGCTTTTGTTGAATTACTTGCAAAATTTCTCAAACAGGCAACGTTCGGGGGAGGTTTCAGAAATTCCGCACGTCCGACAGTATGAACCGGCGCCACGTCTTTTTAGAACCAGTACGGGTGGTGTGTAGCCAAGAAATTCCTGAATCTTCTTTGTCATCCTGCGCGATGGGGAGGTGACACCGCGCTCCCAATTGCTGACTGATGCGGAAGAAATCCCGATCTTAACGGCAACGTCTGATTGCAACCAGTGCAGTTCCAAGCGGTGCTTCTTGATTTGCTCGCCGAGTGCCTGTGGCTTTACCGGAATTCGCTGATTCGATTTCCAATGCCGTGGGTATGCGGAGAGTTTCAATGGTCGGGTTCGGCGGGAATGCCTAAACCAGGAACTGCTCTACACGTTGAGCGGAAGCCGGGTGGTGTTCGAAGACTAACGGCAGTATTACAACCAAGAACGGCTGCATCGATCACTGAGCTTGCAAATACCGGCCCAATTTGCCAAGAATCAGGGCGAGCAAGGTTCCGGTTCCAGTCGAGCTACGGCCTCCTTACACTGGAACTTTGACGAAACAGAAAAACCAAAACCACTGGGAACTGTCTCATCAAAAGTAGACTGACTAGCGGGGGCCAATTAACTGGTCGCATCCTGACGGCGATGAAAATAAACGGAGAGATTCGTGACCGCGCTTGAAATTCCGCCGGTTAAATCACCGCAAACGGCCGTAAAAATGTCGATTTACAGCATTATCAAGAAAGGCAAATCATGACCAAAATTATTGAATATAAGATTGTTGAAGGCAGTGATTGCAAAAAAATTGAGAGCGAAGTGAATGAATTGCTAAAGCAAGGGTTCATGCCTCTGGGGGGTATTTCATCCTCATTTGTTCCCAATGAAGAAAAAATCCACACCTTTCAAGCATTGGTAAAAATGGGAGAAACAAAAGCCCCAATTTAAGGCTTTACCAAGAGGAAGGGGGTAAATCGCAGATTTGTCCCAGGCGACGCTGCACTGAGGCGGATCACCGCCAAGGCCGACCCGCGAGCGTCACCGAACGATGCGCACAACTCGGATTTCAATCAAGGGTTTGGCCCGTCTCTGTCATCATTTTGAACCGCCCAAGAGGCCGCCAGCGTCCGCAGGATACCCCGCCGCCGCGCGCTGCCTTGCTTTGGCATCGAAATAAGCTCGGACCCATTGGAAGCGCTCCCCGTCCTTGGGCAGCCCGACCGTGTCGGCGATGCTGGCAAGACTGATGGTCTTACCATGGGCGCCCCAGTTACCCTCCGTAACCTCGTCGATGATGACCTGTACGCTCCCTCCCTGCCCGGGATCATTTGGGTTGCCAGTGACGGCCACGACGGCGGCAGTTACTGCGGCATGGACCTCGGTCTTGTGCGCCTGATTCATATAGCCTTCGGGGATGGTTACGCGAACCAGAAACTTGCCCGGCGGCGCGACGTAAGTGGCATCGGTGCGGCCACCGACCCACCAGTCCGATTGCGCGACCTCGGTGAACAGAACCGATGCGAAGCCGAGGCCGCCAGCCGTCTTGGCGTTGCCTTCCATCAGCAGCAAAACGTCAGTTAATTTTTGAGCGAGCGCCGCCTTGCGCTCACGGGTCAGTGAGCCTTGCGGGTAATAGATTTGCATTATGGGCATTTGCTTTCTCCTTTTCATCGCCGCCAAGCGAGGCTTTCTGGTTGGCGATTGAGAGGACGTCGAGCGGGTCGGATCATTTCGCCCAGTTATGGGGCCGTTTCAACGATCATCAGGTCGGTTTCTTGCGGTCCTGTCTGTATATTGATCCGCTCCGCACCCCAGATTCCGCGGCTGTCGCGGCGGGCGAGGGCGACATCGTCGCAATGGACTTCACCTTCCAGCACGAAGACGTACACGCCGTGCAAGGCCGACCGTGGCACATAGTCGAGCGCCATTGCTGCGTCACTCGACAGGCGCGACACCTTGATATCTTGCGAGACGCGCAATGCGCCATCCGCATTACCCACCAGCGTCACGAGCTGATTGCGATTGGCCAGGGCATCGAAATGATTCCGTTCGTACGCCGGGGGAAGCAGGAGTTGGTCGGGCAGGAACCACATGTATATGACGTGCATGTCGTGGTTCTTCAGGTTCACCTCGCAGTGCTTACCTCCCGAGCCTGCGGAGAACGCGTAGTAATCGCCTGACGTCAGCTGATCGATGTTGCCCACCGTGTTGATGTGCGTAAGCTCACCCTGCAGGATGAACGCGCAGATGATGAAGTTGTGGTGGCGGTGCATGTTGTAACCGCAGCCGGGTCCGCTAAAAACCTCGTCGCCGAATACCCGCAATCGGCCGAACCCTGCGCGGCCAGACTGATACGGGCCAAAGTTGAAGCTCGAGTGGCGAGTCAGAACTGCCTCGGGATGTCCCGAGATGTAGGACGCGTGCGGGCCCGTTGACTTTAACTTGTTGTAGCCGCGCGCCTCGGCGCGCATTACGAAGCACGTTTTCATTGTCGATCTCCTCTTAGCCGGAACGATTCAGTTGAACGATCATATTGAGTAAGATTGGCAGGTTCATGCTTGCAGCGAGTCAACTGCATTGCAGTTGGGCAAAGCCGTGAGTTTGGTGAGGATTTCGCGCCACCAGGTTCGATGAGCCTGACCATGCACGGCTAGTTTGAGCGTGGGCTTGCCCCGTGCCCGGCTCCACACCGCCGCCTGGCCAAACAAGCGCCAGCGTAGCGTGTTCAATTCGCATTTTTCCAACTGCCCCAATCGCCGTTGCAACAGCACGCACAGGTTGTAGGCGGCGATGGCCAGATGGTGCATGGCCTCGGTGCCCCAGAAATTGTCCACGCACAGCCGTTTGATGCCAAACTGTTCGCCCAGTTCTTTGATGCGGTTTTCGAGGTCGGCCCGGCCGTTGTATTGTCTCCAGACGTTCAGGGCGTCCACGCTGCGGGGCAGGTTGGTGACCAGCGCCTGGAACCGATAACCCGGAACTTCCAACAACGTCTTGCCGCCGGCTTGGGGCCGCTGCGCCACCCGCTGACGAATCACAATCAAGCGCCGGCCCGGTTGGTCCAGTTCCACTTCCTGCACCTCCAAGCCCGCCACTTCGGTCCGTTGCCACTGTGCATCATCATGGCGGCACCAGCTCTGCACCTTCTGGGTCAGCCGCGCCACCAGAATGAATTTCAATCCTAGCGCTTGGGCCATCGCTTGCACACTGGCCTCGCCAAAACCCGCGTCGCCGCGCAAGAGCTTGATCCGAATATGTGCGGGCATACTTTCCACCGTCTGACGCAAAAACTCCGCCGCCCCATTGGCGCAAGGGCTGTCACCGCGCCGCAACCAGTAGTTGGCGATGAGTTTGCCTTCAGCCAAGGCGGCGATCAGCGGCCGATGACACGGCTTGAGTCCCTGCCGGGTGTAACCAACGGCCACGCCCTGTTGATGGCCATCCTCATGCAGCAGCGCCCACGAATCCAAGTCCAGCGTGTAACCTTCTTTGAGCGAAGGCAGACTGCCCAGCGCCCGGCGATGCAGGCCGTTCAAAGCATTACAGGTTTTTTGCCCAAACACGTCGAAGAACCGGCTCAAGGTGGATTGGCTGGCGATAGCTTCGATGCCCAGCACCTGACTCAACGCCGGATCACTTTGCAGCCAAGCCACGCGGGAGAGCTTGTCCGCGCCGCAGAGAATACCCCCGACATATCCCAGTGCCACATCGGTCGGATCATAAGCGTTGGGGCTGGTCGGACAGTGGGGCAAGACTTCCCGCAGTTGCCGGCGAAATCCCTTTTGATGCAGAAAGTGCGACCATACGACCATGCCGCCATGGGCGGTCAAACGCTGATCGGTGAATGAAATCCGTATGGACGAAGTGTGATCTTTGGTGTCAATTGGCAGGCGCACCGTTTGGTCCGCCTCCGGTCGAGGCTCGTAAGCTTGTGTTGGGTTCATCACCCCAAGCCCGCCAAACGGTGTTCACTCTTTCAAGCTGAATCGTTCCGGCTTAGATGACATGGAGTGAGGGTTCAGGCGGCGGAACGATAGGGCCCAACCGCGGCAGATGCGGCTCACCCGCAGCATAGGGAATCTCTACCATTACGAATAGTTGTTTGGGCGTGAAGCAGTCCGGACATACCCAGTCCTCAGGGATATCCGCCCAGCGGGTGCCCGGTGCGATGCCGTGCTCAGGCAGGCCCAGAGCTTCGTCATACACGAAGCCGCACCCCAGACAAATGAAGCGCTTAAGGCCTTCGCTTATGTTGCTCTCTGGAGTTTTATTTTTCATAGACGCTTCAGAGTTTTGCTGTCATTTTTCCGAAAGTCTCCCCGTAAACTTTTCACATGTAATCGTCGTGTATCACAGTATGAGAATATCCGTCAATTCGAATTTATCGCTTTTTGATTTGCTAATTAAGTAATTAAATTGTGACCATAAACTGGACCTTGACGCCTGCCGCCCGCTACGCCGCTTTGGTCGCACCATTCAAATCTGGGGAGTGACGAAACTTGACTGTCGGAATGGAGTTGGTGACCGGGTTCACTTTTCTGTTCCACTCCATGGGTTAGTCCGGGGACTGGGTTCATGTTTGGGACATAGTGTGATAGGCTTGAGGGCATGAAAGCATATGCGCTGGACTTGCGGGAACGGGTGGTGACTTCATCAAATAGGGCGGCTCCAAAGCCGAGGCCGCCCGGCGGTTCGACTTGGCCCGGAGTTCCGTTTATCGGTATCTGGACGCCGCCAAAACCGGCGCGTTGGCCCCGAAAACCAGCTGGGGACACTGGCGCAAACTCGACCCGCAGAAACTCCAGGCCCAGGTCAAACAACATCCCGATGCCACCCTCAAGGAACTCCAAAAGGTGTTTGGCATCAGCCATCAGGCGATCTGGGTGCGGCTGGGGCAGTTGGGTTTCACTCTAAAAAAAACTCATAAAATACCGCGAGCGCAACGAGGTGCAGCGGTGGCTCTTCCGGCGCGAACTGGAAAAGCTCGACGACCGAACCGTCTTTTACCTGGACGAATGCGGCGTGGATCACCGCCTGTATCGTGAGTATGGCCGCTCGCCCCGGGGCGAGCGGATTTATCAGGCGGTGGCCGGCAAACGGCGGGAGCGCACCAGCATTATTGCGGCCTCCCAGCACAACAAGCTGGTCGCGCCGTTGGTGTTTCAAGGCCATTGCAACACCGAGGTGGTGGAGGTTTATTTTGAACAGGTGCTGCTGCCTGTATTGCCCCCGGGCAGCGTGATTGTGCTGGATAACGCCCGGTTTCATCAGTCGCCGACCACGCAGAAGTTGGTGGAGGCGGCCGGCTGCCAGTTGCTGTTCCTGCCAACTTACTCCCCCGACCTCAACCCCATCGAACATCTCTGGGCCGCACTCAAGACCCGCCTGCGCAAAGACCTCGCCACGGCCGCCAACCCCTTCCTGTTTATCGCCAATATGTCAATGTTATTGTTAATGTATAGTTTTTTGTTCTGGTTTTGTCCATCCCCAGCAAAGGGAGGGCGAAGCCCGACTGTATCCAGACGACCACTCATCTGCCTTCTTGGCCTCAGTCGGTAACAATCCGTGGCACCAACATAAGCCTTTACGAGTGCAATAGGTGGTCAGCCAACAGGCGGGGGCAGGACAGCATTACGTCGTGACCGGCGTCGATTTCTTCGGGCACGACGTTCAATTTGGTGGCGAAGGACCGGGCCAGGGCGGGCGGGAACGTGGCATCCTGACGACAGAGAAGGTAACGTTTGCGCCCGGTCAAGGAAGCTGGATCGATGATCGCGGGTGTCAGGTAGGGGAGGAGTGATTGGGGCGTCAACCGGGAAAAAGCGGCGCGCGCATGCGGAAGGGGCATGTCGTTGAAAAAGCGGCGGCGGGCTTCCGGGAAAAGAAGCGAAAGGCAGGGTTCCATGTTGTGTCCGGCCGTCAGATATGCACTTCGGCGATTTTTCGGAATCACATCAATGCCCCGCTCTCCGGGAGCAAGCACAGCGGCAGCCAGGAAGATGGTCTCGGTAATTCGGGAAGCATATTTTTCGGCAACTGCGGGCAGCCAAAAACCGGCAATGGAATGTCCAACGAGCGTGAAGCGGCGCAGTCGGGTTTTGCGGAGGAAAGCGTCCACGGATTGGAGACAGGCTTCGGTGGTTGCCCGCGATGGCGGCACAGGATTGCTTTTGGTGCCAGGCAGATCCAAGGCAAATCCTCGGTGGCGCCGTTGCGTCAACTCGGCGATCAAAGGTTCCCAACACCAGGCGCCATGGGCTCCGCCGTGGATCAACAGATAATTCACGCCGCTAATATGGCGGAATCGGCGTGTCGAAACCAGAAAATGACTCTGCTTCCCGACTACCGAAAGGTTGGGATTTACGCGCCCGGGATCATTACGTCTGGAGTGCAACGCCACCAAGCGGGCAATCATTATGGCCACGTAAAACTTTCTGGTCGTGGCTTCCAGCATGGCGATTTTCAGCCTGATGGTGCCGGTCTGGCCTTGGAGATGATGGCCTGTATCGCCGGATGCGTGCGCTTGCGCTCGGCGGTGATGGCGTAGAACTGCTGCCGACACTCCTCGGTACGGCCGACCGTGCGAAAGCCAAATTGTGCCATGGTTTCCTTCGCGACCAGTGTCGGCACCGCGATGAAACCCAACACATGAAGCGCCAGGATATGCACAAAGGCCGGATCCTCAATTTCTCCGACCAATTGTGGACGAACGCCCGTGGAGTGAAACCACCTTTCCAGGGAGCGGCGCAACCCGCTGTTCGACATCGGCAACAGCGCCGGGGCTTCGTTCAACGACCCGGGAAAGCCGCGTCGCAGTTTCGCGGCCAGGTGCGGCTCTGCACAGAACGTGATGCCGCATTCGCCGAGGAAATGATTGAAAACATTGGCGGGTGCCCCGCTGGATGCCGGTTGATCCGCGAGCACGAGGTCGAGCCGATGGGCCGCCAATTCGATCAGCATGTCCGATACCTTGGCTTCCCAGCAGGAAACCTGCACCGGCTGCGGGAGCCGGAAGATTGGCTCGATGATGCGGTAGGCCACCAGCTTGGGCAGCGCGTCCGCCACAACGAGATGCATGCGCAACGGGCGTAACGTGGGCCGCTGCTTCACTGAGCTCAACAGCTCCTGGCCGATGGAGAAAATCTCCTCCGCGTAACCCAGCACCTGCTGGCCGGTTTCGGTCAGGACCAGGTTGCGGCCCGTGCGCCAGAACAGTTTCTCGCCCAACACGCTTTCCAGGGCCGCGATCTGCGCGCTGATGGTGGGCTGTGAAACGTGCAGTTTTTCCGCCGCCTTCCGCAGGCCGCCTTCCTTGGCGACCGCCCAGAAATAACGCAGGTGATGGTAATTCAGGAATTCCATGCCGACAATGTATTAGTTTAAACCTATCAGTCAATTCCAAAAGACGTAATATACAAAGTGTTAGGCACGCGGTATTCTGTCGGCATGAAAATTAAAGTTACATTCAAACCATTGCGGAACCTGTCCCCGAGACCGGTCCGGATTATAAACAAAAAAGCGCGGGCTGTAGTGAAGCCGACTGCAACGCCTAAGCCTATGATTTGGCGGGGCCGCCACATCCATTCGGGTTCGGTGGCCAGCTTCTGGGAGCAGCTGCACCATCGCATGACCGCGCCGTTCCACTTCGCCCTGCCCGTGCCCAAAGCCGGACCAGCATGAAGCGCTAACGGTCAAGCCATCGGGGGAACCATGAGGGGAACGGGGGCCGGGTTCGGCAAACCGGCCCCCTCTTTTTTAGTCCACCACAAGACGGTGGCCATCCCTTCCTTCGCCGTTTTGGCTTTACGATTTGTAAAGCGTCTTCAAGTTGTTCGTTGTTGTGTCTTTGACCACGGTCTCGTTGATAATGCGGGGTTCCGTCCGGTTTCGGCGTTCATCGGTCGTCCGGACCAGTTTAGTAGTCTATCAGGTAGTCAAGCTGGTAGAAGTAACCAAAAACAAGACCGAGGATGGCCAAAATGGATACGCCCCAATAGCAGTACCGGTTTAATTCTTTGTCCCGTTCGTAGGGAATAAAGAACCAGTCCATCAAAATGATTACGACAAGAACCAGGACAGCGATAATATCAAACCAGAGCCATTCGCGAGGCAGGGCTGCTCCGTGCCATTTTTCCGTCATCGCCCAAGCGAAATCAATGAACAACATTACCGCTATGGTGGCGTAAAATTGCTGCCAACGACGGGCCGACAAAGATCGGGACATGACAAAAAACAGCCCGGCTTCCACTGAAAATATCAAACAATCAAAATTCAGCCAGAGCGCGCTGATGCTCTTGGGCGGATTGGCCCGATGCAGCGGCTCAATGTATTGGAGATACAGATATTTCTGGTTCCCCTGAAAAAAAGGCGCGGCCAGCAACAAAAACACGATCAAGGACATAAACCGCGAAGGATGGATGCATTCGAACCAGCTGATGAGGGTTGTCGCATGCTTTTCCTCCGTCGGCTTGTTCTCCCTCACCGCCTGGTTGAACGCTTCGGCGATGGCCAGAGCCAGTACGATGGTATAAATCGACTGGATGTTCTCCACGAGTTGAGTCATCGAATTGACCGTCATACATCAACATTCTAGTCAACCGGATTACACTGTCATCATACAAATCTTTATACGGCCGCGGCGTATATCCACGCTAACAACTCCTCTCGACTTCAAGTGCCAGTTGATATCAACGACTCGATCATCAGGCTTTTAAGCCACGCATTCCTCTTCAGTGCGGCTCAGAAACCTTCTTTGCACTGGTCTTCAGTTCTCCCCGGACGTCTCCCATTCCATGGAAAAAAACATCGGCATCGCAATGGTTATTCCGCCGGCTTGCCTGTTACCATATCAAAATCGGATGCGATAAAATCGCCGGCCGCCGCCGGTCACGGTCGAGTCGGCATAAAACTCGCTGCCCGTCTGGCCTAGGCCATTGGTTATAGTCTGCCAGAAAGTCAGATTCGTGGAGGCCTCAATGTCGTACGGCACGCCAAACGAAACATCGAAGTTAAATTGCGCGCCTCCTCCCGGAACCGGGGCGACGTTACTGATCGTCACCGTCGGCACGGGCGTGGTCACAGGTGCATATCGGCGGCTCTCCGCGGGGACATAGGTCAGACCGATCACGAGGCTGACATTCTGGGTTGAAACCAGGAAGTTTGTGGCCGTCGTCCCGTTCAGGAAACCGCTCACCCCAGGCGGCGGCTGGCTAAGTTTCTGGCCGTACAGAAAGACATTTGAAATGGCGGAATTGGTCGTGATCGTGAGTCCATTGGTGACGGTAAAAGGCGGCGCCAGCACGAATGTCAGCCAATCGTTGAACAGCATCTGGTTGTTCGTACCGACGACGGTGACGACGACCTGATTGGTTCCCGCCGGCGCGATCCACCGCGCAGGCACTCCATTCGTGGTGAGCCATTGATTGTTGGACGGCAACAGTTCGACGCCGTTGATATAAACTTTTGCCAACTGATAAAACGGGTCCGCCACGCTGAATGTAGCCTGGACTTGGGTGAAATTGCCGCCGCCGGGCGCTGTGGAACCGGACGTGGTCGCGGCCACCGGCCGGGCCGGCGTGCTGATGGGGTTCCCACCCGCGCCCGTTCCGGTGGCTTGGACCGACATCACGTAAGGCGTGCCGGGTAGAAGACCCGTTATGGAATAGTTTGTCGTGTTCGCGGATAGCATGACAGGCGAAACGTTGAGCGGACGGAGCACATTAACCTGATAACCGCCCGCGCCTGCAACAGAGTTCCAGTTTAGCGCGATGGAGTTCGATGTGACTTGGTTCGTCGCTGGCGCCGACACGACCGGCGAATCCAGCCGTTCGTCGGGCAGGATGGTGATCCGGACCCGTTCGCCGTTGCCTGGAGCCATCAGCACATCGGGAGTGATTCGTTCTGAGAACGCAAAACTGTACGGATCCGCGCCGTTGTAGATCAGTGCTGCGTAGGGATTGTAGAAGCCGTCGTTGGGAGAGCGCGCCGAGCCGAACGGGAACGCCGTCCACTTGACCGGCGAAAACCAGTCCGCCGAATTAGTCCCGTAGCTTCCACCCCAGAAACCAAAATTGATGGCCGACAACACATCGCCAATCATCCACGTTTCCACCGCATAGGTCGGGCTGGTCGTGTTTGTCACTAGGATACCGTTTACCGAATAAAAACCCGGGCCGACGGGCGCGCCGTAAACGTATTGGCTCGCATTCGTGAAGGCGATGGGGAAGGTGATGGTGCTCGTGTACGGACTGCCGACAATCAGGCTGGGATTGAACGGCGGTTGATTCGGAGCTGGGGTCAGGGTCACTAACCAGCCATTCGCGCTGGCGCTCATGCTGGCTTGGTATCCCACATAGTAATAGCCCTGTTGCGGGCTCGCTCCATTTAACCAGAACGCATTCGAACTGCCCGCCAGTGAGTCCAGATAATAGGCGATGTTTGGATACGGGGAAACCGAGGCAGACAGGCCGCTCACCTTCTGGGGCGCAAGGATACGTGCAAAGTTGGCGTAGGATGCCGGCCCCGTATATTGCCAGCCGGCCGTGAGGTTTGTGGCGTTGAGGGCAAATACCGCCTGCCCCAACCCGACGGCCGCAAAAAGTTCCGCCAACGTCCGCGTCGAGGCATAAACATAAGAACCAGCCACCAGATTGGTTCCCCTTAACCATTCCATTTGGAGGGGAATGCCGAATTTATCCACGTACGTCACGTCCAACGCGTTGTACTGCGCATTCTGGTCGTTGATCGTGAACTCCGCATAATCATACCGCCAAGCATTGCCGGTACTATCCGGGGGTGGACTGGGCGTCACCTTGTTGGTGAAGGAAAAAGGCTGGTCATAGGTGAAATAAATCGCCCCGGAATTGATGTAATCAACCTGGATCGAATAAACGGTATCCGTGTTGCCCGTGATGGATGATATGATTTGATAGGGCGCGGCGGAGCCTTCCGTCGCCAGGCTTGAAAGCGGGGCCGAGGTCGGGTTGGGCGGATTCGGATTGCTCAAATCCACAAACAAGCTGGCCGGAGTCATCGTCGTGTCGGTATGGTCGGCCACATAGTAACCGGGCACCTTGACGAAAACGTTGCTGTCCGGCAGTCCGCTGTCGTTGACAATTTCAATGGTCACCTGGGCGGATACAGGCTGGATCAAACCGACCAGCATTCCAAACAGCAGGGAGAGATCCTTAACGACCCTGAGGGTTCTCCGGCATCGGGTTGGAAATGTGGCGACCACGGCTCCTGCTGCCCTATTTCGCACAGGCTTGATTTGCTGTCAAATAATTTCGATTCTCGATTTCCTATTCCCCTTGAGTTTGTCAACGAGAAGGTTATGATGACGAATGTGGCTTTCATCGTAGCCGATATTTCATACGGTTATCTAAGGAGAAGTCCCACGATGCTTCCCAATAAGCATCCTGCCGCCATGTTGACCCTGACGGAGTTTGATGAGAAGGACACTTGACCACGCCACTTACGGCACTACGCTTTCGCAAATTGGAGCCGCAGCGAGCAATCTGAACGCATTGCTTGCTTCGGTAAGCAGGAGCCACGCCCGTCATACTACTTTGCTGGCACTTTTATTTTGAGAGCAATAACGCGGTATTCAGCCACGTCAATACAGAATACGATACTAGATTTTTGCTCTAGTGCGCCTGCCGAACGGCTAGGCTCTGACATTTTCAGAGTTTCTACTTTCTATGAAACAGCTTGCCATCTCATTGTCTCATGGCATCATTGAAAATGTTGTCGATATTCAGTATCGACCCTGTGCTGAAACCGCTGATTCTTGATTTTGATCAAGGGCTGTTTTTAGCAAAAGTGAATTGCACTTTTTTGATTGGTTTTGGCGCCTTTGGGTGCAATTGCGGGGTACAATGGAACGGTTGAGCAAAACTCGCTTTGTAAGTTGTTGGTTATCAAGCCCACGTGGCGGAATTGGCAGACGCGCTAGATTCAGGTTCTAGTGGGTAACACCGTACAGGTTCAAGTCCTGTCGTGGGCACCATTCCACCACTCGACGAGTTGTCGAGCAGGTATGACCACGGTTTGACGCGTAGGTGCAAGTGTTTGCGAACAACCATAGGCACAAAAACACTCGAGCCATCGCGGACGGCACGCGCCAAATTCCTCGCATGACCATTGTGAATGAAACACGTTGTTTTTCAAATTTAACCGTGACTTGAACCGGACTTTTCTTAAGTTCGTCCTGGATGAAGCGACAGCTAAAACGCCCTGCTGACGAACCTGCTTTAGCTGTTGGTTCACCTCCACCAAGCGTGAAAGCCGGGCCACCGGACAGCGGTGCGCCCAATTCACAATCTTCAAGGCATTGGCCCTGGTTTTCTGGCCTCCTTCTGGTCACCGCCACGTTCCTGGCCTACCTGCCGGCCTTGCGCGGCAGTTTTGTCGGGGACGATGACACATGGACCACGCAAATGTCCGGACGGTTGCAGAATCTTTCGGGGTTGCGCACGATGTGGTTTCATCTAACGGCATTGCAACAATATTACCCGCTCTCGGGCACGACCTTCTGGCTGGACTATCAACTCTGGAAGTTCTGGACGCCGCCGTATCACCTGGAGAACGTACTGCTGCACGCCCTGGCCGCCCTGCTCTTCTGGCGGCTGTTGCTCCGGCTTCAACTGCCGGGGGCCTGGCTGGCCGCAGCCCTTTTCGCCCTCCACCCGGTCATGGTCGAATCCGCCGCCTGGATCACCGAACGCAAGAACGTGCTCTCCCTGGCTCTTTACCTCGCGGCCTTCCTGGCTTACGAACGATTTGCACCGTGGGGGACCGATGACCAACGGCTGGGAACACGAACCGCAACCATCGCTCCGGTTCCTGACCCGGCACGTCACCCGCGGCACTCGGCACTTTTTTACGGTCTGGCTTTTGGCTTGTTTTTGGGGGCGCTGCTGGCCAAGACCACGGCCTTTTCCCTGCCGGCGGCCATTTTGCTGATTGGTTGGTGGAAGCGCGGACAAATCCGTTGGCGGGCGGACGTGTTACCGACCCTGCCCTTCTTCGCCCTGGCCCTCGGCCTATGCACCCTGACGGCCTGGCTGGAAAAAAACCACGTGGGAGCCCAAGGACCGGACTTTGCCCTGACCTTCCCGCAACGCTGTCTGGTTGCAGGCCGGGCCTTCTGGTTTTACCTCGGCAAATTGTTCTGGCCAGTCCAGCTCTGTTTTGTTTACCCGCGCTGGCAACCCAATCCGGGCGTGTGGTGGCAATGGCTCTATCCGGTGACGGCGATGGGGACAATGCTGGGGCTCTGGCTGGCGCGAGCGCGCCTTGGGCGTGGACCGATAACCGCGCTGTTCTTTTTTGTCGGCACGTTGTTTCCGGTGCTGGGGTTCATGAACGCGTATTTCATGCGCTACTCGTTTGTGTGTGATCACTGGGTTTATCTTCCCAGTCTGGGGCCGCTGGCACTGGCGGCGGCGCTGGGGAGTGGAGCGGCGGAACAACTGCGGCGGCGGTGGTTGATTTATGGGGTTGCAGTCATGGTGTTGGCAGGGTTGGGAACCCTGACCTGGCGGCAGTGTGGCATGTATGCCAACGTTGAAACCCTTTGGCGCACCACCATCACCCGGAATCCAGATTGTTGGCTGGCGCACAACAACCTGGGGACGGCTCTTTTAAACAAGCAGGGTAATTTGGATGAACCCATTCAACATTTCGAGCGGGCGCTCCAACTCAAACCCGATTACCCCGAAGCCCATGTTAATTTAGGCGTCGCGCAGGCCAAGCAGGGGAAATTGAAAGAAGCCACCCAGCATTTCGAGCGGGCGCTCCAACTTGAACCCGATTATCCCGAAACCCACGTTGATTTAGGCGTCGTGCAGGCCGCCCAGGGGAGGTTGGATGAAGCCATCCAGCATTACGAGCGGGCGCTCCAACTCGACCCGGACTATACCGAAGCCCACAATAATTTAGGCATCGCGCTGGCCGACCGGGGGAAATTGGATGAAGCCGTCCAGCAATACGAGCGGGTGCTCCAACTCAAACCCGATTACGCCGAAGCCCATAACAATTTAGGCATCGCGCTGGCCGACCAGGGGAAGTCGAATGAAGCCATCCAACATTTCGAGCGGGCGCTCCAACTCAAACCCGATTACGTCGAAGCCCACTATAATTTAGGCATCGCGCTGGCCGACCAGGGGGAGTTGGATGAAGCCATCCAGCATTACAGGCGGGCGCTCCAACTCAAACCCGATTACGCGGATGCCCTCAATAATTTAGGCTTCGCGCTGGCCAAGCAAGGGAGATGGGATGAAGCCATCCAGCATTACGAGCGGGCGCTCCAACTCAAACCCGATTACGCGGATGCCCTCAACAATTTAGGCTTCGCGCTGGCCAAGCAGGGGAGATGGGATGAAGCCATTCAACATTACGAGCGGACGCTTCAACTCAGACCCGATTACGCCGAAGCCCACTGTAATTTAGGGATTGCGCTGGCCAGACAGGGGAAATCGGCTGAAGCCGTCACCCATCTCCAACAAGCCCTGGCCTTGGCCGCAGCCCAGGGGAACACCGCGCTCGCAAAGTCCATCCTCACACGACTCAAGTCTTATCAGCCGGCTTTGCTCCAACCGCAAACACCGTGACGGCGCCAACCGGCCGCCGATGACAATCCGCGAGCGCGGAACCCACCGGCGGCTGTTTTGTCCACAGTTGTGCCGCAGTGTTATGGGTCTTGATGTCGCGGCCCGGCAAGGTTTCGTTTGACGAAATCCGGCAGAAACTGGACTGGCTCGACTTGGAAGCGGTGCTCCCGGAAATCAGGCGGCTGGAAGGCGTCGTCTTCCTGAAAACCGTCCCGGCCGGATTGAGCCTGACCCCGGATTTGCGGGAACAAATCCGGTCGGAAGGTGCTCAATAAAAGCGGTCCGGCTTTTGCCTTTCATTTCGACTGCTTTCCGTGTTTCATCTTGCCGTTTTGATTTATGCCCAAGCGCACTGACATTCACAGCGTCCTCATCATCGGCGCCGGACCGATCATCATCGGCCAGGCGTGCGAGTTTGATTACTCCGGCACGCAGGCCTGCAAGGCGCTAAAGGAGGAGGGCTTCCGCGTCATCCTCGTCAACTCCAACCCGGCCACCATCATGACCGACCCGGAGTTCGCCGACCGCACCTACATCGAACCCATCACGCCCGAGTGTGTCGAAAAAATCATCGTGCGCGAGAAGGACGAAATGGCCAAAACCGGCGCGAAAGGAAAACTCGTTTTGCTCCCGACACTTGGCGGTCAGACCGCGCTGAACACGGCGATGGCCCTCTACCGCAGTGGTGTGCTGGATAAATACGGCGTTGAGATGATTGGCGCGAATTCCAAAGCCATCGAACGGGGTGAAGACCGGCAGGTGTTCAAAGACCTCATGCTTTCCATCGGCCTCGACGTTCCGATTTCCGGTACCGCGCACAATCTGGATGAAGCCCGCGCCGTGACGGAAAAAATCGGCCGTTTTCCCGTCATCATCCGGCCCGCATTCACACTCGGCGGCACCGGCGGCGGCATCGCCTACAATCGTGATGAATTCGACGAACTCGCCAAGCGCGGCTTGGACCTCTCGCCCGTCAGCGAAATTCTCATCGAGGAATCGCTGCTCGGCTGGAAGGAGTTTGAAATGGAAGTGATGCGTGACAAGGCCGATAACTGCGTCATCGTCTGCTCCATCGAAAATTTCGACCCCATGGGCGTGCATACCGGCGACAGCATCACCGTGGCGCCCATCCAGACGCTCACGGACAAGGAATTCCAGATCATGCGCGACCAGAGTTTTGCCGTGATTCGCGCCGTGGGCGTGGAGACCGGCGGCTCGAACATCCAGTTTGCCGTGAACCCAGACAACGGCCGCATGGTCATCATCGAGATGAACCCGCGCGTCAGCCGCAGCTCCGCGCTCGCGTCCAAGGCCACCGGCTTTCCCATCGCCAAAATCGCCGCCAAACTCGCCGTCGGCTATCTGCTCGACGAAATCAGGAACGACATCACGCGCGAAACGCCGGCGAGCTTCGAGCCGACGATTGACTACGTGGTGGTGAAGGTGCCGCGGTTCGCGTTCGAGAAATTCGCGCAGGCCGACCCGACGCTGACCACGCAGATGAAAAGCGTGGGCGAAGCCATGAGCATCGGGCGCACGTTCAAGGAAAGCCTGCAAAAATGTCTGCGTTCGCTGGAGATTGGCCGCAGCGGTTTGGGCGGTGACGGCAAACCGTGGCGCATCGGCGCCGATGTTTATGGCGACCGCGAAATTCTGCCCAAGGACGTCATCAGCCGCAAACTGAGCGTGCCCAATGCCGAGCGCATCTTCTTCATCCGTCATGCGTTGCGTGCCGGCTTCACCATCGACGAGATTTACAACCTCACGAAAATCGACCGCTGGTTCCTGGTGCAAATCAAAGAGATTGTGGATTTCGAAGAAGAACTGGCCGCCGCGAAGAATTAGTCAGGTAGGGCGCGCTGCCTGTCGGGTCGAAGCCTTGGCGAAGGCCGATCCCTATCGCGCCGTGATGGTAGGGCGAGCGTCCCCGCGCGCCGTAACGGAGATAAGAAAACTTGAAGTCACAAATTGTGACCTTGAACGTTTTTAAGGTGGTCACAAACTGTGACCACCTCTGGGAGAAAGGCAAAGAATGGGCGGGCAGACAAGTTTGGTTCCAATGGAACGAATTGAGCGGGCAATCCTCTCGATTCGCGGTGAGAAGGTGATGCTGGACAACGATTTGGCCGAGCTTTACGGCGTGGAAACTGGCGCCTTAAACCGCGCGGTAAAACGCAATCTGGGTCGTTTCCCTGGTGACTTCATGTTCCAACTCACCCCGAAAGAAGCGGAAATCTTGAAATGCCAATTTGGCATTTCAAGTTCGGGGCACGGTGGGCGGCGCCGCTCACTTCCTTATGCCTTCACGGAGCAGGGTGTTGCCATGCTTTCCAGCGTGCTCAATAGCGAGCGAGCGGTGGCGGTGAACATTGGAATCATGCGTGCCTTCGTGCGGCTGCGGCAGATGCTGGCCTCCAATGCCGAACTGGCACGCAAGCTCGCGGCGCTGGAAAACAAATATGACGCCCAGTTCAAAGTTGTCTTTGACGCCATCCGGCAGTTAATGTCGCCACCGGCGAAGCCCAAACGCGAAATCGGATTTCACGTGAAATATGACGATGACAAGCCCAAGGCTAAACAGCGATAGGGACGCTCAACCCTCAACCATGAACCCTCGACCAACTTCTTTTCTGGTGCAGATTAAAGAAATCATGGATTTTGAGGAGGAACTGGCGGGAGCGAAGAACTAAACACATGGAATCTCGGCAATGAACTTGAAAGAAGTTACATATTTGCTTGGATGGACTCACGAGAAAGTTGAGTTGGCCATTGTTGACGGGGTTAATACTGCAAAAAAACAACTGGTAAAGTTGATAGCCATAAAGCAAGGCAGTGATTACGACATCAAAGAGGAAGATGTTGATACTTTCTTAAATGCTTTGGCAAACTCGGTTGGATTAAACGCCAGAGAGTCAAATTTGAATCTCAGTCTCGCCAATCCAAACGCGAAATGGTGAGCGGCGAGAGCCATTATTTTCTTGGACGTCGTTATCGTCTTTTCGTAATACCGCATGATGGCGTGCCAAAAGTTTTGATCCGAAAAAAACACATCGAAATGTATATGCGACGCGGAACCAACGCCCGCCAGCGGGAGAGGGTTTTGCATCGGTGGTATCGCCGGCGGTTAAAAGAAATGATCCCCCCACTCGTTGAGAAATGGCGGGAGGTCTTGGGTGTTCGAATAGCTGAATGGGGCATCAAGAAGATGAAAACCCGATGGGGCACATGCAATCCGGACGCGTGTCGTATCTGGTTAAATCTTGAGCTCGCAAAGAAACCATCCCAATGCCTCGAATACATCCTCGTCCACGAACTGACGCACCTAGTCGAGCGGCGTCACAATGACCGTTTCATCTCGTTGATGAATCGTCATCTACCCAGTTGGCGCCAACATCGGCAGGTTTTGAATTCCGAACCGCTTCCGCACGACACTTGGACATATTGAACCCGAACTCCGAAGTAGAGCGATGATTTTTTGAGGGATCGCGCCCTTGGCCTCAGATCATACCGCCTCCGATGGCCAGCCGATCTGCGTGTGGAATCAACTTCGGCGACGGGCACTTCAGCCAGTCCAACGTGGCCTCCACCAGAGGCTTATGTTTGCGCAATCCTCCCCACGCTGCCGAGAGTTTGACCACCACGTCGCGGCCCATCACGCCCAGCACCGCGCCGCACAGGAACACCGCCACGCGCAACGTCCCCGGCCGCCGATACGGCGCGTCGGGGGTCGTCTGGTGTTGATACAGACTCGGCAGGTTGAACGTGAACAAGACCGCCAGGAACGCCGACTCCGTCGCAAAGAACGGTTGCAGGCAGAACCTGTCGGCCGCCAGATCGTGCTTCAACTCCTCGATCCGTTGCTCCACGCAGGCCCGCCCGTTATAATCGCGCCACAACTCCAGCGTGCCTTCGCTCCGGTTGGTCACCCAGGCCCGGAACGTGTAGCCCGGCACGTCAATCAACGGGCGCCCCACCGCCGCCTTGGTCTCTCGAATCCGCTCGCGCACGACGACGAAGCGCCATTCCTTCAACCACCCGAACAACTTCACCGTGAACTCCCCCGCCGCGTGATGTTCATCCATCGGGGTCCACTCCTGAATCCCGGCGCATTTGCGCTTGAGCGTCGTGGTCAGGCGCGCCACCACCACATACGGCAACGCGCGTTCCTCCAGGAAATCCAAAAATCTTCCGTCAAAGAATCCGCTGTCGGCCCGCACCGTGCGCAGCCACGTCCCCACCGGCAAGAGCGCCAGCACTTCCTGCAAGAACGGCACGACCCCGCGTGCTGCGCCTGTGTTGCCGCTGCGCAACCAGCCGTGCAAAATGAACTGCGCCTCGGCCAGCACCGCCAGCAGCGGATGATGACTGTTGCGGCCCTTGCGCCGGGGGTTGAAGCCCTTGCGCGCCCCTTCCTGTTTGCCCTCGCGGCAAAACACCGTCGAATCCAGATCCAGCGCGAAGCCGCCGCTGGGACACTGGAGCAACCGCAGCAGCCAGCGCCAGAGCGGACGCCAGAAGGCCTCGACGTGCGCCTGGGAGAACCGCAGGAAGAAGTTGCGAATCGTGTCATCGCTGGGAAAACGCTCCCACCCCAGCATGGCATGCAAGACGTGATCCGCTCGCAACCATTCACAGTGGGCAAAACGTTGCGCGCCCACCACCACCGACATCAGGAAGGCCGTGAGCGAATGCGCCAGCGGGATGGCGTTGTTGGAAGTCGGTTCGGCAAAGGGCAGAGGTTGTTGCACCTGCCGGGCGAAGCCGATCTGGCCCAGGAAGGAGATGAAACTGGCCAGACCGCCGAAAGGTGAAATGGCCTTGGGCGTTTCGTCCAAAACCAGCTTGGCTTTGCCAAAAGGCGAGGTAATTTCGGTGGGGGTCGTTTTGTGCAGGGTCGGGTCGGGTTGTTTAAGCATCAATCCCTATGCCCACAACCCTTTCTTCAAAGCGACCCTTTTTCTATTTCGGAGTTCGGGTTGAAAGTGAACGGGTCGCCCATTACGGCGAGTGTCAACACGTTAATCGGCCAGGACGAAAGAAAGATGTTGATGCCGGCGACGGGGTCCACCGGTCAAGCGGGCGTACAGGTTGGATGGAATTTTAAACTACGCCGGCGGCGGCGATTTCGGCAGCAGCCGCGAGATGATGATCAGCAGCACGACAACCACCAGCGCGAGAATGCCCAAAACATCACACCGAACCAGTTTAAAATGCCTTGTTGACTTCGTCCGAAAGTTTGATATTTTTTCCGCTCCTTTGCCCGGGTTTTAGATGAAAACATATTTGCCCAAAGTGAATTTGGACCAGCGGAAATGGCACGTGATTGACGCCGACGGCGCCGTGCTCGGCCGGCTGGCCGTGCAGGTTGCCGACATTTTACGCGGCAAAAACAAGCCCGTCTTCACGCCCCACCTCGACGCCGGCGATTTTGTCGTGGTCATCAACGCCGAGAAGGTCCGGCTCACCGGCAAGAAGGAAACGGCCAAGGAATTCATGACCTATTCCGGCTGGAAAGGCGGCGAGAAATACAAAACCGTTGCCCAGGTGCGCGCCCGGCATCCGGAAAAACTCATCCTGCACGCGGTCAAGGGCATGATTCCGAAAAACCGGCTTGGCAGCCAGTTGCTGACCAAACTGAAGGTTTTCAAAGGCCCGAAACACCCGCACGCCGCCCAGAAGCCTGAACCGCTCAAAGCCGCGGCTTGATTCTCCCGACCCTCGACCCTCAACCCTCAACTGACAGATGGCTGAAACCAAAATCCCCGAATATCTCGGCACGGGACGGCGCAAGACCGCCATCGCGCGGGTCCGGCTCGCGTCCGGCAACGGTAAAATCACCGTCAACGGCCGCCAGTTTGAAAATTATTTCACGCTGGAAACACAGCGCGTAACCGCGACGCAGCCGTTGACCGTCACCGGCACGGCGGAAAAATTCGACGCGCGCATCAACGTCAGCGGCGGCGGGCCGAACGGCCAGGCCGGCGCGGTGCGGCACGGCATCGCCCGGGCGTTGCTGAAATTCGACGCGAACCTGCGGGGGGCGCTGAAGGCCGAGGGCCTGCTCACGCGCGATTCGCGCATGAAAGAGCGCAAGAAATACGGCCAGCCGGGCGCGCGCAAGCGTTTCCAATTCTCGAAACGTTGATCGCATTTGAAATTTCCAAGCCCCGCTGGTTCAATCCGGCGGGGCTTTTTTGTTGGGAAAGTGGAGTGCTGGAGAAATGGAGTGTTGCAAAATTCCATTGCTCCATTACTCCATTACTACAACATTTGACAAGAATATGAACTTAAAAAGAGTCGCCATCATCGGCGCGTCCGGTTACTCCGGCGAGGAACTCGTCCGGTTGCTGCTGAACCATCCCCACGTGGAATTGGTGGCCGCGACCTCGCGCCAAAACTCCGGGCAAACGCTCGCGCAGGTGTTCCCCAAATTTGCCTGCCACTCGCACGCAAAAACATTGCGTTTCACCGAGCCGGACGCCGAACTGCTCGCCAAGCAGACGGATGTGGTGTTTCTCGCGCTGCCGCATGGGGTCGCCGCCGAATATGCCGTGCCGTTGCTCAATGCGGGCTGCATCGTGATTGACCTCAGCGCCGATTTCCGGCTCAAGAGTCCCGAGGTTTACCGGGAGTTTTATGCGCACGACCATCCCGCGCCGGATTTGTTGGGGAAGTCGGTTTATGGCTTGCCGGAAATCTACCGCGAGGAGATCAAAAAAGCGTTGCTCATTGCCTCGCCGGGCTGTTATCCGACCAGCATCTTGCTGCCGTTGATTCCGCTGCTGCAAGCGGAGTTGATCCAGCCGGACGGCATCATCGCCGACTCATTGAGCGGCGTGAGCGGCGCGGGCCGCAAGGCCGAGTTGGATTACCTGTTTTGCGAATGCAATGAAAGCGTGCGGCCTTACGGCGTGCCCAAGCACCGGCATTTGTCGGAAATCGAGGAACAACTTTCACTGGCCGCCGGAGCCAAGGTCACCATCCAGTTCACGCCGCATCTGATCCCGGTGAACCGGGGCATTTTGACGACGCTCTATCTCACGCCGGAAAAACCCTTTTCCACTGCGGCGGAAATGAGCGTGTTGAACGAAAGGATTTCAGCGTGTTATGCGGAGGCGTATGGCGGCGAACCTTTCGTGCATTTGCTCGAAGGCAAGGCGCTGCCTGACACCAAAAATGTCGCCGGCACCAACGTCATCGAAATCGCCTGGCGGCTCGACCCGCGCACGGGCCGGCTCATCGTGATGAGCGCCGAGGACAATCTGATCAAGGGTGCGAGCGGCCAGGCCATCCAGAGCATGAATCTGGTCTGCGGTTTTCCGGAAACGGCGGGATTGGTTTGAGTTTGATCCGCAGGAGACGACGCAAGGAATCTCTGAACGGACAATTGAGACTCGTGACCTCGTCTCCTACAAAAATATTTGGAACGCGGCCGACTACGCCGCGAATTCCGCCGTGCAACAATCCTGGGCGCGCGAACTCATCGCGCAACTTCAACTGCGCGGGAACGAGCACATTCTCGATGTCGGGTGCGGCGACGGCAAGGTGACAGCGGAAATCGCCTGGGCCGTGCCACGCGGTTCGGTCACCGGCGTTGATGCCTCGCCGCAAATGATTGAGTTTGCGCGAAAAACATTCCCGCCCGGCACCATTCCCAATCTGGAGTTCCAAATCTGCGATGCGCGAATAATCAGCTTTGCCGTAGTGTTCCCGGGAGCGCTGGCGTCTCGCCGGCGGGTTCCGTGTGTGCCGGCGGGACGCCGGCGCCCCCAGATTCATGGCGAGGGAGCTGAACCTGCGCCATTCGACATCGTTTTTTCCAATGCGGCGTTGCACTGGGTGGACGATCATGGGGCATTTTTGCGGGGTGCCGCCTCGGTTTTGCGTCCGGGCGGGCGGCTGGTCGTTTCCTGCGGCGGCAAAGGCAACGCGCATGATGTTTTCGTTGCGTTGCGCCCCGAGATGCGGCTCAAACGCTGGCGCGGATTTTTTCGCAGGCTGGAAAAGCCGTATTTTCTTTACAGCCCGGCGGATTACGAAAAGTGGCTGCCGCGGTTCGGTTTCAAATCGTGCGGTATCAAGTTGTCACCCAAGGACGCGGTTTACGACGGGCGCGACCGTTTTGCCGCGTGGCTGCGCACGACTTGGCTGCCCTACACCCAGCGCGTGCCGGAGGATTTGCGCGACGAGTTCGTTGCTGCCATTACAGACCGCTACGTTGCCAGACATCCGTTGGATGACGCGGGGCGCGTCCACGTCCGGATGGTGCGGCTGGAAATTGACGCGGTTAAAGTTTGAACCTTTGCAACCAACCCGGAGCAACAATGAAAATCCCCTATTTTGAAGTGGATGCCTTTTCCAGCAAACGGTTTGGCGGAAATCCGGCGGGCGTTTGTCTGCTGGAACAATGGCTGCCGGACGCGGTGATGCAGGACATTGCCGCCGAGAACAATTTTTCCGAAACCGCCTTCGTCGTGCCGCGCGGCCCGGACTTTGATTTGCGCTGGTTCACGCCGGCTCTCGAAATTGATCTTGCCGGCCATCCCACGCTGGCCTCCGCGTTTGTGTTGTTCAGCGAGGGAATGTCCTCGGGCGATTGCATCCGCTTCCACTCGCGCAGCGGAGAGCTGGCGGTCACCCGCAGTGGTGAGGTGCTTGAAATGGATTTTCCCTCGCGCCCGGCGGTGCCGTGCGCGGTGCCGGAAGCGTCGGTTCGCGGGCTGGGCAAAAAGCCGGACGTGGTGTTCAAGGCACGTGACTACCTCGCCGTGTTTTCAACGGAAACCGACGTGCGTTCGCTGCAACTTGATTTCGAGGTATTGCGCACGCTTGATGTTCTGGGAATCATCGCCACGGCTCCCGGCAACGGTTGCGACTTCGTTTCGCGCTTCTTCGCGCCGGCGGCTGGCATCAATGAAGATCCCGTGACCGGCTCGTCGCATTGCACGTTGATTCCATATTGGTCGCAACGGCTCGGGAAGACAAAGCTTTTTGCCCGCCAGCTTTCAAAGCGCAGCGGAGAACTTTTCTGCGAACAAACGGGAGACCGCGTCCGAATCGGCGGCAAAGCCGTGCTTTACCTGCGCGGCCAGATTGAAATTGATGAAGCTGTGTTGGGAGTTGAGCAGAAAATCGAAAATTGAACCCGTCGAAGGTTTCATCGTCGCTCCCCACGACTTTCGTGCCGCCGGACCTTGTTGCGACATCAAACGCCTTGACCCTAGCAAGGGCAGAAAGCACGAACTCGCGCTCGCCGGGCGGTTCACGACCAACCAGGTGTGCTGCGCCCCGGCGAAGGTCTGCGTCAATGTGTAAGCCGTGCGGCAGGGCAGGTCCGAAGTCTCGCCCCATTCAATTGAGTTCCTACCGCCTCATCCGGGGCTTTGCCAAAAGCGTCGGCTCGCCTATCATCCGCCTACAATGAATGCCGCGTGGATCATGCTTTCAGTCGCGACGCCGGGTGTGTTGCTGTCGTTTGGCTGCTCGACGATGCCTGGGCCCCGTTCTTTTCCGGCCCCGGCCGCGTTGCCGCCGTGCGACGCGTTGCCGGATCCCCTCGTCATGCTCGACGGCCGCCGGGTAAACTCGCCCGGGCAGTGGTTCGACCAACGCCGGCCGGAATTGATTGCCCTCTTCCAACACTACATGTACGGCCCGCTGCCACCCAAGCCTGCGCGGATGCGGGCCAGGGTGGCGGCCGAATACGGTGATTTTGCCGGCGGCAAGGCGACGCTCCGGCTGATCACGCTGGAAACCGGATCGAACGGCGCGCCGCAAATCGACCTCATGCTGGTGCTGCCGAATCACCGTCCGGGCCGGGTGCCGGTCTTCCTCGGGCTGAATTTTTGCGGCAACCAATCGCTGACAGCCGATCCGCGTGTGCCGCTGGCGCGCGGCTGGCTGACCTCGCTTTGCAAGGGGTGCTCGAACAACGTCGCCACGGAGGCGGCGCGATCGGCCGGCACCGCTGACTGGCCGGGGGACGAATGGCCGGTCGCCGACATCGTGGAACGCGGGTACGGCCTCGCCACGTTTTGCAGTTGCGACATTGATTCGGACCGGCCCGACATCAGCGATGGCCTTTACCAATGGCTCGCCGGCGGCGACCCGGCGCGGAACCGGCCCGTGGACCGGGGCACCATCGCCGCGTGGGCCTGGGGCTTCCAGCGTTGCGTGGATTACCTCGAGTCGGATCCGGACGTGGATCCGCGCCACATTGCCGCGTTGGGCCATTCGCGCAACGGCAAGGCGGCGCTGCTGGCGGCGGCGTTCGACGACCGCATTGCCATCGCCGTGGTGCATCAAGCGGGGTGCGGCGGCAGCGCCCCCAGCCGTGGCAAGACCGGGGAGCAGCTCCGCGACATCAATCGCGTCTTCCCCCACTGGTTCAATGCCGAATTCAAGCAGTTCAACGATTGCCCGGAACGGCTGCCCTTCGACCAGAATTGCCTGGTCGCCTTGTGCGCGCCGCGGGCGGTTTTATTCTCCAACGGCCAGGCGGACCAGTGGGCGAATCCGGCCGGCCAGTTCGATGTGTTGCAGGCGGCCGACCCGGTCTATCGCTTGCTCGGCGGTGACGGGTTGGCGGCGCAGCCCATGCCGGCGCCGGGCCAGCTGGCCGGAAACCGCCTCGGTTATTACATCCGGGCCGGAGGGCATTCCATGACCCCGGCTGACTGGGCGATGTTCATGGACTTTGCCGACCGCCAGTGGGGAAAGCCTTCCCGTTGAAACACCTATTTCACACCACGCCAATCATGAAAAGAACGTTCAAAGAAATTGCCGGTTCCGTTGTCGCTCCCCAAGGCTTCCGTGCCGCCGGGGTTTTTTGCGACATCAAACGCCTCGGCACGGGCAAAGGCTCGGACAGAGGCCGGAAGCGCGACCTTGCGCTCATCGTGTCTGAAGTGCCCGCCACGGTCGCGGGCATGTTCACGACCAATCAGGTCTGCGCCGCGCCGGTGAAGGTTTGCGTCGAGCGTGTGAAACGCGGCACCGCCCAGGCGATCGTGGTCAATTCCGGCAATGCCAACGCCTGCACCGGCAAACAAGGCATGAAGGACGCCATGGAAATGACGCGCCTTGCGGCTGGCGCTGCAGCCGCGTTTGTAAAAACAAGGGAAGCGTCCAACCATCCAGCCGTGCGCCACCCGCGTTTTGACAAAAGCGGCCACAAAATCCCTGCCGAGCTTGTCCTGGTCGGTTCCACCGGCCGTATCGGTGTCACCCTGCCGATGGGAAACGTCAAACGCGGAATTTTGGAGGCGGCCAAGCTGCTTGGGAATTCATCACGTCACGCGGCCGGCGCTGTCGAAGCCATCATGACCAGCGACACGCGACCCAAGCAAATCGCGGTCGAATTCAAGCTGGGTGGCAAAACCGTCCGCATCGGCGGCATTTGCAAAGGCGCGGGCATGATTCAGCCCGGCATGAGCGCCACCGGTGCGCGGCCCGCCGCGCTGCCTTTGCACGCGACCATGCTCTGTTTCCTCACCACCGACGCCGCCATCAAGGCCAAAGTTCTGCAGGCGGCGTTGCAGGAGGCTGTCGCACAAAGTTTCAATCGCATCACTGTGGACGGCGACATGAGCACCAACGACACGGTGCTGGTGCTGGCCAATGGACTCGCAGGGAATCCTCCGCTTGTAGCCGCGAACGTGAGTTCGCGGAAGGCCGCGCAAGCGCGGCTACGAGATTTTGAAGTTTTTCAAGCCGCGCTGAATCACGTCTGCTTGGGACTGGCGAAAATGATTGTGCGTGACGGCGAAGGCGTGCATCGGGTTGTGGCGGTGCGTGTGAACGGCGCGAAGACAGTTGCTGATGCCGACGCCGCGGCCCGGGCCGTGGCCAACAGTCCGCTGGTGAAAACAAGCTGGCATGGCGGCGATCCGAACTGGGGCCGGATTATTGACGCGCTGGGTTATTCGCCGGCGAAAGTCGTCGAAGAGAAAGTGGACATTGGCTATGGCATGGCGGACAGCCGTAAAATTCTTTGGAGCCTTAAGCGTGGCCAGCCGACGAAGGCGACGTTCAAGGAATTGTGTGCCGCCGTTGCGCCGAAGGAATTTGATTTGCACATCAAACTCAACCTCGGCAAAGCCAGTGCGGTGATTTACGCCGCCGATTTGACGGAGGAATACGTGGACTTCAACAAGGGTGACGTGGGTGATCCGGGTTCGCTCGGTGGTTGAATTGTTTCGGAGGCGGTTCCGCGAGCCCATGGTTGAGAGTTTATGGCTGGGGATTGAGCGTCATAATCGCTGCTTTGACTTGGACTTGTCATCGTCGTATTTCACATGAGATCCGATTTCGCGCCGCCTGGTTTCCGGCGGGGACATTAGCTGGCGGACGGCATCAAAGACAACTTTGAACTGTGAGTCGTATTTCTTCTCCAGCGCCTCCAGTTTCCGGGCCAGGTCCGCGTTGGAGGCCAACATCTGCCACAATTGGACGAAGGCGCGCATGATTTTCGATGTTCACCCGCACGGCGTGGTCGCTGTGCAACACACTGGACAGCATGGCCACGTCCTGTTCGGTGAAGGCGTAGGGCCGGTATTTGAGGTTTTCCCCGCGTTTCAAGATCACAAACTGTGACCTTGAGCGCCGCCACGTCTCGGCCTCGTCGGGCAACAGTTGAAACATGAAATCCTCGGGAAATCGCCCGGCGTTGCGACTGACCGCCTGGTTGAGCACGCGGGTTTCCGCGCCGTAAAGCCGCGCCAGATCGTTGTCCAATAATACTTTTTGCCCACGGACCAGGCGGATGGCGCTCCCGATGCGTTCGAGCGGAATGAGGGATGTGTTGTTTTCCATGCACCCGTTTTACCAGACCCGGTTGGACACCCGCGGTCCAATAGGCCCCTGAAATGAGTCATGGACTTCCTCACCAATATGAACGACAGTGACCGTGCCCCCGTTCAGCCCGACCGAACCCAGGCACCGTTTCCGACCAAAACCATTATGACCAAGAAACCAGCAACCATGAGATTCATGCCGGACCCGCCTCCGCGCGACGAAACCGAGCAGCACCTTTTCGACCGCATTCTGTCACAGGCTGAATTCAAACCGCTGAAAGCCGTTCTCAACGAACTGCACATTGACCAGGCCATGATGCGCGGAGCGATTGTCACGACGAATTCCTACACGAATTTCCTGGGCAAGCTTGGCTATCGGGTCGTTCTGGTAAAGCAAATCCACGAGCAGGATTGCTACTCGCGCCTGGGGCCGGCGGCATCCGCGCCGTGCTGCCGCATCACGACATGGCCACCTACAGCACACTGGTCACACTCGTGAACTTCGATTCCACGCTGACCACCACGCCCAAATCCATTGATTTCTACGACCGCCAGTTGGCCGGGTTCAAGACCCAGTTGATGAATTAAGCCGTCGACCACGCCCCCGGCATTGCCCGGGCGCTGGCGGGACAGGTCAGCCGGAATTTCCCCGATGGCGTCGGCAGCAGGACCGACATGGCTGCGGTTGCGATTTCAGCCCGGGAGACCAGCAACGTTTCGAGCCGTGAAGTCACGTTGCGAAATTCCGCTTCCGTCGGCCCGGCCCCATCCGGCACAAAACGCAAAACGCAACTGCCGTTTTTGTTTTGGCGCAGTTCATAGTGGATGATGCCGGGCAATTCAACGAAGCACTGGTCCACCTGCCATGTGGTCACGCGCCGGCCATTACCGGCGCGGAGCGCGTCGCGGGCACGTCCATGGATCACATAATCCGTTCCGTACGGTTCCACGCGCCGTTCTGCCAGGTCGCCGATGCGATAGCGGAGCAGGGGCATGTAATCGTTGGTCAGTGTCGTGACGACCAGGTCGCCCACGCCGCCCTGGTCGGCTTCCACGATTTCTAGAAACGCCGCGTCGTAACCAGCCTTCATTTCGCCACGCTCGTTTTGCATGAGCAGATGGCCGGTCTCCGTCGAGCCGTACAGGTTGAAGACCGGTACGCCAAAGGCGCGCTCGATAATCCGGCGATGCACCACGCTGACGAATTCGTAACTGCACAACACAAACCGCAGCGACGGAAACCGCAGGCCGTGCTGCTCGCAGTACAGTGCCATGCGCGCGCCGTGGACCGGATCCAGGTCCAGAAACTGCGGCGACCATTCGGCAATTTCCCCCGCCATTCGCGCCAGCTCCCGGTCATCCAAAAGAAACGGGATGCGGGCCAGGTTCAGGAACAAGGTGCTGCCCACCGTCCGTTGCTCGCGCGACATCCAGACCGTCGGACACGTCAGGCCGTTGCAGGCCGGCGGCACGAGCGTCGCCCGGCGGGCGTTGGGATGTTCGTCCAGTACGCGGGCGACAAATGGGTTCAACCGCAATGCGCATTCCTCCTGCGCATTCCACCAACCCTGGCCGAAAATCACCGGCAACCGTTCCTCGGACGTGCCGGAAGTGTGTTCCAGTTCCACCAGCCTTTTCTCCAGCAGCGTTTCGAGCGTCTGTCCGGCGGGTAGAAAATTTCGGGGAAAGCCGTCGCGGATTCCCTGTTTGGCCAGCAAAGGCAACCGCCGGAAGCTCGTGAAAACGTCGGCTTCAACCGGATGATTTTCTGCCGACGCCAACAAATCGCGATAGAGCGGCACCGCCCGCCAACGCGGCAGGAGTTCGGCCAGCAGCGGGATTTGTCCCACTTCGCGGATCAGTTCCGGTGTCGCCAACATGGCCGCAATATACACGCAATCCGCCGAATGCAAATTCAAGCGGGGCGGGGTCACCAGGGGCGCGCCAGATCGGGGCGCCTTTTGCGGGCAGGCTGAGGGCTTATTCTTCGGCCAGTGGTGGCCATATCTTCGGGTGGAATCGCAGCATCCTGCGGCGCTGGTCCCGACTCAGCCTCTATGGCAGTCATCGCCTCGTCGATCACCCCGAGCAATTCCTCCCGGCCATGCTTCGCCATTGCGGAACAGGTAAAAATCGCCGGCAGCTTCTCGAACCATCCGGAGATGCGGGCCGTAAACGCCGCGATGTTCGCCTGCACCGTGGCGGGCGTCACCTTGTCCGTCTTGGTGAAGACGAGGACGAACGGGACGGAATTGCGGGCGAGCCAGGCAATGAATTGAATATCGATTTCCTGCGGCGGCAGCCCGGAATCCAGCAGCGCAAAGACACAGCAAAGGCTCGTTCGATTTTTAAGATAATCATCCACTGCATGGTTGAACTTGAATTTGGCCTTCCGCGCCCCGGCGGCGAATCCGTATCCCGGCAGATCCACCAGCCGCCAGGTCTTGTTCATCGTGAAAAAGTTGATGAGCTTGGTAAATCCCGGCGTGGGCGAGACCCGGGCCAGATCCAGCTTGCCCGAGAGCAGGTTCAACAGGGAGGACTTGCCGACGTTGGACCGGCCGATGAAGGCGAATTCAGGCAGGGACTCGTCCAGACACGAATCCAGGTCCGGCGCGCTGCAATCAAATATGGCGGATGAAATTTCCATGCTTGGCAACCAACAGAGCATTGTCGCAGTAAATCCGCCTCAGCGATACAACCATTTTCAACACGCGGGAATTTATCCACGACGATGAGCAGTTTCATCTGCCCCGGTTCTTCAATGAATTTTTTCTTCACCGCTTTCTCAAAGGCTTCGGACTTTTTGACCGCTTCCTCTTCGGGTTCGTCAAACCAGTCAGCAAGCATCTGGCGGTAGGTTTTGTATTTTTCGACGTTCTCCGATTCCCCTTCGCCGCTTTCTTCGCCTTTGATGTCCGCCGTGGCGGGCGTGTAAGAAGTAACAATCGCGCATCTGCCCTTGAGGTCGGTCTTGTTGAACAGTTCGTAAAACTTGCACGCTTCGTAGATGCTGCCGGAAATCAGTAAGGCGTTGCCGCGCCCGCTGATCAAACGGTCGCGCTTGGCAAAATCCATGAGAATATCGTCCGCAATGATTTCAAGTCGCGATTTGCTCGACAGCACCTTCTGCATCGTTCCCCAACGCTGCTTCAGTTGTGCTTTCGCCAGATCGGTCAGTCCTTTTGTTTGTAGCTCAAACCACTCGTCAATTTTCTTTTGCGAAGTGATATTCTGGTCAATGTCCCGCGCCTCGTAACGTCGAGCAGGTAGCCCTTCTGGCTTGCGGCCTTGTCCGACACGTATTTTACAAACAGGAGAACAAGGACATAATCCTTGTATTGCGATGCATCCATGCCGCCGCGCAGTTCATCGCAGCTTTGCCAGAGGGAGGAGTAAAGTTCGGATTTTTTTAGGGGCATGGATAAAAACTGTATTCTAAAATGTTGTTGGCGGCATTTTTTCAGATGGAGCGACCCAATGCATTAGACCGACCGCATCGTAAGCCGCAGTGGGGGTTTCGCAAATACAAATAGTTGAAGGTTGAGAATTGAGCGTTGAGCGCGATTCTTGGTCGAGGGTCGAAAGACGACAAATCGAAGGGCGGGTGACGTTTGCTTGACTTCCGGGAGCGGGCACTTCATTAAACAGGCTCAAAACAAGCTGAAATTCCCCCATGAATTTGTTTCGCCGAAAAAGCGTCACCGACCTGCAGGCGGAGGCGCTGACCGACAACAGTCTCCATCGCGCGCTGGGACCACTCAACCTGGTCATGCTGGGCATTGGTTGCATCATCGGCACGGGCATTTTTGTGCTGACCGGCACGGCGGCCGCCCAAAACGCCGGACCGGCGGTGGTCCTTTCCTTTGCGCTGGCGGGCATTGTCTCGGCATTCGCCGCGCTGTGTTATTCCGAATTTTCCTCGCTGGTCCCCATGTCCGGCAGCGCCTACACCTATGGCTACGCCACGCTGGGCGAACTGTTCGCCTGGATCATCGGCTGGGATCTGGCCTTGGAATATGCGGTGGGCGCCATCGCAGTGTCGGTGGGCTGGTCCGGTTACATGGTTTCGTTTCTCAGGGATTTTGGGATTCAAATTCCTCCGGAACTTTCCGCAGCCCGCGGCATCCACCTGATTGACCTTCCCGCCGCGCTGGCTGCCGCCCTGAAAATGAAGGTGGGTTGGACGGTATTTGGCGGCGAACTGGCGAACCAGATCCAAGCCGCTGGAACCGATCCGGCAAGCCTGCATCAAGTGACCGCGATTTTTAACCTGCCCGCTGTGATCATCGTCGCCATCGTGACCGTGCTGCTGGTCATTGGCATCAGGGAATCGGCGGGGTTCAACAACCTCATCGTTTTTCTCAAGATTGCGGTCGTGCTGCTCTTCATTGTTGGCGCTGCCAGGGCCATCAATCCCGCCAATTGGCATCCGTTTATCCCGGCCAACACCGGCAAGTGGGGTGCCTTCGGCTGGTCGGGTGTCATGCGTGGCGCCAGTCTTGTCTTCTTCGCCTACATTGGATTCGATGCCGTCAGTACTGCCGCACAAGAAGCCAAAAATCCCCGGCGCGACGTGCCCATTGGCATCATCGGTTCGCTGCTGGTCTGCACCGTGCTTTACATTCTGGTTTCCGGCATTGCCACCGGTGTCGTGCCCTACCGGCTGCTGGACGTGCCCGAGCCGATTGCGTTGGCTGCCGACCACGCGAACCTGGGCTGGATGGCGCGCATCATCAAGCTGGGGGCCATCGCCGGACTTTCCTCCGTCATCCTGGTGATGATGTTGGGACAGACACGCGTTTTCTGGAGCATGTCGCGCGACGGACTGTTGCCGCCGCTGATCAGCCGCGTTCATCCCCGGTTCAAAACACCATGGCTCATTACCATCATCACCGGCATCGTCGTGGCCTTCTTTGGCGCCGTCCTGCCGGTGCGGGACGCGGGGAACCTGTGCAACATCGGCACTTTGCTGGCCTTCGTGATTGTATCGGTCGGCGTGCTCGTGTTGCGGGTGCGCGAGCCGGAATTGCAACGGAAGTTCAAGGTCCCGGCCATCTGGTTCGTCGCGCCCATGGGCGCTCTTTCCGCCTTTGCGCTCATGTTGTACCTGCCCCTGATGACCTGGATGCGGCTGCTCGTGTGGTTTCTCATCGGTATTGTCATCTACCTTGCCTATGGCCACCGCCATTCCAAGCTGCATCATGGTTTGATGGGGAAAACGACCGACCCGCAGTGAAATCCGGCGGTTCCGGTCGGCGGCGAATATTATCATTTGACAACCGGCCAATTCATACCTACCGTTCGGTAGGTTTTATGGCCAAACAGGGTCCCGAAACAAGGCGGCAGATCCTCCGGGCGGCGCTCAAGCGCTTCGCCAACGGCGGCTACGCGGCCACGTCCGTCCAGCAAATCGTCGGCGACGCCAAGGTGTCCAAGCCGGCGCTGTATTATCATTTCCGCGACAAGGCGGGCCTGTTCCAGGCGCTCGTCAGCGAAGCGCATGACGAACGGCTGCAAGTCGTCCAGCAGGCCGCGACCCACAAATCAGATGTTCGCGGACAACTGATAGAAATTCTCGCGGCGCTGTTCGATTACTTTCACAAAAACCGGGATCTGACGCGCATCGCCTTCGCCACGGCGTTCGCGGCGCCGGGCGAGGTGCCCCCGGAGCTGAACTATCTGGACCGCTGCCAGCGCAATCTCGAATTCATTCGTTCGCTCATCCGGCGCGCGCAGACGGGCGGCGAGTTGGATGACCATTTTGATGCCCGGGACCTCGCCTATGGTTTTTACGGACAGGCGCACCTTTATATTGCGTCGCATTTGTTGATGCCGGATTATCGCCTGAACCACCGCGCGGCGGAGCGCATTGTGGACCTGTTCCTGACCGGCGCGGGCGCCAAGAAAAAGCGGCGGGCTGGAATTTCAAGGAGAACCAAAGCATGAAACGAAAAATCATCATCGCGGTCGTCATCGTGCTGGCCATTGTTGCGGTGCTGGCCGGCGTCAAGACCTGGCAGATCCGCACCCTCATCGCCGCCAGCCAGGCGTCTGTCCAGCCACCGGAAACCGTTTCCGCCGCCGTCGTGCATGAGGAGAAATGGCCGGACACGCTCACCGCCATCGGCTCGATCAGCGCCGAGCAGGGGGTGACGGTTTCGCCCGAAATCGCCGGCAAGGTGAGCGAAATCGCGTTTGAATCCGGCGCCTTGGTGGCGAAGGGGGACCTGCTGGTGCGGCTCGATACGTCGTCGGAAGAGGCGCAACTGCGGGCCATTGAAGCGCAGGTGGAACTGGCGCGGCTCAACGCCGAACGCGACCGCCAGTTGCGCGCGAACAATACGCTTTCGCAATCCGAGCTGGACGCGGCGGAGGCGGTGCTCAAACAGAATCAAGCCAATGCCGATGCGATCCGCGCGACCATCGAAAAGAAAAACATCCGGGCGCCGTTCGCCGGCCAACTGGGCATCCGGTTGGTCAATCTCGGCGAACTGTTGGACGTGGGCAAACCAATTGTTTCGCTGCAATCATTGTCACCGGTTTACGCCGATTTTTCACTACCCCAGCAGGAATTGGCGCGGCTCCGGACGGGGTTGCCGGTGCGGGTTTCCTCCGACACTTACCCCGACCAGCGGTTTGAAGGCACGCTGACCGCCCTCAATCCCGATCTCGACCAGACCACGCGCAGCGTGCGGTTGCAGGCCACGTTTGAAAACGCCGAAAAACAGTTGCGCCCGGGAATGTTCGTGCGTGTCGAGGTGGTGTTTCCGGAAGAGCAAACCGTGCTGGCGGTGCCGGCGACGGCGATTTTGAGCGCGCCTTATGGCGATTCGGTTTACGTGATTGAATCCAACCGCACGAATTCAACTTTGATGGCCCGTCAACAGTTTGTCCGCACCGGCCGGTCGCGGGGAGACTTTATCAGCGTGGAAACGGGTTTGAAGGCCGGCGACCGCGTGGTCAGCGCCGGCATTTTCAAGCTTCGCAACGGCATGCCCGTGCAGGAAAACAACCAAAACACCCCCAAACCCGCGACTGCACCGCAGCCATCGGATAGTTGATTCCCAGGCGTGCTCATGAAGTCGTTTACTGATTTATTTATCCGGCGGCCGGTGCTCGCGCTGGTGGTGAACCTGGTGATTTTGATCGCCGGGTTCCAAGCCATCCGTTCGCTCAACATCCGGCAATACCCGGTTAGCGAGAACGCCACCGTCACCGTCACCACCGTTTATGTCGGCGCCAGCGCCGAACTGGTGCGCGGTTTCGTCACCACGCCGCTGGAGCGCGCCATCGCCGCCGCCGACGGCATTGAATACCTGCAATCGAGCAGCGCGCTGGGCCTGTCCACCATCACCGCCCGGCTCAAGTTGAATTACGACGCCAACAAGGCGCTGTCCGAAATCAGCTCCAAGGTGAACCAGGTCCGCAACGACCTGCCGCCGGAGGCCGAGGTGCCCGTCATCAACATCGAATCCGCCGATTCGCAGTTCGCCTCCTGCTATTTGAACTTCACCTCGGACATTCTGGAGCCGAACCAGATTACCGATTACCTCGTTCGCGTGGTCCAGCCGCGGCTTACCGCGCTGGAAGGGGTGCAGCGCGCAGACATCCTGGGCGGGCGCACTTTCGCCATGCGCATCTGGCTCAAGCCTGATCGCCTGGCCGCGTTCAACATCAGCCCGAACCAGATTCGCCTGGCCCTGGCCAACAACAATTTCCTTTCCGCCGTCGGCCGCACCAAGGGTTCGCTGATCCAGGTGAACCTGACCGCCAACACCGACCTCCGCTCCGTCGAGGAATTCCGCAATCTCGTCATCCGCCAGTCCGGCGACCAGCTGGTCCGGCTGAGTGACGTGGCCGATGTGGTGCTGGGGGCGGAGGATTACGATTCCGAAGTGCGGTTTGACGGCCAGAAGGCGGTGTTCATGGGCATCTGGGCCCTGCCCAACGCCAACTCGCTGGACGTGGTCAGGCGCGTGCGCGCCGAAATGGAATCCGTCAAAAAGGAGATGCCCACCGGCCTCACCGGCGGCATCGCGTACGACGCCACAAAATACATTGACGACGCCATCCACGAGGTGGTCCGCACGCTGGTCGTCACGCTCGTCATCGTTGCCGTTGTCATCTTCCTGTTTCTCGGCTCGCTGCGGTCGGTGCTCGTGCCCCTGGTGGCGATTCCCGTTTCGCTGATCGGCGCGGTGTTTCTGATGCAGGTGTTCGGATTCACGCTCAACCTCCTGACGCTGCTGGCCATCGTGCTGGCCGTCGGGCTGGTGGTGGATGACGCGATTGTAATCGTCGAAAACGTGGAGCGCCATGTGCGCGAAGGCAAGACCCCCACGCAGGCGGCACTGCTGGGCGCGCGGGAACTCGTCGGTCCGGTGATTGCCATGACCATCACCTTGGCGGCGGTCTATGCGCCGATTGCGTTTCAAGGCGGGCTGACGGGTTCACTGTTCCGCGAGTTCGCCCTTACGCTGGCCGGCGCGGTGTTCATCTCTGGCATTGTGGCGCTGACCCTGTCGCCGGTGATGTCGTCCCTGCTGCTCAGCGCCGAGCGCGAAGAGCATGGCCTGGTCGGGCGCATCAACCATGATTTCGACCGCCTGCGCAAATTCTACGGCCGGGTGCTGGACGCCACGCTGGCGGCGCGGCCAGCGGTCTATACCATCTGGGTGGTGTTGACCCTGCTGACGATTCCATTGTTCCTGATGTCGTCCAAGGAGCTCGCGCCGGCGGAAGACCAGGGATTTATGCTGGGCATTGTCGAGGCCCCGGCGGACGCGACGATTGACCAGACTACTTTCTACACCGACGCGCTGGCCCGGCAGTTGGACAAAGTGCCTGAAAAGGAGCAGATGTTTCAAATCACCTTTCCCGACAACGGATTCTGCGGCCTGGTGCTCAAGCCGTGGGGGGAACGGAAGCGCACCGTATTCCAGATCCTGCCGGAGGCGCAGGCCCTGGCCAATAACATTCCCGGCATCCGCACGACGATGGCCACTCCGTCCGCGCTGCCCGGGGGCGAAAATATGCCGGTTAATTTCGTCATCTCCGCCACCGCCGAGCCGGAACAGATTTTGTCATTCGCCCGGCGTTTGCAGCAGGAGGCTGCGACCAACGGCATGTTTGCATTCCCGCCGATGATTGACACGAAGATTGACCAGCCGGAGGTGGAGCTGGTGCTGGACCGCGACAAGGTGGCTGCGCTGGGGTTGGACATGGCGACGGTGGGGGCGGACCTGGCGGCGCTCGCCGGCGGCAATTACGTCAACCGCTTCGACTTTTCCGGGCGCAGTTACAAGGTCATCCCGCAGCTCAAACGCATTGAACGCCTGAATCCCGCCCAGTTGGAGAACAATTATGTGCAGGGGCCGAACAGGAAGCTGGTTCCGGTGAGCACCTTTGCGACGCTGCAAAAGAAAACCACGCCGCGCGCACTCAACCGCTTCCAGCAACTCAACGCCATCACCCTGAGTGGCATGCCCGTCCGCCCACTGGACGAAGCGTTGAAATCCTTGGAAACAGCGGCGGGTAAAATCCTGCCGAAGGGCTACAAGCTGGATTACACCGGCGAGTCCCGCCAGTTGCGCACCGAGGGCAACAAGTTCCTGCCCGCCTTGGGGCTCGCGCTGATTTTGATCTTTCTCGTGCTGGCGGCGCAATTCAACAGCTTTCGCGACCCGCTCATCATTTTGCTCGGGTCCGTGCCGCTGGCCATGTTTGGCGCACTGATGTTTTGTTTTCTCAAGATGCCGAATCCCAATATCGCGTTTTGGACCAACGGCTGGACGACCACTTTGAACATCTATTCGCAGGTCGGACTCGTCACCCTCGTCGGGCTGGTCTCGAAAAACGGCATTCTCATCGTCCAGTTTGCCAATGAGCTTCAACGGCAGGGCCGGACCAAAATCCAGGCGGTGCGCGAAGCCGCCCTGCTTCGGCTGCGGCCCGTGCTGATGACCAGCGTGGCCACCGTGGCCGGCAATATCCCGCTCGTCCTCGTCACCGGCGCGGGCGCGGCGGCGCGCAATTCCATCGGCATCATGATTGTGGCCGGCATGACCTTCGGCACCCTGTTCACCCTGCTGGTGATTCCGTCCATCTACGTTTTGATCGCCCGGCAACACGCCGGGGAAAAACAAACCATTCCCCAATGAGAACCAAAACAAACTCAGGTGGGGCGGGCAGCCCGCTCGCGATTTATCGGAGTCCTCTGCCCGCCGATCATTCGCACAACAATTGCGGCGCGCACGGCTTGTCTCGCCGGAATCAGATGAAGGCGGAAGCGACGCGCCCTACCAATGAACCAAATCCCGCTGAAAATTAGGTTTCCCATGAATGCAAATCCGCCAACGACCGATACATCGTCCGCCGCTCCCCAGGGCAATGGCGCAAGATTGGCCCGGCTGAATTCGCCGCTGTTCCTCTGGCCGGCGACAGTTGGGTTCGCCGTGCTGTTGTATTTTGCATTGTTTTATCTCAACAGTTTTTTGACGCACGAATCCACCGACGACGCGTTCATCGAAGCCCACGTGGTGTCCGTCGCACCGAGGGTTGCCGGCCAGGTCCTGGCGGTCCACGTGTTGGACAACCAACTCGTCCGCTCGAACGACCTGCTCGTGGAAATTGACCCGGCGGATTACGCGATGACCGCCGCGCAGAAGCAATCCGCGGCGGACGCGCAGGAATCGAGCTACAAACTCGCACTCGCCGGGTTGGAGTTGATGCGCGCAAAAATGACGACCGCCGGGGCCGCCGCTCAAGAATCAAGGGCCGACACCGCCGCGGCGGCTGCCACCGCCACGCGCGCGAAAGCGGATTTTGAGCGCAGCCAGGAATTGCGGAAGCAAAACACGATTTCGCAACAGGAATTTGACAGCGCGCAGGCTGCGACTCAACAAGCGGAAGCGAACCTGAATGCCGCCCGGCAAAAAGCAGCGGCGGACGAATCGAGAATCAACGAGGCCGGGGCGCAGTTGAACGCAACGGAAGCCGGCGTCGGCATGGCGCTCGCACTATTCCGGCAGGCGCAAACGGGCGTGCAGTCGGCGCAACTGGATCTTTCCTACACGAAAATTTTCGCGCCCAGTGACGGGCGCGTGACGCGCAAATCCGTCGAAGCCGGCGATTATGTGCAAACGGGACAAATGCTTTTGTCCATCGTGCCCGCGGAAGTCTGGGTCGTCGCCAATTTCAAGGAATCGCAGCTCAAACACATGAAACCCGGCCAGCGCGCGGTGGTCACCATTGATGCGCTCGACCGGTCGTTTGCCGCGCACGTGGACAGCGTCCAGGCCGGCACCGGCGCGCGGTTCAGCCTGTTGCCGCCGGAAAATGCCACCGGCAATTACGTGAAGGTGGTCCAGCGGGTGCCGGTGAAAATTGTTTTCGACGAGCCGCTGCCCGCCAGCCACACCATCGGTCCGGGACTTTCCGTTGTGCCGGATGTTCAAGTCCGTTCCTTCAGCCTGCCGGATTGGGCGCTGGCGCTGGCCGCAATTATTCTGGCGGGCGCAGCGGCGATTGGGTTCCGGCCGGCTTTGCGCCGGAAGCTGAACGGCGCGCAATAATAAAAAATCCGATGAGTCCCCCCAAACAGCGGCATGGACATCCCGCCTGTGAATTTCAACCAAAACACCGGCCGAAGGCCTGTGCCACGAATTAAATTTCCCCATGCCTGATGGCGCACATCACGAGGACTGGCATCCACGTCATAACCCATGGTTCATCGCGCTGGCAGTGATGATGGCGGTGTTCATGGAGGTGCTCGACACGTCCATCGCCAACATCGCGCTGCCACACATCGCCGGCAGCCTCTCGGCGACCACCGACGAGGCCACCTGGGTGCTGACGAGCTACCTCGTTTCCAACGCCATCATCCTGCCCATGACCGGGTGGCTGGGAAATTATTTCGGCCGGAAACGGGTGCTGTTGTCCTGTGTGATGCTGTTCACGTTCGCCTCGGTGTTGTGCGGACTGGCGTGGAATTTGCCGACGCTGATTCTGGCGCGCGTTTTTCAAGGCATCGGCGGCGGCGCGATGGTGCCCATCGCCCAGGCGGTGTTGCTGGAAAGTTTTCCGATGAACAAGCGCGGCGCGGCCATGGCGGCGTTTTCCATGGGCGTGGTGGTGGCGCCCATCCTTGGCCCGACGCTCGGCGGCTGGATCACCGACAATTATTCCTGGCGCTGGATTTTTTACATCAACGTGCCGTTCGGCATTGCGGCGGTGTTCCTGCAACAATGGCTGGTCGAGGACCCGCCCTACATCAAGCGCAACGAGAAGGCGGACATTGATTTCATCGGGTTCAGCCTGCTGGCGATCTGGCTGGCGACGCTGCAAATCACCCTGGACAAGGGACAGGAGGAGGACTGGTTTCAATCCAACTGGATTTGCTGGTTCGTGGCCATCTCGGCTTTTTCCCTGATCGGATTCATCGCGCGGGAATTTACGGCCGAGCATCCGCTGGTGGATTTGCGCGTGTTCAAAAACCGCAACTTCGCCGTCGGCGTCCTCCTGATGCTGTCACTGGCCGCGATTCTTTACGGCACGACGGCGGAACTGCCGCTGTTTTTGCAGACGTTGATGGGCTATCCGGCGTTGCAAAGCGGTTACGCGATGAGTCCGCGCGGCATCGCGGCTTTTATCACCACGGCGTTCGTTGGACGCCTGGTGGGGCGCATCCGGACCCGTTGGCTGCTCTGCTTCGGTTTCTCGATGCTGGCCGTGTCGTCGTTCATGTTGAGCGACATCACCCTGCAGGTAAGCCAGATGCGCGTCATCTGGCCCAGCGTGGTCAACGGCATTGCCATCAGTTTCATTTTCGTGCCGCTGACCACGACGACCATGAGCCAGTTGCGCCAGCAGCAAATCGGCAATGCCACCGGCTTGTTCAATCTGGTGCGCAACCTCGGCGGCAGCATCGGCATCGCGTTTGTCACCACCATGCTGGCGCGCGGCGCGCAGGCGCATCAGGCGCTCATGGTCGGGTATCTGACGCCGACCGATCCGGTGTTCCGGCAACGGCTTGCCGCCGCGCACGCCCTGCTCGTGCGGCATGGCGATCCCGTGCGCGCCACGAGCCGGGCCTACAGCCTGATTTACAACACGCTCGACCATCAGGCGCACCTGTGGGCATTCGTGGACAATTTCAGGCTGTTCGGCCTGCTGGCGTTGTGCGGTATCCCGTTAATTTTCCTGTTCAAACGAATCAAACACGCGCCGGCCAGGGCGATGGAAGCGCATTGAGGCGGTGAACGGAACAAACCCGGCGATTGATTTTGGCCTGTTTTGGCCTGTCTCGGCTTCCGCCAATGTTCACAAGCAAATCCTTACTTTGGCCAATATATTCAATGGAATAGTCCACTTTTGCACGTCGCGTGTGTGCGTTTGCGTGCAGTTGCGTGTGACAGTGAAAGTGCAATCAAAATGCAATCAATCAAAAATGCCGCTCACATGATGCCGTCAAGAAAACCAATAAAGGGCGGTTCGTGACGCGAGGCAATTCGCGGTGGCGCTGCGCGTTGCGCCGCCCGTGCGCGCGTTTCCGCCGCAGGTGCGGGAATCAATGCGTTTCGGCGCTCCGACTCGTTTCAGCGGGTTTTACGCGGTTCGCGGTTTGCATGGTTGACTCGTTCGCGTTTGCTCTTGACTGGTCACGCGCCGGTGAGAAGCTTCCCATTCTCTATTCGGTATAGAACAGGGCGCAGAAAGCAATGACGTATGATTCATCCGTTCTGGGCATGGCATTCGGTTCGGCGGGCATGACCAGGCTGGTCATGTGCGTGGTCACCAACTTCAGGTCCGGGTGTTGCGCGAGGAATTGGTTGATCTGTTCTTCGAGGGCCGTCACCGGCGACTTGCCAGAGGGCAGCTTATGGAGAACGACTTCAAATGTTTTTACTTTCATCTCGTATTTCTTGTGTAATCCGGCGCTTTGTCGGTTGCAAGGTCAAATTCTTGGGGAAAAATTGGACGGGTGGTGTTCCCATCGCGTTCGGCGGCGGAGCGGGATTTGACCTAAAACGCAAGAAATCTTCATGATGGCTTGCCGAGTCGTAGTTCGCAGCCCTGATCCTTGGCGCAGGAAGCCGCCTTCGCTGCCGCTACGGCGCGACAGGTCGCCTTGGCGGTCTTCATATTCTTCGCTGTGCTGCGAACGAAGACTGGCGGGAGCGGCGGGGCTCGAACCCGTAACCTCTGCCGTGACAGGGCAGCGCTCTAACCAATTGAGCTACGCCCCCGCAAATGGGGCTTGTGAAGTTAAAAGAAGCTTCGGAAAGCGTCAAGCGGCATTAAAAAAATCCGGGCAGCAGACGCCAAGGAGGTGGGGGTGGGGAACCCCGCTGAAGAAACGTACTGCTACCCGAATGTTTCAGTGTGACGTTTTTGTAACTTTTTGTCAATAAGTTATCATTCACATCCAATCAGTGATTCTTAGCATATCTTGGCTTTACGACGCCAATTTTTGCCGTTAACAGCTTGCTCGGGCACTGTAGCGCCGGTCTGCGACCGTTGCCATTGGTTCCACTGGCGTTCACCAAACAATCTGGGCCACGGCGCTGGGTTTGCGTTTGGCCTGCCGCCGCTGTGAAGAAAACGTATTGCGTGGCCCATCAAGAATTCACCGGCGACTCATAACCTGCTTGACGCCGCACGCCACACGCAACACGTTTTCCCCCAGATGAACCGCATCCACCTGCTTTCCGAGCAAGTCGCCAACCAAATCGCCGCCGGCGAGGTGATTGAGCGCCCCGCGAGTGTCGTGAAGGAACTCGTCGAAAACGCGCTCGACGCGCAGGCCGCGCGCGTGACCCTGGAAATCCAGGCCGGCGGACGCAGCTTCATCCGCGTGACTGACGACGGCACCGGCATGAGCCGCGATGACGCCTTGCTCTGCCTGGAACGCCACGCGACGAGCAAAATTCAGAAAGTCGAGGACTTGGCGGCGATTGTTACGATGGGTTTTCGCGGCGAAGCCCTGCCCAGCATCGCCAGCGTCAGCCGCTTCACGCTCACCACCCGCGAACGCGACGGCGGTTCACCCGAAGGCACGCAAGTCGTGGTCAACGGCGGGAAAATTGTCGAAGTCAAAGCCGCCGGCAGCGCGACCGGCACCAGCGTCGAGGTGCGGCAACTGTTTTTCAATCTGCCCGCGCGCCGGAAATTTCTGCGCACGGAGGAAACCGAATCGGCGCATATCCAGCATTACCTCACGCTCGCCGCGCTGGCGTATCCCGAAGTCGCGTTCACGTTCCAGAAGGACGGTCGGCTCGTCTGGCAGTTGCCGGCGCAGAAATCTGGCGCGGCGGTTTCCAGCCGGCTCGACTCCTTGCGCGAACGGCTGCGGACGCTGCTCGGCGCGGAAAAGCTTTTGTCCGTAAATTTCGCCGCCGCGCCCGACGAGTCAGTCAAGCCAGAAGAAACCGACATCTTTGAGACAGCTCATCCTGAAAAAACCGCCGGCGATCCGGGCTTGTCACCCGCCACCCGTCACCCGTCACTCAAGGTTTGGGGCTTCATCGGTTCGCCGGGGGTGTCACGCGCGACGCGCGAGGGCCAGCACCTGTTCGTCAACCGCCGTCCGGTCGAAAATCGCGGACTTAATTACGCGCTGCTCGAAGGCTATCATACCGCGCTGATGAAAGGCCGTTACCCGGTCTGCTGCCTGTTTCTGGAAATTGATCCCGCCGCCGTGGACGTGAATATTCATCCGGCCAAGCGCGAGGTGAAATTCCACCGGGAGTTTGAAATCCGGAAATTCGTCGCCCAGGCGGTGCAGGAAACATTGCTGGCATTTCATGCCGGAGAGTCCAAAGTTCCGAGTCCAAAGTCCAAAGTCGAAACCGTCAGACAAGCGGAGCCGCAATCCGCGCCAGCGCTGCCGAATTTCCCGGAAAAGCTGAAGCCGACGCCGGCAATTGAACCGCCAAAATCTCCGGGCGAACAACCGCCATTACGAATGGGTTTCGCTCCGTCAGAACCGGTGGCGGACGAACCGCAATCGCAAGTCACGAATCAAATCCCGGAAATTTCCCAACCTGCGCCCGAACCGAATCCGCAATCCGCAATCTGCAATCCGCAATCGCCGACGCCGCTGCTCAATGTTCCGCTCCGGCTCGTCGGCGTCATCGGCAAACTTTATGCCGTGCTGGAATCCGACCGCGGACTCGTCCTGCTCGACCAGCACGCCGCGCACGAACGGATATTGTTCGAGCAAATGCTGAACCGGCTGGAACAAAACGGTTCCGCGCCGTCGCAAAAACTGTTGCTGCCGGAGACCGTTGAACTGCCCGCCCGCGACGCGAATTTTTTGCGCGAACAACTGGCTGCGCTCACCCGGCTCGGCGTCGGGCTGAGTGAATTCGGCGAACGCACGTTCCTGCTCGACGCGCTGCCGCCGTTTGTGAAGACGGCGGACGCGAGCCATTTTGTGCTTGATCTGGTGGACGAATTGAAGGCGGCGGGCCGCGAGGTGAACCTGGCGCGGCTGGGCGAGCACACCATTGCCAAGACCGTCTGCCGCCATGCGGTGAAGGCCAATGACCCGCTGGCCGGCGTGGAACTGGAGGCTCTCGTCGAGGACCTGCGCCGTTGCGCGATGCCCTACACCTGTCCGCACGGACGCCCGACGTTGATTGAGATGAACTACCGCGAGCTGGAGAAAAAATTTGGAAGGACACAGTAGATTGTGAATCCCATCGTTCTTCAACTTGCCAATGGAAATTTGTTTTTTGTCGGCTTGGTTATGATTGTTGCCTCCTTGTTTTTGCGACTTTGGTTTGAAGATCGTATTCTGAGTTTGGCTTTACGAATCGGTTTTACCGCGGGAATTGTTTTTGTAATTTTTTCGGCTACGCCACTGTCCATTTGGCTTTATTGCTTGTGGTTTGGTCTCTGCGTTACAGCCGCGTTGGCTGTTTTCAGCAAGAAGCTTTCTTTTCAAACAAAGACGCTGATGTCATGTGCCGTTTTGCTTTGCTCGCTTGTCATGTGCTTGGTTGAGCTTCCTTATCACCTTTCGCCGACAATTAAAGCTTCACCTAACCAATCCATTTTTGTTGTTGGAGATTCCATCAGCGCAGGCATATCTGCAAAAGACCGAGCCTGGCCGGATGCTTTGGGTGACATTTTGCATTTCGAAGTAATCAATCTCGCCAAACCAGCCGCTACTGTTGAATCGGCTATGGATCAAATCGCAGGCATTGTCGGAAGCAACTCTTTGGTATTGGTCGAAATTGGAGGCAATGATCTTCTTGGCCATACCGACAGCAAAACTTTCTACATCCAATTCGACCAGCTTCTTGGCAAGTTAGCTGCTGGAAATAATCAAGTCGTCGTGTTTGAACTGCCACTTTTCCCATTCTGCAATGCTTTTGGGAAAGCCCAAAGAAATCTCGCCAAGAAATATAACGTGATATTGATACCGAAGCATTTCATGACTGATGTGTTTGGCTTGAAGGGCGGCACTGTGGATGGACTACATTTATCTCAAAAAGGGCATGATGCTCTGGCGAATTCGATCAATGGCTTGCTCAAAACAAATTAAGACATCGTGCCAGATGGATTCGTCCAGCCAACAAAAGACTGAAGCGCCTGTTTCAGATGAAATTTGTCCCGCGCCAGCCGGCAAAAACATTTCCGGGGAACACTGGCGATATTGTCCGCAATGCGGGCATGAGTTGATCAACGAAAAGTGCAAGCTCCGTTGCCCGCGCTGCCATTATTTCATGAGCTGCTCGGATTTTGATTTTGCGGGTTAGGTTGGAGCGCGGCCTGATATTGCCTGGGAACGCCGAATTCCGATTCGGCACGAAATTCATGTCCGTGAAAACACCGGATCGGAGTCCGGCGCTCCGTCCGCGATGTCTTGTCACCGCCCCGGACAGGCGCTCCGCCGGTTAGGCAGCCGCGGGGATGCAGTGTTCCCTTGCGCCCGGCCGGCAGAATCCTGAAATAAATGTTTTGCTCCAATCATCGTGCCGTGGTAAGCCATGCTCATTCGTTGAGGGGCAAATTCGATGAGGGCTTCACGCGCGTTCACCTTGGTCGAATTGCTGGTGGCCATCGGGGTCATCGCAATTCTCGCCGCCTTGGTGTTGTCCGCGTTCAGCCGCACCCGCGTCGCGTCCCAGGCGATCACCTGCCGGAATAATCTCAAACAATGGGGACTGGCAACGCATCTTTACGCGGCGGATCACGACGATCTCCTGCCACCCGAGGGCAAGTCCGCCCCGCTCGAAACTGATTTGGCCGATCCCGGTTATCGCGCCTGGTATGTCCAGCTCCCGGAACAAATGAATCTGCCGCGCTATGCCGACATGCCGTGGCGCACCAATCGGACCATCCACCCGGAAAATTCAATCTGGATCTGTCCGGCCAATTCCCGCCGTTGCGATGCGAGTCCCAAGACAAACAATTTGTTTCATTACTGCCTCAATGATCACGTCAATGGCACTGGAACCAATAATCATCCAACGCAAATGGCCAACATCCGGCAGCCGAGCCAGGTGGTCTGGTTGTTTGACAACGGCGGGCTGGCCGCGGTCGCGCAGCAAAACAATGTTCACAGCAATCTGCACAACAAGGGCGCGCAGTTTGTTTTTGTGGACGGCCACGTCGCGCGTTTCCGGAACAAGGAGTATTGGAATTTCGCCGCCAACAAGGGAATCACCAACAACCCGGAATTGGTCTGGATTCCCTGAACCACGCTCACGGCGCGCGATAGACGCGGAAAAATTTCATGTCCCCCGGCATATTCGTGGTGAACGTGCAGTTGGCACCGGTGGCGGCAAGGTTGACGGCCAGCGGCGTCCAGGCGGTCAGATTCGATGAGACTTCAATATTGTAGGAGCGGGCGCTGGCGGATTCCCATCGGAGCGAGACGTTTTGATTCGTCATGCCGATGGTGAGCAGACGGAAAGGCGGGTTGAACGGATTGGCAAAAACCATGAACACCGGCAGGTGATCGGAAGCGGTGGTGTCGTCGTCGCCATAGAGACCGGGTGGCGCCGGGCTTAACAAATCCGTGCGAAAAACCTGGCTGCTGACGATGTTCGACGACAGCATCGCGCACGGCAGAATGTAATCGTAGCGCACGGTCAAGCCGCCGGCATCCTGAATGGACCAGGTCAATTCGCTGTCGGTGAAAGGATTGACGGCGGTGGTCAGTTGCAAGCCGGTCGGCGCACTGATCAAACGCTGGATGGACTGGGGATTGCTCGGCGGCGGCCGGAGGATGTCTTCATTCATGTCGCCGCTCAATACGTAAGGCTGCTGGCCATTGGCGGGAAGATAGACTGCGGCGAAAAAATTGGAAACCGCACCCGCCTCCGCCGCCCGTTTTGCCGACGAATCGGCATCCTGAGCCGATTTCAAATGCACCGTGAACACGTGCAGCGGCTGCGAAAAACCGGGAAGGGAAATCTGCGCCTCAAATAAATCGCGGGTGAATCCCGAATTGGTGTAGCCGTAGGGCGTGAGGTCGGAACCGTGCAACCGGCTGGTCGAGGAGACGATGGGGTAGCGGCTGAGGATGACACTCCGGATGAATCCGTCATCCGTGGAATTGGTGACGAGGTAATAACCCGGACGGAAGGCCGTGACAAAATCCGCCATCTGCGCGGTGCAATTGTTGGTGACCGGGATCTCGTTGAGGGTGATGATGTCCGGGTTGAGGTATTGCATCTGACGACCGATGGCCTGCACGTGCCACATGTTCGTGCTCCAGTTGGTCAGGCCGTTGCCATGCGCGTTGTAAGTGAGATATGAAAACGCCGGGGCCGAGGCGCACCAGACACTCAAGGCGACCGGGTCGCTGATGGTCGAACCAACCGCATTGGTGACCACGGCGGCATAAATGCCGGCCTGGGAGAACGTCACGCCCGTCAACGTAAGATTGGAACTCACGGCTCCCGGAAGGTTCGTGCCTTGAGCTCCGACACCGGAGGTCGGGGTGAACTGCCATTGATAATTGAGCGGGGGTGTGCCGCTGGCACTCACACTGAAAGTGACGCTCGCGCCGTTCGTCACGGTCTGATTTGGTGACTGGGATGTGATGGCCGGCGGCTGTCCCGCCCCGCTGGAAAACACGTCGGCAAAAGATGTGCCCACCCGCAGGTTGTCCAGGTTCAGCGCCCCTTCCCCGGTGTTCTCACGGAGCGCATAGCTGACCGCGGTAAAGGTCGAAGCGCTTTCACTCGTCGAAATGCTGGGGTCGTTTTCCGATGTCGGATTGATCCACAGTGTGCTGACCGAGTTGCTGTTCACCAGGCGGGTCACAACAGTGTAATCCGTGTTGAGGTTTAAATCCGTGGCGTTCGTGGCTCCCGCAGCCGACCCATCGGTCGAAGAAATTCCCAGTCGGAATTTCCCCGGCGCGGCGCCGCCGGTCAGCGCCCAGATGCGCGCCCGAAAAGTGGTGGACGAATTTTTGAAATGCGCGAAGTAAGCGCCGCTACCGCTGGGCAGCGAAGTGAATTTAACCGTGAAACTCGCGTAGAAAACGTTGGTCTTGCCGGAAGCAGCGTAAGGCTGGCCGGCCAGGAGTGCGTTGACATCTTCCGTGTTGGCTTCATTCAGCAGCACCCGGCCCGACGCCACCATCACTTCGCCGGTCGAACCGCTGTGATGCGCCCACATGCCGCCGCTCACGGTCACCAAGGGGCCGTCGGGATAACTGAAGGAATCACTCAGCAGCAGCGCCGCGCCGGACAAACTGGCGGAAAGAAGAAGCGTCGAGACACAAAATACTGCTTTTTTCACGATAACCACCAAGCATAATCGCAGGTCGTGAACGGATGTAAATGGTCAGCGCTTAGTTATAAATTCCGCTTGCGAATACCTTTGCCGAACTAATGATTCCGCCCGTTCCGACAATATTCGGTCCGGCTCGAAATCCAGCCACGCAGCCCCCAATTCAACATGCCCGACATCAGACATGGCCTTTTGCCAATCGGGCGGGGACAGAGAAATCGGCGGTGGCTGCACCGAGCCTTGAATCAGCAGGCCCCATTTGTTCCGCCGTTGCGCCGCGCCCGCGATTTTTTGTTCGTGCCAGAGCAAATCAAATTTTTCGTAACCAGCGAAACAGCCGATTGCGGATTGCGGACACCGACTTTCGTCGCGTGCTCGTGATCCGCCGGAGTTGCGGATTGCGGATTTCCGGGAGCGCAGTGCAAGTTCCGTGGTCACGTTGAGTTTTGCGAAAGCGGATTGAATCCACGCGTGAACGCGGCGGTAGCTTTCTTCCGCCTTGAGTGAATGCCATTCATGGCCCGGCGGAAACACGAGGCTGTACGTCCAGTCCGCGTCGTGCGGCACGATGCCACCGCCGGTCGGACGGCGAATCAGCGGACGCAAATGCGTTGCGCGCTCCACGTCGCCGTATTTTTGAAAATAGCCAAATGTCGCCGCCGGTTGCGTCCAGCCGTAAAACCGCAGCGCCGGCAGGCCCAGGCGCAACATGCTTTCGAGCAATGCCTCGTCCAGCGCCATGTTGAAGGCGGGAGGGCAGGAGCCGGAGTTGAGCAAAAGCCAGTTCATTCAGCCACAGATTAAACACGGATTAAACACGGAAGAAATGATTCTTTGGCGAGGAATTAGAGCCGGCCTGTCAAAATCTGTGTTCAATCCGTGCTTCATCCGTGCCTAAAATTTCTTTACGCCGGTTTGCGGGCAGAGTTTTTTGATCTCGCAATTTTTACAATCGGGCTTGCGCGCGGCGCAGCGGCGGCGGCCATGCCAGATGAGCCAGTGACTGAACAGCGTCCACTGTTTTTGCGGCACCAGCGCCATCAATTCCGGCTCGATTTTCTCCGGCGTCTTCTGCTGCGTCAGCCCAAGCCGCTGCGACAACCGCGCGATATGCGTGTCCACGACCACACCGGCGTTGATGCCAAACGCATTGCCCAGGACGACGTTGGCGGTTTTGCGCCCGACACCAGCCAATTGCGTCAGTTCCTCCATCGTGCGCGGCACCTGACCGTTATGACGCTCGACGAGTTTGCGGCAACAAGCCTGGATGTTCTTCGCCTTGTTCCGAAAAAAGCCCGTCGTCTTGATGGCCTGTTCCAATTCCGCGAGCGGTGCATTCGCGTAATCCGCCGCCGAACGGTATTTCTTAAACAACTCCTTCGTGACGATATTGACGCGCTTGTCGGTGCATTGCGCTGAAAGAATTGTGGCGATGAGCAATTCCAGCGGGTCGGCATGATCCAACTCGCAGTGCGCCCCGGGATATGTCCGGTCCAGCGCGACGATGATTTTTTTCAATCGCGCGGCTTTGGGTTCGGAAGTTTCGCGTGGCATTTACGCCGAAAAATTAACAACAAAGGAACAAAGACACGAAGTAAACTTTGTTGCTTTGTGTCTTTGTTGTTTGGAAATCAAACCAGTTTCAAGCGGCGCTTTATAGATTCGAGGCGCTCGCGCGGCTCGCGGGCACGCGACTTGGCCAGCAGCGTATCGTAGAAATCCTCCCAGAGCTGTTCATGCTTCCGCAGGTCAATGACGGCTGCCGTCTTCTGGCCTCGTTCATCCACCATGAAAGTGATTCCACTCATGGAAACAATCTGGCAGAAAATGCGCGGAAGTAAATTCAAAACAAGAGCAGCAACCAAATTGCTGAAACGGTGTTGAAATTATTTGAATGAGCGAGTCGAAGAAAAAATCTTCCGGTAGAAAAATAATTGTTAAGGTTATCGTTTGCCTTCTCTTTGGACTTGCTTTGGCCGTTGGCATTCCAAAATTCATTCAGGCTCGACAAGCATCCATAAGATTAGCTTGTATGAATCATTTGATTCAAATTGACGGAGCAAAACAGCAATGGAAAATAGAACACAAAAAGACCGATGCGGATATTCCGACTTGGGAAGATCTTAAACCGTATCTTTCAGGGAATGCTGAATTAAAATGTCCAGCTGGCGGCATTTATACAATTGGAAAAGTTGGCGAACTTCCAAGTTGTTCGATTACCAACCACAGCTTGCAATAGAGTTAAACCAACTGCGGTTCTTCAATTTTCCTCGGCGGCGGGGAGAGCGGCGTGCCATCGGGAGCTTCGGGATATTCGAAGATTTTGCCTTCGTAGTTGCGCAGCACCACGCGGTCGGGGTTGTGGCTCAAAACGTAGTCCGGATTGATGGGCACCTTGCCGCCGCCGCCGGGGGCGTCAATGACGTATTGCGGCACGGCGTAACCGGTTGTGTGGCCGCGCAATTGCGTCATGATTTCAATGCCCTTGCGGACGCTGGCGCGCAAATGCGCCGAGCCGGAAATCAGATCGCACTGGTAAAGGTAATAGGGCTTCACCCGGCACATCAGCAATTTCTGGATGTGCGCCTTCATCACCGCCGCGTCGTCGTTGACATGCTTGAGCAGCACAGACTGGTTGCCGAGCGGAATGCCGGCGTCAGCCAGGCGACCGAGGGCGTCGCGAACTTCCGTCGTGAGTTCGCGCGGGTGGTTCGAGTGAATGCTCATGAACAGCGGATGGAATTTCTTCAGCATTGCGCAAAGTTCGGGCGTGATGCGTTGCGGCAGGAACGTCGGGATGCGCGAACCGATCCGCAAAAATTCAACGTGCGGTATCGCCCGCAACCGGCCCAGCAGTTGTTCCAGCTTTTCGTCGCTGAGGAGCAAAGGATCGCCACCGCTCAACAAGACATCGCGGACCTCCGGGTGTTGGGCGATGTAGGCAATTTGCTTGTCGAACTCGGGATGAAAATCATAGCCGCTGGCGTTGCTGACGAGCCGCGAGCGGGTGCAGTAACGGCAATACGCGGCGCAACGGTCGGTGACGAGGAACAGCACGCGGTCGGGATAACGATGCACGAGACCGGGCACGGGTGAATGGGAATCCTCGCCGCACGGGTCGCTCATTTCCCACGGCGCGGTGTGGGTTTCTTCAATGCGCGGGATGACCTGCTGGCGAATCGGGCAATGCTCATCCAACGGGTCAATGAGATTGAAAAAATACGGTGTGATGGCGAGCGCGAGTTTGTGGTTCGCCAGTTTCGCGCCGGCGAATTCCTCCGGCGTGAGCGTGGGCATGAAGCGCTGCAGTTGCTCCGGGGTGGCAATGCGATGTTTGAGCTGCCAACGCCAATTGTTCCAATCGGCATCGGAAACATCGCGCCAGAAGCCGCGGCCGGCGGAGTGAAATTCCTTCAAGGATTGGAGTCGGTGGTTTGATGGCGGCTCCCCGCCATTCGCCGATAGATTGTCATCCTTCATTTTTCAACCGGAACTATAAATTGGAAATGCCTCCTGTCAAGTTGACCGTTTTCGCGTCCGCCACGTTCAAGCGCGGTTGAAAATCACGGGGAAATGCCACCCGGTTTGATAGCCGATTCGATGGCCCGCCGTCGCGCATCGAGCGCATCCAGTTTCTTCAGAGTGCCGGTCGCCGTCGGTTTGAGTGAAACCACGGGCGGATGTTTACCCAGGTGCTGCGCGGGCCGGGCGCGTTTGTCCGGGTTGAGATAATCCGCCAGAACCTGGCGATAGCCATCGGCCAGGGCCGCGAACGGCGAGGCCAGGCGCAGTTGTGAGAGTTCAAGGTCGCGCAATTTGGTTTGGAGAATTGCAACCTGCCGCCCCTGGTCGAAGTTGCGGATCACGGCCTGGAGCGAAACTTCCGCGTGCGCGGGCAGGGCATTCGATGCCGTGCGCATTTCCACCGGCACACTGAGAATTTCGTCAAGCTTGTCGCGGCTGACCGCGGGCGTCCAAGCCGGGCCCGGGTCGCGCGCAACGAAACTCACGACCTGCACCGCCCACCATTTTTCCACGTCGAGCGGCCGCGGAAAATTTTCGCGGAACGCGGCATGGAACGCCATCTGCCAGTTGTAAAATTTCGGCAGCGTTTCGAGCATCGCGCGCAAATGCGCCGGGCCGCTTTTCAACGCCAGCAATTCGTTGACGAACAATTGCGCGCTGGCGCGATAGGCCCCGTCGTCGCCGCCGGCCAACTGCGGGTCGGTTGGCCAGCTCAATTGTTCAAACGTCAACACGGGGTGATCGCGCAACACGCGCCGCGCGCTGGCAAGCGAATCCATGCCGCGGGTGGTCTTGACAGTGCGGCTGACCGGCAGGCCATTCACCACTTTGTTCGGCGATGACAGGATGATTTCCTGCCAGGCGGTCGCGAGCAATTCCTGGGACAAACCATCCGTGAGCCAGGCGGGAATCTCCGCGGAACGTACGCGGGCGTTGCGGTTGGCGAATTCCAGCAGCAGCACCCCGGTCATGGCGCGCAGGTAACGGGTGCGGAACAAAACGTCGGGCAACCGGACCTGGTAATCCCAACCACCCGGAGACCACCGGGAGACAATGGTGACGCCTTCATCCGTTGACTGCGCCGGGTGCAGCACGAGAATATTTTCCCGGACGGCGGCGGGGGGAGATCCAGCCCCCGGAGTTCAGGATTGAGTTCGCGTCCCAGCGCTTCCTTGATGCGTTCGGCGGAGATGGCCAGCAGCGCGGGTTCCAGCCGGACAAAATCGGAGTTGGTGGCGATTTCCGGCCTGGCCCACAGCCCGGAACCCGCCGGGCGGGACGGCGCACCGGTGACGATGAACTGGCCGGAAACGCTGCGCACGGAACCCGGGTCCGAAAATGAAGCCTGCGCACAGGCGAACAGCGGAAAAAGCGCCACGCAAAAAACAGACCGGCGCCGGAAAGTTGAATCGTTGAATCGTTGAATCTTCAAACCATGGAACCGATGCAACAATTTCCCGAGGCAACGATGCAACGCCGATTTCATTTTTTGCCGGCCTTGGGCGCGGGCTTTGCCGGAGGAGCTGGGGTTTCGCCTTTGGTTGGTTTGCTTTCACCGCCGGCCGGGCCGGCGGAAGGGAATCTTTTTTCGCGGCCTGTTTGTACCCTTCGCTGCGGTAATCGGTGGTGTAAAAGCCGCTGCCCTTGAACAGCAGGCCGCCCCCGGTGCTGATTCTGCGTTTCACACGACCGCGGCCCCATTTTTTCCGGCCGCAAAATTCCTTCGGGCAAACCCGCAGCGGCCCCGCGAAGATGGACTGAACGGCTTCAAATTCGTGCCCGCATTTTTCGCAAATGTATTCGTAAGTCGGCATGGTGGTTCGTGATCGGCCCGCTCCGGCTGCAAATCAAACTGAAAACACCAACGGCGCGCGTCACTGCGGCGGCAAGTTTGTCGTCGTTGCGGGCGCGTTGGCCGGCAATGGAATGACGTGGATGGAGCCGTCGGAGCTGACCTCGACGTTCAAATCGTAGTGCGGCGGTCGCGCGGGAGCGGATGCCGTGCGCTGCATCAGCAATTGCGCTCCTTTTTGCTGCGAACCGGATTCGGCGCCATCGCGCATCCATTGCAGGCGACGGGCGACGACCAGATCGTTCTTCAATTTTTTGACCTGGGCGCGCACCGTGGACAGGTTGTTGAACTTGCTCTCCAACTCGGCTTTGGCGGCCGTTTGCCGCTGCAATTCCTTTTCGAGAAAGACGTTGTTGGTTTCCGAACTGGCGAGTTTTTGTTCCGTGTCGGCGATTTGCTCGTTCAGGCTGGCAATGGCATTGGTGAGTGCGGCAGCGCGATGGTCAAGCACCTGATTTCGCGTTTCCAAACCGGCAATGCGGCTGTTAAGACTGGTGATTTGGTCCTGGGCGTTTTGGAGCGAGGCTTTGGTGCTGGCCAGCGTGCCGTAGGTTTCGGTGTATTGGTTGCTGAAGGTCAGCGCTTCCTGCCGGCTGCCGGCAAGGTCATTGGTCAGCATCAGATTGACCTGGCGGAGTTCGTCGAGGTTGGCGGTGGCGGCGACCAATTGATTGGAAAAGTCGAGGATCGCGTCGGTATCTTTTTTGAGCCGTTCGTCCGCCGCATTTTTCGCCACAAACAAGGCAATTGCCAGCCCGCCACAGGCCACGGCAAGAATGACAATTCCAAGTTTTGTCTTCATACGTTTTCCCGTTTTTCCAAACGGCATGGCGGAACAAACCGGGCAAATGCCCCTTAACGCCGCGCTACTTTTCGGACGTTGCGGCCGGCGCGTTGGCGGTGGCCGCTGCCGTCGCTGCCGCCGCTTTCAAATCCGCATCCAAAATTTGCACATCCGCGGCCTTCTTCAACTTTTCCAAATATGCCGGGGCGAGTTTTTCGGCCTTTTGCAGTGTCAGGAAATCCTTGATTCTGGCGGCGACCGTTTCGTCACCCGACGACACTTTGTCAGTCAATGCCAGTTTTTTGGCCGGAGTTTTGTCGAGCAACTTGATGAGAAGGTAGCCGTAAGTGGTCGTGATGACGTCGCTGACCTGATTGTTGGTCAGTGAAAACGCCGCCGCAGCCAGTTCGGGCCCCATCTGTTCGCGCGGGAGCGGCGGCATTTCACCACCGTTGTCCTTCGAACTAGGGTCTTCGGAGTATTGTTTGGCCAGCATCGCAAAATCCGCGCCACCGCGGATGCGTTTGAGGAGGTCGTCAATCTGTTTGCGCTTGGCCTGTTGCTGATCCGCCGACAACGGCGCGTGCGTGACCGGATCCATCGTCAACAACAAGAGGCTGCGGGCATGAACCATTTCCGGCTGCTCAAAATCCGCCAGATTCGTGGGGTTGTCGTAAAATTGCTTCACCTCGGCATCCGTAACGGCAACATTCAACTCCCGTATCTGTACCGCCTGCGCGGTGTTCTGCTGGATGAGCTTGGAACGCAGTTCGGCCACCGTCAAGCCAGCGGCTTTCATTTGCCGTTCAAGTGCTTCCGGCGAACCGAAGCGTTCGAGCAGCACCTTCATCTGCAAATCGGTTTTTTGGACCCCATTGGTTCTGTCCGCGTCCGTGGCTTTTTGCAACAAAAGCTGATCCTGGATGAGCCGGTCGAGCAACTGGCTTTCGATCTGGGTCAACTGTCCGGGGGAAATGGTCTGGCCGTGCGCGGCCGCGGCGGATTTAATCCCCATCACCACCTCGTCCAATTCACTGCGTTTGATTTCAAAGCCCTTGCCCTTGGCAATAACCGGATCGCCAAACAACGCGGTCATCACGGCTTGGGAGTTGCCGGGGGTCGCGGCGGACGCCGGCGCATTGGTGGCGGCGTTGGCAGACGCAGCCTTAACGCGCGGCAGTGCGAACAAGGCCACGGTGAACACGGCGGGGAAAAGTAATTTTATTTGTTTTTTCATTTTTGTCTTCTTTCGTCTTCTTTCGATTAGTCAATTTGACAGCTTTTACAATTTTACCACTTTCACATTACTGATGTCAGGGTCTTTCTGAAGTTCGGCAAGCACGGCCGGCGGCGGCGCGCTGTCGAGGTTCAACACCGTCAGCGCCAGCCCGCCGGCGGTGTCGCGCGTCAGGCTCATGTTGGCGATGTTGACCTTGTGTTTACCGAGCAGGGTGCCGAGGTGGCCGACGATGCCGGGCCGGTCCTTGTTGTTCAACAGCAACAGGGTGCCGCTGATGGGAATTTCCACCGGCGTGCTGAACAACCGCACGATGCGGGGATTGTTCGGCGAGCCGAAAAACGTCCCGCCCGCGGAGATCAGTTTCTTCCCGTTGCTGAAAACCTGCACGTGCAACCACTCGTTGAACGTCACCGGCTCGTCGGATTTTTTCTCCTCGACGGTGATGCCGATGCTGGCGGCGACGGAGCGGACGTTGACGTTGTTCACATCCTTGACCGCGCTGCTTTCCAAAAAGCCGCGCAAAATGGAGCGCGTCACCGGGTCGGTGTTCGGCAACTTCTGTGCGTGGCCGCCATAGGTGATGTAAATGCGGTCGGCCCCCGGCGGCGCGAGTTGCGCCAGCAATTTTCCCAGCGCCTCGCCCAGCGGCAGGTAGGGCTTCACCTGCTCGTAGGTCTTCGCGTCCAGATACGGCAAATTCACCGCATTGCGGACCTCGCCGGTGAGCAGATAACCCGCGATGACTTCGGCGACTTCGATGCCGCATTTTTCCTGCGCTTCCTCCGTGCTCGCGCCGAGGTGCGGCGTCAAAATCAGGTTCGCCTGCTTGCGATACGGATGGTCGGCGGGCAGCGGTTCAGTGGCATAAACGTCCAGCGCCGCGCCGGCGACCTTGTTCGATTCCAGCGCCGCAATCAAATCCGCCTCGATGATGATTTCGCCCCGCGCGCAATTCACAATGCGCACGCCGGGTTTCATCTTGGCGAACGCAGCGGCGTTGAGCATGTGCTTCGTTTCCGGCGTCACCGGCATATGCACGGTAATGAAATCCGCCACGCGATAAACTTCATCCACCCCGTCGGCAAATTCCGCGCCGATGGCCTTCGCGCGGTCCTCGGTGAGATACGGGTCGTAGGCGATGACGCGCATGCCGAAGGCGATGGCGCGTTTGGCGACTTCGGTGCCGATGCGGCCCATGCCGAGCACGCCGAGGGTTTTGCCCATGAGTTCGGTGCCCTGAAAAAGCTTGCGGTCCCATTTGCCCGCGACCATCGAGGCGTGCGCCTGCGGCACCTTGCGCGCAAGGGAGAGCAGCATGGCAAAGCTCAATTCGGCGGTGGTCACCGTGTTGCCGCCGGGCGTGTTCATTACCACCGTGCCGTGTTGGGTGGCCGCTTCGATGTCCACGTTGTCCACGCCCACGCCCGCGCGACCGACGACGCGCAATTTGGGGGCGGCCTCAATGACCTTGCGCGTGACCTTGGTTTCGGAGCGGACGACCAGCGCGACGGCATCGGCGACAACGGGGAGCAGTTCCGGTTCGGGCAGCCGTTTGGGCAGCACAACCACTTGAAATTCAGGACGCTGTTGCAACAGAGCGATGCCTTTCGGCGAAACCGGATCACAAACGACAATTTTCATAGCAAAATGGAGAACGAGTCTAGGCGATGCGCCGGGCAAGGTCAAACAATGAATCTAGGCCCGCAAGGGTCCGGGCGCAACTTGACACTGCCCCCGGAGCGCCGAACTCCGATTCGGCAAGGTTCGCAGGAAATCACCTGTTTATGCCGATTCGGAGATCGGCGCTCCGTTTTCCGCGATACTGCATGGGGGCAGTGTCAAGATGCGCCCCAAGGGAAATAAGCCCGGAGCATTCCCATCGGAACACCGGATTCATCCGGCCTTGCTTGAAAGCGTCACTCCAATTTTTTCTTCGCTTCGGCCGGCACTTCGATTTTGGTCGAGTTGACGTCTTTGATTTCCACAGTGGTCGTGCGGTCAACGTCGCGGTCGTTGCCGTTGAAGCTCACGGTGCCCTGGACGTGATATTGATATTTCACCAGTTTGCCGTCCTTGACCCAGAACTTCACCGAGCCCTTGGGATTGGTGACGGTCGGGCCGTCACCGCTGTTTGCGCGCCGCCGGAATGACAACAATTCCTTCGCGCCGGCTTCGGTCAGGTCGCCGGAAATTGAATTGGTGTCCTTCTTCAATTCCTTCGCGGCATCGGCCAGGCTCGCGGCTTCGACCGCGGGAACCCGGTAGTTTTGCACCAGGCGGGCGATGAACATCGTCGGATTGAATCCGCCGTCGCCGTTGTCTTTCGACGCCTCGGCCAGCGTCTTCCAGCCGTCGTCCGTCTTGACCGCGCCATTCGTGCCTTTGGTCACGGCCTCGGTCGTGTTGTCGCCGAAGTTGAAGGACAGCATCAGGTACCCGCCCTTTTCCATTTTTCCGTCCGTTGGGCCGGGCTTGAACGGTGAATCGGCGGGGACTTCCACCGTTGCCCGCCAGGTATAGTTGGTCTGGTTGCCGAGCGCGGCGGCGGCGTTCTTGACGTCGGCCTGGGGACTGACATCCGCCGCGAGGAGCGGGGCCGCCAGCAAAGCCATCAGGCCGGGTAAAATATGTCTTTTCATAATGATTTTGGTTTGATTTGGGGAACGGTCGAATGGTCGCATGGGCGGCAGTGTAAATTCAAATCAAATGTGCGCTTTAAAAAATCCTTATTTCTTTTGCCTTCTTTTGCTATGTTAAACAGCCAATGAGCAAGCTGCTGCTGATTGATGACGAAGAGGACGTGCGGTATTCGTTCCAACGAATCTTTAATTCGCCGGAAATCGAACTGGCCACTGCATCGAGCGGAGAGGAAGGGCTGAGGGTCATTCCCAAATTCAAGCCCGACCTCGTGCTCATGGATGTGCGCATGGGCGGCATGAACGGACTCGAAACGCTCCGCCGGATCCACGCCGCCAACCCCAAGCTCCTGGTCATTTTGATGACCGCCTACGGCACGACGCAGACGGCCATTGAGGCGATGAAGCTGGGCGCCTACGATTATCTGCTCAAGCCGTTCGACGCGCTGAAGCTCAAGGAAATCGTCGCCAACGCGCTCAAGGCCGCGCGCGACATGCAGCAGGTCGTTTCCTACGAGCCTCTGCTGGAATCCGAGGATTATGAACTCGGCATCGTCGGTCGCAGCGAGCCGATGCAACAGGTTTTCAAGCTCATCGGCCAGGTGGCCGCCAGCGACGCCACCGCGCTCATCACCGGTGAAAGCGGCACCGGCAAGGAACTCGTCGCCCGCGCGATTTATCATCACAGCAACCGCAGCCAGCAGCCGTTTCTGGCGGTCAATTGCGCCGCGATTCCCGAACAGTTGCTCGAGAGCGAACTCTTCGGCCATGAACGCGGCTCGTTCACCGGCGCCACCATGCAACGCATCGGCAAGTTCGAGCAATGTAGCAAAGGGACGATTTTTTTGGACGAAATCGGCGACATGACGCCCGCCACGCAGACGAAAATTCTGCGCGTGCTGCAATCCGGCACGTTCGAGCGCGTCGGCGGCAACCAGCCGATTCAGGTGGACGTGCGCGTCATCGCCGCGACGAACAAGCCGCTCGAAGCCGCCGTGGCCGCGAAACAATTCCGCGAGGACTTGTTTTACCGGCTCAACGTCGTGCGCATCCACATTGCGCCGTTGCGGGAGCGACGCGAGGACATTCCGCTGCTGGTGAACTATTTTCTGGAAAAAATTGCGCGCGAACAGCAGCGGAAGCCGAAATCCATCGCCACCAATGTCATCAAGGCGCTGGGGAAATATCACTGGCCGGGCAACGTGCGCGAATTGGAGAACGCCATCCGCCGCGCGCACGTCATGGCCAAGAGCGACGCGATACTGCAAAGCGATCTGCCGCCGGAAATTTCCGGACAAGGCGGCAGCGGCGCCGCGCCTCCTCCGGCGACCGTCGGCGAAGCAGCGGCCACGGACGCCGCCGCGCTCGCCCGTCAATTGTTCCAATGGGCCCGGCGCGACCCGAAATTGGAGGTCATTTCCGCCGTCGAGCGCGAACTGGTCATCCAGGCGCTCAAGGAAACAAACAACAACCAGGTCCACGCCGCGAAACTGCTGGGCATCACGCGCGCGACGCTGCGCAAACGGATTGAAAAATTCGGCATCCAGCGCGAGTTGAACGTAAAATGACGCCTGACACCTGATCGCAGCGACTATTTGCCACCAAGACCTGACTCACCTGGGTTTTTGAGGGGCCTAGGGCGAACTGGCTGTTTGGATGACGGCATTAAATGCCGGTTTGGGTCTGCCATCGCGATTGAATAGCAACGGATACGCTGTGCGCCCCCTGACCGGCCAGTTGTTCAGCCAGGAATCCGCGTCGGTCACGCCCCAAAAAGTCACCCGGCTGACCGTGTCATGATGTTTGACGAATACCGTGAACAGATCGGCGTATCTTTTCGCCAGCGCCTGCTGCACGTCGTCCGGCAGGCCATTCGTGTAGGGATTCAGTTTTGCCCGCAACGCAAAGTTCATGGATATATCCGCCGCCTGGGATTGCGTCGGCGACGGCAGCAGGTTCATGTCCAATTCGGTAATCATCACCTTCACCCCAAGTTTGGAAAGGGTTTCGATGGTTTCGTCCAACTGCGCCGGTGTCGGCCAGTTCATGTTGTAGTGCCCCTGCAATCCGACGCCGGCGATGTGAACGCCCTGCGCCTGAAGTTTCTTAATCAACGCAATGGCGCCGTTTCGCTTGCGCTCGTGCTCCAGCGAATAGTCATTGTAATATAATTCCGCCTGCGGGTCGGCCGCGTGCGCGAACTGATACGCCTTGAGCAGGTAGTCCTCGCCGATAATTTTTTTCCACGGTGATTCGCGCAGCGTGCCATCCTCGTTCAACGCCTCGTTCACCACGTCCCAGCCGCTGATTTTTCCCTGGTAGCGTCCGACCACGGTAAAAATGTGATTGCTCATCCGCAACAGCAACGTGTCGCGGTCAACCGGATTCCCCTTCTCATCCTGAAACACCCATTTCGGCGTCTGTTCATGCCAGATCAAATTGTGGCCGATGATGAACATTCCGTTTTTTTGGCCGAACTCGACGTACTGGTCCGCCGGCCCGAAATTATAGCGGTCCGGCTCGGGATGGACGGGTTGCCATTTCAAAACATTTTCCGGACTGATGGTGTCAAACTGGGCCTTGATGATCGCGACCGCATTGGAGTTCTGGCCGCTGGCGTACGTTTCGTTAATCGCCGCGCCGATGCGAAAGTCGTTTTTAAAGGCGGCTTTGAGGGTGGTTTGCGCGAAACCGCTGGTGGACAGAAAAATTCCCACAATGAGGAATGCGTTTTTGATCTTCATATAATTTTCAAGTGGAAGCAAATTTCTTGCGGCGTTCGGCCAGCTCGTCGGCCATCTGGATGGTCGTCTTTTTGTTGAGCTTGTAGCACATCAACAGAATCGTGCAGACACCAAACATGATGCCGACGACAATGCCGACGCAGGTGCGGTAGCCGGCAATCGCTTCAGGAGTGCTCGGGAATTTCGTGTCGTAGCCGAAAAAGCCGGCCAAGATCCAGAGCAACGAGGCCGAACCCAACGCCAGGCCGGCCTTCAGGGCGAAGCCGATGGTGGCAAACACAATTCCCGTAAAGCGACGGCCGGTTTTCCATTCCGAATAATCGGCGCAGTCGGCGAAGATGGCCCAGACCAGCGGAATGGTCGGGGCATAGACGATGGAGCCGACGACGGTCAATGCAATCATGCCATAGACATCCGCAGGCCTAAGCAGGTACGTGGCGAAGGCGTTGAGTGTCGACAAGCCGAAGCCGGCGATGATGACGGCCTTCTTTCCAAATCTCCGGGCGAAGGAAACCGAGAGGAAGATGACGATGATGGTGGTGGCGGTGCCGACCATGTTGACGATGCTGTTGAAGACATCGGCGACATTCGAGGTTGCCATGTTGTCTCTGGTGCCGTGGACCACACATCCAAGGATTTCGAGGATGCCGCCGGGCTTGGGGGCGCCGGGGACGAGCGCGGGGGCGGTGAGGCCGAGTTTCTCGACGCAATCGAACATGGCCGCCTTGTCGGCGTACTGATGATAGTAATAATAATTCGCTCCACCCCGGAATGAAAGGATTCCGAAATGAATCATGGTCATGATCCACATGATTCTCCAGGGACTGTTCTTGACCAGATCGCGAAAGTCGTGGAGCGGCGAGCTCTTCTCCTGCGTCATGGGCTGGATGCGCTCTTTGGTGCTCAAGAAGGTGATCATGAACAGGACCAAACACAAGGCGGCCCATATGGACATGGTCATTTGCCAGCCGTGCGCGCGATCGTGGCCTTCGGCGAACTTGGCTACCAGCGTCAGCGTGAAGCCGCCGACGATGAACTGGGCGATATTGACGGCGACGAAGCGGAAGGAAGCGAGCTTGGCGCGCTCATTCAGGTCGCCGGTCATGACGCCGCCCAGGGCGGAGTAAGGCATGTTGTTCATCGAGTAGAGCGTCATCATCATCGTGTTTGTGATTGCGGCGTATGCGATCAGGGCGCTCATGTTCCAACCCCTGGGCGTGGTGTAGGCCAGAACCATTACGACTGCCCAGGGTATCGCCGTCCACAGGATCCACGGACGGAACCGGCCCCAGCGCGTGTTGGTGCGGTCGGCGAGGACGCCCATGATCGGGTCGAACACCGCGTCCCACAACCGGGGCCAAAGCAGAATGGCGGCGGCGGCGCTGGCGGTCAGGCCGAAGGTGTCGGTGTAAAAGTTCGTCTGGAAGAGAATCATCGTCATGAAGACGAAATTCGCGGCCGAGTCGGCGGCGCTGTAGCCCGCCATTTCAAAGAACGAGAGTTTCTGGGATTGGTCTGATGGCATGTTGGAGTCTCGGGTTGAGATTTTTCTGAAGGGTCGGTTACTGCACCAGGAGAATGGGTTTTCGAAGACCGCTATCCCTCGAGGAAGCGCCGATCATGATTTCAAATTTACCCGGCTTGACGACGCACTTCATGTTCACCTCGTAGCAAGCACGGGAATCGGGTGTAATGTCAAGCGCAACCGTGCGCGTTTGGCCAGGCGGCGGCAAACAGGCATGGTGGCGTGACCCCGATTCCGGGGCCCATTTTTCAGTTTTTCCCCTGCGCTACTTTCATGATTGCAGTTACAGCGTGCTTTGGCTGGCAGCGACGGTCGAACAGCATGGGATAGTCGGTCCTGCCGGTGAGGGGCAGGTAGTTGCGCCAGGATTGGCCGTCATGCACGCCCCAAAAAGTGATCCGGCTGAACTTTTCCCGGTGCTTCAGGAAAAGTGAAAACAAATCGGCATACCGCTTTGCTTGATCTTTCTCGACAGCGTCCGGCAGGCCGTTCGAATATGGATTGTACTTCTTCTGCGTTTCTGCATCAAAGGAAGAGATGTCCGCCTTCGGGATATCGAGATGGCAAAAAGGAAGCACTCCCATATCCAACTCCGTAATCATCAGCTTTACCTTCAACTCGGCAAGGGCAAGGACATAGGCTTCAATCTCGTCGATTCGCGGAAAGTCCAGAAACCAGTGACCCTGTATGCCGACGCCGTCCACGCGGACGCCTTTGGCCCGCAGGTTCTTGACGAGCCGGATGACTCCTTCGTACTTGGGGCGGTACTCATAGTCGTACTCATTGTAATAGAGTTCAGCCTGGGGATCGGCCTGCCGGGCAAATTCAAAGGCCTTGAGCACGTAGTCTTCGCCGATGATCTCCAACCATTTGGATTTCCTCCAAGAACCATCCGCCATGATTGCTTCGTTGACGACGTCCCAGCCGTGGATTCGTCCCCGGTAACGGCCCATCACGGTGAAGATGTGGTCCTTCATTCGCGCCAGCAACGCGTCACGAGTCAGAGGCTTGCCCGATGAGTCTTGAAACACCCAGTCCGGCGTCTGCCAATGCCAGACCAGCGTGTGGCCGATGATGTGCATCTTGTGTTTTTCGCCAAAAGCCACATAACGGTCGGGCGCTTCGAAATTGTATCGGTTCGGTTCCGGATGAACTTCCTCCCACTTCAGAATGTTTTCCGGCGTGATGCTGTTGAAATGTTTTTGCACCTGCGCCAGGGCGTCCGGCTCCTTGCCGGTAATCTGATCCACGCTGAGGGCGGCGCCAATATAAAAATCGTCCTTGAACACGTCTTTCAAAGCACGTTGGCCTGCGGATTCCCTGTCCGTCGGAACGGTATGGTCTGGTGTATTCATAATGGCTCGCTAATGACCCTCACGGTCGGTCCGCCGACGGCTGATTCGATTACGCAGAATGCTTCTCCTTGATTCTCATCAGGACATCATCGAGCGTTCCCTTGAAGGGGCCGGGGGTTTCCATCTTGATGGAAACCAGAGCGGCGGCGAACTTGAGCGAGGTCGCCACGTCATGATCCAATCGCCAGGACAGGTACGCCGAGAAGGTCGTGTCGCCGCGGCCGGTTCTGCCCACGATGCTGCTGTTGGAGAACTTCTCGTAGAATGTCTTTCCCTTCACCCGCGCCAACACGCCCTGGGCGTGCGTGATCAGGGTCTCGGGGCAGCCCCACGATTCGACGATGATGCCGGCCTTTTCCAGGTCGTCGGTGCCGGTGAGAATCTTGGCTTCTACGATGTCCAGCTTGAGCTTGTCCATCATGGCCGCGATTTCCTTTTTGTTCGCCACGTCGCTGTACTCGATGTCGTGGGTTAGCGGCATCACGTGACGGACGAAGCTCTGCATGTCGGTCGACAGGCTGTATCCGCGTGATTTCAGGCCCTTCATGAGGGCCATGTCGAATTCGGTGTCGGAAATCCCAGCGAGGTGAACGCACGTCGAGGCCAGATTCGGAACGTCGCTGATGGAAATGAGCCCGGCGGATTTGACGAGCGTCAGTTTGCGTTCGTCAACATTGGCGGAATAGTGCAGAACCCTCGAATAAGTCGTTACTTCGCTTGGGATGAGGAAGGTGTCGACGCCGGCATCCTTCATCGGCTGGAGGATGTTCTCGTCTTTCTTGGACATCTTCACAACGGCGGCGACTTTTTTGCCGACGCGTGGGGCGACCATGGCGCCGCATAGAACAGCGCTTCCCGGAGCGATGTGGGGCTTTCCTCCGAACGGGATGATTTCGTCGTAGCACATGTGACCGACGAACGTGATGTCGTAATTCTTGGACATGTTGATTGATTCCTTGGTTGATCGTTACCTGAAGCGATTTATTTTTTGGCGGACGGTGTGAGCTTGGCGGCGATTTGCTCCAGACCCGCGTTTGTCATGGTTGGCTGCTCCCTATTTCCCGTTTTCCGGGCCGTTCAGCAGCTCGGAGAAGAACGGCATCAGGTCCTGTGACTCAATGGTCTTGGATTTGGTCTTGGCCTGCAAGTCCTTGATGTAGTTCATGACAAGATGAGTCCAGACGGCCCCGGGCCGGGGATAGGCGGCGACGATGTAATGGGGTCCGGGCCTGGATTCTCCGGCTTCCTTTTCCAATTCAGCCCGGAGGTTGTCAGCCGTGATCATTGAGTTGCCGTAATCGAAGACGACCCTGTCCATGTGCTTGTAAACGTCTTTGCTTTCCTTGACCATGCCGTAGTAATCCAGCAACTGGGCGAAGACGTAATTGGAAGTCGTATAGACGTCTTTTCCCTGGTCCGATTCCACCGGTTTGCCGTTTTCCGTCTTGCACATGGCCCAGCCCAGGTAGGCACGGTTGTTCCTGTAAATCGTCTTTAAAATCTTCCTGGCGCGGTCCTCGGGGATGAAAGGCTCTTCGCCGATGGAGATTAGATACCAAAGTGCATCCAGTTGGTTGGTCCAGACATCGGTGTTGGCGTTTCCGGTCTTGGGATCGTAACAGGTGATGTAATACTGGAGTTTCTCGCCCTTTTTATTCTTCGTATCCCGCCATAATTTCTCGAAGCTGTTCCAGCCCTTGTCGAACGCCTTTTGGATTTGCGCTTCGCCGCCTTTGTCTTTGAGCATTTGAGCCATTTTGATCATGGCCTGGCAGCCGCCGAGGAACTGCGTGGCGTCGTAGGCATCGGCACCGAAGAGGACCAGGTTGTCGAAGGTGTTTTTCACCTCGTCGGGATAGCCCTCGGGCAGGCCGTCATCGTCGAAATCGAGTTTAAGCAGAGACTCCAGGCCGAATTTAAGCGTCTCCCAATTCTGCTTCAGGAAATCAATGTCGCCCGTGAACTTCACGTTGCGCAACACCCGCATCATCAACTTGGGGAACAGATCCACCCAGTAGTTGTTGTTGTACCAGGCATAATCGCTCACGTTGCGCAGGGGATGGCCCTTGGGCATTGCGCCCAGGTCGTGCGCGACGCTGCCCTTGGTCTTGAAGGCATCGCGGATCTGTGTCAGCGACTTGCCTTGGTACTCTTCCGGGTGCTCCTCGAAATGCTTCCTCGCTTCGACGAACGAAGCATGATAGTGATAATAGCGCGGGGTGGGATCTTCAGCCTGAATCGAATCGATGAACCCCTGGCACAGATCTTTTTCCACGCGCGGGAAGAGCATCAGAAGCACCATCGAATACCAATCCACATCCGAGGGATCGATATAGGCATAGTCGAAACATTCCAGGAATCTGGCTCGCTCATTTCCCTTTTCGTCCTCGACCCATACTATGGCGTTGGATAGCGGGAAATGGAGTTCGTTCAGGATCAGCCGGGTCAAGCGCAGGGCACCGGCCTTGTCGCCTTTATAGGAAGGGCTGGCCTGGATCGAATCGAGAATTCGTTTCTGAATTGCCACGGTCCGGCCCCACCATTGTGGATAGCTGTTCAGGGCGAGTTTTGCCATGTCAGCCGTCCGCGCCTCTTTGTCCGCGAAGTTCTTGACATATTTGCGTTCGAATTTCGCTCCGTCAATGTAGCCCTGCTCCGGGAAGTCCAGAACCACGGCCACCGGAATTTTTCTGGACGCTTTCGGCTCCAAGGTAAAGGTGAGGCTGACGGCTGATCCATAATCGCTTCGAAGGACCGGTTCCCGTTTTTCGTAGAAGCTCCCGTCCGCGTTCAAAAGGAGATCCCCTGTGTACCGGTTCAGGCAGAAATAGGGCTGGGTGTCCACCGCGACGCCACGCACTTCGGGAACGGCCAGCGCCATGCGGTTGGGGGTCTCCACGCTTCCCATGATCACGCCCCGGACGCCCGCGGACCGGAAATCTTCATGCTTCTGGCCGTGGACCGCCGCGGAGCAAACATAGACACTATCCTGGTCGGTCGGTTTGAGTTCCTTCTCCTGGAGATTGACCAGGGACGGCCTGGGCACCACGAGCGTGATCTCCTGAGCCTCATCCGCGGCGTTTTCCACCTCGAACTCTTCAACGCCGAGGGGCATCAACGTCTGGTCTCCTCCAGACAGCAAGGGAGAAATCAGTCTCCTGGTTATTTTCACTTTCCCCAGCTTGTATGCAACCTCCAGCGACGGCGTGGCGACGGTGAGGGAGACGTTTTTTTCGTCAATCGGAGGATGGTAGTAGTTCTTGACCGCCGGGATGTCGTCGGGCAATTCGGCATCTCCCGGCTTCTTCTGGGTCAGCATCATGCACTGATCGCCGATGCGGATGAACGGCGCGGAGGCGAATTGCACCGCTTTTTGGTTCAGCATGATGAGCCGGCCCGCATCGTTCAGGCGGTTGTACAGACCGTAAGGCGAAATGCCGATCGAACAAGTGGGTGCACCTTGCAGGGCGACCGTTTGCGGGAACTGGAGAGTCTTGGACATCCCCTGGAAGTGGACCGCCATTTTGTTTTGTTCGTAGATGGCGGCGATTTTGGCTCCCGCGATGGTATAAATATCGCGCACGTCGAACGCGGTGGATTTGGACATTTTGCTTTCGCTCATCGGTCGTTTGTGTTTTGCCTGTAGCGCAGGATCCGTATGCTTTGGCGTCCATGATATTCCGGGCGCCGGCTCGGAATCTCAGATTCGTCGCCGGCACTCGGAATGATGGATCATACTCGCTGGGGGGAAAGGCGCATTACTCTAGCACTTTCCTCCCCACACGTTGCCTTGTTTCCCCGCCGGCTTTTTCGCGGGCTTTTTCGGGGGAGCTGCGGGTTCCTGGCCGGGAAGGGTCTTTTCAGCACTCAGGTCGATCGGCATCTTCGTCGAGGGATAAGGCTTTACAGCCCCGAACAGAAGATCCGCGGCAACCCTGATCGAATCGGGGGAGCCTGAGAAGTTGCAGACCACCGCATCGGCTTGTTTGGTCGTGCCCTTGAGGTAGGGGAAGTTGGTCACGACGACCACAGTATGTCCCGCGTCTTTCAAAGCCTTCACCAGGTGCTGATTGTTGCCCCTCTTTTCAATGCGCGCGTAATAGTTTGTCATGACGACCATGTCCGCTTCTTTGGCCAGTTTCAGGGCCTCCGCCACCTCCTCGTCGTTGGCGTAGAAGGCCGTATCATCCAGGATAAGATTGATGGAATGCTTGGCCATCTGCTCGCAGAACATATGGGGATGGCTGTACAGATCTTTTCCCAGGAAGGAGTAGGGAATGCACTGTTCGATGACCAGGATTTTCTTGTCCTTTTTCAGCGGCAGCAGCTTCTTGTCGTCGCGCACCACCAGAAGGGCTTTGTGCGCCACTTCCCAAGAGAAGTCGATGTTTTCCTTGCTTCTGACAATGGCGGTGGTCTTCTTGGGGTCCATCTTGCCCGCTTTTTCGAACAGGCCCTGGTCGTACTTCATGCACAGAAGCCGCCGGACCGCGTCGTTGAGCCGCTCTTCGGAGAGCTCTCCTCGCTCGATGGCGCTCTTGATGCCGAAGAGGCACTGCGCGCGCGACTCGTCGTCCGCCTTGAGCAGGATGGTGTCCACGCCGGCCTTGATCGCCATGGCGCACGCCTGGGGGAGCGGCCACTTTTTCAGGATGGCGGCCATGCCAATGGCGTCGGAGACGATGACCCCCTTGAATCCCATTTCGCCCCTGAGCAGACCGGTGAGGATCTTGTGAGACAGGGTGGCGGGAAACTCTTTGTCAAAGGCCGGGAAGATCGTATGGGCCGTCATGAGTGCCTTTGCGCCCACGTTGACGCCGGCCTGGAAGGTGAACAGCTCGACCTCGCGCATACGCTTGAGGTCCGCCCGGCAAACGTCCAGCACGTCGTGCGCGTCGGTTGCGGAATCGCCGCGGCCAGCGAAGTGCTTGATCGTGGCGACGATGCCCGCGTCCTGATAGCCCCGCACCGTGGCTTCCACGAACTTCGCGCAGACCTTGGGATCGTCCCCGAAGGAGCGCACGCCGATTTCGGGGTTCAGTGGATTGATGTTGACGTCACATACCGGGTGATAGAACTGCGTGACCCCGATGGCGGCCATCTGCTTGCCCATGACATTCGCGACTTTATAGGCCAGATCGAGGTCTCCGATGGCGGTCATTCCCATGGGCGGCGGGAACTGCAAGACACGGCCGGCGGTGTAATCGTTTTTGAAATCGCCTTCCATGTCGATGGTGACGTGCAGAGGTATTCCCGCGGGCCGTTTCATCGCGATTTCCTGCAACTGGTTGAGCGCGGCGGTGAGCTCTTCCGGAGCCACGCTCACGCCAAAGCTGCGATCGTCGAAGTAGGTATGCGCGATGTCGAAATAGTCCTTCGGTTTTTTAAAGTTGGGGTCCACTTGGGAACGTCCCCAATAAAGGTTCTTGCAGGTTTCCAGCGCGTACGGTTCCAGGCAAACGCCGCCGGCGTGCAGTTTGGTGATCTGTTCGATCCCCGAAGGTGTCAGGTAAGCCCCGCGCCACGTGAAGGTGAGAACCTGGCCGCATTTCTCCAGCAGGCTCATTTTCGTCAACTTCGCTGAAACAAAACTGTCTCTTTCTTTCGACATTGTGTGTCTCCTCAGAATTATTATTGATTTATTATTTTATGCCTTTGGCCTGTTCGCACCGATCGCGGTGCGCCAGGTCCGACCCGGGGTTCCCGTAACGACAGGAGCCTTGACGGTCCCTGCGCTTCGAAAGTCTCCGATTCGGTTCTAATTCCTGTCCCCGTCATTTTGGGGAATGGCGTATAGCATTTCAATCACAATCCGATGCAGGAATGGACGATGCTACGTTTCGCATGGAGAATTCTCCAATTCAGAGCAGGTTTCGTCACTTAGGCGCTGTTGGTGTCCAATCATGAATTGGCCATCGCCCCGATTCTCAAGGGGTTACCCAGCCAACCTTCTGCGCGGTGATGGTTGCGCCGGCAAGAAAAACGGCGGTTGGCTGCACGCAAACCGCCGGTCGGGCATTGGGAAATTTCCTACGCCGTATCTTTGAGCAGCGTCAGAAATTGTTTCATCGCCGGCGAAAGCACCTTGTTCTTTTTGTAAATCGCGGCGATCGGACGGTAAAAGCTGCCGTCCTCAATCTGCACGGCGGCGAGCGTTTGCTTGGCAATATCCTGTATGACCGTGCCCTGCGGCACAATCGAAATGCCCGCGTCAATTTCCACCGCACGCTTCACCGTTTCGATGTTGTCGAATTCCATGGCGTACTTCGGGTCCACGCCATGCTCCTTCAAAAGTTTGTCCAGCGCCTTGCGCGTGGGGATGTCCGGCTCGAAACCGATGAATTTCTGCCCGGTGAGCGCCTTGAACCGGATGGATTTCTGCCGGGCAAACGGATGCTGCGGATGGCAGATCAACACGAGGGGATCCTTGCGCAGCGCGACAATTTCGAGCTTGGAGTCTTTGGCCGGATACGCGATCAGCCCCATGTCCACGACGTTGCTGAGCACGTCATCATAAACCTGGTTGGCGCGGCGGTATTCGACATGGACGTTGACGGTGGGATAGCTCTTCAGAAACTTTTTGATATACGGCGGCAAATCGTGCAGGCCGATGCTGTAAATGGTCGCCACGCGAATCGTGCCGGAAATGATGTCCTTCAATTCCTGCAATTTGCTGTGCAGCGATTCATAGGTCTGGATGATTTGCTTGCTGAAATCATATAGCATCTGACCTTCGCGCGTGAGGCGGAATTTTTTCTTGCTGCGCTCGATGAGCAGCGACTTGAACAGGCGTTCCAGCGAACTGATTTGCTGGCTCACGGCTGATTGCGTGACGCCGTTGATTTGAGCGGCTTTGGTGAAACTTTCCGTTTCAGCCAAATCACAGAATACTTTTAGACTTTCAATTTGCATAATAAGCAAAGTTAACCATAACTTCACCTCTTAGTCAACAGCAGGTGTTTGCATCAGCATTTGTTTCACTTTTGCCAGCAATTCGTAGCTCGTGAACGGTTTCTGCAGATAGGGTGTGCCAGTCTGCTTGTCCGCCGGCATGACGTAGCCGCTGGTGCTCATAATCCGCGTCCCGGGCACGAGTTGCCGGGCGCGCTCGATGAATTCGCGCCCCCCCATTGTCGGCATGACCAAATCCGTGATGATGAGGTCAACTTGCACGTCGTCGCGTGAAAGTATCGCCAGCGCCTTCTGGCCGCTGTTCGCCGTCAGCACGCAATAACCGTATTCGGACAAAATCGTTTCGGCCATCGTCAGCATCAGACTTTCGTCATCCACTACAAGAATGGTTTCCGTGCCGTGCAAATTTTCATCCGTGCCGGAGCTTTCGGGGATGAACTGCTTTTCCGCCTGCAAATAAACCCGCACCGACGTGCCCGCGCCCGGCTGGCTGGACACCGCCACGCCCCCGCCGTGATTCGTCACGATGCCATAAACCAGGGCGAGTCCCAATCCACGATGACTGGCGTCTTTCGTCGTGAAAAACGGCTCGAAAATGCGCGGCAATATGTCCGCCTCGATGCCCGGACCACTGTCGCCAATCTCAATGCATACGTAAGCCCCGGCGGCCAGATGCACGTTGCGATCCTGCGTCGGCTCGGCCAGCTCCACGTTGCGCGTCTGCGCGAAAATTTGACCCGTCCCGCCGCCGATGGCTTCCACCGCGTTCTCCAGAACCTTCGTCAGTGCCTGCTGCACTTTGGCCTCGTCAAATCGCGCCGAGAACAATTCCCGCTCCAACTGCGTCTTCCACGTGATTTTTTTGCCATGCTCGCTGCGGAAAAAATCCACGCAACGGCTCACCACCACGTTCAAATTTCCCGGCGGCGCGCGGTGCGCCTCCTTTTCCTGACGGCTGAACACGGTGAGTTCGTTGGCGATCTCCGCCGCGCGCGCCGCCGATTTTTCCACCTCCATCAGCGAATGCCGCCACGGATGCCCGGCGTCGGCTTTGCTCAACAGCAACGACGTGTGGCCGAGAATGCTCGTCAGCGCGTTGTTGAAATCCAGCGACACCGACCGCGCCAGTTGCAACGCGCATTCCAGTTTTTGCTTGAGCATCACCCCACCCCCGTCCGGCACGGTTTTGGTTTCACCCGGCGTGGTTGCCGCCACCGGTGTAACGGCGGGCAATAATTGCAAAACGAACCATTTGCGGCCCTCCGAATTGAACATGCAGATCGCTGCTGTGAATTTCATCGTTGCGCCGCTCGCCACGCGAAACTTCAAATCCGCCGTCACGGTCGGCGATTTCTCCCAACCGGCAAAAAATTCGTCCGGCTTTTTGCCGTTTTCCGGCGACCAAATCGCCGACAACTGCGGGGCTTCGGCGGCCAGGGCCGCGCCAAACGTGTTCAACGCTGCCGTGTTCGAACGCAACACCATGCCGCCCGAATTCAACAGCAACGCCGGCCAGGCCGCGCTCTCCAAACCAAATACAACTTCAGGTTTCATTCAAATCAAACCGGGCATCGTAGCCTACTGGTCTTTTGGGAAATTTCAAGGAATGACAAACGCCGCTGGCAGAAGTTCCCGCACCGTGAACTCCCTGATTTTGCCCGGCGCGCGGCTGTCCGCCACCCATACCCTTGCTTTCGGGGCGTATTCCGCCAGCAACTGCCGGCATGCTCCGCACGGCATCGGACCGCCGGGCGCGCGCGCGACGACCGCCACCGCAATAAAATTCCTTTTCCCGCTCGTCAGCGCGTTGAACAGTGCCACGCGCTCCGCGCAACACGTCAGGCCATAACTCGCGCTCTCCACGTTCGCTCCGGAAATGATTTCGCCGCCTTTCGTGAGCAGCGCCGCGCCGACCTTGAATTTGGAATATGGCGCCACCGCACGTTCCCGCGCCCTTGCCGCCGCCCGCACCAGTTCGTTTTTGTCAATTTTGGCCATACAACCCGGCGAAATGTTTCAGCAGTTTGGCTGCCAAAGTCTTCACCCGTTCGGCGGTTTCGAGCACTTCGGCATGTGACAATTTCTCCTTGCTGATGCCCGCCGCCAGGTTGGTTATGCACGATATCGCCGCCACGTTCAAGCCGCATTGCCGCGCCACCATTGCCTCCGGCACCGTGCTCATCCCCACCGCGTCCGCGCCCAGCCGCGCGAACGCGCGGATTTCCGCCGGCGTTTCGTAGCTCGGCCCGCTCACCGCCAGATAAACGCCCCGTTGCAGCTTCAAGTTGCAACTTTTCCCGGCGCGGAACAGCCACGCGCTCAATTTCGTGTCGTAAACCTGCGTCATGTCCACAAATCGCGGCAGTGGCTGCGACGCCCCCGTCGCAAAAGCTTCCGGCGACGAGGCGTCGCCGCCACTCGGCCGCAATGGATTTGTTCCCATCAAATTGACGTGGTCGGTCAACACCATGAAATCGCCCGCGCGGAATTTCCGGTTGATGCCGCCCGCCGCGTTCGTCAGCAGCAAATCGCGGAGGCCGAACGCCGCCAGCGCGCGCACGGCGAACGTGACCCGTTCCATCGAATGGCCTTCGTAAAAATGCGCCCGCCCACTTAAAACCATCACCGGCGTTCTGCCCAGATGACCGAAATATAATTCGCCTGCATGGCCGCTCACGCTCGGGACCGGAAAGCCCGGAATTTTGGCGTAGGAAATTTTCTTCTCCACGCGCAGTCCGGTCAGAACATGATGAAATCCGCTGCCCAGCACGATGGCCAGCGTCGGCCGCAGTCGGGAAAGTTTTTTCAGCCGCGCTGCGGCCCTCTGGGGTGTGGCATTTGGTTTCATGCGGCGCTGGCTTGATTTATTCACTCTTTGCAATATCCTTATCTACTCGATTTATGGAACTGAACAATGACGAAATCCGCCGTTACTCACGGCACCTGATTCTGCCCGAAGTCGGTCTGGCAGGCCAAAAGAAAATCAAGGGCACCCGCGTCCTGTGTATCGGCGCGGGCGGCCTTGGCTCGCCCATCGCCATGTACCTCGCCGCCGCCGGCATCGGCAAACTTGGCATCGTGGATTTCGACACCGTGGATTATTCCAACCTCCAGCGCCAGATTCTGCACACGGACGCCGACGTGGGCCATCCCAAGGCGCAGTCGGCCAAAGAAACCATCGCGGGCATCAACCCGAATTGCGAAGTCGTCATCCATAACACCCGCATCACGAGCGAAAATGCGTTCGACCTCATCCGGCCCTACGACATTGTGGTGGACGGCACGGACAATTTTCCGACTCGCTATCTTACCAACGACGCCTGCGTCCTGCTCAAGAAGCCGAACGTCTATGGCTCGATTTTCCGTTTCGAAGGCCAGGCCAGCGTGTTCGCGCCGCATCTCGGCGGGCCGTGTTACCGCTGTCTTTATCCCGAACCCCCGCCGCCCGGCATGGTGCCGAGTTGCGCGGAAGGCGGCGTGCTCGGCGTGTTGCCCGGCATCGTTGGCTGCATCCAGGCGACGGAAATTTTGAAGCTCGCCATCGGCAAGGGCAGTTCACTCGTCGGACGATTGCTGCTGTTCAACGCGCTCGACATGAAGTTCCGGGAACTCAAATTGCGCCGCGATCCCGAATGCCCCATCTGCGGCGGACATCCGACCATCAAGGGATTGATTGATTATGAAATGTTTTGCGGCATCGCGCCCGAACCCGCAAACCCCGCCGTGAATCCCGACGAAGTCACCGTGCAGGACATGAAGCAGGCGCTCGACGATCCGAAGCTCGGCATCAAGGTCATTGACGTGCGGGAGCCGGACGAATACGAAATCGCCCGCGTCAAAGGCGTGCCGCTGTTGCCGTTGAGCCAGATCCAGCAGCGTTTCACCGAGCTCGACCCGAACCAGCATTATTACCTCCATTGCAAGGCCGGGGTGCGTTCGCTCAAGGCGCTGGGCTTCCTGCGTGAGCAGGGATTCAAATACCTGAAGAGCGTCAAGGGCGGCATCACCGCCTGGTCGGACGAAATTGATTCCAACGTGCCGCGGTATTGAACGCCGTTTGACTTTTGAGATGACGAGAACAAACTAAACCGCGAAAGGAAGTCAGCCGTGAAAATACACATCCTGAAAGAATTCGAGGAATTCGCCCTGCGCGGCAATGTCGCCGACCTCGCCGTCGGCGTCATCATCGGCGCGGCATTTGGAAAAATTGTCACCGCGCTGGTTGCGGACGTCATCATGCCGCCCATTGGCCGGCTCGTCGGCAATCTGGATTTCACCAACCTTTACCTTCCGTTGTCGGACAAGGTCACGCAGGCGCAGGCGGCCTTTGCCGCGGCGAACTCCGGCCTCAAACTGCCGCTGGACGCGGCGCAAAAGGCCGGGCCGGTGCTCGCGTGGGGCGATTTCGTCACCATCACGCTGAATTTTCTCATCGTGGCCTTTTGTATTTTTCTGCTGGTGAAAGGCATGAATGCGCTCAAACGCCATGAAGAAGCAAAACCCACGCTGCCACCAGAACCGACCGCGCAAGAAAAACTCCTCATCGAAATCCGCGACCTGCTCAAGAGCCGTCCGGGAGTTATGGGACAATCGCGAAGCGACACGGGAAATTAATTCCCAGCGTTCCTTCGGAGCAGGTTCAACTATTGCTTCCTGATTCCTCCCGCAGCTTTTTTAAAGCCGCCAGGGCGGCATCGCTCTCGGCGGCTTTTTTGCTTTTGCCGCTGCCGCGCGCCAGTTCGACCCCTCCGTGCTGCACGATACATTCAAACACCCGGTCGTGGTCCGGCCCGGTGGCGGAGACAACGTGATATTCCGGCGCTTCGGGCGAGCGCGCCTGCAACAACTCCTGCAACTCGCCCTTCGGATTTTCGATGATCGGCAACGCGTCCAACTGGCCGAACGCCGCGCTGAATTCGCGCAAAACAAATTCGCGCGCCGCCTCAAATCCGCCGTCCAAAAAAATCGCGCCGAGCAACGCTTCATACGTGTCTGCCAGCGCGGACGCGCGTTCGCGTCCGCCATGCATTTCCTCGCCGCGGCTCAAAATCAAATGCGCGCCGAGGCCGAGGACGCGGGCGTGCTCGGCCAGCGTGCGTCGGTTGACGAGTTTCGCGCGCGCTTTTGTCAACGGACCTTCGTCGGACGCGGGAAATTTCTCGTAGAGCTGCTGCGTAAGGACGAGTTGCAACACGGCGTCACCGAGAAATTCCAGCCGCTGATTGTGCGCGGGCCTTTGCTGCGCTTCGTCCCCGCGAGGCACAGTTTCGCCTTGCTCATGGGCGACGGATGGATGCGTGAGTGCCAGCCGCAGCAAGCCCTCGTCGCGGAACGTGTAGCCAAGGCGGGTTTGGAATTCGGAAAGTTCGGACACAATCAAAGGGTTGAATAAACTAAACGCCCCTCGCTCCGGCCCTCTCCCCGCCCGGTGGGGAGAGGGGGGTGGAGCGACAGCGAAACCGGGAGAGGGGATTCCATTTGGGAAAATTGTTTTTGTTTGTTCAATTCGCGGCGGGTTGTTCGGATGATTGCGGCACGCCTTCGGTTGCGGTTTCGGCGGCGGCAACCGGCGCAGGGGCGGGAGGATTCAAACCGTGTTCGAGCAACGCGGCCACATCGTGCTGGACGGCTTCGAGTTGATCCAACCGTAGGTTCGGATCGGCAATCGTGAACACGTCGCCGGTCCCGGGCTGTTCGTAAACGAACACGCGCTTGCCGTCGTTGACGATTTGCTCCTTCACCTTGAGCACGCGTTTGCGTTCGAGCATGACGGCGAGGATGTAACCGGCCGGCGCGTAACGCGGATCGTTTTGCTCAATCAGCTTCCGCAGCAGCGTTTCGGCGGTGTCCTTGTGAATCGGATCGGCGGGCGGCGTTGGCGTTTCGTAAATCCCCTGCCAATGCGAGATGAACCCGGCCCGGCTGCGCGTGTCCCCGGCGCTTTGCTTTTGCGAGCACGGCTCACAGATGTCCGAACGCCGCAACTCCGGCGGCTCATCGAACAATAGCGTGTGATAAACCTGCCGGTCGGCAAACGGCTGGCCGCACGCCTCGCAGGCATGGGCGCGGGATTGAATGTTCCATTCGTTCATAAATTACGGGAGGATTATCGCGCCCGTTGCGAAACGCGCAATCCGAAAGCTTCAACGCCAACAGTACCGTTTGGTGGGGCGAGGCTACTGACGAGCCGGCCTTGGCGCGTCAACTTGTCGCGTCGAAACAGCGTGAAGACGGAAGCGTAGCGACGACGGCTCGCGGGGACGCTCGCCCCACCGAAAGCGTGCAAATCAAAATCATTGTCCATTTCGCCCGAAAAAACTCGCCGGAAAACTCCGGTTGCGGCAAATTGAGCGGCTATGGTGCGACTGGTTTTGTTTGATGTTGACGGCACGCTCGTTCACACGGGCCGGGCCGGCTCGCAGGCTTTTGCCAAAACTTTTGCCACGGAGTTCAACGCCCGCGATGGCATCGAGAAAATCAAGTTTGCCGGACGCACCGACGTGAGCCTGGTTCGCGAATTTTTCGGCCACCATTGCATCCCGGCCACGCCGGAGAATTTCGAGCGCTTTTTCAGCCGTTTCGTTTTCTGGCTCGACCATATTGTCGCCCAAAGCCGCGGCGAGATCTGCCGGGGCGTGCCGGAGTTCCTCGACGGTTTGCTCGCGTTGCCGCAACCGCCGAGGCTCGGCCTGCTTACCGGCAACATCCGTCTGGGCGCGGAAATCAAGCTGCGCCGCTACGGGCTGTGGGACATTTTTGAATTCGGCGGATTCGCCGACGACCACGAAGACCGCAATCACATTGCCGCCGCCGCCCTCGCGCGTGGACGCCGCGTGTTGGGCAAAAATCTGCGGCCCGAGGAAATTGTGGTGGTGGGCGACACGCCGTTCGACATCCGCTGCGGTAAATTCATCGGCGCCAAGGTGCTGGCCGTGGCCACCGGCGGCACGAAGCTGGACGAATTAAGAAAACACTCTCCCGACTGGGTAGTGGAGGATTTGACGTGCGTGACGGCGCGGGAAGTTTGTTCCAGGTAGGGCGCGCAGCGCGCTGCGGCCGGCTCGGAGAACCAGCCCCACCAATCAATGCCCGTGGCAATGGCCGCCACAACATCCACCGCCGCCGCTGTCACAGGACGGCGAGTCGTTGCCGCCGGAGCCGGCGGAGGCGAACACGGAAAATTTCTTGGACAATTTCTTTGAACCACAGTGCGGGCAGACGGTTCCCTTCCAATCGCTGGAGCGGACGAGGATTTCGCTGTCGCGCGCGCACTTTTCGCAATGAAACTCGTAAATCGGCATGAAGGTAAAATAATCGGTGGGGCAAAAATCTCAAGTCACAAGCAATGCAGGATTCGCCTTTCCTTTCAACGGCCAACGACTAGTCTCCCGGCATGACACAACTGCAACAGGCAATTGAATATTCCCTCGCCAACCTTCGCGGACTGGCGGGACTGGATGAGCCGCTGGATCGCGCGGTGAAAATGGTCCTGCGCTGCCTGACCTCCGGTCACAAACTGCTCATCTGCGGCAACGGCGGCAGCGCGTCCGACGCCACGCACCTGGCCACGGAATTTCTCTGCCGCTACGTCGCCGACCGCCGGCCTTATCCGGCCATCTCGCTCACGGCTAACGGCGAGTTCCTGACCGCCGTCTGCAACGACTACGGCGCCGATGAAATTTTTGCCCGGCAGGTCTGGGGTCTGGCCGAACCGGGCGACCTGCTCATCGCCTTCACCACCAGCGGCAAATCCAAAAACATCCGACGCGCGCTGGAGGAGGCCCGGCGCCTGGGCATCGAAAGCATCTGCTTTCTGGGCCGCGACGGCGGCTTTACGAAAGGCATGGCAACGCTTGATTTGCTCGTGGCCGGCGACAACACCGCGCGCATCCAGGAGGGCCACAAGCTGCTCTTCCACGTGCTGTGCGAAATGGTCGAGGAAAAACTACCGAAGTCCTGAGCAGCCGGCGCTTCAGAGGAAACCGCCGTCAGTGACCGCGTGATAAATGACGATGGCCAGGATGAAACCCCAAAAAAGGGTCCCGCCGGCGGCACAGACGACGCCCCAAAACCGATAAGACTGCGCCGCATTCCACATTTGTTTTTCTTTGACCCGCACCCGGCCTGAAATCCAGAGCGCCACAATTGCGAACGGCAGTCCAATCAGCGGGATCAATCCCAACAGTCCGAACACAAAGCAGCGCATTGAGCTTTGGAGCATCCGAATTTTGGCATCGGTGTCGGCGCTCATTTTGATCCCGGTTGCCCCGGTGAAACGGCGGTCATGGTGGCGTTGGTCTGTGAGGCATTCAGACGTTTGATCTGCCGTTGGTCCAACAATTTCAATTCACGATGCAAATGGAGCAGGGCGCTGCTGTTGGCAGTTATCAGCATCAGCATGATCGCCAGCAGGGTGATAAATAACAACACGGCGGAACCGCTTTGACGGTGGGGCCGGGAACGATTGAATCGGGTAATTTTCATGGCGCCGGTTTGGCTGCTGCTTCGAACGTGAATAACAAGGGCAGGCGGGCTTCCTTGCGGCGCGATTTCAATTCCAGCTCCCAGCGCCACGCGCTGACCGGCCCGCGCAGGTCCATCACCATTTGCGATGCCTTGACCGTCGGGAGCAACAACTCTGAATAATCCGATGCCGCCACCTGGCGTCGTATTTCGCCGGTATTGAAACGGTAAAGGACTTCGCTGGTCCCGCAGGGAATCCGCAAAACTTCTCCTTCCGGCGTGGTCTCGACGGTGATTTTTCCCGTGGCGTTGCGAATGTCCGCCCGCCAGCGTTCGCCGGCGCGCAAGGCGGAGTTGATGTCATCCGTCGCATAATGCAACGCCTTCGAGTAATCCCAGCAGACGTAAAACGCCCCGTATCCGATGCCGAGCAGGACGGCGAACACGCTGATATAAACCAGGCACTCGATCAAGAGGTACCCGGCCAAAGCGCCAGCGCGCGGCATGGACAAGCGTGGTTTCATTTGATCGTGACCTCGCGAACGACCGGGCCGATACCCCGCCGGTCGTCGGGCGTCCATTCGAGCCGGAGATGTTTTCCGGTCTTGGTCAATTGAAAATGGCCGGACGGCAGACGGGCGACGGCATGGGCATGGACCGTGTAAACCTGCGAGCCGTCCGGGAAATCACGCCATTCGCCGGCGGCCAAAATCTCCATTTCCCCGTCCACAATTTCCATGGCGACGCCGCGAAAATATTCGGCGCGAAGCAATTGCCTTTCATGCGCAAGCGGAAACGCCAGCGGGATGATGGCCAGCGTGAGAATCGCCATGCCGACAATCAAATCCACCATGAGAATGCCGCGCTCCCGCGTCCGCGGCCGGTCAAGGGAGAAATTTTGTGAACGAGCGGTCACCATAATAACGCAGCGTTTATACATGCAATCAGGATGCCGAACATGCCAGTCGCGATCAGCGCGACCAGCACGCCGTTCAAAATCACCAGGCCGCTGGTGACAGCGTGGGCGGAAGCCTCCTCCTGTTGAAAAGCTTTGGCGTCGAGCGCCTCGTGCCAGCCGCGCAGCGCATTTAAAAATCCGCCGCGTGCGTGCGTCGCGTTGGTCAGCCGCCAGTGAAATTCGCCGCTGTCGTCGAAGGCGCGGACGGCGTCATCCAGTCTGGTTCCTTGTTGCAGCGAGCCAATCACACGTTGCGAGCGACGGCGGCAGATTTCGTTGGCGGTGCATTCGCCTGCCAGCCGGACGGCCTCGGCTTCCGGCACGCCGCCGTCCAGCAGCACCGCGAGCATGGCGGAAAATGTCCGTTGCAGCCGCTTTTGCTTCCACGGTATGCGCCACGCAATCCAGTCCGCGAACGGCAACCCGCGAAACTGAAACCAGCGCACAAGCTGCGGCCCGCCGATGTAAATCACCGTGGCAGCAACCAGCAGCAGGGAAATAATAATTTCAATACTGATCAACCAGTTTGTGTGTCCAAAGACGAACATTGTCACTGGCCACAACTCGATACCCATTCCAGCGGCGACTTCCTTGAATCTTGGAATAACCATGACCGCCGTCATCATCACCATGAAAATAAAAACCGGCGAGAAGAGCAGAACGACCAAAATCATGTAATGCATGGCGCTGCGAACGGCCGCGGGCCGGTCGCGCAGAATTTCGCGGCAGGCGGGCAGCACGCGCCGGAGGTCGCCGAGCTTTTCCCCAACCCGCAGCATGGCGGCAATTTGCGGCGGCAAAAAGCGCGGCTCCTTCTCCAGCGCTGTGCCCAGGCGCAGGCCCCCTTCGAGGTGTGCGGCCAAGATGTGAAAACGGACACTGACGGTGCGGTCGCAACTCCGGGCAACGGAGATAATCGTTTCTTCGATTGGCCGTCCCCACTTCAGCGCGGTTTCGATGAGATCGAGAAACAGCCGCCCGCGTTCTGCCCGCCGCATCGGCAGGGTGAACAGGAAATGAATGAGATAAACAGCGGCGCCAATGCCGCCCAACCAAACGGTGAGGCAAAGCACCGCCCAGACAAACCTGAACAAAATACCGAAGAAAGATCCCAAATTGTCGGCGTTGAAAATTTGGCCTAGCAACGGTGAGAAAATAATTTTGTTGTTTATTGGCATCACGATCCCATATCTGCGAGCGTTTTTAAGAAAGTGGTAAGTGCTAAAAAGACAGGCTGAATTTGGGAAAAAATCATGATTCCAAGCGCCAGAACCGAACAAGGCAGCGCCGAATAGAGCAGTAATTCAATCCGATACAAAGCGCGCGCCTGGTAAATTTCCGACGCACGCCGGAACCCATCCGCCAAATCTTCGCCGGAATTGACAATTATCCAAACAAATAGTGGTGGAAATGCGCTGCCCGATACGGCCATTTCGGAGAATTTACCCCTGCCTGATGCGAGCCGTTGACGCCATTGGGCGAGTTCCGCCGCGGCGCAGGTACCTTCCTCCATTTGTTCCGTTAGCGCCAGCGCGCCGTCGAGCGGCACGCCGTTTTTTAACATCAGCCATATCGCCGATGCCACTTGCGCGAGGCTGGATTCCTTGAACGCCGGCAACCGCCAGCGCAAGGCCCGGCGCGCGGGCGAAAGCGCAACGGCGACCAGCGCAATCACCAGCGCGATGGCCAAAAGAACCGGGGACATCCACACGCCGGCGGCAATTACCGGTGTCGAAGGATTTCCCGCCAGAAATATCAGGTTGGGCCAGATGAACGAACTCAATATGGCGGCAATAAAGCACGACAGCAAAAACGCGCCAGTCAGAACAATTAAAGGGTACACCATCAATCCCTTCAGCCGGGTCCAGATCAAGTGCTGCTGTTGCAAGTAATCCGCCAGCATCGTCAGCGCGCCGGGCAGGTCGCCGCTTTTGACGCCGACCATGATCATCCGCTTGTAAAGTTCGGGAAGCTGGCGGCCTTTCAACGCGTCGGCCATCGGCGTGCCTTTGGCGAGGTCGGCTTCGAGCGTCTGCAACTCGGTGCGGAGCGACCCGGCGCGCATTTCCTGGCAGAGCCGCCGCAGCGCGCCCTCGAGCGGGATGCCGTCGCGCAGCATCGCGGCCAGTTGTTGGTTGAAGAAGGCAAATTCGTCCAGTTTCATAGGCCGAATACTCTTTGGTATTCTGCCTGATTGGACAGACCTTGCCGCAAAAGCTCACGCGCCGATTCTTCCAGGGGCCGCGCCGGCACCAATGCTGTCAATTCCCGCTGCCGGATTTTCACGCGCATCGCCTCGTCCACCCGCAGCCATTCCACCAGCGGCACCCGGCCCTGATAACCGGTGCGCAAACAGGCATCGCACCCGGCGCCGCCGCAGGCGGAACATAATTTGCGGATAAGCCGCTGGTTTAAAACCAGTTCAACCGCGCTCGCCACGGCGGAATGGTCGGCGCACATCACGAGCAGCCGTTCGAAAACCCCCCGGCATGATCCGGCGTGTAACGTGGAAATCACCAAGTGCCCGGTCAGCCCGGCGCGGATGGCCAGTTGGGCGGTGGCTTCATCGCGAATCTCCCCGATGATGAGCACCTGCGGGTCCTGCCGCAGCAGGTGCCGCGCGGCGCGGGCAAAATCGAGGCCGATGGCTTCATTCACCTCGGTTTGCATCGTGCCGGGAACAATCTGTTCCACCGGGTCTTCGACAGTGATGATCTGGCGTCCGCCGGGTTCGACGAGATGGCGAAGGCAGGCATAAATGGTGGTGGTCTTGCCGCTGCCCGCCGGGCCGGTGAGGAGCAACAGGCCGGTGGATTGGCGGAGAAATTGTTCCAGTTCGGCGCTTGCGGCGGCGGGCAGGGATAATTCGCGGAGCGATGTGGCCGGGGACGAATTGAAAAGCCGCAGGACGATTTTTTCTCCGGTCACGGTCGGATAAGTGGCTACGCGGATGTCGTTTTTGCTGCCGAGGTCGCCGCGCGAAATGCGGCCGTCCTGCGGCAGCGATTCCTGATACGTCTTCAGCCGCGCCAGAAATTTGATCCGGCCAAAGACGCGTTCCGCCACGTCGGCGGGAAGTTCGGTGCCGGGAACAATGAGGCCGTCGAGCCGGAAACCAACTTCGGCGGATTTTCCGCGCATCTGGAGGTGGATGTCGCTCGCCCCGGCGCGTTCGGCCTGATGGACCAGTTGCTCCAGAATTTTCGGCGCGGCGCCGTTTTGGTTTTCCTCGTCCATCATGGTCTTTCAAAAGGGTGTTCCCATCGTTTGGACAAGACCGCATGGGATTCGTTACGCGACAATACGACCGGCCGGTTTCAGAGGACACCCGCGCAATGTCGGGGGCGCCCGCTGTTTCAAGAACGTCCCGGTTCGTTTCCGGCCTTCCATTTGATGTTGCAGCCGGCGCTGGGCGCTTGAAATCCCGAAGTGGTTTTCCCGGCAAGCACGGCGTCGAGCGCCGCGCGCACATCCTTGCCGGTGACGGGAACTCCGTTTCCGGGCCGGCTGGCATCGAACTGGCCGCGATAAACCAATCGCCGTCCCCGGTCCAAAAGGAAGAGGTCCGGCGTGCAGGCGGCGTGATAGGCTTTGGCGACGGCCTGCGATTCATCGTAAAGATACGGGAACGAATAACCGGCGGCTTTGACCTCGGCGGCCATATTGGCCGGACTGTCTTCGGGAAAATTCGCCGCGTCGTTGGAGTTGATGCCGACGATGGCCGCGCCGCGCGGCAAATAATCCTGCGCCAGTTGCGCCAGCCCGGCGCGGATATGCTGCACGTAGGGACAATGGTTGCACATGAAAATGACGAGCAACGCGGGCTTGTCCTTGAAATCCGCGAGCGAGACGGTTTTTCCGTTGGTGTCCGGCAACCGAAAATCCGACGCTGCCGTGCCGAGCGGCAGCATGGTGGAAGGGGTTAATGACATGCGGGGAATTTGGAACGGCCCGCGGAATTCCGCAAGTGTCGAAGTTTAAGTTTGTTTCCCGGCGTCCGTGCGGCTTTCATTGGGTGAACACGTGAAGAACATTGTCTATTTCGACCTCGAAACGCAAAAGTCCGCCGATGAGGTGGGCGGCTGGGGCCACATCAGCCGCATGGGCATGAGCATCGGCGTGACGTTCAGCACCGGGCGCGGCGATTACAAAATCTACGGTGAGAAACAGGTGGACGACCTCCTCAAGGATTTGCAGCGCGCCGACCTGGTGGTGGGTTTTAACATTTTGCGGTTCGATTACGAAGTGTTGCACGGTTACACGACCTTTGATTTGAGCCAGTTGCCGACGCTCGACCTGATGGTGGATTTGCAGAACAAACTCCAACACCGGCTGTCGCTGGATTCGATTGCGACGGCGACGTTCGGCGTGGAAAAAACGGCGGAAGGCATGCAAGCCATCCACTGGTTCAAGGAAGGCAGGCTGGCGGAAATCGCCGAATACTGCTGCTACGACGTGAAAATCACAAAACTGGTCCACGAATACGGCCAGCAACGGCGGCAGGTGCATTATCACAATCGCTTCGGAAAAAAGATGACCGTGCCGGTGAGCTGGTGAATTGAAATCTCAGACTCCCAACTTCTGGATGCGTCATACTGATTTGCATTCAAAATGCAACTAACTTTGGACTGCGGCGGCTTGACGCCGCTCTCTTCGACGCGACATGTCGCGTCGTTCCAAGGCGCAGACCTGTCTGCGCACTCCAAATCAAGCCATGGTTCGCCTTGCGCATTTGTAGCATTTTAAACGCAGGTTGGTATCAATCCCCGGATTGCGGAAGCAAAGGGGACGATGCCCTAAAGACAAATGGCCCGGAATTTTAAATTATTCCTGCCGGTCATTTTGGATTTTGTTTGAGGTTGTGAATGGCCCGCTTGGCGGCAAAAGCCGCCTGCAATGCTTGTGCGGACTCGGCATCCTTTTCCTTTTTGTGGTCGCTGTCTCTCAACCCCAGGTCAATGTAATCGTAGCTCAAACGTTCTTCGTGAATCTTGTCTTCATAGCTTCTGAAAAAAGCGCCCAGGTTTTCCTGCAGGGCCGCATCATTGGGAAATCCCAGGCTTTGCATTTCCACCGCCAAGACCCCAATTTCTGTCTTCGCACAACTGGCGAGCTGCCGCAACAGTTCTTCCTGCGTGTCCCTTTGCGCCTTGGTTTCATCCGCATAGCCGGACGGCTGGTCCAGGACTCGTTTCAAACGCGCGTCAATTTTGTCCAGGTCGTCATTTATCAGGCGCAGGTTCTTCGCCTCAAACTGCTTTTGCGCTTCGAGTTTGATTTGCGCCTCAAATTGTTTCTGCACCTCATCTTCCTTCTGCGCTTTGGCGGCTTTTTGTGCCTCCACCTGTTTCTGGGCCTGAAGGTCCTGGATGATCCGGTCTTTTTCCTGCAAGTTTACGAACAGGCGGACGATGAAGCACGCCAGCGCAAGTGAAATCAGGAGATTCAACACCAAAATAAAGATATGGCCGGGTTTCATGGATTTCCGAATCGCTTCGGGCAAAAAAACAGCTTTCTAAAATCGGAGTAAAGACAAAAGTGTCTCATAATTGTTTTTTTTTAGGGAAACGCGCCAAAATGAGCAAAAATCAGGCCCGGCGGGAACCCCACCGCCCCTTCGAAAATGACCCAACCCCGCCAACCCATTGGCAACCCTGGCTAGTAGTGTTACCTAACAGTTTGCTGAAAAACTCGCAGAAAGTTTGAATGGCGGCGAAGGGGATAGGTCAGAGAATCATGCGTGGAAAACCTCAAGCACAACCGGAATTTCTGACGACGATCAACCTGAACCAGCGGGTGCCTGCGGACCATCCGTTGCGCGGGATCAAGACACGAGTGGACCAGGTGTTGGCGAAACTTTCGCCGTTGTTTGATGAGTTGTATGCCGGTGAGGGACGGCCTTCGATTCCGCCGGAGCAACTGTTCAAGAGCCGGATTCTGATGGCGCTCTATTCGGTGCGCAGTGAGCGGCTGTATTGCGAGCAACTGGCCTACAATCTTCTGTGGCTTTGGTTTCTGGACCGGGAACTGGACGAAGGGAGTTTCGATCCGACGGTGTTCACCCATAATTATGACCGGTTGCTTTCGGTGGAGGCTGCGAAGCTGTTTTTCGTGGAGGTCTATGATTTGTCGCGGACCGAAGGCTGGACCAGTGACCAGCACTTTACGGCCGACGGCACGCTCATCGAAGCGTGGGCCAGTCTGAAGAGCTTTGTGCGCAAGGATGGCCAAGACGGGGCCAAAGTGGCCTCGGCCAAAGATGACGACCCTGGCAATCCGACGATCAACTTCCACGGGGAGCAGCGGCGTAATGCGACGCATCAAAGCACGACCGATCCGGAAAGCGTGCTGTATCGGAAAGCCAACGGACAGGCCAGCAAACTGTGTTTTGGGACGCAGGTGTTGATGGAAAACCGGCATGGACTGTGCGCAGCCATCACGGTGCATAATCCCATTGCCCAGGACGAGCCGACCGTAGCCCTGGCGCAGGTGGATGAACATCGGGAATTGCACGAAGCCAGGATCACGACCCTCGGGGCGGACAAAGCGTATCACCAAAAGAAATTTGTGGCCGGGTGCCGCCAGCGGGAAATCTCGCCGCATACGGCGTGCAAGGAAGGAATTGAAGTTTCGGGACTGGATGGACGCACGACCAGTTGCACCGGTTACCGTACCAGCCAACGTTTGCGCAAGCGGGTCGAAGAAATCTTTGGCTGGATGAAAATGGTAGGTGGATTGAGGCGCAGCCGCTATCGCGGAGTGGAGCGGACGCAGGCTTGGGCTTATTTCGTGGCCGGGACATACAATTTGCTGCGGATAGCCAATCTGGGAATGAGTTTGCAGGCCGGATGAAGGACGCGGTTGGTCAGTGGACTGTTCAGATCGGACGAAAGAGCCGCTCAAAGCAGTCAACCGGGACCGCCGCCGAACAAAGATTCGCGCTCCGCAGCGACCTGAAATAGAATTAACCATGATCGAAATACAGTTCAGGCAAAAATCGCTGGGTTTTTCAGCAAACTGCTAACACCGGCGCGAACCCGGATCAGGCAATGATTTGCCCGAGGAGGGCCGGGCGGGTTTCCTTGTGCGCCGACAGTTTTTCCGAAACGCTGCTCAAAAATTCAATTTTCACCTTGTCGCTGTCGAACCGGCAAGTCACCGTGTCGTGATGCGGCGTTTCGTAAAACTGCCAGGTCACCGCAATGATTAAAGCCCGCCAAGTTTCCGGCAATTCAGACAGCCATCCACGATGAGGCTGGAATGTAAATCGGCGCGCCCGGGCATGCATTGCGGTGACGGATTGTCCACGGATCATGTGGAAAGCGAAAGGAAAAAGCCGCGCCGTTTGAATCAGCGCAGCGCCCCTCCAGTCATCGGCACGAAACGCACGGGCAGCACGGCGCGTTTCTCCAGGCGCCCGTCCTGCTTGTGGAGCAGCACCAGGTTCTGGTCCCAACCCGGGCCGATGGGGATGATCATCCGGCCCCCGTCCTTGAGCTGTTCGACGAGCGGCTGCGGCACCTGTTCCGGGGCGCAGGTAACGATGATGGCATCGAACGGCGCGGCTTCCGGCCAGCCCTGGCAGCCGTCCCCGGCGCGCACGTGGATGTTCGTGTAACCGAGACGCCTCAGGTCGGCCCCGGCGCGTTGCGCCAGCGCGTCAACGATTTCTATGGTGTAAACTTCTCCCACGAGTTCGGCGAGCACCGCGGCCTGGTAGCCCGAACCGGTCCCGATTTCCAACACGCGGTCCGTCGGCTGCGGCTCAAGTTTTTCGGTCATGAAGGCGACGATGTAAGGCTGGGAAATGGTCTGGCCATAACCGATGGGCAGCGGACCGTCGTCGTAAGCCCGGTGCCGGAGTTCCAGCGGGACGAATTCGTGGCGGGGGACCTTGCCCATCGCGGCCAGCACGCGCGCATTGGTGATGCCGTAGCCCGAACTGGATAATTGTTCCTTCACCATGCGTCGGCGCTCGGCGACGAAATGGTCCTCCTCATCTGCCGGGGTGGCGTTGGTCTGTCCGCGCCCTTCCCGGGGCAGGATTGACAGCGCCATGAGAATGGGCACCGCAATATTTTTCACGCGTTTCAATGTAATCCCGTTTGCCGTCCCCCGCCACAGGCAAAATGGCGGGTTGAGGAGAAGGTTGTGAATGTTAGCACGTTTGGGAATAAATAGAAACGGCTGGGTGAAATACAAATCAGCACGGAACGAAAGTTAAAAGCCAAGAAGTCAAGGGGCGGCTTCAACCTTTCTTGCAAATTCCTCTGCTTCTTCTTTTGAACAAAGTCTCCACGGTGTTCGATGCGAGCCGCGCTCGGACCCGACGCGTAAGAGGACCAAACCTTTTTTAAGCTTCAACGAAACAAAGAACGCGATGAAATCTTCTGAAAGAACGATTAGATTGCCCCAAATTATTTCCATAAATGCGCTGATAGTTTGGTCCGGCGACCACATTGGAACATGAATTTTCTTGTCTTGATCGTTCGCAACCAAGAAAACCGTGAAGTCTTCAAACCGAAGCCCACCATCAAGAAAGTGATTTATTTTGTTTCTAGCTCTAATCGTTTCTTTCAACCAGCCTGCGTGCTTTTGAAAGACAACTTCCTTGAACCCAGTTGCTCGCTTTTTGAGGTCGGTAGGCAGATTGTTTTCCAATACTTTAAGAACATCTTCGCCATAATTTCCAAAAGTGTGAAGATTCCAAATTTTCTTGCCTAACAGTTTGCTGAAAAACTCGCAGAAAGTTTGAATGGCGGCGAAGGGGATAGGTCAGAGAATCATGCGTGGAAAACCTCAAGCACAACCGGAATTTCTGACGACGATCAACCTGAACCAGCGGGTGCCTGCGGACCATCCGTTGCGCGGGATCAAGACACGAGTGGACCAGGTGTTGGCGAAACTTTCGCCGTTGTTTGATGAGTTGTATGCCGGTGAGGGACGGCCTTCGATTCCGCCGGAGCAACTGTTCAAGAGCCGGATTCTGATGGCGCTCTATTCGGTGCGCAGTGAGCGGCTGTATTGCGAGCAACTGGCCTACAATCTTCTGTGGCTTTGGTTTCTGGACCGGGAACTGGACGAAGGGAGTTTCGATCCGACGGTGTTCACCCATAATTATGACCGGTTGCTTTCGGTGGAGGCTGCGAAGCTGTTTTTCGTGGAGGTCTATGATTTGTCGCGGACCGAAGGCTGGACCAGTGACCAGCACTTTACGGCCGACGGCACGCTCATCGAAGCGTGGGCCAGTCTGAAGAGCTTTGTGCGCAAGGATGGCCAAGACGGGGCCAAAGTGGCCTCGGCCAAAGATGACGACCCTGGCAATCCGACGATCAACTTCCACGGGGAGCAGCGGCGTAATGCGACGCATCAAAGCACGACCGATCCGGAAAGCGTGCTGTATCGGAAAGCCAACGGACAGGCCAGCAAACTGTGTTTTGGGACGCAGGTGTTGATGGAAAACCGGCATGGACTGTGCGCAGCCATCACGGTGCATAATCCCATTGCCCAGGACGAGCCGACCGTAGCCCTGGCGCAGGTGGATGAACATCGGGAATTGCACGAAGCCAGGATCACGACCCTCGGGGCGGACAAAGCGTATCACCAAAAGAAATTTGTGGCCGGGTGCCGCCAGCGGGAAATCTCGCCGCATACGGCGTGCAAGGAAGGAATTGAAGTTTCGGGACTGGATGGACGCACGACCAGTTGCACCGGTTACCGTACCAGCCAACGTTTGCGCAAGCGGGTCGAAGAAATCTTTGGCTGGATGAAAATGGTAGGTGGATTGAGGCGCAGCCGCTATCGCGGAGTGGAGCGGACGCAGGCTTGGGCTTATTTCGTGGCCGGGACATACAATTTGCTGCGGATAGCCAATCTGGGAATGAGTTTGCAGGCCGGATGAAGGACGCGGTTGGTCAGTGGACTGTTCAGATCGGACGAAAGAGCCGCTCAAAGCAGTCAACCGGGACCGCCGCCGAACAAAGATTCGCGCTCCGCAGCGACCTGAAATAGAATTAACCATGATCGAAATACAGTTCAGGCAAAAATCGCTGGGTTTTTCAGCAAACTGCTAAAATAGGTACTGGGATTTTTGCCAAATAATCCAAGCTGCTTTTGATCTGAACCAAAAATTCGTCGAATTCCAAAAATAAATCCTGTGAGTGCTCAATTGTAACAACATCGCCTTGTACTGGCGGCTTGTTTCTGACCTGTTCAATGAGCTTGACCTCAATTTCTTTGTAAGTTTTCAAATGCGACCAAACAGCGACAAGCTTTTTCCCGAATAATAAAAGAATTCTGCAATAGACATCCCTTTTTTCACTGGTCATTTCACTGGAATCTGCCAGCCCGAGAAATGACTTTATGATTCGGTTAGCAACAATTCCATTGGGCGTGGGATCATCAAATACTTTTCGTAAAACAAGCTTTGGATTTGCGAATTGCACGGTTCAAATGTTTGATTAAAGCAATCGCGACTGGTTTCCCGCCGACGATTTCAATCCCAGCTTTTTGTAACTCAATTCCGTCGCGACGCGGCCTTGCGAGGTGCGGTTGAGGTAGCCTTCCATGATGAGATATGGCTCGTAAACCTCCTCAATCGTGTCCGGCTCCTCGCCCACGGCCACGGCCAGCGAGTTTACGCCCACCGGCCCGCCGCCGAATTTCACGATGACGGCTTCAAGGATGCGCTTGTCCATTTCGTCGAGGCCGTTCTGGTCAATTTCCAGCATGGCCAGCGCCTTGTCCGCCACGTCGGCGGTGATGCGGCCGTCGTGTCGGACCTGGGCGTAATCGCGCACACGGCGCAGCAGATTGTTGGCGATGCGCGGCGTGCCACGACTGCGCCGGGCGATTTCATGCGCGCCGGCGGGTTCAATCTCCACCTTCAACAAACGGGCGGACCGGACAATGATTTTCTCCAGGTCTTCGGCAACATAGTAATCAAGCCGCTCGCGGACAGCGAAGCGCGTGAGCAACGGCGCGGTGAGCAGGCCGCTGCGCGTGGTCGCGCCGATGAGGGTGAAGCGCGGAAGGTTCAGCCGCACACTGCGCGCGTTCGGCCCCTGGTCTATGATGATGTCGAGTTTGAAATCCTCCATCGCCGGATACAGGTATTCCTCGATGGTTTTTTGCAGGCGATGGATTTCGTCAATGAACAGCACGTCGCCTTCCTCGAGATTCGTCAGCAGACCGGCGAGGTCGCCGGCCTTCTCGATGGTCGGGCCGCTGGTGCTTTTGAGATTCGCGCCCATGGCCTTGGCGAGGATGTAAGCGAGCGTGGTTTTGCCCAGGCCGGGCGGGCCGCTGAGCAGGATGTGGTCGAGCGCTTCCTTCCGCTGTTTCGCCGCTTGCACGGCGATTCCAAGCCGCTCTTTGACCTTGGGCTGGCCGGTGAATTCAGAGAAGAGCGACGGGCGCAGCGTCAGTTCCAACGCCACGTCCGGTTTGTTTAAAGTGGAAACCGCGCGTTCGTCCATCACCGCAAAGATGAGGAAACACACCGCGAGCGACAAGGTCAAATGCGTATGCCGGCAACTCGACTGTTATTGATCGTCCTCGTTCTCGTCCTCGTCCTCGAATTTCCATTGGCTTGCTTATGACCAGGGTACACGTCCGGAAATGGGGGAAATCGTCAGGTTTCGGCGCAATCCAAGTCAATTTTTGGAGAGTTCTTTACCAAAAATGGTTGGCAGGGAGGGGGGCTTTGTTTAACCTCCTTCGGCAACTCCTTTTTTATGAAAAAAACTAAAATTATATCGTGGGCGCTTGCGGCATTTTGCTTGTTCGGCCTTGCAACCAATGTGTTTGCCGGTGAGGCGGACATCAAAATTCCCGACCTGACGCAGGTGACATTCCCCGGCTTCTTCGGCGTCAGCGGCGTGACGCTGATGTACGTGGGCATTTTGCTTTGTTTCGTCGGCGCCGCGTTCGGTGTGGTGCAATACAAGCAGACCAAGGCCCTGCCGGTGCATTCGTCCATGAGCAATGTCTCCCATACCATTTGGGAAACCTGCAAAACCTACCTGTTCCAGCAAGGCAAGTTCCTCGTCATTCTCTGGGCGCTGATCGCCGCCTGCATGCTTTTCTATTTCAAGGTGCTGGAGGAAAAAAGCCTCCGGGATGTGGCGGTCATCCTGGCGGCCTCCATCCTCGGCATCCTCGGCAGCTACGGCGTCGCCTGGTTCGGCATCCGCATCAACACCGTCGCCAATTCCCGCACGTCGTTCTCGGCCCTCAAGGGCAATCCATACGCTACGCTGGGCATTCCGCTCCGCTCCGGCATGAGCGTCGGCCTGCTCCTCGTCTGCGTGGAACTGTTCTTCATGATCTGTATCCTGGTCTTCCTCAAAGACCTCGCGGGCCCGTGCTTCATTGGCTTCGCCATCGGTGAATCCCTCGGCGCCTCCGCCCTCCGCATCTGCGGCGGCATCTTCACCAAAATCGCCGACATCGGCTCCGACCTGATGAAGATCGTCTTCAAGCTCCCCGAGGACGACCCGAAGAACCCGGGCGTGATCGCGGACTGCACCGGTGACAACGCCGGCGACTCGGTCGGCCCGACGGCGGACGGTTTTGAGACCTACGGCGTGACCGGCGTGGCGCTGATTGCGTTCCTGGCGCTGGCACTGGAGGCCAGCCCGGCCGTTTGCGCGACGCTCATCATTTGGATGTTCACCATGCGCGCATTGATGATTGTGACCTCGCTGGTGTCCTACTTTGCGAACGAAATCTTCAGCAAGGCCAAATACGGCCACAAAAAGGATTTCGACTTTGAAGCGCCGCTGACCCATCTCGTGTGGATCACGTCCATCGTGTCCATCGGCATCACGTTTGCCGCCAGCTATTTCTTGTTGGCAAAGCAACCCGGTTTCGATACCAACCTTTGGTGGGTGATCTCGGCCATCATTTCCTGCGGCACCGTGGCCGGCGCGCTGATTCCGGAATTCACCAAGGTGTTCGTCAGCACCACTTCCCGGCACGTCCGCGAAGTCACCAACTGTTCCAAACACGGCGGCGCCTCGCTGAACATTTTGTCCGGTTTTGTGGCCGGCAATTTCTGCGCGTTCTGGATGGGGTTGTGCATTCTGACGCTGATGTTCATCAGCGTCCTGCTCGCCACCTACAACGGCTCGCCGATTGTTGCGCTGATGCCGGAGACCTTCAAATTTGCCGCGCCCATCTTCGCGTTCGGCCTCGTGGCCTTCGGCTTCCTCGGCATGGGACCGGTGACCATCGCCGTGGACAGCTACGGCCCTGTCACCGACAACGCCCAATCGGTGTATGAACTGAGCCAGATCGAAAGCCGCCCGGGCATCAAGGAGGAAATCAAGAGGGACTTCGGTTTCGACGCGGACTTTGAAAACGCCAAGTATCAACTGGAAAAGGGCGACGGCGCGGGCAACACCTTTAAGGCCACGGCCAAGCCGGTGCTCATCGGCACCGCCGTCGTCGGCGCCACGACGATGGTGTTCGGCATCATCATGCTGCTTGAAAACCTGTTCGGCGGCGTCATTGGTCATTTGAGCATCGTGCAGCCGGAAATCATCCTCGGCCTCCTCATGGGCGGCGCGGTGATTTACTGGTTCACCGGCGCCTCGACCCAGGCGGTCGTCACCGGCGCCTATCGCGCGGTGGTCTATATCAAAGAGCACATAAAACTCGACTCCAAGACGGCCTCGGAGAAGGACAGCAAGGAAGTCGTCCGCATCTGCACCGTCTATGCGCAGAAAGGCATGTGGAACATCTTCATCGTCATCTTCTGCTTCGCGCTCGCGCTGGCGTTCTTCAACTCGTATTTCTTCATCGGCTACCTCATCGGCATCGCGTTCTTCGGCCTGTTCCAGGCCATCTTCATGGCCAACGCCGGTGGCGCGTGGGACAACGCCAAGAAAATCGTCGAGGTGGACCTCCGCCAGAAGGGCACCGATTTGCACGCCGCGACCGTCGTGGGTGACACCGTGGGCGATCCGTTCAAGGACACCTCGTCCGTGGCGTTGAACCCGGTGATCAAATTCACCACGTTGTTCGGCCTGCTGGCGACCCAGATCGCGGTGACCATGCAGAAGGACCATGCGGTGGCCAAGGTGGCCATCGGCGCGGTCTTCTTCCTCGTCGCGCTGGTCTTCGTCTATCGCTCGTTCTACTGCATGCGGATTCCGGAAGAAGAATCGGTTGGCAAGTAACCGCCGAGTTTTCCCCGCCGCCCTCAGGCCCGCGCCGGAGGGCGGTTTTGTTTTGTCCCAACGGGACATTCCGAAAATAGCCCGGCGTTTCAACGCCGGGAAAATCACGGCGCAATATAAGTCCCGCAGGGACGGCTGAATGGAGGCGAAATTGCCGTCATCGCCGATTATTGCATTTGATAATTCAGCCGTCCCGTTGGGACGTATTTATCCTCACCGCCAACCCGGCGTTGAAACGCCGGGCTATTGTCCGTCGCCGCTCCGCGGCTCAGGGCAAAACGTGATTGGTAATTGAACAAGTCGGCGGCATATCAACTTGTCCAATGGTGTAAGTGCCGCCGGATGGACATTGGGGAAATTGGCCGTTGAAATATTTCAAATATGGCGTCAGGTCTGTAACGGTTGGAGTGTCATTTGTGCTATGATGCGTTTCCGAAGCCCATTCCTGCTTTGCTTCGTCTATCAAGCGTAGATTGTTTATACATTCATTAATTGGAGATTTTTGTGGGTGGTCAAGGTGAGGCATTGATATGATCAAACTCAAAACGAGGGCTGTAAAACCAAGAGTAAATGCGCCCAGAACAAACAGCTTACCGAAGCGCGAATTTGAATTATTTTTCGATTCGCTCATAAAACAGATCAACCGCCCTACCGATTCCGTCGCAGCGTCCTATCTTCTCCGCCTTGCCATGCCGAAGTGGTAGCCGCCGTGGACGCGTGAGCCGCGGGCTTTGCCGGGGAAACCGCCCTGGGAGTGGCCGGGTTTTCCCTCCTCAAACAGCATCGTGTACTTGTAATCGAAATTTTCCAGTTTCACGCGCGGGATTTTCTGGCTGATGAACCGTTCGATGGCGAAGACGTGGCTGCCATCCTCGGCGGTCATGATGGTGAAGGCGTCGCCGTGCGCTTCCGCGCGGCCCGTGCGCCCGATGCGATGGATGTAATCCTCCGGGTGCTGCGGCACGTCGTAGTTGATGACGTGGCTCACGTCCGCAATGTCCAGCCCGCGCGCGGCGATGTCCGTCGCCACGAGCACCTCATACCGGCCGGTGCGGAAGCCTTGCAACGCCTGTTCCCGTTCGCGTTGGGTGCGGTTGGAATGCAGCACGGCCACGGCGTGATTGTTGCGCTTGAGCAATCCCACGACGCGGTCGGCCCCGTGCTTCGTCCGGCAGAAAATCAGCACCGAGTTGAAATTCACCCGTTTCAGCAGTTCGAGCAGCAGGTCGGATTTCTGCGAATCGGAAACGGGATAAATGACGTGCTTCACCGTTTCGGCCGGCGTCCGGCGCGCGCCGATTTCAATCGTTTCGGGACTGCGCATCGCCCATTGAATGAGCGTTTCGATTTGCGGCGGAATGGTGGCGGAAAACAGCGAGGTGTGGCGCTGGCGCGGGCAGCGTTCGACGATGCGGCGCACGTCGGGCAGAAATCCCATGTCCAGCATCCGGTCGGCCTCGTCGAGCACGAGAAATTGGACCTTGTCCAGCCGCACCGTGCCGCGTTCGAGGTGGTCGAGCAAACGGCCCGGCGTGGCGGCGAGAACGTCGGTGCCCGCGCGCAAATCATCCAACTGCCGTCCGTAACCCACGCCGCCATAGACGACGGTGACTTTCAGATCGGTGAACCGCGCGAAATCGCGGATGGCCGTTTCCACCTGCGCGGCAAGTTCGCGCGTCGGTTCGAGAATGAGCGCGCGCGGACCGGGCGCGTGCCGGTCCAGCTTCGTGAGAATGGGCAGCGCAAACGCGGCGGTCTTGCCGGTGCCGGTCTGCGCGCTGCCGATGATGTCGCGGCCGGCAAGTACGAGCGGAATGCCGCGGAGCTGAATCGGCGTGGGCGTGATGTAACCCGCCGCGCGCACCCCTTCGAGAACCGCCGGAGAAAGGCCTAACTTTGAGAAAGCCATAAACGAAGGTTAACAGCCTGGGGAATTAAAGAAAGCCATGATTTTACCGGTAGGGCGTGCTTTCCGAGCGCGCCGCAACCAAATCGGCGCTTTCGGAGAAAGCGCCCTACCTTTGGTCACGCAGGCGGCGGATTTTCGCCAGTCGTCGGTTCAGTGGCAGGCACATCGGGCGCTGGTTCACCTGCCGGCACTTCGGTGGCGGGTTCTGCCGTCGCCGGAGTTTCAGCCGCGGCTTCAACAGCCGGCGACGGCTCCGTAGGAATTTCCGCCTCGGTCAAAACCGGGGCTTCTCCCGCCGGATCAACCGTCGTAGTCGTGGTATCACCTTCCGCCGCTGGTTTTTCCTGGGTTGATTTCTTTTCCGGCTTGGGTGGCTTGGGCACGGGCTTTTTGGCCGTGTCCATCCGACCGTCGGCAAATTCAAGGACGTGACCCTGATGCACCAGCCAGTGCAAATCGGCAATGATGGCGGTCTGTTCCGGCGTCGGCTCATCGGACACGGGCGGCTTGGGGGCTGCCGGAGAAGCCTGCGGTGCGGCGGCGGCTTCGTTGGCACCGGGCGCGGCCGCCGGTGATGCGGCCGGTTTGATTTCAATGACCGTTGGCTTCTTGGGTGACGGTGCGAGCGCCTCGACCAACTGCCGCCGGGTGCATTTCGGATGCGCGTTGATGTGGCCGACGATGCGCTTGATGCTTTCCGAAACCGGTGTGGTTTCGAGGTCGAGAAACTGCGGGCGGGCGACGGAAACATGCGTGAAGGCCTTGTTGACCTTGAAAAAGTGCAGGCCGTGCGTGGCGAATTGCCGGCTCAGGCCCGTGGCCAGTTGCAACGGAAAATACTTCTGCTGCTCCCAATCAGTGCGCACGAGCCGCTGCAATTCCCGGCTGCGCAGATTGCGGCTCAACACACCGCCGACCGTGTGTGATTCCACCGGCTTGATGATGGTGTCCTTGTGGACGGCGCGGAAATGTTTCTCCACTTCCTCCAGGTTCGGGAGCTTGAGCGGCTCCGGCACGTTCAGGCAGGTGTATTCAGTCGTGAAACTTTGCTCCTCGACCCACTTTTTGACGACTTCCTCGTCCCGCACAATTTTGACGCGCGCCTTGAAGGCGTCGAACGGCATCCGGGAGAACCGCTCGGCGTGCAGCTTGCGCAGCTGGTTCTGGTAATCGTGGTGGTTCGGCGGGCCGAGAATCTTCCCGCTCATGCCGCATTGCGCCACAAAAGTATATTTGCCCTTCGGCGGTTCGATGGACGTGCGTTCGGCCTGGTAAAACGTGGCGAAATGAACCTTGAGCACGTGCGCAATGGCTTCGGCCTCGCTCAACCACGGCGTGTCGTCCAGCGCGCAGGCAAACAGCGGCTGTTTGACCGTGCCATCGGCGTTCTTCTTCACCCCGAGCTGGACGGCGTAGCGCTCCGGCTTCACCAGGACGATTTGCGCGATTTGGAACAGCGGATACGCGCGGCCGGTCACCTTGATCTGGCGCGCTAGCGATTCGACACCGTTTTCGTCCGGCAAAAATGTGACGGTGATTTCCGGTAACGGTGCGGGCGCCTCGAAGCGTTCCCGGTCCCGCGTGGCGGGACCCCGGTCGTCGCCGCGGGGAAATCCCTTTTTGCGGTCGCCAAACTTGCCACCACCAGCCCGCGGCGGACGGGGTCCGTGGCGCTCACCGAACGAGTCCGGGCGCGGTCCTCCACGGCGGCCTTCGCGCGGGCGGTCTTCGCGTCCGGCGGGTTCGCCGGCAAATTTTGCGTAGGGGTTGGCGGCCGGTTTTCCCTGCGCCCAAGCGGGCAGGAAAAGCTTTTCCAGATCAATTTCGACTTCAGAAATACTGCTCATGTCAAATCAAGGCCCCGTCATCCGGGGCCGAAAATCAATCATAGGATGGATTGGCGCGGTTTGGAAAGCAAGCGCAGCTTCGGGTGGTTTCTCAGCTTGGGGTGTGGCGAGAAATCCATTGCCCGAATGAAACACGTGCGCCATTATCCGCCCATGCCAGCGAGTGTTGCGCGAGTTGAGAGAATCGAAGAAGCCGTGGGTCCTTTGAGGGCGACGATGCAGGTATCTAGTTAAGAAAAATATGATCCGGAATAAAACTTCACGCCGACCGAAAGCCCAGAAGTTCGCAGACTTTAAGGCGGATGGCGCCAACTGGATTACACTGGCGACTGGTGAATACTACCCGGACATTCTCAAAGACGCCTGCGAACTTTACAAACCTGTTCTGGTTCTATTCGGGCAGTTGCTAAAAACTTCCGAATCATCCACTCGCCTGTTCCTGCAAATCGCCGAACAGACCAATGGCTGGATGCGTATTCAGCTCGCCCGCGTGTTCCGCAAATACGTCAGCCCGGAAACGCCTGTCGAAATGCTCAAGAAGAAAACTCAGGCGGAGCAAATTTGTCAGGAATTCGGAAAGGGCTTCCGTCCGATTCAAAAGGTGCAGGCGGCGTTTGCCACGCGACCGATTCCAGATGAGGCGCTCTGCGCCGTGCTATGGGAATACAAGGATCGCGGGAAAAAGGGTTACGACCTGACGGAAAGGTTTTTCTCGCTGTTTCGTTCATCGTTTCCCAATTTGGTCATCAAAGGACCGGAGCGCGCGGGCAGAGACATTTTGATGGGCGAGGTTTTCGACAAATACCCCAATCCCGACCGGCCGGTTGACTTCGTCATCTTCGATAAAACCGGCAAAGAAGTTCTGGCCATCGGACTGGCGCGTTATGATTCGGATCGGGGCGGCGCGCAGGAGGATGATCGGACGGGCGGGTATCACAATTGCGCCATTGAAATCCTGGACTATGCGAAAAAACGGCGGTTGCGCACGAAGGTCATTTTCATCAACGACGGGCCCGGACTGCTGCTGGGTTCAATGTGGAGTGATTACGCGAAGCTCGAAAACAGCCACCCTGGAAAAATCCTCGTTGCCACACTTCGCATGGTGTCCGAGCGCATCACGCGCGAATGGCTTCTGTCGTAAGGAGATTCGCCATGGCCACTGGAATTCCCCGGACAAAATGGCAGAGTACGGCGCACCGCGTTCACATCAATGGTTTGACCTCTGACAATACCGACGTGCATTTGAGCTACGAAGGCAAGAAATCCGAACAGGAAATTCTTGGCACTCCGCCGGCAAAGTGCCGTCAACTCTGGCCGGAGCACAACGGCCACGCAACCCACAACCGGCTTTATTACGGTGACAACCTACCAATCCTTGCGACACTGCTGCACGATCCGGCAGTTCGTGGTCATGTCCGGCTGGTTTATATTGATCCGCCTTATGCGACCAAGAGCGTTTTCCAATCGCGGAGCCAGGCGGACGCCTACACGGATTTGCTGGAGGGCGCACACTATCTCGAATTTCTGCGGGAGCGCCTGATTCTTCTCCGGGAATTGCTCGCAGATGACGGTTCGATTTACATCCATCTCGACGAAAATATGGCATTTCTCGTCAAAGCCGTAATGGATGAAGTGTTCGGTCGCGCAAATTTCCGGAACTGGATTACGCGCAAGAAGTGCAATCCCAAAAACTACACGCGAAAAACCTACGGCAACGTCGCCGACTACATCCTCTTTTACAGCAAGACCGACAACTACATCTGGCATCGTCCCGTTGACGCGTGGACTGAGGAGCGCGCCGCGAAGGAATATCAATATGCTGAACCGGGCACTGGCCGGCGTTACAAAAAAGTGCCGGTCCACGCACCAGGGGTTCGCAACGGCGAAACCGGAAAGCCTTGGCGTGGGGTGAATCCGCCGCCCGGCAAGCACTGGCAGTATCCTCCGCGCGTGCTCGACGAAATGGACGCGCGTGGAGAAATTTATTGGTCGCCAACCGGCAACCCCCGCCGGAAAATCTACTTCGACCAGAGCGAGGGCGTGCCAGTGCAGGACATCTGGCTGGAATACCGGGACGCGCACAACCAGAACATTGAAGTTTCCGGTTATCCCACCGAGAAGAACCCGGCGATGCTCGCTCGCATCATTGAAGCCTCATCAAATCCGGAGGACATCGTGCTCGATTGTTTCTCCGGTTCGGGCACGACCTTGAGCGAAGCCTCGGACAAAAGGCGGCGCTGGATTGGGGTGGATAACAGCCCGGAGGCCATCAGCACAACGATGCGGCGTTTCGGCAAGGGGCTCGAACCGATGGGAGATTTCGTCAGTAAACCAGAGTCAGCCGGGCCAGAAGAGAAATCGGAAACGACGCTGTCGTTGTTTGGGCCGGAGGAAACGGCAAAACCAACGCCAAAGCAAAGAAATCACCATCAGATTATTGCTGATTTTGCCCTGATTGCTCAAGAACCTTACACTGGCAACTTTGCTGACATGCTCGAACAGTGGACGGACTGGAATGGCGAAACCAAGGTTCTCCAACTTTCCGAAAATCCGGTTCCCTACAGAACCAGTAAGCCGCAGAAATCGAAACGCAGTTCCAAACACCGGAAACTCCGGCGTTGAAACGCACCTCATTCTCGCATTGCTGGGTGTTTCGCCGGTTTTCAGCCGGAAGAAATTTTCTTCGGCCTTTTACTTGGCGGCGGGCGCGGCGTTACGTTTCGCCATAATTGCATCGACAATCTTTTTGGCCAGCGCGGGTTTTTCAACCATCGCCTTCTGCGCGGCCTCCTTGCCCTGGCCGATCAGCTCGCCCTCGAATTGCAGCCACGCGCCTTTTTTGTCCACCACGCCGTTTTCAATGCCCACGTCGAGAATGCAGCCTTCCTTGTTGATGCCGTGGTTGTAAATGATGTCGAACTCGGCCTCGGCAAACGGCGGGGCGACCTTGTTCTTCACGATTTTCACCCGCACGTGATTGCCGATGGCGTTGCCCGCGTCGTCCTTGAGCGTGTCCTTGCGGCGGATGTCAATGCGCACGCTGGCGTAAAATTTCAATGCCTTGCCGCCGGGCGTGGTTTCGGGGTTGCCGAACATCACCCCGACTTTTTCGCGCAATTGATTGGTGAAAATGCACGTCGTCTTGGACTTGGCGAGGATGGCGGTGAGCTTGCGCAACGCCTGGCTCATGAGCCGCGCCTGCATGCCCATCGTCGCCATGCCCATCTCGCCTTCGAGCTCGGCCTTGGGCACCAGCGCGGCGACGGAATCAATCACGATGACATCGAGCGCATTCGAGCGGGCGAGCGTTTCACAAATGGTCAGTGCTTCCTCGCCGGAGTCCGGCTGCGACACGAGCAAATCATCGAGATTCACGCCCAGTTTTTTCGCGTAGCCCGGATCGAGCGCGTGCTCGGCGTCAATAAACGCCGCCAGGCCGCCGGTTTTTTGCGCACTGGCGATGACGTGGAGCATCAACGTGGTTTTGCCCGACGACTCCGGCCCGAAAATTTCCACGACGCGGCCGCGCGGAATCCCGCCGACGCCGAGCGCCAGGTCCATCGCCAGCGCGCCGGTCGGAATCACGTCTATTTTGACCAGCGCCCGCGCGTCGCCGAGGCGCATGATGCTCCCTTCGCCGTAACTCTTGGTGATAGAGGAGATGGCGGCGTCGAGTTCACGCTGGTGCGACGCGGCGGCCTTGGTTTCAGCGGCGGGTTTTTCGGCAATTTTCGGAGGCATAGGTTTCCCGGACTTTCGTTGTTGGTTTTACGGAACGCGACAGTAGTGAATCACCTGAAAATAGTCAAACGCGGATGCGCACGATGGGAATCTGCCGAGCCGCGTTGCAAACCGACAATAGACAGGCGTCTCCGCGCCGCAGGCTGCCAAGCCTGTGATACGGCAGACAAACATTCTGCGCTACGACGATGGGTTTACGCCCTTCGTTCTTTGATTGCCGCCAGAATATCCGCCACCACTTCGCCCTTCGGCTTCGCGCCAACGTTGCCTTTGCCGTGCAGACGCACACTGACCGCGCCAGCTTCCAGGTCGCGACCGCCGATGACCAGCATGGTGTGGACTTTCGCCTTCTCGGCTTCGGCAATCTTCGCCTTGATCGGGTCGGTGCCGAAATCGGCACTCACGCGGACCATGTTGGCGCGCAGTTCGTTCACAATCGGCTGGGCGTAGTTCACCAGCGCCACGTCGTCGTTCAACGTCAGCACGCGCACCTGCTCGGGCGCGAGCCAGAGCGGAAAATTGCCGGCATAATGCTCGATCAAAAAGCCGATGAACCGTTCGTGCGTGCCGAGCGGCGCGCGATGGATGCACAACGGCGTCTTGTCCGTGTTGTCCTTGTCGCGATAGACCAGGCCGAAGCGTTTGGGCACGGCGAAGTCCACCTGGTTGGTGGCCAGCGTGAATTCGCGGCCGATGACGCTCCAGACCTGCACGTCAATCTTCGGACCGTAAAACGCCGCTTCATTCGCCACTTCCACGTAGTTGATCCTGGAATCAATCAACACCTGCCGGACCATGTCCTCGGTCTGCTTCCAGAGTTCGGGTTCGTTGACGTATTTCTTGCCCATGCCTTCCGGCGATGAGGTGCTGAAGCGCATGACGTATTTCTCGATGCCGAAAATCTTGAAATATTTCAGGTACATTTCGTTCACCGCGTTGAACTCCTGCGCGAACTGCTCCGGCGTGCAATAGATGTGCGCGTCGTTCATGTTGAGCGAACGCACGCGCATGAGGCCGAACAATTCGCCCGATTGCTCGTAGCGGTAGCAGGTGCCGTATTCCGCGAGGCGCAACGGCAAATCGCGGTAGCTGCGCGGCTCCGCCGCAAAAATGCGGTGATGATGCGGACAGTTCATGGCTTTGAGGTAATAACTTTCCGGCTCGCCAAGCTTTTTCAATTCGTGGCGCAACGCGGTCAATTCGTTGAAAGTGCTGACTATCTCGGTCGGTGCTGTTCCGGCCTTGACGGCTTGCTCAACGGCAACAAATTCTTCGGTGTTCATCATAAAATTCAAATTGCTAAATGCCTTGTCTGCTTCCTCAAACAAATTTGTCCGGATGGCTTGCCTTCAAAAACCTTATTTGTTCATCAATCTCAACGATTTTAGACCTATATCGCCCTTTATATTTTTCAGTAATTTTTTTAAGCCGTGAAGGCAACACCGGCGTCCCAGTTGAGGTTGCGGAGCGTAAATACTCCAGTTGTTCTTCGTAATCTTTTTTGATCAAAGCGAGGTTTTCCAAAGGTCCGATGGTTTTGATTAGTTCTGTCAGCGAAGACATCATTTTATTAACCTCTTCATCTGACAGCGGCTTTTCGAGGGGTGCATCGGGTTTTTCCAAATCCAATTCAATGAACTTTTCTTCCAAATCGGTTATTTCACACTGCTGTGTGTCATAATCGGGCGCAAGCCGGGTCAACAAAATATCCCGGATTTTTGCCAAGCGTTGCCTGGCAAGCTCTACTTCAGGTTCAATTTTTGAATTCAGAGCGGAATGCCATTGCTCATCAGACGGGCGTGCAGAGGGAGGTAAAAAAAACTGTTCATTTTTTACGCATTCCATCCATAAATGCATCCACATGCCATACATGTTGAATTCCAATAATTGCTTCCCGTGGTCGGACGCCAGATAGGAATCAACCAAACTGGCTTTGATTTTCTTCCAAGCTTCGGGCTGGCTATTTGACCAGTCTTCAAAGGCTTTGGTTTCCCGATCCATTTCAGCTTTCAAACGTGAAAGTTTGGCAGAAAGATCAGAAACTTTTTTTGACCGGTCGGCATCCGATGTTTTTTTGAATTTTATGAAGACGAATGCGAATACAGCCAAACTCACCACTACAAATCCCGCAGTTTTAATATTCCTAATTTGTTCAGCCCGAGCCTCTGCTTTCGCCTGCATCTCAGCTTGAGCTTGAGCCTCTTTTGCCTGTGCATCGGCTTTAGCCTGAGCTTCTTTGGCCTGAGCCTCAGCCTTTGCCTGAACCTCTTTAACATGAGCCTCACCCCCACTTTCTTGAATATACAACTGTTGAACTTCATCTCCTGACAACCCACGGTTGTAAAGACGAACATCGTAGATTATGCCAACAAAAAACCCATCACGCGGAATTGCCGAAGGATCAGAAGTTGTTGGGTAATGGGCGTATGACCCAATGTATAATGGGCTATGTTGAGCAGGAGCATATTCTTTCGTATTCGTTGCTGATGCGATTAAAATTCCATTAAGGTAAAGTTGCGCAGTTGTTCCGCTTCGTGTAAAAGTAAGATTATACCATTGGTTTTGCCTCCAATTCTGGATTGGGGTAACGCATTTTCCGCTGTCATAATTATTGCGGTCAGCGATACCATTAAAATCGGAAAAACCGAAGTTCTGTTCAGAATCTCTTGAGCCAATCGAATATCCCCGCCATCCATCTAAACTGGCATCCCCCGTTATTTTAGACTCCATCACTTCGATCCCCTGAGCGAGGGACCAACTTTGATGGTCAAATATATCTGGTCTGGCATTTCCAGAGCTTATTATTTGAATCTTATTTAATTCGGTCTTGCAGTTAAACATCAAGGATACGGTGTAATCCATCGTGAACAGGGACGAGGAGTAAGGGACATACACCCAGCTATTCCCAGTAAAGCCCAGCGCAGAATTCACTTGGCCGAATTGGTTGGTGGTTGAATATGTGTTTTCTGCAAATCCATTATTTCCGTTCCCGCTCGCGTCGTTCGCATTCCCGGCGAATGGATAATACGCCACCAATCCATTGGTGAGGAATGATTGGGTGTGACCCTGAACGGCCAGAGCTATCGTGCTTGCGAGGATGCCGAATAATGCTCTTGTTGTTTTCATAGGTGTTTCAACAGAATAATTTTGCACAGATATAAAACACCCAAAACGCTGCAATTCCAGCCACGACCAACGCCAAAAACCCACTCGATGAGCCTTTGATTTTTTCCAACTCTTTATTGGACTTTTTGTATGCAGCGGTCGCTTCGTTCAATTTTTGCCTGGGATTTTTCCCCTCGATCATGAATTTCTTAACATCGGGGTCTCTCGCAAAAAAATTCTGTGAAAATTCAAAGAACTTGAAAGTTTCTAGAATTACCCTGAACTGAAAAACGATTGTTTTTTCCGTGCATTTCTTTTCGATGGTCGGCATTAACTGCTCGATTACATATTGCGCTTTTTCTTCTTCCTTTAACAGTGGAAGTGTGGTTAGAACGGTCTGTCGAAAATTGGTTATCCGCTGATCTTCGGCCATCTGTTCCTGTCTTTCCGCCATCTCTTGCTGTTGAATTGCCATTAGATACTGGTGACGTGCCGTTGCTTCCGCAGCCGCGCTGGCTTCGCGCCGCATTCTTTCAACCTCTGCGGCTGTTTGCGCCGCCGCTGCTGCACTCGCCACTGCTGCCGCCGCACCAACTCGTTGGGCGAAAAGCTGTTTCTTCTGCAATTCCAATTCTTCTTGTCGCTGTTCTTCTTGCCGCCGTTTTTCAACGTGTTCACTCATATAGAATTGATAATTTTCTTGGCAGTAACCCGTTGATCTTCTCGAAGGAGACGCTTCTCAGAGCAATGTTCCAAAAAAGTCTTGAACCACTTAACTGCAGCTCTGGTGGGACACCGTTTGCCGCCCACAATTTTGAAGTCTTTGTAGGCACCGTTTTTATTCTCGTAATGCCCAACCGGATACCCCAGCAAGCCATCCATGTCAGCCGCAGGATCGAAATATCGACCGTCTTCAAGTTTCAATACAAAGTGTTTTTTAAATTTCTCGTCGACCTTCTTGGTTTTAATCTTTTTGTTGTCTTTGGTGAATTTCCCCTCGTGCTTCAAACCAGCAGAATAAAAAACTAGAGAAGCCATTTGGGCTACAGTATGACAGAAACCGTAAGACCAATTACCATTCCTTTGCTCTCGACGAAAGTCCTTGAGCGGAAAACCACGACAAAGTCTATTTTCCCGTTTTTCGTAGCTTAATGCTTCCACAGACGACTTGATTGCCGACATCGTCATTTCAGGCGTCCACTCTTTAAACATTCCCGGCATGCCTTCTGGCAGAAGTATCTGGCGCAACTTTTTTTGGATAATGGAATGTTTGAATTTCATTTTTATTTCGCAGGTGGCGAGCGCGTTTAACTGCTAACTTTTCTCGCGTATTCGAGCAGTTGTCTTTCCAGTTCAGCGATGCGCCTTGCCAGTTTTTCCCGTTCCTCGCGATGTTCATCCGTTTTCATCGGTGGAAACATGAGTTCACCGCTTTGTGAAAACTGGTTCGTCGGCCCGTGCGTAAAATTTTTGGCCGACGCGGTCAATGTGTTCGCGCAATGGCTGATGGCGGATGGCATCGTAAGCCTGCACGTCAAACGTGTAGGGCACCGGTAATTCGTCCAGTTCCCCGGCAATCATGGCAATTGCCGAAACGGTCAGGCTTCCCCACAGCGCAAGGTCTATGTCGGAATTGGGCTGAAAATTTCCCTTGGCGCGCGAGCCGAAGATTTTCGCGTCCGTCACTTCCTCGTGGCGGCGCAAAACCGCGCGGATCATTTCCTGTTGGGCATCTGTCAGTCCAAAAAAATTCATGGCGCGCCCCGCTGCTTCAGAAAATCATGCAACTCGTTCAGCGCCGGCAAAAACCCGGACATTTTTCGGACGGCTTGATTGAGAATTTTTTCGTCGTAGTTGTGCGACATGAGATTGCGGCAGTCGAGCATGTCAATCCACAACTGGCCGTCGCGGATGATTTTGGCGCTGAACGCCTGTTTCACGACGTTCTTGGGAGTGATTTGAGCCAGCGCAACGCCGCTGTGCTCCAGATAATCTTTCAACGTTTTCCACGCCAGTTCGACCGTGAACTCAAATCGTTGAACCGCCCCTTCTTTTTCCAGGTCGGAGAGACTTTCGATGTCAGCCATCGCTTCACGAAGCAGCAGCAAGGCCTTTTCGTAATTCTCAAACCGCTGTTTCCATCGGATGTCTGGATTCACGTTCACAAGGATAATGGGTGTTTGGAAAACAGCTATTGCAAAATGCTCATTCGTGGTAGCCGTCCCGTCCCATGAGCACTTTGCGCAGTTGGGCCTCGGTGACGCGCGGCCATTTTAGTTTCCGCAGCCAAAGGTTGGTTTTCGCCACGTCGAAAGCTTTGGCGTCAAACGGTCGGCCAAGCCATTCCTTCATGGTCTTGTGCTCCGGGTGTTTCGGGTTTTTGAGAGTCTTGAGCAATTCTGCGTAGCCCCAGATGCCGCCGCAGTCCTCCGGCGGACAGGCGCTGGCGCCGTCGAGGCAAAGCGCGGTTGTCGCAGTGGCAGCCGCGTTTGGCAGGATTTTCTCGACCGTAATCTCGTGTTCCCACGAGTCACCGAAGTCGTATTCGTAGCCGAATTGATCGCCCTCGTGTGGCGCGATCTGCACGAGCCTGGCCTTCGCTTCATCTCGATCCGGTTCATCGCCAAAGCCCATGTCCTCGTTTTGGCGCGGATCAGCGTAGCGTGCATCGCTGGTGAGGAAATGGTGCAAGTGACTGTTGGTCCATCCCATCGCCACTTGAATGACGGCATGCAGCCAGCCAAGGTTGGCGTCGCCCGGTACTTGCAGCCGCCGCCAGATGGATGGTTTCGTGCCAAGCAAGACGATCTTTAATTTGTAAACCGGAGTGCTGCGCTTGCCGGCGGCGGATTTAATTTGAGCAATCATGGCGGGTCAACGTTTATCAGCGGTTCAATTTCGTTTGGTTCGTTTATTTCGCGGTTAAGCCCCGGATTTCTTTTTGGCGTATTCGCGCAATTGTCTTTCCAGTTCGGCGACGCGTCTTTCCAGTTTTTCCCGTTCCTCGCGATGTTCATCCATTTCCATCGGCGGAAACATTGACTCCGCGTAATACGGCAGATGGCCGGAGGTTTTATACATTTTCTCCTTGGCCAGATGCGGCGTCTTGACGCGAACGTATCCGGCGGCGAGTTCGGTTTCCTTGGCCAGCTTTTCCAGTTCCTCGACAATCGCCGTGCCTTTGGGCAGCCACAATGGCATGCCCGGCCCGACGTATTCCGCGTCCAGCGCGAACAGCCCCATTTCCTGGCCGATCTTGCGATGGTCGCGGCGCTTGGCCTCTTCGATCATCTTGAAATATTCTTCGAGCTGGGTCTTGTTCTTGAACGCGGTGCCGTAGATGCGCTGGAGCTGCGGGTTTTTCTCGTCGCCCTTGTAATACGCGCTGGCCACGGTGGTGAGCTTGTACGCGCCGATGTTGCCGGTGCGCATCACGTGCGGCCCGGCGCACAGGTCAATGAAATCGCCGCTCTTGTAATACGTGATCGGCTCGCCTGCGGGAATGTCCGCCAGGTTGCCAATCTTGAATTTACTCGGGTTGCCCGGACGTTCGCCGAGCGCGCCGAGCCGGCCTTTGTTGGAATCTTCCAGCGCCTGCTCGCGCGTGACGATGATTTTCTCGAAAGTGTGGTTCGCCTTGATTTCCTTTTTCATCTCCTCCTCGATCTTCGGGAAATCTTCCGGCGAGATGCGGTGCGACAGTTCGACGTCGTAGTAAAAGCCGTTTTCCACCGCCGGGCCGGAGGCGAACTGGGCGTCGGGCCAGAGCCGGACGATGGCGGTGGCCATGACGTGGGCGGCGGAGTGCCGGAGGCGCTCCAGCTCGGTCATTTTCTGGCGGTCATCGAGAGTTTTGCGTTCGTTTTCCATGGCTTTTTTATAACGCAAAGACGCAAAGATGCAAAGGCGCAAAGATATTGGGAAACATCCAACATCGAACACTCAACATCCAACATCCAATGAAGTTGAGCGTCGGGTGTTCACATTGGATGTTCAGTGTTGGGTGTTTTCCATTTCTTCTCACCGCGCGGTTTTCCAAATGCCCGCCAGCGCGCCGAGGCCGCAGAGCAGCAGGGCGCTGACGGCGATGGCGCCGCCGTTGGCGTATTGCGGCAGCCATTGCAGCGACGCCGCTCCCACCGCCGGCCCGATACAATTGCCCACGCCGATGGCGGCTTCGTGGATGCCGCCGTGTTCGCCCTTGGCCTCGCTCGCGTCCATCGAGTAAAACAGCGACGAGTAATAAATCAGGCCGATGGCCGCGCCGAAGAAGATTTGCGCCAGCAACAGCACGGCGAGACTGGGAACGATGAGAATCGCTGCAAATGAAACGATGAGCATTGCAAACGCCGCCACGAGCCAGCGAAAACGGTAATGCCAGTCCGTCCAGGCCCACAGCGCGATGAACGTGCCGAGCCGCGCGAAGCCCCACAACGAACACGCAAATCCGGCGAACATCGGCGTGAGACGAAACTGTGCGGCCAACGTGGGCAGCATGGGGATAAACGTATTGATGGCGATGTAGGCAACCGGATTCGCCAGCCAGGCCATGCGAAGGAACGCCCGGGTTTTGGCCGGGGACGGCCGGTGTGGATCGGGGATCGGCGTGGGGGCGGGTTCAAAGCCGGCGGCGCGGGCGGTGTCCGCATGTTTTTGCAGCCAGAAAACCAGTCCCAGCAGGGCAATGAAAGCCGCGCCAGGCAGGTAGAAAATGGTTTTGAATCCGAATTGTTCCACGAGTGTGCCGCCGCCAAACAACGCCAGCGCATTGGTGGCGGCCCAGACGACGTTGTAAGTGCCGACCATGCGCGGCAGACCGACGGCGTCCTCGCCTTCGCTCACCAGCGCCTCGATGGTCGGCCAGATGAAACACGTGCCGGCGTTGAACAACCCGGTGGCCAGCACGAGGCCGAGGGCGGAATTGCATTGCGAGCCGGCGGCCAGCGCCAAAATTATCGCGCCGAAACCGAGTTTGAAGGCGTTGAAATAGCCATGCCGCTGTCCGTACCGGCCACCCTGCCACGCGGCGAAAGTATAGATGAGGCCGTTCAACGCGGCGAAGGCGAGGTTGTCCTTGCCGCTGAAGCCGAACTGGTCCCGCATGAGAAAATAAATGTAGTACGAATAAATGCACACGAAGAAGGAACTGATGCCTCCAATCGTGAAACAAACAGCCTTAAACTTAGGGCTTCCTCGGGTTATCATAACCGGCTTGAAATCTCCCGGATGGCGGTGCGGCAATACCACTTCACCGCGTCCGACATCGGCGGCTGTAGTGTGTCCAAATCCGCGGCGGAACACCAGCGGATGTCGTGATGTTCCGAGGCGGCCAGTGTGGCACAGACCTCCGGTCTGTGATTTTTGGGAGCACACAGGCTGGAAGCCTGTGCCACCAGCTTTGGCCGCGCCCAATACATCATGCCAATGTGCTCATGGACTTCGTTGATGCGGTGGATGTCCAAAAAGCGCGGCGCGATGAGTGCGCGGGTGCCGGGACCGGTGGTGGGCGGACGTTCGCCGAGCAATTCCACGTCGAGACCGCTCTCTTCCTTCGCCTCGCGCAAGGCGGCCTGTTCCGGGTCCTCGTCCAGTTCGATGTGTCCGCCGAGCGGAAGCCATTTGTCCAGTTTGCGATGGTGGATGAGTAAAATTTTGCCGTCGTGAACGACAAAAATGGCGACGGTGAAATCAATTTTTCCGTGGATATGAGGCATAAAAAGTCCACAGTCCAAGGTCCACAGTTCCCAGTCCGGCCACAACGCTCTTGGCTGACGGACCGTGGACTGCGGACCGTGGACTAATAATCATAAAGTCCGCTGTCCTTCGTGTAACCGCCGCCACCCGCGCCGCCTTCTCCGCCGCCCATGAAATCGCCAAGCAAATCACCCATGTCGGCTTCGATTTTTTCCGGGTCTTCGCCGGCGTCGAGCCGTTTGATGGCCGTGTCGAATTCCTTGGGCATCGAGCCGGGTGGCATAAGGTCTTTCATCTTCTTCATCATGTGCGCCATGTGCCGCGGGTTGTTTTCATCCAGATGCTCCATGTCGCGTTCCATCTCCATCATGGCGCGCTCGACGCGCGGATCATCGAAATCGGGCAGCGGTGGTTCACCGCCGGCCATTTCATTTTTTGCCGCCGGTTCCTTCAGCCCTTTGGTCATGGCAAACCGGCTGATTTGCCGGGACATTTTTTTGCCGCCGCATTTGGGGCAGACCGGGAGGCGGCCGGGATTTATGCGCTTCGACAGGAAGCTGAAAATCCTCCGGCACTTTGGACAGGCGAATTCGTAAATCGGCATCGGAATTTACAATTTACGATTCACGATGGACGCGCCAGAAAAAAATCACTAGCCAGCGAAAATCGGACTCGTAAACCGCAAATCAGATATCGCAAATTACTTCAGCCGGTCGAAGGTCTTCTGGAGGATCTGCCAGTCTCTCAAGCCTTTTACTTTTTCCATCATGCCGCGATTGATTTCGGCTTCCTTCGCGTTTTTGGTGGCCTTGTTGACTTTGTAGAAAATGCCGAAGTAGCCGGGGAAATCCGTGCCGGCGAGCTGATAGGCGGCCGTTTCGTCGGTCGCGTCGTGATCCTTCGGAATTTCCTTGAACAGGCCGCCTTTGCGGGGATTGGCGGCGTCAAACGCGCCTTCGTAGAATTCCACGCATTCGCTCAGACACTCGATGAAGCTGAAACCGTCGTGGTCCATCGCGGCCTCCATCATTGCCAGCACGTGATTGGGGTTCGTGGACGTGGTGCGCGCGACGAACGTGGCGCCGGCGGCGATGGCCTGTTTCATCGGGTTGATGGGATAATCCACCGCGCCCCACTGGTCGGTCTTGCTCTTGAAGCCGAGCGGCGACGTGGGCGACGTCTGCTTTTTCGTCAGGCCATAAACCCAGTTGTCCATGACGACATAGGTGAGTTTCACGTTTTTGCGCGCGGTGTGGGTGAAATGATTGCCGCCAATCGAATAGGCGTCGCCGTCGCCGCCGAAAACAAACACGTGCAAATCCGGCCGGGAAAGGGAAATGCCGCTGGCAAACGGCAGCGCGCGCCCGTGGATGAAATGCACCCCGTGCGCCTGCACAAAATACGGGAACCGGCTCGAACAGCCGATGCCCGCGATGCTGACGAATTGCTCCTGCGTGAGCCGGCTCTTTTCAATGAGCTTGAAGTAAAGCGCGAGCACCGAGAAATCGCCGCAACCAGGACACCACGTCGGATGATCGGCGGCGAGTTCCTTTTTCGTCAGCCCCTTGCGTTCGGCATCCGGGGGCGGCGCCGCGATGGGCGCCTCCACCCGCGCGGGACTTTCAGTGATCGTTTCGCTCATAAAATCTTATGACTTTGAATATTAGACGGTTTTGGCAGCGTGGCCGTTCGATGATAATTTAAGTTTCACCGCCGCGAGAATCTCCTTCACCTTCCACGTCAGGCCGTCGGTCTTGTTAATGCCCCGGATCCGGGGATCGCAATAACGGGCGCGCAGCATACCGGCCAGCTGGCCGTAACCGTAAAGTCCTTCATCGTTCATCTCCACGACGAACACGTGATGAAAACCGGAGAAAATGTTGTCCAAAGCGTTCGGCAGCGGACTGAGATATTTGATATGCAGCGACGAGATGCTGTCGCCGGCGGCGCGGGCGCGATCCACGGCTTCGCGAATCGGGCCTTGCGTCGAACCCCAGCCGACGAGCAGGACGTTGCCCTCCGGCGGACCGTAAACCTTCGGCACGGGCACCGTTGCCTGGATGGCCAGCAATTTCTTGCGCCGCTTGGCGACCATGGCCTGGTGCATCTTGGGCGCAGCGGTCGGATGGCCGGCCTCATCGTGCTCGAGGCCGGTCATAACCGGATATTTGCCGCTGGCAATGCGCGTGCCGGGCACGACCCGCGGAACCACACCGTTGGGGGCGGACAAATCATACGGTTTGAAGTCGGGAACCGGCGTCAGGTCGGGTGAAATGTCCTGGCAGGCCTTTTCGAGGTCCGGTTCGGGAAACGCCTCAATGCGCGTGGCGATGGCCTGGTCGCTCAAAATGAAAACCGGGACGTTGTATTTGCGCGCGATGTTGACGGCCTCGATGGCGATGTAGAAACAATCCTCAACGTTGGCCGGCGCCAGCACGACGCGGGGCGAGTCGCCGTGGCTGCCGAAGCGGGCAATGTTCAGATCGGATTGCTCAACACTGGTCGGCAAGCCGGTGGACGGACCGCCGCGCTGGACGTCCACAATCACCACCGGCACTTCGGCCATGACCGCCCAACCCAACGCTTCACTCTTCAGGGAAATACCCGGCCCGCTGGAGCCAGTGACCGCCACCCGGCCCGCATAACTTGCGCCCACGGCCATGGAGATGGACGCGATTTCGTCCTCGCACTGGATGAACGAGCCGCCGTATTTGGGCAGTTCGCGCCGGAGCAATTCCATGACGTCCGTCCAGGGCGTAATGGGATAACCCGCGCCGAAACGCACTCCCCCGGCAATGAGACCGAAACCCAGCGCTTCGTTCCCATTCATGACGACTTGATGGCCGCCTTTGCCCGGGCCTTCGGTGAATTTGAAAGTTTCCAGCAAATTGCCGGTGTCGTAGGCATAACCCGCGTGAAACGCCACCAGCGCATTTTTCACGATGCTTTCATCCTTGCCGCCAAAGCGCTCGGCTATCAGTTTTTCCAGTTTCGGCACATTGAGATCGAACGTCCGCGCGATCAGGCCGAGCGCGTAAATGTTTTTGCCCTTGTCCTTGGCCGTGCCGCCAATGGCCTCAACCGCCAGCGTGGAAATGGGGATGCCGACGTGGTGGTAATCCTTCTGCCATTCGGGCTTTGGCTCGACGTGGTCGGCATCAAAAAGCACGATGCCGCCTTTTTTGAGCGAGCCGATGTGGTCCTCGTAGGAATGCTGGTAAAGCGCCAGCAGCACGTCGGCCTCGTCGCCCGCACTCAGGACCTCGCCGGAGCCGATGCGCACCTGGAAAATGGACGGGCCACCGGAAATCGTGGCCGGAATCGTCATGAAGGTCATGACTTCCTGCTCACTGCGGCCGGCCAACCGCGCGAGGAATCCGCCAATGGCCTGGATGCCATCCTGCGAATTGCCGGCAATGCGGATCACCGCCTCGCTGATCCTCGAAACTTTCGGCGCGCCACCCGGCGACGCAACTGTCATTGTGTCACTCATGGAACTCTGCGGTTAATTTTTCTTCGACGCAAGGTGAGATGGCTGCTGAAGATGAATCAGCGCGACACCGTTGCCATGTCACAGTAAGTCAATTGATGCGAACGTGTCAAATTCTAATGATAGATATATCTCATTGCAGACCAGTGGCTTGCAACGCGCCGGAAAAACTGTTTTTGTCACTTAGAGATTTGATTAGCATCTCTGATTAACCCCGGTGGCCGAGGAAAATTTTCTTTTGGCTGGTATTGTCACCGCTTGCACAAATCAGGTTGGGTGAGTAGCGTTGCAGGGATTGAGATTCGCCTGACGCAATACGACGGCGCGATTCATTTACAATCCGCAACCTGAAATCTTAAACCGGATGAAGACGGCCTACGAACTCGCGATGGAACGGCTCAACCGGGCCGCTCCGGCCACCAAACTCACCGGCGCGCAGAAAAGACAGCTCGCGGAGCTGGATTCAACCTACGGCGCGAAGATTGCCGGGCGCGAAATCGCATTGAAGGATGAAATCGCCAAGGCAGCGACGACAGGTAATTCTGAGAAAGTCGAGTCGCTCCAGCAACAATGGGTCAAGGAACGCAAGTCCCTCCAAGCCGAGTTGGAGGAGAAAAAGGAACAGGTGCGGCAAGCCGCGGCAAAGTGAATTTGAAATTTCTAAAATCTGGCGCGCCGAGCCGCAGCCCGTTTTTATTTAATCTAACCAGCCCGTCGCGCTCTGCGAGCTACGGCGCGGCAGCTTTCGTCCTCTCTCTGCTACCCGGTCGAACTCACTCCTGGCAGGTTCAGGGCCGATTATGTCAGCACGGTCAGCAATTATTCGCGCGGTTTCAAACATCTCAATCCGCCCGGCTTCAAATGGCGCCGGTTGTTCGAAGTCTGGTTACCCTTCACAGCCAAGCTCACGGTTTTTTTTCTGAACGACGGACAGTTGCACATTCTCAACGCCGCCGCTCCCATCGCTGCGCGCAAGACCCGCGTGTTCGTGCCCATCTGCCGGAACTTCGACCGGGACGCGCCGCTGCAGGCCGCCCTGGATTTCAATCATCAGGTCTTCGCCGAGGACAAGGCGATTGTGGAAAAACAATTCCCGGAGGATTTGCCGATCAACGTGCAGAAGGAAGTCCATATTCGCGCGGACAAGAGTTCCATTACCTATCGGCAAGGTCTTGCCCGGCTCGGACTCGGACGCAGTTCTACGGCCTGAATCAAGGATAAACTCGTTGTTTTGCCAACGAATTCCGGCATTCTTCCCGGCCATGAAAATTCCAAAGGCATTTGAGCCGCCACCGCGCCGGTTGATGGGTCCGGGGCCGAGCGATGTCGCACCTTCCGTTTTGCAGGCGATGTCGCGACCGCTCGTCGGGCACCTCGACCCGGCGTTCGTGAACCTGATGGAGGAGATCAAAACCATGCTGCGGCAGGTTTTTCTCACCCAAAATGAGATGACCTTTCCCGTCAGCGGGACCGGCAGTGCAGGCATGGAATTTTGTTTCGTCAATTTGATTGAACCAGGAGACGAAGTCATCATCGGCGTCAACGGCGTGTTCGGCGCGCGGATGTGCGACGTGGCGGAACGCTGTGGCGCCCGCGTCACCCGGGTGGAAGCCCCGTGGGGCAACATCATCGAAGCGAAACACATCGCGGCTGCTCTGGAAAAGGTTTCCCGGCCGAAATTCGTTGCTATTGTCCACGCCGAAACGTCCACCGGCGCGCTGACACCGGTTGAAGAAATTTCAAAACTCGCACGCGACGCTGGCGCGCTATTCCTGCTCGACACGGTCACGTCGCTCGGCGGCTGCCCTGTGCGGGTTGATGAATGGGCCGTGGACGCCGTTTACAGCGGCACCCAAAAATGTCTGAGCTGTCCGCCCGGTTTATCGCCGGTCTCGCTGAGTCCGCGCGCGCTGGAGGTCGCCACCCGGCGCAAAACGAAGGTTCAAAGCTGGTATCTCGATGTGAACTTGCTGTCATCATATTGGGGCCAGGAACGGGCATATCACCACACCGCGCCGATCAGCATGAATTACGCCTTGCACGAAGCCCTGCGCCTGGTATTGGCGGAAGGTCTGGAAAATCGCTGGCGCCGGCACGAGGAAAATTACATGGCGCTAAGAAGCGGCTTGGAAGTCATGGGCATGAAAATCGTGTCGCAGGCCGGCCATCAACTCTGGCAGCTCAATGCCGTTGGCGTGCCCGCAGGAGTGGACGAGGCGGCCGTGCGCAAACAATTGCTGGCCGGTTACAACATCGAAATCGGCGCCGGCCTCGGCCCGCTCAAAGGCCGGATCTGGCGTATCGGGTTGATGGGCGAAACGTCCCGGAGGGAAAACGTGGACGCGGTCCTGGCGGCGTTGCGCGAAATTTTGAAGAAATAAATCAACGCGAAACCGTGCCTTCGATTTGTCCGTGTGGCTCGTCGGTCGGGACGAACAATTCGTTTTTGTTTTCCAATCCGAAGGGCGAAAGGTTGATGAGCAGGCAATGCCGGTTCGGCATGGCAAGTTGAACCCTGGAAATGTCCGGGGCCGTCTTCAAGGCCGCTTTGCCCATCTGGAACAATGTTGCCTGCACCGACGGACTGTAATTTTTCGCAAACACCGCCAGCATCGCTTCGAGGATTCTTTGGTTCGTCCGGGAATAGCTGCCGGGCTTGCTCCGGTACGTCCAGACCGCCCTTAGTTTCGTTGCCAAAATCCGATCGTTCGTCTCCGGCAGCGTGGTGAATTCGTCGCGCAGGAATTTTTCAAATCCCGAGGCGGTCGTCTTCAGGATGAGCAGCTCCTGGATGCCGGACTCGACCAGATTGCCCTTGCGCGTGCAGGTGATTTCCACAAACGGCCTGGCCGCGCCCTTTTCGCTGAACGAATGGGCATGCGGTTTTCCTCCAACCGGAATCCTCGCCCAGCAATGTTCCGTCAGGCTGACCTCGACCCGGCTGACGTGCCGGTAGGTTTTGAGAAAATGTCCGCCCAGCGCCAGACCAAATTCCTCCGTTTCCATGCCGAGTTTTTTTTTGGCGAAAACGTTGACCGTGTTCTTCATCGAGTCCGTCGCCACGACGAGCTGGTTGTCGGCCCTGGTAAAGGACGCGTCAAAGCCTCCTTGCAGCATGACCTGCACGTCGAGTTCCTTGATCGAATGGCGCGGACCGTTGCGGAAGACCTTCAGCACGCGCACCCGCGCCTTGCCGTAACGGTGCTGGATCAATTTCATGGCCGGAACCTTAAAGCGCGCCGAACGATTCGTCCAAGACTTCCAGCAGAAAATCCGCATCCGCCCGGGTGAGGCACATGGGGGGGGCGAACCGGATGGTCTGTCCCCACAAACCGCCTTTGCCGAGCAGCAACCCGAGTTCACGCGCGTTTTCCACGGCCTGGGCGCACTCGGCCTTGGCCGGTTCCTTGGTCACGCGGTCGCGCACCAGCTCGATACCGAGCAGCAAACCCTTGCCGCGGACATCGCCGATGATTTTGTGTTTTTCCTTCAGCTTGTTCAAGCCGGCCAGGATATGATTGCCAAGCTGGAGCGCGTTTGCCTGCAAATGTTCCCGTTCGATGACTTCGAGCACGGCCAGGCCGACAGCGCTGACGACGGGATTGCCGCCGAACGTGTTGAAATGAACCTTGCCGACGAGTGACTGCGCGATTTTATGCGTCGTCACGACGGCGCCGAGCGGGCAGCCGTTGCCGATGCCTTTCGCCATGGTGACGATGTCGGGAATCACGCCCTGCGTTTCAAAACCCCAGAAATGAGTGCCCGTGCGGCCAAAACCGGTCTGCACTTCGTCCGCGATGCACACGCCGCCGGCGGCGCGGACATGTTCGTAAGCCTGCCGGAGATAACCCTGCGGAAATTCCACAAAGCCGCCGACGCCCTGAATGGATTCCGCGATGAAACCCGCAACCTTGCCGGGGGTAGCGTAATCAATCAATTGCTTCACGTCGTCCGCGTATTTCCTGCCCGCGTCCGCGTCGTCGTAGCCGAACGGCCCGCGATATTGATAGGGAGCGAGCGCATGATGCACGCCGAAACTGTGCGGCACATTGTATTTCCAGTTGCTGTGCGCGGTGACACCCATTGTTCCCGCGCTGCCGCCGTGATAGGCATTGCGCAACGAGATCACATCGTAATTCTGGGTGTAAGCGCGCGCCATGAGCAATGCAAGGTCGTTCGCCTCCGAACCGGAATTCACGAAATAACAGGCCTTGAGGTCGCCCGGCATTTTCGACGCGAGCTTTTCGGCGTACAGCGCGACATTGGGCTGGAGATAAATCGTCGTTGAATGCTGGATGATTTCGTTCTGCCGGTTAGCCGCAGCGACGACGTGCGGATGACAGTGGCCGACGCTGACCGTCACGATGCCGCCGAGGCCGTCGAGGTAGCGCTTGCCGGTCTCATCCCAGACATATTGCATTTTTCCCTCCACGAGCATGATGGGGTTTTTGTAATAGAGAAAAATGCCGGGATTCATGAATTGCCGGCGCAACGCCGCCACTTCGGCGGCGGACGGCCCGGTGTATTTCATCGGTTGATGATTCGTTGGGGGCAACGGGATGTTTTTCATAAATAAATCTGGCTATAGTTTCGGCGCAACTTTGCGAAACACAAGATAAACGGTGAACGCCACCGCAAAGCCGCTGAACCAGGCGTAGTTGTAAAGGTGGGTGAGGACCGGTGGAACGCTGTCGGCGTCGAGCAGTTTCACATTCACCAGAAAGCCCGGCAAACTCGGCAACGCGCCCGTCACCAATGAAATCAAGGCCACGATGCTGAAGCCGTTCGTGAAACGATACTCGCCGTCGGTCTGGTAAAGCGCGGTGACGTTCAATTTGCACCGCCGGCAGGCAAAGTAATCCGCGATCAAAATGCCGCCAATCGGCCCGAGTAATGCGCTGTAGGCGATGAGCCACGTGAAGATGTAGCCATTCGGATCAGCCACCAGTTTCCACGGCATCATTAAAATGCCGGCGACGCCCGTGATAAACCCGCCGATGCGGAAGGTGATTTTCTTCGGCGCGAGCTGGGCAAAATCGTTCGCGGGCGAAACCACATTGGCCGCGATGTTGGTCGCGAGGGTGGCGAGGCAGAGTGCGAGCATGGCGATGACGAGCGTGAACGGATTGGTGAATTTCGTCAGCACATCCACCGGATTCCAAAGGGTCTCACCGTAAATGATGATGGTCGCCGAGGTGACGGCAACGCCGATGAACGCATACAACGCCATCGTCAGCGGCAGGCCGAGTGCCTGGCCGAGGACTTGATCCCGCTGCGACTTCGCGTAACGCGAGAAATCCGGGATGTTCAGCGAGAGGGTTGCCCAATAGCCAACCATGCCCGTCAATGCCGGGAAAAAGTAGATCCAAAACTTGCCGGCCTGTGATTGTCCAATGTCGAACTGCGATGGCTGTGACAAAATTGGACCGAAGCCGCCCGCCTTGCGATAAGCCCACCACAACAGCAGCAACCCGAGCGCGATGAGCAGCGGCGCCTTGATGTTCAGCAAAAAACGAATCGTATCAATGCCACGATGGATGACCCACATGTTGATGCTCCAGAAAAGCAGGAAGCAGAGGAATTGCCCGCCGGTGATGCCCAGCCAGTTCGCCGCCGGCTCGGGATGAAGTTGAAAAATGACGACGCAGATTTTGTAGATCGCCTCGCCGCCGATCCACGTTTGGATGCCAAACCAGCCGCACGCCACGAGCGCGCGGAGAATGGCCGGAACATTGGCGCCCTTCGTCCCGAATGACGCGCGGCAATAAACCGGAAAGGGGATTCCGTAACGTGTTCCCGCGTGCGCGTTCAAAACCATCGGGATGAGCACGATGAGATTCGCCAGAAATATTGTCAGGACGGCCTGCCACCAATTCATGCCGCCGCTGATGAGCGACGACGCGAGCATGTAGGTTGTGATGCACGCGGACATGGAAATCCACAGCGCGGCGAAGCTTAACAGGCCCCATTTGCGCCGCGATGGCGGCACGGGCGCGAGGTCGGCGTTGAACAGCCGGCTCTGCTCGATGTCGGCTTTGACATCAGGCGCGTTGGAAGCGAGACCGGATTCGGTTGACATGTGCTGACGTGTTATATTTCACCCGCGTTGTTTCAACGGCACGACACGCCGCTCGCCCGGCCCGGTGTATTTGGACAACGGCCGGATGAGCCGGTTGTTCGCGAGTTGCTCCATGACGTGCGCCGTCATGCCCGTGATGCGCGCCATCACAAAGATGGGCGTAAACATGTCAATATCAATGCCCATCATGTAATAGGTCGGGCCGGACGGGAAATCGAGGTTCGGGAAGATTCCCTTTTGCTCAATCATCGTGGCTTCCAGAATGTCGGAAATCTCCAGCCATTTTTCGTGTCTGGTGAAGGCGGCCATTTTGCGCGCGTATTTTTTCATCGTCGGCACGCGCGAATCGCCTTTCTTGTAAACGCGGTGGCCGAAGCCCATCACGACGCGCTTCTCGCGGAGCGCGGCGAGCATCCAGTTGTGGGCGCGGGCCGGCTCGCCGATTTCAAGCAGCATCCGCATCACGGCCTCGTTCGCCCCGCCGTGCAACTGACCTTTGAGTGACGCGATGCCGGCGGTGACCGCACCGAAAATGTCCGTCAGGCTCGACACGACCACGCGCGCGGAAAACGTGGAGGCGTTAAACCCGTGCTCGGCGTAAAGCACCAACGACACCTCAAATGCGCGCACTACCTCCGGCGCGGGCACTTTGCCGAAACACACGTGGAAAAAATTCTCCGCGATGCTCAAGTCGCCGCGCGGCGGGATGAACTTCCGTCCTTTGCGCAGGCGGCAAAACGCTCCAATAACCGTCGGGATTTTCGCCAGCATGTCCACGGCACGGTTGAGATTTGCGGTTGCGTCCGTCTTTTCCGGCGCGGGGTCTTCCACGCCGAGAAAACTGACCGCTGTGCGCAACACGTCCATCGGATGCGCCGTGCGCGGGCATTTGCGAATCACGTCAAGCATGGCCGGGCTGATCTTGCGGCGCGCCCGTTCGGCGGCTTGAAAAGATTTCAGTTCGGACGCATTTGGCAACTCGCCGTGCCAGATAAGCCGCGCCACCTCCTCGAAACTGCAATTTTCAGCGAGGTCTTGCACGGGATATCCGCGATACACCAGCGAGTTGATCTCCGGCATCACCTTCGAGATGCTGGTCGTGTCAACGACCACGCCGTCGAGGCCGTGATGGATTGTCTCGTCGCTCATGATTGTCCTTTCATTAAATTGTAACTTCCTCCTATTAACCCCTGGCTTCAGCCAGGGTTTCAAGCTGCCGGACCCCAAAACCGTTTCAACGGTTTCCACGCGCGTTCGCCAGTCAGGAAACCGTTAAAACGGTTTCCCACCATCCACGTCTATCACACCCGGCTGAAGCCGGGTGTTAATGAGAGCTTTCGCTTTTCACAACTGAAAATTGAAAACGTCCTTGTCGAACTGCTCGTAATCCTTGTAACGCAGCAGTTCATAAAGCTCCGCCCGCGTCTGCATATTTTTCAGCAACGACGTTTGCGTACCAGCTTTCTTCAAAATGGCCAGACCGGCTTCCACCGCTTTCATCGCCAGCCGCAGCGTCGTCACCGGATAAATCACAAGGTTGATGCCGAGATCGGAAAGCTGTTTCAGCGTCAGCAATTTGGTTTTGCCGAATTCCGTCATGTTCGCGAGCAGCGGAACTTTGATGGCCTTGCGGAACTTCTCAAACTCGCCTTCATCCGCCAGCGCTTCGGGAAAAATTGCGTCCGCGCCGGCGTCAACGCAAGCCTGCGCGCGCGCCAGCGCTCCTTTCAAACCTTCGGAAGCCCGCGCATCCGTCCGCGCCATGATGAGAAAATTCTTGTCGCGTCGCGCGCTCGCAGCGGCGCGGATTTTTTTAACCATGTCGGCGGCGGACACGAGCGATTTACCGTCGAGATGGCCGCAGCGTTTGGGATTCAACTGATCTTCCAGATGACAGCCGCACAGTCCCGCGTCTTCAAGCATTTGAACCGTGCGCGCCACGTTCAGCGCTTCACCGAAACCCGTATCCGCGTCAATGAGCGCGGGCAGAGCGGTCGCGCGCGCCATCGCGCCGCCGCGGGTAGCGACTTCCGACAGCGTTGTCAACCCAATATCCGGCAAACCCAAATCCGCCGCCAGCGCCGCGCCGGAAACGTAAACGCCCTCAAATCCCTGACGCTCGATGAGCATGGCGACGAGGGGAGAGAACGCGCCGGGGAATCGCAGCAGCTTGCCCGACTTCAGTGCCACGCGAAGTTCACTGCGCTTCTGTGCCGGGGCTTTCCTGGCGAATAGCATAGGTTAGAATATGCCACGTTGGTCGCGCACGGCGCAAGCCAACCATCCGGCGGGCAGCGCGACATTCAGCGCGCCAAGTTCGTTGGCTTTCAATTCACCCAAACGCTGCGCCGCCTTGATGAAGCGCTCGCTTTCCTCACGCACAATAAAATCCTCCGTAAGCGTCTGAAATTTGTGGATGTAATTCGGACGCGCGAATGGACGCGCGCCCAACGGATGCGCGTCGGCCACAGCGATTTCGTCTGTGAGCTTGCGCCCGTCAGCGAACGTGATTTCCACGCGACCACCGAAAGCCTTTCCCTTCGGATTGATCGAGTGATAACGCCGGGTCCATTCCTTGTCTTCGACCGTTTTGACTTTTTGCCAGAGCGCGACGACGTCTGGATGCTGCGCGACTTCGGGCGCGTAACTTTTGTCGTGATGCCAGAAACCGGTGTGCAGCGCGGCGGCGAAAATGAACATCAAGCTGTGATCGAGCGTCTCGCGGCTGGCGCGCGGATCGTATTTCTGCGGGTCATTCGCGCCGCTGCCGATGACCGCGTGCGTGTGATGGCTCGTGTGAATCATCACCTCGCGGATGGATTTGAGATTGGGAATCTTTCCGCGCAGCCGGAACGCGAGGTCAATCCATGCCTGCGCCTGATACTCGGCGGAGTGTTCTTTCGTGTAGGAATCGAGAATCGCGCGGCAGGGTTCGCCGGGCGCGGGCAACGGCACGTCGTAGTGTGGCTGCGACGCCCTCGTCGCAGAAGCCCCCGGCGACGAGGCGTCGCCACCACGCCCGCCGAGCATCCACGCGATGACGCTGTCCTCGCCCTCGTAAATCGGCGACGGACTTTTCTCACCGCGCATCGCGCGATCCACGGCTTCAATCGCGAGCTTGCCCGCGTGCGCGGGCGCGTAGGCTTTCCAGCTCGAAATTTCACCCTTGCGCGATTGCCGCGTCGCGAAACCGACATGCACCGCCTGCTGAATTGCCTGATAAATCGTGTCCGTATCGAGGCCGAGCATCGCGCCGATGCCGGCGGCGGCAGACGGACAAAGATGGGCGATGTGGTCTTTTTTGTGCTCGTGCAGGCAGATCGCGCGCACGAGGTTGATCTGAATTTCGTAGGCGACGATGATGCCGCGCAGTAACTGCGCGCCGGTGCAACCGCATTGCTGCGCCACGGCGAGCAGCGGCGGAATATTGTCGGCGGGATGCGAATAATCCGCCGCGAGAAATGTGTCGTGCATGTCCAATTCGCGCACGGCGACACCATTGGCCCACGCCGCCCACTCGCACTCGAAACGCTGCTCGCTGGGCACGCCAAACAGCGTCGCCCCGCCAAGGAGTGGCACGGGCGTCTCGCCCGTGAGTTTCTGTTTGGCCTCAAGAGAATCTTTCCCGGAACACACAGGCAAGATGCCTGTGCCACTACCGCCACGCGGGTGCGCCAGCGCCTGCGTGCGAGCGTTGGCAACCGGCGTGCGATTGATGGCGGCGATGGCAACCGAGGCGTTGTCAATGACACGGTTGACGACCATCTCCGCGACTTCGGGAAGAATCGGCGCTTTGTCCGTCGCGACGGACGCGAGCTTCCACGCCAATTGCTCCGTTTTAGGCAGCGGAACTTTGGATGGATGCACTTTGACGTGATGCGTTATCACAAAAGATTCGTGTGAAAACCGTTGAAACGGTTCTCCATGTTTTGCACCGCATAAGCACCCAACTAAAGTTGGGTGTCAATGAAACGCTGAAACTTGCTGATTGCATTTGGTTTTCGCTCTCATTGACCCCTCGTTTTAACGAGGGGTGTTGGGCGCGCAAATTGAGGAGAAACCGTTTCAACGGTTTCTTCGTCGCGCCATTCAAGCCCATAAACTTTGACAAATCTTTTATATTCCTCGGCGAAGGATTTTCCCCGATGATGCTCCGCCTGCCCGGCGATGTAAGCACACACTTCATCCACTCCCGTTTGCGAAACTGAAAATGCGCCATAGCCGCGTCCCCAAGCAAATTTGCCCGCGAGCAAATCCTGCTCATTGATCCAATGTGAAGATGCGCCCTTCAGAAGTTTCACCACCTGCTCAATCGTCATGCCTGTTGGCAAATCAATCAATGTGTGAACATGGTCGGTGTTCACGAAATTGATTTTCATGTAAATGCCGTTCCTTCTCGCATAATCAGTCAGGAAGCCGGACACCTTGGCAGCTTGGGCGGAATCAAACATTCCTTCGCGCTTGAGCGTTCCCCAAATCAAATGAAGCCAGCAGCGGGAATATGCGTGGGTGGACATGGTGGCTTCGTAAACCGTTAAAACGGTTTCTGTCGTGTGGCGGTGGATCGCACACCACCCAACTGAAGTTGGGTGTTAATGAGAATGCCGAACAGCGTTTTCATTCGTTGTATCCGACAACATTTCAAAAATGACTCGGCTTCCGTTGTAAGAATTTTCCGCGTCCGATTTTACCTACGAATTTGCCGTCGCGCGCCGCGATTTGTCCACGCACGGTAACGACACTGGGACGGCCTTCGATTTTCCAGCCCTCGAACACGCTGTAGTCCACGTTCATGTGTTGCGTCTTCGCGGAAATCTTTCCGCGGTAATTCGGATCGAACACCACGAGGTCGGCGTCCGCGCCAATTTGAATCGTGCCCTTGCGCGGAAACAAATCGAATGTCTTCGCGACCTGCGTGCTGGCAACGTTCACGAACGTGTGCAAATCAATTTTGCCCGCCTTCACGCCATAGGTGTAGAGCAGATTGATGCGGTCTTCGAGCGACGGAATGCCGTTGGGAATTTTGGTGAAATCATTTTTGCCCATCGTCTTTTGCGTCTTGAAGTCGAACGGACAGTGGTCGGTGGCGACAGTTTGCACGAGGCCGTCGCGCAAGCCGTTCCACAAAACCGGTTGATTGCTCTTGTCGCGCAGCGGCGGCGACATGACATATTTCGCGCCCTCGAACTTCGGCTTCTCCGCGTCCGTTTTGTCGAGTGTGAGATATTGAATCAGCGTTTCCACGCTGACGCGCACGCCGCGTTGACGCGCGGCGATGGCCTGGTCCAGCGCTTCCTTGCAGCTCAAGTGGACGATGTAAGTCGCCGCGCCGGTGAGTTCGGCGAAGGTCATCAAATGATGCACGCCCTCGGCTTCGACGGCGGGCGGGCGGCTTTCGTAATGCTGTCCGGGATCGGTCCTGCCGGCGGCGAGCAGTTCCTTCTGCAGTTCGGCCACGAGCGTTTCATTTTCACAATGCGCGGTGACGATGACGCCGAGTTCCTTTGCCAGCTTGAGCGTGCGGTAAAGCTCCGTGTCGTCCACGCCAAACGCATCTTTGTAGGCGAGAAAGATTTTGAACGAGCTGATGCCTCGCTTCACAATTTCGCGGAGTTGTTTCTCGGTCCTGTCGTCGAATTTCGCCACGCCCATGTGAAACGAGAAATCGCACGCGGATTTGCCGACGGCGTTTTTCATCCAAAGTTCGAAACTCTTCAGCGCGTCGTCCTTGCGGCTGGCGCAGCACATTTCGATGAGCGTCGTCGTGCCGCCGACGAGCGCAGCCTGGCTGCCGGTCACGTAGGTGTCCTTCGAAAACGTCCCCATGAACGGCAGATAAATGTGGACATGCGGATCAATGAAGCCGGGGAAAACAAATTTCCCTTTCGCGTCAATCACCTCCGCGCCGTCCGGTGGCGTGAGGTTGCGGTCAATGTGCGTGATGGTTTCGTTTTCGCACAGGATGTCGGCCACGTAGCGTTCGCTCGCGGTCACGATTTCGCCATTTTTAATCAGTATGCTCATAACCAAACTCCAAACATTTCCGTGTTTCTGTCTCTCATTAACACCCGGCTTCAGCCGGGTGACTTGCTGGCAACAATCTCATAACCGTTTTAACGGTTTATTCGGCGCATGGAAAGCCGTTGAAACGGCTAAACATTCTTCGCTGCGCCCCACCTGGCTGAAGCAGGTGTTAATGAAATCATTTCTTCATTTCCGTGTGCCACACGTCTCCTTCGCCAAAACTGAACCAGCGGCTCATCGTCACCTTCTGTTGCGTGAAAAACTGCACGCTTTCCCTGCCCTGCATGTGCAGATCGCCGAAGAACGATTCGTTCCAGCCGTTGAACGGGAACCACGCCATCGAGGCGGGCACGCCGATGTTGACGCCCACCATGCCGCACTTGATGCGATGCTTGAACTCGCGCGCGGCCTTGCCGCTGCGGGTGAAAATCGAGGCGCCATTGCCGTAGGCGGATTTATTGGCCAGTTCAATCGCGGCGTCCAAATCCTCCAGGTGCATCACGTTCAACACCGGGCCGAAAACCTCCTCCTTCGCCACGGTCATGCCGGGCTGGACGTGATCGAGAATCGTCGCGCCGACAAAAAAGCCGTTCGGCGCGCCGTTGATTTTCACGCCGCGGCCGTCGGCGGGGATTTTTGCGCCCTCCTTCACGCCGGTTTCAATCAATTGCAGGACCCGGTCGCGGTGCTGGCGCGTGATGACGGCGCCCATGTCGGGTTGCGGGTCGCGATCGGTCGGGCCGGCTTTGATTCGCCGCGTGGCTTCGACGAGCGCGGGCAAAACCGTTTTCTCCGCCGCGCCGACGACTACGGCGGTCGAGCCGGCCATGCAACGCTCACCCGCGCAGCCGAACGCGCCATCAATCACACCGCGCACGGAGTTTTCCAAGTCCGCGTCCGGCATGAGCAGTGTAAAATTCTTCGCGCCGCCGTTGGACTGGACGCGTTTGCCGTGTTTCGTGCCGGTCTCGTAGATGTGTTTTGCCACCGGCGTGGAGCCGACAAACGAAATCGCCTTCACCTTCGGATGCGTGAGCAACGCGTCCACGACTTCGCGTCCGCCGTGGACGAGGTTGAGCACGCCTTTGGGCAGGCCGGCCTGTTCGAACAGCTTCGCGACTTTGATGCTGGTGAGCGGCACTTTTTCACTCGGTTTGAGCACGAACGTGTTGCCGCAAACGATGGCAACGGGATACATCCATAGCGGCACCATGCACGGGAAATTGAACGGCGTGATGCCGGCGCATACCCCGAGCGGCTGGCGGATGGCCTCGCAATCAATGCCGCGCGCGAGGTTTTCCAGCGTCTCACCCATCAGCAGCGACGGGACGCCGCAGGCGAATTCGATCATCTCAATGCCGCGCTTCACGTCGCCGCGCGACTCAACGACCGTCTTGCCGTGCTCACGCGTGTTGCAGCGCACGAGGTCCTCGAAATTTTCCTCCAGCAGAGCCTTGAATTTGAAGAAAACCCGGGCGCGCTCGACCGCAGGCGTTTCCATCCAATCGGGGAATGCGGCGGCGGCGGCTTCGACGGCTTCGTTGACGTGCGCCGCGGTGCAAAGCGGCGCCTCGGCGATGACCTCGCCGGTGGAAGGATTGTGAACCGGCGTGGTGGCAACGTCTTTGATTTCGCGCCACTCGCCGCCGAACCATACGGGGACCGGATCGAGTGTCTTGTTCATGCAATAGGGAATAGGGTTACGGATGCGCCGGTATCGGTTTCACCTCACCGCGGGCAAGGGCGGCCTGGTAGTCGTCCCACGACATGTGCGGCTCCCCCGTGTCAACGCTCACCATCGTGATGCATTCATCCACGGGGCAGACGATGGAGCAGAGGTTGCAGCCGACACATTCTTTCTCTTTGATCTGCGGAATCGGCTTGCCCGGCACGCGGCCGGGGCCAAGACCATGACCATCGGGGTTGATCAGGGCGATGGCCTGGTGTGCGCCGTCCTCGCACGCGATGTAGCAAAGATTGCAGCCGATGCACTTGTCGTAATTGATGGTGGCGATGCGCTTGTAATGCAGGTCGAGCCTCTCCCACTTTTGCAGCGCGGGCACGGCTTTGCCGATGAGTTCGCCCACGCTCTTCATGCCCTTTCCGTCGAGGTAATCGTTCAGACCATCGGCCATGTCCTCCACGATGCGAAAACCATGGTGCATGATCGCCGTGCAAACCTGCACGCTCGTCGCGCCGAGCGCGATGAACTCCGCCGCGTCCCGCCAGGTCGAGATGCCGCCGATGCCGGAGATCGGAATCCCGACCTCGGGATCCGCCGCGCAGCATTGAACCATATTCAGGGCAATCGGCTTCACCGCCGGGCCGCAGTACCCGCCGTGCGTGCTCCGTCCGGCCACGAACGGCTCGGGGCAGAGGTTGTCGAGGTTGACCTGTGTGATGCTGTTGATGGTGTTGATGAGCGAAATTGCGTCGCTCCTCGCCCGGCTGGCCGCGCGCGCGGCAGAAGTGACGTCCGTGATGTTGGGCGTGAGCTTGGTGATGACCGGGATTTTCGCGACCTCCTTGACCCACCCAACGATGGTCTCGGTCACCTTCGGATTCTGGCCGACGGCCGAGCCCATGCCGCGCTCGCACATGCCGTGCGGGCAGCCGAAGTTCAATTCGACGCCGTCCGCCCCCGCGTCCTCGGCGCGCTTTACGAATTCATGCCAGCGCTCGCGGGTGTCCACCATGAGCGACGCGATGACCGGGTGATGCGGCCAGCGTTTCTTGACCTCGGCAAGTTCGCGGAAATTCGTCTCCGGCGAGCGGTCGGTGATCAGTTCGATGTTGTTGAAACCGACCATGCGGTTCTGGCCCAGGTTGAGCGCCGAATAGCGCGAGGAGACGTTCACGATGGGATCGCCGATGGTCTTCCAAACCACGCCGCCCCAGCCGGCCTCGAACGCGCGGTGCGCCTGATAAGCCGTGTTGGAGGGAGGGCCGCTCGCGACCCAGAATGGATTCGGTGATTTGATTCCGGCGAGATTGATGGACAGGTCGGCCATATTATTTTCCTCCGCGCTTGAAATATTCCTCTTCCAACTCCGGCACACGAATCGGTTTGTCGAAGCCCGAACCCATTGGCGCACCATCTTTCACGCCGAGACGGGACGGCTGCACCGGGCCGGAAACTTTCTGGCCGGCAAAGAACACGTGCAGGCCGCGCGCGGCTTTCTTGCCTTCGGCCACGGCATTGACGACTTCGCGCCCACCGTTCGCACAATCACCCCCCGTGAAAACTTTCGGGAGATTCGTCTGGCCCGTGTCCGCGTTGCGCACAATCACGCCGCGCTTGTCGAGAGCGAGGTTTGGGAAAAGTTTCTTGAGCAACCCAGCCTGCTTTTCCTCGCCAATCGCCTTGATGACCATGTCGAACGGCTCGATGAACTCCGTGCCGGGCAGAATCTGGACCTTGCCGTTCACGTTGGTGGTGCGGGCCAGCTTGAGGCCGCTCACATGGCCGCCCTGGGAAAGGATTTCCACGGGCACCATGTTGAACAAGAACCGGGCGCCATCAATCTTGGCCAGTTCCTGCTCGAATTCGTAAGCGGACATGTCCGACTGCGTCCGGCGATAAACGATGGCCGCGTCCTGGGCGCCGAGCCGCCGGGCCTGCGTGACGGCGTCAATCGCCGTGTTGCCGCCGCCGATGACGGCGACGCATTCGCCCACTGGGATGTTGTGCAACGGCTGCGTGCGAATCTGCGCGATGAAGCGCAACGCGTCCAAAACCTCGGGCAAGTCCTCGCCCGGCACGTTGAGCTTGGGGCTGCCGCTCAAGCCGACGCCAACGAAGATCGCGTCAAACTCCTGCTCCAGTTGCGCGACCGGAATGTCTTTGCCCACTTCGATGCCGCAACGAAACTCGACACCCAAGCCCTTGATCATCTCAACTTCCTCCAGGCTCACCTGCGGCGGCATCTTGTAATAGGCGATGCCGTAAGTGTTCAGCCCGCCGGCATTCGGTTTCTTCTCGAAAATTACTGGGCTGTGGCCAAGTTGCGCCAGTTCCGCCGCGCAGCCCAGCCCCGCCGGCCCGCCGCCGATGATGGCCACACGCTTGCCGGTTTTCTTCGCGGACGCCTTGAGCACGGAGATCTTCTGGTCGGTGACAAAATCGGTCGCGTAGCGCTGCAGCCGGCCGATTTTCACCGGGTCGCCCTCGCGGTCAAGCATCACGCACGCGCCTTCGCACAACACCTGCGTCGGGCAGACGCGTGCACAACTCGCGCCGAGGACGTTCGCAGTGAGGATGGTGCGCGCCGCGCCGGTGAGGTTGCCGGTCGCGATCTTTTTGATGAAAGACGGAATGTCTATGCCCGTCGGGCACGCCTGGATGCACGGCGCGTCGAAACAGAACAGGCAGCGATTGGCTTCGAGGAGCGCCTCCTGGGGTTGGTAGCGCGGCTTGTGATCGGCCATGTTGGCCGCCGCCGCTTCCGGTCCGAGTCGTGGACTGATTGGCATATAAAATCCTGCGCCCTGTGCGCAGAGTCGAATTTCTCTTAATCTTGGTTGTAGTTTAGCTCACATCAATTAAAATGGAAGCAGGAAAAAAACCGGCATGAAAGGAAAATGCCAACCATGATCAAGCTCATGAACACTCCTCTGAACTCCAAACGCACCGTCGCCGAACTCAAGGAACTCCGCGCGCTCACCGCCGACGAAAATGGGGCGCAACGCGTCGCCTTCACCCCGATGTGGGTGAAGACGCGCGCGTGGCTGCGAAAAAAACTTGAAGCGCTCCCGGTCGAAATCCACAACGACGCCGCGGGCAACACGTGGACCACACTGCGCGGGGAATCCGACCGCGCGCTGCTCATCGGCGGGCACATGGATTCCGTGCCGAACGGCGGCTGGTTGGATGGCTGCCTCAATGTGCTGGCCGGGGTCGAGATTCTCCGGCGTATCAATGTGCAATACCACGGCAAGCCTCCTGTCACGGTGCGCCTTGTGGATTGGGCGGACGAGGAAGGCGCGCGCTTCGGCAAAAGCCTGTTCGGTTCGTCCGCCTGTTCCGGCAATCTCGACATGAACGAGGCGCGGATCCTGGTTGACAAGGACGGAATCAAATTGCCGGATGCCCTGAAAAATGTCGGCATTGATTTCGAGCGCGTGAAAGACAGTGGCAAGGAATTGAAAAACGCCGGGGCGTATCTGGAATTGCACATCGAGCAAGGCCCGGTGCTATTGGATTTGGATTTGCCGCTCGGAGCGGTGCTCGGCACGTTCGGCGTCGAACGGCACGCCATCACATTTCACGGTCAGGCCGCGCATTCCGGCAGCACGCCGATGAACCGCCGCAAAGACGCCTTCCTCGCCGCCGCGAAAATGAGTCCGGAAATTTATCGCATCGCCGGGCGCAACCATGGCGGCGTTTGCACCATCGGCTCCTGCACGACCCACCCCGGCATCGTCACCAGCGTCGTCGCCGAATGCCGCATCACGCTGGACCAGCGCCATCTCGACGGCCCGGCGCTCGCAACCATGCTTGCGGACGCCAAAGCCGCGAGCGAAAAATTTGCGAAGGAAGGCAACGTGAAAGTTTCCTGGGAACGCCTCTGGCAAATCGCCCCGCGCCCGTTCAACAACGAACTCATTGCGCTGTGCGACGCAGCCATCCGCGAAACCTGCGGCAAGGTTCACCGCCTGCCGAGCGGCCCGTTGCACGACGCCGCCGAGGTTGCGCGCGCGGGCGTGCCGACGGTGATGATGTTCGTCCAAAGCCTGCACGGCATCAGCCACAACAAAATCGAGGACACCAAGGAAGAACACCTCGAACTCTGCGTGACCGCGTTCGACAAACTGGCGGAGAAGGCGATGAAATGGATTCAGAAAAAATCTTAACCACGGATGGACACGGATTCAATTGCCGCAAAGGAACGCAAAGAACGCAAATTTTTTTGGACGCGAATTTCACGAATTAACACGAATCAAAGGGCTGAAAGCCCGAAAGAAAATAGCCCAGGGCAAAGCGAGTCCGCGAGCGACGCCCTGGGTTAATCGTCCAAAAAATTTCCAAGCCCTGAAAGGGCGACAGAAATTTAACCTGCGCAGGTGGGATGCTGCGAGTGCAGCATCCCACGCTATTTGTATCACGCGGTTCTTACAGTTCCGTCTTCAAGCAAGATTTCCAAACGCACTTCACGAAACCCACAAGCATCGAGCAACCGCCTCGCCTTTTGCAGTAACACGTCTTGGCTATCCCCAATCTCGACATACCATCCGTTCACGAGTTGCTTGGTTTGTGCTGCGCGAGGGAAACCAGAATCCGCTTCGTGGACAAAGTTTTGAATTCTCGGAATCGTCTTGCCTTGTTTTAGAATCCAATTGCCAACCAAGACGGGGATTTGATTTGATTTGGTCACTTTCACAACTTCTGTGCCGATTCTAATTTCGACTGGATGAATCGGCTGCCGCCTCGGCTGGTTTACCGCGAAAACAGATCGGCTATCGACAACGGGATTCGGCTCAATACGCGACACCAATTGCTCAATTGACCTGCCTTCGGACTCTGAAACGGAGAGGCCGAGCTTCCGTTTGAGATATGCCTTTGTTGCCAGCCGTGCTTGCCGGTTTGAAACAACGGAATTTGCAACCAAGCAGACATTTTCCCACTCTCGATTTTTCTTGCTCCAATTGACAGCAGTAAGATCGGCCAATCTGTTTTTCCAGTCCGTTGGGAATTGTTTCATGACTTCAGCGCCCAAACCGCCCAGGGCGCGAAGGACAACGGAATGAGTCGAAATGTTTTCTTGGCGTAACTCAATCGGGCGAAGTCCGTTTCTCACCCGCTGCCAATCAGGCATGAATCTGGAAACCGTTGTCCAGTAATCAACGCCGGTTGCGACCAACTCATTGAAAAACGCATCATCGCCGTTCCGTTTTTCCGCCAACAGTTCTTGATTGGCGTCGTAAAGCGATGACAGCGTAAACATTTTTTCCGAACGAGCAGGCAGGGAGACATTATCTTTGTCCACCATGCCTTGAAACGCAGGAACCCTTTCGCAGACTTCCAAAGTCACTTTGGCCAACAAGTCGCGTTGGTCAAAAAGGATATCAAGCGAACTTATTTTTCGGCCATTTGTAGCCGGATGTCAAGTGCTGTTCTGAACCAAATTGTTTTGAACCAAATCCAAGAATTCTGCCGCCCTTTCAGGGCTTGGAAATTTTCCGACGATTAACCCAGGGCGTCGCTCGCGGACTCGCTTTGCCCTGGGCTATTATCTTTCGGGCTTTCAGCCCTTTGATTCGCGACAATTCGTGGAATTCGTGTCAAAAGATTTTTGTGCTCTTTTTGTTCTTTGCGGCAATGGAATCCGTGTTTATCCGTGTCCATCCGTGGTTAAAAGTTTTTGCGTTCCTTGCGTTCCGTTGCGGCAGGTGCTTTACTTTCATGGCGTCAGACAATGAAACTTGCCAAGCGCAAAACCGCCGCCGTCGCCGGCCATGAGCCGGCGTTCCGCGAGATCATCGGCCTCATCGCCGCCGCGCGCCGCCGCGCGTTTCAGGCGGTCAACACGGAGTTGATTGACCTCTACTGGCGCGTCGGCGAATTCATCAGTCGCAAACTGGAATCCGCCGCGTGGGGCGAAGGCGTGGTGGATGAACTGGCGCGCTACATCGCCGGCCAGCAGCCGGACATCAAGGGTTTCACGCGTCGCAACTTGTTTCGGATGCGGCAATTTTACGAGACTTACCGGCACGACGCAAAAGTGTCACCACTGGTGACACAATTGCCGTGGACGCACAATCTGCTCATTTTGATGCGGTGCAAACGGGCAGAAGAACGCGAGTTTTATCTGCGGCTGGCACTCAACCAAAACTGGAGCAAGCGCGGATTGGAGCGGCAGTTGGACGGCTGCCTTTTCGAGCGCGCCATTCTCAATCCGCCAAAAGTCTCAGCAGTGCTGCGACAATTGCATCCAGCGGCGGAAACCGTGTTCAAGGACACTTATCTGCTGGATTTTCTGGACTTGCCGGAAAAACATTCCGAACGCGATTTGCAAAAATCGCTGGTCGCCAACCTTAAGAAATTCCTCATCGAACTCGGCCCGGATTTTTGTTTTGCGGGCGAGGAGTTGCGCCTGTCGGTCGGCGGGCAGGATTTTTATCTCGACCTGCTGTTCTACCATCGCGGACTGCAATGCCTGGTCGCCTTTGATCTCAAGATCACAAAATTCGAGCCGGAGCATCTCGGCAAATTGGAATTTTACCTCGAAGCGCTCGACCGCGATCTGCGCAAGCCCAACGAACGCCCGTCCATCGGCGTTTTGCTCTGCGCCAGCAAAGACAACGAAGTGGTTGAGTATGCCTTGAGCCGCTCGATGTCGCCCGCGCTCATCGCCGAATACCAGACGGCGCTGCCCGACCGGAAATTGCTGCAACGCAAGCTGCATGAGTTTTATCAACTGGCGATGCCAGCGCCCGGCGAGATTTCCCTGAAGAAAAACATAACCCACGGCAAAAAAATAAAATT
>CAVUVT010000007.1:0-85535 GCA_963744965.1 uncultured Verrucomicrobiae bacterium
ATGATCATCGGCGTTCCCAAGGAAATCAAAGCGCAGGAATACCGCGTGGCGATGCTGCCAGCCGGTGTGTATCAACTGGTCAAAGGCGGGCATCAGGTCGTCGTCGAGCGCGGCGCGGGCGCGGGCGCGGGCTATCCCGATTCCGGGTACGAACAAGCCGGCGCGAAGCTGGTTGAGTCGCACGCCGGAGTTTTCGCGCAGGCGGATTTGATTGTGAAAGTCAAGGAGCCGTTGCCGGACGAATACGGTTTGTTGCGGCGCGGACAATTGCTGTTCACCTATCTGCACCTCGCTGCGAACAAATCGCTCACGGAAGCGATGATGCAATCCGGCGCGACCTGCATCGCTTATGAAACCATCGAAGTCAACCGCCGCCTGCCGTTGCTCGAACCGATGAGCGAGATTGCCGGGCGCATGAGCATCCTCGTCGGCGGATACTTTCTCGCGAAACATTTTGGCGGCAGCGGCACGCTGCTCGGCGGCGTGCCGGGCGTGTTGCCGGGCAAAGTCGTTGTCATCGGCGGCGGCGCGGCGGGCGTCAACGCCGCGCGCATGGCGCAGGGGCTCGGCGCGGACGTGACGATTCTGGAAGTGGATCTGGAGCGGATGCGTTTTCTCGACATCACCCTGCACACGGCGCACACGCTTTACTCGAATGAATCGCACCTGATGGAACTCTTGCCGGCGGTGGACCTGCTCATTGGCGCGGTGCTGGTGCCGGGAGCGAAGGCGCCAAAATTGATTCGACGGGAAATGCTGCGGCGGATGCGGCCCGGAAGCGTGCTGGTGGACATCGCGATTGACCAGGGCGGCTGCGCGGAGACATCGCGTCCCACGACGCACCACGATCCCGTGTTCGTGGAGGAAGGCGTGACGCATTATTGCGTGGCGAACATGCCCGGCGCCTACGCGCGCACCGCGGCACAGGCGCTCACCAACGTGACCGGGCGCTTCGTCGAAATGCTCGCCGACCACGGTCTCGCCGAAGCCTGCCAGCGTCAGCCCGCGTTACGCTCCGGCATCAACGTCATGGATGGAAAAATCACCCATCAGGCCGTGGCGGAAGCGCACTCCCTGCCTTGTTCCAAACCAACCGTCTGAACCATTGAAATATCCCGATTGCAGACAAATTTGCAGAAGAAATTTATGAGCCGGCCATTCGAACTTTCTTTGAACGGACGCACCCAGTTACAGGAGGCGCAAGGTGATTGGCCCGCGGGGCGCCTGTCCGGCTCCCCGTTTGATTGACGCGGGGAAACACCAAAAGGCCAGCCTGTTCGCGTGAAACAAAATGAACCTGCGCACGGTCACTGAAATCAATTCACTCGCGCGCGATGAATTCGTCCGCATCATCGGGTTGGTGTTTGAGCAGTCGCCGTGGGTTGCCGAAGCCGCCTGGGCGAAGCGTCCGTTTGCCAGCCGCGAGGCGCTGCATGCCGCACTTTGTGAAACCGTGGCCGGCGCCGGCGCGGACAAACAACTCGGGCTCATCCGCTCGCATCCGGACCTTGCGGGACGGCTCGCGCCGGCCGGCACGCTGACAGCCGAGTCCGCAGGCGAACAGGCTGGTGCCGGCCTGGATCGGCTGACGCCGGAGGAAACCGAACTGTTCCGTAAAAACAACGCCGCGTACCGCGCGAAGTTCGATTTCCCGTTCGTGATCTGCGCGCGGCTCAACCGGAAGGAGGCCATCTTGAACGGCTTCCGCACGCGACTGCCGAATTCCCGCGAGCAGGAGATTCAAACCGCCCTGCGGGAAATTTTCAAGATTGCGGAACTGCGTCTAAACGATTTAATTTCCAACTGACATGCCTGCCAAACTCAGTACTCACGTCCTGGACATCGCTCATGGTTGCCCGGCACAGGGGATGAAGATCGAGTTGTGGCTGCTCGACGGTGGCGACCGCACGCTCGTCACGACCGCCAAAACCAATGCGGACGGTCGAACCGACCAGCCGCTGTTGAGCGCCGACGAAATCAAGCCCGGACAATATGAAATTGTTTTTTTTGCAGGCGATTATTTCGCAACCAAGGGCACGCCGCTGCCGAAAACCCGTTTCCTCGACAAGGTCCCTGTGCGCTTCGGCATCGCTGACGCCGGTGCGAGTCTCCACGTTCCTTTGCTGTGCTCGCCTTGGGCGTATTCAACATACCGCGGAAGTTGATGAACCCCTTCCCTCCAGGCGCTCTTTTCCCAAGAGGCTCCCGATTTCCTCTCGCATGAGTGCCAGCCCGGCCAGACTCATCCTGCGTCGTTGCGACGAGCTCGCCCGCGTCACCGACGAACCGGGCCGGCTCACCCGCACGTTTGCGTCGCCCGCCATGCGCCGGGCCAATGAACTCGTTGGCGGATGGATCCGCGAAGCGGGAATGAAAACGCGCACGGACACGATTGGAAATTTGATCGGCCATTACGATGGAGACGAACCAAATGCCAAAATTCTTTTGCTTGGATCGCACTTGGACACGGTCCCCAATGCCGGGAAATTTGACGGCCCACTTGGCGTTATTCTCGCCATTGCCTGTGTCGAGCAACTGTATCGGGACAGGATTCGGCTTCCGTTTGCCATTGAGGTGGTTGGCTTTGCGGACGAGGAAGGCGAGCGTTATCAAACCGCCTATCTCGGCAGTAAGGTTCTCGCTGGTTGCTTTGACGAGAGAGATTTGCGGCGGAAAGATGCGGACGGTGTTTCGATGGCCAACGCCATCAATCGTTTCGGCGGCAATCCGGCAAAAATGAAATCTGCGCGGCTGAATCCCAAAAATCTGCTCGGCTACGTCGAGGTGCATATTGAACAAGGCCCGGTGTTGGAACATAGAAATCTCGTTGTCGGCGTTGTAACCGCCATTGCCGGGCAATCGCGCTTCAAAATCTCATTCGCGGGCCGCGCCGGCCACGCTGGCACGGTGCCAATGGACCTGCGACGGGATGCGTTGTGTGCAGCGGCGGAGTTCATTGTGGCCGCGGAAAAATTCGCCCGCAAAACGAACGGCTTGGTCGCCACCGTCGGTCAGATCCACGCCGAACCTGGAGCGAGCAATGTGATTCCCGGCCTGGTCACACTCACGCTCGACGTGCGGCACCGCAAGGATTCAGTCCGGCTCGCCAGTTGTGCGGGACTGCAGAAAATCGCGGGGCGGATTGCCGGAACGCGCAAAACGAAGGTTGCCTGGCAAGTGATTCAGCAAACAGCTTCCGTCCCCTGTTCGCCCGAACTTTCTGTCCGGCTGAAACAGGCAGTAAAAAAATTTCAACGCGTGGTGGCCACACTTCCCAGCGGTGCGGGACACGATGCCGCGGTGATGGCCCAAATCACCCCGGCGGCGATGCTGTTCGTCCGCTGCAAAGGCGGCGTGAGCCATCAACCGGATGAGTCGGTGAGCGACCGGGATGTGAGCGTGGCTTTTGAGGTGATGAACGACTTTCTACGGCAACTGGCCGGTGATTATGCCTGAATTCGACCTCATTTTACGCGGCCAGACCATTTTTTTGGACGACAAAATTATAGCCAAACCCGCTGGCCGTCTGGTAAAACCTGCGTCATGAGCGACCTGTTTGGATTCAGCCGTGACGTCGTCAAGGAACGTTACGCGGTGCGCACCCCGTCGGGCTTTGTGCCCAGTGTTTTGCCCGGCTGGACCAACGCGGTTTGCATCGTGCAAATTTCACCAGCCATGGGTGCGAATTTTTCCCAATGGCTCGTCACCTTCGAACCGAATGGCGAAGGCCGCGGCAACACGGGGGCCCTCGAATATGTTGTTTATTTGCTTTCCGGCAGGAGTGTGGCAAAAGTCGCCGGTAAAAAACTGGCGCTGACTGAAGGCAGCTACATCTATCTGCCACCGCAAACGGATTTTCAATTCAAGGGGACTGGAAAAGGGACCCAACTGCTGATTTTCCTGAAAGCATTTGAACCCTTGGTCGGGGAGAAACGACCGGGCGTCGTCATCGGCCACGAGAAGAAAATCCCGTCCAAACCGTTCCTAGGCAACGCTGACGCCCGGTTACAGGTGTTGTTGCCGGGCAAGCCGGAGTTTGACCTGGCGGTGAATATTTTCACCTATCGACCGGGGGCGACCTTGCCGTTCGTTGAGACCCATGTCATGGAACACGGCCTGCAAATGTTGCGCGGCCAGGGGATCTACCGGCTGGACACGGACTGGCATCCGGTGCGGGCGGGCGATGTCATCTGGATGGCGCCGTACTGCCCGCAGTGGTTTGTAGCCATGGGCAAAACGCCCGCGAGCTACATTTATTACAAAAACGTGAACCGCGCGCCGATGTGAACGCTCCAAATACAAGACTTCAACCGCCCGCCGAACACCGGAAAACCCCCGAACTTTCTTCGCATGAATCCACTCACGATTGACATCCAAAGATTGCAGCGCGAGATCAACGAACTCGCATTGATCACCGAAGCCGAACCGCCGGTCGTCACACGCGTGTTGTTTTCCGAAGCCGACATCCGGGGGCGCGAGTTTGTAAAAAGCCTTTGCTGCGAAGCAGGGCTGACTCTTCGCGCGGACGCGGTCGGAAATATTTTTGCGTGCTGGGGCGGCGCCAACGCGAGCCTGACTCCGGTGGCCACCGGTTCGCACATTGACGCGATTCCAAACGCCGGGAGATACGATGGCGTGGTCGGTGTGCTCGGGGCCATCGAAGCCATTCGCGCGCTGAAAAAGTCAAGGTATCAACCGCAGCGGGCCATCGAACTGATTGTTTTCACTGCGGAAGAACCGACGCGTTTTGGCATCGGTTGCATCGGCAGCCGGCTTATGTCCGGAGTGCTGTCACCGGAACGGGCGGCGACGTTTCGGGATCGTGATGGGAAAGCCTTGGACGAGTGGCGCCGGAGCGCCGGATACACCGGTTCATTGGATTCTGTCCGTCTGCCGAAGGATTGTTACGCGGCCTTTGTGGAATTGCACATTGAACAGGGACCAATCCTGGAACGGGAAAACACGGCCATCGGCATCGTGGAAAAAATCGCCGCGCCGAGCACGCTGCGGATGGATTTGACGGGAGTGGGCGGACACGCGGGCGGGACGCTCATGCCGGGGCGCCGCGACGCCTTGCTGGCTGGGGCGGAAATCGCGCTGGCGGTGGAGCAGGCCGTGACCGGCAGCGGAAGTCCGGACACTGTGGGTACGACCGGAGTTTTCCGCATCGAACCCGGCGCCGTGAACAGCGTGCCTTGCCGTGCGTTGCTGGAAATTGACGTTCGTGACACGAAAGTGTTGACCCGCGATGCGGCCCTGGTGCAGATTGAAACTACCGCGGCGGAAATCTGTAAACGCCGCCACGTGACTCTGCAAACAGACCGGCTCAACGTAGATCCTCCCGCCGTATGCGACGGGTCGCTCGTGGAAACAGTCGCCGCCGTTTGCCGGCAACTGGGCGTGTCGCACAAGAAAATGATCAGCCGCGCGTATCACGACACGCTGTTCATGGCACAGGTTTGTCCCAGCACGATGATTTTCATTCCCTGCCGCGATGGCGTCAGCCACCGGCCGGACGAATTTTCCTCACCGGAACAGATTGAAACGGGCGTGCGCGTTTTGGCGCAAACCTTGATGCAGACAACGGGTTGATGAAAAATTGACTCCTGGCTATTAGCGGTAAACTCAGTCCTTTGGGCGTTTCGATGGCCCTCCGCATTTTTCACATTCGTTGATTTCAGTTGGCAGCAACTATTTCGGACGCCAAACGCTGACGGCATGACTGCATCAACTGCTCAACGGTTTCAGCGAATTCTCTGTCAACAGTCATGCGATCTTTTACGCTCCGGTGTCCATAAAGCACAGTGCCGTGGTCTTTATGGAAGATTCTCCCCAATTCGGCCAAACGAATATCGCTAAGTTCGCGGGCGATGTAGAACACGACTTGTCGTGGAACGGCAACCGCATTCTCGCGGCATTTCATCGTCAGACGGTCGAATGTTACATTAAACTTTTGGCAAACTTCGGTGGCGACCTTTTTTACCGTAGCCGAGTTATCGCTGGCACACATCTTGTTCTTTTCAAGTTTGCAAACCTCGCGCCTTAACTGTGCCAGTTTTAGCAGCTTGGATTTCCTGTCCTCAAGTGCCTTGATTTCAAGGTCAATATCTTCGTTTGTTTCTTTCATTTTTCGTTACGTGTTACGTGTTGTCAGGGGGATACTCGCCAAAAACTATTTCGCTCGCCGTTAGACCAGGCGGCGATGGGTGCGGGGTGGGGACATGGCAGAACGGGGACCGGGTCGCCATGAAAAACAAATTCCTTTCCCTTCACCCGGTCCCCGCCTGTGACGCCGGCACCATCGCCGGGCCAAAATTCACCGCGCCGCCTACGCCTGCGCATATTAATTACTCTCATTACTCGTTCGGCCCGCGCCAAGCTTTGCACTCGGCGACATGGTTTCTATCTTCCACCTTGAAATTCGTATTTAGCAGCGTGCGTGCCGGGTTTTCACATTTGCAAGAAACCGCGTCGAATCAGCGGATTCTCGGCATTCACACGAAAGAATGACAAACAACACTGTCGCTTTTTTCCCAGCGTGGCCAAAACCCATCGGGCTCGCTTCCCCCTGAATTGTCGGCACGCACAGCTGCCACCGGCTCCAGTTCCCCGATGACCCGGACATTCTGGAATCTCCTTGGTATCTTTCCGCGTCACCAGCGTCACCAACCGAAAACCTCGCTTGGAAAGCCCGCGTCGCGATGGTTGACGTACTCTTTTACAAACCACATTAAACCGGAGGCGAAATGAACGGGCTTAGTGCCGCAGGGGTTTTGAGCACATTTAAATATATGACCTGCCAAGCGACGCGGTAGGAATCACGTCCTTTGCGCTTGCCGTAAATCGTGGCGAGCACTCGGCCACGGTATTTGATGCGCTTCGGGTCATTTGCACATTCGTAAGTGATTGATTTCCGCCCTGTTCCGCCTTTTGCACAAATGCACCGACGAGACTCAAGTCGAGTGGTGGAATGGTGCGCGCGAGAGGACTTGAACCTCCAATCCTTTCGGAACCAGATCCTAAGTCTGGCGCGTCTGCCATTCCGCCACGCGCGCAACCGGCATCAACTTGCGCTCCGCGCCGCGGAATCTCAAGCCCGGTTTTGCAGCGCGCGATTGCGCAAGCCGGATGGTTTGTTTAGGTTCAGGTCATGTCACTTTGTTTCAGGTTGGTAAGCGGCGCCTGCGTGGTGTGGCTCGGCGTCGCGTTGAATGGTTGCACGCCGTCGGGGCGAAGCCAGTTGAGCGAGGAAAAAGAGCCGCATTTCGTCCTGGGCAAAAGCCGCGTCAACGCCATGGATTTTCAAGGCGCGATTGAAGCGTTCGAGCAATCGCTGGAAGCGAATCCCCATTCCGCAACCGCGCACTTTGAACTTGGCTGGCTTTACGACGAAAAGACATCCGAACCCGCCGCGGCAATTTATCATTACCAGGCGTATTTGAAGTTAAACCCGAACGCCGACAACGCGGACGTCATCAAACAGCGCATTTACCGCTGCAAACAGCAACTGGCGGCGGACGTGTTGCCGCTGCCGAGCGCACCCGCCGCGCAACAACAGTTGGAAAAACTCTCCGAGCAAAACCGGCAATTGCAGGACGAAGTCGGCAAATGGCGCGCGTATTATGACAGTCAACTGGCGGCGGCCAAAACCAATTCAACCCCAACCCTGATTAACAGAACCCCGCAGCCAGCCGTAAATCCAACCCCGATCCAATCGGGGCAAAATGTTTCCACCACGCCAACCGTTGGGAATACGAACCCGACCACAAATCCGAAGCCAACCGCCTCCATGCCGCGCACGCATACGGTGGTAGCGGGCGAAACAGCGATGGGCATCACGCGTAAATTCGGAGTGAAACTCAGCGCATTGCAGGCGGCAAATCCAGGCTTGAACCTGGGCCGGATTCGCGCCGGCCAGGTTTTGAACCTTCCGTCACCGTGATTGGCCAGCATGATTCCGCGCGTCACATTTTTTTCGATTGCGGCGTTCTGGGTCGCGATGAACCTGCTGTTATGGCGTTCGGAATACGGTTCGCGCGGCAGTGGCATTCCCGTGCCGGTGGACTTGGTGTGGCGGAAGGTTTTGACCGCGCCGGACACCTCGTCACTCACAGTTTATCAAGACGGGCAAAAAACCGGCTTCTGCGAATTTTCCACCAGCGTCGAACAAGCCATGGCCGTGCTCGATGAAGACAAACCGCCGCCGGAAGGCATCGTCGCGCGCGCCGGCTACCAGATCCGGTTTGATGGCAACGTGAGCATCGGCGAATACACCAACCGGCTCACCTTCGATGGCCGCATTCAATTTTCGAGCAGCCGCGCCTGGCGCGAGTTGAATCTGAAGTTATCATCGCATGGGGTCGTGGTGGAAATTCATACTGCCGCCACCAACCAAACCATTCATTTGAAAATCACCGGCGATGGCCCGGTCATCGAACAGGATTTCACCTCTGCCGATTTGCAAAATCCCAACACGTTGCTGCACACGTTCGCGGGGGATTTTGGCGGCGGATTTTTGGGCGATCTGGATTTGCCTGCCGTTCCACAAACACCCGTTGCCCTCGCCGGCAGTCTCCGTTGGGAAGCCCATCATGACCGGCTGAGGGTGGGCCGCGAGCCGGTGTCGGCCTACCGTCTGGAAACGCGTGTGCTTGACCATCCGATTGTCATTTACGTCAGCACCCTGGGCGAAATTTTGCGCGTTGAATTGCCAGGCGGCATGACCGCAGTGCTCGACCAGTTCGGCGGTTCTTGAAACGCACGCCATGATCGAATTTATCAATCTCGTCAAGAAATTCGGTGACCTCGTAGCGGTCAACGACGTTACCCTCACCGTGCCGCGGGGGGAATTTTTCGCCATGCTGGGCCCGAACGCCGCGGGAAAAACAACCACGCTGAAAATTCTCGCCGGCCTGATGAAGCCCACCTCCGGCTGCGCGCGGGTGTGCGGTTTTGACATGCAATTGCAGCCGCTGGAGGCGCGGCGGCGCATTGCTTATGTCCCCGATTTTCCGTTTCTCTACGACAAGTTGACAGCCTGGGAATTTTTCCGCTTCACCGGCCAGTTGTTCCAGATGGATGACGCCGGCATCGAGGCGAACGCGCAGGAATTGGTTGCGCGTTTTCATCTGGATGAATTCGTGAATCACCCGCTCGAAGGCCTTTCGCACGGCACGCGCCAGCGGGTGGCCATTGTGTCCGCATTGCTGCACGACCCGGAGGTGTTTGTGATTGACGAGCCGATGGTGGGCCTTGATCCGCAGCACGCCCGCGTGGTGAAGGACGTGCTGAAGGAACGCTCGGTCAAAGGCATGACCGTGCTCGTCTCCACACATCAGTTGAGCGTGGCCGAGGAAATGGCCGACCGCATCGGCATCATTCATTGCGGAAAGCTCATCGCGGTGGGCAACCGCGATGAACTCCGCCGCCAAAGTGGCGCGTCCGGCCCGCTCGAAAACATATTCCTGGCACTCACCGGAAATGGAAAGTGAGGCAGCAAAACTTTATTGGGAGGGACAGCATGCCACCGTCCCAAATTTCCTGAGGTGAATACGGGGATGCTGACATGGCTTTTCTCTCAGTTTTGCTTTTCCATTGTGTCATGAAAGCCCATTTTTGATTTGACAAATCTCCTGGTTGCGCCAAATTGTCACGCTGAAATCTTGATTTTACTCAATGCCAGCGCCAAAATCCAGCTTCCTCGACAAGGTGCTTGGCCGCATCGGGCGGCTGGACGCGGAAGGTCTGCAAACTGTCGTCCAACGGCTCGCGCGGGAGCGCAGTTTTCTTGAAACGCTTTTCAACACAATTGAAGATGGCGTGCTGGTGGTGGATGAGCAGGGCCGCATCATTTATTTCAACCAGGCCGTGACGCGGCTGATTGGTTTGCAGCCCAGCGTCGAAGGACAGCACATCACCACCTGGTTGCCCGAAGTGGATTGGGAAAAAATTTCCAAAACCGATGTCACGGTCGGCGAACGCATCGCCCGCCATGAATTTGAGGTGCATTATCCGCGTCCGCGTTTTTTGCGGCTCTACGCCGCGCCGCTGGACGGCGAAGCCGCCGACAGTTCCGGCGTCGCGCTCATTTTGCACGATGCCACCGAGGCGCGGCAGAAGACCTTTGAAGCCATTGAAAGCGAGCGCGTGCAGGCGCTCACGCTGCTCGCCGCCAGTGTCGCGCACGAAATCGGCAATCCGCTCAACGCGCTGCACATTCATTTGCAACTCATGGAGCGCGAGTTGAAAAAACTCCGGACGAACATCACGAATCTTAAATCAGGTTCGCGACCCCGTTCGCAAATCTTGTCGGCCGAAGCGGACACAGCGGACATTTCCCTGAAACTGGAGCGATACCTGGGTGTGGCCAAGGGTGAAATCAACCGGCTGGATTACATCATCACGCAATTTTTGCAGGCCATCCGTCCCGCGCCGTTGCAACTGAAAGTGACCTCGCTCAATGCCGTGGTGGAAAAAACAATCGAGCTGCTCCAGCCCGAACTCGACAACCGCGGTCTCACCGTGCAGACCCGGCTGGCGCGTCAACTGACCGCCACGCCGATTGATCCCACGCAAATGCAGCAGGTTTTGGTGAACCTCGTCAAAAACGCGATACACGCCATGACCAAGGGCGGCACGCTGACGTTGCAGACCGGCGAAGGCGGGGACGGCGTTTGGATGAGCGTCGCGGATACGGGGGGTGGCATTCCGCAGGAACAAATCAACCGCATCTTCGAGCCGTTTTTCACGACCAAAAAAAAAGGCAGCGGCCTCGGCCTGATGATCGTCCAACGCATCGTTCGCGCCCACGACGGACGGATTGAATTGGAAAGCCATGTCGGCCGGGGAACAACGTTTCGCATCTGGCTGCCGTGGCATGAACGCAAACCGCGTTTGCTGGAGGAAAAGACCGCCGATGCGCATCGCTAAAATTTGTGACCGAGAAACCGACATTATTGATTGTGGACGACGAGAAACCGACACGCGACGGCTTGCGCGCGGCGCTGGAGGATCGTTACGACGTTTACGTGGCTGAAAATGCGAAGGCGGCAATGGAGCTGCTCGAGCGTGACAACTTTGACGTGTTGCTCACGGATTTTCGCCTGCCGAACGAGGACGGCTTGAAGCTCATCGCGCGCGCCAAGTCACTGGCCCGGCCGCCGGTCTGCATTTTGATGACGGCTTACGGCTCGGAGGAGCTCGCGGTGGACGCGATGAAACGCGGCGCGGACGATTACATCGCCAAGGGGCGATTGCAAATTGACGAATTGGAAATGCGCATCGCGCGGGCGTTGCGCCAGCAAAATCTCGAAGTCGAAAACCTTTCCCTGCGCCAGCAACTTGATTCCAAGTTCGGCCTGGAAAACATCGTTGGCGAATCGCCCGTGATGCAGGAGATTTTTGAAACCGTCCGGCAGGTCGCGCCCACGCGCGCGACGGTGCTGCTGGCGGGCGAAAGCGGCACGGGCAAGGAACTGGTGGCGAAGGCGATTCACCAACTCAGCCCGCGCGCGAAACAGCCGCTGGTCACGGTGCATTGCGCCGCGCTCGCGCCGACGCTGCTGGAAAGCGAGTTGTTCGGCCACGAAAAGGGCGCGTTCACCGGCGCGCACGAGCGCCGCATCGGCCGTTTCGAGCAGGCGCAGGGCGGCACGTTGTTTCTCGATGAAATTGGCGAAATTGACGCGACGCTGCAGGTGAAGCTGCTCCGTTTTCTCGGCGAGCGGACGTTTGAGCGCGTCGGCTCGAACAAGACTTTGACCGCCGATATCCGCCTGATTGCCGCCACCAACAAAAATCTGGAGGAGCGGGTCAAAGCCGGCGCGTTCCGCGAGGATTTGTTTTTCCGGTTGCGCGTGGTGGAGATTCAATTGCCGCCGCTGCGCGAGCGGGCGGGCGATATTCCCCTGCTGGCGCAAAGATTTTTGCGCGAGTTCGCGGACGAGAATGGCAAGCCGTTGAACGCTTTCACGGCGGATGCGCTCGAATGGCTGATGAATTATTCGTGGCCGGGCAACGTGCGCGAGCTGCGCACGGCCATCGAACACGCGGTGGTGTTGTGCCGCGGCGAAAAAATCTCGGCGCGCGATTTGCCGGCGCCGGTGCGGGCGGGCGGTCAATCCGGCAATCTGGCGCCACCACTGGCGCGAAACGATCTGACGGTGAGGGAAGCGGAGAAACAATTAATCATTCGCGCCTTGAAAGAAACGGATGGCAATCGCACACTGGCGGCGAAAAAAATTGGCATGAGCCGGCGAACGTTTCATCGCAAATTGCACCTATACCATTTGGAAGGGTTTTGATCTATGCCGTTGCGGGAGCTGATTCAGAAACTGATTCACATGTCGGAGGTCGGCGCGGGATCGCGTTATTTGCGGTTCCTTGTCTTGGGCCTGGCAGTTGTGGGTCTGGCGCTGGTTTACAATTTGCGCGCGTATCGGAATCTCGCCACCCAAGAAGCGATGGACTCGGCGCAACTGGCGCGCAACTTCGCGGAAGGCAAAGGTTACACCACGTTGTTTATCCGGCCGTTCAGTCTTTACCTGGTGCAAAGCCACAACGAAGCCAAACATGCCGCGGCACCGGCAGCCACCAACTCGGATTTCGCACAAATCAAATTCAACCCCCACCCGGACCTGGCGAACCCGCCGGTGTATCCGATGGTATTGGCCGGACTGATGAAAGTGCGCACGTTCCGATACCCGGTTGAACTCAAAAAACCTTTCTGGAGCGACAACAGCCGTTTCTGGCGCTATCAGCCCGATTTCCAAATTGCGGTATTCAACCAAATTCTTTTGCTGGTGGCGGTCGCGCTGACCTTTTTTCTCGCGCGAAAACTGTTTGATGCAAACGTGGCGTGGGTATCGGCGCTTGTGACCATCGGCTGTGAATTGCTATGGCGATTCAGCACGTCGGGTTTGTCCACGATGCTGCTGCTGGTGATTTTCCTGGGGCTGACCTGGTGCGTGTTGCGGTTCGAGGAAATGGCACGCGAACCACAGCCGCGCACGGCCTGGCTGCTGGGGCTGGCCTTGGCGTCAGGTGTGTTAACGGGAGTGGGTGCGTTGACCCGGTATGCATTCGGCTGGACGATTATTCCCGTCGCGTTGTTCCTGTTTTTCTTCAGCGGGCAACGGCGGATGTTGCATGTGCTGGCGGCAGCGGGAGTATTTATGATAGTAATGATACCGTGGGTGGCCCGCAATTATGCGGTCAGCGGCACGCCGTTTGGCACGGCGGGTTTTGCCATCGTTGAAGGAACGGGATTCTTTCCGCGATTCCAATTGGAACGGTCGGTGCATCCCGACTTCACGCACGTGCTGTGGTTCAGGCCCTATGTGTCGAAATTAACAGGAAACGTGCATGACATTTTCACCAATGACCTGCCGAAGCTGGGCGGCAGTTGGGCGAGTATTTTGTTTCTGGCCGGCTTGCTGTTGGGTTTTCGCGGGATGGCCGCGCGGCGAATGCGTTACTTTTTGCTCATGTGTCTGGGAACGTTCATTGTTGTCCAGGCGTTGGGGCGGACCCAGCTTTCGGATGAATCACCGGAACTGAATTCCGAAAACCTGATCGTACTGCTCGCACCGCTGGTGTTCATTTATGGCGTGAGTTTTTTCTTCACCTTCCTGGATCAGATGAAACTGGCGGTTCCGCAATTGCGTTACGTTGTCATTGCGGTATTCGTAGCGCTGTCGTGTTTGCCGATGATTTTGATTTCCACACTCCTGGCGCCCAGGGTGATGCCGGTGGTTTATCCGCCGTATTATCCACCGGACATCCAGCAAACGGCGGGCTGGATGAAGGAAAATGAACTGATGATGAGCGATGTGCCGTGGGCGGTCGCGTGGTATGGCCGGCATCAATGCGTTTGGCTGACGCTAAACGCGCAGGATGATTTCTTCGCCCTGAACGATAATATCAAGACGGTTCAGGCGCTCTACCTCACGACTGAAACGATGGACGGCAAATTCATTTCGGACATTCTGCACAACAGCGGACCGGGCTGGGGTGGTTTTGTCCTCCAGGCGGTCGCTCAAAATCAAATCCCCAAGGATTTTACCCTGCGCTATTTCGCACCCGGGCTTACGTCCGGCATGTGTTTCACCGATTGGCAGCGCTGGAAAGTTGCCCAACAATAATCAAGCCGATGCCCGGCGCAGCCGGTCGGCAATGCCCGCCCACTCCGGCAATTCCGGCGGCGTTTCGACAACGATCAATTCGGCCCCCGCCTCGTCGCACCGGTGCAACTCCGCGTAAATCGCCCGCGCAAACGCCTCGGCGTCGTGCGGAATCACGCCCACTCGCGCAAAATGTTCCGCTGATGGAATGTGGGTATGGGCAATGACGTGGCAATCCAAAAGTTGAGCGTTTAGCGTTGAGAGTTGAGAGTTCAAATCGGTATCGTCACGCCAGCTTAAGACGAACAACTTGGCTTTTGGTGAATAGTGTTTTTTCAACAAACCCGGACTTTTCAGCTTTGGATGTTGGGTGTTGGATGTCTGCTTGCGATTAATCGGAGTTGGATGTTGGATGTTTTCCACCACCGCCGCGAGTGATTCAGCGTGAATCATGCCCGGCCGCAAAACTTGCGGCGGCGACACCGTCAAATCGAGCACGGTGGATTCGATGCCGACCTGTGATTGGCCGCCGTCCACGATCAAAGAGATTTTGTCGCCGAGCTGCTTGCGCACATGTTCGGCGTTCGTTGGGGAAACACACCCGGACAGGTTCGCGCTCGGGGCGGCGAGCGGGAGTCCGCATTCGCGAATCACCGCTTGAATAAACGGATGTGCCGGCCAGCGCACACCGACCGTCCTGCCGCCCGCCGTGACCATGCCGGGAATTTCCCTGGCGCGCGACAGCACGAGTGTCAGTGGCCCGGGCCAAAATGCCCGCGCCATTTTTTCCGCCGGGTCCGGCCAAGTTGTGACGCAGCGTTTGGCCATTTCGACGCTCGCGATGTGGACAATGATCGGATTACCCGCCGGACGGCCTTTGATCTGGAAAATTTTGGCGACGGCCTTTTCGTCCAGAGCGTTCGCGGCCAGGCCATAGACCGTTTCCGTGGGCAGCGCAACGACCTCACCGGCACAGAGCAATCGCGTTGCGCGTTTCACGGCGGCGGCAAATAAGGCGGATGTGTGGGTGGACAGGATTTCAGCGGTCACACGCTATTCATAGCGCAAGGCGTCAATCGGGTCGAGCTTGGACGCTTTCCACGCCGGATAAAAACCGGAGATGACGCCGATGATCGCGCTGGAAAGCGCGGCGATGACAATCCACAAAACCGGCGTGAGCGTGGGCCAGTGGGTCAGCGAGGCGACGAGTTGCGAAATGCCCATGCCGGAAACAATGCCAATCCCACCGCCAATTATGCTCAACGTGACGGCTTCGATAAGGAATTGCACGAGAATGTCCCCACCGCGCGCGCCCACGGCCATGCGGATGCCGATTTCGCGGGTGCGCTCCGTCACGCTGACGAGCATGATGTTCATGATGCCGATGCCGCCGACAAGCAAGGATACGGCCGCGATGCCGGCCAGCAGTCCGCCCATCACCGTGGCGGTGGCGCTGGCGGCTTGGGCGATGTCCTCCTGGCTGCGCACGATGAAGTCCATGTTGCCGCCCGGCTTGATATGATGGCGTTGCATAAGCAAAGAGGTGATTTCCTGCTGCACGATGGGCATGGCCACTTGGGAAACCGCCTGGACGAGAATCGTGTCCACCCAGTCTTCCCGGTTGATGCGCTTTAATTGCGTCATGTAGGGTACGATGACGACGTCATCCTGGTCCGAACCCATCGGGGATAATCCTTTGGCCTGCAATACACCAATGATTTGGCAGGGAACATCTCGGATACGGATCATTTTGCCCAGCGGATCCTCATTGGGAAACAGTTCCTTGACGATGGTTTGGCCGATGACACAGACCTTGGCGGCCGTGCGAACTTGCTGCCGGTCAAACATTTCACCTTCAGCCAACGGCCATTGACGAATCTGGAGATACTCGGGGGATTCGCCCTGGACGCTGGTGTTCCAGTTCTGGTTGCCGGCAATCACCTGGGTGCGGGTCCGGTTTTCCGGGCTGACGGCGGTCACCCCCTGGAGTTGCGATTGGATGGCCAGGGCGTCTTCGAGTTGCAGGCTGTGCCAGTTGCCCCAGCCCAGCCGCGCGCCGCTGGAACTGAAGGAGCCGGGGAAGATCAGCAGCATGTTTTCCCCCAGGCTGGCAATCTGCGCTTCCACCTGTTGCTTGGCGCCGCTGGTGATGCTGACCGAGGCAATGACGGCGCCCACGCCAATGATCATGCCCAGCATCGTCAGCACGGTGCGCATTTTGTTCCGGCGCAGCGCGCGCAGGGCAGTTCGAAACGTGGCCAGAATTCTTCTCATGCGGTCAGTTTGATGGCTTGCTGGGCCTCTTGCAAATGATGCAATTCCGTCGTGGCATTCAAACGGCTGGGGACCACCTCGTCGGTCACGACGCGTCCGTCCCGGAGCACGACGGTGCGTTTGGTGTAGCGGGCGATGTCCAGTTCGTGCGTGACCATGATGATGGTGATGCCCTGGTCGTTCAACTTTTGGAACACACCCATGATTTCGATGCTGGTCTGGCTGTCAAGATTGCCCGTGGGTTCATCGGCGAGCAGCAGCGCCGGCTGGTTCACCAGGGCGCGCGCGATAGCCACGCGCTGTTGCTGGCCGCCGGAGAGTTGATTGGGATAATGATCCGCCCGTTCGCTCAGACCGACCAGTTCGAGGGCGCTTTGGGCGCGCTGGCGCTGCTCGTGCGCCGGGATGTGCTGATGGCTGTAAAGCATCGGCATCTCCACGTTTTCCAGCGCGGAAGTGCGCGCGAGCAGGTTGAAGCCTTGAAAGACAAAACCGATCTTCCGGTTGCGAATGTCGGCCAGCGCGTTCCGGTCCAGTGTGGAAATGTCAATGCCATCCAGGTCAAAACGGCCGCTGGTCGGGCGATCGAGACAGCCGATCAGGTTCATCAGGGTGGATTTGCCGGAGCCGCTGGCGCCCATGATGGCGACAAATTCGCCGGGTAAAAGCTCCAGCGAAACGCCTTGCACGGCATGCACCTCCACCTCGCCCGTGTGGTAGGTCTTGCGCATGTCTTCCAGTTTGATGACGGAATTCATTGGCTGCGGGTCGGCGGTGCTGCCATTCAAGATGGTTTCATTCCGGCCGGACGCTCAAAAACGCCGGCGCAGGGCGAACGGATTTTGCGTTCCCTGATCTGAGGTCAGGCCGGGAATCGCCAGACCGGTGACCACCTGGTCGCCTGCCTTCAATCCCGACAGCACTTCGGTGTCAATATTGTCGGTGATGCCGGTCTTGACCTGCACGGGTTTCAGCCGGGTGTCTTTGCCGGTGGCATCGTGGCTCAACACATAGACGGTGTGCATCACCGGGTGTTCGCCCGGTTCGTGAGCGCCCCGGCCGCCCCGCCCGGGTCCGCGGTTGCCCTCCCGTTCGCCATTGTTGTTATTGGCATTGGTGCCGCTGCCGGCGGCGAGCGCGTTGGTCTCGACCCCGGCCATGTCCACCGGCTGAAAACGCAGCGCTGAATTGGGGATTGCCAAGACTTGGTTGTGTTGGGCGACAACGATGGAAACGCTGGCCGTCATGCCGGGTTTCAGGCTGTAATCCGCGTTGGTCACGCCGATGACCGTGTCGTAAGTCACCACGTTGTTGACCGTGGTGGGCGCGTTGCGCACTTGGATGACGATTCCGTGAAACGTGCGATTCGGGTAGGCGTCCACAGTGAAATCCACGCTTTGGCCATCCTTCACGCTGCCGATGTCCGCCTCGTCCACGGCGGTGTCAATCTGCATCTTCGTCAGATCGTTCGCGATTTGAAACAGCGTCGGCGTGTTGAAACTGGAAGCAACCGTCTGTCCCAGATCCACCGCGCGCGAAATCACCACGCCGTCCACCGGCGAATGAATTTTACAGTAGCCCAGGTTGGCGAGTGCGTTGGTGACCGAGGCCTCTTGAATTTGCACCTGTGCCGCAGCCTCGTCCCGCGTGGCGATGGCCGTGTCGTAATCGGAACTGGAAATCAATTTGTTCGTGAACAACTCGGCATTGCGCTCCGCCTCCGCCTGCTGCAACTCCAGATTGGCCCTCGCATTGGCCAGATTGGCTTTGGCTTGTTCGACCGCCGCCTGATAAGTCGAAGGGTCAATCTCCGCGATGACCTCATTCGACTTCACAATCGAATTGAAATCCACGTTCAGTTTGGTGATAATGCCCGAAACCTGGCTGCCCACCGTCACGTTCACCACCGGATTCAGTGTGCCCGTTGCCGTCACCACTTGGGTCAAATCTCCCCGGGTGACCGCGACCGTCTGGTACTCCGGCGCGTCGGTGTGGCCACGTTTGAAATACCAAACCCCGCCAGCAATGACCACACCGGTAGCCACAATGACGATTGTCCGCTTCATCCAATGATTGCTCCGATTTTCTGCCATATGATCGCAATTCGTCGGCTGTTGCCGTTTTAGACAAGGCCAGCGACCGACAAGTTACGTGATTTTGCGCAACTGTCCATGCTTTCATCCTTGCGCACTTTCGGTTTGAGCCGGGCGCGCCTGGGCTTAGAATTGTCCCGTGCTTGAACAGTTCATTCCACAACTTGCCGCTGGGCATCCGCTCTCGGACGAACAAGTCCGCCTGGCGGTTGAACAATTAACCGACGAAAAAGTTCCGGCCGCCGGCAAAGCCGTCTTCCTGGCCGCGCTGGCACAAAAAGGTGAAACCCCCGGCGAAATCGCCGCGTTCGCCCGCGCCCTCCGTGACAAATCAATTCAACCGCCGCTCGATGCCGAAACCCGCGCGGGGGAAATCCTTGACGTCGTCGGCACCGGCGGCGATCGCCTGAGCACCTTTAATATCTCCACGACCGTCGCGCTCGTGGCGGCGGCGGCGGGGGTGGTGGTCGCCAAGCACGGCAACCGCGCCAACACCTCGCCCGTTGGCAGTGCAGATGTCATGGAAGCACTGGGAATTCCTTTTGATCTGGAGCCGGCGGACGCCGTCCGTTCGCTTCGCCGTCACAACTTCGCTTACTTCTTCGCGCCCAAATATCATCCGGCATTTCGGCACATCATTCCGGCGCGCAAGCTCTGCGCCGAACGCGGCCAGCCTACCATTTTCAACTTCCTCGGCCCGCTGCTGAATCCGGCCCGGCCCACCGCGATGCTGGTGGGAGTGCCGCGCCCGGATTTTTGCGAACCGTTCGCCCGCGTCCTCCAGTCCCTCGGTGTGCGCCGCGCGATGGTGGTTTGCGGCGCGGCGCGGGATGAAACCGGGTCCCTTCGGCATCTCGATGAACTTTCCCCGCTGGGGCCGACCACAATTGCCGAGTTTTATCAGGAACGCGGGTTGGCTTGCTCAACGCTGTCGCCCGAGCCGTTTCCCTTGCAACCGGCCGCGCTGGCCGATCTCCGCGGCGGAGACCGCGAAGTGAACGCCACCATCATCCGCCGCATCCTGCGCGGCGAGGAACGCGGTCCGAAGCGCGACGCAGTCTTGTTAAATGCCGCCGCCGCACTCTTCGTCACGGGCAAAACAGAGTCGCTGGTTGAAGGCTGGGATTGGGCCGCTGAAATTATTGATGACGGGCGGGCAAACGCGAAACTGGCCGAACTCGCACACTGATGTTCACGGCGATTCTTCGGCAGCTTCAGTAGTTTCGGCGATTTCCTGCGAGGCGTAGTGCAGGCCGAGGTTGTGCTGGGCGGTTTTGTCGCCTTGCCGTGCGGCGCGGATGAACCACTTCACGGCCTCCTGCTGATTTTGCTCCACACCGCGTCCGGTTTGGTAACAAAGGCCAAGATTGCACTGCGCGGGCGCGCATTCCTGTTCGGCGGCGTCGCGATACCATTTGACGGCCAGTTTGAAATTTTGCGGCACGACCTGGCCCGTCTCGTAAAAAACTCCCAGATTGAATTGTGCCGCCGGGTAACCGCGCTCCGCTGATTCGCGATACCATTTCACCGCTTCGGCGTAATTCTGCGTCACGCCCTGGCCGGTTTCGTAGAGCATGCCGAGGTTAAATTGCGCCGCGGGATCGTTTTGTTCCGCCGCTTCGCGCAACCATTTGGCCGCCTCGCCAAATTCCTGCGGCACACCGGCGCCGTTCAAATAACACACGCCAAGATAACATTGCGCGACCGGGTCGCCTTGTTCCGCCGAACGGCGAAACCATTTTACCGCCTCCTGATAGTCCTGCGTCACGCCCTGGCCGTTCTGGAAACAGACACCGAGATAGCACTGCGCCTGCGCATCGCCTTCTTCGGCGGCGCGGCGCATCTCTTCAAATGTGTCCCAAGTGCGACGGTTTGACATGGCGTAAAAATCGAAATTGTGACATCCTTTTTGTGCCGGCTCTAAAATAGATTGTATTCACGCGAATTCAAGCCGTGAATTCATCGGCGCGTTTTCACTTCCGCTGCGCGAACCGGCCTGCTAAAAAGCTCCCATGGCAACCCCATTAACCATCGGCTTTCTCGGCGCGGGCAAGATGGCCACGGCACTGGCGCGTGGCTTCATTCGCGCGGAAATTGTTTTTCCAAAAGAAATCATCGCCAGCGACTTGTCCGAGGTGGCACGCGCCGCCTTCACAAAGGAAACCGGCACCGAAACCACCTCGTCCAGTGCCGACGTTTTGAAATTCGCCAAGGTGCTGATTCTGGCCGTGAAACCCGACCAGGTCGCCGGGGTTCTGGCCGAACAACGCGGCAATTTCACCAACGAGCATCTGCTGATTTCCATCGCCGCCGGGGTGACGCTCGTCAAAATGGAAGCGGTGCTGCCCGTCGGCGCGCGCATTGTCCGCGTCATGCCCAACACGCCCGCGCTTGTGGGCGAGGCGGCGGCGGCGTTTGCACTCGGCAAATCGGCGACGGCAGCGGACGGCGAACTGGCGAAGAAACTTCTTTCCGCCGTCGGCATCGCGTTTCCAGTGAAGGAATCGTTGCTCGACGCCGTGACGGGCTTGAGCGGCAGCGGCCCGGCTTACGTTTATCAATTCATCGAAGCATTAAGCGACGGCGGCGTGGCGGCGGGCTTGCCGCGCGACATTGCGACCAAGCTGGCGGCGCAGACGGTTTTGGGCGCAGCCAAAATGGTTTTGGAAACCGGCCAGCATCCTGGCGCGCTCAAGGACCAGGTCACCAGCCCCGGCGGCACGACGATTGAAGGCCTGCACGAACTGGAAAAAGGCAAACTGCGCGCCACGGTGATGAGCGCCGTCCGCGCCGCGACGGAGAAATCGAAGAAGCTGGGACAAAATTGAAACTTAAAGCCATGACACCGTTGAATCTTATTCGTGAATTGTTTAGCAATCCACTGAAGCAATCGAAACAAACTAAGCAGGCGGAACAAGTGAGTCGTCTGCAAAAGAAAACTCGCGCAAAGGTTGATGCGGTCTATGGCCCTGTAGGCGATCTTGGAACAGCGATTGTCAGTGCTGCGTTCAACACTTATCAGAATCTTGCCCAAGTGTTCGGCTTCCGTGTGCAGGGCGCACCATCCGAGCCGCAGATGCTAACATTCTACGAATTTCTCTACTTCTATTCTCACATAATGTTGAGAACGGCAGCCGCAAAAGGTTTCACGCAACCTCAAATTGAAAAGCTGCAAGGCTACCTTGGCCCACTGCTTGCCTCGACCGCAGTGGATTCTTTCATAGGTCACTGGCCTGATGATTTCTGAAAAAGGTTGCGGAGAGATTTCTATGATGGGCTAAACATTGCAGAGCAAGAGTATTCACAGTGTAGAGGACTTCTGTCGCCAGATGACCCACTCAACGAAGACACGCTGGTGGGAAAATTGGCGCGCAACATTGCCGACTTGTGGGAACGCTCCTCCAATGAACCAGCCAAGGTCGCTGTGGCCACTGCCGTTCTAAAAGCGTTCCCGGCCATGCAACTTGACCAGCTTATAGCCAAAGTTGCATCCGTGATCGACTCTGTAGATGTCGAAGGGATCCGCGAATTCCTAGAACGATGAAGATCATTCCAAAACAACGCAGTTTTGTTTTCCCGGATTGGCACAAAACGGTTTTGACAAAGCGCCTCACCAAAGTTGAAGCCGGCAAAGGCGAATTCCTAACGCTCGCGCAACTCAAGAAGCGCCTCCAAAAATTGTAGTAGACGACGTGAGGAGTCTCTAATTTATAGAATGAGCCTCGTCACCTCGGCTCCTACAAAACTTCAACGCCTGGCGATTAACTCCCGCACGTCCACCGCGGCCATGCCCGCCGCGCGAATGGCTTGCAGGCCGAGGTCGGTATCTTCGTAGGCGCGGCAAAATTTCGGCTCCACACCGATGCGCCGCGCGGCTTCGAGAAAAATGTCCGGCGCGGGTTTCTGGTTTTTTACCATCTCACTCGTCACGATGGCATCGAACAGATGCCGGATGTTCAGGCGTTCCAGCACGAGGATGATGATTTTTTCAGTGCCGCCGGACGCAACGGCCATCGGGATTTTGCCGTGATTTGCCTTCGCAATCTCCACAACGGCGTGGATGGGTTCGACCTGCGAAAGAGTCGTCAGGTAAGTTTCCTCTTTTTCGTGCGCGACGGCGATATGGTCGAGCGACCGGCCCTGTTCCTGCGCGAGCAGCTTGAGAATATCGCGCGCCGGGACTCCGCCGAGCGAATAAAAACGGTCTTCGGGAAAATGAAGGCCATACCGTTGCGTGACCATGTGCCACGCACTCCAGTGCAATGGCATCGTGTCGGCCAGGGTGCCGTCGCAATCGAAAATAAGTCCGCGCGGTTCAAAGTGTGTGGTTTTCATTTTCGTCAGATGATGTTCGTCGGTCTATAAAGCCGGGCAGCGCTTCCAGCCTGCCTCCAAAAAAATCTGCCGCTCAAGCGGTTTTCTCAAAATTTGAGACTGGCAAGATGCCAGTCCTACTTTTTCAGCGCCTCCAATCGTTTCTCCAAATCATGTATCATCAGCGGCTCGAGCAGCGGGTCGAGTTCGCCTTCGATGAAATTCGCCAGGTTGTATAACGTCAGCTCCACGCGGTGGTCGGTGACGCGGTTTTGCGGAAAATTGTAGGTGCGGATTTTCTCGCTGCGTTCGCCGCTGCCGATCTGGTCTTTGCGCTGCGCGGCATATTTCGCGTTTTCCTCGGTGATTTTGCGTTCCAGCAGGCGCGAGCGCAGGACTTTCAACGCTTTCACCCGGTTTTTTTGCTGCGAACGTTCATCGGCACAACGAACAATGAGGCCGCTGGGCTTGTGGATGATCTGCACAGCCGAGTCGGTGGTGTTGACGCCTTGACCGCCCTTGCCGGACGCGCGGCAGACGTTGATTTCCAATTCCTCCGGTTTGATTTCAATGTCCACGTCCTGCGCTTCGGGTAAAACAGCGACGGTGCATGTGCTCGTGTGGATGCGGCCCTGTGCCTCGGTAGCGGGCACGCGCTGGACACGGTGGACGCCGCTCTCGTATTTGAGCCTTTTGAAAACGTCCGTGCCAATGATGGAAAAAACGATTTCCTTGAAACCGCCGAGATCGGACGGGTTGGAATCCATCGTTTCCACCTTCCAGCCGCGCGCTTCGGCGTAACGACAATACATCCGATAAAGATCGGCGGCGAACAACGCGGATTCCGAACCGCCGGCGCCGGCGCGAATTTCGATGATGGTGTTGCGCGAATCGGTCGGGTTGGGCGGTAGAACGCCGAACTGGATTTGCTGCACGAGACGTTTTTCCTCGATTTCAAGCCGCGCCGTTTCGTCTTTGGCGAGCTGTGCCAGTTCGGAGTCAGGCGGTTCGCTTTTCACCAGCGCGCGGTTCTCGTCCAAATGGGCGAGTGTTTTCAAATAGCTTCCGCCATACGCGACCAGCTCCTTGAGCCGGGCGTATTCCCGGGACAACTCCTGGGCGCGTTGCGGGTTGTCGAAAACTTTTGGGTTGCTTAACACGGCCTCGACCTCGGCAAAGCGCCGGGAGAATTTTTCGATGTGTGGTCGCAGGTCCATTTTGGATTTTCGATTTCGGATTTATGATCGACGCGTCAATGGCAAATCGTAAATCGCAAATTTCGCGGGCATGGGCTTTGGAAAAGAAACCGCCTGCATTCTGCCGAAACAGAGCGCAGGCGGATAAATGTCAAAAAGCTACTTCTTTTTTTTCTTTGTGGCGGCAAACGCCTCTTGGGCGGCTTGCGTCTTGGCGGCACGTTGCTGGAATTTGTCCACGCGGCCGGCGGTGTCCACGAACTTTTGCTGGCCGGTGTAAAACGGGTGGCACACGTTGCAAATGCCCACGATGATCACGGGCTTGGTGGAGCGGGTCTTGATCTCATTGCCGCAAGCGCAACGGATTTCGGCGTCCACATATTTCGGATGTATGTCCGTCTTCATAAAAAAGGCCCGCAAGCTTACCACGAACGAGCCGGATGACAAGGGGGAATTTGCAGGAATACGGCGCCGCCCGTTAGGAGATCTCGTTTGCTTACAAGAGGTTTGTTTCAAGAGAAATATCGCACGGTGCAAATTGTGCGTTGGTATCGGCAAGAATTTTTCGTATAAACCTGCTTCCCTCTGTTAAAATCAATTATGAGTGATTTTCCCTTTGCGCGAATGGCGCGTAAAGTTTAACGTTTTTTGGCTTGTCCGATGGTGTAACGGTAACACAGCGCCCTTTGGAGGCGTTATTCATGGTTCGAATCCATGTCGGACAGCCAAACTTTTATTTTACCTTACTCCTCTAATTCCGGCTCGCAGGTTCCACAAGCCTCGGCGTCGGTCGATAAATCGTTTGCTTGTCCTGTCCCCCCACAACGCTTCAACCAAACCAAGAGGATGCTGATGTCGGCGGGCGACACCCCGGAAATTCGAGCCGCCTGACCGATGGTCGTTGGCCGAATTTTTGAAAGCTTCTGGCGCGCTTCAAGGCGCAAGCTTGGGACTGTCGAGAATTCAAAAGTGTTGGGAATCTGCTTGTCCTCCAAATTTTTGAACTTCTCAATTTCTGCCTCCTGCCGTTCGATGTAACCAGCATATTTGATGGCGATCTCAACTTGCTGGATTACTTCCTCGGACAGGGTGTCGTTGCGGTTCGGCAAATCTTTGTAGCCAACTTCAGGCCTGGAAAGAATTTTTGCTAGGGAAATGTTTTTACAATATGTTGAGTATAAACGCTTTAACTCGTCATAAATGGCTTTTTGTTTGGAGCAGAATATTGAATACTTGCGTTCTTGTAAAAGCCCGATTTCATGTCCGATGTCTGATAGCCGCATATCGGCATTGTCTTGGCGGAGCAAAAGACGGTATTCAGCGCGCGAGGTGAACATCCGGTAAGGTTCAGTTGTGCCTTTGGTGACCAAATCATCAATCAGGACGCCAATGTACGCTTGGTCGCGCCGCAGGATGATGGGATCGAATGAATTGATGCTTCTGACTGCATTAATTCCAGCGATGATTCCTTGAGCGCCAGCTTCTTCATAGCCGGAGGTTCCGTTGATTTGTCCGGCTAAAAACAGATTCTTACAAGCCTTTGTTTCCAAGGACGGCAGTAATTGTGTTGGGTAAGCAAAATCATATTCCACGGCATAGGCTGGACGCACGATTTCAGCGTTTTCGCAACCGATGATTGTTCTAACCAACTCTACTTGAATTTCAAACGGCAGACTTGTTGAGAAGCCGTTGACGTAGAATTCGTCGGTTTCAATCCCCTCTGGCTCAAGGAAAATTTGATGCCGCTCCTTTTCCGGAAACTTCACAATTTTATCCTCAATTGACGGACAATATCTTGGCCCGATTCCTTCAATAGTACCTGAATATAAAGGAGATTTGTGTAGATTTGACCGAACTATTCCAGCGGTTTTTTTTGTGGTAAATGTTATGAAGCAGCTCAATTGGCCGTTGATTTTATCCAAGATCGAACCCGGCGGATATTTGCCAGCGGAATGGCCACTGCCATACATTTTTTTGCCCAGTTGTTCCATGTGGAACAAATCATCCCTCCAAAATGTGAAATAGGGAACTGGTTCGTCTCCCGATTGAGTTTCCGTCTTGGAGAAGTCAATTGATCGCTTCAAGAGTCGCGGTGGGGTTCCGGTTTTTAGCCGACCGAGCTCAACACCGATCTCTTTGAGTGATGCTGACAGGCCTAATGCGGCCAAGTCGCCAGCCCGCCCGCCAAGCTGCTGCTTCGAGCCAACATGCATCAAACCTCGGAGGAATGTCCCGGTCGTTATTATTATTGCTTTTCCAAGGTACTGGACGTCAAGTGTAGTCTCGACCCCAAAGGCTATTCCGTCCTTTTGAAGGATTTTTGCCGTTTGTCCCTGTTTTAAATCCAAATTAGGTTCTGATTCACAAACCCATTTAAGGCGAAATTGATAGGCTTTTTTGTCACACTGAGCTCTTGGTGCCCAAACAGCCGGACCCTTTTTTGTGTTCAACATCCTGAATTGCAGGCCGGTCATGTCTGTAGCCTTGCCCATTTCTCCCCCCAGAGCATCAATTTCGCGCGCTAGATGCCCTTTTGCGAGTCCGCCGATGGCAGGGTTGCAAGACATCTGTCCGATGGAATCTGCATTCATCGTGAGCAGCAAAGTTTGACAGCCCATTCTGGCTGCTGCCAATGCGGCTTCTATTCCAGCATGGCCGGCACCGACAACAATGACGTCGTATTGTTTTGGATAGACGAACATTAGAAATTAAGTTGCAGCGTACATGCGTTCTAATATGCTGCCATCAAACGACTTATAAGCGACGACTTTTTGATTAGTGGATAGATGTTCGCATATTTTGAAGATGTGTTCAACGTCATCTTCCGCATCAATGCCTTTAGTAATTTCTTCGACGCTAAACCCTGTGCCAGGCTGTTTGGAGAGAAAATCCAACACCTTGCGCTGTGCTTCAATCACCTTACTAGCCGCCTTCTTCCCAGCCTCGACTCCAGGTTGGTGGTAGGCGTTGACGTTGATCAATGAGGCATAGAGGCCGACAGCGCGTTCAAATAACGCGATCAGCATTCCAACCACGAAGGGAGATATTTCTTTGACAGTGATGGAAACGGATTCCCTATCCTTTTCTGCCAGTGCTTGGCGTGTCCCCAAGTAAAATCCGTGAAGATAATCCCCAGACGTCACTTTTGATTCTACCTCTAATTTTTGGCTATCCCCATCATTCAAAACCTCGATAAAGGTGACAAAGAAATTGTTTGGTCCATCCCTAAGCTGTTGAACATATGAGTGCTGGTCTGTTGCCCCCTTGTTTCCGAATACCACAATTCCCTGATTGACCAGAACTTGATCCAAATTATCCTCTTTTCCGAGTGATTCCATCACAAGCTGTTGGAGATACTTAGAAAACAGTTCCAAACGGTCTTTATAGGGTAAAACGACCATACTTTTTGTTCCTTTACCGTTACCTGACACGTACCAAGCCAATGCAAGCAGAGCTGCAGGATTAGCTTCAACGTTATAAATCCTTGTTGATTTGTCGCACTCACAAGCTCCTAAAATCAAATTAGTTATGTCAATTCCTTGTAGCGCGGCCGGTAGTAGGCCGACAGGTGATAACTCGCTGGTTCGGCCCCCGATCCAATCCCACATTGGAAATCGCATTACCCATTTGTTCTTAAAGGCGCGCTTATCAAGTTCGCTGCCGTGAGTGGTAATGGCGACTGCGTGTTGTCCGAAATGAAGACCGACGCGTTTGAAAGCACTTTCTGCTACCAGCATTCCGTTGCGGGTTTCCTTGGTGCCGCCGGATTTGGAGATAACGATGCAAAGAGTTTTACCCAGATCGGATCCAATCGTAGCAAGAACCCTGTCCATGCCATCGGGATCGGTGTTATCAAAGAAAAAGGGCTTGAGCTTGTCGGTGCGTGGATCACCCAAAGCATGGGCGACAAATTGCGGTCCTAGCGCTGATCCGCCAATACCAATCAAAAGATAATTTTCAAACAGCCCGCCAGCACCGCGAATTTTGCCCGTGTGAATTTTAGCCGCGAATTTCTTGATTCGGGCGACAGTATATTCAATCTCCTTGCGAATTTCCGGCGATGGCGCGAGCGGTGGATTTCGCAACCAATAATGCCCAACCATCCGGTTTTCATCTGGATTGGCGATGGCCCCGGATTCGAGCGCTGTCATGTTGGCGAACGCCTTTTGCATTTGTGGTTCCATTGCCGCGAAGAATGAATCATCCACATTCATCCGGCTCAAATCCACGGCCAGCCCAAGTTTCGGAAACTCAGTGTAATATTTTTGAAATCGCTCCCACCATTCCAGCTTTGAGTAATTCATAAAATCGGAAATCATGTCGAATAAACTCGACTGCAACGTCTGGCAAGAAAATAGCGTGTACGAACAAATTCGCAATGAGCGAAGTCTGGACAATTAGAAGGCTGAATTAGACTCGAACTTCGGGCAACCAACAGAACAGGAAGTTGGTCAACTTCGCACCTTGTTTATTTCAACGGCAAAGTGACGCGAATGGTTGTACCGGAGCCAAGTTGCGACTTGATTCGGACATCCCCGTGATGTGTTTCGATAATGCGGCCAACGATGGCCAAACCCAATCCTGTTCCCTCGGCCTTTGTGGTGCTTAATACTGCTGTGAATGCGCGTTCTTGAATTTCCTTGCTCATGCCGCCACCAGTGTCCTTGAACTCCACGGTGACGTGCGTTGCACGCGGATTGCTCCGCGGCAAACGAATGGCTTTGGACTTGACCGTGAGTGTCCCTCCTCCTGGCATAGCCCCGGCGGCATTAAGGATTAAATTCAAAAACACCTGTTCCAGTTGCGGCGCGTCACCCATCACGACCGGTAAATCCGGCTGCAATTGGCGGACCAGCCGGATGTTCTGATTCGCCAGCTTGTGCCGCACAAGCAACCCAAGTTCATCCACCAACTCATTCAAATTCACCGGCACGAGCTTGGGCTCGGTTGTGCGCGCAAACGCGAGAATCTGCTCGACAATCTTGTTTAGGTGTTCGATTTTCGCGTCAATGATCCGGGCGTCCTTCGCGCGCGGGTCGCCGTCCGGGAACTTCAAATCCAGTGAATGATACAGCAGCTTCATCACCGTGAGCGGATTGCGGATTTCGTGTGCCACCTCGGCGGCCAAAAGGCCGAGCGCGGAGAGTTTTTCATTCTGCCGCAACTGTTCCTCAACGTCCACGACGCGCTCATAAAGCCGCGCCTTTTCTATCGCAATCGCCGACAACTCGGCCAGCGCGCTTAAAATGCTGATTTCCTCGTTGGAAAAGCTATACGGACGGCCCGTGTAGATGCTCAACGCTCCGATCGCCTGGCCGGCGAAGATCAGCGGCACGCTCAACAGCGAAACCAAGCCTTCGCGCCGCGCGACTTCGACGTGCTGATAACGGCTTGACTCCTGGACATTGGCGACCTGCATCGGTTTTTTGCGGCGGACCACGACGCCGAGCAGGCTGTCGCCGACGGCCAATCGTGGTTTGTTGATGTAGGCTTTGCCTGCACCGTAGCTGGCGCGCAAATCGAGCCATTCGCGGCTTTCGTCCAGCATCATCAGCGAACACGTCCGGGCGCCCATCAACACACCCGCTTCACGTGTGATGGCTTGTAACGCTTCATCGAGATTCAACGTGGAATTGATCGTCCGGCTCACACTGGCAAGGGATTCGAACAAATGCGCCTTCAGTCGCAATTGCTCATAGAGCCAGGTGTTTTGAATCACCTTGGCTGCTTGCACCGCCAGTTCCTGGAGCAATTCCTGATCTTCCGTGCTGAAGGCGTCCGCACGATCCGAATCCATGTTGAGCACGCCGCGCGTTTCCCCGTTCACTTCCAGCGGCACGGCCAGTTCCGACCGCACACCGCGACGCGCCATCACGTAGCGCGGGTCCTGCGTCACGTCGCCGACGCGCGCGGGCTTGCCGGTGCGCGCAACCCAGCCGGTGATGCCTTCCCCAACGCGCAATTTGAGCCGCGCCGCCGCCGCCGGCAGGTTTTGCGACGCGTGGATTTCCAGAAAGCCCGATGTGGGGTTGATCAAGACCACCGAACCGCTCGACGCGTGTATCAGCCGCACCGCTTCGCTTACGATCAATTGCAGCGCTTTTTGGGGTTCAAGCGTGGAATGAATGACATTGCTCACTTGATAGAGCAATTGCAGTCGCTCGTAACGCGACATCCGTCTGGAATGCTTGTTACTCACAATTGAAACTCAAGTTCATCTCACTCGCGCCGTCAGCACCAGGCCCGTCGTTCCAAAAATCATGTTAGGCAGCCAGGCCGCCAGCCATGCGGGCAGATGGCCGGCGGAACCCAGCGCGAGGCTCACCTGCTGGATTATAAAATAGGCGAAGCAAATGAAAATGCTGCCGGCCACGCCGACGAAAAGATTCCGGCGTCCCGAAGCCGCGCCAAACGGAATGGCGATGAGCACCACTACCAGACAGGTCCAAGGCGCGGCCAATCGCCCGTGGAATTTGGTGAGCAGCCAACTTGCATCCGCCCGCGGCAAATTCGGATTTAGCCGCAAATGATGGTAAATGACTTTGAGCGGAATATCCGCCCGGCGGGAATTGCGGAGGCTCCGATAGCCGCTGATTTTTATCTCGTCCTCAATTTCCGCCGGTTTTTCGGTGAATTCCGGCATCGCCAGCGCATTTGTTTGAAATGACGGCAACAGTGGTGCGCCTGCGTCCGTTTGCGAGTATTCCGCCGCGTTGAAAAAAATCCAGACGCCAGCGATGCGGATCGCGCGGTCGGCATACAAGCGGTGGCTCGAACCGTCGGGCAACGTCCAGTTCACCTGCGGTTTCAGCATCTCGGAGGTTTTTACGCGATATTCGGCAATAAACCATGTGCGATGATCGCGCGCATTGGTGAAGCCGAAGTTGCGGAATTCGTTCTGCGTTGCAGCATCGCCGGGCTTTTGCACATGGCGTTCCAATATTCGTTCCGCCCAATTCGCACTGCGCGGCACGCACCATTCATTCAACCAGAACAAAACCATGCTCGCAGCCAAACCCACGACCAGATAGGGCACGCACAAGCGCCACAAACTCACGCCCGCCGCGCGCATGGCGGTGATTTCGTTGTGGCGCGCGTGATTCGTAAGCGTGTAAAGCAACGCGAGCAGCAGCACTACCGGCAATATCGTCACCAAAAATTCCGGCGCCATGGCAACGGAATACTCGATGACTTCGAGCAAATTCAATTGGCGTTCCTGCATTTCCTGCAATTCGGCAAACAAGTCGTACGTAATCCAGAAAATCAGAAAACCGCCGAGGCAATACGCCAGCGGCGTGAGCAGTTCGCGGAACAGATATCGGTCGAGCAACCGCATTGTGTGGTCAGAGTAAGCGGGGCGAGTCGTCTGGAGCAAGTTTTGTCGTCAGCGCAAAACTGATCCGCCGGATGAAGCTCAAGGCGTGTCGCTGGTTTTCGCCCGCCGGCGCGCTCCAGCGCGTCAGCCCCCTCCGTTCTGGCTCGCCGAGCCGTAGCTTCGCAGTAAAGCGGAGTGCGAGGCTGGTGGGTTGGCCGGGACTCGAACCCGGGACCAACCCCGAAAGCTTTCGGGGCTGCTCTAATGCAACCAGCTTTGCAGTATTGCCAATGCCAGTTGTGGGTTCTTTTTGCGCTTCATCTCCCGTTCCAAGGCACATGCCTCGGCCAAAGCAGCCAGTTCCACTGCCGCTACGATTTCCAGGTTGCCACCCAATCGTTTCGTCGAGTGCGTTTGGCCACGCCGGTGTTCTTCAAGCCGGCGCTCCAGATTGGTTGTTGAGCCAATGTAATGTCGCCCGGAATCACCGCGCAGAATGTAAGCCCAGGCCATTTTCTTAAAAGTGGTGGGTTGGCCGGGACTCGAACCCGGGACCAACGGCTTAAAAGGCCGCTGCTCTACCGACTGAGCTACCAACCCACAAAATTAATCATCCGTCAAAAATGGGGTTTTAACCCCCGCACCAACCCCTGATCCTTTCGGAGCTGCCCTACCCGTTGAACTGCCAGCCCGCCAAGGTGCCAAAGGTTATCATCCTAAAACAGTCGCCATGTCACGCAAGGTTTTTCGCGATGAATTAAGGCCGAAAAGGCTGCCGGCCGCGTTCTGGCTTCCGGATCATTCAGTTTTTGTGATTTGTCTTTTTGACCGCACGGGTTAAAGTGATTTCATCAAAACTGCCACTTGCGTAAAATTCTGGGGCGTGCGCGGCTCGATTCCGACGCCGGGCCCGACAACCGTGCGCTATGGCGGCAACACGTCCTGCGTCGAAGTGCGCGGCGGCGGAGAAATCATCCTCTTCGATGCGGGCACGGGGCTGCGTGCGCTGGGCCGTTCGCTGCTGTCGGAATTCAAGGATCAGCCGCTGAATCTGACCCTGCTGCTGACGCACACGCATTGGGACCACATTCAAGGCCTGCCGTTTTTTGGGCCGATTTACAATTCCCGCTGCCGGTTGCGAATTTTGGGCTGCGAAGGCACGCGCAAAGGTCTGGTCAATGCACTGACCGGACAGATGGAAAGCACTTACTTTCCCGTGCCGTTCAACAAACTGCCGAGCAACATCGAAATCGAGGAACTCAAGGATTTCAACTTCAACATCGGCTCGGTGCGCGTGCGGGCAATGCGTGCCAATCATCCGGGCCTTTGCGTCGGCTACCGGCTGCTCTCGTCCGGCCGCTTGATCGCCTTCTTCCCCGACGCCGAGCCGCGCACGGGCGGCAAGGACCGGGAAATGATTGACTTCCTGCACGACGTGGATTTGTTGATTCTCGATTCGCAATACGATGCCAGGGAATACCAAGAGCACCTCGGCTGGGGACACGGTTGCGTGGATGACTCGGTCACGCTCGCCATGCAAGCCGGGGTCAAACAGCTCTCCCTATTCCACCACGACCCGGACCACGACGACAAGCGGATTGACAAGATGGTCCAGCATGCACGCCGGCTTGTGGCCAAACAAAGGGGGAAATTGCATGTGGATGCCGCGCGCGAGGGGGTGACGCTTGAACTGGCCAAAAAATCCGGACGCTGATTTTGCGGTCTTTGCCACTCGGTGCCAGCAGGGAATTCAGTTTCAACAAACAGTGTGCGGGACAGAAACTTAAATGCAAAACACACTTACAAAACCCTGAAAAGGATAGGCTGCAGAACGAGCCGCCGAATATCTGTTTGACGGCATCCGACGCGCACTGATATGGCCACGCCCGAACAAATTGTTTGCGAGGTTTGCCACGAACGACCTGCGACTCATCACGTTTGTGACGCTAATACGGGAACGAGCCGCGACCTATGTGCCGAGTGCTTTGAGCCATCAGCGTCGCCCGAAGTACGCCAGTTCAGAGCCGCAGTGCGTGACGCGCACTGTCAGTATTGCGGCGGGCAGCCTTGCGCTGGCGGCACTGATATTCTCGCACTGGTGACGGGCGTTCAGAAATTAAAGTTTATGTGTATGCCGTGTTCGATGGAGCATAACCGATACATTCGGCAGCAGATGCAGAGGGATGTTTCCGGATTGTCTCAGCATCAGCAGTTGGCGCTCCTTCGGAAGCTCGACGCGGAAGCAGACCAGCACATGAAGCAATGGGTTTCAGAGAGAGGTTCACATTGAAGCCGTCTAATATGAGGATAGGCTGCAAATTGCCTTCGGCTACGGCGCGATGAGCGCACGACATTTTTCATTTGTAGGAGTCGAGGTGACAAAACTCTAATTTCAAATTTTATTCAGAACCTCCTTACGTCGGCTCCTACCGATCAAATCGGTCTCTCGCCGTAGTTGATGGCCATCGCGCCGCCGAGCAAATTGATGACGCGCACATTCACCAGCTTCGATTCACGCATTTTTTCCGCGACCCCCTCTTGCGCCGGATAATGCTTGAGCGATTCGAGAATGTAGGCATAGGCGTCCGCGTTACCGCAGAACAATCGGCCGATGAGCGGCACGGAGCAGCGCAAATGGCCGAAATAAATTGCGCGCCAAAGGGCGTTCGCCGGTTTGCCAAAATCCAGCACCACCAGCCGTCCGCCCGGCTTGGCCACACGGCGCATTTCTTCCAGACCTTTTTCCCAGCTCGCCAGATTCCGCAAACCGTAACCGACGGTGACAATGTCGAATGATGCATCGGGAAATGGAATTTGCTGCGCGTCGCCCTGAATGAATTGCGGATTGCGGACACCAACTTTCGTCGCGTGCTCGCGATTTATCGGAGTTGCGGATTGCGGATTTTTTTCCCGTCGCCGGGTTTCAGCTATCTCAAGCATAGCCGTGCTGAAGTCGAGACTGGTGACTTCCGCGCCGTTGCGCGCGAGGGCAAAGGCGATGTCACCGGTGCCACAGCACAAATCAAGCGCCCGATTGCCGGATCGAACGGCGGCGAGTTCGACGACCCGGCGTTTCCAGCGCCGGTGCAGGCCGAAGCTTTGGAGGTCGTTGAGCAAGTCGTATCGCCGCGCGATGGCGGTAAAAAGGTCGTTGACCTTTGCCGCGCGTTGTTCGCCGGGAGTGTAGAAACCGTTGCTCACGCGGGCAGTTTAGCACATTGGCGGGCGCAAAAACCATAAATGCGTCAAATAGCTTTGCGCCAGCGGAAGCGTCTGGTAAGTTGGCATAAAATTGGCTGTCAGAAAGATACGAATCATTGCACAGCCGTAGAAAATTATGAACGCCGAAAAATCGGCAGCGCCGAAAAAGAAAATCCTGGTGGTGGATGACAACGAAATCATCCTCAAGACGGTTACCTTGAAGCTGCAAGGTTGCGGTTATCAAGTTATCACCGCGCTGGACGGCTCCGAGGCCGTTGCCGCCGCGCGCAAGGAAACTCCCGATTTGATTCTGCTGGACATCAACTTTCCGCCGGACGTGGACGGCGTGCCGTGGGACGGTTTTCGCATCATGGATTGGTTTCACCGCCTGGACCCGGCAAAAAAAATCCCCATCATCATCATCACCGGCCTTGAAGATATGAAAAACAAGGAGCGTGCCACCTCCAGTGGCGCGGTGGCGTTTTTCAACAAGCCCATCAACCACGACGACCTGCTCAAGGTGGTTCGTGCGACGTTGGGTGGTTCGGACAAGTCAGCCTAAAATCGGGCTTGTAATTCTGGCGGGTTTGCCTAGCCTCTTTTTTCCTGGAAGCGAGCGTAGCTCAGCCTGGTAGAGCATCACGTTGCCAACGTGAGTGTCGAGGGTTCGAATCCCTTCGCTCGCTCCAATTTTCATGCGGTTCTGGCATGAAATTTCATTCGTTTCTGGCACGAAACCCGCTGGCTATCCCCCAAACATAAACGATTATTTCATCATGGCCCAACCTACCAAACCCGTCAACCTGAGCCTGGAGCAAATCGCCGAGTTGAACCAAAAACTCTCCACGTTGCGACACGACCTGAACAACAGTCTCTCGCTGATTGCCGCCACCGTTGCCTTGATTCGCCGCCGGCCGACGGTCACCGAACAAATGTGGAACACACTGGCCGAACAACCCCGCAAAATCGGCGACTCTTTTTCCGAGTTCGCCCGCGAGCTGGAGGCGGCGCTCCACATCGCGCGGCCTTGACCGGCCGGATTCTATCCGGCTTTTCACTTTGGCCGGGACCGGTTTTTTGGCAGACTCGCGCGCGATGGAACCAACCGAAGCGGATCTGATTGCCGCAGTGTTGCGAGGCGATGCCGCCAGTTTCGAACCGCTGGTACAAAGGTATTCGCCGCGTGTCTTTGCCACTGCCCGCCGTTATGCGCGCCGCGAAAGCGAAGTCGAGGACATCTCGCAGGAAGTCTGGCTCAAGGCGTTTGAAAAACTCAAAAGTTTCCGCGGTGAGGCTCCGTTTGAACACTGGCTCATGCGGCTGACGGTGCGGACGTGCTACGATTTTTTGCGCGGCCATCAGCGCAACCGCGAGTCGTCGTTTTCGGATTTGACCGAGCCGGAAAACGACTGGCTGGAGCGGTTCGTGGCGCAGCCGGAAACCGCCTCCGAAAACGCGGATGCGGCCAGGTTGCTCGTCGAGCGCATTCTGGAACGGCTTTCGCCCCAGGCGCGGCTGGTCATCACGTTGCTCGAAATCGAAGACCGTTCGGTCAAGGAAATCGCCCAACTCACCGGCTGGTCGGTGCCGCTGGTGAAAGTGCGCGCATTTCGGGCGCGGGCCGAAATGCGAAGAATCCTCGCCAAGATGGCCATGGACAAATATTTGTAACCCGACCCCGCAAGACGCCGTCTAAAAAACCGGGGTTTGTATGAACATCGCTGAATTGCAAGAGAAATTGCTCGCCGCCGCCCGCGCCAACCCGCCGGGCGACCGTGTGCCGTATGCGTTTGAAAAGCGCGTGATGGCCCTGCTCGCGGCTCGCCCCGCAACCGATCCTTTGGCGTTGTGGCTGCGCGGGCTTTGGCGGGCGGCCGCGTCGTGTGTGGTAATCGCCTTGCTGCTCGGCGTGTGGGCCTTTTTCAATCCGGCGGCTTCGACCAATGCCGACGACCTTTCCCAGAATTTTGAAAACACGCTGTTGGCGTCCGTGGACCAAGGCGATCAGGCACAATGAATTCGTGGAAAATCATTCTGCCGATAGTGGTGATTTTTGGCGCGGGGGTTTTGACCGGCGGTTTGCTGGTCAATTACGTGGAACAACCGCACCCCAAGGATGTTCAGCATCCGCCGGACGAATTAATCCCTCATCCGCAGGCGAGTAATCGCGACCTCGACCAGCCGCGGCCGCAGGATTTGCCCATACCGCGCCTGCCGGAAATTCTCGGCAAGCAATTTGTGCAACAGCTTGACAAGACGCTTCATCTCACGCCGGAACAACGCGCCGCGATTGCCAAAATCGTCGCCGACGGCCAGGAACGCAACCGCGAGATCTGGACCAATGTCGCGCCGCAGATGCACAAGGTCCTGCAGGATGTCCGGCTGCAAATGCGCGAGCAACTCACGCCGGAACAACGGAAACAGTTTGAGGTATTGCTGAAACGATTTCGACCGGCAGGACGCCGCCCGCAATCGCCGCCCAATTCGCCGTCAGCCACCAACGAACCGCCAATGCTGGAGCCGACCAATCCGCCACCGGGCGTTTGATTTTTATTTTCCGTTCAGCAGGACGCCGATTTTTTTGCGCAGTTCCTTGGTGACCGAATCCATGGAGCGATTGGCGTCCACGATGTTGAAGTCGTAGGTTTTTTGCAGCCGCCGGAACACGGCCTGGATCGCCGTCTGATATTTCACAAAGCTGTCGAACATGTCGCGTGACAGGCCGAGGTCCATGCCACTTTCCCAATAATCCAGCGTCGCGCTTTTGGCGAGATTGCGCTGAACCAGTTCCTCCGGTTCGACGGAAAGATAAAACACCGCGTCGGGTTCGAGCGCGATGCCATAAAGATTTTTCAGCCACGCCTCATCCATGCCGCGCACCATGTCGCGCGCCATGAGCGTGTAAATGTAGCGGTCGGCCAGCACGATGAAACCCGCCTTGAGCGCCGGCAAAATGATGTTTTCCAACTGGTCGGCGAAATCCGTCGCGTAAAACAGGCTCAACGTCGTCCGGCTTAAAATATTTCCTTCCTGCGCCCCTTCGAGTTCGGCACTTACGAGCGTGGAGCGTTTCAAACCGACCTGCACCGTGGCATGGCCGCCGGTTTCGAGACTGTCCACCAGCCGCACAATTTGTGTGGAGCGGCCCGAACCGTCCGCGCCTTCGACCACGATCAATCTGCCCGTGAGGTCCTCAAGCTGAACGCCGGGAATGCCATGTCCGTAAAATCGGCGGCGTTTGTTTGTGGGTTCGGGTTTTGTATTCATGCGGCCGAATCCTCTTCCATCTCCGCTGCCTTGCCGTCGGGCGGAGCCGCTGGCGGCAGCGGCAACGGGCTGCGGCGTTTGAACTTTTTCAAATCAATGCGCTCGCTCACCAATTTGCGCACGAGCGCCTGTTGTTCTTCCACGTGCAGGTTGGCGTCCATCACGACAAAATTGAATTCGCCGCTGACGGCCATGTATTGCTCCAAAATGCGGCCCTGAAAAATGCGGAAGCTTTCGTAGGGATCATTCGACAACCCCAAATCCATGCCCGCCTCGAAAAATTTCAGCTTCGGCCGGCCTTCGAGAATGCGGTTGAGCGACACTTCCAGATCCGCCTTGAAGAAAATCGTGAGGTCGGGCTGGGCCGCGAAATTGTAAATGCCGCGCACCCATTCGGGCGGGCAGCCGCGCACCACGTCGCGCGCGAACGCGGTGAAAATGTAACGGTCGCACAAGACCACGTAGCCCGCGCGCAACAGCGGCAGCAGATGGCGTTCGTAGCGGTCGGCGAAGTCCGTGGCGTGAATGAGACTGAAGGTCGTCGGCGTGAGCAGTTCGCGCTTCTTGCCCTTGCTCGTGGCCGACTTCACCAGTTCCGACGAGTTCCACTCGCTGAAATAGACCTTGATGCCCTCGGCTTCCAGCCAGCGCTTGAGCAGATAAATCTGCGTGGACTTGCCCGATCCGTCGAGGCCCTCGACGGCGACAAGTCGTCCCGAGAAATTCAGTTCGGCAAAAGTTTTCATCTTTCAAGCCAGCCGCATTTTTTGATTCTATGCAATCTGGCGCGCCTCACAAGCGCAAGTTGATAACAGAATTGTCGCCCGCAGCATTGTTAAATTTGCGTGAAAGTTTGGGAAACGATTCACAATTTAACTTGTTCCCATTGTAACCGTTGTTTATGTTAGCTTGCGCGCCCTTTTGAGGGCGTTGTTTATGCCAACACGGAGTGAAATCGGCTACGATTCTAAAATTGAAGGCGACGTCATTGTCACACGCATTGATGCGGCCTTGAATTGGTTTCGCAAAAACTCCCTTTGGCCGATGCCCATGGGCCTGGCTTGTTGCGCCATTGAATTGATGGCCGCCGGCGCGAGCCGGTTCGATATTTCGCGCTTTGGCTCGGAGGTCATGCGTTTCTCGCCGCGGCAATCCGACGTGATGATCGTCGCCGGAACCGTCACTTACAAAATGGCGACGGCAGTAAAGCGCATTTACGACCAGATGGCCGAGCCGAAATGGGTCATCGCCATGGGCGCCTGCGCCTCCACCGGCGGCATGTACCGCAGTTACTCCGTGCTGCAAGGGGTGGACAACATCATCCCGGTGGATATTTATGTGGCCGGCTGCCCGCCCCGGCCCGAAGCGCTGCTCGACGCGCTGATGAAACTGCAAAACCAGGTGCAACACGAGCCGCTGTTGGCGACGCTGAAGAAAGCCGGTTGAATAAATTTTCGCCACAGATTGAACACAGATGAAACACGGATACAGAAATGGAGTAATGGAGTTTTGGAGTAAGGGGTCTCCGTTCTTCCAATTCTCCAGCACTTCAACATTCCTACACTCCATTTCCCACCTGTGAGCGCGCTCGAATTCGCCAATCAACTCAAAGCCAAATTCGGCGACCTGCTCTCCGAGCCGGCGGAGTTTCGCGGCGAAATCACCCTCCAGCTCGCCGACGCGGAACGAATCGCGGAAGTGTGCGAATTTGCCAAAAAGGAACTGGGCTTCGATTATCTCGTGGACATCACGAGCATTGACAACTATGGCGAAGACCCGCGCTGGACGGTGGTTTATCATCTGCGCCGCCTCGCGGATAGTTGCGAATTGCGGCTGAAAACCGGCGTGAGCGAGGAAAAATCCGAATTGCCGACCCTCATCGGCGTGTGGCGCACGGCCAACTGGCACGAGCGCGAAATCTACGACATGATGGGCATCCGGTTTCGAGGCCATCCCGATTTGCGCCGGATTTTGATGTGGGAAGGCTACCCGTACTTTCCGTTGCGGAAGGATTTCCCGCTCGCCGGCAAACCAACGGTCGTGCCGGAAGTTGCTTTCACCAAAACCGCGCCGCTCGAAGGCGGGCCGTTTGTCACCACGCCGGGCGGCAAGGACGCCATTGAACGCGAACCGCGCGTGCGGACGCCGGAGGACTGATATGGGCTGGGTTTCTAAACGCGAATGTGATGAAGAGCGATTAACCGCTGCGGTTGCTGGAGCGAGATCGAAGAAGAAACGTGGTTCAAAGAGAGCTAGACAAACCGAATTGAAAGTGTTCCTTGAGGGTGGAAAAAAAGAAAATGAAGAATTGAGGAAACGCCTTCAAGATTTAGAAATTTCATTGAGTGAAGCAAAGACTAAGGTCGTTGAACTTCAAAAAGCAAATTTGCAGATGCCGAAAATTCAAAATGAGAATGAAAACTTAAAGACAACGAACAAATCTTTAAGCAGAGATTTGGAACAATGGAAAACGAAACATCAAGAATGTCTTGCGAAGTTAAAGGCAGTGACCTTTGAAAATACATCGCTTAAACGACAAATCGATGGACTAAACAATCAAAAGGCTAAGTTGGAGCGAGATTATCAAAAGTTGCATTTGTCAGCTACCTTGCAAGTGCAAGGAACTCCAAACGTTAAAACGCCGAAGGCACCACAAGCTTTGCCGAGCCTGCCATTGAAGCAGAAATCGGCTTCTTTTGGCGTTCCTGTAATTCCGCCCGAAGGATTAAGCGGGTTGGTCCATTAAATAAATTTACGATGTCCACCGTTCAAGCAACTGAAATTCGCGGCCCCGCCGCCCGCGCGAGCGATGCGGTTGAAGAATTGCGCGACATGCAGGGCGAAAAGATGGTCCTGAACATGGGGCCGTCGCATCCCGCCACGCACGGCGTGCTCCGCATCGTGCTCGAACTGGATGGCGAAATCATCACCAAGGCTGAGCCCGACGTGGGTTATTTGCATCGCGGCGACGAAAAAATCGCCGAGAACATGACCTACACCCAGTTCATCCCTTACACGGACCGGCTGGATTATCTCGCGCCGCTGGCCAACAACGTCGCCTACGCGCTCGCGGTGGAAAAATTGCTGGGCATTGAAAAGAATCTGCCGCCGCGCTGCCAGTACATCCGCGTGATCTGCGCGGAACTGGCCCGCATTTCGTCGCATCTGCTCGGCGTCGGCTGCTTCGGGATGGACATCGGCGCGTTGACTGTCTTTCTGCTCACGTTCACGGAGCGCGAGAAAATTTACAATTTGTGCGAGGCACTCACCGGCGCGCGGTTCACTACGAATTACACGCGCATCGGAGGCGTGTCGCGCGACACCCCACCCGGCTGGTGCGATGCCGTCCGCAAATTTCTCAACGAGGTCGTCGTCAACATCGCCGAGGTCGAGACGCTGCTCACGCGCAATCGCATCTGGGTGGACCGCACGCGGGACGTGGGCGTCATCTCGAAGGCTGACGCGATTGACTACGGCCTGAGCGGCCCGAACCTGCGCGGCAGCGGCGTGGATTACGATCTCCGCAAGGCCCAGCCGTATCTTTGCTACCCGGATTTGCAGTTTGACGTGCCGCTCGGGTCGGTCGGCGACTGCTACGACCGTTACCTGGTGCGCATGGAGGAAATGCGCCAGAGTGTCCGCATCATCCATCAGTGCCTGGATAAAATTCCCGGCGGTTTCGACAATAAATCGAAAGAGCCGGTCAACGTGGCCGACGGCAAAATCGTTTTGCCGCCGAAGGACAAGGTTCTGTCGGGCATGGAGGAATTGATTCACCAGTTTATTCTCGTGACGCAAGGCATGAACGTGCCGCCCGGTGAAATTTATTTCGGCCACGAGAATCCCAAGGGTGAACTCGGCTTTTACATCCACAGCCGCGGCGGCGGCACGCCTTACCGGATGAAGATTCGCTCGCCCTCGTTTGTGAATCTGAGCATTTTGTCACACCTGATGCCGGGTCACATGATGAGCGATACGACCGCCATTCTCGGGTCGTTCGACTTCGTGATGGGGGAGTGTGACCGCTAACAGAAGGAAAAATATGCCTGACACAATTGGTTGGTGCGACATACCGGTCAAAGACCTTGACCGTGCCATAAAGTTTTACAGCGCGGCACTCGGCCAAACCGTCTCGAAAGAAACTTTTGGTGAAATAACTTTCGGACTTTTGCCGAATGCCTACAACGGCGTCAGCGGTTGCCTCGTTCTTGATGATGCGCAGCCGTCCCCAAACGGCCCGATGATTTATTTGAATTGTGAAGGCCGGCTTGAAGACGCGATTGCTGCAGTGGAGAAAAACGGCGGAAAAGTTTTGAAACCGAAACATCAAATTGGATCTCACGGTTTTCGCGCCGTGGTTTTGGACAGCGAAGGCAACCGTGTTGCATTACACTCAAAATGAGTTTTCCCGTTCCAGCAAATCTTGAAGCCGGGATTGACGAATTGATTTCGCATTATCCGGTCAAGCGCGCGGCGTCGCTCATGGTGCTGCACGCCATCCAGGAACATTTCGGCTGGATTTCGCAGGAAGCGGTCGAGTGGACGGCGAAGAAGCTCGAATTGCAGCCCATCAATGTTTACGAGTTGGTGACGTTTTATCCCATGCTCCGGCAGCAGCCGATGGGCAAGTATCAAATCAAGGTCTGCCGGACGTTGAGTTGCGCGCTGGGTGGTGCGTATGAACTCCACAAACATTTTTGCGAGAAGCTGGGCCTGGACGCGCACGCGCACGGTCCGCAAACGACTAAGGACGGAAAGTTCACGGTCGAATTCGTCGAATGCCTCGCCAGTTGCGGCGCCGCGCCGGTGATGATGTGCAATGACGACTTCCACGAAGCCGTCAGCCATGCTAAGGCAGATGAAATTGTGGGGAGGTGCAAATGAAGGTGCTGACTTCAGCCTTGGAAAATTGGCTGCCCGACATGGATTTGAACCATGACAAACAGATCCAGAGTCTGCTGTGCTACCGTTACACCATCGGGCAAGCCGGAGCGTGGTCTAGACTAGACGCTTTTGCCGCACAGTCAAGGCACCGAACTTTTATTAACACTGGACTTCAGTCCGGTGTGTCGCGGGCCGGGCAAAGGGCAAACCGTTTTAACGGTTTGGCCAGCTTCGAAGAAACCGTTGAAACGGTTTCAAGCTGTGGCGCGTTTTTCACCGGGCTGAAGCCCGGTGTTAATGAGAATCTATATTCCGCAATTTGCTGACATGCCGCAGGAATACAAATTGATTTTGCAGCACGCCGACAAACCGGGTTACACGCCGGACATCGAATGCTATTTACGTCACGACGGCTACGAAGCCCTTGAAAAGGCATTCGCTCTTCAGCCGAAGGATCTTCCGGACGGCAAAAAACTTTCCGGCCCGGAGCAAATCCGGCAGGAAGTCATGATCTCCGGCCTGCGCGGGCGCGGCGGCGCGGGTTTTTCATGCGGGCTCAAATGGTCATTTGTGGACCGCAAAAGCGGCAAACCGATTTATCTGATTTGCAACGCCGACGAATCCGAGCCTGGCACGTTCAAAGATCGCCAGATCATTTACAAAGACCCGCACCAGCTCATCGAGGGCATGATCATCTCGTGCTTCGCGAATGATGCGCATCTGGCCTACATCTACATCCGCGGTGAAATGCCCGACGGCGCAAAGCTCTTGAATAAATGCTTGCAGGAAGCCCGCGCGAAGAATGTCCTCGGCAAAAATATTTTGGGCACCGGTTACGATCTGGAGATTTACGTCCACCGCGGCGCGGGCGCTTATATTTGCGGCGAGGAAACCGGCCTCATCGAATCGCTCGAAGGCAAGCGGCCGTATCCACGCATCAAGCCGCCGTATTTCCCGGCCGTGTTCGGCTTGTGGATGTACCCGACCATCGTCAACAACGTCGAGACGCTCTGCAACGTGAAGCACATCGTCACCATGGGCGGCGCGGAATTTGCCAAGCTCGGCACGCCCAACAACACCGGCACCCGCATCGTCAGCCTCAGCGGCCACGTTAGGAAACCCGGCTATTACGAAATCGAAATCGGCAAGGCGACCATCGGGCAATTGATTTTCGACGCCAATTTCGGCGGGGGACTGCGTGACGGACGGAAGCTCAAGGCAATCATCCCCGGCGGATCTTCGGCCAAAGTTTTCAAGGCCGGCGAAAAATTTAAAATCAAGGACAAGGAAGTGGACCTGCTCGATTTGCCCTACGATTTCGACACGCTGATACAGGCCGGCTCGATGAGCGGTTCCAGCGCCATCATCGTAATGGACGATTCAACCGACATCGTCGAGGCGCTGGCGAACATCGCCGAATTTTATGCGCATGAAAGCTGCGGCCAGTGTACGCCCTGCCGCGAAGGCTCGCTCTGGATGAGCAAGGCGTTGCACCGCCTCACGCATGGGGAAGGCCGTGCCGGTGACGCGGATTATCTTATCAAAATCGCCGACAACATTCCCGGCGGCCGCACGATTTGCGCCTTCGGCGAGGCCTGCTCCTGGCCGGTGCAGAGTTTCGTGGCCAAGTTCAAGGAAGAATTTATTGCGAAAGGCGCAGCAGATGAAGAACGCCGCGCGAAAGAAATTTCCGCGCCGGAAGCAAAACTTTTGGAAGCCGCGTACCACTGATGAACTACCAGTTCACAATTCAATTTACCGAAGAGCATGTCAAATATGCTTGCCGTAAATTTTTTGCGCGGTTTGTTGGAGTTCCTTTTCCAGTTGTATGTCTGCTTTTAGCTGCATTTGCGGTTCTGCGGATGGTGTCCGGAGAAATGGACTTGCTTGCTGGAATTTGTCTGGCAGTCGCTGTGTTGGGATTGGGGATTGTTGGCGCGGCCTATGTGCAAAGGCGTGCTTATTCACTCTCGCATTTTCGCAAGACTGGGAATTCGGTGAGCTATGAATTGTCGGAAGAGTTTTTCAAGGCCAAATCGGCTTTGGGTTCCGTGGAGTTGAAATGGGAATCCTTCAAAGGCATCTGGACTTTCCCGAAGGTTTGGTTGCTGATGGTTGACAAGGCAAATTACGTGACTTTGCCTGCCGACCAAATAAACAACGAGATCAAAGAATTTTTGAAACGGAAAATAATTTCTGTTGGTGGAAAAGTTAAATGAGCGTAACTGTCACAACCGAAACAAAGTCCGCGCCTGCCACGATTGAAAAAATCAGGGTGAAGGTGGACGGGCGCGAAATCGAGGTGCCACGCCTCATGGCCGATTGGTCGGGCAAGCTCGTGCCCACGACCATGATCCAGGCGTGTGAGCTGGCGAAGGCGGATGTGCCGCATTATTGCTATCATCCCAAGCTGCCCATCGCGGGCAATTGCCGCATGTGCCTCGTCGAGTTCGGCACCCCGGCGCTTGGACCAGACCGCAAGCCGATTTTAAATCCCGACGGCACGCCGAAGATCATGAAATCGCCGCGTCCGGCCATCGCCTGCGCCACGCCGGTTTCGTCCGGCATGGAAATTTACTCGAACACGCCCGGCGTGAAACAAATGCGCCAGGGTGTGTTGGAATTTTTGCTCATCAATCACCCGCTCGACTGTCCGATCTGCGACCAGGCCGGCGAATGCAAGCTGCAGGAATACTCGGTGGATTACGGCCAGAGCGCGAGCCGGTTTGTCGAAGCCAAGGTCCACAAACCCAAGGCGGTTGACCTCGGCCCGCGCATCATGCTCGACGACGAGCGCTGCATCCTTTGCACCCGCTGCATCCGGTTTTCGAAGGACATCGTGGGCGACGACGCGCTCGGCATTGTCAATCGTGGCAGCTACAACACGCTCACGGCTTATCCCGGCAGGGCCTTCGACAACAATTACACGTTGAACACGGTGGACATTTGTCCGGTGGGCGCGCTTACGTCCAAGGATTTCCGGTTCCAGATGCGCGTCTGGTTCCTCAAGGAAACCAAAAGCATTTGTACCAGTTGTGCGACCGGCTGTAACATCCTCATCGGTTCACGCGAGGAAAAGATTTACCGCTATACGCCCCGCGAAAACGACGCCGTCAACGGCCCGTGGATGTGCGACGCCGGGCGGCTGAACTACAAGTGGATTGGCCGGGAAGATCGGTTGACAAAAGTCCAAAGCCCAAAGTCCAAAGCCCAAGGTCAACCCGCCTCCTGGTTGTCGGCGCTGACAGAAATTGCCGAATTATTGAAGAAAGCTCCGGTGGGTTCGGCGGCCATCATCGCCTCGGCCCATCAGACGAACGAGGAACTGTGGTTGATTTCAAAATTGAAGGTGAAGCTCGGGGCCATTAGTGATTCCGTTTCCCGCACGGGAGAAGGCGACAAATTGCTCGTCAGCGCGGACAAAAATCCAAATGCAAATGGCACACAACTGACCGGCATGGCTGCGAATCCGATGGGAACAAACCTGCCGAAGATCGCCGAGGCCATTCAAAGTGGCAAAATCAGGACATTGATCGTCTTCGGCGAAGACGTGACCCGACTCGGTATTGGTACGGATTTGCTGGGCAAATTGGAGACGCTCATCGCAAGCGACATTTTGCCGAACGCAACAACCAAGCTGGCGCATTATCTGTTGCCTGGTTGTGCGCACGCTGAAAAGCGCGGCACGTTCACGAACACGAAAGGCCGCGTGCAGAAATTCATGAAGGCGGTCGAGCCGCCCGGCGAGGCGCGTCCGGAGTGGGAATTTTTGCATGATTTGGTTTACAACATCACCGGCCAGGACGGATTCCTGACCATCGAAGGTCTGTTCAACGAAATGGCGAAGGAGGTGCCCGAGTTCAATGGCTTGACGTGGGCCAGCCTCGGTGACACGGGCGTGACGGTGAAAATGTGAAATGGGAGTTCTGCAATTGCTGCGGCCTCTCATTAACACCCGGCTGAAGCCGGGTGTTGGAATGCGGAACGAGGCTAAACCGTTTTAACGGTTTGGCCGCGCGAGTTCAAACCGTTGAAACGGTTTTATTCGCGGATGGACGTTGGTCACCCGGCTGAAGCCGGGTGTTAATGAGATGAATTTGAGTTCGATCGAATGCAAAAAATACGATGATGGACTGGCTGAACAGTTTGAGCGATGCACAGCAATTCGCGCTCTTCACGGGCGTGAAGATCCTGGCTGCGTTTGCCATCCTGATGACGATGGTCGCCTATATCGTGCTGGTCGAGCGGCGCGTGTGCGCGTTCATGCAGGACCGCGTCGGGCCGAACCGCGTCGGGCCGTTTGGCCTGCTCCAGCCGGCGGCGGACGGCGTCAAAGCCTTTCTCAAGGAAGAATTCACGCCGGCGCACGTGCGCAAAATTTATTTCTTCCTGGCGCCGGGCATTGCCCTGATGCCGGCCATTCTTAATCTTGCGGTGATTCCGTTTGGATCGAAAATCGGCAATCAGTCGATGGTGCTCGCCAATCTGAACGTCGGCATCCTCTACACGTTCGGCATGGTGTCGCTCGGTGTGTACAGCATCGTGCTGGCGGGCTACGCGGCGAACTCGAAATATCCGTTCCTCGGCGGCATCCGATCCAGCGCGCAGATGATTTCCTATGAAATCTCCATGGGCCTGTCGGTCATCCCGGTCTTTCTGCTCGTCGGCAGTTTGAATCTCAATGACGTGATCGGGTATCAGGCGCATGGCCTTTTCAGCTGGCTGGTGTTCAAGCAACCGCTGGCGTTCGCGATTTTCCTCGGCGCGGCCTTTGCCGAAACCAACCGCACGCCGTTCGATCTGCCGGAGGCCGAGCAGGAACTGGCCGGCGGCTACAACGTCGAATACAGCTCGATCAAATTTGCGCTGTTTTTCATGGGTGAATACGCGAACATGATTCTCGCGTCGGCGATGATGGTGACGCTGTTCTTCGGCGGCTGGACGCTGCCGTGGTTTGGTCTCGACCAGACTGCGACGACGCTGCCGGGCGGCATCGCGCACATCGCGATCTTTCTGGCGAAGGTGTTTGGGTTCCTGCTGTTGTTCATCTGGGTGCGCTGGATGTGGCCGCGCTTCCGGTATGACCAGTTGATGGATCTGGGCTGGCGACGTTTTTTGCCGCTGGCGCTGGCGAACATCGTTGTGACCGCGGTGATTTTGTGGATGAAAAGTTGAGCAACAGAGAAAAATGATCGCTATGGCCAAACCCACTTGTGCGCCGCTCATTAACACCCCGCTGCAGCGGGGTGAAAAAATGCGGGAGCGCGGAAAGAACCGTTTTAACGGTTTTCTTTCGGAATGGTGAAAGGGGGAAATATGTCATTGCACTTTTACTCGAAAGTCTGGGTTCACTTGGCATGGGCGACGCTGGCGTGTGAGCCGATGCTCTCGAAGTCGGCGGCGGCAAATGCCTCTGTTTGGCTGACTGACTACTCGAAACAAAAGAACATTTATCTGAAGATCAATTATTTCAATCCTGACCATGTTCACACCTTGATTGACTTGCCGACAAATCTCTGTGTCGAAGAAGCGGTGCAATTGTTCAAGGGCGGCTCGTCGCGTTGGATTAACGAGCAAACGTTGATCCCCGGCAGGTTTTCCTGGGGGCGCGGCTACGGAGCGTTCTCGGTTTCGGAGTCGGCGGTGGCGGAAGTTGCGGCTTACATCGTGAACCAGGAAGAGCATCATCGCAAAAGGAGTTTTACGGACGAATTGAAACTTTTTGTCGAACGATACGGCTTGGAATGGCACGATGTGGAAACCGTTGAAACGGTTTCTCCCGCATTTCGGGTTGGGCAACACCCAGCTAAAGCAGGGTGTTAATAAAAAACGAATGATCGTCAAGCGCAAACCGTTGAATCTTTGGGAACGGCTTTACCTGCCGGCGATTGCCGGCGGGTTCCAGGTCACGCTCCGTCATTTCTTCAAGCGGAAGGTGACGATGCAATATCCCGAGGAAAAATGGGCCGTGCCGCCGGACTACCGCGGCGCGCCCTATCTCGTGCGTGATCAGGATGGCAACACCAAGTGCGTCTCCTGCCAGCTTTGCGAATTCGTCTGCCCGCCTAAGGCCATCAAAATCATTCCGCCCGGCCCGGCTGGCCCGCTGGCCGACCGACCGAACGCGGAAAAGATGCCGCTCGAATTCGAGATCAACATGCTCCGCTGCATCTTCTGCGGCTTTTGCCAGGAAGTCTGCCCGGAGGAGGCCATTTTCCTGCAAAAGGATTATTCGCTCACCGGCACCAGCCGCGCCGAGATGATTTACAACAAACAAAAACTGCTCGAACTCGGCGGCACGCACGGCGGCGTCCAGAAATGGAAACACAAGCTGGAAGAAGCCAATGAACAGGAAAATTTTCCGGTGAAAGTCTGACCTGATGAAAATTGAATTGTTAAATCGTTACATGGTTAAATCGGTGACTTGTCGCGCTGGCTGGAGTTGCATTGCAACGATTCAACCATTTAACAAATCAACCATTTAACGAATGTCACTGCCCGACATTTTATTTTACGTGTTCGCGTTCCTGACGCTGCTGTGCGGCGGGCTGGTCGTCGCCAATCCGTTCAGCCGCAACCCGGTCACGAGCGCGATGTTTCTGGTGCTGACCTTCATTTCGATGGCCGGGCTGTTCGTGCTGCTGCACGCGTTCTTCCTCGCGGCGGTGCAAATCCTCGTCTATGCCGGCGCGGTCATGGTGCTCTTCCTGTTTGTCATCATGCTGCTGGATTTGAAGGAGGAGGAACGCCGCAAAATAAAAATGTTCAGCCTGATCGGCGGATTGGTTTCCGTCGGCGCCATTTTGATGATTTTTGTGAGATCCATTCTGGCGGCGAAGCCGGGCGCTAATTTGTCCGCGCCCGCGTTGGAGGGAGAAACCGCCGCGCTTGGCAAACTGTTGTTTACGCAATACCTGCTGCCTTTCGAAGTCGTCTCCGTGCTGCTGCTCGTGGCGATGATGGGCGTGATTTTGTTGAGCAAAAAGGATCTGAAGTGAAAAGTAATTCGTTAACCTTGTTAAATGAGTCAAACGGGTCGGAAGCCCGCGCCGCCGGCGCGTATTTAACCCATTTAACCAATCACTTATTTAACCAACCAACATGAACGTCGGACTCGAACATTATCTGGCCGTCAGCGCCTTGCTGTTCTGCCTGGGCCTGCTCGGCGTCATCACGCGGCGCAACCTGCTGGTGATGTACATGTCGCTGGAGCTGATGCTCAACGCGGCCAACCTCGCGCTGGTCGCGTTCTCGCGGTTCACCAACAACCTGAACGGCCAGATTCTGGTTTTCTTCATCATCACCGTCGCGGCGGCGGAAGTGTCCGTCGGCCTGGCACTCATCGTCGCGCTCTACCGCAAACGCCAGACCGCGCACGTCGAGGATTTGACCACCATGAAGCTGTAATTTTTGCCACGGATGAAACACAGATTGAACACAGATAAAACGTCCGCAGATTTCGCCGATGGGCGCAGATTGAATTTATTGGAACCAAATCTGCGAAAATCTGCGCCATCTGCGGATAAAAAATCCATGTTTCACCTGTGTGCATCTGTGGCTGGTAAAAAATGAAATACGAAATTTTTCCTTGGTTGATTTTGTTTCTGCCGCTGCTCTCAGCGGCGGTGATAACGCTTTTCACTTTACGTTGCCGCACGACGAGCGCTCTCCTGTCCATCGGTGCCATCGTCACCGGCTTTATCCTCACGATTGTTTTCATCGCCAACAATGGCTGGACACCCGCGCCTTCCGAGCTAACAACCAACTGGCTCTCCATCGGCAACCTGAACATTGATTTCGGGCTGAAGCTCGACGCGTTGAGCCTGATGATGATGCTCATCGTCACCGGCGTGGGCGGCGCGATTCACATTTATTCGTTCGGGTACATGAGCGAAGACCGCGGGTTTTCTCGCTTTTTCGCGTGCATGAGTTTGTTCACGTTCTCAATGCTCGGCATCGTGCTGGCGAACAATTTCATCCAGCTTTTCATCTTCTGGGAACTCGTTGGCGTGTCCAGTTACCTGCTCATCGGGTTTTGGTTTGAAAAACCCAGCGCGGCGGACGCGGCCAAAAAAGCGTTCATCGCCAACCGGCTTGGCGACTTTGGATTTCTCCTTGGAATAATCGCACTTTGGGGTATTTCGAGTCATTGGGGCAATTCGGGTCATGGATTGAATTTGTTAAATTTCGATACAGCGAGCAGTTTTGTAAGACAGAACATTGACTGGGCAAATCCAGGTCGAGAGGTGCTGTATCCTTCACCGTCCGATCTCAATCTTCCATTCACTATAATTGGCCTTCTGATTTTCTGCGGTGCGATGGGCAAATCCGCGCAATTCCCTCTGCACGTCTGGCTGCCGGACGCGATGGAAGGCCCGACACCGGTTTCCGCCTTGATCCACGCCGCGACGATGGTGGCCGCCGGCGTTTATATGCTTTGCCGGACGATTTCGATTTATACTCCGGACGCACTCCACGTTATCGCTTACATCGGCGGATTCACCGCGTTACTCGCCGCGTTGATTGCCATCCAGCAAAACGACATCAAACGCATCCTGGCCTACTCGACGCTTTCACAACTCGGCTACATGGTCATGGCTGTTGGGTTGAGTGGCCCGACGGCTGCGATGTTTCACCTGACCACGCACGCATTTTTCAAGGCATTGCTGTTCCTGGGCGCCGGCTCGGTCATCATCGCGCTCCATCACGAGCAGGACATCTGGAAGATGGGCGGGCTGCGCCAGAAAATGCCGGTGACATTCTGGACGTTCCTGTTCGCCACGCTGGCCTTGTGCGGTGTGCCGCCGTTCAGCGGATTTTACTCGAAGGATTCCATTCTGGCGCAGGCGCTGGAACAAAAAAATTATCCGCTCTTCGTGCTGGGCGCGGCAGTGGCGGGTTTGACGGCGTTTTACATGTTCCGACTTTTCTATATCGCATTCGTCGGCAAATCCCGGACGGAAGCTGCCGGCCACGCACACGAATCGCCGGTGGTCATGACCTGGCCGTTGATTGTGCTCGCGGTGTTCTCGGTCATCGGCGGGATCATTGGCGTGAGCGGAATTTACGCGGCGCAATTCTCCCCGGAAGAATCCGGCGCCTCGCTGGCACAAGGAATCATCGAGCCGTTTGTGAAATCGCCGGGTGGAGCGCTGATTGGCCTGGCGTTTGTGGCGGCCGGTTTCTTTGCCGCGCGGGCGTTGTATCAGAACGCCCCAGACGATCCGCTGCCCGCCAAGCTGGGCAAATTCGCCACGGCGATGAAGAACAAGTTTTACTTCGACGAAATTTACGAGGCCACCTTCATCCGCGCGCATGATTTCATCGCGGCGGTGGCGGATTTCATTGACCGCTGGGTGGTGGATTGGGGCGGCATCGGCCTGGTGCGCGGCGGCACGGATTTCACCAGCCGCGCGCTGCGCCTCATGCAAACCGGCAACCTCCAGACCTACGTCTTCCTGTTCGCGCTCGGCGTGGCCGTGGTGCTGTGGTTCGTGCTTGGAAAATGAACATGAGAATTCAACGCAAAGACGCAAAGAGCAAGGATGTCGAGAGCCGTCTATGGCTGTCGGTAGCACCCGCCTCCGGCGGGTTCAATTCGGCGTCCCGCCGAATTGCCTCGGCGCGCGTGCGATTTATGTGGCCCGGGCGATCAACGACAAACCGTGCCTCCAAAAGGTTTCGGGCGCGACGCCCGAAACCACCCGCGGGACGCGGGTGCTACATCATTATTCTTGGTGGGCTAGTGTCCTGACAGTTCAAAAAAAATTAGCGATGTCCATTTTAACTTACATTTTGGGTTGGCCGCTGATTGCGGCGATTGTGCTGGTGTTCGTGCCGCGCAATTATCGCGTCATCATCCGCGCCGTCGCCCTCCTGGCCACGTTCATTTCGATGCTGCTGGCGGTGAAAATGTTCTGCCAGTTTGTCACCGGCCAGGCGGGTTATCAGTTTGAGCAGCAAATCCCGTGGGTGCCGTCACTCGGCATCAGCTATCACGTCGGCGTGGACGGCTTGAACGTCGGCTTGATTTTGATGGGCGCGATTGTGGCGTTCGCGGCGGCGTGTTGCTCGTTCGAAATCAAGTCGCGCGAGAAGGAGTTTTACATTTTGCTGCTCGTGATGACCGGCGGCATCCTCGGCGCTTTCGCGTCGCTGGATCTGTTCTTCTTTTATTTCCTGCACGAACTCGCGCTGGTGCCGACGTTCATTATGATTGGCGTCTGGGGACGCGGTGAACGGAAGAATTACGCGACGTTCCAGATCACCCTTTACCTCAGCATCGGCGCCCTGATTGCGCTCATCGGCCTCATCGCGCTTTACCTACAGGCTGGCGCGAACACGTTCGACATTCCGAAACTCACCGAATACGTCCAGGCGCACCCGCTGGCTGCACATTCGCAGAATTTCATTTTCCCGCTGCTGCTGTTCGGCTTCGGCATTCTGGTGTCGCTCTGGCCGTTTCACACCTGGGCACCACTGGGTTACGGTTCCGCGCCGTCGCCGACGGCGATGCTGCACGCGGGCGTGCTGAAAAAATTCGGGCTTTACGGTTTGATCCGCATCGCGCTGCCGCTGATGCCACAGGCGGCACAACATTGGATGCAAATCCTCGCCTGGCTCTGTCTTGGGAACATTCTTTACGTCGGCTGGGTGGCCATGCGGCAGCGCAACCTGAACCTGCTCATCGGCAACTCCAGCGTAGCGCACATGGGCTTTGTTTTCCTTGGTATTGCCAGCCTGAACCTCATCGGCGTGACGGGCGCGGTGGTCATCATGGTTGCGCACGGCTTCCTTGCGGCGCTGACGTTCGGCCTGAGCGGCTACATTTACCGGCAGACCGGCACACTGGAGATGAGTGAACTCGGCGGACTGGCGCGCAGGCTGCCGTTCATCGGCACGGCGCTGTTGATGGCGGCGCTGGCCGGCTGCGGGCTGCCGGGGTTCGCGAATTTCGTCGGTGAAGTCACCGTGTTCTTCGGCGCGTGGCAGGTGTTTCCGCTCGTGACCAGTCTCGCGATTTGGGGCGCGTTGATGATTGGCGCGCTCTACATGTTGCGCGCGATGCGGAACGTTTTGCACGGCCCGCTGCCGGAAAAGTGGGCGGGCATTTCCGATGCGTCGAATGTCTGGCGCAAGCTGCCTTACGCGCTGTTGCTGGCCTGCCTGTTGGTGTTCGGCTGTTTCCCGCGCCTGCTCACGGAAAAAATCACGCCGGATGCGGAGAGGATTGTGCGCATGGTGCGAGGCGAAACGGTTGCTGTGGGTAGCACCCGCGTCTCGCGGGTTCAATTCGGCGTCCCGCCGAATTGCGTCGGCGCACGCACGATTGGTTTTGATCAGACGAAAGACGGCAAGCTGAGTTCGCAAACAGTTTCGGGCGCGACGCCCGAAACAACCCGCGGGACGCGGGTGCTACAAAACGTTTCCGTCCGCATTTTGATAAGTAACACAACTTTGAATTGATGAACGCATCCCTGCTCAATCTGGAAATCTGGGTGATCGGCCTCGGCCTCGTGCTGATGCTCGCGGATTTTTGGGTGCCCGCCGAACGCAAGCGCTTCCTGGGTTACGCTGCCGCGGCGGCGCTGGCGGTGTTGCTGGTCCTGAACCTGGGCCATTGCGCCACCGGCACCGCCTTCAACGGCATGTTCGTCCAAGACGGGCTGGCCGTGTTTTTCAAGTGCTTCTTCATCATTGCCGCGATTCTCGTGCTGTTCATGGCGGTGGAATTTTCCGATCGTATCGCGTCGGGCATTTCCGAGTATTATTCACTGATCGTTTTTGCCCTGTCGGGAATGTTGTTTGCCGCGTCGGCGAACAACTTCGCAATGCTGTTCGTTTCGATTGAACTGATCACCGTCACGTTTTACGTGCTTACGAGCTTTCAACGCGGTCGGCTCGTGTCGCTCGAAGCGGGCGTGAAATACCTGATTCTGGGCGCCTTGTCGTCGGCGTTCATGGTCTATGGCATCGCGCTGGTGTGGGGAACGACCGGCAAGCTCAACTTCAACGAACTGGCCTCGGTCGCCGGCCAGTTTGCCGGGAATAAAATCTTCCTGCTCGGCATGGTGCTGGTGCTGGTGGGCCTCGGATTCAAGATCGCCGCGTTTCCGTTCCAAATCTGGGCGCCGGACGTTTATCAGGGTGCGCCGACCCCGACGACGGCATTTCTGGCCGTCGGCTCCAAGGCCGCCGGGTTCGTTTTATTGCTGCGCGTTTTGTTCACGGCGATTCCCAGCGTATCGGCCCATTGGACAAACCCGTTGATCATCATCTCCGGAATCACGATTCTTTACGGCAACCTGTGCGCGCTGCCGCAGCGCAACCTGAAACGGCTGCTGGGTTATTCGAGCATTGCGCACGCCGGTTATCTGCTGCTGGGCGTGGCGGCGTTGAGCGCGAGTGGACAGGCGGCGATGCTTTATTACCTGAGCGGCTATCTGTTCACGGTGCTGGGAGCATTCATGGTGATTTGCCTCGTGATGCGGCATCTGGAAAATGAGGACATTTCCGCGCTGGCCGGATTGAATCAACGTTCGCCGCTGGTGGCCACGACGCTGACGCTGGCGATGGTGTCGCTGGCGGGCATTCCGCCCCTGGCCGGATTTTTTGGTAAATTTTTGCTGCTGAAAGCCGTCCTTGAGCAAGGCGCGGCGAATCCGGGTTATTATTGCCTCGTGTTCACGGCGCTGGCGGGCGTGGTGATCTCGCTTTATTATTACTTCGGCGTCATCCGCGCGATTTACTGGAGCAGGGACGCGCCGGCTGATTTGTCGCCGATTTTACTTTCCGGCCCGGCCAAGGTTACCCTCGTGATTTGCATCGCCGGCATGTTCTGGATCGGATTGTTTCCGAACGTGATGGTCAACCTCGCAACCGAAGCGGTGAAGGCGCTGAAGTTGTAGTGACTTGAAGAATAATTCCGGATGGCCGGAGCAAACGGGTTTATTAGGCGGGCTTGCGGGATGAAAAAACTGGAATGGACTTGCCATTGTCCGGGATGGCCGCCATATTGCACCGCAAATTAAAGACAGATTTTATGGCTGACGCTGCAAATCGCTATCCCGAAAACGTCCCGGGCAAATACTACGTGGACAACCAGTGCATTGACTGCGACCTGTGTCGCGAGACGGCGCCGGATAATTTCAAACGCAACGACGACGGCGGATACTCGTTTGTTTACAAACAGCCGGCATCGCCGGAGGAAGAAGGGCGTTGCAAGGAAGCCAAGGAGGGCTGTCCGGTTGAAGCCATCGGCGACAACGGCGCCTAATCGGCGCTTACGCGGCCGTGGCAATGCCGGAGTCCGCCGGCAATGAAACGCGGACGACCCCGGCCGGCCGGCCTGCGGCGGAACAATTTCCAGCTTGCCGTGGTGTGTCTCGATGATTTTCCGGCTGACGGTCAATCCCAGCCCCAAACCCACGTTGCGCGTGGTGAAAAACGGCGCGGGCGCCTTGCGCGCGGCCTCAGCGGTAAAGCCCGACCCGTTGTCCTGAACTTCAATCTGCACGTCCGGCGCTCCGCCGCGATTGACATCGGTGTGCAACGTGACGCCGATTTTCGGCTCCTTGGGATTCGCCTGAAGCGCATTGAGCATGATTTCAGCCAGTGCGTGTTTGAGCGCGGTGCGGTCGCCGGTAATGACGACGGGTTGGCCGCCGGTTTCAAACTGCAATTTGCCGGCCTCGGCGGTCTGATGTTTGCGCGCTTCCTGGTAGGCTTCCTCAATCAATTTTCCGACGGGGAAGGTTTCCTGTTCGATGTGCCCTTCGCGCGCGAGAAACCGCATCTGATTGATCAACCGCGTGACGCGCTTGACGCCGTCGGCGAGGGCCTGGTCGAGCGATTCGCGGAATTCCCGGTCCCGGTATTTCTCCGCGAGCAACTGCTGGTGGGTGGCCAGCGGCACGAGCGCGTTGCCGATTTCGTGCGCGAGCCGGTCGGCCATGGCTTTGATGAGGCGCAGGTTCGCGGCCTCGACTTCCAGCCGCCGCAACTGTTCGGTCTGGGTGAGATCATCGGCGGTCAGCAACACGGAAACGGGCACGGTGGAATTTCCCTGCCGGAACGGCACGACACTGACGGTGTAAACCGTGCCCGGCGAATTTTCCGGTTCGTAGCGATAAGGCCCCATCGCCGCGCCGGTTTTCAGGACCTGATAAATTTTCGCGCCGAGCACCTGCGGCAGATCGCTGAATTCGAGTTCGCCGGTGCGTTTGTTCTTCTGGCCGAAGTGGCGGCGCGCGGCCTTGTTCGCGTGGAGCACCTTCAGGTCGCGTCCGACGACAATGCACGCGCTGCTGAGTTCGCGCAGCACGTCGGTCATCATCTCATGGTTGCCGGCCAGCCGGTCATGCAGTTCGATGTTGCAGAGGGCGAGGCCGACCTGCTCGAGCAGATGGAAAATGAGTTCCAGTTCGACGTTCACCAGCGGTTCGCCGGTGATGCGCACGTCGAAAACGGCCACGCCGGCAATCGCGTCCCGGGCGGGAATGGGCACGGCGACCTGCGCGCCGAGCAGTTCAAATTCCTTCTGCGTTTCGACGTCAGCCCGCGCCTCGTCGCTGTCGCGGCGGAGAATCCGGCCGAGCCGGGAAAGCTGGCCGCCGATGCCGGAATCGAGCGAGAGTCCCAGATGTTCGAGCAGCCCCGGCGAAAGGCCGATGGCGGCGACGGCCCGCAATCGGCGGCGGTCCTCCGGCAGGGGTGTTTCCGTGAGCGGCGAGGGACGGTTCAGGAAAATGGCGGCGCGGTTGACGCTGAGGATTTCGCGGAGGAACAGCAGGAATTGTTTCAACATCGCCTCGGCGTCCAGCGAATGGGTGAGAATGGACGAGAAATCGCTCAACACATCGAGCGTTTGTGACGCGCTGATGACGCGGGGGGGCGACGGTTCGGTCGTGCGGAAAAACGGGCTTCGCGCCGGCAGCGGCGCGGGCGCGGGGCGCCGGGTGGCCGGCGCATTCCATAAACGTTCCAACAGCGAATTCAAAAGCCGGCTGCGAACCGGTTTGGCCAGCACGTGGGTGACGCCGCGCAAAAACGCCTCCTCCTCCCACTCGGACTGGGTGTTGGCTGTGAAAGCGATGAGGGGGGACCTGGCGTCGAGGCGGCGGAAACGTTCGATGACCCAGACCCCTTCGACACCCATCAAATCCACGTCGAGAATGCAGGCGTCGGCCAGTCCATGCACGAGCAGCGGCTCGGCTTCATCAACGCTGAGGCGGTGAACGACCTGGCATTGCTCCGGATTGAGACCCGCGCGAATGGTGTCGGCGAAATCCGGATGCGGAGACAATACCAAAATGGTTTTCATCGCACTTCCAGGAAAAGTTGCCCGTACTCAGTACTCGGTTGCCACTTCTGTGGCTGTATATTCCACAATTCAAGCCCAAACGTCAATGGAATCTTGAGGCAATAATGCGGATTTTTTGGGCGTAAAACCGGAAAATCATCCGCTGGCGAGCAGTTTTTCCCAAAGATTTTCGTTCAGCAGCGCTTTTTGGAGGAATTCCGTCTCGTCTGGCGCCGCGGCAGAGGGTTCGGGCTTGAGGGGCAGGTGCAGGGTGAACGTCGTGCCGTGGCCGGGCTGGCTTTGGGCTTCGATCTTGCCGCCGTGATGGTGGACGATGAAAAAGCAGGCAATCAGATTAATGCCGTATTCGGACGGCACGCTGCCTCGCACGACGAACGGATCGAAGATGACGCGCAAGGCTTCCTCCGGCAGGCCCGGCCCGTTGTCGCTGATATGAACGGCAATTTCCGGTTTGGTCCCGGCATTCTGCAATTCCGCCGCAAAGGTGATGCGGCTGCCGGCGGGCAGCATGGCCAGCTCGTCCTTCAGCAACAATTCAAACAGCCGGTAAAATTTCGGCTGGTCCACCTGCAGCGCGGGCAGCGAATCGGGAATCTTGTTTTCAATTTCGATCCGCCGGGCGGCGAATTGCTCCTGGAGCGGGGCCAGCGCCGCGCTGACGGTCTGGTGCAGCAACACCTCGTCGGCGAATTGCGACGCGGCGTTGTTTTCCGACGCGGACCAAAGGTCCTTGAGCAGGCCGTTGATTTTTTCAATCTGCGACTGGACGTTCTGGTGATAATCCTGCCAGAACTCGGGGTTGCGCAGGGTGTTCAAATCCGTTTTTTCCTCGGCCATCTTCCCGGCGCGAGGTCGAGAAAGGTTTTTACCGCCACGAGCGAGTTGCGGATATGATGGCTCAAGCCGGCGGCCAGCAGGCCGAGGCTCACAATGCGGTCAGCGATCATCATGTTGCGCAACACGGACATTTTTTCGCGGAGCAACTGGTCGCGTTCGGCCTGCACCATGAAAAATTCCAGGCCCTGCCGGAGCGTCAGCTCGAATTGCGGCGGGTCCCACGGCTTGGTGATGTATTTGTAAATCGCGCCGCTGTTGACGGCGGCGATGGCGGCTTCCGCGTCCGTGTACGCCGTGACCAGCATGCGCAAAACCTGCGGGCGCAACTGCCGCGCCCGCCCCAGCAGCCAGACGCCTTTTTCCCCGGGCATCCGCTGGTCGGTCAGCAGCAGGCCGATCTCGTCGGCGTGCTGTTCGAACAGCTTGAAGCCGTCCTGGGCATTGGTCGCCGTCAAAATCCGAAACTGATCCGCAAAGGCGCGCGTAAAGTATTTCAGCGACTTCTCCTCGTCATCCACGTAGAGGATGGCGTATTTTTTGTAGTCGTAGAGATTTTCCATGCGCGGCTTTCAGTTGGTCGCCGGATTGGTCCGGACGGGGAATTCCAGCGTGAATTCGCAGAACTTTCCCGGCTCCGTTTTCACCGAAATCCTTCCCCCGGACTCCTTCACGATACGGTAACAGATGCTCAATCCCAGCCCCATGCCTTCGCCCACGTCTTTCGTGGTGAAAAACGGGTCGAAAATCTTGTCCACATCGGCGGCGGCGATGCCCGGGCCGTTGTCGCGAACCGACAAAATGCTGCTGCCGTTTTCTACCCGTCCTTCAATCCGGATGGTCGGCTTTTCATCCCGGAACGACTTTGTTTTCAACGCATCGAGCGAGTTTTGCAGCAGGTTCGTGACCAGATGGATCAATTTGTTCCGGTTCACCCAGATCGTCTGCTGTCCGGCAATCTGCTGGTCAATCTGAACCTTGTCCTTCCACTCGTTGCTCAGGAACCGCAGCGCCGAAGCGACCACCTCCGTCACCGCCACCTGGTCCCGGCTCTCGGTTTCGGGATGCGTAAACATCTGCAAATCCGAGACGATGGTCTTCACCCGTTTGACGCCTTCTTCGACATCGTTCAAGACCTCGGTGTAATCCGCCTGTTGTTCCGGGGCCAGGTTTTGGCCCTGTTTGCGCAGGGTAAAGAGGCCGGTGATGGCGAAGTTCAGTGGATTGTTGATTTCGTGGATGATGCCCGCGCTCATGCGGCCGAGCGACGCCAGCTTCTCGGTTTGCACGAGTTGCATCTCGTTTTCCTTGAGCTGTTGGAGGCTCGCTTCCAGCGCCTTGCGGCTTTTGTCCAGTTCGTAACGCAGCGTGAATTCGCTGAGTCGAAGCTGGTAAAAAAAGTGGTTGCCCACAATGACGATGATGCCGGTCAGGGCCAGGAAATAAAGATTGATGGCCAGATTGTTGAAAAATTCCTCGGGGGTCGGTTTCAGCCAATGGAAACCGCAGGCGGCCAGATACATCACGATGATGGCGGTCACACTAAACGTTGACTCCCAGATGTCCCAGCGCACCACGACACTCACGGCGAGCAGGATCAAATTAAGCGCCGCATAATAATTCGAAGCCGCGCCCGTCAATGGTCCTTGCGCCGCGGCAATGATCCAGCACATGAAGAATCCGGGGAGGAGCGCGATGGGAATGCCCAGCCGGCGATAATGTTTTTGTCCCAGCTCGGTGGTGTGCCAATACCAGAGGCCGGCCGCCAGCACGGAACAGAGGAGCCGTAGTTCGAGAAAATACCAGCGTTGCGGGTGGTAAAACAGCCAGTCCATGACCGAGCCGAGCGGCATCAAAACCACCACCAGCACCGACGCGATTTTGCCCGTGCGCAGGCGTTCCTGCCGTTCATTGGCGACAAAAGCGTCGGCAAAATCGCGATTCGAAGATGTCAGTTTCTTAAACATGGTCCGGCTTGCGCACTTCCATGAACAGATTCACCCCTGTCGCGTCGGAGCGGACCTGGACGGCATCGTCGGGGGCGCGGTCCGGCAGCAGGGCGCGCAAATTTTGTGCGGTGCGATAAACCAGGTGCCAGTCCAGCAGGTACGCCATTCCATTCCGCAGCGGATTGGAAGGGTCCACGTTCGTCACCACCAGCAACCCCCCGGGCGCAACCCGGTCATAAAAGATGTCCATCAGTTGCGCGCAGGTGTGATCGGACAAATAATCAAAAAGCCCCGAGCAGTAAATAAAATCATGCTCCCGTCCAACGCCGGCTCCGCCGCGGCCGGCTTCAGGCTTTCCTTGAGCAATTGATGAACGGTTAGCTGCTGAAACCGGACGGCGGTTTGCCGGTGGAAACGTTCCTTGACGTCCTGGATCGCCTTTGCGACATGGTCCAGCGTTTCACGGTTGAAGTCCGTCAGCGTCAACTCGACCTGCTCGCTCAGGAGGGAATCGCCCAGGAACCGTTGCACCTCGACGGCGGGGCCGCAGGCAAAGTTGAAAATGCGCGCCTTGCGCCCCAGGCGCGACAGGCGCAACGCTTCGGTTTCCATGCACCGGGCGAGGTACGTCAGCCGGTTGCGATGTGCCGCCGCGGGCGCTTGTTTGAGAAACCAGCAGTTGACCACCCGGGCGTACAGGGAACCGCCTTCCTGACCGTCGCGGGCAATCATGTTCACCATCTCATAATCGCCGGCATAACCGAGCGGTTTGTAAAAGGTGCGGTGGGCAAAGGGCGCGCACAGCACCAGGGAATGCAAATGCTGCCGCAGGTAACTTTCATGCGCCGGTCTTTGATCGCCCGCGATCTGGCCGGCAATCACTTCAAAATTTTTGAAAAGCTCGTTCACCGGCGGGATCACCACCCGCGCGAATTCCTCCGTCACTTCCTGTTCCAATTGCCGCCAGCCGCTGGCCGGCAGCGAACGAAAACCCATCTCGACCTGGTCCAGCCAGAGGCGCAGGTCGGCCAGGAAGGTTTGCAGGTCGGCGGTGATGATTTTGTATTCCGGCAACACCTTGTAGAGTTTTTGCCATTCGGCAAGAAACGCCTTGAATTCCTCCGTGAGCCGCCCGCCGCCTTGCGCCACCCAACCCGGGTCCACCGCCAGCCAGTGCGCTTCATCCAACGTCGCTTCGCAAACGATGCTCAAGCCCGCGTCCATCACATTGCGGACCACCGCGCGGCCCGAATAAATCGTCCGGTCTTTCAGGACAATTTTGAATTGGTTCAGCACTTCGGAAAGCCGCGGATTCACCCCCGGATTATACAGCTCGAACACGACCGCGTGCCGCGTTACGCGCACCAGAACGCCGCGCAACTCCAGCTCTTCGGCGGTCTGGAACGTTACCAGACTTTCCTTGACGCCGGAGGGGCTTGCAACCGTTTCGGTCCGCACGATTTTTTTGAGCTCGTGAAGTTGCTGTTCATTCCCTCCATTCCCGTTGGTGTTGACGGCCTGATTCATCTCTGGGGAAAGGAATAGACCATTTTCCGCGCCAAAACAAAACGATTCTTGACGTTTGCAACTGGCATCGCCATTGCTTTGTTCACCCCACGCCGCTTGCCGGTGCAAGGTCCGGCGTCTCGAATGCAATCGGAACCGGCAAAAGGGATGCTTGTCCCGTTACAGGACAGGCGGCATATTGAAAAATGATGATTCCTTTCATAGGGTGCGCTAAAAATGAGGCGCTTGAATTGAGGGTCGGAAACCGGGGAACGAACGTCTGGCGCGGTTGCCGCTGCCCCGGCCAAAAACGGCGCCAGCAAACGGCGCGGACGTCATGGGACCTGCCGGGGCTGGCCCGGTCAGCCGCAACAAGGAATTTGGGGTTATGATGAGAACAACCGGTCTTGCACGCGATGCCGCCGGGCGGCCTTCCTTCACGGGTTGCGCCGCCGCGCTGAAGGGCAAATCGCTGGCTGGCGGCAAATCGCATTCCGTCTCCTTCGGCGCGAACAAAATTCACTACGTCACCGTGGGCCGGGGAAGCCACACGCTGGTTTTCATCCATTGCTGGGCGGGCAACCTCAGCTTCTGGCGCGAGCAGGTCCCGGCGCTGGCGGTCAAGGCGCGGCTGGTGCTCGTTGACCTCCCCGGCCACGGCCAGAGCGGCAAGCTGCCGGCGGCGTACAGCATGGATTATTTCGCCAGCGCCGTCCTCGCGGTGATGCGCGCCGCCCGGGTGGACAAAGCCACGCTCGTCGGCCACAGCATGGGCGGGCCCGTCATCTACCGCGTCTATGAACAGGCGCCGGAGAAGGTCGCCGCGCTGGTGGTGGTGGACGGCTTTCTGCGCCGGCCCCGGGTGACGCCGGGCCAGGCCGAAGAATTCATCGCCCGGTTTCGCACGCCGGAATACCGCGAGCACACCCGGCAGTTTTTCGGCCCCATGTTTCCCGTTCCCGGCACCGAAGCCTTGCGCAACCAGGTTTTGTCCGAAATGCTCGCCACGCCGCAGCGCGTCATGTCCGGCGCGATGGAGGGAATGTTCGGCCCGGACCAGCCGGATTGGGACTTGAAACCGGTAAACGTGCCCGTGCTCGTCATCAACGCCAAAGGCCCGCTGTGGAATGCGGATGACAAAAATTACGTCCGCTCGCTCTCGTCGCAAACCGATTACCGCGTCATGGAAGGCGTGGGCCACTGGCTCATGCTCGAACGGCCGGTGGAATTCAACGCCCTCCTCACGGACATGCTGCGGAAGTTTAAGCTGATTGCAAAGTGAGCCGCGCGAAAGGCCGTGGTGTTTTTTGCGCGCCTGGCGCATTGCCGCGACGAGTCAATCGCGGCCTTCAGATTAAAAATGCCAGCCCACCGACACGAACACGGCGGAACTGAAGAAATCATAATTGCCGTTGGCGGTCTGTCCGGCTATCTGTCCGGCTGTTGATGGGGTGCTGCCGGTGACCGTGTGGGTGGGGCCATAGCCGAGTTGATAGGCAATGTCGAAATTGAAGTGTTTGCCTTTGTAACCGGTCCCTGCGCTGAAGAAGTAACGGTCCATGTCCGCCACCAGCGGGGTGTAATGCGCGTTCGGCACGGAGTTTTCGTTATAGACGAAACCAGCGCTCGCGTGCCAGCCGCTGTCAAAATACCGCGTCGCGCCGAGTTCGTACATCCAGCTCGGCTGCCAGTCCAGTATCAATGGAATGTCTTGATGCGGCACGGCGGCCGGTGGATGTACCTGATGGATGCTGGTCGAACCGAAGCTGCTCCAATCCGTGTAATTCGCATCAAACTCCAGATTCCACTTGGGGGTGGGCCGGAAGGAAATGCCGCCGACGGCGCTCATGGGAAAAGTTAAATCCATTTGTGCTGAACTCTTCGAACTGGGGGGGCGTAACTGCGATTCCGTCTGGCCGTCCAACGTCACCTTCGCCGGGCTGCGAAAAGTCGCGCCCAACGAAATCTTCTCCATCGGTTGCCACCGGGCACCGAGATTGTATCCCACGCTCCAGCCGTTGCCGGTGAATTTAAAGTAGTTGGGCGGGGTGACTGATTTGGATAATCCCTGCTCCAGATCCATGTCCACATAATTCACTAGCGGGCCGGCAGCGATGGAAAGCGATGGCAATATTTTGTACGCCACGACCGGATTGATTGTGAGATAAGTCAGTGAGCCATTCAGTGCCACTGCGCGGAAACCCGTGTTCTGCGGCCAGCTCGACTCCCCGCCGTAAGGCGAGTAAACGCCCAATCCAAAACTCACCGGCAGGTTCGTGGAAGAGTAGGTGTAGAAAATCTGGGGGACGGCGGCCAGATTGTCCTGGTTGTCATAAGAATGGCCGTGGTTGAGGGCGCTGCTCGGGGGACTGTAGCTGGAGTCGAGATAGATTCCATAAATGCCGCCTCGAAGATTGTTGCCCTCAAGCTGGGTGATGCCCGCCGGATTGTAATAAACAGCGGACGGATTGTCCGCCGTGGCCACAAACGCCTCGCCGCGCGCGGTCGCAAAGGCATCCTGATCCGCCAGCCCGAAGCCATTCGCCGAAGCTTTCATGGCCAAAGCTCCTGAAACCAGCATTGTCAGCAGCCTCAAGATGTTGCGTCGGTTTATCATCACCGATTCATGAGTTCCAACTACAGAACGAACACCGTAGATACGCATGGATGCCGCGCCGGAGCAAGCAAATCCAACCGCCCGCGCAACCGGTGCATCCGCGCACTGCCCCCCGGAGCGCCGGCCTCCGGCACGGCAGGTGTTGAGTTCTCCCACAAACGCGCCGGACCGGAGATCGGCGCTCCATTATTGCCACCGGAGTCGAGGGCAATGTCAAGATGCGCCCGGCGCAACCGTGCATCTGCGTTGGAGTTGTGGCGGCAGGCAGGACGTCCGCCCTCACGTGAGAATTCCCCGAAACATTTTATCGCGCCTTGAACCCCTGAACCGTAGCAGCCGACGTGAGTCGGCTCCGACATTGCTTAAAATAAGATGGAGCGGACTCATCCCGCTTTGCGGGACTGCTACGAGTTTCATGATGAGGGTGAGCGTGAACACCAACTCCACTGAAAACGTCAAGGAACCGGTTTGTGAAAGATTCGCCCGGGGTCTTCCGTAATGAACACAGGCGAACATTTTGGATTTGTTTCAAACCAACTCCTGCCGGGTTTCAGGGTGGCTTTACTTTCATCCGGCGTGGGGTAAAATGACTTTTGTGCAAAAAGCCGTCCAATTGATGATGGGATTTTTGTTGTTTGGCTCCGCCGTTTTTCCGGTCCAAGCCGCCTTCACGTCGTTCTATGTCTTTGGCGATGGCCTTTCCGCTGCGTCAAACAATTTGCCCGTCGGGCCGTGGTACTACGGTGATCGCTGGTCCAACGGCCGGGTTTGGGTTGAGGTGCTGGCCCAACGCCAAGGGCTGACTTTTTACTTTTCCAATAACATTTCCTATTTCGGCAACACCAGCACCAATCTTGTGAGCGAGGTCAACCACTTCAGCCCGCCGGCTAATGCAAGCAATGCACTGGTGGTCATTTGGGTCAACAATGCGGATTTGTATGATCCAGCGACGGCTTCCCCCCCGACCTTGGCGGGTTTTAACGCCGCCATCAACCAGTCGCAAATCAACCATTACAAGGCCATCACCAACCTTTACGCCAAGGGCATCCGCACCTTGGTCATGCCCAATGCCGTGGATATTTCCACTATTCCCGCATTTAATACTGACACCGCCTATACGAACCTGTTTCATCAGGCTTCCACGAATTACAACGCTGCCTTTTATGCCACGTTGAACCAAGTCCGAACCAATTCCAGTTACTCCGGCCTGACCATTTATGTTCCGGATTTTTTTGCCCTGCTCACGAATCTTCTGGCACACCCCGCCACCTACGGAGTGACCAATGCCCTTCAGTCTGGATTAAGCATTGATGCCTTAGGCGCACTGGGGACTCCGTCTCTGTCAAATGGTCCGGGAACAACTTATATCTTTTGGGATGGGCATGACCCGACTGCGATGGTTCATGACTGGATGGCCAATACCGCCCAGCAACTCATCTCGCCGGCGCAAATCAGCAATCTCACCGCGCTCAATGGCAGCAATCAGTTGGTTATGGCCAACGTCCCGATTGGCCAGAACGGTTTGATCCTTGGCCGCACGAATCTTCTGCTGGGGAACTGGACGACCAATCTGCTCTCCAACGGCACCAACACGTTCGCCAGCACCAACACAACGCAGACGGTCTATGTCCCCGCCTCCGGTTCGCCGTGGTATTACCGGCTGAAATTCCTCTATTCCTGGTCCTGGCCGTAGCCCGCATCATCTTCTGGGAGCGCCGGCGTCTCGCCGGCTGGGTTGGAACTGTCCGTCGCAACGCAGCGAGCCGGCGGGACGCCGGCGCTCCCAGAGGCTGATACCATTTCTCAATGACAACCGGTGCAATGGGTGGGCGGCGCTGCCGCGCAGCAGCACGGCCCTGCCTAAGCCGTTTTCCCCAGCGTTTCGTAGCCCCAGCGCAACATCCGCTCGGTGGTTTGCCAGCCGATGCAGGAATCGGTGATGGAGATGCCGTAACGCAAGTCCGCCGGATTTTTCGGAATCGGCTGGCTGCCTTCGTGAATGTTGCTCTCGACCATCAGGCCGATGAGCGACCGGGTGCCGTCCACGCGCTGCTGAATCACGCTCCGCCACACGTCCTCCTGCCGCGTGAACTGCTTTTCGGAATTCGCGTGGCTGCAATCCACCATCAGCACCGGCGGCAGCTTTTCCGCCTTCAATTTTTCCTCCGCCGCGCGGATGCTGGCCGCGTCGAAATTCGTCTGCGCCCGGCCGCCGCGCAACACGATGTGCGCGTCCGGATTGCCCGCCGTGCGCACGATGCTCGTGACGCCGTCCTGGTCAATGCCCAGAAAGCTGTGCGGATGCCGCGCCGCGCCCATCGCGTCAATCGCCACCTGCAAACTGCCGTCGGTGCTGTTCTTCAAGCCGACTGGCATCGAAAGGCCGCTGGCCATTTCCCGGTGCGTCTGCGATTCCGTCGTGCGCGCGCCAATCGCCGCCCACGTGATCAAATCGGCGATGTATTGCGGCACGATGGGGTCCAGAAATTCCGTCGCCGCCGGCAGGCCCAGCCCGGTGATTTGCAGCAGCAGCCGCCGCGCGATTTTCAAGCCCGTCTCGATGTCCTGCGAACCGTCGAGGTGCGGGTCGTTGATCAACCCCTTCCAGCCGACGGTCGTGCGCGGCTTTTCAAAATAGACGCGCATGACAATTTCCAGGCGGCCGGCAAATTTCTCGCGCAGCGCGTTGAGCCGCCCGGCGTAATCCAGCGCGCCCTTTTCGTCGTGGACCGAGCAGGGGCCGATGACGACGAGCAGGCGCGGGTCTTCCTGCCGCAGAATGCGGATGATCCGTTCGCGGCTGTGCGCGACCATCGCGTTGACGGCATCGGGCGCCGGCGACTGCGCTTTCAATTCCCGCGGCGACAACAGCCGGACAATTCCTTTGACGTGTAAATCCTGCGTCCGAAACATGCTGACCAATATAGCGCAGGCCGGCTTCGCGGAAAGGCTGAACTCGATTGTCGTTGGACCTGAGGCACAGCTCGCCACCACCGACAATGGCCGGGCAAACCTTCCGCGCCAGTCTCAAACCTTGTAGCAGCGGACGTGAGTCCGCTCCAATCTCATGCAAAACCCTGGAAAAGTGAGCCGACTCACGTCGGCTGCTACGATGAGACGATGCACGGTTTTTGCAATTCCGTCCCTGGCCATTGTCAAAATTGTCAGGCGCAGGCGGATACCTGGCCGGCCCAAAAGCAAAATGCTGGCGTCCGGACGGTTTTCGGTTTATTAATTGAACGTTATGAAAAATCTAATCTTAGCCATTCTCGCTCTGGTCTCCACCGGGGCGGTTCGCGCCGGCATCCACACCCAGCTCGTCGAATATAAACAGGGCGACACGACGCTCGAAGGATTCGTCGCCTATGACGACGCTATCCAAGGCAAACGACCCGGCATCCTGGTCGTGCATCAGTGGCTGGGGTTGACCGACTATGAAAAGCATCGCGCCGAAATGCTCGCGCAACTCGGTTACGTCGCGTTTTGCGCCGACATTTACGGCAAGGACGTCCGCCCGCAGAACACGCAGGAGGCCGGCGCCCAGGCGGGCAAATACAAAAGCGACCGGCAACTGTTGCGCGCCCGCGTCAACGCCGGCCTGGACGCGCTCCGCCGCCAGCCGCTCGTGGACCCGAAACACGTCGCGGCCATCGGCTATTGTTTTGGCGGCACGACGGTGATTGAACTGGCGCGCAGCGGCGCGGATGTCGCGGGCATTGTCAGTTTCCACGGCGGATTGGATTCGCCGACGCCCGCGGACGGCAAAAACATCAAGTGCAAGGTGCTGGTTTGTCACGGCGCGGATGATCCGTTTGAGAAGCCGGAGGACCTGGCCGCGTTCGAGAGCGAGATGCGCGATGCCAAAGTGGACTGGCAGCTCATCAAATACGGCGGGGCGGTCCATTCCTTCACCCAGCCCATGGCGGGCAATGACAATTCCAAGGGCGCGGCCTACAACGAAAAGGCGGACAAACGTTCGTGGGAAGCCATGAAACAGTTCCTGGCCGAAATTTTCAAATAGGACGGAATCAAACCACGAAATACACAAACACACGAAAAAGATTTGTTTTTGTGTATTTCGTGTGTTTCGTGGTTAACTTTCCGCCATGCGCATCACCGGCGGCAACGCAGCGCGGCGGATTTTGAAAACGCCGAAAGGTCTGGCTGTGCGTCCCACGCCCGACCTCGTCAAACAGGCGGTCTTCAACAGCCTGGGCGCGCGGGTGGCGGGCGCGCGCGTGCTGGAACTTTTTGCCGGCACGGGCGCGTTGAGCCTGGATTCCCTGAGCCGCGGCGCGGCGTCGGCGCTGTGCATCGAGAAGTCGCCCAAACACGCGGAGTTCATCCGCGCCAATGCCCGCACCGCCGGCCTGGATCCGGCGCTGGAAGTGCGCGTGCAGGACGTGTTCACCGCGCTGGCGCAATCCGCCGAAAGCGGGCGGCAATTTGATTTGATTCTGGCCGACCCGCCTTACGGCGAAAAAAACATAGGCCGCCGCTCAACTTCCTTCGCGCAGCAACTCCTCGACGACCCCCATTTGCCGAAGCTGCTCGCGCCCGGCGGACGGTTCGTTCTCGGCCACACGAAACGTGACACACTGGATATCATTGTTCCCTGGAAAGAAGTGAAATTGCTCAAGCATGGCGACAGCCTGATGCGGTTTTTCGAGCGCGGTTGAAATGATTTGGGAGTGCGCCGACATGTCGGCGCTTTGAAAAGCGGTGACACGTCACCGCAATCCAAAATCAAGCTGTCGCCTTCTTGACCGCTTCGCGAATCGTTTTCCTGAATTTCTCGATGCCCTGGTCGAACGCGGCGGAAATCGGCAGCAGAGAGACTTTTTTGATTTTCTTTTTGAACTGCTTCAAATTCTTTTCGGCCACCGCCTCGTCCATTTTATTGGCCACCACGAGCCGGGACTTTTCGAGCAACGCCGGATCGTACAGCTCCAGTTCCTTGAGCAATTGTTTGTAATCGTCCCATGGCGCACGATTGTCCGTGCCCGCCATGTCGAGCAGCAGCACCAGGATTTTGCAGCGCTCGATGTGGCGCAGAAACGCGTGGCCGAGGCCGACGTTGCGATGCGCGCCCTCAATCAGGCCTGGCACGTCGCAAACCGTGAGCCGCTGCCAGTCGGGATATTCCACAATGCCGATCTGCGGATGCAGCGTGGTGAACGGATACGGCGCAACTTTTGGCCGTGCCTTGGAAATGGCGGTGAGCAGCGTGGACTTGCCCGCGTTCGGATAGCCGACCAGCCCGACTTCGGCCATGATGCGCAGCTCGAAAAGATAATCGCCTTTCTCGCCCGGCTCGCCCGGCTGGGCGAAACGCGGCGTCTGGCGCGCCGCCGTCGCAAAATTCCGGTTGCCCAATCCGCCCCGCCCGCCTTTGCAAAGCACGAATTGTTGCCCGTTTTCAGTGAGATCGGCGACGAGCTCGTCCTTTTCCAGATTGCCTGCGGAAAATTCCCCGGCGTCTTCCTTGCTCAAATCAATTTCCTGCGCCTGCCCGCCGCTGGCACTGCGTATCAATGGCCTTTTGCTCGCGCTGGTTGCGAACATCGGTTTTTCATTTTCGTCATCGCTATTTTCTTTTTCAACCGGCCGGTCGCCGCCCGCAATCCGCCAGACCAGCGTGCCGCACGGCACTTTGACAACGAGGTCCTTGCCCGCGTGGCCATCCATGCCCTTGCCGAAGCCCGGTTCGCCGGCCTCGGCGATGAGGCGCGGCTGATAATACTGGGCGATGAGGTTGTTGAGATCGTGGTCGGCCTGCAAAATCACGCTGCCGCCGCGCCCGCCGTTGCCGCCGCTCGGCCCGCCCTTAGCGACATAAGCTTCGCGATGGAATGCAATGCAGCCTTTGCCGCCATGCCCCGCCCGCGCGTAGATTTTTATTTCGTCAACAAACATGAGCCAGATTCAGGTGTAATGTCGGCGCTGTGCGCCGATATATCGAGCCGCAGGCTCGACGCTACAATAAAAAAGGCGAGGCGCATGGCCTCGCCGTAAAATTCATTCGCGCCGGTTAATTCTTCGCGGCGGGTTCGGCCTTCACGTTCACGCGCCGGCCATTTTTGTCGAAGGCGATTTTGCCGTCCACCAGCGCGAAAAGCGTCCAATCGCGGCCCGTGCCGACGTTTTCGCCCGCGACAAACTTGGTGCCGCGCTGCCGGACGATGATGCTGCCGGCGGTGACGGATTCACCGCCAAAGGTTTTCACGCCCAGCCGTTTGCTGACGCTGTCACGACCGTTGCGGACGCTGCCTTGACCTTTCTTGTGTGCCATAAAATCAGCCTTTGATCTCTTTGATTTTCACCACCGTCAATTCCTGACGATGACCGATGGTTTTGTGATAGCCCTTGCGGCGTTTCATCTTGAAAGTGAGTTTTTTCTCGCCGCGCTTGTGCGCCACCACGTCGGCCAGCACGCTGGCCCCGCTAACCGTGGGCGTGCCCACCGCCAGCTTGCCATCGCGATTGACCAGCAACACGCGGTCAAACGTGAACGGTTTGCCGGCCTCGACGGCCAGACGTTCGATTTCCAGCGTGTCGCCCGCGGCGACCCGATACTGTTTGCTTCCGGTTTCTAAAACGGCGTACATAAATTAACCCGCAAAGGGTCGGGCATTAAGCCAGAACCGCGCCGGGCTGTCAACGCCGGATTTATTTGAAAATCGCATGATTCGCGAGGGAACCCGTTCCGACGTAACCCACTATGAATCATGCTAAAAAACAAGTATTTATTGTTTATCAATAAAAAATACTTGACTAACGGAATTGATGGATGTATTCTTTGCGCCATGAATTCGAACGAAATGGTTCCAGAGACAAGCCGGCGGTTAAATCGAGTCCGAACAGTCATTTGGGTAATCAAAATACTAATCGGTTTGGCCGTTGTTTGCGTCGTGGTGTTTAATTTAATTTTCCTGTCCAGTCTCGTTGGCTGGACTGACATTTCGCCAAGAAGCATATCATGGCCACCCTTTTCATCATATTCTTCAGCGCGCACCATCCCATCGCCTCTCCTGATATTGGGATTTATCAGGGTCGGATTATTTTTTGCTGGTGCTTTAGTCTTAAGCAGGCTGCTTCGGTTTTTTGCGAGCGGGAGTTTTTTCACCGCTAAAAATATCAATTGTATCAAATGGCTTGGTTGTTTGGTTGTCAGTGATTGGGTGATTGTAAAATTTCTACAGGTGATTGGTTCAAGAGCGCTGATGATTGGTTTTGACGACTTTGCCAAACTGGCAATCGGATTTCTGGTTGTTTTGATCGCTTGGATCATGGACGAAGGCCGGAAAATTCAGGAGGAACAGGAATTGACCGTTTAACCAAACTACCTTTTCAATATTTATGAATGCGAATGACATTTCCCCCATGGCCAGTGCGCGGCTGGAGCAAATCCAGAACCGGAGCCGGATCTTTAAAACGACCTTCCTGACGGCGGCCATCGTTCTTGGAATCTTTGCGATCATTTCACTGGTGGCGATGATGTCATTGGGCAAAGGACACCCAGATGTCCTGCAAGTTCTCCTCCCCGGACTCAAATACGTTGGTTGGGCCGTGACCAGTTGGTTTGCCTACTGGCTGTTCTCCGCCTACGCCGGCAGCGGCCTGTTTGCCCCGGCGGTCGTCCAGCGCATCCGCCACTTGGGTATCTGCATAGTGCTGGTAGGCATCTGCAACGGCGGCGTCGCCCTCTTGGTGACTTTGCTGGCCTCTTATCAGGCAGCCGTTCCATTGGCCTTCAGCCTGATGGTTTCGGTGATGGTTGTTTGCATCCAAGTTTTCTTCAACGTGGTTCCGGGTCTCGCCATCATTTTTATCGCCAAGGTAATGGACGAAGGCCGGAAAATTCAGGAGGAACAGGAATTGACCGTTTAACTGCACTCGAAAATCAAACTTACCGCATTATGAAAAACATACAGAACAAAACCAGAATCATCAAAGTCAGCAAGGTTTTACGAACCATTCTGCGCATCGGCCTGATCCTGCAAACAATCGGCTTTGTGGGCCTCACCAGCATGATCCTGACCGCCTCCGCAACCGGACTAAAATCACCGGTGGTCTTTGAAAACTTCGTCGCGCTGGCCGGGCTGCCGTTCGCATTTCTGGTCACGTTGAATTTCTTCCGGCTGTTTGACCGGCTCAAGGCGGGTCATCTATTTAATTCGCAAACGGTCAAGCTTCTGGAGACAGCGGGCAAATGGTGGATCGTGTTGGGCATCGTTCAGATTATTTGCGGCGCTCTCAAGGCCTGGCTCTTTTCGCCGGACGTGACCATCGCCTCCGGCAATGCAATCGTTGGCGGACTGGCCGTGTATTTTATCGCCTGGCTCTTTCGTGAAGCGCAGGAACTGCAAGAGGAACAGGAATTGACCGTTTAAGCTTATGCCCATCATCGTCAATTTGGATGTGGTTCTCGCCCAGCGCAAAATGCGGCTGAACGATCTGGCCGCCGCCGTGGACATCACGCCGCAAAATCTGTCCATCCTCAAAACCGGCAAGGCCCGGGCCATCCGCTTCTCCACGCTCGAAGCCATTTGCGCCCATCTTGAATGCCAGCCCGGCGAGATTTTGGAATATCGTTCGGAAACCGAGAAAAAGAAGCTGCCCGTTCGGGCCTAAGCCGGCGAATTCCGGCGTTCCTGCTGGCGCAACTCCCGTTCCCGACGCTTGATTTCGTCGCTGAGAAGCTCCTCCGCCGACCAGCCGTGAGCCTGCGCGAACGATGCCAGTTCAAAAAGTTCTTTTGCCAGTGCATCTTTGGTCACGCATCGCTTTGAATCGTGGCTTTCCGCAAGGACTTTGGCTTTGCGGGCCTTTTTCACGAGCTTCTCGGCGCGGAGCAGCGCGGGCAGGTGTTTCGGAATGCCGTCCAGTACCGAGTGCCGGGCGTGTTTCGTTCCGTGCTTTTCCGCCTTTTTGATTTTTTCCCAGTTGGCCCAGACTTCGGCCACGTCTTTGACCTTGGTTTTCCCAAAAACGTGCGGATGACGGCGCACCAGCTTCTCCACGATCAGCCGGCAGACCTTCTCAAAATCAAACGCACCCCGCTCCTTCGCCAACTGGCAATGGAAGACAATTTGCAGCAGCAAATCGCCGAGTTCCTCCGCCATTTCGTGGTCATCTTCCGCTTCGATGGCGTCAATCAATTCATAGACTTCCTCAACGGCATGGCGACGCAGCGTCCGGTGGCTCTGCTCGCGGTCCCACGGACAACCGGTGGGCGAGCGCAGCCGGGCCATGACTTTGAGCAGGTCGTTGATCGCTGATTTGCTTTTCATTTTGAATTAACCGCCAAGTCGCCAAGGTCGCCAAGAAAAACTCAAATCAAGAAACGGATTTCCCGCCTTCCTGTTTCTTCATCAACAAATCCGCCGTGGCGTTCTTGGCGTCTTGGCGGTTCACAAAATCACCAGGTCGTCGCGATGCACCACTTCGACCCGCGCCAGTTTCCGGCCGCGCACTTCGGCGGCGCCGAACTTTGCGATGCCGCGCGCGAATTCCGTCCCGTCCAGGTCGCAAATCCGAACCACGTCGCCCGCAGCGAATTCCCCTTCACATCGCGCCACGCCCGGAGGCAGCAGGCTCCTGCCCTTTTCGCGCAAGGCCAGCTTCGCGCCGTCGTCCACGAACAACGCGCCCTGGGGATGATGGAAAAACGCAATCCAGCGTTTGCGGCCCCGCAGCTTCGCGGGGTGCGCGACGAACAGCGTGCCTTCGTCTTCGCCGCCGAGAATTTTGGCGAGCACCTGCTTCTTTTTGCCCGACGCGATGACGAGCGGAATGCCGGAACGCACGGCGATCTTGGCCGCCTGGATTTTCGAGGCCATGCCGCCCACGGCGGTGTCGCTGTCCGTGCCGCCGGCGAGTTTTTCAATCGTCGAATCAATTTTTTCGATGACGGAAATCGTTTTCGGATTGGCCTTGCTGAAATTTTCGATGACGCCGTCCACCGTGGTTAAAATGACGAGCAGGTCGGCCGGCAGCAGCGCCGCCACCAGCGCGGACAAGGTGTCGTTGTCGCCGAATTTGATTTCGGTGAACGACACGGCGTCGTTTTCATTGATGATGGGCACGACGCCGCGGTCGAGCAGCGTAACGAGGGTGTTGCGCGCGTTGAGATGGCGCTCGTGATGTTCGAGATCGTCGTGCGTGAGCAAAACCTGCGCGACGTGCAGACCGTGCCGGGCGAACAAATCGGCATAGGTGGCCATGAGGCGCGACTGGCCGACGGCGGCGCACGCCTGCAATTCGGCGAGGTCGCCGGGACGTTTTTCATAACCCAGCGCGCCCATGCCCGCGCCGACAGCGCCGGAGGTGACGAGCACGATTTCCTTGCCGGATTTTCGCAACGCGGCGACCTGCGCGACGAGCTGTTCCAACTGCGCCGGGTCGGGCTGCTTGCGGCTGTCGGTGAGCACGCCGGTGCCGAGTTTCACGACAACACAGGCGGCGGCTTTGACGGATTCACGATGCACGCGGTGAAATTAGAAGAAAATTCCCGCGTGGAAAATGTTAAAATGAGAGCCTGTTCCGACTGCTATCCGACCGCGAAAACACTCGTTAACACCGGGCTTCAGCCCGGTGGCGGATGACGGAAGAGCGATGTTGAGCCGTTTCAACGGCTTTATTGGCGAGCGGACATCATATGGCAAAAAAACGGTTGAAACCGTTTTCCTGTTCCCATCAACGAGGCACCCGGTTGAAGCCGGGTGTTAATGAAAGGCATCACTTTAATTCCCGTGCAAGCCGGGCCTGGGCAGTTCCACCAACGATCCAAAGAAATCCCCCCCGCGCAACGCGACGAGCACCGCCAAACCCGCCAGATCGGCCTGGGACTTCACATTTTTCATCACGCAGTTTTCGAGGCCGATTTTTTGCGTGCGGTTGTGGCGCTGGTCTTTCAGGTCAATGAACTTCATCGTGCCGACCGAGACATTCAACACGTCAATGGACTGGAACTCGAAGCCGGTCTGTTTCTTGAAATCCGCCGCGCCATTGCCGCCACCGGCTTTTTTCGGCGGCCAGGCGGCCCCGAGTGAATAAATATTCGTGCGTCCGGCCTCGTTTTTCACGATGTCGAGTTCCCCCAGGTTGAAGCGCAGGAGCGTGAGGTGAATCTCATGTCTCGCGAGGGCGGCGCGGTCATATTCGGCGTGAATTTCCGGAATGTCGAGAAACGGCGTGCCGCCAAAATCCGGCGGGTTGTAGAGTTTCAGGTTCTGGATCGTCACCGTCGGCTCGGTGAGGCCGACCGAAAATCTTCCAATCTCCGCGTCCATGCCGGTCTGGGCGCGGATGCGATGTTCAACATAAACCCGGAGTATCGAATTGAACGACAGCAGCAGGATGACAATCGCCACGGCCGCCAAAAGAACCAGCCGGAACAACCATTTAAAAAGCCACTTCATTTTTATTCGGATTTACGATTTACGCAATGCGCCCAAATTGTGAAACAAATCGTAAATCGTAAATCATAAATCTTAAATGGCGACGTCCTCCGGCCGCACTTCGAGGCATTCGTCCTGGTCCTCCCAAATGACGGCGGGATAAAGATTCAGCAGCTTCGGCGCGAGTTCGCGGCCCGCGCGCGTGAGCAAACGCTCGGCTTCCTCCGCCGCGTTTTCATAGGCGCGGTCGTAATCACTCGCGCGCCGGCGCTGGTGATCGTCCCAATGCGCGACGGCATGGACGGGTTCATATTGTTGCGCCCAGGCCTCGAGTTCAGCGCGGACGTCAGTGGAAATTTCGTCGAACGTCACCAGTGTTTCGTTGCAATGCTGGCAGATCAAACCCGACTCGCGCACGTCGCGCGTGAGCAGCGGCAAAAACGGGGCGCGGCAGCACGGCGATTCCGCATAAGCCGCCGGCGGCGTGGCCAGCCGCTTGAACCAGACCTGCCGGTCGTGCGCGAGCTGCGCCGCCAGCCGGTACGCGCCGACGAGCGGGTGCGAGAGCCGCCACGCCCGGCCTTCGAGCTGGCCGAGCGTTTGCGCCAGCCAGCGCCCGAGCGTGAGGTCGTCCCAGTCCTGAAACGCCCGGCCGTATCCCTTCCACAACGAGTCGAGCGGTGAATCCGATTCAAATGCCATTGCCGGCAGGATGACGCGCGGAGGGAATTTTGTCGAGTGAGACGATAACGCCGCCGGAGGATTCATGCGCCGCCCGCGCCCTTTCGACCGGGCATCCTGATACCACCCCGAGGGAGCATGGCGGAAAGTGGAGCGCCGATCTCCGAACCGGCACGAACGGGCGATTCCCGGCGAACCTTGCCGAACCGGAGTTCGGCGCTCCGGGGCAGTGTCAAGCTGCGCCCCTTTCAGCCGCCGTTTCACATATTTACATTGAAATACTTTTTGAGATTTGCTAATATGGCGCCTGTGGCAAAGCGAAAGACTGGCTGCTTATCATGGCACCGGCTGGGAAAAGTCCGGGTGGCCTGGTTGACGGCAGTGCTGATGGTTGTGCCTGGTTCGGGGAATATGCTTCACGCGGCTGATTTTGTCCTTTCCAGTGTCCCGTCCTCAAATGCGATCACCGCTCTGCTGGATTATCAGGAAACGGATTACAGCGTCATCAACTGGGGCGTTTCCCTGACGACGCAAACAATTCCTTTCAGAAAAGAGCCGGCGGCGGCCCCGGGCAAAATCATCCGCGGCGTTTTGAATTTCGGTGGCGATTCCAGCAATTCAATTCCCTTTGTCTGGCAGCGCGACGCGGGAAAACTTTACCTCGACCTCAATCGCAACCAGGATTTGACCGATGATCCCGAAGGGGCGTTCTCCGCCCGCGGGTTCAGGCCGACAAGTTACCAGACTTTCACCAACGTTCATCTGCTCTTCAACACCGCTTCCGGCAGGTGCCGGGTGCTGGCGGACATCAATTTCCAGGACTACGGTTCGCGGCCAGGTTGCGACCTTGCGGTGCGCTCGTTCTGGCAGGGCAAACTGACGTTGCAAGGGCGGGACTGGCAGGCGGGCCTCGTCCAAAATGTTTTGAACCCGTCGGGTTCATTCGAAAATAGCCGGTTGTTGCTGCGGTCCTGGGAAAAACGAAACGAGTCATTCAGCGCCTATAATAATTCGCCCGCCACCGTTCCCTTTTCGCGGAAAATTTTTATTGATGGCCACGCCTATCAACTGGATCTGGCGGCCAGACCGCCGGACGGCGAAGCCAGGCCCGCGCTCCAATTCACGGAACAATCCGTCCCGCTGGGCGAATTGAAAATCACCGGCAATTTTATTCAGCGCCTGGTCTTGTCGGGCGGATCGCATCTCGTGGTGCTCGATCAACCGGCGGCCAGCGTGCAAGTTCCGACCGGCAGCTACAACCAATGCGACATCCTGCTGGAACAAAATGGCGCCAAGGCTTTTAACAATTCCAGCCAGTCGCAGGCTGGCCGTCGGATTTCCGTGGACGACAAGGCCCCGGCGGTGTTGAACGCGGGCGGACCGTTGACCAATTCCGTCATTGCCAGCCGCCACGGTCAGGATTTGCGCCTTGATTACCGCCTGGTTGGCGCGGGCGGCGAAACCTACCAACTGGCGAATCAAAATCGCTCCCGGCCGCCGGAATTTGCCATTTACAAGGGCGACAAAAAAATTGCGTCCGGCAAATTTGAGTTTGGCTGAGGCGGCACCTGTTCGCACTCATGGCGAGTGCCTCCCACTGCCGGCGGCAAACTGACCATCGTGGCCTCGTCCGACCTCGGCGCGCTGGGTTCCCGGGACGGTTTTCCGGTTGCCTACATCTGGGTGCTGCCCGGCATCGCCCCGCTGCTGCTGCCGTGGCTGGCCATTCTGGGGTTGCTCACCTTGAAGCCCAACCGGTGCGCGCGTGCCTGGTTGATCTGGCTGCCGCTCGGATGCGTGTTCGTGTTCACACTGGAACTTCTGCCCATCCTGCCGGCGGGAACAGATTTTTTCCTGGATGTCATCGCCGCGCTGGCCATTGGGCTGGCCGCCGTCTGGCTCCTGTCAAATCATCTGCGACAGCAACATCGCCTGCTCACGTTTCTGTGCCTTCTGCTCGCCCTGGCGGGGTTCAGCGTGCTGGCCGCGGCGTCAAGACAAGGCTGGAGCTTGATGACCATCGAATCGCTTCAAGTCGGGATTGTGCTGGCCGTCGGGGTTCTGGCCAGCGCAGTGGCATTGAGTCTTGGCGGATTGATCTGCCGCGGGCGCTACCGTCCGCTCGGACTTTATCCGTGGCTGCTCGTCTTGCTGGCCGTTGTCTGGCTGGTGATTGCCGCGCCCTTCTTTTTGATCGCGCTGATCGCTTCCGGCGGGAGGATTGCGTGGAGCGGGTTCTTTGTTCCCGTCCTCACGGTGGCGACGGTCAATTTCGCGACGCTGCTGCCGTTCCTGATTCTGTCATCCGCCAGTCCGTTTTTCCGCGAACGGCTCAAGGCGTTGCTGCATATGAAACCGGAGGCCCCGCCAGTGGTTGCGCCTTTGCTGAAGCCCAATTGAAAACTTGAAATTGATGAATAAAAAACCAACCTCAACGTTATGAAACTTTCCAGAAAATTGATTCTGGCCGGAATGGTTCTCGCCGGCACCGCCTTCGCGCAATCCGAACAATGGCTGGAATACCATACCAGCGCCGAGGGCCACGCCTACCACCAGATGGAACTGACCACCAACCCGCCGCCCGGCGTCGCCCTGCCCAAACTGAACGCGCCGCCCTATTTCGCGCGCTGGCAGACGCCGATGGACCCTGCCGGCGGGCGCTGGCTCTGCCTCGACCGCACGCACAAGTCCGGGCCTTACGACCGGCTGTTCATTGACAGCAACGGCAACGGCCGGCTGGACGACGAAACGCCCGTCCAGGCGCGGCTGGATTCGTACAACGCCTTTTTTCCGCCGGTCCCGGTCGTTTTCAAGGGCGAGGACGGGCCGATTACCTATCATCTCGCGTTCCGGTTCTATCAATACGAAAAGAATCCCGCGCAATTGCTGGCGTCGTCCGCCGGCTGGTATGAAGGCGTGGTGAATTTCGACGGCGCGAAAAAACGCATCCAACTGATTGACGGCAACGTCAACGGCACGTTCAACGACGTCGCGCCGGACCCGTATGACAGCGACCGCGTCCAGATCGAAGGCGACAAAACCGGCGAGCGTTTTCTGGGCAAGATGGTGGAAGTGGACGGCAAGCTTTTCAAAATCGAAGCCGCCCGCGACGGCGCGTTCGTCAAGGTGCAAAAGGCGGAAAACGTCACCCTCGGCCAGGTGCGCGTGCCGGAAAACATTTCCGAATTCGCCGCGTTCGGCGAGAACGGCCATTTCGTGCGCAAACCGGTGAACGGCGAATTCACCCTGCCGGCGGGCCATTACCGGATCTTCCACTGGACGATCAACCGCAAGGATGAAAAAGGCGCGGCGTGGACGCTGTCAGGCTATAATTTCCCCAAAACCGCCGGCTTCGAGGTCGCCGCCGATAAAACCGCCGTGCTGGAAATCGGCGAGCCGGTGCAAGCCGTGCTCAAGGCGACCGAGAACCCCAACCGCCAGGTCGCCTTCAGCCTCCGCTTCGAGGGCCGACAGAAGGAAGCCATCGAGATGCTGCGTGACGGGCAGCGTCCGCGGGGGCCGAAATTGATGCTGGCCAACGCCGACGGGACGTTGTGTTACACGAACACGTTCGAGTTTGGGTGAGGCGGCGTTTGTTCGCTCTCATGGCGGGAGCCCAAAAATGTTCAGCGTCCGTTGGCCGGCAGTGTCAAAATCTTCAGCCCCTTCCAGGTGCTGACGAGTCCGTTGACGCTCGAAGCAAAAAAATAATCAAACATTCCATGAAAATGACACGGCAATTCCTTCTGGTTTCTGCCGCTTCGGTGCTCTTGGGCTTTGGCACGCACGCCCAGGTACAGGAACGGTTGCAGTCCATTATTCAAAGAGCGCCGGCCACCGGCGCCAACACCAGCGCGCAAAAAACCAACTGTACCGGGACGGTCACGGACACCACCGGCAATCCCGTGGCCGGCGCGACGGTCGAGTATTGGCGTTACGAGGGAAATCCATTCCTGGCAAATCCTCTGGAGCTAAAAAAACAAGTCACCACGGGCGCGGATGGCGCTTTTGAATTTCCGGCGTCGCGGGCCATGGGATTTTTGCTGGCGCGAAAGCCGGGACTGGCGCCGGCCTGGAAACAATTGGGTCAACCGTTTAATCCCGCCGGTGAGACGGAAGAACGTTTGGTGCTGACTCCGCCGGCGGCGCTGTCGGGCGTGGTGGTGGACGAAGCGGACAAACCGGTCGCCAATGCCGAGGTTTCCGTGGCCACGGCCATCAGCGAAATGTCACCGCAAGGCGGGGTGCGGACTTTCAATTACATCACCGGCAAACCGGCGCACGATTGTTTTGCCGGCCGCACGGATGCCGCCGGTCGTTTCCGCATTGAAAATTTTCCCACCAATGCCACGGCCATCCTTGCGGTTCAGGCGCCGGGAAAAACTCTGCGCCCATCGTCGCAGGATTCCGCGGGCCTGGACTCGCTGCCGTGGCGCGCGGGACAGGACGACATCAAATTGGTCATGGAGCCGGCCGGCAGCATCGAAGGCAAAATCATCGCCGAGGGAAGCAACCAACCGCCGCCCGTTGCGCGGTTGATGTTGCGGCCCGACGGGCCGGGCTTTTTCGGTTTCGGCGAGCGCGAGCCGGCGCAATCCGGCACGGACGGCGCGTTCCACATCAGCGACGTGGCCGCCGGTTCCTACCGGATTCAGGCCGTCTTCGGCACCAACGCCATCCCGGAATGGGTCGCGGAGGCAGTTCCGGTTTCCGTTGAAGTCGGGAAGACCACCCACGGCGTGCAGGTGACTGCGGCGCGCGGTGGTTTGCTGGAAGTGGCCGTGCTGGGACAAAGCGATCGCAAGCCGCTGGCACAGGTCATGGTCAATGCCTACCGGGAAAATTTTCAAACCGCCGGCACTTCCGACAGCAACGGCATCGCCTTCCTGCGGCTGACGCCGGGTGATTATCAGGTGATGGCGTTCCGTGAATCCATGCCCGCAAACCAGACCTCCGCCAGCGTGGAAGCCGGCAAGACGAATCGCATTGAGATGGAAATCGCCGCGCCGAAGCAAATCACCGGCATCGTTCGCCAGCTGGACGGCCAGCCGGCGGCGGGATTGCTGGTGAGAATTGTGGGTGGTTTTGGCGCCAATGCGGCCGAGGTCAAGACCGATGCCGGCGGCAAATTTGAGCTGGAATGGAATCAGCGCCCATTCGGACAAAACGACACGACCGCCTGTATTCTGGTCCGGGACCCGGAACACAATCTGGCCGTGGCGCAGGACCTGGACGAGGACACCACCCATATGGATTTGAAGCTTGCGCCGGGACTCACGCTGGCTGGCCGGGCGGAGTCCGATGGCAAACCCGTCACCAACGCGACCGCCTCGCTCGTTTTCTGGGCCGGCCGCAGCGGTTCGTGGCTTCAAGGTCTGGCTCGCACCAACACCCCGGGACAGTATGAAATTCCCGCGCTGCCGCCCGGCAGAAAATATGGCGTCGTCGTCTCCGCGCCGGGTTACGGGCAGCGGCAGATGCAAAATCTCGACGTCTCCGCCGATGCCGGCCGTCAGGAACTTGATCCGGTGGAACTCAAGCCGGCGAATCTCAAACTCGCCGGCCAGGTGCTCGACCCGGACGACAAGCCGGTTGCAGGCGCCAATGTGAATCTTTCCGGCGAAGGCCAGCCGAACGCGAACGCGCGCACGGACCGCGAGGGACGATTCCGCTTCGAGCATGTCTGCGAAGGCCCGGCCCAGATCTCCGCCAACAGCCAGCGTTCCTTCGGCAACGTTTCGGCGGAGGGCGGCGACACGAACGTCGTTCTCCGGCTCGGTCAAACTTACAGCAGCGCCCCCGGCACCACGGCGCACAAACTGAAAGGCACGGTGACGGACGCCGATGGCAAACCTGCCGCCGGCGTGCAGGTGGCGGTGTTCCCGTCCAATGGCAATGGTCTGCGCTGGACCAGGACCGTGACCAAGGGCGTGTTCAACCTTACCTGGTCGCTCCAGTCGTGGCAGTTGCAAAACGGAGGCGCGCTGCTGGTCGTCCGCGACCCGGTTCGCAACCTGGGAGCCACCGAAGAGTTGCCGGAGGAAACCACTAACCTCGACGTGAAATTGAAACCGGCCTTGACCGTGGCCGGTCTGGTACAAAACGTTGACGGCTCTCCGCTCGCCGGTGCCCAGGTCGGCGAATGGCTCAAGGCGGGCAACAGCTACGAACAGCTAAATGAGCAGACGACCAGCCCCGTCAATGCTGAAGGCCGTTTTGAAATCAAGTGCCTCCCGCCGGACGCGCAGTACATTGTTTATGCGTCGGCCAAAGGTTACGGCAAGGGCCAGCGGCAGCTTCAGCCGGAATACGAATCGAACCGCGTGGAACTGTCGCCGTTCGTCCTCAAGCCCGCCGACCGGGTCATCGCCGGAAAGGTGATGAGAGAGGACGATAAGCCGGCATCCGGCGTGAACGTGCAATTAAATGGCGAAGACCAGCCGGATGGTTACATGACCACCGACAGCAAGGGCCAGTTTCATTTTCAGGTTTGCGAGGGACAAATCCGCCTGTTTGCCTATTCGCAAAACGGCGGTGGCAACGCGCAGGCTACAGTCGAGGCGGGCGACACCAATGTCGTGATGACCTTAAGTTCCCAGTCGGGGAATATTCTCCAGACACCGCGTCGCGCTTCGCTCAAAGGCGGTCCACTGCCCGATTTGGCCACGGTGAATCTCGCCAGCGACACCGCGCCCGCCGGCAAGCCGGTGTTGCTGTGCCTGTTCGACGCGAGCCAGCGCCCGTCGCGGCACGTGGTCCACCAGTTGGCTGAACAGGCCGCCGCCCTGCGGCAGCAAGGCGTCACGGTGCTGGGCATTCAAGCCGCCGTCACCAGCGATGAAACATTCAATGAATGGAAAAACGGCAGCCCGGTTTCATTTCCAGTCGGGCGTGTGACGGAGAAATCCGAAAAATCAAAATGGGCCTCGGCCGTTTCCGCGCTGCCGTGGTTGATCCTCACCGACGCCAATCATCGAGTGATCGCTGAAGGTTTCACGCTCGACGAGCTGGACGCGCAGATCAAAAATTTGGCGAAGTGACCGCGTCCATACGGATCGCGACTGATTCGGATTGAAATATCCATTCAAATCTGTCCAAATGGAACTGCAATGCAGCCCGCCGGAAACGAATCACGCCTGTCAACGGCAGGTGGCGCAGTGGCCCGGGGTGGAGGTGTAAGGCGACCTGGTGGCGCTCCTGGTCTTCAAAACCAGCGTGGGGCTCAACAAAGTCCCAGGTGGGTTCGATTCCCATCCGCCTCCGCCACATTTGCGAATCCGGACGGCATGAATTACGCTTTCACCTGACCCGGATGTTCAAACGAGTGCCACAGCCGCCAGTGAATCCCGCGTTGCGCGCGTTGGAACGCCATGATTTCTGGCCCGGGTTCGCCGCGGCGCTGGCCGGTGTGATCGTGGCGTTTTGCGGCGCGCGGCATCTGACCGGCGTGGATACCGTTGCCGGGAATACCGCTTCGGAGATTCAATTGGTCAAGGCCTTTTCCTCCGGCGGCCTGCAATACGCGAGCCAGTTGGCGCCGCCGCCGCCGCCCAACCTCGAGGATCCCGCCGCGGAAGCCGAAGCGCTCGACCACTGGGCCAAACAACTGGCCCAGGCGACGCCTCCGGCGTGGAAAATCCGCGTGGATGTCAGCGCGCAAACGCCCTGTCCGACCTGAATAAAATAAATTCCGGCCACACGGCGTGGCCGACCTGTTCTCCATGGAATGTCCCGTGCCCAATTGTCAGCAGCGTGAAGCGACTGTGCTTGGTCGGAAACTGTCGCGCCTTCGTCCCTGGGTGCAAACCGGTTTTCTCGGCGTGTGGCTCGCGCCGCTGGGCCGGTGGTTGCATGGCATCCCCGGCTGTGTGTTCCACTGCTACTCCTGCCCGTTGTCCTCGTTCGGCTGTCCGGTGGGCGTGGCGGCAAATTACGCCGCACTGTTGCCGGTGGTCGGGGAAGTGCCGTACTTGTTGATCGGCCTGCTCCTGCTCGTCGGCGCCGCTGGCGGTTCAATCGTTTGCGGCTGGGCCTGTCCGTTCGGTTTCCTGCAGGATTTGCTGGGCAAAATTTCCCCCCGGAAAATTTCCTTGCCGGGCTGGGTGGGCCACACGCGTTACGTCGTGCTGTTGGGATTGGTGCTGCTGCTGCCGATGGTTCTCGGCTTCAAGGGCATTCCGTTCGAAAACCAGGCCGTTTCCATCTGCCGCCTTTGTCCGGCGGGCGCGCTGGAAGCCGGCGTGCCTTATTCCGTTCAAAGCCTCCTCGCCGGCAACGGCTGGGTGATGAGCGGCCTGAAGACCGGCATTTTGCTTTCGTTCCTGGCCGCCGCGCTTTTCATTCACCGGCCGTGGTGCCGTATTTTTTGTCCGCTCGGCGGTTTTCTCTCGCTGTTCAACCGTTTCAGCCTGTTTCATCTCCGCTTCAATCCCAAGGAATGTATCGAGTGCAATCTCTGCCGCAGCCGGTGCTCGATGGGGGTGAAAGTGGATCAAGCCGTCAACGTGTCCGGCTGCATCCGCTGCCTCGAATGCACCACCTGCGGCGCGATTGAACCCTG
>CAVUVT010000008.1:0-782474 GCA_963744965.1 uncultured Verrucomicrobiae bacterium
GAGGGTTCGATTCCCTTCACCCGCTCCAATCCTTGTAAACAAAGGGGATTGTGAGCGTTTTGGCTTCCAAAACTGTCGAGTCATAGCAATTCGCCCAAAATCAGCCACGTCGCCGAGTGCAAAACTTGTCGCGGAAATTACTGGCCATTGACAGTGTGTGGCCTCGCATGAGTCAAAGAAAGTCGAGAAGAAGCAGGCTCAAAGCGATCTGCGCGAGCAGCGAACAAACCGGGCTTGACAATCATTTCTAATGGGCTGATACTCTGTGCGTGGGTCTGGCCCGGTGGCTTCTATTGGCGGCGTCAGACCCGAACCGGTTGTTCATCCGATGGACACTTCGACCTGCACGGGCGGTCGAATGACGGTCTTTAGGACAAAAGACGCATCCGTCCCAATCCCGCCGACAAGTTTCCATAAACTCCAACGTCTGCCTTTGCTGGCCGCGATTCTTTTTGCGTTGGTCGTTCTCTTTCACCTCGGCAACGCAATCCAAGGGAAATCATTTTATCGCGCGCTTCATCTCGGCACGGCGTTGGAGTATTCGCGCGGTTCAATCAATTTGCTGAAGCCAGTCGTTGTTGGTTTCAACGCCACCGGCACGCCGACGGCACAGGAACTGCCTCTTTGGCAGGCAGCCGCGGGGTTGGTATTCAAGCTGGTTCACTCGGAATGGTTTGGTTGGGCGAACCTCGTCTCGCTTTTCTTTTTCGCCACCAGCCTCTGGCCGTTCTTTCAACTGGCGCGACACTACCTCGGTGAACGCGCAGCGTGGTGGAGCCTGGCATTTTTTCTGGCGCAACCGCTGATTGTTGTGTGGTCGGGAACGGCTTCGACGGACAGTTTCAGTCTGGTTGTCACTATCTGGTTTTTCTTTTTCGCCGACAACATGATTCGCACGGGAAAGTTGTCATGGTGGCTGCCCACGACACTTTTCGCCACTTTGAGCGCGGTTTCCAAACTGCCCTTTTTCATGAGCGCCGGAATTGGCAGCGTTTTCATTTTGATCAGGCACAAACCCCGGGATGTGCGGCGCTGGGTTTTGCTTGCAGGCGTGGGAATGGTGGCGGAGCGATTGTTTTTTGCGTGGACGCATTATGCGGATTCACTTTCCGCACAGGCTGTTTATCCGTATGAAGAACTGCGCCTGTCGCAAAATCCATACATGGTCTATTGGTATTTTGGTGATTGGCATTATCGCCTTAGTCCCGGTCCTTGGATCAAAGGCGGCTGGCGTTTTCTCCACGCGACTTTGGGCGCCTTGCCCATGGTGGCGCTTCTGGCCTCGGCGCTTCTCCGTCCTGGAAGTCGTATGCCCAAGCTGTGGCTGCTGTCCACCTTTTTGACCGCGTTGGTGTTCAGCCATATTGTGCTGGGCCATTGGCATTACTATCTCATGTGCTGCCCTGCCGTGGCGATGCTTTGCGGAATTACGCTGGCCCGCTGGGAAGTATTTTGGGCGCAGGAATTGCCCCGCTCCTGGCTGCGGCTTGTCCTGGTCGGATTGGTTTTGATTTTCTCCGCCATTGACGGCGTGATCGCGATGAAAGTTTCCTTCCAATACGATTCTTACAAACGAAATCTTGCGGTCGTCATCCGTGAAAATACCCGGCCCGACGACAAGCTGGTGGTTTTTGATCCGTACGATTTCGGTGGTGAAGTGTTAATCTGTTCGCAGCGAAAAGGTCTGTGCGTTTACCGCCTCGAAACCCTTCCTGGGGTTCATACGTCCAAAGGCTTGTTTGAATTGTTGCGGAATGAAGCTGATTTGCAACGGCTGAAATCCCTTGGCTATAACAAGCTTATCCTGTTGAGCGAATCGCCCGCGCGTTACGCCATGGTAGCCGTGAATCCCAACAGCACGGAGACTCGCATCTATTATCCAGAGACGATTTCTCCCGCCGTTGACGCATGGCCCGTTGTTTATCGCTCCGCCGACATGCTCATCAAAGACATCCTGTGAAAACAAAAACCGGCGCATGTTTCCAAGCCGCCGGTTGAAATGTTTCAACCCCGGTTCAGAGGCCTTTCTTGATCATGAGCTTGATCAAGTCGCCCACGTGGCAATCAAAGTGTTATCGGCGGAGTTGGTCGGGAGAGCCTGTCTTCTAGCTGGCAAACAACGTCTGTAACAATTCGCCGGAGTGGAACTGGCTGGTTTGGCCAGGCACGTGCCTTGGAACGAGAGATGCAGCACAAAAAGAACCTACGACTGACACGGGCATCATTACAAAGCCGGTTGCGGTGGAGCAGTCCCGAAAGCATTCCGGGTTGGTTCCCGGTTCAAGCCCCAGCCGGAGTCCACTTCCTTTTTTGACCAAAGTAATCACCCCCGCATTTGACAGGCTAGGCAGAGGGTCGGAACTTGGGCATAATGAAGTCAAATCATCCACGACTTCGTGCCACATCCAACCAAAACGATACATCCATTCTTGGCCCCGAACTTCGTTCGCGTTTGCGCGTGGATTGTCACGGCCATCTTTCCGTTGCTCAAGCAAAGGGCGCTTCATTTCATCGTGCAGAATCTGATTTGAATAAATATCCTGAACGCATGCGCACATCCTTCCTGCCTTGGCCCCGGCTTGGCCTGGGAGGTTGCAGCTTGATGTTGGGTGCAGGATTGGTGACACAAACCCCGGCGGCAGAGCAGGGGCCGGCCGGCTCGCCGGTCTTCGACGTGACCAATGTCCTGCAAGTCGCCCGCCTGAGTTCGGATAATCCCAACGTCAGCCATTCCATCCGTCTGGAAGGGGCCGTCTGGTGGGCAAATGCGTTGCAGGGACGGTTTGTTTTGAAGGATGAATCCGGGGCGGCGGAATTGGAAATGGATCTGGCCGGCCAGGCGGTCCAGCCGGGACAACGGGTGCGCGTGGAGGGCGACGGCACGATGGTCCGAAGAGGGGCCGGTTTCAAGCTCGGCGCCAAGGGGTCGGTGGTGGACAACAATGGCATCCATGGAATGACCGAGAAATCCGGAGCGGTTTATCTGAAGGCTGGCCGGCATCCCATCCGTGTGGATTGGTTCAACGGTCTCGAAAAATACGGGCTGGAGGTGGAGTATGAAGGGCCGGGCCTGCCGCGACAGAAAATTCCCGACATCAGGTTATTCCGGATGCAGGCGGACGCGACGGGCGGGACCAGCAATCTGGTGAACGGACTGGATTATCGCTGCTATGAAGTCCCCGGGGAAGTCCTGACGGATTTCAGCCAACAGCCGGCGGTTAAAAGCGGGACAACCACCAATTTTGATCTCAGTGTCATGGTGCGTCCGGAGCATGTCGGGTTGCAATTCACCGGCTACCTGGAAGTTCCCCGGGATGGCCTGTACACGTTTTACACCACATCGGACGATGGCAGCGAATTATTCGTTGGCGAACCATCGCTGCGGCTGGAAGTGATCGGACGGGCGGAATTCCCCAAACCTCGGCAAATCGTCATCGGCCAGACATTGCGCGACGGGGAGGAGGGCCAATGGGCGGAAGTGGAGGGGAAGGTGACGTTTGTGAATGAGCAGCCGGACGGGGTGAAGCTGGAACTGAGTGCCGGGGCCGACCGGATGCGGGTGGAGATTGCGGACGGTTCGCAGTTGCCAGCCACGCCGCTTTTGAACAACCGGATTCGCGCCGTGGGATTTTGCCAGAGCGCCAACACCACCGATGGTCAAAAAGTTCCCGGGGTTCTATTGGTGCCGGGCGGCAAGGAGATTGAGCTGATGGAAGCGCACCGGGAGGCGGTCGAAAACACGAGCACCAATGCGAGGACACTGCCGGTGCTGACCACAGCCAGCGAAGTGCATCGGTTGAAGCGGGAGGAAGCGCAACGCGGATACCCGGTCAAAATCCGGGGCGTGGTCACCTGTGTGTTGCCGGAGCGCCAGGCTTTCGTCATTCAGGATTCCATCCGGGGACTTTATGTAGAGGACCATTCTGAGAGCCGATCTGGCCCGCCGCAGATCGGGGAGTTCATGGAGGTTGAAGGGGTGACAGATCCGAGTTTGTTTGCGCCGATCTTGCACGCGCAACGGTTGAGCCATCTGGGTGAAGGGCATCTGCCCATGCCGGTTTATCCTACTTGGGACCAGTTGTTGAACGGGAGTCTGGACGCCCAATACGTGGAAATCCAAGGCATCATCACGGCGGTGCAGGCTGATGGGGTGACCTTGCTCGCGCAAGGGGGCCGGATTAAACTAGACCTGCGGGTGACCGGCCTGAAATCCGAAACGCTGGAGCATTATGAAGACGCCCTCGTCCGTGTGCGGGGGTGTTTGCTTGCCTCTTGGGATTATGTGACCCACGAAGTGAAAGTGGGCGTAATCCGGATTTACGGCGCCGACATCACGGTGGACCAACCGGCCCCGACAGATATGTTTTTAATTCCCCGAAAGACGGCGGCGGAACTGCTGTTATTTGATCCTCAAGCCAGCGTCTTCCAGCGCGTGAAGGTCTCCGGCCAGATCATCCATGCGCAGGAATCGGAATACTTCATGATGGACGGTCGTAACGGCCTGCGTTTCATTGCGAAGAAGCCCGCCGAGCTGGCAGCGGGTGATTCGGTGGAAGTGGTGGGTTTTCCGGAATTGAGCAGTGCCGCGCCTGTGTTGCGCGAAGCGGTGGTGCGCCAGACGGGGCGTGCCGCCCTGCCGAAAGCCAATGAGCTGCCGGCGGACAATTTGATTCGCGCAGAATATGACTCGACCTTGGTGCGGATGAAGGCTCTGTTGGTGGATCGCAAGGAGACCCCGACGGAGCAAGTGCTGGAGATGCGGATGGGACTGCGGACATTTTTGGCGCGGCTAAACCCCGCAAACGCTTTCTTACGGACGATACCCGTGGGCAGCGAGTTGGAATTAACGGGAGTATATGTGGGGCAGGGAGGGAACCGGGCGGTAGGCCAGGGCATCGCTTCCTTCGAGTTGTTGCTCAACTCGCCTTCGGACATCAAGGTGCTGGCGCGGCCGCCGTGGTGGACGCTGCAACGGCTGTTAATCATCGTTGGGGCGCTGGCCTGTGTGCTGGCCATTACAGTGCTCTGGATTACCCAACTTCACCGCAAAGTCGAGGAACGCACCACCGAGCTCGAAAAACAAATCCAGGAACGCCAACGCGTCGAGCACCAGCGGGCGATGGAGCAGGAACGGGCGCGCATTGCCCAGGACCTGCACGATGAACTCGGTTCGGACATCACGGAAATCAGCATGTTGGCCACCGTGGCCGGTTCTGCATCGGTCGCGGGCAATGGCCCGGGCGGGCATCTGGAGGAGATTGGCGACCGGGCGCGGCGGATGGTTACCGCGCTGGACGAGATTGTCTGGGCCATGAACCCCAAACACGATTCCCTGATGTCGCTGGTGAGTTATTCCTGCCTGTATGCGGACCGGCTTTTGAAACTGGCAAACATCGCCTGCCAGTTGAAAGGGGCGGTTGATTTGCCGGAACGGGCGGTGTCCTCGGTTCACCGGCACGAGTTTTTCCTGGCGTTCAAGGAGGCGCTGACCAACGTGATCCGTCACTCCGGCGCCGCCGAAGTCCGCTTGGGGGTGCGGCTGATTGGCAACCGGTTGCGGTTGTCCATTGCCGACAACGGACACGGCCTGGCAGCCGGCGCCGCCAGTCGGGGCGGTGACGGGCTGGTCAACATGCGGGTGCGGCTCGAGAAGATGGGCGGGCGGTTTGAAATCGCCAGCCAGCCCGGGCGCGGCACCACGGTGCGCTTTTACATGCCATTGAATTGAGGATTTATGATCCGGGTTGCCATCGTCGAAGACAGCAAAACCATCCGGGAAAGCCTGACGCATTTTGTGCAAACCGACCCGGAGTGCCGTTGCGTTTTCGCCTGTGCGACTGCCGAGGAGGCGCTGGTGGGGATTCCCAAGCACCAGCCGGAGGTGGTGCTGATGGACATCCAGTTGCCCAGGTTGTCCGGCATCGAGTGCACCGCCCAGATTAAAAAAATGCTGCCGGCGATCCAGATCATCATGGTGACGGTGTATGAGGACACCGAACGGATTTCCGCGGCCCTGCGGGCGGGCGCCTGTGGTTACCTGCTGAAACGCTGCACCCCGGCGGAACTTGTTTCCGCCGTCCGCGAGGCCCGGATGGGTGGCGTACCAATGCCCCGCGAGATTGCGCGCAAGGTCATCGCATCTTTCCAACAACCGCTTACGGTCGCGGCGGGGTTGGACGAACTCAGGCCCAGCGAACGGAAAATCCTTGAGTTGCTGGCCATGGGGCTGGCTAACAAGGAGATTGCCGACCGGTTGGGTTTGAGCACCGGGACGGTGCGCTGGCACCTGGAAAACATCTACAACAAACTACATGTTCATTCGCGCACGGAAGCAGTGCTGAAGTTCCGTTCAACAAAAACTGCATAAGCAATGTAATTTCCGGCCTATAAAAGTCATATAATTCATCTTGAAGGCCATGATTACGCTTGTTTACAGGGTTTTTGGGTAAAGGGCTTGTGCTTCAGACCTGACATTTGTCAGGCTAGGCAAAGTCGGAAAGTTGGGGGAGTATATTGCCGACATCCCCATATGATTTCAAAACGCCGTCCGACATGTTTAGACGACCCGTTGCGAGCATTCCCGGCTTTTACCCTGATTGAATTGCTGGTGGTGATTGCCATCATTGCCATTTTGGCCGCCTTGCTTCTGCCGGCACTTTCGTCGGCCAAGTTTCGCGCCAAGGTCATCAATTGCACGTCGAACTACCGGCAGTGGGCCACCGTAACCAGTGTTTACGCCAACGAAGACGCACAGAACCGTCTGCCTTCCTTTCCCGTTGGTAATTCCGGCCATAATGCATGGGATGTGAGCACGAATATGGAACCACAGATGGCCTTGCTAGGCCTGACTGTGCCGATGTGGTTTTGTCCGACCCGGCCCAGTGAATTTGATACGCTCAACAACATGTTGTTCAATACCTTGGGGTACTACATTGTTTCCACGGACAATTTGAATACCGCGCTCATGCTGGTTTACGGTGCGGGCAATTTCTGCGTCATCAATCACGCCTGGTGGGTGCCGCGCCAGGTTGCTGGTGCGCCCGCTCAATACGTGTTTCCTTCACCCACGGGGTTGGGCACGTGCCGCACGACCGACGGATGGCCCGTCCGGACGACCGACCTGATTGTCGGCTCCCAGCCGATCATCAGCGACTATTGCTACGCTTCCGGCGGATCCGGAGGTACCACCATGCAAACGAACGTGAATCTGGCTCTGGCGGGACATTCCTATGGCGGCGGTCTCGTTTCGGTCAACCTCACCTTTGCCGACGGTCATGTTGAACCCCATCCCCGCTATCAGATTCAATGGCAATACTTTGGCAATACCACGGCTTTTTACTGATTTTAAAAGGGGTTTCGCGAGCCTGACGTTTGTCAGGCTAGGCAAATCCAATAAACAAGCGATAATTCACCAACCAGCAAACCCAAAAAAACTCAACCTAGGAAAATCATGAAAAAGAAAACAATTCTTTCCATCACTTCTATCCTCGCTGCGTTGGCCTTGATTACGTTGCCTGCGAAAGCCCAGACCACTTACCTTGGCACAGGCACTGCGCTCGGCGGCGGCGGGAGTGGAGAAGGTATTAGCAGCGTTGTGATCAACAACACCGCGAGCACTATCACCTTTACCATCAATAACAGCGCGAATGAGAGTGCATACGTTCAGTATTATGTCCTAATGCAGTATGTTGGTCAGGGCGCCAGCGGCAGTACCGCGCTCTTTAACTCTGCGGGGGCCCTAAACGGTTGGGGACCCAGTCTTGGCATCAGTACAGGTGAAAACGCCTTTGCTGCCACTTGGAACACGGGTGCCAGTGCAGAGACATATAGTGGTGGTACTTGGACACAGAACGCATCAGTAAGTTATGATGCTGGCGGCACTGGATTTAATTACGTCACGTTCACAGTGCCGTTAAGCAGCCTCGGGTTGAGCCTTGGCAGCAGTTTCTACTTCGACGTTGTGTCATCGTACCCCAATCCTGAAGGACAATCTGCTTATGGTGCATTGGACAGCATAGGAGGTTATCCTGCGGAGACGGACAATTCCTATCACCAGTATACCCCTGGTCAAAATGCTTATGACGCTGCTACCGACGCCTCCGGTACGACGTTCGGTACAGCTGCGAGCGAGTACACCGTTACTCCCGTTCCCGAACCCGCCACGCTGGCGCTGTTGAGCGGAGGGGCAATCCTCCTGATGGCCCTGCGCCGGAATCGCGTCCGGCAATGATGTGGAAACGATTTGAGCATCAGGTTTTACGAATTACCCGCCGATTAGGACGGAGGGGGGCGGAATATAACAACCTAACACTGCACACGACTATGAAACTCGCCAATATCACGATGAAGCTGACCCTAGCGGCCGGCCTCTTTCTGGGTCCGATAATTACGGCTTCCGCCGACCCTGTTGTTTTCAACGTCAATATGTCGGTCCAAACCGACTTGGGTAATTTCAACCCGGGGAATGGCGACACGGTTTTGGTTGCCGGCAATTGGGACGGTTGGCTTACGACGCATACAATGGCCGTTAGTGCTAACACCAACATATACACCCTCACTCTTAATCTGACAGTCGGGAGCTACCCCGATTATAAATTCATAATCAATCCCGGAGGCGATTCAAGCGGCAACGCCTTGAATTGGGAAGTTCCCAGTAGTTTCGGTGGCGGCGACCGCTATTTCGGCTATGTGACTGCCGGGGGCACCAACCTGCCGGCTGTTTATTTCAGTGACGATTCCAACGCGCCAACCCAGTGTTGGATCACTTTCCAGGTGGACATGGGGCCGGCCATCACCCAGGGCAAGTTCACCATTGGCTCGAGTTACGTTGACGTTTTTGGTTCCTGGAACAACTGGTCATCCAGCGGGGGCTTCCTGTTGGCGAACGTTCCGGGCACCAGCAATTATGTTGGCACATTAGACACAAGTGCTCTGTCGCTGGGATCCTTGGTAGACTACAAATATGCCATCGACGGATACGGTGGCACTTGGGAAGGCAACGTCGGGACCAATGGCACTGCAAACCGCACGTTCGCTCTTACCAGTACCAACGAAGTTTTGCCGTTAAACCTTTGGAACAACATTACGAATGCCAACGTAAGTTACGCGGTGACGTTCCAGGTGAACCTGCTGGTGGAATATTTGATGGGGCTCTTCACTCCGGGTTCGGATTATGTGTACGTCAACGGCGATTGGGATTGGACCGGGACCGAAGATCAATTAACGCAAACGGCCAACCCTTATGTTTATACCGGGACGGTGGCCATAGCCTTTTCACCGGGAACGTTGGTTAATTACAAGTATGACCTTAACGGGGGCCTGACTTGGGAAAACGACGGGGTGGGGCCGGGTGGCTTTCAAAACCGCCAGTTTACCTTGATGGGAAACACCAATCTGCCCCTCGATTATTTTAACAATTTCGCCGATCTGGGTCCGGTAAACATCAGCGTCTCCGGCACAAACACAGCGCTCTCATGGGCGTCCGGCACCAACGCCCCCAATCATATTCGTCTTCAGAACTCAAGCAGTCTGTTGGGTGTGTGGGTGGATGTACCCAATACCCAGGGACAAAGTGCGGTGACCAACAACTTCGGCCCCGGCGCACAGTTTTTCCGGTTGATAGGGCCTTGAAGATTTAGTATCAGCGAAGCTGCTGTCGGGGGGTACGTCGGTAGCAAGGAGGCCGGGACTGTTTGGGGGTTTAGAACAGTTCCGGCTTTGATTTGGCGGAATTTGATTTGGCTGTAAACTGTTGCATGGGCATGAAATTCAAAAACCCGGTTCCTGCCATCCCGGGACTCTTACCCAACTGCGGGTCGGCAGTCGCCGGCTTCAAGCGCGGCATAAAAAAAGCCGCCGGTCTGGCGGGCCTGTTGCTTGGGATGGCTGTTGCCGCGTCCGCAATTCCAGTCACCTACCAGGCAAACATGGGGACGCAAATCGCCCTGGGGAATTTTCATCCGGGCGTGGACACGGTTTTTGTCAGTGGCACTTTTTCGTCGCCCCAGTGGGAAGACACCGCGTCGGACGGCGCGAACAGCTACCTGTTGACGCCAGTGGCGGGGAATACCAATCTGTACACGGGCACATTCAGCGTCAGCGCCAGTAGCGGAACCCTCGAGTCCTACAAGTTCGTCATCAATCCCGGCGGCAATTTCAGCGCCTTGTACTGGGAACTTCCCGTTTCCACTGCCGGTGGCAACCGCTCCTTTATAGTCCCCGGTGTCGCCACCAATCTGCCGGTCGTCTATTTCAACGACCAGGCCCTTCCGGCCGCCACTCCGTTCGTGGCCGGTGCGGACTTCTCCGACTTGTCGTTTTTCGAAGCCCGGAATGTTACATACAAGGAAGGCGGAACGAATCAGGATGGAATTCAAATTCTCAAGGACCACGGCATCAATTGCGTGCGGCTGCGGCTATGGACCGGCACTGACGCAATGGTGGCGACAAATAATCCTTACAATTACACCAACAACCTCAGCTACACCGTACCCTTGGCTGTGCGAGTCAAGAATGCCGGGTTGCAGTTCATGCTCGATTTTCATTACTCCGACACCTGGGCTGACCCCGGTGCGCAAGCCACCCCCGCCGCCTGGACAAACTTGAACTTTACCCAGCTTGTACAGCAGATGCGTACCTACAACAGTAACACCATCACTGCCTTTGAAGCTGCGGGCGCGATGCCGGATTACGTCCAGATTGGAAATGAAATCACCGACGGCATTTTGTGGACCAATGGGGAGCTTGAGGGCACGTGGAGCAGCTCCAACCCATCATGGATTCGGCTTGGCCAATTGATGAATGCTGCAATTCAGGGAATCCAGGACGCTACGAACGCTACGGGCGCTAAAATGCCAAAAATTATCGTTCATATTGACCGTGGCGGAGACTGGGCCACTACCGAGTCGTTTTTTGACAACCTGAACGCTCAAGGAGTTACTAATTACGACATCATCGGCGAGAGTTATTATCCGTTCTGGCATGGTCCGTTGAGCAATGTGGCCAACTGCCTGACCAATGCGGCCAAACGCTATGCCAAACCCGTGATCGTCGCCGAGACCGCCTTTCCCTGGACCAACTCCTACTGGACAACAAACATTTACGGCATACCGGGCACCACGAACGGCCAGGTTCAGTTTCTGGTTGCGCTGGCCCAGGTGGTAAAGAGTGTACCCGGCCGGTTGGGGGCCGGCATCTTCTGGTGGGGAGCCGAATACCAGCAGGCGAAGGGCGTGAACGAATCCGGCTTCAATACCGCGTCGTTTTTCGACTCCGGCGGCAACGTGTTGCCGGTGGCGGATGCTTTCGGGCAGATGGTCGCCCCGGTCACGTTGAACCCCAGCCTGCCGGGCTTCTTCAATCTGACACTGCAATGGCCGTTGAGCGGGGCGGGAATGACACTGATGACGGCAACCAATTTGATGTCGCCGGCGGTCTGGCTGCCGGTGCCGAACACCGTCCAAAACACCGGAACGTGGTTTACCGTCACCCTGCCGGTGGATTCCAGCCAGAGCCGCTTTTACCGTTTGCAATCGAACTGATGCCGGAGCCTTGGATCCGTGGAACCAAGAACGACAAACCAACTCAAAATGCGCGGCTGGCGATGGTGGCTGGCGGCCCGGCTGCTCCTCGGTGCGTTGTCCGTCAAAGCGATGGAGCCGGCCGCCGTTCCCTTTGACAGACAGTGGCGGTTTGTCCGGGCCGATGTCCAGCAGGCGCAGACCCCGGGATTTGATGACCGGGCGTGGGAGATGGTCACCCTGCCGCACACCGCCCGCACGGAAGCGCTGGTGACCGGTCGGGGCGCGCGCCAGTGGCAGGGTATTTGTTGGTACCGCAAAACGTTCGACCTGCCGGCGGAAGCCCGCGACAAGGAAATCATCCTCCGGTTCGACGGGGCGATGAACGCGACGGAAGTTTGGGTCAACGGTCAATCCGCTGGGAAATTCATGGGTGGTTATCTGCCCTATGTCATGGACATTTCAAAGCTCGCCCGGTCCGGCGAGAAGAACGTCGTCGCGGTCCGGCTGGACAACCGCGACAACCCCCTCACCGGCCCCAAACCGCTGGTGGATTTGGATTTCAATCTTTACGGCGGCCTCTATCGCGATGCCCACCTCATCATTCAGAACAAACTCCACATCACCGATCCCCTCCTGGCCGGCAGGGCAGCCGGGGGTGGAGTGTTTGTGACCTTCCCGGTCGTGTCCCGCGAGCAGGCGACGGTCAATGTCCGGACCCATGTGAAAAATGATGATAGTACCTCGCGCACCTTTGCTGTTCGAACGGTTCTGCTTGACCCCCAAGGGCAGGCCGTGGTTTCGGCGGAGTCTGTCCCGGAAGAATTGGCCGCGGGGGCAGACCGGGAAGTCATCCAGGAAATTCACGTCGCAAACCCGAAACTCTGGTCGCCACAAACGCCCAGTCTGTATCAGGTGTGCTCGGAATTGATCGAGCAGGGCAGCCTGGCAGACCGGGAACAGACTCGCATCGGCATCCGGCGGATCCAAATCACCAAGGACGGTTTTTGGATCAACGGTGAAAGGATGTTCCTGCGCGGCGCCAACCGGCACCAGGAATATCCCTACCTGGGCAACGCACTCTCCGACGCTGCGCAGTATCGCGATGCCCTGAAAATCAAGGAGGCCGGTTTTGATTACATCCGCCTGTCGCACTATCCGCAGTCGCCCGCTTTTCTGGATGCCTGCGACGAACTGGGATTGGTGGTCATGGACAGCCTCATGGGCTGGCAATATTTCGGCAAGGACCCGGCTTTCGCCGCGTTGAAATACCGGGAGTGCCGCGAGTTGGTCCGGCGCGACCGCAATCATCCCTGCGTGGTTCTCTGGGAGGTTTCCTTGAACGAGAGCGACATGCCCGCCTCGTTCATCGAACAGGCCAACGCCATCGCCCATGAGGAATATCCCGGCGACCAGTGCTACACTTGCGGTTGGGAAAAAGGCTACGATGTTTTCATCCAAGCCCGCCAGCATGGTGGTTGCCGTGAGGTCAAGGACCGGCCCTGTCTCATCAGCGAGTACGGGGATTGGGAGTATTACGCGCAGAACGCCGGCTTGGAGCAGGGAAAATGGAAGGACCTGCAACCCGCCGAGCGCAACAGCCGTCAGTTGCGCGGTGATGGCGAAGTCCGGTTGTTGCAACAGGCCCTGAATTTTCAGGAAGCACACAACGACAACCTGAAAACCACCGCGTTTGGCGACGGAGTCTGGGTCATGTTCGACTACAATCGCGGTTACGCCCCGGATTTGGAGTCGTCGGGCGTGATGGACATTTTCCGCCTGCCCAAGTTCAGCTACTGGTTTTTCCGCAGTCAACGCGATGCCGGCGAAACCATCGCCGGCCGGCCGGTGGGACCGGTGGTGTTCATCGCCAACTACTGGACGGCCGACTCCCCCCTCGAGGTGCGGGTCTTCAGCAATTGCGAGGAAGTGGCCCTTTATTTGAATGGCAAACTGGTGGAACGGCGCCAGCCCGACACCTCGCGCGTATGCACCAGCCTGAAACACGCGCCCTTCACCTTCAGACCGGACCGGTTCCAGCCGGGTACGTTGCAAGCCATCGGCTACATCAGCGGGCGCGAGGTGGCGCGGTTTGAGCGTCGCACGCCCGGCAAACTCAACGGCCTGACCCTGGAATTCGATTTGAGTGGCCGGCCCTTTGCAGCCGGCGACAAGGACACGACGTTTTGCTATGCCAGCCTGAAAGACAAGGCCGGGACGCTCGTTCCAACCGCCCGAGTGCCGGTTTTTTTCGGGACCTCCGGTCCGGCACAACTCATCGGGGAAAATCCCATCATGAGTGAAGCGGGGATTGCCACAACGTTGGTGGCCAGCGATATTACAAAACCCCGCTGCGCGGTTTACGCCATCTGTCTGGCAAATGAAAAGGACCACACCCGGATACTGTCCGCGGCGGCTGCACCCGATGGCACCCAGGTGCCGGACTATGAAATCCATTACACCACGGACGGCACCGAGCCTTCCGCCCGGTTACCGGTGTATTCGGGGCCGGTTCGGAATGCGCCGCAATTGCGGGCGGCAATCCTGGTGAACGAGGAGGTCGTGGCCCGCGCCGATTCACGCACCAGCGCGCCGGCGACCAGTGACAATGCGGTTGCCATTGCCAAGGCAAACGCTCAACGGGAATAATTCCACCCCCGGACAAACCGTTAATCAACTTTGGCCCGCACCGCAATGCCATCATTTTAATCTGATGTGGGCGGATTTATGTATTGAATATCCGGAGTTGGAATTTTCCATTCTATGAAGTATGAAAATTTACTGGGTTCTTGCCCTCATATTTTGCGCATTCCGAGTCACCGGTTACTTTGCGTGATTGTTCTGCAGAACTTCATGCAGGGTCGTCAGCATGGTCTCGGCCGTGTAGGGCTTGGGAATGAAATACTGGACCCCGGCATCTCTGGCCTTGGCCATGCCACCGGCGGATGCCGCGCCGCTGGAACCGACAATCTTCACGTCCGCATTGATGGCCTTGAGGGCCACAATGGCGGCCGGGCCATCCATGATCGGCATGACCATGTCCATGATCACCACGTCAATTTCCTGTCGGCGGCGCGCATAAAGGGAAACCGCTTCAACCCCATCCCTGGCGAGCAGAACACGATAGCCAGTACGTTTCAACACCTTTTGCACGAGGTCGAGGATAGGCTCCTCGTCATCCACCACCAGCACCAGCTCATTGTGCCCGCGCGGCAACCCGGAGTCTTCCGCCGACGCTTTCTCCGCCGCCGCCGGGGTGCGACTGGCGGGAAAATAAACCTTGAAGATGGTGCCTTTGCCCACTTCGCTCTGGCAAAGAATGAAACCATCATGGCTGTTGACGATGGCCAAGGTCGTGGACAAACCCAACCCCGTGCCCTTGCCGGGTCCCTTGGTTGTGAAAAACGGATCAAAAATCTTGTCCTGGATCTCCTTGGGAATTCCCGCCCCCGTGTCCGCCACGCTGATGACCACATACGGGCCGGGCCGGGCCTCCAGATTCATGGCGGCATAGGGCTCGTCCACCATCGCGTTTTCCATGCGCAGGGACAGTTTGCCGCCCTTGGGCATGGCATCGCGCGCATTGACACAGAGATTCAGCAGGACCTGGTGCAACTGGGTCGGGTTCCCGGTGATGGTCCAGAGGTCCGCCGGGCAATGAGACTCGAATTCCACCGATTTGGGAAAGGTCTCGCGAACAATCTGCGTGATTTCACGGGCGATCTGTTTGGGTTCGACCGGGATGTGAACGCCCTCCATTCCGCGCCCAAAGGTCAGCACTTGTTTGACGAGGCCCGCCCCGCGCTGCACGTTGGCTTCCAGGGCTTGTAGCAGCCTCTGCCCGTCTTCATCCGTGACTTTTTCCTTCAACACCTGCACCGAGATCAGGAGCGGCGTCAGCACGTTGTTGAGGTCGTGCGCGATGCCGCTCGCGAGGGTCCCGATGTTCTCGATGCGCTGGGCGCGAAAAAACTGGGCTTCAAATTTCTTCTTCTCCGTGATGTCGGTGCCGATTTCAAGAACGGACTTGGGGGCTCCCTGGCCGTCGCGCACCAGGGTCCAGCGCGCTTCAACGAACACTTCCTTCCCGCTCTTCGTCCGGGCGGCAAATTCACCATGCCAATAGCCGGTTTCCAAAATGGTTTTTCTGGCTTCCGCATACTTTGAGGCGTCCAACCCATCTTTGGGCAAAAGGTCTTCCACCTTCCGTCCGGCTGCCTCCTGGGCCGTCCAGCCGTAGATCCGCTCGGCGCTCTTGTTCCAATACAGGATGCGGTCTTCCATGTCGCGCGCCACGATGGCGTCGTGGGCCAAATCCAGCAACCGGGCCTGTTCGCTGAGGTGCGCCGTCTTCTCCTTGACCATAAATTCCAACCCACCCCGCAAATGCGCTTCCTCCTGCTCTATCCGCAAGCGTTCTTTGAGCACGGTTTCGATGTGGACCATGCCGGTCAACAGCAGCAGCGAAACGAGCGAATACATCACCTCGATTTCAATCCCCAACTGCGTGGCATTATTGAACGACATCATGGGTTGAATCAAGTGGAGCAACGCCAGAAGCGAAAAGGCCCAGAAAAGCGACCAGCCCACACGCGCCGTTCCGAAAATCCGGTTCAGTCGCAGGGCGTAGCCGGCAACGATGAATTGCAGCGCACCACTTACGAAACCCATGACCGCTTGGAAACTCATTCAAACCCCCCATGTGTGAAAACGGCAGTGCCGCCTTCTAAAATCTGACCCCCTCCAAAATCGAGGGACATTGTACTTTGATTTTGTGCGAATAGCCCTTTATTACCCATTTGCATAACAATTATAACAGAAAAGCGCATTTGTAAAGCCGGGAATTTGGCAGCGGAATGCTGTAAATATACAGGGGGCCTGCTTTGGCACCTCTCTCTGATAACTGGATCCACCGGTTATTTGTGGTGTATTCGGCTCGGGGATTATACCATCGACACATAATCCGAACCGTCAACCCAGACAGGCTTCGTCAGCCGCATACGATGCGCCTTCCCCCCGGCATTGCTGTTGGCGGCAGGCCGCCAGAATTGAAAGCGAAGCGACGAGGTTTTTTTGGATGGCAGCGCGGGCTTTTCAAACCTTTTCAAACTCGTGGTGAGTGCAACCACGACGGACGTCTTATCACCCGAAAAATTCAATCCTCATCCACGATTTTCACCGCCCATTCGGGATACGGCTTCGTGCCCATCGTTGCGCGCCAGAGAATGCGGTTGAGCACGTCTTCCGGGCATTGATCGGGCTTCTGCAATGGCAGCCGCGCGGAAACATAGGCGTCCTTGCGCCTTTGCGCGTCGGGAATCTGCTTCGGCGCGGGATTCATCTCGTCCAGCGGGACGTTGTTCGTCACGGCATCGAACGCGGTGAAATCCGTCGTGTTGGTGAAACAATCAAACATGGGTGTTGCCGTCGCGTCCAGTTGGTTCATCGGCGGCAGGCCGAGCATCAATTCCATCGTGCGCAGCAGACTGGTCTGGTTGTATTGCGTGCTGACGGTCACCCCGCGTTTCGTGTAGGGGCTGGCGACGTAAGCGGTCGTGCGGAAACCGCTGACGTGATCCGCCCCGGCCTGCGGATCGTCTTCCACCGCAAAAATGCAGGTGTTCGTCCAAAACCGGCTGTGGCTGACGGCGTCAACAATCTGACCCAGCGCCAGGTCATTGTCGGCAACCTGCGCTGCGGGCGTGGGCGAACCAAACCGCGTTCCACTGGTGTGATCACTGGGCAGCCAGAGGATGATAAAATCCGGTAAATTTCCCGTCGGCTCAAACTGTTTCAACTCCTTGATGAACTGCCCGGCACGGAAAACGTCGGGCACGTCCAAATCCCAACCCGCCGTGTTCGTGGCCACGCAAGGCCGGAGCGACGCCACATTCGGTTCGCAGGTGTAGGCAATGGCATTTGAGCCGCTCACGAAATCACGGTAGCAGGCGGAAAAATCCAGCGCGTCTTTTTGGGCGGGATTTTTCCAGGCTTTGTGCGTCCCGGTGAATTCACCGTAGTCGCGCACCGTTTTGCCATGCGCCAGGGCGTCATCCCAAATGCAACCTGCGGGCGACAAAGCCAGCGCGTCTTCTCCCTCGAACGGATAACTCCGCGGCCAGCCGGAGAACTCGCGTTCAATATAGTCGGTCGCCAGCGCCGAGTCCGCCCATTGATGGCCGTCCGCACTCACCATGCCGCAGCAATAGGTGTTGTCGAGCAGCACGAAATCGCGGACGAGCTGGTGTTCGTTCGGCGTCACGCGACGGCCAAAATTGCAAAGGCCGGCGTCGCCATTGCCCGCTTTCACGTCGCCGAGAATCTGGTCGTAGGTTCGATTTTCCTTGATGATATAAATGACGTGCTGGAACACGCCCGGTTCGCCGGGACGTTCAGGAACGGGTTGAGCAATCCGATTATTACGTGGCGGCAATTTCGCCTGCGCCAGCAACGGATAACGCAAATCCGCCAGCGCCGTCTGCGTGAGCTTCGCCAGCGCTTTGGCCGGCGGCACGGGAATCACGGAAAGCGTGTTGTAATATTGGAACACGCTGAAAGGCGAATGGCCATTGCCAATACCTTTGAGATTGGCGACGTCAATTTGTTTGCGGCTGGCATCGAAGACAATCGCGCCCGGAAACCAGCCGACGGGAATCAAGCCGAGTAATTTTGATTTGCCGGGATCAAATTGAACCACCGCGACGGCGTTCTGCGTGCCATTGCAGACAAAAAGCTTTTTGCCGGATTTGTCAAACACCAGGGCATTCGGCTGCGCCCCAAACGGATCGCCCGGACTCTGTCGCGCAAAAATCGTCTCCACGATTTTGTCTGTGCGCGTATCAATGACGCTCAACGTGTCACTGCCCGCATTGGCGACCACCAGAAATTTCCCGGTTGGCGACAAGGCCAGCGCGCAGGCGTGCAAGCCCGTGATGATTTCGGTCTGGTCGGCGCGGTCGGGATTAATCACCGAAACCGAGCCTTCACTGGCGATGAAACGAACCGGATCAACCCGCACCCGCGTGCCAAGCCCCGCTGGGCCGGTAACGCCATCCGCTGCCGCCCGCCGCCCGCCCCAGTTGCTGACATAAATTTTTTTGCCGGCCACGACCACGTCGAACGGCGCGACGCCGACATCCCACAGCCGCAGGACTTTTCCCGTCGCGGCATCCAGTTCGGCAAGGCGGTTGGAAAGGTTCAGCGCGACGTAGAGCTTTTTGCCGTCCGGTGAAACGGCGATGCCCGTGGGAATTTCCCCTTTGCGACCGGGCGCATTGGCCGGCGGCAACGCGATGGAAAACAGCGGGGAAACGAACTTGTCCTCGGCGACATCGAAGACCTTGATGTCGCCATTGACATTGGACAGATAAATACGCGAGCCATCGGGTGAAAAGGTCAGGCCGTTGAAACTCAACTGCGCCTTTCCGTCCGGGTCCAGAATCACCGCCGACACCGGAGCCGTTTCCTGGGCTTGATCAGACGGCAAGGGAACGCGCTGCAAGATTTTTCCTGTTTTAGTCCCGATGACAATCAGTTGATGCAACTGGCCAGCCATCACGAGCAGGCTGTGGTCAGGACTTAAAGCCAGCGCGCGCGGTCGCATGGGTGGAAGCTCGATCTGCCAGCCGGCCGGCGTGAGGATTTGGTTGACCGGCGTGACAAACTTGTTTTGGGTTAATCCGCTGTGGCTGGGGCCAACGGTTTCAGCCGTGGCGTCAAAATTATCCGCCGTTTCTGCCGCCCGCAAGGCGTTGACCATGAAAAACAGTGCGAACAGACAAAAACAGCGGACGGCGAACTTATGTTTCATGCAGCCGAAACACTAACGCTGCCTGGTTTGATTTCAAACGGAAATTCTGTCGCGCACCGGTGAAGCCATGCCACAAGGCGTGGAACGTCCGCCGTGAAATCATCTGCTTGTCCCGCTTGGCACCATCTGCAACTCCAAGCCCGCCCCGCATGATGCGTTTGAAGCCTTCCGAAAGCCCGCGGCGTCAGCCCGGCTGTATATTCGCCATGCGGAAACGAGGTGCAGGTCCGATTCCTTTCACCCGCTCCATCTGTTGAAAGAAATCAAGAGGCGGATGCCGGTCCGAAGACTACCTGATCCGCAACCACACCGTTTTCAAATACGCCGGCTCGGCGCGGCTGATGGGGAAATCCGGCGGCTGCAGAACATGATGCCGTTGCAAAATTTTCCGCCGCGATGAGTGAATCATCTTTTCCACGTCCGCGAGAAATTTCTCCGGCGGCCAGTCCGCCGCGTTCGTCGAGGCGAACAAGACTCCGCCCGGCTTGACCAGCGGCAGTGCGGCCGCCACCAGTTTTCCGTAATCTTTTTCCGCGCGAAACACGCCGTGTTCCTTCGATTGCGAGAACGTTGGCGGGTCGAGCGCCACCGCGTCGAACGTGCGCCTTTTCTTTGCCAGCCGCCGCAGCCAGTCGAACGCGTCGCCGTAAATAAAATCGTGTGCCGCCGGGTCGAGGCCGTTCAACGTGAAGTTGCGCCGGCCCCAGGCGAGATATTTTTTTGAGAGATCCAAGCTTGTCGTTCGCGCACCGGCCTTGGCCGCGCAAACCGAGAAGCCGCAGGTGTAGGCAAAGCAATTCAAAAGTCCAAAGTCCGGAGTCCAGGGTCCAAAGTCGAAATCAGCGGCGATGTGGCCGGTTAAAAAACGCCGCCGATTGTCGCGCTGGTCCAGAAACAGCCCCGTGGAATAGCCCTCGTTGAAGCCCAGCTCGAAACGAACACCATTCTCGCAAATCTCAAAGCGTTCCGGCGCGGTTTCACCCCACACCAGCTGCGGCGATGCCCCGGCCGCGGTCGTGCGCCGCACCTGTCGCGACAGGATTTTGTGATACGCCCCGTGCGCGGAAAACGATTTTGCGAGCCGCGCCAGTTCTTCCCGCTGGTCGGCGCGCAGCGGTTGTTCGGACTGCGAAAGCAGGAATTTCCCCAGCCGCTCGACATACCAGCCCGGCCAGCCATCGCTTGCGCCGTGAATCACGCGGAAAGCACCCGTTTCCTTCGTGTCAATCAGCGCGGTGCGTAGCGCCAGGCGCGGGTCGGCGTCAAAATTCGCGGGCGCGTGAAACGTCACCGGCTTGCCCGTCACCGGATGGGTAAAGGAAATTTCCGCCGCGTGCAAAAACACCCGAGCCGCCGGCGTGCCGCCGTAAAGCGTGTCGCCGAGAATCGGGAATCCGCTCTCCGCCGCGTGGACGCGAATCTGATGCGTCTTACCTGTCAGCGGTTCGGCTTCGACCGTTTGGAGTCCCGCCTTCAGGCGGTCCGCACCGGCTAAAGCCGGAACTCCAAACCGCGTTTCCGCGATTTCCGCGCCCGCGTGCGGCGGACGGCCCGCGTATTTTTCGCCCACACGCACCAGCGCGGTTTTGATGGTGAACTCGCGTTGCGGCACGGGCCGGTCGGTGAGCAGAAGATATTTTTTACAGACGCGGCGATCCGTGAATTGCTCCGTGAGCGAGCGGTTGGCGGCCGGCGTTTTGCCGAAGACCAGCAAGCCGCTGGTTTCCTTGTCGAGCCGGTGCAGGATGGCGAGCGTGGCCCAGCGCGGTTCACGATGCCGCAGCCAGTCGTAAATGCCCTCGCCCGCGTGCGGGCCGGGCGCGTGGGTGTTCCAGCCGGCGGGCTTGTGAACCACCAGCAGATGCTCATCCTCAAAAATCACGCACGGCGTCATGCGCAGATGAAAACATTTTCCGACGCCCAAATGAAAGGGTGGAATCAGGGACAAGTCTTTTCACTTTGCCGGATTTATTTCGGAAGGGTTTGAAGTGTTATGGCGATAGTTGATGCCCAGTTGGTCGAAGCGTTCGTATTGCCTCTGGAGACGACGCGTGAAATCATTCCAGTCGCGGGACGACTTGGCCGACCAGGTGACTTCGGCGAGGGCGCACTCACGTGGGAACACCATGTATTCAGCGTGCGAGAGCGAAGGAATGTATTCCGTCCACAGGTTGCCCTGCGCGCCGAGAATGTGCCGCTGGTATTGTGGAGCCAGATTGGCGGGTATCGGCTCGAATGAATAAACCTGGTCCAGCGGCAGAAAGCCGCCGAGGGCGCGCGGCTCGGTGGCGTGATCCTTCGATTGATAATGGTCGAGATAGCAATCAGCCATCGGCGTCATCACCACGTCGTGCCCGGCGCTCGCGGCTTCCACCGCCCCGCCAATCCAATCCATGACGACGGCGTTTTGCGCCAGGCCGCCCTGGCGGATTTCGCTCCAGCCGACCAGCGTGCGTCCGTGGGCATTGATGAATTTTTCCATGCGCCGGATGAAATAGCTTTCCAGTCCGCTTTCGTTCTTCAGTCCTTCCCGCTGGATGACCGACTGGTCCTTCGGGCAATGCCGCCATTCATCCGTCGGCACTTCGTCGCCACCGATGTGGATGTATTGGCCGGGGAAAAGCCGGAAAACTTCTGCGAGCACATTTTGCAGAAACACGTAGGTTTCCTCATTGCCCGTGCAATAAATGCCGTGAAAAACCCCGCCCGTCAGTTGCGGAGTGAACGGCCCGCCGGTGCAACTGAATTGCGAATACGCCGCCAGCGCTGCCGAGGAATGGCCGGGCATCTCAATCTCCGGCACAATGGTAATGTGCCGCGCGGCGGCGAAAGCCACAACCTCACGGATATCGTCCTGCGTGTAAAATCCGCCGTAGCGGCCATCCGGCCCGTAAGCGGTCGTGGATTTCGGGTCGAGATCGAAACCAACGCCCGGACGCCACGCGCCGATTTGCGTGAGCTTGGGATATTGTTTTATTTCAATGCGCCAGCCTTGATCGTCCGTGAGATGCCAGTGAAATGTGTTCAATTTGAGCAACGCCATTGCATCGAGGAGTTGCTCGACCTCCAGCCGGGTGAAAAAATGACGGCTGACATCGAGCATCAAGCCGCGCCATTGGAAGCGGGGCCAGTCTTCAATTTGAATGCACGGCATTTGCCAGTTCGCGTTGGCGACCCGTTGAGTTGACAAAATATCCGGCGGCAGCAATTGCACCAACGTTTGCGCGCCGTAAAACAAACCCGCCTGCGTCGGCGCGCGAATGACGATGGCATTCGGGGCGACGGTGAGTTCGTAACCTTCCGTGCCGAGATTCGTGCTGGCGGACCGGGTCGTCAACAAGATGCCGCCCGGAACTGCCTTGCCGGAGAAAAGCCTTGTGCTGACCTTCAGCGGATAACCCGTGGATCGGCGAAGGGTGGCAGCCAGTTGGTTTGCGGTTTCAATGGAACCCGGGCTGGCAAAAATTTTCGTGTCCGGCGCAAGTTTGAACGCGCCCGCCCGAAGCTCGAGCTTTTGGGGTTGCGGAATGATGGCGGGCGAGTTGGTGTCGCTTGCAAAAATTGTCGCGGCCAGTAACAGAAAAATAGATCCGGCAATTTTGGATTTCATGGGATTCAGGATTTCTGCCGGCATTCGAAATATTCCTCGATTTCTTCCAAAGTTTTCCCCTTGGTTTCCGGCAGGAAGAACGCGGCGGTGACAAAGTAGATCACCGTGCAGCCGGCAAACGCAAAAAACATCGTCGAGCAACCATATTTGCCGACAGTCGGCAGGAAAATGGCAGCGATGGTTGTCGAGACGGCTTGGTTGATGAGCAGCGCGATGCTCATGCCATTGGAGCGGATGCGGGTCGGCATCAATTCGGACAGCGCCAGCCACACGCACACGCCAGGACCGACGGCGAAGAACGACATGAAAACAAACAGGCAGACGGCCACCCGCCAGCCGTTTTGTTCGCCCGGCACGGGGGTGATGAGCGCGTTTTCAATTTTCAACGGAGCCGCGCGCGCTGCGTCCAGATCGGCAAACGGATTCGAGAAAAACGCCACGACCTTGTTGGGTGGAACGCAATTTTCACGGGTGATTTCAACGGGTTTTGCCGCCCGGTCGTCGGAGCGAATGGCGGTGGTTGCTCCGTGAAAATCGCAGTAGGAATAAATGACCACCAGCGAACTCGGCGAATCTCTGCCAGTCAATTTTGCCAACACTGTTTCATTGAACGCGAGTGCAAGCGATTGATTCGTCGCGACCATCGTTTGCACGGCGTCTTTCACGTCCACTCGCAGCTTTTCGGTGTTATGAAATAAAAATCCAACGCTTAGAAGTGAGACGATGATTCCGGCGCTGCCCAGCGAGAGTAGAAATTTTCTTCCCATGCGGTCCACGAGCATGACCCCGCCAAAGGTGGCGATAACATTGATCAGCGTGAAGAGTGCATTCGCAAAATGCGCGTCAAAATCGGAAAGGCCGGCTTGAATGAGAATCGTTGCATTGTAACCGATGATGGAATTGATGCCGGTGAGCTGGTTGCACGCGAGGATGATACAGGCCAGAAGAAACGGGACGACGTATTTGCGATGCAGCAGCGATTCCTTGATTTTTTCGGTGCGCATCTCAGTTTCTTGCAGGGTGGTGTAAGCTGAGGGCATGACAACTACCTGTTATGAGCCTGTGGCCTCCGGCATGATGTCTGGGGCCTCGTGGGAACCGCTGGCGGTGCTGGCCGCCCGTGCGGCGTGCGCGCTGGAACACTCGATTCAACGCCTTGTGGTCGGCAGCGATCAAAACCTGGGGCATCTTGAAGTCCAAGCCGCACAAGACGTGAAGGAACTGCTGCGCCAAACGATCGAACGCGGGGCGCAAGCCAAAGCCGATACCACGCCCCCGGTCTGCCCAGTCTGCGGCCAAACCCTCAGCCGTGTTTCTGCCGACCACCCGCGCGCCTTCGAATCGCGTTTTGGTTCGATCACGGTCAAACGGACCCGCGGCTACTGCAAACGCTGCCACAAATGGCGCGTCCCCGCCGATGCCGCCTTGGGTCTGGAAGCGAGCGCAGGCTATTCGCCCGCGGTGCAGGATATGGCGGCGCTCTTGGCCAGCAAGATGCCCGTCGAGGATGCCAGCGCCGTGCTCAAACACCTCACCGGCGTCAAGTTGCCCCGCGCCACACTGGATCGTGAAGCCCGGCGTCAGGGAGAACGCGCCCAACGGCTGCGCACGCAACTGGATCGCCAAGCCGCCACCCAAAAGAACCAACTCGAACTGACCCTCGAACCTTACCAGATGATCATTCAACTGGATGCTTGGAACATCCGAGAACGGGATGCCTGGGGCCAGAGCGGGGTGTTGCGCCGACAGGGCCAAGAACCCGAACGCTGGCACTGGGTCTACACCGGCACCTGTTTTCGACTTGATCACCGAGGCCAGACCGCCGGCGGACGCCCCGTCATCACCGAACGCGGCTTCGTGGCCACGCGGCAAGGTCTGGATGGCTTGCGCGAGCAACTGCACGCCGAAGCCTTACGGCGTGGATTGGGCCAGGCGGCCAGTGCGCTGGTTATCGGCGACGGGGCGGTGTGGATCTGGCGTTTGGCCGACGACCGCTGGCCGCAAGCCCACCAGCGACTGGACTTTTACCACGCCGTGCAACACCTGGCCGCCGTGGGCCGGGCGCTCTTTGGCGAAAACCAAGAAAAGCTCAAGGTCTGGCTCAAGCCCTTGGTCCAACAACTCAAGCACCAATCTTCGCTCAAAGTGATCCGGCAACTGGAAGAGGTGTTGGCCGCGATGCCCGCCGGAGCGGCGACCCAAGCCGTGGCCAAAGAAGTGGAATACTTCCACCAACATCAAGAACGAATGGACTATCGGGCTGGACGGCGGGCGGGCGAACCCATTGGCAGTGGCCCGGTCGAAGCCACCTGTCGGCAGACGCAATGCCGCTTCAAGCGACCGGGGCAGTTCTGGAGTCAGGCGGGCGACGAAGCCCTCATGTGTTTGGAAATGTTCTGGCGCAACGGCCGCTGGCACTTGCTCTTCCCTCACTCCTCATTCAACCCTGCAAAAAACTGAGATGCGCGCATTTTTTCGCCGGTTGAAATTTTCGCCTTTTCAGCGGCCACCGTTTCCTTCATTTCTTGCATTTCGACTTCCGCCTGCTCATCCGTGCGCGAACACAAAAGCGCGGCGCGCGCCGCATCAATTTTCCCGCGGCGAAACAGCCAGCGCGGCGATTCGGCAACCATGAAACTGCCGATGACAAATAAAATTCCCGGCGGAAATGAAACCCAGAAAATGCCGCGCCAGGCAGTGTCCTTGAACGCAAAAAGTTTGTCCGCGTCGCCGAGTCTGGCGACTTCATCAACGCGATGGCTGAAATACAGGCCGATGATCGTCGCCGTGAAAATGCCGAACGTCAGGAGCCACTGAAAAATCCCCGTGCCTTTGCCGCGGCTGGATGCGTCCAAACATTCGGCGAGATAAAGCGGAATGACGACGCCAATCAATCCGGCGCTGACGCCTTGCAGCAGGCGGCCAAAAACAAGCGGCCAGTAGCCGTGCGCCAGCGCAATGATTGGGATGCTGATGACAAACAGGACGCCGCTCAATGTCATCAGTTTTTTCCGTCCCATCCAGTCGGCCAGCAGGCCGGCGAACAAGGTTGAAATCACGCTGCCGAGCAGCACGGCGGCGACGATGAATGAAAGCTGCCCCGCATTCAAACCGGACGTGGCCTCCAGGTATGGCAGCGCGCCGGCAATGATGCCGACGTCCACCCCATAGAGCAAACCTCCCAGTCCCGCGACGAGCAGAAGAAAGCGGTTGTAACCGGACTTCGTCGCGCCAAGATCCCCGTTCATATCGGTCTATTGTGCCGGTTGATTGGTGCGGAAAGGTTCCCATTCCGGTTCGTTCTCATAAATCCACCGGTAATAATCCGTAGCCTTCAGATGGCTGGCCGCCGCCTCGTCCAGGACCACCACGCAACGCGGGTGCAACTGCAACGCGGTTGCGGAAATCATGCTGGTCATCGGTCCTTCGACGGCTTGCGCAACGATGTCCGCCTTGTCCGCCCCCGTGGCCAGCAGCAGGCAGCGGTGACAATCGAGAATGGTGCCCACGCCCATCGTGATGGCGCGGCGCGGCATTTCATCGGGTTTCAAAAACAGCGGCGCGTTCTGGGCGAGGGTCAATGGCGAAAGCGCCTTGACCCGGGTGCGCGAGCGGAACGCGGACAGCGGCTCATTAAACCCCAGGTGTCCGGCAAGGCCGATGCCCAGCAATTGCAAATCAATGCCGCCGGATTCTGCGATGAGCCGCTCGTATTTTTCGCATTCGGCGTCCAGGTCGGCAGCCATGCCATCCGGCAAATGCGTGTTGCGCAAATCAATGTTCACTTTTGAAAACAAGTGATGATTCATGTAATGCCGGTAGGAATTGGGATCGCTGCCGGACAGCCCCACGTATTCATCGAGATTGAACGTGCGGCACTGGGAGAAATCCAGCGCCTCCTCACGGTGCATCCGCGCCAAACGGGCATAAACCGGTTCCACCGTGCAGCCGGTCGCTAGCCCCAGAACCAGTTTCGGCCGGGCGCGCAATTCTGCGGCGACGACACGAGCCGCCCAATCAGCGGCGGCTTCCGGGCTGGGCTGGACGATGACTTCCATAAATGGGTTCTCTCTTGGAGAAATGAAACGTTCGCAAAAACGAACCTGACGTGCAACGGCGATTTCATCCCGCGCGGTGGAAAATTTCCGCGCCTGACGAAGCAGGACAGCAAGGCGCGGCTTGAAAGAAACCAAGAAGCTGTTACTGGTTGATTTGACTCGCGGACAGCCTGTCCGCGCTCCTATTTTCTCTAGGTGCATCTGGCTCATTTGCGACTCCGCGACTTCCGCAATTACCCGCGGTTGGACGCCGACTTTGCGCCGGGCTTCCATCTCCTGCTCGGCGACAACGCGCAGGGCAAGACGAACATCCTCGAAGCGGTTTATCTCATGGCTACCTTGCGGTCGTTCCGCGGCGTCGGCGGCGCGCAAATGATCCGGCACGGACAGAAGGGTTATTTCGTGGGCGGCACGGTTGTAGGCGGGACGGTTCCGGCTTCTTCCGGTAGCAGCGGACGTGAGTCCGCTCCATCTGATCAGAGCCGACTCACGTCGGCTGCTACGATGCTGACCAGCCACAGCGAACGGGAAGTTAAAATCTACTGGTCGGCGCGCGAGCGCAAACTGGCGCTGGACGGACGGCCGGTCAAACGCCTTGGCGATTATCTTGGCGTCCTGCGCGCCGTGGTGTTTTGCACGGAGGATTTGCATCTGATCAAAGGCGCCGCTCGCGCCCGACGCCGTTTTCTCGACCTGCTGCTCGCGCAGACACAGCCCGGCTATTTGCCGCTGCTCCAGCGTTACCTGCGCGCTGTCCGCGCCCGCAACGCGCTGCTCAAACATCGCTCCGGCGACGAAGCCGCGCTCGACAGCTTTTCGCAGGAACTCGTGAAACTTGGCAGTGAAATCATCCGCGCCCGCCGCGAACTCGCGCCGAAATTCTCGCCGCTCGCGCGGCTGGCGTATCGCCGCATTTCCAACGACGCGGAGGAATTGCGCATCGAATATCAGCCAAGCGTCAAAAAGGATTTTGCCGTGGAACTCGCGCAATCCCGCGACCGCGAGCGAACGTACCGTTCCACGCTCGTCGGGCCGCACCGCGACGATTTGCAATTGTTGCTCAACGAGAAGTCCGCCGCGCAGTTCGGCAGCGAAGGCCAGAAGCGCACGCTGGCCATGGCGCTGAAAATGGCGCAGGCGGAATATCTCACCGGCATCCACGGCTCCGCGCCAGTGCTGCTGATTGACGACGTGATGGGCGAACTGGACGTGAAGCGCCGCAGCGGTTTTCTGCCGTTGCTGGAGCAGGCGCGCAAATCCAGCGGCCAGGTTTTCATGACCGCCACCGAGGAAAACTGGCCGGCGGAACTGGGAAGCGACCTGCAGAAATGGGAAGTGAAGGTGGGAAACCTGAAACAAATTTAGTCCGCAGATTACACCGATTTTCGCAGAGAAAAGACAACCCTCTCAAAAAACCTGCGTTCATCTGCGAAATCTGCGGATACGTTTCCTGCTTTCCTGTTTTCCTCATTCTCCGCTATCTTTTCCCCATGCGAATTTTATCGGGCATTCAACCCAGCGGCACGCTGCATCTCGGAAATTATTTCGGGATGATGAAACCCGCCCTCGAGCTGCAGGAAAAGGGCGAGGCGTTTTATTTCATCGCCAATTACCATTCGATGACGTCGCTGTTCGACCCGGCGGAACGGCGCAGGAACACGCTCGACGTGGCGCTGGATTTTCTGGCGTGCGGCCTCGACCCGAAACGGACCGTTTTCTTCCGCCAGTCCGACGTGCCGGAGGTGACCGAACTGAGCTGGTTGCTTTCCACGGTGACGCCGATGGGTATGCTCGAACGGGCTACGAGCTATAAAGACAAAATTGCCAGAGGCATCGCGCCCATGCACGGCCTGTTTGCCTATCCGGTGTTGATGGCGGCGGACATTTTGATTTACGACTCGAACGTGGTGCCGGTGGGCCGCGACCAGAAGCAGCACCTCGAAATGACGCGCGACATCGCCATCAAGTTCAACGAGCAATACGGCCAGACGTTCGTGATTCCCGAACCGCAAATCCGCGACGAGGTCGCCGTGGTGCCCGGCACGGACGGCCAGAAGATGAGCAAGAGCTACGGCAACGCCATTGAGATTTTCGGCGAGGAAAAGGCCACGCGCAAAAAAATCATGGGCATCGTCATGGACAGCCGCACCCCGGCTGACCCGAAACCGGATGCGGATAGGAATCTCGCCATTCAGTTGCTCAAACTCGTCGCGCCGGCGGACGTAGCCGGGGATTTTGAAAATCGCCTGCGCGCCGGCGGGCTGGGGTACGGTGATTTAAAAAAATCTCTGTTTGAGCACTACTGGAATTATTTTGCCGATGCGCGAAAGAAACGGACGGAACTGGCTGCCAACGCTGATTACGTGAACAAGGTTTTGTCTGATGGAGCGATAAAAGCCCGAACGCTGGCGCAAACAGTTTTAAAACGCGCGCGGAAGGCCAGCGGGTTGGAATGATTTGTGTCGGAGCGCGACTGTGTGCAAAGCACCGGTCGCAGCACTCACGCCATGCCACGCGCTGCGGCTGGTCTTTCAAGACGCAGCCGCGCACCATCCGCGCCCGTCGGGTTCAAGTTACAAATCGCCGATGAAAAATCTGCCGCCTGCCCGGAGTATTTCCACCGCGACACGTTTGCGGTTGCGCATCACCGCGGCGGCCGAAACCGCCGTGCGCTCCGGCCATCCGTGGGTCTTTTCTGACAGCGTCCTGGAATCGAACCGCGTCGGGCAAACCGGTGAACTCGCGGTGATTTACGACCGCAAGGACCGATTCCTTGCCGTGGGCCTGTTCGATCCCGACTCACCGATTCGTGTGCGGATCCTGCACGCAGGCAAGCCGTTGACGATTGATCGCGCGTGGTGGCAGACACGACTGGAGCAGGCCCTCGCCCGCCGCCGTGAACTCTTCGACGTGCAAACCACCGGCTACCGTCTTATCCACGGCGAAAGCGACGGCTGGCCCGGCCTCGTGCTGGATCGCTACGACACGACGTTCGTGCTTAAGCTTTACACGGCGGCGTGGCTGCCGCGACTGGATGATACGCTAGCGCTGCTCAAGGAAAATGTTCCCTGCGAACGCATCGTCCTCCGTTTGAGCCGCAACACCCAAGCGATTGTGGAGCGCCGAGCACCCCCTCGGCGCGATGGGGAAATCATTTTTTCAAAACAGGCCGAGGCGGTGCTCGGCGCTCCGGTGGTTTTTCTGGAAAGCGGTCTGCGCTTCGAAGCCGATGTTTTGCGCGGGCAGAAGACCGGCTTTTTCCTCGACCAACGCGAGAACCGCCGCGAGGTGGAAACGCTGGCGCGGGGCCGCCGCGTGCTGAATGCGTTCAGTTTTTCCGGCGGGTTCTCGGTTTACGCAGCGCGTGGCGGAGCAATGGCAGTAACAGACCTCGACATCAGCGCACACGCGCTGACCGCCGCGCAACGCAACTTCGCATTGAACCAAAATTTCCCCGGCGTGGCCGCGTGTCATCACGACATTACACAGGGCGATGCGTTTGAATGGCTGACGACGAGTACGGCGAAGTTTGATCTGGTGGTGCTGGATCCGCCGGCACTGGCCAAGCGCGCCGCAGAACGCGAAGGCGCATTGCGCGCCTATGAACGGCTGGCGACGCTGGGCATCGCACGGCTCGCGCCCGACGGAATTTTGGTGGCCGGTTCGTGTTCCGCGCACGTCCCGGCGGAGGAATTCTTTGAAGTCGTCCGGCGCGCGGCGGCGAAGTCGGGAAGAAAATTCACGGAACTAAAAACCCTGCGGCATCCGCTCGATCATCCGGCCAATTTCAAGGAAGCGGAATATCTGAAAGTGATTTACCTGAAATTTGCGACGTGACGAAATCTCACGCAAAGGCGCAAAGACGCGAAGAAAAATCAAAGGCCGTTCACGATTCTTGAAATCCCGTTTTTGATCAGTTCTTCGCCAAAATTGATCAACAAACCGAGCTTCAGATTTGTCAGGCGCAGGTGGGTCAAGACCTGTTTCTTGTGAACCGGCACAACGGCTTCAACGGATTTAAGTTCAACAATCACTTTGTCCTCAACAATCAGATCCGCCCGAAAACCCTCATCGAATTTGATGTCGTCGTAAACAATCGGTATTGGCGCTTGCCGCACGACGCGAAGCCCGCGTTTCTTCAACTCGTGAGCCAACACGACTTCGTAAACTGATTCCAACAAACCCGGGCCAAGTTTCGTGTGGATTTTGAACGCGGCGTCAACGATTTGAGTGGCAATTTCGTTCTCAGTCATTTTTCCCCCTGCGCCTTTGCGCCTTTGCGTGAGGCTCACATGATCTTGAGCTTCGGCAGGTCCTGTGAATCCACCAGACCCACCGGCTCGCGCTTCGTATTCACGACGATGAGATCATCAATGTTTCGCTCATTGAAAATTTTCAGCGCCTCAACGGCCAGGGCATTTTTGCAAATGCAAATCGGCTTGGGCGTCATCACCTTTTTCAACGGCTGGGACAGAAGATTTTCGTCCGTGGCCATGTGCCGGCGGAAATCACCGTCGGTGAACACGCCCGTGAGCTTGCCGCGCGCGTTGACGATGCTCAGGCTGCCGGATTTGGCGCGCGTCATCACGAGCAGCGCTTCCTTCACGACCAGATCCTCGCGCGCGATGGCGTTGCGCTCGCCGGTGCGCATGATGTCGCCCACGCGCAACAGCAGGGCACGGCCAATCGCGCCGGATGGATGATATTTGGCGAAATCACTTTGCTTGAATCCGCGCGCCTGCAACACGGCCATCGCCAGCGCGTCGCCCATGACAAGCATCGCCGTCGTGCTGGCCGTCGGCGCAAGATTGAACGGGCAGGCTTCCCGGGGCACGCGAACGTTCAACACTATGTCGCTGTGCCGCGCGAGCGACGACTTGAGGCCGCCGGTGATGGAAACGATTTTGACCGAAAACCGCTTTAGCGCAGGCAGCAGGTTCAATAATTCCTCCGACTCGCCGGAATAACTTAACGCCAGAATCACATCGCCGTCGTTGACGATGCCCACATCGCCGTGCAAGGCGTCCACGCTGTTGAGCTCGACGCTGGGCGAGCCGGTGCTGGTGAGCGTGGCGGAAATTTTCCGGCCGACGTTGCCGGATTTGCCGATGCCGACAACGATGATCTTGCTTCGTCGCTTCACCGCCTCAACAATCAGCTCAACCGCGCGCGCGAACGAGTTATCGAGTTGCGCGCGCACGGCCTTGAGCGCGGCAAGCTCGATGTCGAAAACTTTACGAGCATGGACGAGATGCGTCATCGGGCGTAGGTTGCCAGCTACCGACCGGCATATCAACGGAGAATCATCCCCGCCCCGGCGGGAACGCTCAAAGCAAACGGAGCCATCATGAAACAGGACACGGAAACAAAATCCAAAGGACTCGCCGGCGCGCAGCCCGCCGGGTCGGTGAACTGGTGAACTATCAGGACGGCGCCATCGTGAGCCGCGAACTGGTCAAGAAACCCACCGGCACAGTGACCATTTTTGCCTTCGATGAAGGCCAGGGGTTGAGCGAACACACAGCACCGTTCGATGCGCTGGTACAGGTGCTCGAAGGCGAGGTAGAGATCGTGATTTCCGGCAAGCCGCATCACCTGGCCGGGGGCGAACTGATCCTCATGCCTGCCCACCAGCCGCACGCGCTCAAGGCGTTCACGCGGTTCAAGATGCTGCTGACCATGATCCGGTCCTGACCGGCGGAATTCCAGCCAGCGCGCCATGCCGTTTTCACTGGCGGCGCAATCGGGAATTTTTTACAGTGTTTTCGCCGCTGTCACCGAGCCGATGAAAACACCGGATGAATTGCGTCTCGCATGCGCCCGGCGGGGTACGGCGGTCAGTGGCCGGATTGATTAACACCAATGAAACAAACGGAAAAACTATGAGTCTTATGTCCAAAATCAAGCATCACACGATACCGTTATTTGCCGTCTCGGTTCTGGCGGCGGGTTCCGGGAGCGCCGGCGCGCAGGAGCGCCCGCTTTATCTTGACGGCACCAAGCCAATCGAGACGCGCGTTGGAGATTTGCTTTCGCGGCTCACGCTGGAGGAAAAAGTTTCGCTGGTGCATGCCAACGCCCATTTTTCAACAGCGGGCGTTCCGCGGCTTGGCATTCCCGACTTGATAATGGACGACGGCCCGTTGGGTGTGCGCGAAGAGGTCGGCGAACGTGGTGTCATTCTCAACCACAAGGATGACTTTGCGACGGCCATGCCCGGGACGCTCGGGCTTGCGGCGACGTGGAATCTGGATTTGGCCAGGGCTTACGGCACGGTCATCGGCCAGGAGGCAAAACAGCGCGGCAAAGACATCATGCTTGGACCGGCGGTGAACATTCAACGCACGCCGTTGTGCGGTCGCAATTTTGAATACCTGGGCGAAGACCCGTTTCTGTCGTCGCGCATGGCGGTCAATTACATTGAAGGCCAGCAGGCCCAGGGTGTTTCATCCTGTGTCAAGCATTTCGCCGCGAACAGCCAGGAATATCAGCGCGGCTCGATCAATGAAATCATAGACGAACGCACGTTGCGCGAGATTTACCTGCCGGCCTTTCGCGCCGCGGTGCAGGAGGCGGGCGTGATGACCATCATGGGAGCTTACAATCAGATCAACGGCCAGCATTGCTGCGAGAACGAACGTTTGCTGAATGAAATTCTCAAGGGCGAATGGGGGTTCAAAGGCGCCGTCATGTCCGACTGGGGCGGGGTGCATCACACCGATCTGGCCGCGCTCAACGGCATGGATATTGAAATGGGGTCCCCGCAGGACTACGACGAGTATTATCTGGCCAATCCATTTTTGAAAGGGTTGAAGTCCGGCAAGTTTCCCGTGTCCGTTTTGGACGATAAAGTGTGCCGACACCTTTACGTGATGTTCAAATTGAATCTGATTCACGATCCAGCCGTGCCGCCGGCCACGAATGCCGCACCGCCAATCGAGCTGAGTACGCCCGGGCACCAGGAAATCGCCCGCAAGATCGCCGAAGAATCCTTTGTGCTGTTGAAAAACAAAGAATTGCTGCCGCTGAATCCGGCTCTAACCAAAACCATTGCCGTTATCGGGGCCAACGCTGTGGCCCGGTTCGCGCACGGAGGCGGTTCGGCGATGGTCAAGCCGCCCTACGAAATCACCGCCCTGGAGGGAATCAGCAATCGCCTCGGCGGCAACGTGAAGCTCATTTATGCCCAAGGTTACAATCCGCCGGTCGGTTCGGGACGGGTGGATTTCAGGCCGGACGTTGAGCCATCCCCACCGCCTCTCGACAAAACCCAACTGATGGTTGATGCCGTGGCCGCCGCGAAGGCAGCCGACGTGGTCATTTATGTAGGCGGCTTGAACCATAAGGGCGGTTACGACACCGAAGGGGCGGATCGAAAGAATATCAAACTGCCCGCCGGCCAGGACGAATTGATCCAGAAAATCGTGCAGGCCAATCCCAAGACCGTTGTCGTTCTGTACGGTGGCGGGGCTGTTGAAATGGATGCCTGGCTCTCAACCGTGCCCGCTTTGCTCTATGTTTGGTATCCCGGCATCGAAGGAGGCAACGCGCTGGCACACGTCCTGTTTGGCGATGTGAATCCCTCGGGCAAACTGCCCTGCACGTTCCCGAAGCGGTTGGCGGATTCACCGGCGCACGCGCTGGATGCCTACCCGGGCAAAAACGGCACGGTGGTTTACAAGGAAGGGCTCCTCGTCGGTTATCGCTGGTTCGACACCAAACAAATCGAGCCGCTGTTCCCCTTCGGTTACGGCCTTTCCTACACGCAATTCAAATACGCAAATCTCAACCTCGCTTCCGCCCAGGACTCGTCCGGGCTGCCGGTGACGGTTGAATTTGAGATCGCCAACACGGGCAGCCGCGCCGGCGCGGAGGTGGCGCAGGTCTATGTGCAGGAAGCCAGCCCCAGCCTGCCGCGGCCGCTCAAGGAACTGAAGGGCTTCAAAAAAGTTTTCCTGCAACCCGGGGAAAAACAAAAAACATCCATCACCCTCGACCGGAACGCCTTTGCCCATTATGACGCGGACAAAAAAGGCTGGGTGGCCGACAAGGGCGCCTACAAAATCCTGGTCGGCAGCTCCTCGCGCGACATCCGGCTCGATGGTGAATTCCATCTGGCAGAAACCACCGTCTCGCTGGACGGCCCAATACAAAATGCACCCTCCGCCGTCGCCACGTTGAAGTAAAAATCAGGTGCTGGCCTGAAACTGCTGGGTTACCCGGTCCAGACGTTTATTGTCGGCGCGAATCCGGGCGGCCAGGGTGCGGGCCGTGGCTTGCAGAAATGGCGTCGCGAGGGCGGGAGCTTCCCGGGTGAGCCGGTCAAAGGCCACGTCGGACATTTTCAGCACGATGCTGTCGGTGTTGGCAATGACATCCGCCGACCGCGGACCGTGATCGAACAGCGACATGTCGCCGAAAAAATCGCCGGGGCCGAACGTGGCCAGAATCGTCTCTTTTTCCCCGACCATCACCCGCGCCCGCAGTTCGCCTTGCAGGATGAAGAACATGCCGTTGCCCTCGTCGCCCTGTTTCACCACCGCCGTCCATTGCGGCACCTTGTGCGCTTCCATGAATTCAGCCAGGCGGTCGAGCTGGGCGTCGTTCAGTTGGGACAGGATTTTGATGCGCCGCAGCGAGCCGGGTTTGATGCCCGAACTGGAAGCCGTGGCGGAAGCCGGAATGATTTCCTGGTTGAAATGCGCCTGAAGTTCAGGGATTTCCGCCGCCCGCCGCCAACTGCCATCGTGACGCGCAAACACCCAGGTATCGGCCAGCACCCGTTCGTCGCTGATCCAGCCGATCAAGGCCGAAAGTTCCACCGGTCCGTAGGGGGAATCGTCAATTCCCCAGATAAAATAATCATTGGAAACCTCTTCCCCTTTCATGCCCGCACTATATCACAATCCCTAACTTTTTTAAAAGCAAAAAGTAATGACATGGGCAAGCGGTTCCAGGCCAATTGGATACAAGGCAGTTACCATCTGATTGCCGCATTGATTCGCCAACGGTAGTCATTCCGTGTTCGGATACGAGCCGAGGACTTTGACGAAGTTGCAATGCTCGCCCAGAAGCTGGATGGCCTTGACGACTTTGCGGTCCTGCACATGGCCGTCGCAATCAATGAAGAAGAAATATTCCCACGCCTTCCGTTTGCTCGGGCGCGATTCAATCTTCGTCATGTTGATTTTGTAACGGCGGAACGCGGCAATCGCCTGATGCAACGCGCCGGCCTTGTCGGCGACGCTGACCAGCAGGCTCGTGCGGTCGTCGCCTGTGGGCGGAGTGCATTGGCGTCCGAGCACGAGAAAGCGCGTGGCGTTGGCGGCATTGTCCTGAATGTCCTGTTCGAGCACGGGCAGGCCGTATTTTTCGGCGGCCAGGATGCCAGTGATGGCGGCCACCTTCCCGCGCGGCCCCGAAGTTTTGCCTGCCGGATGAGCCACCAGTTCGGCCGACCGCGCGTTGGAGGAAGTTTCAAGAATTTCAGCGTGCGGCAGATTCTTTTGCACCCAGGACCGGCACTGGGCCAGGGCCTGGGGATGGACATAAAGCCGCCGGATGCTTTCCAATTTGCAATTGCCGGCCAAACAGTACTGAATCGGCAAAACGATTTGCGCAACGATTTTCAATTCGCTGTCCACGAACATGTCGAGCGTGTGCGTGACCACGCCTTCGGTGGTGTTCTCCACCGGCACGACGCCGTAGTCCGCGCGGTTCCGGCTGACGTCGGCGAACACGTCGGTGATGGTCTTTTGCGACACATAACGCAGGCTGGAACCGAATTTTTGAATCGCGGCCTGATGCGTGAACGTCGCCTCCGGGCCGAGATACGCGATGGACATGGTCTTCTCCAACGCCAGCGCGCTGGACATGATTTCGCGGTAAATCGAGCAGAGCTGCTCGTTGGTCACTGGCCCTTCGTTCGACTGGCAGATGCGTTGTAAAACGGCGCGTTCGCGGTGCGGCGCGTAAATTTCCTCGCCGGCCTTGAGTTTGATATCGCCGATGGCGAGCACGTGCTTTGTGCGCTCGTTGAGCAGCCGCACGATGTGCGCGTCCAGCCGGTCAATCGCCTTGCGATGTTCGGGAATGTTCACAACCGGGGCAGAATGCAGAATTAACAGTGAAGAATCAAATCCGTTTCGCGCGAATCTCGGCTTGTTCGCGCCGTGACGCAGGGATAAACACAGTGCCGGCATGAAAGTCCAGGAACCCTCCGTCAGCGGAGATTTTTGCCGGCGGTTGCAGCGGTGGCTCTGCTCGTCACTGGCCGGGGCCTTTTTGACGGGCGCGACGACAACAATCGCGGAACCGTTTGCGGTCGTGGAAACACCGGTGATGCCGTGGACGAATGGGCTTTGGGCCAATTCCAACTTTTTCCCCATCGCCGTGTGGCTTCAGGCTCCAGCGAATGCGGAACGCTACCGCCAGGCCGGCATCAACACCTATGTCGGTTTGTGGAAAGGCCCCACCGAAGACCAATTGACGGCGCTCAAAAAAGCCGGCCTGCGGGTCATCTGCAAGCAAAATGAAGCCGGTCTGCGGCATCGCGCCGACCCAACCATCATCGGTTGGATGCACGATGATGAACCGGACAATGCGCAGTCATGGGGAGCCAGCTTGGGTTTCGGCTCCCCCATTTCGCCGGAGAAAATTGCCGAAGATTACCAGCGAATGAAGGCCGTGGATTCCTCGCGTCCGATTCTTCTGAATCTTGGCCAGGGCGTGGCTTGGGACGGCTGGTATGGCCGCGGCAAACGCAACCATCATCCCGAGGATTATCCCGAATATCTCAAGGGCTGCGACATCGCGTCATTCGACATTTATCCGGTGAACCACGACAGCCGCGAGGTGCATGGCAACTTGTGGTTCGTCGCGAACGGCGTGGCAAGGCTGGTCAAATGGGGCAAAGGCGAGAAACCGGTCTGGAACTGCATCGAATGCACCGCCATTGCCAATCCGAAGTACAAGCCCACGCCCCAACAGGTCCGCGCCGAAGTCTGGATGTCGCTCATCCACGGCTCGCGCGGCTTGATTTATTTTGTCCATCAATTCAAACCGACGTTTCACGAGGCCGCCCTGCTGGACGACCCCGAAATGCTCGCCGCCGTCACCCAAATCAATCAGCAAATCACTCAACTGGCACCGGTGCTGAACCGTCCCACCATCGGCGACGCCGTGACCGTGCAATCGAAAAATCCGGCCGTGCCGGTGGCGGCGATGGTCAAGCAATTGGGCGGGGCGACGTATCTGTTTGCCGCGGGCATGCGCGACGGCGCGACCGACGCAACGTTCACGCTTGCTGGAGTGAAAGGCGACCATATATTGGAAGTGCTCGGCGAAAACCGGATCCTCGCGGTCACGAACGGTGCGTTCAGCGATCATTTCGAGCCTTGGGCCCTTCATCTTTACAAGCTGTCGCCGTCTTCGACAACCCACTGACTGCAATGGAGGACCGGTGAACTGCGATACGCAATTTGACTGACAAAATCTCCCCCTCTCCGCTGTCGCCGACGGGGGAGAGGGCCGGGTGAGGTGGCGCGTTTGCTCCCGGCCCTCAACTATCAGCCTTCAACCAAGTTTCTCCAGGCTTGCAAATTGCGCGCAATCCGCTTCGATAAAGGCATGTTTCCATATGTGGCATTGACCAAAGACAAAGACTGGCAGCCAGGTCCTTACGAAGGAGTCGAGTTGATGATGCTGCACAAAAATGAAAGCGCCGGCGGGGTGGTGGTGCTGCGCAAGTTCAAGGCCGGCTGTACGATCCCGGCCCACACGCATCCGGACGCCAACGAATGGTCCTACGTGCTTTCCGGCGAATGGGAGGAATCCGACAAAACCTACACCGCCGGCACGCTGTTCTTCGCGCCCGAAGGCGTCCGGCACGGCCCGCACGTCGCCCGGACGGAAGTCATCAGCCTGACCATCTTCGACGGCCCGCTGACGGTGGCGTGATTTCTGTCCGAAAACCGTGAGGCACGAATTCCGCCAATTCACGCTGATTGAATGCTGCAAAGTCTAGCCGGGTGAAAATTGTTTCCGGAGGACAGACCGGTGTGGATCGGGCCGCGCTGGATTTTGCCATCCGGCACGGTTACGAACACGGCGGATGGTGTCCGCATGGCCGGCGCGCCGAGGACGGCGTCATCCCGCCGATTTACCGGCTGCGCGAGACCGATTCGCCGGATTACGACGAGCGCACCGAAAAGAACGTGCTGGATTCGGACGCGACGTTGATCGTAACGCGGGAAAAAGAATTGTCCGGCGGCACGGCCTTCACCCAAACCTGCGCCGAACAACAAGGCCGCCCGGCGCTGGTGGTTTGTGAACTGAATGGCGTGTCCCGAGGCGCCACCGCGCTGTCGAAATTCCTTAAACAAAATAAAGTTCACACCCTCAACGTCGCCGGCCCGCGCGAGTCCCAGGCACCCGGCATCGGAAAATTTGTCAGGGAACTGCTTGAGGCCGCGTTGGAGACTTGAAGAACGAGCGAGACACGAATTTCACGAATTCTCGCCGATTCGTCATGGACAGCCTTTGTCCCACCCTTACGCGTAATCTGGCTCGCAAATGATCCACGATACATGCATTCTCCGTCCAATGGCTGAACCGATCCAACAATTCGGAGGCAAATGGACCGAACAGAAGCTTCAACGTCTTCGGGAATACCTGATCGCATATCAGGAGGCATTGAAGAACCAGCCGTTTACACTTTACTATATTGATGCTTTCGCGGGCACTGGCTACAACACGCCAAAAGCCAATCCCGAAAACTCATCGCCGTTGTTTGACGATCTAGTCCGGTCAGATACTCGTGAATTTGTTGACGGATCAGCACGCATTGCCCTGCAAATTCCACGTCCATTTGATCACTACGTTTTTGTCGAACGCGACCCAAGCCGTCACGCCGAGTTACGAAAACTCAGAGCTGATTTCCCGCGTCTTGCTGCTCGTGTTGAATCTGTTAACGACGAGGCGAACCATTACCTGACGACACTCTGCAAGACTGTGGATTGGCTTCGGATTGGCCGTCGCGCTGTAGTTTTCCTTGATCCGTTCGGAATGCAGGTTACGTGGGCAACAATTAGCGCTATCGCCGAAACAAAAGCGATTGACCTTTGGTTGCTATTTCCTCTGGGTGTTGCGGTGAATCGGATGTTGACGAAAGACGGGCAAATTCCGTCCGGTTGGCGACAACGTCTCGATCTCATGTTCGGCGAACCGGATTGGTATAAAGTTTTTTACGAAAAACATAAAACCCGCGATCTCTTTGGTGACACGGCTGAAACAACTGTTAAACGCGCCGGTTACTTTGCAATTGCTGACTACTTCGTGAAGAGACTAAAAACGGTTTTTCCGCATGTGGCCAAGAACCCTTTACCGCTCTTGAATTCCGCACACTGTCCGCTTTATCTATTGTGTTTTGCCGCCGGTAATCCAAAAGGCGGACCGATTGCCAAGCGCATTGCTGAACATATTTTGAAACCGTGAACTCTTTTGACGACAACGCAGCCGTATTGGACATAGTTCCGCCCAAAGCAGAGCGCTTTCGCGTGCGCTTGAAGCCGAAAAAGTCACCCGTTGATTTCTGGCACGCGCCGGCTGTGATTGCAGAAAACAATTTTATTTACAAAAGCCTGTCGAATTGGGCGTTCAACGTCGCGGTCGGGTGTTCGCACGCCTGCCGGTTTTGTTATGTGCCCAGTGCTGCGACCATTAAACAAGGAGCGAAGCTCGCGGAATACGGCGTCAAAGACCCGGATGCCGAGTGGGGCGATTATCTCCTGCTCCGCCCGTGGGATGAACAGAAGTTTCTCGCCTCGTTGCGCTCCGCCGAAAACACGCCGCGCAAACTACTCAAGCCCGACGGCAATCGCGCGGTGATTTATTGCAGCACGACCGACCCGTATCAGGTCATCCGCCATCCCGACCCGGCACGGCAGAAGGAACTGGCCGAGCACGCGCGCTTCCTTGTGCGCCATTCGCTGGAACTCATCCGCGATGAATCCACGCTCAACGTCCGCATCCTCACGCGCAGTCCGCTGGCGCGAGCCGATTTCGGCTTGTTCCGCAGTTTTGGCAAACGTCTCGTCTTTGGCATGAGCCTGCCCACGTTGCGCAACGATCTGGCCAAGGTGTATGAGCCAAAAGCGCCCGCGCCGTCGCAACGGCTGGCCACGCTGCATACTGCAAAGAAGGCCGGATTGCATGTTTATGTGGCCATGGCGCCGACGTATCCCGAATGTGATGAAGCCGATTTGCGCACGACGCTCAAAGCCGTGGCCGAACTGGAGCCAATCACCATATTCCACGAACCCATCAACATCCGGGCTGAAAACGTGGCACGCATCGAGGAACAGTCCGCAGAGACGGGCGTTCGGTTGCGGACGGAGGTTTTTGCCACACGCGAAAGCTGGCAGAACTACGCTATAAACGCGCTGCACATGGTTTCAGAAATTTCCAAGGAACTTGGTATTGAGAAGCACCTGCATTTGTGGCCGGACAAATCCCTCGGAAGTCAATCTTTGGCCGACCGAATGCCGAATCCCAAAAAATATCTGAAACGGCTCGAACACTGGTGGCACCGCATCAGCGAGTGGCCGAGATAAGAGTGCGAGCACCGCTCGCACCATCACGTCGCATTCTGTGCCGCTGCCAGTTCGACCTTCCGCTGGCGCAGGCCCTTGAAAAATTCGAAGCCTTCGCGCACGCGCCGGACGAGCACATCCTTGTCTTCCAGCATGGTCTTGACGATGCGCAGGATGGGTTTTGGACGGAAGTAGTAGGCGCGATAGAACCGGTCCACCTCTTCGAAAATTGTTTCCTTGCTCAAGCCGGGATATTCGATGGTGCTGCTCTGGTAGCCTTCCCCGCCCAGGAGGTCGGTCTTTTCCTTCTTCGCGAACCAGCCGTTGAGCCGGGCCTGCTCGTAAAGTTCCGTGCCGGGATACGGCGCGGCCAGGCTGACCTGGATGCTGAACACGTCGAGCTCCTTCGCAAAGTCAATCGTTTGCTGGATGGTTTCCTTCGTTTCAACCGGCAGGCCGAGAATGAACGTGCCGTGAATGATCACACCCGCCTGATTACAGGCCTGGGTGAACCGGCGCATTTCGTCCGTCGTCACGCCCTTTTTGATGTTCTTGAGAATTTCGTCGTTGCCGCTTTCGTAGCCGACGAGAAAGAGGCGCAAGCCGTTGTCTTTGAGCAGCTTGATGTTGTCGTAATCAAGGTTCGCCCGGCTGTTGCACGACCAGGTGAGGCCGAGCGGCGCAATTTTTTTGGCAATCTCCCGCGCGCGCGGCAGATTGGCCGTGAAGGTGTCGTCGTCAAAAAAGTATTCCTTCACCTCGGGGAAAAGTTTTTTGAGGTAGGCCATCTCATCGGCGACGTTATGGGCCGAGCGGACGCGGTATTTGTGGCCGCCGATGGTCTGGGGCCAGAGGCAGAAAGTGCATTGCGCCGGACAACCGCGCCCCGTGTAGAGGCTCATGTACGGGTGGTAGAGGTAGCCGTTGTAATATTTCTGCACATCCACGTCGCGGCGATAGATGTCCGCCATCCACGGGAGCGTGTCGAGGTTCGCGATCAATTCACGTTCGGGGTTGTGGCGGATCTTGCCGTCCTTGTCCTTGTAAGAAAGCCCGGCGATGGTGGCGAGGTCGCGGCCCTCGGCAACTTCCTTGCAGGTGTAGTCAAATTCCTTGCGGCCCACCCAGTCAATGGCCGGCGACGCCTTGAGCGTTTCGGTCGGCAACACGGCGGCGTGGGCCCCGACAAAACCGATCTTCGTGTCCGGTTTCTGCGCCTTGATGGCCTCGGCCACCCGGCAATCATTCTTCAACGAAGGCGTGCTGGTGTGGATGATGACATGATCGAAATCTTTGGCCACGCGAAGGCATTCCTCCTTGCCGATGTTGTGCGGCGGGCAATCAAGCAGTTTGGAACCCGGTGTGAGCGCGGCAGGCAGCGCCAGCCAGGTCGGATACCAGTAGCTGGTGACTTCGCGCACGGTCTGGTAGCGCGCCCCGGCACCGCCGTCAAAACCATCAAAGCTCGGAGGTGAAAGATACAGTGTCCTGCTCATTTGAAGTTTTGAGACGACGAACTTGATTACTCCGCGTTTTTGCCATTCGCTATTTTTGCCAGCAAGTCGTCACGTTCAGATGTGTCGCCTGTGCCGCAACGACTGCCGACATGCGCTTCATGCGGCGGATGATCTTCTTCCTTGCGCGAGAAAGCCCCGCGCGCGCTGGCAGCGGGCGAATTGATCGCGGCCTTGGCTTCGGAAAGATGTCCCTTGCCGATGGTGACGCCGTTGAACGCGCGTTTCTCCAGTTCGGGGCCGGCCGGAAACGGCTTTGGCTTCGAGCCGAAGTTGTGTTTGAAATTCTTCCAGTTGTCGCCAGGACTGCCGCTGAGGGCGGCCGACGGTTCAAAGCCGGAATGCATCATGCAATTTTCACAACGCGGATCGCGACCACAGCCTTTTTCGTCAACACCATATTTATTCCAATCCACTTTGGCCGAGAATTCGCCGTAAGTGGGATAATGGCCGTCGGTCATGACGTAACAGGGAGCTTTCCAGCCTCGGATGTTGTAAGTGGGAATCGCCCACGCGCTGCAAGGCAATTCACGTTTGCCGGCAAGGAACTCCAGATAACCAGGCGTGCCGAAAATCGTGAAGGCCTTGCCCCAGTCGAGAATCTTCGCAAACTTCTGCCGCGTCATCTTGCGGGTGAGGAAAAAATCCTCGGGCTGTTTGCCGAGCCGCGTGATCATGTCCTTCTTCGCCGCGTCGTATTCGTAGCCGGGCGAAATCGTATGGCCGTCCACTTCGAGCGAACTGAGAAACTTGAACATGTCCTCGATTTCCGCAACGTCGGTTTCCTTATAGACGGTCGTGTTCGTGGCGACCTGGAAGCCGAGGATTTTCGCCATCTTGATGGCCTCGATGCATTCCTTGAACACGCCTTCACGTTCAACAATGAGGTCGTGGGTGAATTCGAGGCCGTCCACGTGAACATTCCAATACATCCATTTCGTCGGGCGGATGACGACTTTGCTCCGCGCTGCGGCGTCGGACCGGCGGATCATGTCGGCGTCCTTGTCGGAAATCAATTTCTGGTCGAGCAATTTTTTGAGCTGCGGCTCGACTGCCGGCGAATAAATCGCGGCGAGGTAATCCTTCATTTTCTTCCGCATGAACATGGCGTTCGTGCAGACGTAAATGACACGGTTCTGTTTGAGCAGGCCGGCAACCAGTTCCTCGATCTTCGGATAAATCAGCGGTTCGCCGCCGCAAATGCTCACCATCGGCGCATCGCATTCCATCGCCGCTGCGAGGCATTTTTCCAGCGGCACCATGTCCTTGAGATTGGTGGAATATTCACGGATGCGTCCGCAGCCGGTGCAGGTGAGGTTGCACGTGTGCAGCGGTTCAAGCTGCAAGACCATTGCAAACTTCGGCGTCTTGCGCAGCTTGTGTTTGATGATGTGTCCGGCGATTTTTGCCGAGAGCGTGAAGGGGAATCGCATAGTGGATTATCGGGCCAGGGCGAATTGGTTGAACGGGACAGCCGCCGCCACCGGCGACGGGGTTGCCGCCGGGGGATTGGCTTTTATCAGCCCCGGTATGAAAAACGAGCCGGGCGAAACGTTGCCGCCGGCGTTGATGCCGGAACAGCCGGCACCCAACAGCAGCAAAAACGCCAGCATTGCCAGCCGCGGGAAAAACCAATTTAATCTCACCTGCCCAGTATAAATCAGCCCGATGCGATGGCAACTTTTAATTCCGACGATGGGAATTCTTAATCCCAAGGCCCGGCCGACGGTCCCCGGCAGAGGGGTGGCCGTTTTTTTTCTTTTTGCCGGCGTTGGTATTGTTTTCGCCGGCGAAACGAACAACCCCATTTTCGCCCGGCGCGCCGAGGCGGAATATTATCACGCGCAAACGCAATTCCAATCGAACCCCAACGACCCCGCGGTCGCCTGGCAGTTTGGCCGCGCGTGCTTCGGCTTCACCGACTTCGTCACGAACAACGCCGGGCGCGCCACGCTGGCCAATCAGGGCATCGCCGCGTGCCGGCAATCGCTCGCGCGCGAATCCAATTCGGCCCCGGGACATTATTACCTGGCCATCGAACTTGGCCAGTTGGCGGACACCAAAAGAAACCTGGCGGCCTACAAGCTGGTGCGGGATATGGAGCGCGAATTCAAAACGGCGGACGATTTGGACGAACATTTCGATTACGCCGGCCCCGCGCGCTGCCTCGGCCTGCTGTATCGCGACGCGCCCGGCTGGCCGGTGAGCATCGGCAGCCGGCACAAGGCGCGCGAATGGCTGGAACAGGCCGTCAAGCTGGCGCCCGATTATCCCGAAAACCGGTTGAATCTGGTCGAATCGTACTGGCAATGGAAGGACCATGAAGCCGCCGGCAACGAATTAAAAACGCTCGATGCGCTCTGGCCGTCCGCGCGAACGAATTTTGCCGGGGAAACGTGGGAACAAAGCTGGAATGATTGGTCAACACGCCGCGAGGTTGCGCGCAAAAACCTTGAAGCAACCGCCGCGCCGGCAAAACCGCCGAAAGGCGGACGTTGAATTAAAATGAAATTTTCTGTGGTAGCGACCGCACGATTGAATTATTCTAACGCCTGAAAACCGGAGTCGAGCAAGAGTTTTCAACGTCATGGCCAAAAAGCTCATCGCAGCATTGACGGACTCAAGCCTGTTCCTGCGTGAATGGCTCGCCAATCCGCAACGGACGGGCGCGGTCGCGCCGAGTTCGCCCAAACTCGCCGCCGCGATGGCGCGCTGGCTGCCGTCCGACCCGGAAAGTTTCGTGCTCGAACTCGGTCCCGGCACCGGTGCGGTCACCCAGGCGCTCATTGAACACGGCCTGCGCGAAGACCGGCTGGTGGCCATTGAAAACAATCCCAAACTGGCACGCTTGCTCCGCCAGCGCTTTCCCCGCGCCCACATCATCACCGGTGACGCGTGGCATCTGGACTTTTTGCTGCGGCAACACGACGAACCGATTGAATCCGTCGGCGCGGTCATTTCCAGCCTGCCGCTGTTGAATTTCCCGCCGGCTGAAGCCGACGCACTCGCCGAAAAAATCCGCGCGATTTTGGAGCAAGGCGGCAAATGGGTTCAATACAGCTATCATCTCGGCAACGGGCACCACAAAAGCGCCACGCGCTTTCAGCGACTGGCCTCCAAGATCATCTGGCTGAATCTCCCACCCGCCCGCGTGAGCGTTTATCAGAAGTGACATGCCCGGCCGCTCGCCGGAACATTTTTCATTTCGCCTTCAGGATTTGTTTGGGTGTCAGGGTCACATCAAAACCAGGATGGCCGATTGATCAACCGGGCCTTCCCAGGCTCTGAATCCCCCCAAAGAGACTCTGACCGTAAAAAACAACACTTAAATCACCCTGGCTTCAAATCGCCAGCAGCAGTTTCTTGATTTCCTTCAACCGCGCGCCGGTTTGTTTCTTCGTCAGGCGCGGGAATTTCCCGCCGAGCGTGATGAAATCGCCGTGGCGCGTGAGCATCAGCTTGCCGTCCTTGACCTCGATAATCGTCACGGCCTTTTCGCTGGCGAGAATTTTGAGTTCGGCCACCTGCAGCAGAAATTCCACCGCCGGCGGCAGGGGACCGAAACGGTCGCGTAATTCCCTCTGCAAATTTTCCAGCGCGGATTTTTCGCCGGCCTGCGCGAGCTTGCGATAAATTTCGATGCGGTGTTGCGGCTCGGTGACGTAGTTGTGCGGGAGTGATGCGTGGTTTCGGAGGGCGGAATTCCACGACGCCCCATCTGAAGGATAATTTGGGGATCGTGGAACTCGCCCCTCCGAAATTTGTTCACCCGCCGCGGCATTCATCTCCAGAAAATCCAGTTTCACATCCACAGCCACGCGGGGTTTGACTTTTTCACCCCTCAGCGCGCTGACGCTTTGCTTGAGCAACTGACAGTAAAGTTCAAAGCCGACGGCGGTGATGTGGCCGCTTTGTTCTGAGCCGAGCAGGTTGCCCGCGCCGCGGATTTCGAGGTCGCGCATGGCGATTTTGAATCCGCTGCCGAGCGTGGAATACTGCCGGATGGCGCTGATGCGTTTGCGCACGTCGGTGAGCAGGCTGGCGTGGCGCGGCAGCAGCAGATAGGCGTAGGCCTGATGCTTGTAACGCCCGACCCGCCCGCGCAACTGGTAAAGATCACTCAAACCAAAGCGGTCCGCGCGGTCAATGATGATGGTGTTCGCATTCGGAATATCGAGGCCGCTCTCGATAATGGTCGTCGAAAGCAGCACGTCCGCTTCGCCGTTGACGAACTTCGTCATCACTTCCTCGAGTTCGTCCGATTCCATCTGGCCGTGGCCGACGACGATGCGCGCGTGGGGCAACAGCATCTGTAATTTCGACCGCATGATTTCGATGGTCAGCACGCGGTTGTGCAGAAAGAAAACCTGCCCGCCACGATTCAGTTCGCGCTGGATGGCGTCGCGGATGACGCGTTCGTCGTACTGTACCACGATGGTCTCGACCGGCAGGCGGTCGTGCGGCGGCGTCTGGATGGTGCTCATGTCGCGCGCGCCGGTGAGGGCGAGGTAAAGGGTGCGCGGAATGGGCGTGGCGCTGAGCGTGAGCACATCCACCAGCGTGCGCAGCCGCTTGAACTTTTCCTTATGCAGCACGCCAAAGCGTTGTTCCTCGTCAATCACCACCAACCCGAGTTCTTTGAACCTGATATCGCTTTGAATCAGCCGGTGCGTGCCGATGACAATATCCACCCCGCCCGCCGCCAAATCCCTGACGACGCGCTGTTGTTCGCGATGTGTGCGGAAGCGCGAGAGCAGTTCGATGCGCACCGGGTAATCAGCCATGCGCTCGCGGAACGTGTTGAAATGCTGTTGCGCCAGCACCGTCGTCGGCACCAGCATGGCAACCTGCTTCCCGCCCATCACGGCCTTGAACGCGGCGCGAATGGCCACTTCCGTCTTGCCAAAACCAACGTCGCCGCAAATCAAGCGGTCCATCGGCTTGGGGCGTTCCATGTCGGATTTCGTTTCTCCGATGGCGCGAAGCTGGTCCGGTGTTTCCTCGAAAATGAACGAACCTTCAAACTCGCGCTGCCACGGAACGTCCGGCGGGAAGGCATGGCCGGCCTGTGATTCGCGCACGGCCTGGATCTGTAATAGTTCGGCGGCGACATCGCGGACGGCGCGCCCGGCCTGTTCTTTCGTCTTGTTCCAGCGCGTGCCGCCGAGCGTATTGAGCGGTGGATGCGCCTTGCCCGCACCGACGTATTTGCCGACGAGATGCGCCTCGGTGACGGGCACGTAAAGTTTCGGCGGTTCGTCGCCGGGAAGGCGGGGGGCGTATTCGATGACGAGGCACTCCGTTTCAGATGGTTGATGGCCGATGGCCGATGGCCGATGGCCCGAAGAGAAGGGCAGGGTTTTCAAGCCAATGAATTTCCCAATCCCGTACTGCAAATGGACAACAAAGTCGCCTTCCTCCAGTCCGGTGAAATCAATGTCGAGGGCGGAATGGGTGGCCAGCGCGTGCGGGGATTTCAACCGGCGCGGCCGCTGAATTTTGTAGCGGCCAAAAATTTCCGCGTCGGTGACGATGACGAATTTTGCTGCTTCGCACAGGAACCCGCGTGAAAGCGAGCCGATTCCAGTCCACAGTTTCGAGTCCGCAGTCTTCAGTCCATCGCGATTGTTTAACTGTGGACTGGGAGCTGTGGACTGCGGACTCAGTCCCATTTCCTTCCAAATTTCCTCAAACCGCTGCCGCTCGCCATCGTTGTTGCAGAAGACATGGACGGCATAATTCTGGCGGAGCCAGCGGTGAAGCTGGTGGAAGAATTCGCGGCGTTGCGCCTCGGCGATTTGCAGGTCCGATGCGCGATCGCCGAGCGGGCGAAAGGCGTCGAGCGAAGCAAAGACCGGCTCCGTCTGGGTTTGCGTTTCCTCCTCCTCCAGTTCAACCGAAGTGACGCCACGATGGTTCAATTCGATGAGAAAATCCGGCCACGAAATGAAAAATGGGTCGCCGGCAGGAATTTGCTGCGCGTAAGCTTCGGCATGAACAGCGAGCGACCCGGGCTCGCACAGGATGAAAAGGGTTTCGCGTGGAAGAAAATCGAGCAGGGTTCCCATCTCCGGGTCTTTGGACCCTGGACTTCGGACTTTGGACTTGAGAAGGCCGAGTTCACCCGCCGGTGGCAGGGTGATGCTTGAAATTTCTTCACGCGATATTTGCGTGAGCGGATCGAAATGGCGCAGGGATTCAAGTTCGTCGCCGAAAAATTCGAGCCGCACCGGCCACGGGCTGGTGAGCGGCCAGACGTCAAGAATGCCGCCGCGCAGGGCGATTTCACCCTTTTGCGTAACCTGGGCTTCCGGTTCGCAGCCTTGCTCTTCGAGCCATTCGATCAGGTCGAGGGGATTGATTTTATCGCCGCGGGCAAGCGCGCGGGTGCGATTCTGAATTTCACCGGGTGGAAAGGTTTTTTGCAAAAGCGCGGTGACGCTGGCGACGACCAAGGGCGCGCGTTGCGGTTTGCGGGTTGCGTCACGCGACAGGGCAACCAGCGTTTGGAGCCGGTCGCTGATGGTGTCGGCATGCGGGAGTTTGCCTTCGTGCGGCAGCACGTCCCAGCCCGGGAAAAACAGCGGCGAGGACGGAGGCTGGGGGCTGGAGGAAGAGACTTCGCCGGCTTTGGACTGTGGACTATGGACTGTGGACTCAAGACTCAACCATGTCTCCAAATCCTGTTGAAAACCTTCCTGTGTCTTGAGGTTGTCGGTTACGACGACAATCGGGCGGCGCGGGAAAATTTCCCGGAGCAGGGCGGCAAAAAACGGCTGCGCCGCTTGACTGACGCCCGCACAAGTCAACGCTCCGCCATGCTCCAGCCGCCGCGCCAGGGATTGCACAGTGGGAGCTTGCGAGATGTCAGCGAACAAGCTGCTTGTCACCGACGCTGCCGCGTTTTGCGCCAAGCAAAATAAAGCTTGCAGCGAAAAATGGCCCCGTCAAGTCGCTCCCGGACGGAATGAAGGAAAGGCGGCCATTTCCTATTTTTTGAGACCCAATTGGTTTTTGACCTCCGAGACACACCATTCCAGCAACCGTTTAACCAAGGCCATGATGTGCTGGCGCCAAGTGACCCAGACCAGCCCGAGGCACAACAGGTAGATGGCAATATCAATATAAATTATCCGGGACAAGCCGGTCAGATGCAGGCCATTGACGTCCACGAGCAGATGCAAAGTGCCGACGGCCGTGTACAGGATGGTGAACGGGTTCAAGTGCGTGGCCACAAAGGCGCCGGGGATGGCCAGGTATTCATTGATATTGGCCGGAGATGCCGCCACCAGCACGCAGGTGTAAAAAAGCAGGAATTCAACGGTGCGCTTTTGCCTGCAAATGAAGGCAAAGCTGACCAGCAGGAAGAACCATACCGTCTGGCTGTTAAACATGAACTGCACGAACATCGGCACGAACATGCGGTAGAAGAATGCGGTGGTGAAGGATCGATACCTGAACACATTTTGAATGATTCCCTGGCTGCCGGCATGCCAGTAGGGAACAAAACTCAGAGCGAATATGGAAACGGGGATCAAAACCACCGCCAGCTTTTGCAACAGCCCCTTTTGCTTGACCGCCAGCCAGAAGGGAAAGGCAAAAAACACGTGTTTTATCACCAGCGACAGCCCCAGAACAAACAATCCCCAGAACTTTCGCCGGTTGATGGGCTGGTCAAATTCATCTCCCATCAACAACACCGCCAGCAGGCCCAAAAAAATCGCCAGGTTGTCAAAATTGCACTGGTAGCCGGTGATGATGACCGAGATGGGGTTGAGAAAAAACCAGCAGCCCGCTGCCTTTCCAAACCTGCGCCACAAGATGGAAAAAATCCCCGCGTCCCCCAGGCTTAGGAAACCGGCCACGAGGTAGCGAAAGGCGGTTGGATTATGTCCAGCCAGCAGGTTCAAGGCGTGCAGGATGTGGAACCAGCCCGGCGCAAAGTTATATCGATCCGTGCTGGCATAAACATTATCTCCGCGATCAGCAAGGTTCGCCACGAGCTGCCAGGTCTCCATGTCGTAATCGTGGCCGCAAGTTGCCACCAACAGCCTGGCGACAAATCCGGCGACAAGCACCGCAAAGAACAGCCCGTTCAGCCTGGAATTACTGTTGGCCTTGTCCATGCGTTTCCTCCAGGTTGGATTTGACCGGCGGCGAAGAATTCGTTGGCGTTGAAACCTGCCAGCCGCCGGCGACAAACAAATCCGGGTTTTCGTTGATATGCAAATTGCCCGGCGTGAGGGTTTTCACCCGTTCGAATTGGCGGCTGTGATTGCCGAGGAAGTGGGCGGTTTGGGACAACCATTCCAGCGTGTAAAGCAGGCTCGACCAGCCCCAGGATTTCAACGGCGGCGGCGGAAGATTGTATGGCGATGGCGTTCCCGGCTCGGGAACAATCATCGAATCCGCCGTCGATTCTTGTTTTAAAACGCACAACAGGTCAGTTGCGGCGCTCGAAACCGGCGCGCTACCAGCGCTACGCCCCAACATCAAAGCAAATAACTGCCTGCCCGCGACGTGAAAGGCAATGCTGAATTTTAAATCACCAGGCACCATTTCATTTCTGAAGTCGCGCGGCATTCTCAGCGTGTTTCATTGCGGGAGCCTCCACCTTTCCCCCATTCCCGGGGACAAAATTCTCGACCTTGAGTATGGGCAAGCAACAGGTTGAGTCAGCCCGCATCAGGCTTATAGCCCGAGAACCGCACTACGGGAAGGTTCTCCAGGAAATTCACCGGCCCATTTACGGGTATATCCAGAACCCGTTTTTGCAGCGCATGGTCCTGCAGAAGCACCATAACTTGCGCGCTCCAGTAATTTAAGTACGGCAGCCACTCTTGGGTCTGCGGGGCCGGCGGTGGCAACTGCTTCGGTGGCACGACTGCCATGTCCCCCGCTATCCAGACACTATTCCCGCTGCGCAAGGTGTTGGTAATCTCACGCAGCACCGAAGCCATCGGGTCCGGTTGGTTCATCTTTTCCAATATCAGGTCGGCGCGATGCACCTTGTGCGAATCAATCGGAGGCACGGCCACCCAACGGGCCCGGCCGTGATAGTATCGGTCAAACGTGATCCCATCCCACGCGTCTTGCACCACGATCAGGTCCCCCTCGGAGGCTTTCTGGCCAAGGACGGCGGCAATCAGATCGACATTACTCCTCCGCGTATGCGCTTCTTCCCACGCTGACCCTGCACTCCAAGTCATCATCACCACCAGGAGCCCAATCCGGAGCAATCCCCAAGGGCGTAATGCCGGCCAGTTCGCGCTCAACATTCCGTCGAGCGAAATGGCGCATAGACAGAGCATTTCGACGTAATACCACGCCTGCGTCAAATACTGTAATTTCAGCAGAAAAACCAGATACCCCGCCATCCCGACAAGCATGCTCACGAAACAGAATAGAGCCAGGTCGGTGCGGGTCCGGGCAGCGATTGCAGCGACCGCCTCCTGGTTCTGCGCCTGACATCCGCGTGTCCGCTGCATCCTGAGCGCCACGATTGACCCGCCCAACAGTAACACAACCCAAAGCCAGATCTCCGGGCCGTCGAATCTGGGGGGATGAGCGCTGCTCCGGGCGGTTAGGGCACTGCTGAGTTTATACCACAGAATCGGGAAATTAAAGAATGGAATCTGGTTCATCGACAGGTAAGCCGAACCCCGGTGAATGATGGGTAAATACATCGCCAGGGATGCGCCGGACACGGCACCGATTCCTGCCAGTGCCCCCAGCGTCTTCCACTGCCGTCGTCGAATCACCACCAGCGTTGCGCCGCACAGCATCGCACCCAGGAACACCACGTCATAATAAACGCAGTGGGCGAATAGAATGCAAACCAGACCGGTCCAAAGCACTCGCGACCTCGACGGGTACTGCACCATTCGCCAGATCATTCCGAAACTGAGTACCAGCAGACAACTCGCCAGACCATAAGCCCGGTTCGCCCCCACGATGAAGACAAATGCCGGCAGACTGCCCAGCAGTGCAATGCTCAGGATAGGTGCGCGACCACCCATCCAGCGCGAGCATAGCCACAACAAAGCGAGGAAGAACAGACCCGCATACAGCCCCAGGACGCGGATGCCTGCGTCGCTGTCCGCCAGGCCAAGAAAGCCATACCCGCGCAGAAGCAGCGGCCAGAGAGGCGGAAATGACTCGAATGGCAGATTGTTCCAGAGCTCCTTCAACGAGGGCATCTGCGCCAGGTTGAGGGTGTTGGTCTCATCGCGCCACAGGGGTCCCGCGTACATCGCCGTTAGAACCAGCAGGATCGCAGAGAAGGCAGTGCCGGCCAGCGCTGTAGCAGTTTCCGCCACCGGTCTAGGTGGTCGCGTCAGGGACATGGAAACTTTTCGAGCTGGACCGTTCATGTTGGTTTCACAAACCGTTCATCGCGGCTTTCCGTTGATAAACCTCCAGGCCGCTCCCATGAATATCCCTGCCATAGCGCGCAACCCATTTCGCACCCAAAGCGTAAACGGTTTGGGTTGGTGAAATGATGTCAGCCATTCCGACCAGGGTGTAGTTGGTTTGATAAGCATCCCACCAATTGAAAATGCTCGGGTCTGAATCGGGCCGGCGGTTCCAGGACATGTTGTTGTCGGCAAAGACGACGAATTCCGGTTTGCGCGTTTCGATGTCGCTGATCATTTCGCGTTGCATTTTCAAGGCGAACGGTTGCGGTTCCATCTGCGCGTAGGTGTAAATGTAGCCGGTTGCGGAATGGCGGTGCGCGAGAAAATAGATCTCCGGTTCCGAGCCGAGCACGGCCACGCACGCAGCCGGCCCCGAGTTGTTGAAGATGTATCTGGCAATGATTTCCGACTCCGGCAAGGGATCGGCGCCATACATGATGCGCGCAATTTGCACGGGTGTCTTCACGTACCAGATATCGCTCCGGGCCAGGATCGTTGCCGCCACCATCAGCGCGTAGCCCCAGACCGGCCAGTCGCCCAGCCTGGAGTTTTTGGCCCGCTGACTCCAAAGCCGGCGTGCTCCACTGACCGCGCAACCGGCGAGCAACGCCGCCGCCGGCAGGGTCAAAAGATAGTAATGTTTCCGAAAATAAAAGCCGGGGCAAATGGTCAAGGCCGATGCCAGACTGAATCCCAGCAGCCAAAGCCGCGTTGGCCGCAGCCGTTCATCGAACCACACCAGGCCCAGCCCGGCGGCGACAACCAGCCACAGCAAAAAAACATTCACGGTGACGAGGTAAAAGGTTTTCCCAAAGACCATCGGCACCGCACTGATGGGGATGAGGGAGGCGTATTGGTGCGCGTAGCGAATCGTCCAAAACCAGAATTTTTCAAAAACTCCCGCGTGCCAGAGCATCAAACAGCAAACGCTGAACGGCAAAATCATTCCCATGCCAAACGCCGCGGCCGGCCAAAACCATCTGGCCGGTGGCAAGGGGGTTGGACGAACCAGTTGAACGAAAAAAGCAATCACCGCCCACAGACCAATGAAAGCAACATGTTGTTTCATTAAAACGCCCGTTCCGAACAGCAAACCGGCGGTGAACACAATCAGCCAGTTGGCGTTCTGCCGCGCCTTCCACATCAGGCACAAGCCGGCGGTGGCGAAGAACGCGGCGAAATGCGTGGCGTGCCCGGCCAGTCCCAGCATTGCCGGGCTGGCCGCCATCACGGCGTAGGAAGTGGCGGCGACCATCCCTGCCGTCCAGTCGAGAATTTGTTTGCCCAGCCAGAATAGCATCAGCGCCGTCAGTGTCGTCATGCACAGCACGCCAAAATGAATGCCCGCCGGCGTCTGGCCGAATAACGCCATGATGGCCGCATAAGCCGCATACGTGCCGGGAAATTTCATGTTGTAGGCGAGTTGGTAGGGCGGAATGCCCTGTAGCATGAGCTGGCCGGCATAGGCGTATTCGCCTTCGTCGCGTTCGAGCGGAAAATTCAGGAGACGAAGCCGGGCGACGGCGACCGCCACCAGCACCGCCACCATGAACCACCAGGTCCAATGCCGCTGGAAAAATCGAGTCTGGCTGGCCGGCGGCGCGACGGATGGTTGCGTCATGGGCGGCAATGGAACAAATCAGCCGGCGGGGAACAAGCAAATTTGAGCCGTTTCTATTTGACCCGCTTTGGTGCGCCTAAGCAATCTTCTGGCACATGAGCCAGGAAATCATCGCGCCCAACCCATGGATGATTTTGCCGTTTGCGCTGTTGCTGGGTGCGATGGCGCTCGCGCCACTGCTGGCGGCCAGATGGTGGCTGCGGCATTACGCAAAAGTTGCGCTCGGCCTGGGCGCGATCACGCTCGGCTATTATTTCCTGGGTTTGCAGGCCCCGGCGCGCGTGTGGCATACCACTCACGATTACATCAGTTTCATCGCGCTCATCGGTTCGCTCTTTGTCGTTTCCGGTGGCATTCACATCCGCGTCAAGGGCGAAGCCACGCCGTCGGCCAACGTCATTTTTTTGTTCATCGGCGCGGTCGTTGCCAACGTCCTGGGCACGACGGGTACGTCAATGTTGCTGATCCGCTTGTGGATCCGGATGAACCGATACCGCATCACGGCATATCACATCGTTTTTTTCATTTTCATCGTGGCCAACGTCGGCGGCTGCCTCGCGCCCACCGGCCCGCCGCTGTATCTCGGCTATTTGCAGGGCGTGCCATTTTGGTGGCCGGCGGAAAAATGCTGGCCGATGTGGGCGGCGGGCGTCGGCATTTTGCTCGCGATGTTTTACGTCGTGGACAAGATCAACTTTGTCCGCGCGCCGCGTGATGTGCGTGAGCGGGAAACGGCGCATGAAACCTGGCGGTTCAACGGCGTTCAGAATCTTTTTTTCCTCGCCGTCATCCTCGCCGCCGTTTTCATTGGCCAGCCGGTTTTCCTTCGCGAAGCCCTGATGCTGGCTGCCGCGATCGGCTCTTATTTCACGACGCAGAAATCCGTTCACGAGGCGAACCATTTCAATTTTCATCCGATTCGGGAAGTGGCGGTTTTGTTCGCCGGTATTTTTGCGACGATGATGCCCGCGCTCGACTGGCTCAATCAGAATGCGCACGGGTTTCTCGGCCAGAATCCGGCGCCGGGAATTTTTTTCTGGGGCGCGGGCGGGTTGTCCAGCGTGCTGGACAACGCGCCGACGTATCTCGGGTTCCTGGACGCGCTTTTCGGCTCGACCGGCGCCAGGTCCATCGGCGAATTGTTGAACCAGCACGCCTCGAGCCTGCTGGCCATCAGCGTTGGCGCGGTGTTTTTCGGCGCGGCCACTTACATCGGCAATGGGCCGAATTTCATGATTAAGGCCGTCGCCGATCAGCAGAAAATCCGCATGCCGACGTTTCCCGGATTCGTTTTGAAATTCACGCTGCCCTTCCTGTTGCCGATGTTGCTGGCCATCTGGCTGATTTTCTTTCGCGGCTGAAAAAGTTGCCGGCTTGAAACATTTTCTTTGCACCCGGCGTCTTTTTTCAGGAAAGTATGCCGGTCAGGCATTGGGGACTTCGGGTGCGCATATTATACAACATCCTGTTCACGATTTTTTTCGTGCTGTCTTCGCCGTATTACTTCATGCGGATGTGGCGGCGTGGCAACTGGCTCCCCGGTTTTCGCGAGCGCTTCGGACATTACAGCGCCGGCCTCAAACAAGTGCTCACCAACCGCCATGTCATTTGGATTCACGCCGTCAGTGTCGGTGAAGTCAATTTATGCACGCAACTCATCCGCGCGCTCGAACCACAAGTGCCCAACGTCAAAATTGTGGTGTCCACCACAACGACCACCGGCATGGGCGAATTACGCAGCCGATTGCCCACGCACATCAGCAAAATTTACTACCCGATTGACCGGCGGAAATGCGTCAACCGCGCACTGGCGGTCATCAACCCCATTGCCATCGTGCTCGTCGAGGCGGAAATCTGGCCCAACTTCATCTGGCGCGCCCGCAGTCTCGGCATCCCGTTTTTTCTGGCCAACGCCCGGCTGTCCGACCGCTCGTATCGGGGTTATAAGCGATTTGGATTTTTATTCCGGCCGCTCTTCGCTTCGTTTGCCGGCGTCGGCGCGCAAAATGAAACCGACGCCCGGCGCCTGCGGGAAGTCGGCTGCCGGCCGGAAGCCGTCCGCATCATGGGCAACTTGAAATTCGATGCGGCCAGACTGGATGAGCGCCACACCCTCGATGTGCCGACGTTGCTGCGGCAAATCGGCGTGCCTCCGGACGCGCCGATTTTAATTGGCGGCAGCACGCACGCCGGCGAGGAGATTCTTCTGGCGGAGATTGCGCAACGGCTGCGCGCGCGGTTTCCAAAACTGTTTCTCGTGCTTGTGCCGCGGCATTTCGAGCGCGCCCGGGAGGTCGGACGGCAGTTGCAGGAGCGCGGCGTGAAATTTATTTACCGCAATGATATTATTACAAACACGGAGTTGCCCGAAGGCGAGGTGGATTGCCTGCTGGTCAACACCACCGGGGAATTGCGGTTTTTTTACCAAAACGCGACGGTGGTGTTCGTCGGCAAAAGTCTCACCGCCGTCGGCGGGCAAAATCCGATCGAGCCGGGGGCGCTGGGCAAGGCGATGGTTTTGGGGCCGAACATGCAAAACTTCGCCGACATCACGCGGAGTTTTGTCGCGCAGAACGGCGCGATTCAAGTTCGTGATCCGGCAGGATTGGAAGCCGCCATTGCCGGATTGCTGGCCGATGAAAACCGCCGTGCGGAGTTGGGGCGCAACGCGCAACGGGTCGTTCATGAAAATCTCGGCGCGATTGGCCGCACGGTGGAAATGATTCTGGAACATCTAAAAAAACGCGAAATTTACATCGCATCCGACATGTAAAAATTTCGCCGCCGCAATTTTTCAGTCGCGGTTGCAAAAAAAGCGTTTCCCCGCTTGACGAGTCCGACCAGTCGAACGATATTCTTAATTACTTTCGGTGGTGAGCCGGAAGTGTTGAACGCGTATGTCAAAATCGAAGGTGCGGAAACCCGAGGTGGATTCGTCCCCGAAGAAAGGCAAGCCCGACGGTGCGGTGTTGACTGACAAGGCTTTCCGTTCTGCGGCGGTCCCGTTGCACAACGGCTCGCCCCAAACTGATTCCGACGCGGAATTATCGGAAAAAATCAAGGAACTCGTCCGTCTCGCACAGGAACAAGGGCGTCTGACCTACGGTGACATCAGCGAAGCCCTGCCCGAAAGCGCGATTGAACCGGAAAAGTTGGACCATATTTTCGCCAAACTTCGCAGTCTCGACATCGAAATCGTGGATCAAGCGGAGGTGGATCGCGTCAAAACCCCCGGAACCGAGGAAGAAGACACCACGCGGCTGGACATTCTGGATGACCCGGTGCGGATGTATCTCAAGCAGATGGGCCAGGTGGCGCTGCTGACGCGCGAACAGGAAGTTGAAATTTCCAAACGCATCGAAGCCGCCGAAAATGAAGTCCGCAAAATCATTTACAGCCTTGGTTTCGCCGGCAAGGAACACATCGCGCTGGCGGAAAAACTCCTGGTCGAGCCGCCGCGGGAACGGTTTGACCGCGTCATTCTCGACAAGAAGGTGGACAATCGCAACGCGCATTTGCGCGCGCTGCACCGGCTGGTTGGACAGGTTCGGAAAATTGACCGGGAGGTGGACGAGAAATACACCGCGTGGCGGAACGCGCACAACAAGTCCAAACAGAAGCGCGCGCTGGCGGTGTTCAAGCAGTTGGATCGAAAACTCCAAAGGGTGTTCCCCGGGTTTTGTTGCAAACAGAAGGTGATTGAGGAAATGGCGCTCGTGGCCGAAAACATCCACGACAAATTGCAATACAGCCTGCGCGCGCTGGCCGACGCCGAGGCGGAGCGCGAATCCAGCGCCCAGCGGCATCTGGTCGAAGCCGAACGGCAAAAAACCAAGGCGCTCGAAGAGTTTGTCCGGATGCCGCATGCGGATTACCTCGTAACCTTTGACCGCCTGCGCGAATTTTCCACCCGGGCGCTCCAGGCCAAAACCGAAATGGTCGAGGCCAACCTGCGGCTCGTCATTTCCATCGCCAAAAAATACACGAACCGCGGCCTGTCGTTTCTCGACCTGATCCAGGAGGGCAACATGGGTTTGATGAAGGCTGTCGAGAAATTTGAATATCGCCGCGGCTACAAATTTTCCACCTACGCCACGTGGTGGATCCGGCAGGCGATCACGCGCAGCATCGCCGACCAGGCGCGGACCATTCGCATCCCGGTGCATATGATCGAAATCATCAACAAGCTCATGCGCACCCAAAAACGCCTGCTGCAGGACTTTGGCCGCGAACCGACGCCCGAGGAAATCGCCGACGAGATACAAATCCCCGTGGACCGTGTGCGCGCCGTTTTGAAAATGGCGCAACAGCCAATTTCACTGCAATCACCAGTCGGTGACACCGAGGACGCCAACTTCGGCGATTTCATCGAGGACAAGGCCGCCGACAATCCCCTCGACATCACCAGTTTCAGCCTGCTCAAGGACAAACTCGGCGACGTGTTATGCAGCCTGACTGAGCGCGAACGGAAGGTGCTGGAACTGCGTTTTGGCCTGGGCGACGGTTGCGCGCGCACGCTCGAGGAAGTCGGGCAGCAGTTCCGTGTCACCCGCGAGCGCATCCGGCAGATCGAAGCCAAGGCGCTCCGCAAAATGCGCCACCCTACGCGCATCCGCCAGTTGCACGGCTTTTTGGAAATTGAAGACCTGGATTTGGACTGAGACTGACGGAATAATCTTGTCGGGGACGCGGACCACCCAGATGATGGCCGCCAGAAAAAGGCAGACCCCGGGGACCAGCCAGCGGTCATTCAAACCCGCCGGATGGCTTTCGGATTCTGGCGAGTGGAAGTCTTCCACTTCCGGTCTGTCACCAGCGGGCAATACAGGCGCGCTTGAACGCATGGCAGGTTTGTTTTTTTCGATCTTCGACTCATGGGGTTGAACACATGATTAAGAAAGCCCGCGCAGAGTGACGAGTAAAAAAGGATCACCGCAGGCCGGGGCTTTAATTTTTCCTACCCGTGCCTAAACTTTTCCCAGCTTTCAGTCCAAACGCCGACGACCTAAATCCGGCTTCTGAAGAAGCCATGCCAACATGATAAGCCAGACATGGCTGCTCAGACGCATACGAAAGGCGGAAATTTGTCGCCATTTCCCGCCACCTGATACTGATTTGCATTCAAAATGCAACGAACTTTGGACTGCGGCGGCTTGACGCCGCTCTCTTCGACGCGACATGTCGCGTCGTTCCAAGGCGCAGACCTGTCTGCGCACTCCAAATCAAGCCATGGTTCGCCTTGCGCATTTGTAGCATTTTGAACGCAAGTTGGTATGATTCGTTTGTAGAGTGCGGGGTTGGGTTTGGCAGAATTCAGTTCGTGGCCGGGTTGATTTCCACGTAGTCAATCGGCGCATTCTCGCCGCCGTCGGCGACGGCTTCGATGCGAATTTCGTCGCCGGGACGCAAAGCCACGCCCCGCACGGTATGCCGCGTGGAGGTGTGGCCGTTGGGGAGGGACGGAACATTACGGGAAGGCAGCAGGTCGTCCGCCAGCCACCGGTCCATCAGTTGTTGGCCGACCAAGAGGGTGAACTGAGATACGCCATTCGTTTGGTCGAAATACTGAACGGCGAGATTGTACCAGCCGGGCTTGCCATTATAGGTGAAACTGACCGAGCCATGCCGATCGGGACTGGTGCATTGGACCGCCTTGCCGCCGGAGGCTGTTTCCCACGGTTTCACATCGAACACTTCGTACCCGTTGAGGTTCATGGATTCGGCCTCGACCCGGTTCGGATAGTGTCCGGCGCGGCCGAGCTGGTCGGAGATGCCTGACATTTTAAGGAACCACTGGCAAACGGCATCGCGCCAGACGATGGCATGACCCGCCTGATATTCGAGCCGGGCGAGGACTTGGTTGTAACGCGGTTCGTCAATCTTGCCCTTGAGCGATTTCCATTGGTCCATGAGTTTTTGCGCCTGCTCCGCGCCTTCGTAATGCGTGTCGTAAACGTGCTGGATCACCGTCTTGCCCGAGTGCAGAACATAATCGTACGGCACGTGATGGAAGAACAGGAGCAGTTGGTCCGGACAGGTCTTCAAGGATTCATACCTATCCGAAACCGGCGGATGATATTGGGCGGTGTAGCCGGTGCCGGTGGCCACGGTGCGGTCCATGCCGATGCCGTGTTCGTCACCGCGATGCCACTGGCCCCAGCCGTTGCGTTCGGAGGATTCGATGCCCGGGCCGTAATGGACCTCGATGATGTCCGTCAGTCCGCCCACCCCGAGCGGGCCGGTGTAATTTTCGTACATGGGCCACGAATTCAATTGCATGTCGGAAATGGTTTTGACGACCTGCGGCTCGAGCCCGAAAGTCAGTTTCGTCCATTCCTCTGCAATTTGCCGGCTGCTCAAATCAGGATTCCAAGCGAGCCGGGCAAAGCCATAGAGATTGGCCATGGCCAGAGGATGGCCGAACCAGTTTGTGTCCAGACCCACATTGGCGACGCCGATGAAACCGCCGATCGAACGTTCGAAGACTTTCCCGGCGACCAGCGCCTTGACCGGCGTGTTCGCCCCCTTCGCATGCATGTCGAAATCGAGCGTTTCTTTCCACATCGGCACCTCAAAGCACAGATGCCGTTGCTGGCCGAGATATTCCTGTGTGATCTGCAGTTCGATCGCCAGGGCGGTTTTTTCCAGGCCGCCGAACAACGGCGACGCCGGCTCGCGCACCTGAAAATCAATTGGCCCGTTTTTGATTTGCACGATGGCGTTGTCCTCAAATTTCCCGTCCAGCTTGTGGAAATTGTCGTAGGCGGCCTTGGCGCGGTCATTCTTCAAATTGCGCCAGTCCGCGTGATGATCATAAACGAAGCCGCGGTAGAAAACGATGCCGCCGTGGGCCTTGAGCGGGCGGGCCACCACGTTCGCCGCATCGGCGTGGCTGCGGCCATAGGCCGACGGGCCCAGTTCGCCCTCCGAATCCGCTTTCATGATGAACCCGCCGAAATCGGGAATGGCGGCGTAAATTTCATCCACCTTCTTCTGCCAGAAATCAATGACGCGCGGGTCGAGCGGATCAAACGTGTCCAGGCCGCCGATGGATTTCGGGCTGCCGAAATTGATGCAGACGAACAGTTTGATGCCATAGGGACGAAAGGCTTCCGCCACGCGCGCGAGTTCCGGCACATGGTCCGTCCGGATGACCTGCGGGTCCGCGTTGACATTGTTGATGGAACAGCCGTTGATGCCGACCGAGGCGAGCAGGCGCGCATAATCGCGGACGCGGGTCAGGTTTTTGACAATGTGGTCGTCCGCCCAAAAAATCGAACGTCCGGCATAACCGCGCTCAATGCTGCCGTCGGGATTGTCCCATTGATTGATGGCACGGATTGGCGCATAAGGGTTTTCTTTTTCATCAAGTCCGGTGATGGATTCACGAAGCGCGATTTTGCGCAGCAAGGCGAACGTGCCGTAGAGCACACCGCGTTCATTTGGCCCGGTGATTACCAGATATTCATGGCCGCCAGCGGCCATGGTCCGCAAATAAAATCCGTCCTCGATGACATTTGTCGGGGCGGTGAATGCCGGCAGGACCTTTTTGACGGCGTCAAAAGTGCCGATGAGGATGGCGTTTTCCCCCGGCAACGTGTTTTCAATCCTCAGAATCCTGTCTAACATGCCGCGCACGCCGCGGACCAACTCGGTTTGCGCCGTTTTCGCAACGGCAGAATCGTCCAGCATGATGACCACCGCGGGTAATGAATCATATCTCTGCGCCATACGCGGATCATCAATCTGCTCGCAGCGAAGCCAGGCGTCATAACCGGTTTCAGCCGGCAAATTCAGGACGGGAGCGAACAGCGCAACAATCAGTGAGACGGTGAGAACCCGGAGTTTCATGCCGGTTCATATACCGCTTGAAGAAATAAACTTCAAGCCGGGTAACATTCCACAAATCTGCCGCGTCTCCGGCACGTCCATCCGTGTTTCATCTGTGTTCAAGCTGTGGCTTAATCCTCCGCCCGTTCGCCGGCTGGAGCCATTTTGACGAGGCGCGGGAAAAATTTCGCGAGCGGTTCCACCAAATCGGTCTGTGCGGCCATTACTTCCTCGATGTTTTTATAGACCATTGGCACTTCGTCCAGTCCGGCGGAAATCAATTTCACGCCGCGTTCGTCAAGATAGGGCTGCACCATTTTCCAGTTGTAAGTTTCCTTCGCCTTGTGACGGCTCATCACGCGGCCCGCGCCGTGCGAGGCGGAGTTGAGCGACGCAGCGTTGCCCTTGCCGCGTGCTACAAACGTGGCGCTGGCCATCGAACCGGGAATCACGCCCAACACGCCTAACCCCGCCGGGGTTGCGCCTTTGCGATGGACGATGAGGTCGCGTCCGCCATGGCGTTCCTTCCATGCGAAATTGTGATGATTTTCGATGTCCAGCAACACGCCGGCGCCGAGATGCCGCGCGACGTGTTTGTGGATGAGGAAGTGATTGGCGGAGGCGTATTGGCCCATCAATTCCATCGCCGCCCAGTATTCCCGCCCGTCGGCGGAATCGAGGTCGAGCCACGCGAGATAGCTGAGTTCCTTGGGCAAATCCTTGTGTTTCTGGCGGGCGACGCGGCTGTAATGGTCGCAAACCTGCGCGCCGGTGCCGCGGCTGCCGCTATGACTCAACAAGGCAAGATACATGCCCGGCTCAAGGCCGAGTTCCTTGTGTTCAACAGTGAATTCGCCGAACTCGACAAAATGATTGCCGCTGCCGCTGGTGCCGAGTTGGGCCGCGGCCTTGTCGCGAAAGCGTTTCGTGACGGGGCTGACCGACCAGTCCTCGTCCATCACCGGATGCGTGCGACGATGTTTGAATTCCACGCCAATGCCAAAGCGGGTCTCGGCCTCGATGGCGCGGATGAAATCGGTTTCACGTCGGCGGAGATAATCCAGCGGTAAATCCAGCACGGTGAGTTTGACGCGGCAGGCGATGTCCACGCCCACGGCGTAGGGGATGACGGCGTTGTCGGTGGCGAGCACGCCGCCGATGGGCAGGCCATAACCGACATGGGCATCGGGCATGAGCGCGGCGGCAACGGAGACGGGCAACTGGCAGGCGTTCTCCATCTGCTGGAGCGCGTTGGCGTCCAGGTTCACGCCCCACTGGCGGTAAGGGATGGGTTGGCCGGGCATGGTTACGGGGAGAAGTTAAGCCTGGCGGAGCAGGTTTCCAATGGAAAGTAACAATGAAATAGTTGCCAAGCGAAACCGGGGATGATATTGAAGAGCCGCCATGAGTGAACCAATTATTGCCCAAAGATCTCCCTTTGTTCAAAAGGCAGAGCCAGGCACCTTTTGGTGGTGCGCGTGCGGCAGATCCAAGGGCCAGCCGTTCTGCGACGGCTCGCACAAAGGCACCGGCCTCGGGCCGCGCAAAGTGGATATCGCCGAAGCGAAAACCGTTGCATGGTGTGGTTGCAAGCATTCGAAAAACGGCGTGTTCTGCGATGGCAGTCACAGCCATCTGCCGTGAATGTCAAATTGTCACACCGTTAAAATGTAAAATCAGCAGGGAAACAAAGAGATAATTCCATGGATACAGGGGGAACTGAAAGCATTAAGGCCCGCAAATTCAAGGACGCGATTCTCGCGGAAATTTTTGACGCCTACAAAGAGTCGGGAACGGTGTACCAAAAATCGGCGGAACCGGAAATCCAGCGAACGATGCTGGACTTGAAACGATGTTACGATCTGGCCATTCTCCATCTATCACCGTTGGGCGATCACGCTGAGAAACTCTGGGACGAGATGAGAACGCCATTTTCACGTCAGGACAGCGCCCACAGTCATGGTCGGCCGGGTGGGACAGGGTTGCGCTCCGGATTGGAGGATTAAAAGCGCGGGGCGCCAAGCACCTTTTGGCGGCGGGCGCGCTGTGTTTAAAAGGCCGGCCGTTCAGTGACGGCAGCCACAGCCGGCTCGCGTGAAATTTCAGCCGGCTTCCGTCAGCCCCAGTTGGTTGCGAAAGGCGTAAAGCACGTGGAGGTAATGTTTGCTCTTTACGTGCTGATAAAAACACACCAGGGAAATCACCAGCAGCGCAACGCCCAGGCAGCCCAATTTGCCGGGCAGAAACCGGTACGCGAAGCTGCCAAAAACAAAGGGGCTGAACACGGTTGCTTCGGAAGAGGTGAAGAGCAGAACCAGGACTCTGAGGCCGAGAAATGCAAGCAAGGCGATGAAACTGGCCGCACCGTGAATGAAATAAAAACGGTGCTGTTCCAAAATACTCTTCAAAACGTCGCTGATCGTGCTGGCCTGCCTCAGCTTCCCGAAGAGCCGCCATCCGCGGCAGGCTATCCACAGGGCATAACCGAGAACCAGGATAACCGCGAAAAGATTGATCCACCTCATAATCAATTTTGTGTGCCGCCGACGGCGGCAGTCTTCATGTTATAAACACTCGTTGCACGGTCTGTCTCAGGCTTTCTTTTTCCGAAAGAGCGGCCTGGTTTCGGCAACGTTTAGAGCGGAAAGATCAAGTCCCGCCTCCGGGGCCCTCTCCTTGGCGATTTTAAGCTGGCGCGCAATGCGTTTGACGGCTGCCGCCGCGTAATACTTCACCACGCCTACACCGGAGTGGGACTTGAAAATCACGACCAGCAGGGATTGTTCGTCAACATTCGTGACGAACATGCTGAAATTTTCACCCTGCTGGTAAATGCTGCTGAAATTGGTTTCGTTGACCAGACCGGCGATGGTCTGGTTGGCCATGAACGCACCGGACGCCAGCGCGCCGATGGTGGTCAGGTCGAAATCATGTGCGTCGCCCTGATGCGTGATGAGAAAACCGCCCTTGTCAATGATCAGCGCGGCCGTCGCATCCGTGCTGGCGATGAAAGCGCGTAACGTTTCATCGCACCGCCGGATGTCCTCCTCGATAAGTTGGGGCAGGGTGGCCATGTCATGCGTATTGTGGAACGCTTTGGTTGATGAATTTGTGCAACAGCAGGCGCGTGATCATGTTCAGGGTTTCGAATACGCCTTCGCACTTGTGCGCCGTCGCGCTGAACGACGGCACCTGCACTTCGCGATTGTTCAGCAAAAATTCCATGTATTCCACCGGAGCGGCGTTCGGCAGGTCACGCTTGTTGTATTGCAGCACGTAGGGAATTTCCGCGAGGTTGAGCTTGAGGGCATTCAGGTTGTCCACGAGATTCTGGAAGCTCTCGACGTTTTCCGGCATCTTTTCGTATTGCGAATCGGCGACAAACACGACACCGTCCACGCCGCGCAGCACCAGTTGCCGCGTCGTGTTGTAAATCACCTGGCCGGGCACGGTGTAAAGCTGGAACTTCGTCTTGAAGCCCTTGATGGTCATCGCCTCAATCGGCAGAAAATCGAAGAACAGCGTGCGGTCGGAACTCGTCGCCAGCGACACGAGTTTGCCCTTGTTGCCGGCGGCGGTTTGTACATGGTCGTGGACTTGCACAAGGTTGGTCGTCTTGCCGCCCATGGCCGGGCCGTAATAAACGATTTTAACCTGCAATTCCTTGGTGGCTTGGTTGATGAGGGCCATAAAATATTATTATTGTTTTTTGCGATCAAGTTCAGCGGCCAGCGCGGCCAGTTGCACGGTTGGCAGCGCTTCTCCCGCGCGACCGAACGCGGCGAAATAGACGGCGTTCACGCGGTAAATTTTCCACGGCACGTTGCCAACGGTGAAATTGAAATTATTCAGCGGACCCATCCGCAATTCCTTGGTGCTCTGGCTTACCCGGTCAAAAATTTGAGGCAAAAACGCCGCAAGCGTGTCCGCGTTGAGGTCGGACGGGATCTGGCTGGCCACTTTCAAGCCGTCCGGCAACGCTACGATGGCGCCCACCACCCCGGGCAACGCCATCGCGCGGGCGACGATCTCGTTTGGCGTCGCGTGACGGCTGGAGAAATCCGTTGCCGGCCTTTGCGGGCGTTTGTATTCGGTTTCGTCCACTCTGGGAGCCTCGGCGGTGTCGCTCCAGATATAGTAATTTGTGTCCAACAACTTGGCATCCACCGGTCTGGCATCCGCGGGTTTGGCGGCAGGACGGATCGGCTGCGGTTCCGGCACCATTGCCGGCGGTTTCGGCCGCGGTTCGGGCGTTCTTGCCGGTGCCGGTTTCGGCTGCAGTGTTTCGGGTTGGGGAAAACCAAAAAACAAGTTCGGAATTTCAGCCGGTGGCCGTTCCGTCGCCCGTGACCGGGGCGCCATTTTTTGTCGTGCGAAAAACAGCGGGGCGACGACATTCAACGGCAGTTCCAATTCAATGCCATCGTGGATGGACGCCGGTGGAGGCGTGGGTTTGATCAAAGGCCGCAAATTTCGCCAGGTGAAGGTTATGCGTCCACGCTTCAACGCCGGTTCAATCACATCCGCCGGCAACAAAACCTGGGCATTTGCCAGATTCGACTGTCTGATTTCGAGTCGCAGTCCCTCCGGCCAGTTTTCCGAGAGCGCGGCCAAGGGTGCGGAAATGGCCGCCGATTCAACCGGAATTTGTGGCGTCGGTGAAGCAATGGGAGCAACAGGCTTGGGCGCGCCATTGCTTCGCGGCGTGACAAAGTCGGTTGCGGGCGTGGGGGCGCGCGGCGTAAACGGCCGCGGGGGCGGAGTCGCGGCGCTGGTTGCAGGTGTAATGCTGCGTGCGGCAAACGAAAACGATGACGGCGAGGTCATTCGCAACGATGGTATGGCGGTGGACGGCGTGGGTTTGGCGGCGACGGAAATTTTGGCCCCTTCTCCGCCCGCACCGAATGGTCCGGTGATGTCTTCGGTAACTTCGACTTGTTTCTGGGCGGAGCGGCGTGACAGCAGAGCGAGATTCAACCGGGTGAGGATTTCATTGAGCGGCAGCATCACCGTCTTGTGGTCATGCTCGCCGCCGGAATTGACGAACACGCCCGGAGCGGCCCTTCGCAATTCACCGAAAGCGATTTTCACGGAGCCAAACGCAAGTTGCGTGAGAATGTTTTCCAGCGGAACGGCAATCATCGTCCCCGCGGGCGGCGCTTGCATGACTTTCGCGCGCAAATCCATCGGCATCGCGGCGAGAATTGATTGCAGGGGCAGTTGCAATTCATCGGGGTTTTCTGCCAGCTCGGGTGGCATTGTGGATGCCGGGGATGCTGGCGGCGCCGTTTGCGGGCGCGCGATGGCAGCCGGTGCGACTGTCACGGGCGTCGCAGCAACGGCGCGCGCGCGCGGCGTTTGAGAGGCGGGTGCTTCTTCATCGTCGAGGCGGCGCAGCAGACCTCGGAGCAACCCGGCGAACTTTATTTTGACACTGTTTGACATGGCACTCATGCTTCACTGGCGGCCGGTCAACCGGCAGGCTTCCATCTTTCAGCAGGAAGCACGCCACGGTTGGTTTTTTGTCTGACTTGACCGCCTGGACCTTTGAAAGCCTTGAAAGGAGCGATGGGCGGGCGGAAAATTTGTCTCAGCGTTGGACTTCTTTGTCCCTAGTCTGTTCACATTCTGGCATTTAGATTTTCTTGCCGCCTTGTCTCAATTGGGAACGCCAATTGCTTCCGCTTAAATAATTACGCTGTTGGCATTTTTCGCGCTTGTCTTTGCGGAGCGGCGGCGTTAGCGATTAACGCCAGCGGAATGGAAATGCGCCATAAAATTCTTGTTTTGGATGACGATGCGGACTGGCTGAACTTGTGCAACGAAATGTTTGCGCACCTTCCCAGCAAGCCTGAAATCCGCACCGTCGCGTCGGGCGCGCGCGCCTTGGCGCTCATGGAAACCGAGCCGTTCCGGCTGTTGGTCTGCGATTTAAAAATGCCGCGCATGGACGGCTTGCAGGTGCTGTCCATCGTCCGCCGCCGGTTTCCCGAATTGCGCACGATAGTTTTGAGCGGGTTGGAAGACGAGGAATTCCGCTCGCGCGCCTACGCCTTGGGCGTGGACTTGTTCTGGCTCAAGAGCGACATGCAGGCCAATTCGCAGATGTTTCTGGACTGCATCGAATCGCTGATGGGCCGCGACTTGGAAGGCGGCTTTCGCGGCATTCAAAGCAAAAGCCTCATGGACATCATCCAGATGGAATGCCTCTCGCGCAGTTCCACCGTCTTGCGCATCACGCGCGGATCGCTCGTGGCCAAACTTTGGATTCAAAACGGCGAATTGATTGACGCGGAAAGTGACGGCGCGCGCGGAGAAGCGGCGTTCTACAGGATTCTGGCCTGGAAGTCCGGCACGTTTGAAAATCTGCCCGCCGAACCCGAGCGCGAACGCACCATCACCAAACCCGTCAACGCCCTGCTGCTGGAATCCGCGCAGGCGATTGATGAAACGGCTGATTCCGTCGAGCCCGGTTCCCTCGAGCAAACCGCCCACCGAAAAACCATCTGGAAACTTGCACAGCTCACGCGCGAGGGCGCGGAATTCGTCATCGTCGTGCCGCCCGACGGCCAGGGCGAAATCGAAACCATGGGTACGCAACCGTCCGAGCCGCTCGCCAAATGGGCGCGCCGGGCCGTCGAAACCGCCAAACGCCTTGGGGAACGGATCGAAGCCGGACCGCTTTCGCACGTCGCCGGCCATAATTTGGAACGTCAGATGCTTGTTTTGAACCAGGAAAACAAGTGTTTTCTCGTTGGCTGGCCGCCCAATGTCGCCGCCGGCCCATTATTCGAAAAAAGCAAAAAACTTGTTTCATCATGGGATTCTTAAAACGATTTTTAAAACGGTTTTTCCGTTCCCGTGCGGCAGTCCAGCAACTGCCGGCCGGCAGTGTCGCCGTGGACCGCAACGGCCACGTTGTCACCTACACCGTCTCGTCCACCTATCCCAGGGAGTTGCTGCACGCCATCGGTCAGGAAGTGCTGTCCCTCTTCCGCGAGGCGCGCGCGGCGCAAATACCGCTGGCCGAAGTCAGCATCCATTTCACCAGCCTGCACATCACCGCCCGCGAATTGCGCGGCGGCGCCATCATTTTCCTTTTCCCGCAAGCCGCTTTTTCGCCGCTAACCAACCGACCACGCTTATGACAGCCAAAGACCTCAACCAACTGGTCACTCAAATTGAAACGCACATTGAGTGCTGGAAACAGTTCAATTATTTCATCAACGTCGCGCGCGGAAAAAAATTCGGGCCGGCGGAAGAAGGTCATTTTCTTGAAATTAAAAGCATCATCGTGCAGGAGATTGAACTGATTTACGCTTCCGTTGAAGTCGCCTCGCCCACGCGCGACGAAATCCACGCGCTCATCGGCAACGCGCCGTCGTTGCGCTACCTCAGCGAAATGAGCGAAGGCGCGCTCCGCGGCCTGGAAGCCCAGTGGCACAAAATTTACATCTCCTGGCACTCCATCCTGGGCCAGCTCAAGGTCAAACAGCACACCGAGGAAGCCAAAACCTTCTGGGGATCAAAAAAGTAGCGTCCGCCGCATTTCTTCCTTGCCTGCCGCGCCCGTTTCGCGTCCAAATGGTTCATGCTTGATTGGATGGCCATGGTTATTCCCTGGACGAGCGAAGGGATTTCATAAACATGCTGAATTATTTTCAAATCCTGATTTTGGCGCTGATTCAAGGCGCGTGTGAGTTGTTGCCAGTGTCAAGTTCAGCGCACGTCATCGCGGCGGAAAAACTCATGAAACTGGATCCGTCGAGTCCTGAAATGACGATGCTGCTGGTCATGCTGCACACCGGAACGATGTTCGCCGTCATCGTCTATTTTTGGAAAGGTTGGAAACGCGATTACTTTGCCTCCAGCAGACAGGTTCAATGGTTTGCGATTCAAATCGTTATTGCGACATTTTGCACCGGCGTCGTTTACTTGGGATTGAAAGTTCTCGTCGAAAAAATTTTCATGCGCGGCGCGGCACACGCAGAAATTGAAGGTTTGTTTTCAAATCTGCGGTTGATTGCCGGGTCTCTAGCGATGGTTGGAGTTTTAATTATTTATGCCGGCTGGCGCGAGGAAAAATCACCGCGCCATTCTGAAATTCAGCCGGAACATTCCATTTGGATCGGCCTCGTTCAAGGAATTTGTGTTCCATTTCGCGGATTCTCACGCTCCGGCGCGACCATTTCCACCGGCCTTCTGCTCGGCCTGCCAAAACAAAAATTGGAAGAATTCAGTTTCGCGCTCGCCGTCGTTTTGACGCCACCCGCAATCGCGCAGGAAGCGCATCGGCTTATCAAGGCGCATGCGTTGAGCCAGGAATCCGCGCTGCATCTTTTAACGCCCGGCCTCGTCGGAATGATTTTCAGTTTCGTCGCCGGTCTGCTGGCCTTGAAATGGCTTTCCCGCTGGCTTGAAGGCGGGCGCTGGAAATACTTCGGCTGCTACTGTCTGGTCGCAGCGGTGGGTGTGCTGGCACTCCACTTCGCGCTGCCCCGTTAAAATTTGCGCTGCGCGGTTTTCAATCCACGTGATCCGCAAAAAATCACTGCGCGGGCGCCGGAATAAAAATTTTCTGCCCGACCTTGAGGTTTTTGGGATCCAATCCCGGATTCGCCTTCAGCATCTGGTCCGCCGTCACTTTGATGCCCTGATCGCGATACTTCCTGGCAATGATCGAAAGCGTGTCGCCGGCCACCACTTTGTATTCGTACCCGATTTCCTTGCCGCCTGTGGTTGAGCCGCCCGTGGCGGTATTCGTTGTCACACCTGACGTTGACTTGCGTCCCGGAGACGAACCGCCAACTTTTCCGAGTTTTCCGATTTCCTTCAGAATCAAGTCATTGTCCGCCTGCTGTTTTTTGGCAAGTTCCTGGACCTGATCGGCGAGTTTTTGCAGGTCATCCGGGTTTGCGCCGGACCCGTTCGACTTGTCACGCAGTTCGCCGATTTCCTTTTCCAGCGCGGTGATGCGCTTGGCCTGCACCGCCTGCGCGTCTTGCAGGTCCTGAAGCCGGCCATTGATCTGGTCAATTTGCTGCTGGGTCGCGGCGTCCTGGGCGCGCGCCGCGGCCAGGGAAAAACTTAGGATAAAAATCCAGATTAAAATTCGTTTCATGCGCCGAAAATAAACCTCCCCCCGCCCGCGTCAAGTCGCGTCCAATCGTCCGTACTTCCGTATTTCCGGCCAGATCCAGGCCACGGCGAGCACGGTCAGAACGGTTCCCACCCCGCCGGACACGGCGGAAATCACCGCGCCGACGACAATCGTGTTCCCGAGAGTCGGCCCGAAGATTTGCGCGACGGTCCCGGACTCGAACCAGCCCAGTTCGTTGGACGTGCTGATGAAGAGGTTGTTGACGGCGGAGACGCGCCCGCGCTTGTCGTCGGGCGTGAGCATCTGCACCAGTGTATGCCGCACCACGACGCTGATGTTGTCCACCGCGCCGCAGATGAACAGCATGAGGAACGAAAACCAATACCACTTCGAAAATCCGAACGTGATCGTGCCGAGGCCGAAGGCCGCCACGGCCCACAGCATGGAACGCCCGGCTTTCTGCAACGGCGGACGATGGTTCAGGATGAACACGCAGAGCACGGAGCCCATCGGCATCGCTGCCTGCAGCAGGCCGAGACCGCCCGGCCCGACAAACAAAATGTCCTTCGCATATATCGGCAGCAGCGCCGTCGCGCCGCCCAACAGCACCGCGAACATGTCGAGCGTGATGGTTCCCAGAATGATTTTGCTCGCGTAAACAAACTTGAACCCCGTCAGCAGCGCCGAAAGCGTCATGGGCTCCTTGGCGACGACGGTGTGTTCCCGGCGCACCATGCCGATGAGCAGGCAAAAGACCAGCGATGCCAGCGCATTGAGCACATAAACCAGCGCGGCGGGCGAGGCCGTGTGCCGGGACATGGCGGCGATGATGGCGCCAGCCGCCGCCGGCCCGACAATACTGGACAGTTGGAACATGGCGGCATTCCAATTCACGGCCCGCGGGAAATCCTTCCGGTCCACCAGCGCCGGCAAAAAGGCGGCGGTGGCCGCCCACGAAAACGTGCGGGCGGTGCCGCCGATGAACAGGCAGACGTAAATCCAGTAAACCGGCGCCTGGAGCGCCGATATGACGGCCACCCCAAGGCTCGCCGCCGCCATGACCGCCGTCATCAGCACGATGATTCGTTTGCGGTTGTAATTGTCCGCGACGTGCCCGGCCGGCAGCGTGAACAAAAACATCGGAACCATCACCGTCAGCCCTATGAGGCCCAGTGCAAAAGCCGAACCGGTGCGCTCATAAATTTCCCAGCCGATGGCCATGGCGAACATCTGCTGGCCGAGCACAGCCACCAGACGGCCGGCCAGATAAAGTGTGAAATCCCGGTTCCGGAAAATGGCATACGGATGCTCGTCACCGGTTTTTACCGGCGGCGGCGGCAGCAGATCTTCTGGCGATTCAGCCTCGTGCATAAGCGCGATGACGGTCAATGTAATACAAAACTCGCGCGGGTCGAGCCGATTGGAGTTCTGCGTTTACGCGGCGGGGAAAACAAGGCTGGCCAGACCATCCCACGGGTGGAACGGGACACCGAACAGCGGGAACCGGCTCCGCCTTGATTTGCAGTGGCCGCAGGCTGGCGGTACAATAATTCGCATGGACGATCAAAAGGGAAATCCCCAACGCCACCGATGGCCTTGGTTTGTGCTGGCGGCGATTTTGCTGGCTGTGGCGCTGGCCATTGTGTGGATGAGTTTCGCCGTCCATCTGGAAAAACAGGAACGCGATGTGAACGCCCCTTTGCCGGCCAGTCCAGCGCGTTAACGGTTGTTCTTCAAGATGCCTTGGAACTTCGTGATTACGTCGGGATGCTGGTCGGCGACATTGTTGGTTTCGCCCGGATCAATTTTAAGATTGTAAAGCTCTGGAGGAGCATCGGCTTTTGAACGGATAACCTTCCAATCTCCCATGCGAACGGCCTGGGCCGCGTCGCGACTTTGGAGCTTCCAATAAAACGACTCCTGCCGGTTGGTTTGGATTTGGTTGAACAACGTCGGCAAAAGGGAAATGCCGTCAATGTTCATCGGGGATTTGATCAGGGCAATGTCCGTCGCCGTCGGCAGAAAATCCCACGCCGCGCAGGGAAAATCACTGACCTGGCCGGCGTGAATCTTGCCGGGCCAACGCACAATCATTGGCACGCGCAAGCCGCCTTCGTAAAGATTGCCGCAACCACCACGAAACGGCCCGGCGCTCCGGAAAAATTCTGGATCCACGCCGCCGTTTGTTTGCGGCCCGGTGTCGCTCGTGAAGAAAAACACCGTGTTGCTTTCAAGGTTCAGCTTTTTCAGCTGCTCCAGCAACTGGCCAATGCTGGCGTCCAGGCGGGTAATCATGGCGGCCTTGTTTTTTTCCAGTTGCGGCCACGGCTCTTCGGAAAACGGAGCGTCGGTGGGAACCCGCCCGGTCCCGGCGCCCGGAATGGTGTAATTCACCAGCAGGAAAAACGGCCGGTAATGATTGAACTGGTCAGGTTGATTGTTGCCGATGAAATTCACCGCCATGGTCGTAAACAGGTCGGGAATATATTGGCCGTTTTTATCACCGGCATTTGCATATACCACCACCTTGCCATGAAGCGGCGTTACCGGGTCGTAACGCCACACATAATCGGCATAAAAGTTTTCCGCGTCGGCGGGGTCGAAGTAGCCGGCGAATTCATCGAAACCCTTGCTCCACGGCGCGCCGGTCGTGCCGTCACCGCCCAGGTCCCATTCCCCGATCAGACCCGTGTGATAGCCGGATTGCTTGAGCGCCTGCGCGACGGTGATGTCGTCCGCCGACAGCGACACGTCCACGTCAGCGCGCTGTTTCAAGTGACCCGAATCCTTGCCCAGCATTAACGCCGCGCGTGACGGTGAACTTATCGCGTCGCCGGCATGGTAATCTGTGAAGCGAATGCCTCCGGCGGCGAGCCGGTCGAGATTCGGCGTCTGAAATTTTGTCTGGCCGTAGCAGCTCAAATCACCGTACCCGAGGCCGTCGGCCACAATCAAAATGATGCTCGGGCGGCGCGGCATGGCGGCGGGCCTGGAGTTGGTGAGGACGAACGACAATTCCGCGCGGGCGCACGGGATAAATCCGAACAACGCCGTGCCCGACAACAATGCCAGGATGAGCGTCCGGCGGGAACAGTTGAAACAGGTTGATTTCATTATGAACATGGATTTTGGGAAGGCCGGTGCGTTCAAAGCAATTCTTTTCGGCGGCTGTTCAGCCGGCCTGACAACGCCGGCCAAATTCCGCCTCAAGCGGGATTTGCAGTGCGACGATGAAGCTCGGAATCGTTGCCAGCAGCACCCACACGAAGAAATGCGGATAACCGATATGTTCCTGCAACCAGCCGCTCCACATGCCCGGCAGCATCATGCCCAACGCCATGAAGCCCGTGCAAATCGCGTAGTGCGCTGTCTGATGTTCGCCGCGCGCGATGTAAATCATGTAAAGCATGAAGGCCGTGAAACCGAACCCGTAGCCGAATTGCTCGACGGCGACGCCCGTGCCAATCGCCCAAAAATTGTCCGGTTGCGCGTAAGCCAGCCAGATGAACACCGCGTCCGGCAGATGAATCGCCAGCAACATCGGCCACAGCCAGAATTTCAATCCGTGGCGTGCTACCACAAAGCCGCCGAGCAGCGCGCCAACCATGAACGTGACGACGCCGACCGAGCCGTAAATCAGGCTGATTTTTTCGATGGCCAGTCCCAGCCCGCCTTTTTCCGGCGGCGCGTGTAAAAAAATCGGGATGATTTTCACGAGTTGTGCTTCGCCCAGCCGGTAGAGCAGCAGGAAAAGCAGCAGCACGACGATATTCGGCTTCTGGAAAAATGACCCGAATGTTTTGAAAAATCCGGTCCAGAAATCTCCGGTGTTCACGGCCACCTTGGGCTCGTCCGCTGCCGGGTGCGGCAGGACGAAGCGATGATAGGCGCCCAAGACCAGAAAAATTACCGCACCGACTCCGAAGGCAATCGCCCAGCCAAACGCCGGGTTGCCGGATTGCCGGCCCAGCTGGCCCGCGAGATAGACCAATCCGCCCTGCGCGGAAATTTTTCCGACATTGAAAAATACACTGCGAAAGCCGATGAAGAACGACTGCTCGTGTTCGGTCGTCGCCAGCATGTAAAAGCCATCGGCCGCGATGTCATGGGTGGCAGAACTGAATGCCAGCAATCCCAAAAAAACGATCGTCCACCGGACAAAATGCGGGGCGGGGATCATCAGCGCCACGCCAGCCAGGCCGATACCAAGCAACAGTTGCATTGTCCAAATCCACAGCCGCCGGGTTTTGAGAATATCTACAGCGGGACTCCACAAAGGTTTGATGACCCACGGCAGATAGAGCAGGCTGGTAAAAAATGCCGTGGCTTCGTTCGACACGCCGAGGTCGTTGTAAAGCATGACCGACACCGTTGCGACCAGCGCATTCGGCATTCCCTCGGCAAAATACACCGTGGGAATCCAAAGCCATGGGCGGTGGGAACTGGGTTTTGCGTCGGTCATTCCTGTTTGAGTAACAGGTTAAGGTCGTCCGGGCAAAAATTTTCCGGCTTGCACTTTAGCCCGCACCCTGCGTTGAGTCAGCGGATGACCGGCGCATTTCTCAACGCCTTGGGCATTTTAATCGGCGCGCTGCTCGGGCTGGCGCTGCCCAAACCGCTGTCCGTCCGAACGCAGGTTTTCTTTCGTTCGGCTCTCGGCACGTTCACCATTTTCTTCGGCCTGCGGCTCGTCTGGTTGAGTGTCAACGGAACTTTTTTATCCGGATTGAAACAAATGTTCATCGCCGCGCTCGCCATAACCCTGGGTTTTTGGACCGGCAAACTGCTGCGCCTGCAAAAATTATCGAACCGGCTTGGCCGTTACGCGGGCGGTTTGGTCGCGTCGGCACAAACGGACGCGCCGCGCAAAATCGGCGGCGGCTTCATCGCCTGCACCATTTTATTTTGCGCCGCGCCCCTGGGGTTGCTCGGCGCGGTGACGAGTGGTTTGCCAACCCCGGGCGGCCAGTCTGGCGGCCTTTGGCTGCTGGCGATCAAAGCCGTGATGGACGGTCTGGCCATGACCGGTTTTGTGAAAATATTCGGCTGGCCGTCCGCAATGTCGGCATTTCCCGTCTATGCCTTTCTCGGCGGCATCACGTTGGCCTGCCGGCTTTGGGTGCAACCGTTTCTCGAAATGCGCGGTTTGGTTGACCCGGTCAATGCCGCCGCCGGCCTGATCGCGTGCGCCATTGCGTTGATGGTTTTTGAGGTCCGCCGGGTGGAACTGGCGAATTTTCTGCCGGCACTCGCCGTCGCGCCGCTGCTCGCATGGTTGCTGAAATAAATTGGGGAGTGTGACCGGGCGCGGAGAGCCGGTCGCAGCCGCGTCCCGTGAATTGGCGTTCAAGGTTTGGCTTGCCGTCCGGCGCGAACAGGCTGAAGCTTGAACACCAGCATGAACTGCATCGTCACCGCCGGACCAACTTATGAACCGCTGGACGACGTGCGGCGGCTCACGAATTTCTCGACCGGCCGCCTCGGCACGGAACTGGCCAATTTTCTCGCGGCGCGCGGCCACAAGGTGATTCTGCTTATCGGCGCCATGGCCACGCATGGCGGTGAACGGCGCGCGCAGCGGGTGGAAACGTTTACCACGACGGCGGACCTGCGCGAAAAGCTGAAAGCGGTGTCGTCCAAAAAAGTGGACGCGATTTTTCACGCGGCGGCGGTCAGCGATTTCGCCTTCGGAAGAATTTTCACGCCCAACGAATCCGGCAAGCTCGCCGAAATCAAGGCGGTCAATAAAATCCCCACCCGGCAGGGCAAGTTGCTCATCGAGCTGGTGGCGACGCCCAAAATCATCGCCGAACTGCGCGGCTGGTTTCCGCGGACGCGAATCGCGGGGTGGAAATTTGAAGCGGAGGGCGCGCGCGCAGACGCCCTCAGCGCCGCCCAACGGCAGATCGCCGAATGTTCAACCGATTTGTGCATTGCGAACGGTCCGGCTTACGGGGAAGGCTTTGGCTGGGTGGCGCGGGATGGCCGGATGGCGCATCTGGCGACCGCGCCTTTGTTGTTTGAAGCGCTGGACAAATTTTTGCAGCCGCAACGCGCAACCCCGGCCTTCAAGCCGCGTTCTTGAAATACGGGGCGCAACCCGCCGGCGGCGACAGCCGCGTTTTCACGCCTCGAAATTTTTCAATTGTTGCAACCCGAATCTCAGGGGCAGCCAGCCGATGCAAACGGACAGCAGCACGAAGCCGATGATGCCTTCCGCCGCCCAGCTTTCGCGCGAGTGCAGGCCGGCCGCGCCAAACACCAGCAACAATACGGAGGCCAGGATGTAAAACGAACTCAGCACGAAGCAGAGCGTGCCGCCAAAGCCGCTGACGATTTTGTTCAGGCTGGCCTCCTTCAGGTTGGGATAAAGGACCCCCAGTCCGATGGCGAGACCATTGAGGGCAAACGTCATGACGGTGATCACCGCGCCAAAAAACAGCACGCGGTCCCAACTCATCTTGAGCAGATAACAGGACAGCATAATGAGGCCGGAGGTGACAAACAGCGACGAGATGCTGGCCAGCCAGAACTTGGTTTTGACCACGCGCGCCATGCCCATCGGTGCCATGCCGACGATCCACAACCGCCGGCCTTCGAGCGAAAATTGCGGGAACACAAACCGCGTCGTCACCGAGGCAAGATTCAGCGAGCAGACGCCGAGATTCAGAAATGCGACCAGGTTGACCCAAAACGGGCTGGTCAACTGGTGCGTGAAGTTGCGCAGGTTGATGACATAAACTCCCAGCAGGCCAAACAGCATCACCGACTGGCCCCATTGCGTGGTGTCACGCCAAAACATCCGCAGGTCCTTGACCGCCAGCGCGCGCATGTCGCGGTCGAGCCAGAACAATTTCGCGGCGATTTTTTCGAGCAGGCCGGCGGCAGGCCGGCGATTCCGACCGGAACGAAACCAATTCCACCTGCCACCGGCGCGGCTTTGCACTGCTGATGCCGTGTGGTAAAACACATGGCCAAATTGGGTGAACGCAATGCCGCCGAAAAACAGCGTGTAGCTCAGCAGCACCAGCGTGAAAAATGCCGCGCCGCGCAGGACGCCTTCGGCCCATTGCAACACAGACGACGACAACCAGTAGCTCGGCAGAAACGGGAACATGGTGAATCGCGTCTTGGCGAGCAGCAGATCGAGCGCTTCGAGGGTGCGCTTGTCGAGCAACTCGTCGTCAACCGGCTGGGCCTTCCACCAAAACGCCGCCACCGCCAGCAAAACGATGGCCGTGCCAATCATGGCGATTTGAAAACTGCGCCGGTCCAAAAATCTCCCCACCCAAATGGCCAGAACCGCGCCCAGCACGCCCGGCAGCACGATAAACAGTGCGATGAGCGCCAACGTCACCAGATAGAAATGCCACGGGACTCCGCGCAACAAGCCAAACGCCGCCAGCAACGGCGCAATCAAAAAAACAAACGCCCATGACGCCAGCACCGTGGATTCGATGAATTTCCAGCGGAAAATGGTCCGGGCCGGAACCGGCAGCGTCAGCAGAAACGCCGTCTCCCGATTGTGGAACAGATTGGTGTAGCCGATGATGAGGTTGCTCAACAGCAGCAACGCGAACAAAAATGCGAACAACACATACATCAGCCGCTCCGTAAGCACCGCACCCAGGCCCGGAAATTTCGCTATGAATCTCAGCCCATGATAGAACAGCTCGAACGACACGACGAGATACCCGGCCATGAACAACGCGATGATGCCGGTAAGCAACCGCGATTGATCGCGCACGGACAGGAGCCGCCGCCAGCTTTGCAGCGCATTGACGCGCACGAGCAACCACAGCGGCGCGGGTTTTGATTGAACGGAATCAGCGGGCACGGCATCAAACTAGCGCTGAAGGATGCCGGACGCAATTCTTGCAATACTCGGGACTTCGGTTTTAGGGTGGTTTTGGAGTTGCCAATGAAATTTAGCAAAGTCAGTCGCCGCCGATTTATTCTCGCCACATTGCTATTAATGCCTTGTGCGGTTGTTGGCGACGCTGGATGGATCGAGCCGCAGTGGGTCAAAATTCGCCGGCTGCGCCTGACGGACGACAAGCCGACCCATCGCTTCATTCATTTCAGCGATTTGCATCACAAAGGCGACCGCGCACATACACAATCCGTCGTGGACCTGATCAATTCGTTGTCGCCGGATTTTGTGTGTTTCACCGGCGACATCATGGAAGAGGGAAAATACCTGACGGAAGCCCTCGAAATTTTATCCGGCGTCAAATCACCCATGTATGGCGTTCCGGGAAACCACGACTACTGGAGCCGCGTGCCGTTCAACGAAATCATCCAATGCTTTGCCGCCACCGGCGGCGCCTGGCTCGTGGATGAACAACGTGTGATTGCGGATGGAAAAATCAATCTCGTGGGCATGGCCCGTCTTGGCCCCGGACATCCATTGCCCTCCGCCGACCCCGGAAGGAAAAACATCCTGCTCATGCACTACCCCGCGTGGGTCAAACGATTGGCGGGTCAAAAATTTGATTTGATGCTGGCGGGACATTCCCATGGCGGACAGGTGCGCATCCCTTTTTACGGACCGATAATGGTTCCTTACGCCGTGGACGAATATGATCTGGGATTGTTCCAAACGGAAGCCGGCCCGTTGTATGTGACCTCCGGCATCGGTTGGTTTCCCGTGCCCATTCGTTTTAATTGCCGGCCGGAAATTGCAGTCATGGAAATTTGACCCGGTGCAAACGGAGCGCGGACAGCTTGGCTGCGTTGGAGTTCATGCTTCAGCTTGTCCTTAACAAGCCAAAGCCCGCTGCTGGAAGGGGCCGGTTGGCTTGGACATCACAAAGCCGCAATATCTTCGTTCCAAAGTTCCGGCCTGGCTTTGATGAAATCGCGCATGAGCCGGATGCATGTCGGGTCCTGGAGCACTTCCAACTGCACGCCTTGCGAGCGGACGTATTCTTCCGGGCCTTGAAAAGTTTCGTTTTCTCCGACGACGATACGCGGGATTTTGTAAAGCAACACTGCGCCGCTGCACATCGGACAGGGTGAAAGCGTCGAATAAAGAATGCAGCGCTGGTAAATCGAAGCCTGGAGCTGGCCGGCATTTTCGAGGCAGTTCATTTCCGCGTGGTGAATGACGCTGCCGCGTTGCACGCGCTGGTTGTGGCCGCGCCCGATGATGTTGCCATCGAGCACCAGCACCGAGCCGATGGGAATGCCGCCTTCAGCCAGACCCTTTTTGGCTTCCTCAATCGCGGCTTGAAGAAATGGATCCATGCGCGGATTGAAACATGAGACTGTTTGATTGGCAAGTTGTGGCACAGGCCTCCGGCCTGTGTGTTTGGTGAATCACAGGCGAGGACGCCTGTGCCACCTTGATTACCTCGCAAAAATCTGGCGGATGACGTCTTCAATGGGCACTTCCTGAATGTCAATGTCGCTCACCGCCAAATCATCGAGCAGCGATTTGCAGACGGCGATGACACGGTCGCGTTTGACTTTGAACTGGATCGTGCCGGCGTTTTTTTCAACGACTTCGCCGTAACGCGCCAGATTTTCCGCCGGATAATCGTTCGCTTTTTCGCATTGAATGGTGACGAGTTTGAAATCAGCGAAGCGATCCATGATTTCGGTCAATTTGCCATCGAAGAAGATTTTGCCGCGGTCAATGATGATGACCCGGTCGCAAAGCGCCTGAATGTCGGCCATGTAATGGCTCGTGAGCAAAATCGTCGTCTTTTGCCCGGTGTTGTGGCGAAGGATGAATTCGCGGACGATTTTTTGCGAAACCACGTCGAGGCCAATGGTCGGTTCGTCGAGGAACAACACCTTGGGCTGGTGCAGCAGCGAGGCGATCAGTTCCATCTTCATGCGTTCGCCGAGCGACAGTTCGCGCACGCTGATGTTGAGCTTGTCGCGGACGTTGAGCATTTCGCTCATTTCGGTGACGGTGCGCTCAAACCGATCGGCGGGGATGCCGTAAATTTTAGCGTTCAGCTCGAGCGATTCACGCGCGGGGAGGTCCCACCAAAGCTGGTTTTTCTGGCCGAGCACGAGCGCGAACTGGCGGCGGTAGCCGTCGGCGCGTTCCCACGGCACGTAACCGAGCACGCGGGCCGAGCCGCCGGTGGGATAAAGCAAACCGGCGAGCATCTTGAGCGTGGTGGTCTTGCCCGCGCCATTGGGACCGAGAAAACCGACCAGTTCGCCGGGTTCAATCTTGAAGCTGACGTCGTTGACGGCGATGGTTTGTTCGTATTGGCGATGGAACAGCCCTTTGATGGCGCCGCCAAATCCCGGCTGCTTTTTGTAAGTGCGAAAGGCCTTGGTGAGACCGCTGACTTCAATGACGGGCATAAACGTTTGCGAATTGCAGATTGCCGACTGCGGATTTAATTCGCAATCAAGTTTAGCGCATCAACTGCTTCTCGAGGTAATGGACAACCTGGCGGACGTTGGCGTCCACCTCCATGCGGTCTTTAACCAGGCGGCAGGCGTGCAGCACCGTGCCGTGATCGCGTCCGCCGTAGGCCTCGCCGATGGTATTGAGCGAACTTTCCGTCATCTGGCGCGAAAGATACATGGCGATCTGGCGCGGGAAGGCGATGTTTTCCGGGCGGCGCTTGCTGGTCATGTCGGCCAGGCGAATGTCAAAATGTTCCGCGACTTTCTTCTGAATGACTTCGATATTGATGGAAAAACGGCCCTCCTCGTGAAGGATTTCACGCAGCAAGCCTTCGACAACTTCGATGGTGAGCTTCTTGCCCGTGAGCGAGGCGTAGGAGGCCACGCGGATGAGCGCGCCTTCCAGCCGGCGGACGTTGGTGCGGATGCGATTGGCCAGGAAATTCATGATGTCGTCTGACAGGGTCACGCCCATGATCTGCGCCTTCTTCTGGAGAATGGCCAGGCGCATTTCAACATCCGGCGGTTGCAGGTCGGTGACCAGGCCCCATTCGAACCGCGAGACGAGGCGGTGTTCAAGCCCCTGAATTTCGCTGGCCGGCCGGTCACACGTGAGCACGATTTGCTTGTGGGACTCGTGCAGCGCGTTGAAGGTATGGAAAAATTCCTCCTGGATGCGTTCCTTGCCGGCGAGAAATTGAATGTCGTCAATCAACAGCACGTCAGTCTGACGATATTTCTTGCGGAATTTGGCGAGCTGGTTGTTTTGGATTCCGTCAATGTATTCGTTCGTGAATTTCTCGGATGAAACGTAGGCGACCCGCGCCCCCTTTCTGTTTCCCGAAACGTGCTGGCCAATGGCGTGAAGCAAATGCGTCTTGCCCAGGCCGACGCCGCCATAAAGAAAAAGCGGGTTGTAGGATTTCCCGGCGCCTGGGCGACGGCGAGCGCGGCGGCATAGGCAAAATTATTATTGTTGCCGACGACGAATGATTCAAAGGTGTTTTTGGGATTGAAATGCAGTTCGCTGTTGGCCGGGCGCTCGTGGGCGGATTCGGGAGCTTTGGTTTTGACTGGCGCCGGTGCGGCTGCGGCCGGAACCGGCGCATTTCCCGCGGCAATTTTGAATTTGACCTGGAACTGGCGGCCGGCAGCAATGGCGAAAGCGTCTTGCAAGAGACTCAGATAATTGTCCTTGAGCCAGACCCCGCTGAATTCGTTGGCTGCCTCCAGTGTCACGTTGTTGCCGTCAATCGCGCAGGCTCGCAGCGGTGCGAACCACATGTTGTAGGTGTCGTTATTCAGCTTGGAACGAAGATGTTCCCGCGCAGAATTCCAAATTTTTTCAGCCGAAAGTTGCATTTGCACTTTATCAAAAAGCCCGTTTTTCAAGCGGTTTATTCACCTAGCCCCCCCATTCAGGGTTGGCCGCCAGTTTCCGCCGCTGTTCGCCTTGGCAAAGAGCCATGCCCCTGAGAAAGCAGACATACGTTTAACTCTACTGCCAAAAGCTTCATTTAACAATCGAAACAACCTGCTTATTATCAACACTTTACGAAAAACAAAACCACACCACCGTCAAATGTCTGGTAAAAATGATAAGACGCCCCAAACAACTTCAATCAACGTGAGCGTTTTATGCAATTGGAACGAAAGTATCTAGGATAACATATTAACTTTTGTTCACGAGTTATTCACAGGCACCTAAATCAAGGGTTTGCTTGCTTTTCGTTGTCTTCGGACACGCAAGATTTGACTCAGACCGCTTGCTCGCCCGTTTCACCGGTACGAATGCGAACAATGCTCTCGACGGCACTCACAAAAATTTTCCCATCGCCGATCTTGCCTGTCTTGGCCGCTTTGACAATCGCGTCCACTGCGGCAGCGGCTTGGGCATCAGCCAGCACCACCTCAATCTTCACCTTGGGCAGAAAATCCACCGTGTATTCGCTGCCACGATAAATTTCCGTGTGCCCCTTTTGGCGGCCGAACCCTTTTACCTCCGCAACGGTCATGCCCTGAACCCCCAGAGCGGCCAGTGCGGATTTCACTTCCTCAAGTTTGAATGGTTTGATGATGGCCTCGATTTTTTTCATACCTCGTCCGCGCGTTAATTTTTCTGAGCGGATGTTAACAGCCAGCCCCCGGCTGTAAACAGGATTTTTTTCCGACCCCGGGTTGCGTCCCGCCGGAAAACGCGCCGTCAAACTTTAATGCCATTTACGGTTTGCGTTTGCGCTGGAGCGGCGGTCTGCGACCGTCGCCATTAATTCCGCCGGCGTTCGCCGGGCGCCGCTACAAACCGTATAAAAGTCCTCCCGGCAAGGGTTGGAGGACTTCCGGTTGGACTAATTCCCCGGTCTCTGGTCATTCTTCGACTGATTAACCAGGTCTTTCTTCCCCAATTTGTCGTGTCTGGCAAATTTCAAACCCCCGGTAATGTCCTGATTTGCTGTAGCGTCGGGCCTGTGGCTCGGAATCGGCGCCCAGCGCCGACACTACAACAGCCGAATCGGGACATCACCAACCCCCCGCGTTCGTTGACACCGCTTTGGGCCGCTGTTACTGTTCGCCTTCCGAAAAATGGCGACCGATTACAAAAACACGCTCAACCTGCCGCGCACCGGCTTTCCCATGAAAGCCGACCTCGTTGCGCGGGAGCCGGAACGGCTCAAAAAATGGGAAGCCGCGCGGCTCTACCAAAAAATTCAGGAGCAACGCATCGGCGCGGGAAAATTTGTTCTGCACGACGGCCCGCCCTTTGCCAACGGCGATGTCCACATCGGCACCGCGCTGAACAAGATTCTCAAGGACATCATCATCAAATACAAAACCCTGCGGAATTTCAGCGCCCCGTATATACCGGGCTGGGATTGCCATGGATTGCCCATCGAATTCAAGGTTTCCCAGGAGATGCGCAAGGGGAGCGCGAACGTCCCGCCTGCGGATAAATCATTTGACGCCGCCACCATCCGCAAAGCCTGCGAAGCCGACGCCCGCAAATACATTGACATCCAGCGCACCCAATTCAAACGCCTCGGCGTCCTCGGCGACTGGGATAATCCGTATCTGACGCTGACCAAGGAATACGAAGCCGACGAGCTGCGCCTGTTTGCAGACATCGTTGAAAAGGGTTTTGTCTATCGCGGCAAAAAACCGGTCTATTGGAGCATTCCCTGCCGCACCGCGCTCGCCGAAGCCGAGGTCGAATATCAGGACCATGTCAGCCAGAGCATTTTTGTGAAGTTTCCCGTCGTCGGCCAGCCCAACACGTTTGTGCTCATCTGGACGACCACGCCTTGGACGCTGCCCGCCAACCTCGCCGTTGCTTACAACGACAAATTCCAATATGTCCAGGTCGAGGTCACAGGTGAAAAATACATTTTATTCCGCGGTTTGCTGTCCGCCGTCGCGGAGAAGTGCGGCTGGAGCAATTACAACGAACAACCGTTCCCAACCGAAAAACTTGCCGCACTGCAGTTTCAGCATCCGTTCTGCAACCGCACTGGCAGATTTTACCCCGCTGACTTCGTCACCAGCGACACCGGCACCGGTTTTGTCCACATCGCACCCGGCCACGGTCTCGAAGACTACGGTCTGGGCATGAAAGTCGGACTGCCGATTTATTCGCCCGTGGACGATGACGGCAAGTTCGCCTACACGAATGATTTGCCGGTCGAACAACAGATGCCGAAAGAAATGGTCGGCAAGTCCATTCTCGAAAAGCATGGCAAGAGCGATGCGAACGAAGCCGTGCTGCACGAATTGCGCGCGCGTCATGCTTTGTTGCACCAAGAGAATTATCATCACAGTTACCCGCATTGCTGGCGCAGCAAGACACCCATCATCTTCCGCGCGATGGACCAGTGGTTCATCAAGATTGACCACGTCGTGGCACAGGCCTCCGGCCTGTGTGCCGATGCCAAAAACACAGACCAGAGGTCTGTGCCACAAACCTTTCGCGCCGCTGCCCTCGCCGAGATTGACCGCGTGAAATGGGTCCCGGACTGGTGCGTCAATCGCATCAAAAGCCTGGTGCAAACCCGTCCCGACTGGTGCATCTCGCGCCAGCGCACGTGGGGCGTGCCGATTCCGGCATTTTACGACGCCACGGGTGAACCGATGCTCGATGCCCAAATCGTCCGCAACACTGCCGATCTGGTTGAAAAACACGGTTCCAACGTCTGGTTCGAGAAATCCGCCGCTGAACTGTGGTCACTCGTAAAACCGAAGAATTGGAAAGGCGCGGAAGCCGTCAACAAGTCCAACGATACGCTCGATGTGTGGATTGATTCCGGCTCGTCCTCGCGCTCCGTTTTGATGCGACGGGCGGAATTTTCTCATTCCACAATCCACAATCCGCAATCCGCATTGGACTGGCAGGCCGACGTCTATCTCGAAGGCAGTGACCAGCACCGCGGCTGGTTCCAATCATCGCTGCTGCTGTCACTCGCGGGCAACGGTGCCGCGCCGTTCAAGACCGTGCTCACGCATGGATTCATGGTGGATGCCGACCGCGAAAAGATTTCCAAGAGCAAACAGGCCCAGGGCGGCTACGAAAAACCGCAGACGGCCGAGGCTTACGTGAAGAAACACGGCGCGGACATCGTCCGCCTGTGGGTCGCGTCACAAGATTATCGCAACGACATCATCGTGAGCGAGGAACGCATTGCCAAAGTCGGCGAAACCTATCGCGGCATCCGCAACGCCCTGCGCTACCAACTCTCGAACCTTTGCGACTTCGATCCGGCCAAGCACACCGTGCGCGAAGACGAACTTACCGGCCTCGACCGCTGGATTCTTGGCGAATTCTCCAAACTCGAACAGGAAGTTCTCAAAGCTTACGACGACTACGAATTCCACGTAGTCTATCAAAAAGTCAGCCAGTTCATCGCCGTGGAGCTGTCCTCAATTTACCACGACGTCATCAAGGATCGGCTCTACACCGACCCGGCCAATTCGCATCGCCGCCGCTCGACACAGACCACGCTGCACCGGCTGGTGACCGGCCTGTGCCAGATGCTCGCGCCGATTCTGGCGTTCACGGCGGACGAAGCGTGGGAGTTTGTGCCGAAAGCTGTCGTCTCGGTTCATCAAAGTGAATGGATAGCCAGACCGTTTATGCTCGATCCTCGTGAGCTCGATATATGGGATTGGCTCAAGCTCTGGCGCGAACAACTTCTTCCCGAACTGGAAAAGGCGCGTCAGGCCAAAGCAATTGGCAAAGCATTGGAAGCCAAAGTTGAAATCGTCATACCGCAAGTTCAAAATCAGTATTCCGATCGGGAATTGCTCCGCGAACTCGTCAACGTATCGGCTTTGAAAATTACTGTTGGCAATCCCGTTTCAATCTCGGTTTCTAAAGCCGACGGCCAGAAATGCGAGCGCTGCTGGCATTGGGAAACGGATGTCGGCCAGAACGCCGAGCATCCGACCATTTGCGGTCGTTGTATCGAGGCGGTGAAACAATTCAAAATGTGATGCCGCGCAAATGACCAATGCCCATTTATGCTTTCAAGAAACCAGCCATGTCCTCCTGAATTTGCTTTTCGGATTTCAATTCGGAAACCGGTTTGTCACCTGCTCCACTTTCCAGCAAATTGATTACAGCTTGTGAAAGCCCAACAAATCCTACCTCTTCTTGTTTTAAGATACCCTGACAAACAATCTCCACGCTTAAACTGTGCTTTTCGGCAGACATGGTTTTTCCTATTAACACGCGGTCAATGATTCTTTGGGCCATAATTAAAATGCAAAGGCAAACCGAACCAAGGTTTTTGATAGCATCTATGCTTCCATGAATTTTAGCGTAATACTCTATTTCTTCTGAAGTTATTCCAAATTCAGCCAGATTCCCTTCAAAATAATTTAGCACATTAGTAAAATGTAAATCACGTTGCTCCCAATTTGACAGAACGGCGGCAACAAAACCAATTAGCCAGCCATCTTGGTCGTATAGAGGGTGAGTGGCCGCAACTTCGCCGACAGCGCTATTCAGTTCCTTGTATATTTGAGCAAAATTATGCCGTCCCACAACCCGCTGCTTTTCCATTATTAGTCGAATGATGTTTGAGGAGTGAAATGACGCAATTTCGGTGCAAAGAGCATTCAAAAACTTATCTTCTAATTCTTCCTTTGGAGCAATTTTTTGTTGAACCAAAAGCTCACAAATAGCAAGACCTGCCATTGCACTAGACCCTACCAGCCAGCTTGCAATTCTTGTGTAAGGGATGTCGTTATTATTTAATATTATGCGTTGCTCCACTTTGAGGCTTTTGGCGTTGATGCTTGGATTGAGTTCCGCCTGTTTCGTGAGCATAACCGCACAGCAATTCGGCTTCAATCTTTGGTCTGACAACGTTGGCGTCTCTCAAAAAAATCTCTGTCAAATCATCTTGGGTTTTGGCAGCACGGATTCGGTCTATTTGAAGTTGCAACGCTGCATTGGGCTTGCCAGCGCGGGCGACTATCTCATCAACATAGGCTTGCTGGGCTTTAGTTAGCATGATGACGGTGCTGACAGTGGCTTAATTTGTTTTTTACTTTCAACTGTTTTCCAGAGGGAAAGCATTTCCGCACCAGTAATATGGTCAGTGCCATGTGGCTGGCCTACATTGTGAAATCGGATATTTTTAGCTATCCCGATGCCATTTTTAGCAATGACTTCAACTAAATCATCCCAGCTTATTCCGGTCACTTTTTCTATAGGAAGCGGGATGTTTTTGATCACTTCTATTTTGTATAGTTTTATGTTTGGCATATTCCATTTATTTATTTTGACTTTGCGCCCGGCAAAAATTTTGTCCAGAAAAAATCACACCGGCGGCGGCGTGAAGCCGTTCAAGGTATAATTGTGGCACAGACCTCCGGTCTGTGTTCCCAACCCCTCACAGGTCGGAGACCTGTGCCACACTTTGCGCTGGCCGTTGCTGCGTCAGAAATCCGGCTCAGGACATTTCCAAGCTCCGTCCCGCCTTCGTTCAACTTCGGCGCGGTAAACAGGAGCGGCATATTCCGTCCGTTCACCAGAGGATGTCGCTCCTGACGGAGCTTGGGAATTCTACAAAACGAAAAGCTACAAATATGCCGCGCCTACGGCGCTTTGCGGACGTTGCATCGAGGCTGTGAAACCGTTCAAGGCATAAACGTGGCACAGACCTCTGGTCTGCGTTTCCAATCCCTCACAGGCCGGAGGCCTGTGCCACATTAAAACCCGCCGCCCTTGTTGTTGATGAAGCTGATGCGGTTGGTGTAGCTGAACGAGTTGGCAGTGGAAGTGTTCAGGAACCGGCAATTGGAGACGGTCACGTCCGTAATCTGGTTCGCGGAACTCAATCCTAGCATATAAATCGCTTGGGCCACATTGGCAAAGGCGCAATCACGGACGTCAATGTTGCGGACAATTGGTGTGTTGGTGCCGGTGTTGGCCGGGGAAGAGGAAGTGTACTGCATCGTCATGTAAACCCCGGTGTCGGTGGCGATCTTGGTCATGCAGTTGCGAAAGTAAATATTTTCCATGTAACCGCCCCGGGCGGTGTTGGTCTTCAAACGCAAAACCGTTTGCAGGATGGTGCTGTTGAAATCGCAATTTTCCGCGAAAACATTGGTGACGCCGCCGGATTCCTCGCTGCCGACGGTGACGCCGCCGTGGCCGTCGGCAAACGTGCAGTTCTGAATCACGATGTTCCGGCTGGGTATGTTGACGCGCAGACCGTCCTGATCGCGCCCGGATTTGATGGCGATGCAATCGTCGCCGTCGCTGAAGGAACAGTTTTTGATGAGCACATCGGTGCAGGAGTCTGGGTCGCAGGAGTCCGTGTTCGGGCTGGAGCTGCTGTTGTTGACCGTCACGCCGTGAATGGTGACGTTGGTGCAATACAGCGGAGTGACCGTCCACATCGGCGAGTTGAGAAAGGTGACGCCGTCAATCAGGACATTCTGGCAATGAACGGGCTGGACGAAAGTTGGCCGCAGATAATGTCCCGGCCCAAAAATGCGCTGCGCCACGGGCATGTTGGTGCTGGCCATGTTCCACAACAATTGCTCGTCGGCGGTGAGCAAATTTTTCCAATTGTACCAGACCGAGTTCTCCGCCTGTCCGTCAATCGTTCCCGGCCCCGTGATGGCGATGTTCGTCTGGCCGTAAGCGTAGATGAATGGCGAATAATTCATCAACTCGATGCCCTGATAGCGGGTGAAAACCACCGGCAGAAACGAATTCGTGTTGGTGCTGAACAGAATTGTTCCACTCTGGGCGACATACAAATTGATGTTGTTGAGCAGATGAATCGCGCCGGTCAGGAATGTCCCCGCCGGCACGACCACGCGCCCGCCACCGGCTGCATTGCAGGCCACAATCGCGCTGGAAAAGGCCGCCGTGCAGTCGGTTGTGCCATTGCCCACCGCGCCGTAGTTCGTGATGACAAAATCCTGCGCCGGAAAGGTTGGCGGAATGATGCGCGCGAGAATGTTGGTCACCCGCGCCCAATCGCTGGGACTGGTCTGCGCGGCCAGCCGCGCCGGCAGCAGCAAACCGAAACCGATGGCCAGGGCGGTGATAACTTTGTTTGAGTGTCGGCGTAAAAACATGATGTCCTCAATTTAACGGTGAAATCGGGTTCGAAAATGACAAATTCCCTGGAACGGATTGAAAAAGCACATTTGTCCCTTATACTATCACGATGTGCCAAAGAGTCAAAAGCCGGGGCCAATTGCCGGTTGACCATCGGCAAAATGAACATTTTGAAAAACAGCTTCCGGAATAACTGCGTGCCGGTCATTGCACTTTTGGCGCTCATCCTGATTTTTGGACAACGAGCATCGGGCAACACGGTGATTGCCTGGGGCTATGATTCCGCCGGCCAGATTGAAATTCCCGCGGGTCTGACGAATGTTGCCGCGGTCGCAGGCGGCGCCTATCACAGCCTGGCGCTTACCGGCAACGGCACGGTCGTTGCCTGGGGCGACAACACTTTCGGTCAAATCAACGTGCCGGCCAACCTGACGAACTCAACAGCCATTACCGCGGGCTGGTATCACGACCTGGCGCTGAAAAGCAACGGCACGGTCGTCGCGTGGGGCGACAATTCCTTCGGCCAGACGAATGTGCCGTCATCGTTGACCAACGTCAGCGCCATCGCCGCCGGCTGGATTCATAATCTCGCGCTCCGCAGCAATGGCGTCGTTGTGGCGTGGGGTGACAACGGCTGGGGACAGACCAACGTTCCGTCCGGCTTGGCGAATGTCGTGGGGATTGCCGCCGGCGAATTGCACAATCTGGCGCTCAGGAATGACGGCACGGTCGTCGCGTGGGGTGACAACACTTACGGCCAGACGAATGTCCCGGCGGGTTTGACGGGCGTGGCCGCAATCGCTTGTGGCTGGTTTCACAGTCTGGCCGTCAGGAGCAACGGCACGGTGGTCGTGTGGGGCGACAATTCCTTCGGCCAGACGAACGCGCCGGCGGGTTTGACGAACGCAAAAACCATCGCTGGCGGCAGCGCACACAGTTTGTTATTGGAGAGCAATGCCACAATGGTCGCCTGGGGAAACGATTATTTTGGGCAGACGAACCTGCCGCCGGGACCGGGTCAGGTATTGGCAATTGCCACCGGCGGGTATCACAGTCTGGCGGTCTCGACGCCAGCCATTCCTCCGCTTGTTTTCAACCTGGTCCCGCCGAACCTGCAAATGACCGCCGCCGGTTTTCAATTGCAGGTGGATGGCGCGGCCGGAATTACACCGGTGGTGATTTACGCCTCGACGAATTTGGTAAATTGGATGCCCATTTTCACAAATCCGCCGGTGGCCGGCTCAGTGCCATTCCTGGATTCTTCAGCCACAGGTTTTTCGCATCGGTTCTATCGGGCCGGGGAATAGCAGCACGGATGCGGCGGTCTCAAGCCAGATGCTGTAACGTCAGGCGCGTGGCACAGACCTCTGGTCTGTGTTTCAAACCCACACAGGCCGGAGGCCTGTGCCACATATTCAAGCTGGTTGCTGTTGGGTCAGGCAGTGCAGCGAACCGGAACCGAGCACCAGGTCAACGGCATGAATCCCCACCACCGGTCGGTCCCGGAACAATTCGCCCAAAATGCCGAGCGCAATCCGATCGTTCGGATCGTTGAACGTCGGGACGATGACGCAGGCATTGGCGATGTAAAAATTCGCGTAACTCGCGGGCAGCCGGCGGCTGCCAAAATAAAGCGGCGCCGGCATGGGCAACGGCACCACTTCGGGTTTTGAACCATCTTCGAGACGGAAAGTCTGAATGCGCTCCCAGTTTTCCGCGAGCGGCTTGTAATTGACGTCGCGTTTGTTTTTTTCCCGGATGAGCACGAGGGTTTTGCGATTTACGAAACGGCAGATGTCGTCAATGTGCCCGTGCGTGTCATCGCCCGCCGGGCCTTTGCGCAGCCACAGGACGTTTTTGACGCCGAGATATTTTTTGAACGTCTCGTCGTATTGCACCTTCGTCAGGCCGGGATTGCGCACCTGGATTTTGGGATGGAGGTAACATTCCTCGGTGGTCAGCAGCGTGCCGCGGCCGTTCACCTCGATGCCGCCGCCTTCGATGATAAAATTTCGGCCTTGGAACTGCGCGTTGAACAACGGCTGCTTCAGGAGTCTGGCGGCCATTTCCGGAATCCGGGTGTCCTTCTGCCAGTCGGCATATTTCGCCCAGGCATTGAAATGAAAATGGACAATGGCGGTCTTAAATTGCGGATTGCGGATTGCGGATTGCGGATTCCTTCGTTTAACGAAGATCGGCCCGCTGTCGCGCATCCAGCCGCGATTGGTCGGATGCACAATAAATTCAACCCGTTTCAAATCACAACCCGCGCGTTTCAAATAAACGGCGGCAAGTTTTTGCTCGGCCCGGTTCCGGACGAGGATGCGCACGAGTTCGCCCGGTGAAATCTTCCGGACCATTTCGCCATAAACCCAGCGGACGGCCTCCATCTTGCCCGGCCAATCGGCCTCATGATGCGGCCAGGCGAGCCAGGTGGCGGCGTGCCTTTCCCATTCCGCCGGCATGGAGCAGCCGAGTTCGGCGGGCGCGGCGGCATCTGGGATTTTGGGTTGCGGCATAAAGGTTGCCGGAGGTTAAAAGTTTTACCCGGCAGTGGCAAATTTTGAATTTAATATCGGCCAGCGGCAATTCCCGGATCGGGAGTGGACAAACGTGCCAGTCAGCTCTGTTTTTTGCATGAACGATGCGGATCTCCTCCGCCTTTTCAAGCCATCGGACGGCAGACTTTCTGCTTACAATGCCTCTCCTGCTTGCTAAAATGATTGGCGTCAGGCACTTTATATTGGGCGTTTATGAAGGTCAAAAAATCGGGTCAATCAAGATCGGATCGTGAAAAACGGACGGTCCGGCGGGCAGAGGCACAATTTCCCGCCACCCTTGCAGCTTCGCAGGAAAACCAAGAGAGTTTGCAGAGCTTTTTCGATGCGCTGGACGATCTGGTGTTCGTTTTTGAACCCGAAGGGCGCATCCTCTTCACAAATCCCGCGGCACAAAATCGGTTGGGATACACCCCGGCCGAGCTGGCCGGGATGAAGGCTCTTGATCTCCATCCGCCGGAACAACGGCAGGAAGCCGCAAAATTTCTGGCCGGCGTGATGGCCGGTAAAATCACGATTTGCCCCATTCCATTGCAGACCAGGGACGGGGCCCGCATTTTGGTGGAGACAAAGGTCCTGCCTGGCCTTTGGCGCGGCAAAAAGGCGCTGTTCGGCATTTCGCATGACATCGCCGGGCATAAACAGGCGGAGAGGCAACTCGTCGAATCCAAAAACTACCTTTACAAAATCATCGACTCCCTTGCCGAGCCGATCTTTGTCAAAGACCGGCAACACCGCTGGGTGTTGCTCAACAACGCCAACTGCAATTTGATCGGACACCCCCGGGACGAACTCATCGGAAAAACGGACCACGATTTTTTCCCCAAAAGCGAGGCGGATGTATTTTGGTTGAAAGACGAGGCGGTTTTCACCACCGGGAAAGAGAATATCAATGAGGAAAAAATCACCGACGCCAAGGGAGAGGTTCATACCATAATAACGAAAAAGACCCTGTACACGAACGAGCAGGGTGAAAAATTCATTGTCGGCATCAGTAACGACATCACGGAACGCAAGCGCGCGGAACAGGACCTCCAGAAGTTTGAGTTCTCGATTGATCAGGCCTCGGACGCCATCTTCTGGATGACCCGTGAAGCGGGTTTCTCATACGTCAACGAGCAGGCGTGCCGTTCTCTCGGTTATACGCGCGAGGAATTGGTGGGACTGCACCTGTGGGACATTGACCCGGTTTATCCGAAAGAGCGTTGGGCCGCGGATTGGAAGCGATATCAGGAAAACAAAGGCGGCGCGCAATATTTGGAAACCTTTCACCGCCGGAAGGATGGGAATATTTTCCCCGTCAGCATTTCATCGAAGCATCTTTGGTTCGGGCACACGGAATTGCACGTGGCGGTCGCGCGGGACATCACCGAGCGCAAACAGGCGGAGGAGACCATTGCCCATGAACGCCAACTGCTCCGCACGCTGATTGATCTGCTGCCCGAAATTTTTTACATCAAGGATTTGGACAGCCGGTTCCTGGTTGCCAATGAAGCGCTCGCCAAACACTTCGGCAAAGAGACGCCCGCCCAAATGCTTGGCCTGTCGGACACGGACTTTTACCCCGCCGAGCTGGCCGCCAGGTACCGCGCCGAGGAATTGAAAGTTTTTGGTGGAGAGCCACTCATTGACCATGAAGAAAGAGGCGTCAGCCCCGGTGGCCGGGAGGGCGCGTTCCTGACGACCAAGGTGCCGTTTCAGGACAGCCAGGGACGGATTCAGGGCCTGGTGGGAATTGGACGGGACATCACCGAGCGCAAACAGGCGGAGGAAACCATTGCCCACGAGCGCCAACTGCTCCGCACGTTGATTGATCTGCTGCCTGAAACCTTTTACATCAAGGATTTGAACAGTCGGTTCCTGGTCGCCAATGAAGCCCTCGCCAAACACTTCGGCAAAGAGACGGCGTCCCAAATTCTTGGCCTGTCGGACGCGGACTTTTTCCCGGCCGAGCTGGCCGCCAGGTACCGCGCCGAGGAATTGAAAGTTTTTGATGGAGAACCGCTCATTGACCATGAAGGCGAAGGCTTCAGCCCGGATGGCCGGGAATGCACGTTTTTGACGACCAAAGTGCCGTTCCGGGACAGCCAGGGGCGGATTCAGGGCCTGGTGGGAATTGGGCGGGACATCACCGAGCGCAAAAGGGCGGAGAAGGCCCTGCGCCAGGGCGAGGTGCGGCTGGAGCGAATCAATCACTGCCTCCTGGAACTCGGCCCCAACTTTGACGCGAACATCAACCGGCTGACCGCTCTCTGCGGCGAACTACTCGGAGCAACTTGCGCTCTGTATAATCGTCTTCAAGGCGATTTGCTCTGCTCCCTGGGCCAGTGGCATACACCGCCGGGCTTCAAATCTGAGGACGCTCCCGCCGGCCACATTTGTTACGATGTCATACGCAACAACCGGAATGACGTGGTGGTCATTACCAATCTGCCCCGGACGGCTTACGCCGAGTCCGATCCCAATGTGCGGGCGCATGGCCTGCAAACCTACATGGGTTGTGCGGTCAAATGCGAAGGCAAGACGGTCGGTTCGCTTTGCGTGGTTTATGGCACGGATTACAAGCCCACCGACGATGACCGACGAATCCTCGGAATTATCGCCTCCGCCATCGGCAATGAAGACACGCGCAAACAGGCGGAAGCCGAGCTCAACCGCCTGATGACCGCCATCGAGCAAACCCCGGAAAGCGTCGTCATCACCGACACCCAGGGGCGCATTCTTTACGTCAATCCGGTCTTTGAACGGGTCACCGGTTACAGCCGGGCCGAAGCCATCGGCCAAAACCCGCGGTTGCTCAAAAGCAACCGACAGGAAAGCGCTTTTTATCGGGAACTGTGGGCCAAGATCAATGCCGGCGAGGTGTGGCGCGGTCGTTTCATCAACAAAAAGAAGGATGGCACGCTCTTCACTGAAGACGCTGTCATTGCTCCCGTTCGCGACGAGAAAGGCGCCGTCACGAACTACATTGCCATCAAGCGTGACATTTCTCATGAACTGGAACTGGAAGTTCAATACCGCCAGACACAGAAGATTGACAGCATCGGCCGGCTGGCCGGCGGCGTGGCCCATGACTTCAACAACATCCTCGCGGTCATTTGCGGCCACACGGATCTGGCGTTGGCGCAATTGTCGCCCGACGCTCCTTTGCGTTCCAGTCTCGAGTGCATCCAGGAGAGCGCCGAACGCGCGGCGAACCTCACCCGTCAACTGCTGGCTTTCGCCCGCCGGCAGGTCATTGAACCCCGCCGGATCAACCTGAACGAACTGATTGTCAATCTGAACAAGATGCTGCGTCGCTTGATTGGCGAGGACATCAAACTGGTGACGCAAACCGCGCCTGACTTGGGCTTGATCAAAGCCGACCCCGGCCAGATCGAGCAGGTGTTGCTGAATCTGGTCGTCAATGCCCGTGATGCGATGCCCGATGGCGGCACCCTGACCATCCGCACGGAAAATGTGACCCTGGACGAAGACTATGCACGCCGGCACCTCGTCACGCCTGGCGATTATGCCATGGTCAGTGTCAGCGACACCGGTGTGGGCATGACTGACGAAGTCAAACAACACATCTTTGAACCTTTTTTTACCACCAAAGAACAAGGCAAAGGCACCGGTTTGGGACTGGCCACCTGTTTTGGCATCGTCCAGCAAAGCAATGGTCATATTCACTCCGAGAGCCAGATGGACAAAGGAACGCAGTTTAAAATTTACCTGCCCCGCGTTCAGGGGGAGGAGGAACTCATTTCAAGCCGCGAGGGCCCGGTCAGTTTGCCGCAAGGCACGGAAACAATCCTGCTCGCCGAAGATGAACCGTCGCTGCGCCAACTCATGGCTCGGGTGTTGCGGACCCAGGGCTACACCGTGCTGGAAGCAGCCGATGGTCATCAAGCCCTCACTTTGGCGCAGGCGAACGGCGGTAAAATCCAGCTTTTGCTCACCGACGTGATCATGCCCGGACTGAGCGGCAAAACGCTCGCCGAATGGCTGGGGCAGGTGAATCCCGCGGTCCGGGTTCTTTTCATTTCAGGCTACATCAACAACAACGCGGTCCGGGACGCCATGTCGAGACCCGGGACGTTCTTTCTGCAAAAACCTTTTAATCCCCTGGATTTGACCAAAAAGGTGCGCGAGGCGATCGAAACATTGTAGCTGGGCGGCAACGCCGCCCCGCCCGAGGACATGGAAATTTCTGAACTGGCAAAACTGTTGACCACGCTCGGCTGTCCGGTCGAAAAATCCGCCGCCCTGGCCGCGCAACTGGACAAGCGCGCCCGCCAGCTCGCCGCGCAAAAAGGCCGCTCTTATGAAGAAGCGTTGCAACATCTGCTCAGTTTGATGCGTCAAGGCTGGTCGGCGAAGGAAAAAGGGCTTTGAATTTACGATTGGCGATTTACGATTGACGCGACCAGTATAAATGACGCGTAAATCGTAATTCGTAAATCTTAAATCCCATGCCCAGGCCTTGGAAACAAATCAGTTCAAAACTCATCGGTGATTTCCGCATCTTCAAGCTGCGCTCGGACGTCTGCCTCTCGCCGCGCACCGGCAAGGAACATGATTTTTACGTCCTCGAAAGTGTCAACTGGGTCAATGTCATCGCCCTCACGCCCGACCAGCAGTTGGTGATGGTGGAGCAATACCGCGTCGGCTCGAACACGGTGGAACTCGAAATTCCCGGCGGCATGATGGACGCGGGCGAAACCGACCCGGTGACGACCGCCGTGCGCGAATTGCGCGAAGAAACCGGCTACGAAGGCGAAAACTCGCGCGTGCTGGGAAAAATCTGGTCCAACCCGGCCATCCTGAACAACCGGACCTTCACCATCCTGATTGAAAACTGCCGGTTGAAGCACGCGGTGAAGTTCGATGGCGGCGAGGATTTGGTGACGCGGCTGGTGCCGGTGGCGGAAGTGACGAAACTCGTCGCCGACGAAAAAATCGGCCACCCCCTTGTCGTTGTCGCGCTGTATCATTTCGATTTGTGGCAGAGGGGGATTAAAAAAATATTCTGAGTGTCACGAATCTTTTTAACAAAGGAGCTTGTTTCTTGTCACGGCCTTCGGGAGCATTTTCCAAACGCGCGGTGAATTTCCGGCAACAGGAGCAGCCTGGTGATTTTTACCGTAGCACCCGCGTCTCGCGGGTTGAATTCGGCGTCCCGCCGAATTCTGTTGTGTGACATAGGTTGCAGGCAATCGGGCAAGTGTGAAACGTTCGTTCGTCCCGCAACAGTTTCGGGCGGGACGCCCGAAACAACAGGCCGGAGGCCTGTGCTACCCCAGACTCACCGGATCAATATCCACCATGAGCGTTACGTCTTCGGGCAAGACGAGCGTTTCGATGATTTTTGCCAGGGCCAGGCTCAGTTTGCTCATCGCGCGCGTCCGCAGCATGATTTGGTAGCGGTAAAAAGTTTCCGCGCGCAGCAATGGTGCCGGCGCCGGACCGGCGATGATTAAGTCGCGGAAGTCCACAGTCTTCAGTCCACAGTCGGATTTTGCGCTGGCCGGACCGTCTGAGGGCTGAGGACTGTGAACTGTGGACTGCGGATTGCGGACTGCGGACTCAAGGACTTTTCGCAAATGTTCGGCGGAAAATTTTACCTTGTCCTCATTGCGGCCCTTGAGCGTGAGCAGCGCGACACGACTGACGGGCGGATATTTCAGTTGTTCACGGAACTCGATTTCCTGTTCGTAAAAGCCGGGGAAGTCGTGGCGGCGCGAGTATTGAATCGCCGGATGAAACGGCGCAAATGCCTGCACGAACACCTCGCCCTCAACGTCGCCGCGGCCGGCGCGCCCGGCGACCTGCGTGAGCAGTTGGAAGGTGCGCTCGCCCGCGCGAAAATCCGGCTGATGTAGCGCGAGATCGGCGTAAATGATGCCCACGAGCGTGACGTTCGGGAAATGCAGCCCCTTCGCAATCATCTGCGTCCCGACGAGGATGTCGGTCTTGCCGGTGCGGAAATCTCCGAGCGTTTTCCGGTAATCATCCTTGCGTTTCATCGTGTCGGCGTCCATGCGTTTGACGCGCGCTTGGGGAAATAGTTTGGCGAGCGTCTCCTCGACCCGCTGCGTGCCCGTGCCGGCAAAACGAATCGCGGGATTTTTGCATTTTTCGTTCGGGCAAACGGACGGCACCGGCGCGACATGACCGCAAATGTGGCAGCAAAGCTTTTGCTCCTGCCGATGAAACGTGAGCGCCAGGCTGCAATTCGGACATTGCGCCACGTAACCGCATTTCGGGCATTGCAGCGAAGTCGAGTAGCCGCGCCGGTTCAAAAACAAAATCGTTTGCTCGCCACGTTCGAGCCGTTGGGTGATGGCTTCCTTGAGTTGTGGCGAAAAAATCGGGATGCCTTCCTTCCCGCGCTGGCGGGACGCGGCTTGGCGCATGTCCACGACGCGTACGTGCGGCATTTTCTGGTCGTCCACGCGCTCCGGCAATTCGAGCAGCGTATATTTGCCGTGTTTGCAATTGTAATAGCTTTCCAGCGACGGTGTGGCCGAACCGAGCACGACGACGGCATTTTCCATCCGGCCGCGCATAATGGCCACGTCGCGGGCATGGTAGCGCGGCGCTTCCTCCTGCTTGTAGGTGTGCTCGTGTTCCTCGTCCACGATGATGAGGCCGAGCGGCTCGACCGGCGCAAAAATCGCCGAACGGGCGCCAATGACGATGCGGGCACGGCCTTGGCGGATTTTGTGCCATTCGTCATGGCGTTCGCCGGCGGACAAATGCGAATGCAAGACCGCCACGAGCGTTTGCAGTCTGCCGGAACTGAACCGCGCCTTGAATCGCTCGACCGTCTGCGGTGTGAGCGAGATTTCCGGCACAAGCACAATCGCACCCTGGCCTCGTTCGAGCGCGTGGGCGAGGGCTTGGAGGTAGATTTCCGTCTTGCCCGAGCCGGTGACTCCATGAAGCAAGAAAACTTGAGATGGCTTTGCGGTGTCCGATTCCTGTTGTGTAGCACCCGCGTCTCGCGGGTCATGTTTGGCGTCCCGCCGAACATTTTCAAGGGTGTCGGATGCCACCGGCGTCCAGATGTAAGGATAATCTTCCATGGGTCCGACCAGCCCAATCGTCCGCGGGTTGTTCCAAATGTAATCCCAGGTTTTGTGCAAGTCTGCTTCGGATCGAATCAGGCGGTCAAAGGATTCATCCGTCCAGACCGGCCCGGAACGTTGCATCACCTTGTTCACCTCGTGGGCGGAAAATGATTTGATACTGTGTAGAATTCCGGTGAGCGAGTGGACCCCGTCTTTTCCGGCTTCCTGAGTCGGTAAAGGTTGAATCAGCAAATGAACGTGGTCAGGCATGACACACGCGGCGTAACATTTCACTTTTTTACCGTGCCAGTGATGGCAGGCTTCCAGCGTTTTGGTGCGCGCCTCGGGAGAAAGAACAAGCTTATCGTGCGTCCGCCAGGTGACGTGATAGGTAAAACCCGGAATTTCAAAATGCGGCAGGCTGCGTTTGCGGGCGGTGGTTTCTGAAATCGGACCGGGTTTGGTTGCCGTACGAGAAGCGGGCGCGACGCCCGCCTCCACCCGCGTCCCGCGGGTGCTACCACAGCGATTCATCGCCGCGATGATTTTCTCCAACGCTTTTGCCTGGGCATCATTCAATGCCAGCGGCTGGGACGGCAGAATATGTTCGCGGGCATACGGATCGCGCTCGGAAATCTGCGGGGCAATCTCAATCAGACCGCGGTCTTCAAGTTTGCGGACAGTGGCGGCGGTGGTTTCGGCCAGTTCGACCAACTCCTGCAACGGCAATTCACGCCGTTCTTCGATGATGTTCCACACCTCGTGTTGACGTTTCGGCAATTTTGGAAATTCGCCGGGCGGTGGCACTGCGCGGACAAACAATCGCTCGCGCCAGCCGGATTCCTCCTTGCGCACGGCTTCGGGCAGAACGGATTTCAGCGCGGTTTCCGGCGCGCAACAGTAGTAATCGGCAATCCAGCGCGCGAGTTTCAGGACCTTCGGCGTGACGAGCGTCTGGGCGCCGATGACTTTCAGAATGGGTTTGAGATTGGTATGTGCGGATTCCTCGGCGAGGGCGGTGACGCAACCCAGGATTTTTCGCGGGCCGAATGGCACCTGTACGCGGCTGCCGACCTCGATTTGTCCGGCCAATCCGGGCGGAATCTGATAATCGAACTCCTTGCGGAGCGCGATTTCGAGGCTGACGCGGGCAATCATGATGCGGTGACAAGCGGCAGGTGACGGGTGACAAGAACAAGCAAAGGCGCGCTGGCGTTTTTCATGTCACTTGTCACTCGTCACGTGTCGCATTGTTAATCCCGCGAGATGGCGCGCAGCTCGGCTTCAAGCTGTTGTCGCAGCGATTCGCGCTCGGCGTCGGTGGCTTCGGCCGGCACGCGCATGATCCGGCCGACGGTGACTTCACAGCGTGCGAAGGGCAGCGGAATTTGAAACCGGTCCCAGCTTTTCACACGCAGTTTCCAACCCACGTTGAAAGCCACCGGCACCACGGGCAAACCCGTCACCTGCGCCAGCGACATGGCGCCATCCTGCACGACGTAACACGGGCCGCGCGGGCCATCCGGCGTGATGGTCAGGTCGTAGCCGCGCGCCGCCCAGGTGGTGAGTTCAAGCATTGCCTGCGGACCGCGCCGGCTGGTTGATCCGCGCACCGGCTGCACCCCGAACCATTCCAGAATGCCCGCGAGAAATGCCCCATCCCGGCTGGCGCTCACCAGCGCCGCCATGCCCCGGCCGGGCGCGTGCGATTTGCGATGGTCTTCATAAATTTTGATGCAGGATGCGAGCCGGTTGTGCCAGAAACAAAAAATCGCCGGGCCGGGGGCGTTGGGCGCGAAAAATTCCGAGCGTTCACGGAAACGGCAGCGCACCGTGACCATGAGCGCGCGCAACGAAACAAACACGGCGAACGCGCCGAGTCGCTGATGCCACTTTGCCTTGTGCGGCACGATCACACCGGATTTTCTTTTCTTTGCCGGCGGGCCAGTTTTTTCCGGCGGTGAACTCGCTTCAGTCATCACGCTCCTTTTTTCAAACAGGCACGCACCAGGTCCTCCACCGTTGCCTTCGCGCCAAGCATGGTCTGGGCGGCACGAACGGCGTCGTGCGCGTCAATCTGTTTGTAACCGAGCGCCATCAGCGCCAGCACGGCGTCGTTGGCCTTTTGGTCGTCCGGCGAAAGCGCCCGTTGCGCGCTCGCGGCCTCCCACGCGCCCGCCGCGCCAATCTTGTCGCGCAACTCGACGATGATGCGTTCGGCGGTCTTTTTGCCAACGCCGGAAATTTGCGAGAGCGCCTTCACGTCGCCTCCAGCCACCGCGCCGCGAAATGCCGTCACGCTGATGCCACTCAAAATGTTTAGCGCGATCTTCGGCCCGATGCCGGAAACGGTGTTGACGAGCAGCCGGAACAAATCGCGTTCCGCCGCCGTCATGAAACCGTAAAGCGTGTGCGCGTCCTCGCGGATGACCAGTTGCGTGAGCAGCTTCACCGTGCCGCCCGGCTGCGGCAGCTTGTCGAACGACGACAGCGGAATGAGCGCTTCATAACCGACACCGTTGACATCCACGACGACCTGGGTGGGCAGCGCCTCGATGAGTTTGCCTTGGAGGAAGGTGATCATATTCCCATGCCCCCAAAGCCACCGTGTTGTTCATGAGGGCCGACATCGTCTATCTGCTGCTTAAATTCTTTCGTCCGTTTTTCTTCCTCTTCCATTTCCTTTTTTAAGGCCGCTATCTGTTCATCACTAAAGAGTAATTCTTCAGGCAATGGTTTTTCGCAAACACCACAAATCTTGTTTTTGCGGCTGTAAATCGGCGCGTTGCAATAGGGACAACGAAATTCCATAAATCTAAATTTTCCTCAGTGGCGTCAGATGGTAGCGTGAATTTTCCTGCGCGTGCGCGAGCGCCAGCGCCAGCGCGTCGGCGGCGTCGGGCGCGGGCGGTTTGGGCAGATTCAACAGGCGCTGGACCATTTTGGCGACGGCGGATTTTTGCGCCGCGCCGTAGCCGACGACAGCCTGCTTCACCTTGCGCGGGGCGATTTCAAAAATTTCCAGTCCGGCTTCGGCAATGGCCGCCAGCGCCGCGCCGCGCGCCTCGCCCATGATGAGCGCGGTTTGCAGATTTTGCGCGTAAAACAGGCCCTCCACGACGCAGACCGCCGGCCGGTGATCGCGTAGAACTTCGCGGAGGGTCTGTGAAATTTTGACGAGGCAGCGCGAGCGTTCCCAGCCGGCCGGGCAGGAAATCGTGCCGTGCGCCAGCGCGAGCGGATGCGGTTTGGCGAGGCGAATCACGCCGTAGCCGGTGCCGCGCAGTGACGGGTCCACGCCCAGAATGACGCGATGAGAGCCGGGTGCGGCGCGCAACGCCGATGCAAAGACCGGCGAAACTGCGCGGGGGGAAGCGCCGCCGAGGCGTTCCTGCATTTGTTCAAATTGCCGCCGCGTGATGCCCACGTGCGGATTTTGCCAGCGGCGGAGAGGTTGCAAAAGGAAAAACGCCGGGCGCAACCTGCCCGCCGCGGCGTTTGACGCATCCGGCAAAAAGCAGGTCAGCGCGTCGGACCGTTGCCGGGACCACTTTGATTGTTGGAATTCTGCGGCGGTGGCGCGGAGGAATGGGAGTTCGACTCATTGTGTTGCGGGCGTGGCTGGGCCGGCGCCGCGGCGGGAGCGCCGTGGCGGCTGGCTTCGGATGCGCCGGAGGGATCCTGGTTGGCAGGGAGTATGGCTACCGGCGCATCGGAATTACGCGTGCTGTTGTACGGCGTGCCCGATGGTTGTTGCTCCTGCGCTCGTGGGGAGTAAGTCCGGCTGTTATAGTACGGTGCCAGCGCAACCGGCGGCGGTGATGGATAATAACTGGCTGATGGCGGCGGGCGTTGCGTTTGGTTTTGGTTTGGAACGGAGAGATTGTTCCGCTGCTGCGGCTGTCCAACAGGTCGTGTTTGAGGCGTCGGCCAATTGTTGTTCGGTTGCGGGGAATGATTATGTGCCGGAGACGCGGGTTGCGGCGGGCGACCGACGATCAGCGTGTTGCCATCGCGACTGAGTTGATCGCCGCGCGGGTCATGTCCGTATGGCGCGGCGGTGTCCCGGATGGCGACCGGACGGATGGGTGTGTGGGTGACGGCGGTGATGCGTTCCGGATCAATCCCCCGGTTGGCCAGGCTGCGGCCGTGACCGTTGAAATTGTTGATGACCGTCGTCTGATTGTAAATCTGCGTGACTTGGGCCGGTGCCGCGCAAAAATGGCGTGGATGCGGATCGCAAAAATGTTGTATCGGAACAAATATGAAACAATTTGCGCTCAAACCCCAGTTGAAACCGATGCTGACTGCGCTTCCGCGATAAAAGAAACCGATGCCGGCCTGGTAGGTTGCATAAGGCGGCAGCGGTGCCCAGCCGCAGTAACCACTCGAATACCGCCAGGTCACCCAGGACGGGGCCCAAACGGTGTCGGGCGTCCAGCACCAGCCCCAGCGCGGATGCTGAAACCAGCGCCCGTAATGGAACGGCGCCCAGCCCCACGAATAATCCGAAAACCAATACCAGCCGCAGTCGGTATAAACCCAATGTCCATGATCGCAATACGGCTGCCAGCCGGCGTTGTAAACCACCACACTGGGCCGCCAGCACCATCCATAGTCGTCCACGTCCACCCAGGTGCCATACGGCGCAAGCGTGTCATAAAAATTGTTCACCGTGACTTCCGCCGGCTGCTCCGCCGGCTGCTCCGCCGGTTGCGGCGGCGGTGCGGTTTCCGGTTGCTCGGTTGGGACGGGTGGCGGCGCGGGAGCGGGTTGAGCCGGGGGTTGATACGCCGACGCAGCCATTTGCTGCTGCAACTGCTGGTCGTGTTGCATCATGGCGGTGACGACTTCGCTCGGCAGGCCAATGTCCTTCAAATAAATGATTTTGTCCGAATCGAGATTGAACGTGCTGCCGGAGTTCGTGACGTAAGTCATGATGATGCTTTCATCCACGCCGGCCTGCGTGAGCCGGATGACCTGTGCCAGCGGGCTGGATGGATAAACGTTCGGTGGCAATGCGCTTGATGCCGTTGCATTGCCCGATGGGGGTGGAGCAGGTTGTGCTTGCGCCGAGGAATTAAACGGTGAACGGACGCCCGTTAAACATAGAACCGCAATCGCCGTCCCCCAGACACACCTTTTGAAGAATTCGATTTTCATAATCAGGCCGGTGTCAAATTAAGACGCCAGAGAGTATAACAAAGTTACGATGCATAAGTTGCGGAAAATGTTCCCGTCACGTGTGTTTCTGCGGCGCAACGGGTAAGAATGGTACCCCCATCCCGAATTGAACGGGAATCAACGGTTTAGGAAACCGCTGCTCTATCCATTTGAGCTATGGGGGCAAGCCAATGCCGCCGAAAATACCCCCGCCGCCGCGAATGGCAAGCCCGCGCCATTTCGCTTTTCCGCCGCCGCCATTTCGCCTAGCCTGCCGCCATGTTCAAGCCAGCCGACTTGTTTGACCTGAGCCAGACCGAACACGCCGCCATTTTCGACGGCTGCAAATTCGCCTGGGACGTGCTCAAAAAAATTGAGGGTTACATCGCCGCGAATTTGAAACCGGCCCTCAACAACCGGTGCGAGGGCAGGGCATTCATCGGGGAAAGAGTTTTCATCGGCAAGGACACGGTCGTCGAGGATGGCGTCATGATCAAAGGCCCGGCCATCATCGGCCGGGGCTGCCAGATCCGCCACAACACCTACATCCGCGAAAACGTCATCATCGGCGACGGCTGCGTCGTCGGCAATTCCAGCGAGCTGAAAAACTCGCTGCTGTTCAACAACGCGCAGGCGCCCCACTTCAATTACGTCGGCGACTCCATCCTCGGCTACAAGGCGCACCTCGGCGCGGGCGTGAAAATTTCCAATTACAAACTCTTCCCCGGCAACATTGAGGTGGAGATGGACGGCGTGCCGTTCGACACCGGCCTGCGCAAGTTCGGCGCGCTGCTCGGCGACGGCGCGGAAGCCGGCTGCAATGCCGTGTTGAACCCCGGCAGCATCATCGGGCGCGGCGCGGTGGTTTACCCGAACGTCTTCTGGCGCGGCATCCTGCCCGCGAACATGATTGCCAAGAATAAAGCCGGCATTGACGTCGTCGTCAAACGGCCGAGAGAAAATCCCTGAATGCCACGATACGATGAGGGCAAGCGACCCGCCAAAGATGGCTGGCTCACCGCGCTTTCGCGTCAAATCATTTCGCGAATTTTCTGCACGCAGTGTTCCAGCGATTCATCCGGCTGCAATTCAATCCATTCTAGATTTTTCTGGGCGCGGAACCAGGTCAGTTGCCGCCTGGCAAACTGCCGGGTGCGGATTTTCACCAGCTCGATGGTTTCCGCCAATGACCGTTCGCCGCGCAGATGTTCCACCACCTGCCGGTAGCCGATGGCCTGCATCGCCGTTTTGTTTTCCGCCAGGCCGCGCTTGAGCAATTCGCGCGTCTCGTCCACCAAACCGCGCCGGAACATCGCGTCCACGCGGGCGTTGATGCGGGCGTGCAAATCGGAACTTGAACGGGTGAACACGAAAAAGAAATTCCTGGAGGGAAGCGCTTCGTCGCTTCCCTGTTTCTTTGGAGAATCGGGGCACTGACGAAGCAGTGCCCTCCAAGGTTTGCCGGGAATCTCGCCCCACCGTGATTGCTGTGCGGAGAATGGTTTGCCCGTCAAGCGAATCACTTCCACGGCACGAATGACACGGCGCGGATTTTGGCGGTCAATTTTTTCGTAAGCCGCCGGATCGCGTTCGCACAGTTCGGCCAGCAATTTTTCCAGCGGCATGGTTTCGAGTTCAGCGCGCAATTTTGCGTCGGCAGACGGCGCATCGCCCAACCCTTCGAGAAAGGCCTTGAAGTAAAGTCCGGTGCCGCCGCAGAGAACCGGCACGTGGCCGCACGACTGGATTTCCGCGACGGCGCGGTGCGCGAGCCGGGTGAACTGCGCGGCGTCGAATGATTCGGTCAGATCAAGAATATCAACCAGGTGATGCGGCACACGGGCGCGGTCGGCGGGCGATGGCTTGGCCGTGCCGATGTCGAGTCCGCGATAGACCTGCATGGAATCGGCGGAAATGATTTCGCCGCCGAGTTGTTCCGCGAGGCGCAGGGCGATTTCGGATTTGCCAGTGGCGGTCGGACCGGCGAGGAGGACGGGGCGGGAATTCCCCGAACGAATTTGCGCTTTGAACCCCTGAACCGGGGCACAGTCTCTGGGAGCGCTGGCGTCTCGCCGGCGGGTTCCGGCTTTCGGCTCCCGACTGGCTGGCGGGACGCCGGCGCTCCCAGGTGGTTCGTGGGGAGGATGGTGGTCGGGAGTATTTGCCATCTTCAATCCTCCATTCTCCATCATCGTTTAATTCCACGTTGCGAGAGCATGGCCGCGATCAAAAGACCGGCAACAAAGATGGGAATGCTGACCAGTTGCGCCGAGGTCAGGCCGCTGTGGATGTGGTCCGGCGGGTAATCGCCACGGAACAATTCCACCACGGACCGGAACACGGCGTAGCCGATGAGATAGGTGGCGAACACCTGGCCGTCGAATTTTTTGCGGCGGAACAGCCAGGCCAAAAAAAGATAAAGCATGAAGTTCAACAGCGCGTCGTAAATTTCCGTGGGATGCACCGGCAACGAAGGGTCGCCCCTGCCCACCAGTCCCGCCTGGAAGTGTTGCTGCCAGGCGGCGGATTGATTGGGAAAGCGGATGGCCCAGGGCAGATGGCACACGCGGCCGTAACAGCAGCCGTTCAGCAGGCAGCCGATGCGGCCGATGGCGTTCCCCAACGCGATGCTCGGCGCGAGGATGTCGGCGATTTTCCACCCCGACAGTTTATTCCAGCGGACGTAAATAATGAAGGCCAGCACCGCCCCGATAAGGCTGCCGTAATAGACCAGTCCGCCGTGCTGGATCATGAATATTTCCGAAAACGGCTGATGGGCAAATTCATCCCAATAGGTCGTCACATAAACGGTGCGGGCGCCAACCATCCCGGCAAGCATGATCCAAAACACGAGGTCGGCGATTCTTTCGCCGGGGATGTTTTCGCGCCGGGCGCGGCGGGTGGCCGTCCAAAGCCCCGCCAGGAAGGCCAGCGCAATCATCACGCCATACCAATGGATCGTGAAAGAACCGAGTTGAAACGCGATCGGATACACGGCGGGAAATTAAGGTGTGGCGGCGGAAATGGAAATTGAAATTCGCGGACGTCAGTTGGGATTGGTGGCGGCCACCGGATGCAGGCGCTGCGTCAACTGGGGCGGTATCGGCGGCATCAATGCCGGTGGCAACGGCGGCCATTCGGGGACGTGCGTGACGAGATCGCGCCAGGTCTGGCGTTCCTTCGGGGACAATTGCGACCAGCGCTGGGCATTCTTCAAAAAATCCTGTTTTTCCGGCGCGCTCATGCCGGCAAATTCCGTAAACGCGCGGATGCACTTCAGGCGTTGCGCCGGAGGCAATTTCCCAAACGTCTCAAGCGTTTTTTCCATTTGCTGCCGCTCGGCATCCGACAGGGTGTTGAGCGCTTTCTTTTTTTCCATCGGCGTCAGTTCAAAAAACTGGTTGAATTGGGCGGCGATCTTCTGGCGCTGGTCTTCGGAAAGCGTGTTCGAATGCGCCAGATCGGGACCCGGCGGGCCGTGACGCCATCCAAGGGCCGGCGGCATGGGCGGCATCGGCGGGTTGATGGGCAACTCCACGTGGGTGAAGTAACGCAGGGCGTGCTCGCTCTCAAAAAATTCCTCCTGCAATGGCGGCGGCAGGATGTCCCATTGCATGAGGTGGGCTTTGACCAGGGGCCGCAAATCGTCCGGGACGACCGCCAGGCGCGCGGCGCGGTTTGTCGGGGATTCGTGCATGAGGGGGGGCAAATACCAGCGTAGTTCGGTGGCGCGCAGGCGCAATTCACGCTCATTCGGGTCGAGCGCCTCATATTCATGCACCTTGGCGAGAATGTGGTCGCGGATTCCCGGCGGCCGATTCGTCAGGTAATTTTGCCGCTCGGCGGGTGTCATCGCCAGCAGTTCACGGAATAAATCCACGGGTGACTTCAAGTGCGGCATGGGCGGCAACAAGAGATTGGTCGGCGCGGAAAATATTTTTTGCGGAGCGGGAACATTCGTGACGGTTTCGGCGCGGAGCTGGAAAACAGCGATTTGGCCCACCGCGAAAACCGTGGCCAGCCAGCGACGCGCCTGCCACAAACGGCTCATTGCATCAATGCCAGCAATTCGTCATCCGCGTGCTGCGGCTGGCTCATGCGGCGAATGGCGTCGAAATTTTCCAGCGCTTCCGGGCTGGGCATCGGTTGTCCCCCGGTCACGAGCGCAACGTTTCGGGCGAGCGCAATACGCTGGCGGTAAATTTCATGGTGCTGAAAGGCCAAACCGGTGAACGCAATCACCGCTGCGGCAAAGGCGACGCGCGGCACCAGCGTGTGCCAGTTCCAACGCCAGTTCCAGGCGCGTGGCCGGGCCGCTTCGCGTTCAACCGCCTGAAGCACGCGCGCGGTGAAATTCGAGGGCACGGGCGCATCCGGCAATTGGGTGAGGGCGGCATTCAAGGCTGATTCCATTTCCCAATCCACGCGGGCGTCGGGATTGGCCGCGAGATAAGCGCGCCATTCGGCTTGTTCAGCTTCAGTGAGATTCCGCCGCCAGCCTGATTCGCGGAGTTTGGAATGGAGTTCGTTGTCTTTCATGGTCTCGCTTTGGATTAAAAACCAGGGTTCGGACAAAGTTGCTCAAAAAATTGAAAGCGCAACTGGCTGTTCAAAACCGGTTGGGTATGCTAATAACAATGCAGCCTTAATGCGCTAAAATCCATGGCCGCCATTGCCACCAACGCCAACGCCGACGCGCCCGCCGCTTCGGGCAAACTGACGAAGCGCCGCCGGTTTCTCGACGCCTGCCATTGCCGCGCAACGGATCGCCCGCCGGTCTGGCTGATGCGGCAGGCCGGGCGCGCCCTGCCGGAGTATCGCGAACTGAAGGAAAAACGTTCCTTTTTGGAATTGATTCAAACACCCGGGCTGGCCGCCGAAGTCACCCTCCAGCCGGTCCGGCGATTCGGATTCGATGCGGCGATTCTGTTCAGCGACATCCTCGTCATTCCCGAAGCGATGGGTCAGCCTTACCGTTTCCGTGAAACCGGCGGCCTGGTCATGGACTTTGCCGTGCGCACCAAGGCCGATGTCGAGCGCCTTTCCGTCGAGCGCGTGGTCGAACGCCTCGGTTACGTGGACCAGGCGTTGCGTCTGGTCCGAAAGGAACTCGGCGACCAGACCGCACTCATCGGCTTCTCGGGTTCGCCGTGGACGCTGGCCACGTTTATGATGGAAGGCGGCAGCGCCGAAAAATACACCCGCGCCTTGAGCCTGTTTCGGGAAGACCGGAAAACTTTTTATACGTTCGCTGAAAAACTCACCGCTGCCATCACCGCTTATCTGCAAATGCAAATCAACGCCGGCGCGGATGCGCTCCAGATTTTCGACAGCCACGGCGGCCAGCTCGCGCCGACGGAATTTCAGGAGGCCTCCGGTCGCTGGATAAAGGACATTGTCGCTGCAATCGGAACGCCGGCCTCCGGCACGGCGCAAGGAGCGGCTTTCGCAGAACCCGCCGTGCCGGAGGCCGGCGCTCCAACCATCGTCTTCTCCCTCGGCACGCACGGGAATTGGGATGACCTGCTGGCGACCGGGGCCAGCGTGCTGGGCATAGACTGGCAATTTCCGCTGGCCCACGCCCGCCGGCTGTTGCCCGCGGACATCGCTCTGCAAGGCAATCTTGCGCCCGCGCTGCTCAACGACGCCGCACCGGAAGTTGTCGCACGGGAAACGCGGGCGGTGCTCGAGGCCATGCGTGGCCGCAAAGGCCATATTTTCAACCTGGGACACGGCGTGCCACCCAATGCGAAATTGGAAAACATCGCCGCCTTGGTCGAAACGGTGAAAAATTTCAAATGAACGGCATGGTTGAACGCTTTGTAGCCGCGGACGTCAGTCCGCGCATTCTCATTTTTAGGCGGATCAGCGCCGACTGACGTCGGCGGCTACATTCAATTGACATGAGCACGCTCAAAGTTGATCTCGATCTGGTGCAGAAATACAACGTGGCCGGGCCGCGTTATACCAGCTACCCGCCGGCCACGAAATTCACCGACGCGATAACGTGGCCGCAACTGGCCGAAAAAATCTCGGAGAACAACCGGACCGGGCGCGGCCTTTCACTCTATTTTCACATTCCCTTCTGCGAGACGCTTTGCTGGTTCTGCGGCTGCACCACCGTCATCACGCTCAACCACGACAAGGGCATGGACTATGTGAATTGCCTGGGCCGCGAGGTGGCGGAGATGGCGCCGCGGTTGAATCCGCAGCGCCAAGCCGGGCAACTCCACTTCGGCGGCGGTTCGCCAACTTTTTTACAGCCCGACGAAATCCGCCGGCTCGGCGAAATCATCCACCAACACTTCACGTTTGCGCCGGGCATCGAAGCCAGCGTGGAAGTGGACCCGCGCCGGCTCACGCGCGAGCACCTGGTCGCGCTGCGCAAAATTGGTTTCAACCGCGCCTCGATGGGCGTGCAGGATTTCAACCCGAAAGTCCAGGAAGCCGTCCACCGCATCCAGCCGCGCGCGATGACGCAGCAGGCGATGGATTGGATGCGCGAGCTGGGTTATGGCTCGATCAACCTCGACCTCATCTACGGCCTGCCGCATCAGACGCCGGAGTCGTTCAACGAAACGCTCGACACCGTGCTGGAAATGAAGCCGGACCGGCTCGCCGTTTTCAGCTACGCGCACGTGCCGTGGGTCAAGCCCGCCCAAAAAATCCTGGAGCAGCAACAGCATCTTCCCGATGCTGGGACCAAACTTCAACTTCTCAAGCTGGTCATTGAGAAACTCACTGCCCATAACCAATACGTCTATATTGGCATGGACCATTTCGCGCGGCCCAACGACGAACTGGCCGTGGCGCAGCGCAACAAACAACTCCAGCGCAATTTCCAGGGCTACAGCACCCGCGCCGGTTCGGATATTTATGCGTTCGGCATGTCCAGCATCTCGCAGATTCCGGAAGCCTACTGGCAGAACGAGAAGGAACTGCCGAAATGGCAGGAGGCCGTGGATGCCGGACGGGTGCCGCTCCAGCGCGCGTATTTCCTGACCGACGAGGACAAAATCCGCCGCGAAACCATCATGCGTGTGATGTGCGACCTCTCGCTCGATTACGCCGCCATGTCGCAAAAACTCGGCATCAACTTTACGGAACACTTTGCAGCGGAACTTGCGTCGCTCGCACCACTGGAAGCCGACAGCCTGGTACGCCGCACGCCGACCGGCCTGGAGGTGACCGACACCGGTCGCCTGTTCATCCGCAACATCGCGATGTGCTTCGACAACACCCTCGCGCCCGTGGGTGAACGGAAACATTCGAGGACGATTTGATTTTTAGCCACAGATGAAACACAGATTGAACACAGATAAAAAATCTGACTGACCCGGCAGCGCTGGTGTTATATGTCACGATGACTTCGCAAGTTTTATCAAAGCAGAATTGTCATTTATCTGTGTTTCATCTGTGTTCAATCTGTGGCTGAATAAATTTCAATGAAATCCATCGCCATCATCGGGGCCGGCATCGCGGGATTGACCGCGGCGTTTTATCTGAAACGCAAGGGCATTCCGGTCACGGTCTATGAAGCCAGCGGACGCGTGGGCGGTGTGATTCAGTCGCTGCGCCAGGACGGCTGGCTCGCCGAGTTCGGGCCGAACACGCTGCTCGAAACGTCACCCAAGATTGGCCAGCTTGTCCGCGACGCCGATTTGCAGCCGCGCCGGCTGGATCCGGACCCGAAGGCCGAGGCGCGGTATGTCGTTCGTTACGGGCGTCCTATTGCGATGCCCGGTTCGCCGCTGGGTTTTTTTACGACGAAACTTTTCACCGCCGGGGCCAAGCTGGCCGTGCTGCGCGAGCCGTTCAGGCCGCGCCGCCGCGATGGCGTGGAGGAGAGCATTGCGCAATTCGTCGTGCGCCGGCTGAACCAGGAATTTCTCGACCACGCGATTGACGCGCTCGTGGCCGGAATTTACGCGGGCGATCCGCACCAGCTTTCCTTGACGCACGCTTTTCCGAAGCTCAAGGCGCTGGAGGACAAATACGGCTCGCTCATCAAGGGCCAGATTTTTGGCGCGCGCGACCGCAAAAAATCCGGCGAGGTGGCCAAGGACCGCGCGCCGAAATTTTCGTTTGATGAAGGCTTGCAGGTTTTGCCGGAAACACTGGCGGCGCAGCTCGGTGAGGCGGTGAGGCTGAACATCACGGTTACAAAGCTGACGCAGACTGGCGATGGTTGGCGCGTGGCAACTTCCAATGGTGAATCGGAACACAGCGCGGTGATTTATTGTGGGACGGCGTATCAGTTGGCGGAGTTGAAGTTGGAAGGTAGGGCGGGCAGTCCTCTGCCCGCCGACGGCGTGCACGGAGTGACGCGCCCTACCAGCGAAATGGACCTCTTGCCATTTTCCGAAATCCGTTATCCGCCGGTGGCCAGCGTGGTGCTGGGATTTCGCCGCGAGGACGTGGCGCATCCGTGCGAAGGCTTCGGTATGTTGATTCCCAAAATCGAAGGCTTCAAAATTCTCGGCACGATTTTCTCGTCATCGCTGTTTCCCAATCGCGCGCCCGCCGGCCATCTGACGCTGACAAGTTACATCGGCGGCGAGCGGTATCCGGAACTGGCCCTGCTGCCGGCGGAGAAACTGGTCGCGCTGGCGGGTGACGACCTGCGGGTGCTGCTGGGCGTGACTGGCAAACCGGCCTTCCAGCATTGTGTGCTTTATCCTAAGGCGATTCCGCAATACAACGTCGGTTACGGCCGTTACCGCGGGCTGATGAACGAAATCGAAAACCGGGCCGCCGGTTTGTTTTTCGCCGGTCATTATCGCGACGGTGTTTCACTGGGCGACACGATTGTGTCCGGTGTTAATATCGTGGAACGGGTCGCAGAATTTTTCAATTCCCGCGCATGAACAAAGGCGTTTTGCTGGTCAATCTGGGTTCGCCGGACTCAACCTCCGTCGGCGACGTGCGGCGTTATTTGAATGAATTTCTCATGGACGGGCGGGTGATTGACACGCCGTGGCTGCTGCGCCGGTTCATCGTGGGGATGATTCTCATCAACCGGCCGAAACAGGCCGCCGAGGCTTACAAGAAAATCTGGCTGCCCGAAGGTTCGCCGCTCATCGTCACGAGCAGACAGGTGCAGGCCGAACTGCAAAAGCGCGTCACCGTGCCGGTGGAACTGGCGATGCGTTATCAAAATCCTTCCATTCCAGAGGCGATTCGGAAATTGCGCGAACGCGGCGTGGACGAATTATTTCTGATACCGCTGTTCCCGCACTACGCGATGTCGAGTTACGAAACCGCGGTGGTGCGCGGGCGGGAGGTGGCGCGGGTGATCGCGCAGAACATGAAGGTGATCGTGCAGCCGCCCTACGGCGACGCGCCGGATTACATTGCCGCGCTGGCGGCGAGCGCGGCAAATCATCTGGAGGCGGGCTACGACCATTTGCTGTTCAGTTTTCACGGCATTCCGGAACGGCATCTGCGCAAGTCCGACCCGACTGGCGGCCATTGTTTGACCGCGCCGAATTGTTGTGAAACCGAAAGCCCGGCGCACGCGACATGTTACCGCGCGCAATGTTTCAAAACGGTGGCGGCATTTGTTGCAAAAGCGGGCGTCCCCGTGAACCGGTATTCGATTTCGTTCCAATCCCGGCTTGGTCGCGACCCATGGCTGAAGCCGTACACGGATTTTGAACTGGCCGAATTGCCAAAGCGCGGAGTCAAAAAGCTCCTGGTCATCTGCCCGGCTTTTGTTTCCGATTGTCTGGAGACACTGGAAGAAATCGGCATTCGGGGGCGGAGAACATTTTTAGAGGCGGGCGGAAAGGAGTTCGCGCAAATTCCGTGTCTCAACGGACATCCGCTCTGGCTTACGGCGCTGGAGAAGATGGCCCGGCAATTTTTGGAATAACCATCGCCGTCTTGAAGCCGCAGCCAGCACTTTTTAAAATTTCTCGCGTTTGATGGGATTCCGGAACCGGATTTTGACGGTATCCAGCAATGAGCCGATGAACGTTTTTTTCTTCACCGGTTTCACGACTTCAATGGGTTCACACTTGTGGCTGCAAAGCGTGCAAAGGAACAGCGGCAGGCCGCCTTTACGTTGTATCACATGCACGCAATTGTTGCACATCACCTCGTTGCAATGGGTGCATTTGTAGGTGACCGGAAACTGGGAATGGCGCGGGCAGAGGATCACGCCGCCTTCCAGCACCACCGGCGGTTTGGGCCGCTCGCGCTCAAATTTGGGAATCGCGACGTTGACCTCGGTGGATTCGATGAATAATTCCACGTCGCCCAAGTTCACTGTCTGGCCGGGAAGCAGCCACGCTTCCTTGACCGGATCGCCGTTGACGAATGTGCCGTTGGTCGAGTCGCAATCGCGAATCAACACGCCTTCGCTCGACAACACCAGTTCGCAGTGGTTGGTGGAAACGGTGGGATGTTCAATGGGAAAATCAGAGTCGGGGTCGCGCCCGACGCGATTGGTGCCAAAACGCAACTCAAGCGTCTGGTTTTCCAAACCCTCGGTCTTGATGAGCAGTCTGGCCATATTTCCTCCGAACTTAGTCAACTTTGCACCCCCGAAGAACAAAAGTCGAGCGGAAAATGGGGGATGGTGCAGCCTGAATTATGACGATAAAGATTGGGAATTGGTATCAACCGGACCCATTGGGTTCACGGCAACGGGTTGTGCGCAAAGGCAAACTCCCCGACAATTTTCCCGCCGATCAAATGCTCCTGAATTATCCGTTCCAGCACTTCCGGCGCGCAGGAGTGGTACCAGACGCCTTCGGGATAAACGACCGCGATCGGCCCGCGCACGCACACGCGCAGGCAGTTGGCCTTGGTGCGATAAACCAGCGGCTCCGGGCCGGCGAGGTTCAGTTCCTTGAGCCGCCGTTTCAAAAATTCCCACGCGGCCAGTCCGCGCTCCTGCGTGCAACACTTCGGTCCCGTCTGGTCGGCACAAAGAAAAATGTGGCGCCGGAATTTTTCGAGGCCGAGCGATTCAACAGCGGCTTGAAGTTCGTCTTTCATAAAAATCGTCCCCGTTCTTGATCCGCAACCGTTTTTCGAGGAGGAGGACGGGAACGAGGACGAATGGAAATTTGTTTTCCAAAATGATTCAATGCCAAAATGTCAGGCCCAACACGCCCGCGACGGCGATGAGGCCGCCGGCGAGCGACCGAGCGGTGATTTTTTCACCCTCAAAAACGCGCGCCAGCGGCAGCATGACGATGGGGGTCATGGCGATGATGGCCGTGACAATGCCGGTGGGCGTGTTTTCAAGCGCCCATTGCATGCAACTTACGCCGACCGTCTGGCCGGCAAGGCTGTTGGCCAGAATCCACGGCCAGAGCCTGAATTTTTCGCGCGGAGAAAATGAATCCATCATTTGCGCATCGTCGCCTCGCCGCCGGATGTGCCGCCATTTCACAATCAGAAAAATCAAACCGAGAGCGACGGCACCGCCGATGACGCGCTGGTAACCGGTCGTGCCGGGGTCGGGATGTTCGCCGGCCGCGTGCGCGACGAAATAGGCTTTGCGGCTCAACACCGCGCCGAACGCGCCGCCAAGCGCGGCAATGGCGCTGGCCAGAATGCCAATCCACCACCGGCGCGGGGCGATTTTCAAATGATCGCCCGGCGCGAGCGCAACCACCACCCCGGTGAGAATCACGGCCACGCAAAAAATTTCCGCAAGGTTCAGCCGGGTGCCGAGCCAGAGCCATTCGATGAGCGTGGCGAACGGCGCGATGAGGCATTGCGTGAGCAGGACGGTCCGGCGGCTGCCCAGCCGCGGCAACGCCTGGAAATACGCGGTGTCGCCGAGGCCGATGCCGGCCAGTCCGCTCAGGACAAAAACGGGGAAGGCCGCGCCGCTCGTGCCCGCGCCCAGCGTGTTAGCCCAAATCGCCAGGAAAAACATCGCGCCGCAGATGCGCCAGAAATTCGCCTCCACGCCGCCGAGCCGCGTCGAGGTGCGATGGCCGCAAATGGCGGAGATGGAAAACAACAGGGTGGTGAGCAGTGCGGCGAACATGTCGGGTGCGAACGGACAATTTTAGGCGTGGAAATCCGGTTTGCCGATTGCGCCGGGCGGATGAGCGGTCAGAGTTCCTCGTAATACTCGTCCGAGGCAATGTCACCGCCGGCTTCAGTTTCCACGCCGCTCTCGTGGAGGATTTTGGCGATGTCCGGCGCAACCCAGCGCTTGTTTTTATCCTTTCGGGAAACCGGTTTGATGCGGCAGCGGCCTTGACTGTCGCTTTCCAGAATGCCGCGCTCCCCCATCCGCATCAGGACCGCTTTGGCCCAGTCGGGGTCTTCGAAAAACCTCTTTTTGTTGCCGGCCCGCCGGGAAATCTCCATCGCGTTGACAAAGTCGGTTCCCCGCGTTTTGAGGAATTGAAAAATATCGCGCTCGTCTCCATCCATGACGCCAGTTTTGCAAACATTGCCGCCCGCGTCGAGAAATTTAACCGTCCGGTAATGGTGCAATTTCAGTTTTCGGTGGGGCGAGCGTACTCGCGAGCCGGCCTTAACGCGCCCAAGCCGAGCGGCGGCTGCTCGTCAATAGCCTCGCCCCACCAAACTGTGCCACTATCTGATTCCCAATCCCTTTGACGCCGCGTTTGCATGGCGTAAAATACGCCAGCGATTTTTCACCATGCCCACACATTACCTCGCCTGCGACCTCGGTGCGGACAGCGGACGCCTCATGCTCGGCACGCTCGGCCACGGGATAATCACTTTGGAGGAACTGCATCGCTTTCCCAACGGCCCCGTCAAGGCCGCCGGTGCGCTGCACTGGAACATTGACGGCTTGTTCAATGAGTTGAAGGCCGGCCTGAAAAAGGCCGCCGCGCGCCGGTTGCCACTCGCCAGCATCAGCACGGATTCCTGGGGCGTGGATTACGTGCTTTACGACGAGCGCGGCCAGATCCTCCCGCCGGTGTGGCACTACCGCGATCCGCGCACTGCGGCCGGCGTGGAAAACGCCAAAGCCCGCGTGGACTGGCCGACGATTTACTCCGAAACCGGCATCCAGTTCATGGCGTTGAACACGATTTACCAGCTCGCCGCCGAGCCGCCGGCCCGCCTGGCCGGGGCAAAACAATTGTTGCTCATCGGAGACGCGTTCAATTACTTCTGTTCCGGCGTGGCGAGGAACGAGGTTTCGCTCGCCAGCACCACGCAGCTTTACAATCCGCAGACCAAAACGTGGTCGAAGAAACTTTTCCGCGCGCTGGGTTTGCGCGAGGAGCTGTTCGCACCCCTCTGCCCGTCCGGCACCCGGCTGGGGCCGCTGAAAAAAAACCTCGCGACCGAGACCGGCCTGCCGCAAATCGAAGTCATCGCGTCCTGTTCCCACGACACCGGCTCGGCGGTCGCCGCCGTTCCCGCGAGAGGAGAACATTGGGCCTGCCTCAGTTCCGGCACGTGGTCGGTCATGGGCGTTGAATGGCCGCATCCCGTCATCACCGGACAGGGCCGCGATCTCGGGTTCACCAACGAAATCGGCTTTGGCAACACCGTGCGCCTGCTCAAAAACACCGTCGGCCTCTGGCTGGTGCAGGAATGCCGCCGCCAGTGGATGAAAGAGGGGAAAAAATACGATTTTAACGCGCTCGAACAGCTTGCTACCACCGCGCCGCCATTTGTCTCGCTCATCAACCCCGGCGATCCGCGTTTTTTGAGCCCGGACGACATGCCGGACAAGATCGGCGGATTTTGCCGGGAAACCGGGCAGCCCGTGCCGGCCAATCACGGCGCGTTCGTGCGCTGCATTTACGAAAGCCTCGCGCTGTCCTATCGCGTCGTCCTGCGGCGGTTGGAACGGCTCATCGGCGGGAAAATCGAGCGATTGCATATCGTCGGGGGCGGCAGCCAGGCCATGCTGCTCAATCAATTTGCCGCCAATGCGTTGAAAATTCCCGTGCTGGCCGGCCCGACCGAGTGCGCCGCGCTCGGCAACATCCTGGTCCAGGCCATCACGCTCGGCCACCTGCCGTCGCACGCCGCCGCGCGCGAAGTCGTGCGGAATTCATTTGAGCTAAAGACCGTCACGCCGCAATCGGCTGCTGAATGGGACGCCGCCGCCGCGCGGTTTGAAAAACTGCCGGAGTGACGTTAGGTTCCGCTTAACAGAGAAATGGCAATCTTGGATGCCGTCTCCACAGTGGTTGTTTAACCGAGTCGAAGGATGGGTGCGTGGCACCAAAGCAGGTTTGATTTTTAACGATAATTCTCCACCCGGCGAACATTGGTCTGAAAAACGCTCTGTTTCAGCCATTATCATGCAGTGGTGGACGTATCAACAACTGCGGGCCAGCAGCGCCAAAACGCGCCTGGCAGTGGTCGAAAAACTTGCGCAATCGGAAAACGCCGATTCCGTCGGGCCGCTGATTTTTGCCGTCAAGGATGAGGACACCGGCGTGCGTTGCGCGGCCGCGCGGGCGTTGGGCCGCTTTCAAGACCGGCGCGCGACGGAACCTTTGATCCAGATGCTGCGCGACGCGGTTCCGCTGGCCCGGGCGGCGGCGGCGGAAGCTTTGGGGAAACTCGGGGATCTGCAGGCGGTGAACTGGCTGGTGGCCATGCTGCGGGACAACGATCCGCAGGTGCGCACCATCGCCGCCCGCAGTTTGGAAAAACTTGGCTGGCGGCCCGGTACGGATTCCCAGCGGGTGCTGCAAATTCTGGCGACGGGCAAACGACATCAGATTGCGGCGTTGGGGGCTGAGGCCATCGAACCGCTGTTGGAAATGCTGGACACCGGCCCGCCGAACAAACAGCTCGAGGCGGTCAAAACCCTGGGGGAAATCAACGAACCGCCCGTCGTTCATGCGATGTTGCGGGCGTTGAAAAAAGGCAGCCCGGCCGTGCGCATTGCGGCGCTGGAAGCTTTGGAACAATTTGCCGACCCGTCCACTTACGCCGAAGTGGAACGGCTGCTGGGAGACTCCAATGCCAATGTGCGTGGCGCCGCCGTGGATACCGTGGCCCGTTGCGGCGGAGCTCAGGCGGTGCCGCCGTTGTTGTGTATTTTGAAGGACTCCTCCTGGGAGGTCCGTCGGGCCGCCGCCAAGGCGCTGGGGCTTTTGGGTGGAGCCTCGGCGGTGGAGGGACTTTGCGGATTGCTGCGCGATCGGGACCGCGACGTGCGGGAAAGCGCCATCGTGGCCTTGGGGCAGATCTGCGATGCGCGCGCGATTTACCTGCTGGTCTTGTCGTTGCTCGATCCCGAGAGCTGCGTCCGCAATGCCGCCGCCAACTCGTTGCAAAACGTGGACCGGCATTGGCAGCAGGCCGAGGGCGTCCGGCAGGCGCTGCCGGAGATCAAAGCGGCCTTGAAACACCGGGATTACTGGGTCCGGCACAGCGCCGCCAAATTGTTGGAACAACTCCAAGTTGATCCGAACGCCGTGGAACCTGCGCCCCCCGCGGCGTTGCCGCCGCCACCGGCCCGTGATTTACCGGCAGCGGTCCCGCCCCTCCCGGCCGATTTGACCATCGGCTCGGACCGGGATTTGCGGCTGGCGGCGCCGTTGAATGATGGAAAGATGAACAGCCCGAAGCAGCACCAGATTTTGTTCGTGGATGACGAGGATGTTTTCCTGGAAACCGTCCGCGATTTGTTTGTCGTCCTGAGCAATAACACCTGGCGGGTCCACTGCGCCGCCTCGGCCGACCAGGCCTTGGGAATCCTGAAGACAAACAAGATCGAACTCGCCATCGTGGACATCGTCATGCCGGTGCTGGATGGCGCGCAATTTCTCCGCATCCTCCAGCGGCGTTATCCCGATTTGAAGAAAGCCATTCTTACCGGCAATGCCACCGAGGAAAACCGTTCCGACTGCCTGGCCAATGGCGCCGACCTGTTCATTGAGAAACCCCATTCGTCCGAGGGTTTGAAATCCATCTTCGTCATGCTGGACGAACTGATCACCTGGACGCCGCGCGAAGGGTTTCAAGGACTGCTCCGCCGGGTGGGACTGCAGGACGTCATCCAGATGGAATGTCTTGGCCGCAACTCATCCATCCTCGAAGTCCAGGACCAGCAGATGCGCGGGCGGATTTACATTGAAAATGGCAGCATCATCCACGCCGCCGCCGGCAACGAGGCGGGCCAGCCCGCGTTGCAACATTTGCTGGCCCTGGCCGGCGGCTCGTTTGAACTCCTGCCCTTCGAGCCGCCGCCGCAGCGCACCATCGAAGGCCAGTGGGAATTTCTGCTCATGGAAGCCGCCCGGTTGCGCGACGAAACCGCGTCGCAACAATTGCCGGCCAATGCCAGTGCCACGGAATCTACGACGCTCCATCCGACCCGTTGATTCCCCTGTTTTTCCTTTTCCCCTTTTCCATTCGCCTTCATCCTGACGGCGTGGAATTGTCCGCCGCAGAAATCCGTCAAGCCGTCCAAGCCGCCCTTGCCGAAGACATCGGCAGCGGCGACGCCACGACGCTCGCCACCGTGCCCGAAACCGCGACGGCCAAAGCGGTCCTGCGCGCGCGGGAACCGCTCGTCGTTGCCGGGCTCGATTTCGCCGAGGCCGCCTTCCGCAAACTTTCCGCCGCAGTCAAAATCGAGCGGTTGGCCAAAGACAGCCAGCGCGTCAGTGGTGGGGAAATTTTGCTGAAAATTTCCGGCCCGGCGCGCGCGATTTTGAGCGCCGAGCGCGTGGCGTTGAATTTTGTCCAGCGGCTTTCCGGCATTGCCACGTTGACCGCGCTGTTCGTGGATGCCGTCAAAGACACGCCGGCACAGATTCTGGATACGCGCAAAACGACGCCCGGCTGGCGGCGGTTCGAGAAATACGCCGTCACCTGCGGCGGCGGACACAACCATCGCCTGGGCTTGTTCGACCTGGTGCTCATCAAGGACAACCACCTCGCCGCGCTGCGTGACGCCCAACCGAACGCCATCGTCGCCGCCGTCCGGCGCGCGCGCGAAAAATTTCCGCAACTGAAGATCGAAATCGAGGCTGACACGCTGGAGCAGGCTGAACAGGCCGCCGCCGCGGGCGCGGACATCATCCTGCTCGACAACATGAATCCCGTGCAGTTGCGGCTGGCGGTGCAGAAAATCAAGGGCCGCGCGAAAACCGAGGCCAGCGGCGGGGTGAACCTGGCCGGCGTTCAGGCAATTGCAAAAACCGGGGTGGATTTCATTTCCGTCGGTGCGCTGACGCATTCGGCGCGCGCGGTGGACATGGGATTGGATTTTGAAAACTGACTTGAGCCACAGATGAACACAGATGAAACACAGATTTTCAAAAATGACGCTTCACCAGAAACTTGATTGGCTGATTGACCAGTGGTGTGAACGCAGAGCGGTGCGGCCACTGAAATGTCTTTTACGGGCTTATCCTGGTGTGCTGGTTCACAAAGACCAGTTTGGTGATTTGCTTGAAGCCCGCCGGGATGCAAAAGGTTTGTGTCGAGACGAATTAACCCAAGATGAACTTGGATATGTACTCTCATCCATCAATGAACTGGAAGATTGCATGAAACAGAAAACTAAATGATTTGGCTTCATCTGTGTTCAATCTGTGTTCATCTGTGGCTAAAATAAAATGACGACGGACGCAAAAATTCTTTCCGCATTGCGCGAGAATGCCGCCGGGGTTTCGGGCGCGGACCTGGCCGGGCAGTTGGGCGTCACACGCGCGGCGGTCTGGGGGCGCATCGAGCAGTTGCGCCAGCTCGGCTACGAAATCGAGGCCGGCCCGCATTTTGGCTACCGGCTGGTCAGCACGCCGGATGTGTTGCACGCCGACGATTTGCTCGCCCGGCTTGGAGGGAAGCGCTTCGTCGCTTCCCCAAATAAAATGGGCATTGACGAAGCAATGCCTTCCAAAATCATCGGCCGCGACATCCGCGTGTTCGAGCAAACGACCTCGACGAACGACGTGATCGAAAAACTCGCCCGCGACGGCGTCAAGGAGGGTGCGGTCGTTTTTGCCGAGTCGCAGACGAAGGGCCGGGGCCGGCTGGGCGCAAATGGATTTCGCCCGAACGGAAGGGACTTTGGTTTTCCGTTTTGCTGCGACCGGCTTTGCGCCCGCAGGAAGCGACGCAATTGACGGTCGCTTCCGCAACGGCCCTGCGCCGCGCGATTCAATCCGAAACCGGTTTGCATCCCGAAATCAAATGGCCGAACGACATTTTGATTGGGGGAAAAAAAGTCGCGGGCATCTTGACCGAGCTGAACGCGGAACTGGACCGGGTCCGTCACATCATCCTGGGCATCGGCGTGGACGTAAATTTGAACCCGAGCGAGTTTCCGGCGGAGTTGCGCAAGGTGGCGACCTCGCTCAAAATTGAATCGGGCAAAACAATTTCGCGCCCGGAACTGGCGACGGCGATTTTGCGCGAGCTGGATAACGATTACGCAAGGATTTGCGGCGGCGGCTTCGCGGCGGTGGCGGACGAATGGGAAGCGCATTGCCAGACGATTGGCCGCAACGTGACGATTCAAACCGGTGAGCGCAGAATTCGCGGTTGCGCGGAGTCGTTGGATGACGACGGCGCGTTGCTGCTGCGCACCGAGCACGGGCATCTGGAGCGCGTCACCGGCGGCGATGTGACGCTGGAGAAATGAAATTGGTTATACGAGTTAAATGAGTTAAACAAACTGGTGGAGCGCGGCACTCGTTTAACTCATTTAACTTATTTGACTGGTTCACATGCTTTTGCTTTTCGACATCGGCAACACGAACACGCACGCCGGGCTGGCGAATGGCCGGCGGGTCGTGAAGCAGACCAATCTTCCCACGGCGGGCTGGTTCGACGGCACGGCGGCGAAGCGGTTGCGACAATTCGCCGGCCGCGCCCGGCTCGACGGCGTGGCGCTTTGCAGTGTCGTGCCGCGCGCGACGCCGGAGGCGCGGGAGTTCATTGCCCAACTCGGAGCGCCGGGCACCGGCCCGGCTCGAAAGAAAATGCGCCAACCGGCCGGGGCGGTGCCCGGCGTTCCCATGCTCGAACTCACACCAAAAACCTTGCGCGGTTTGGGGATTGATTATCCGAAGGCGGACACCATCGGTCCGGATCGCCTGGCCAATGCGGTGGCCGCGCGTCACCGATTTGGCGCGCCGGTGGTGGTGCTGGATTTCGGCACGGCGGTCACGCTGGATGTGGTCAATCGCGCCGGCAATTACGCGGGCGGCATCATCGCGCCGGGTTTGGCGGCGATGACAGATTATTTGCACGAGAAAACCGCGTTGCTGCCGCGCATCAAAATCCGCGAAATCAAAACGAGCATCGGCAAAAGCACCGGGGAAGCGATGCTGGTGGGCGCGGTGCATGGTTATCGCGGGCTGGTCCGGGAATTGATCGCCGAATTGAAGCGCGAGTTGAAAGTAAAGCGATTGCCGGTCGTTGCCACCGGCGGTTACGCAAAGCTGATGGCGTCCAAACTGCCGGAGATTTCAGCCGTGGAACCGAATCTGACGCTGGAAGGTTTGCGATTGACGTGGGAAGCGACCCGCACTCACGGCCATTTGTAATTGACGGAGGCGAAAATTCCCTGCGCGGTGAAATTGTTCACGTTGCCGTTGCTCGGTTGCGAGTATTGGGAAAATCCGTAGCGCAAGGCGCCGGAAAGCCGGTTGCTGAACTGGCGGGTCAGGCCGACGAGCAGGTCGTGGTGGGTGAAATTGATGCCGAGCGGCAAGCCCACGGTGTTGTTTTGTCCGTAACCGGCCTGTGAAAAGGCGTAGGTAGCGTCCAAATGGGTTTTGGCATTCAAGGCATAGCCCGCGCTGGCGCCGACGGTGTAGGTGTCTCCACGATACGGCACCACGGCGGAATTCTGGTCGGCGGCGGTGGTGGTGCGTGAATAGCCGTAAGTGAACGAGCTTGAACAGTAAAATCGTTGCCCCGGGGTGAAGTTCAGGCTCAACCCGAAATTATTGGCCAGGGTGCTGCCGTCCGAAATGGTTCCGCCGGGAGAAATCCCAAAGGGAACCGGCTCGGTGGTCGTGGAATAATCCGATTCGACCCATTGCCAGGTCAGCCGGGCGTTCAGCCAATAGACGGGGCGCAGCACGAGCCGTCCTTCGATTTCATCCGTGGTGATGTCCCGGTGGGTGATGAAGGCGGGGTAACCAATGCCGCCGTAGGGCGAGGTATCCACGAGATTGTTGTAACTGGTGTCGCTGTCAACGTACCGGTAATGTCCGCCCCATTCAACCCAAGGCCAGGGCGATGAGGTGAAACCCACCCGGGTGTCATAGAAATAATTCATCGCGTCTGTCTCTTGCTGAAAGTCGTACGGCGACACGCCGGCGGTGTTTTGGTCGGCCGATTGCCCGACGCTTTCCTGGCGCAGGCGTCCTTCGGCAAACAGCACCGTCCGCGGCAGGCGGTTGAACCGGAGGTCGAGATTTTCCGAGCTGACGGTCCGGTCCAGGTTTGCGTTCTCGGTGCCGGGAACCGGAGTATAGCCGGGCACGGTCGCATCGTAAAAAGCCAGGTCCACATTGCCAAAACCGTTTTCATGGGTCCATTCGCCCTGGGCGGAGACGGAAACGCTCAATCCCTTTGCGGGCAAAAACAGGCTGGACCCGCTGATAATGTACGAGTTGCGTTGCAGCGTGATGTCCTGCGCCTGCCAGGCGGAACCCGAAGCCGCCGCCCCGGATCCATCTATGGTGTTTTCGTTGAAGGACGACGTGCCGTTATAGACGGAAACCAGGCTGCCGAAAGAAGCCTGCCACCAATCGCAGATTTGTTTTTGAACCCGGAAGGTATTCGCGCCTTGCGAGTATTGGACGCCTTGATTCATTTGTTGAATAAGGTCCGGATTGGGGCTGGTGGTATAACTGATCACATCGTTCCGCTGGTCGGAGAGATGATAAAACTCGGCCCGGACCCGGTCTTCAATGCGCCAGTCGTCCCATTCGCGGGTGAGATCCACTTTGAAGATGTGAGTGTGTTCATCCACACTCTCGATATTGGGGTAGATGTTTTTGGACGCGAATTGCTGATTTACCGTCTGATTGACCGTTCCCCAGACCAGCGTGGATTTCTCCCCCTGCCGGAACTGGTATTCATAGCCGAAGACCAATTGCGGCGAGTCGGGCAGCGTCAGTCCGAAATCAATCCAGGCGCGGCCGATGTCCAGATGCGGGTTCTGGTCCAGGGAAAAGCTGGGCGGCGTGAACAGCGGGTAATATCCGCCGGTGTCATCGTAATACCGCCGCCATTCCTCAAAGCCGGAATGCACGAAGCCGGAATCCTTTTCGTCCAGCGCCACCGTCACTTTGAAATCGTGCTCCGGCACCAAGGCATGGCCTTCAATGGTGAGTTTTTCGTCCGGGGCAATTTGTTCGCTGAATGAAAAATGGTTCGCGCCGCCGCTCCAACCCTCCTGAACTCCTTCCAATTCGCGGAATTTTTTGTTGTCGCCCGACACACCAACCCAGCCCGAACCCGGCGCGATGGAAAAAGCAACCGCCGGCGGCGCAGAATTCGTTCCCCAATCCGCGCCCTGGTCAATCCAGGTCCGCAACGCGCCGACCTGCGCGGAGGTGAGCGGCGGCCCATGGTCGGGCGGCGGCATCCGGATGTCCTTGTCCAGCCCGGCCACGTAGGCGATCAATTTGCTCTGGTCGCCCTGGCCGGGAACGATGTCATTTTTGTTGTCGTCGCCGCCCTTGAGAGCGTCGGCGCGGGTGTCGAGGCGGAAACCGCTCTTTGGCTTTTCCGGGCCATGACAGCGAAAGCAACTTTGCTCGAAGATGGGCCGCACGTCGCGGTCGAAAAGGATTGAATTCCGGTTGGATGCGGCGCTGACGACATTGGTTTCAACGGCGGAAGCGGCGGACGTGGCCGCCAAAGCAAATACCGCAACGAAACTTTTTCCGCAAATTCGTCTGTTGGCTCCCGGGTTCACGTTGGTCTTAAACGGACGCTTTAATACAGGAAGATCGGGTTGATGTCGGAGCCGTGGATGGCCGTGTGGCAGCCGGCGGACCAGCAGGTGCCCATTTGCAGGTAGGCGGAGTGCGGAGCTTTGCCGATGAAAATTTCGCCGGGCGGCACTCCGGGACCCTGCACCTGAGCGTGGCAACGAAAGCAAAGGTTGTTGTCGGCCTGGGTGAGCATCATGCGGTTGATCGAGCCGTGCGGGTTGTGACAGGTCGTGCAGCCTTCGCGCAGGGCGGGGTGCTCGAAAACAAACGGCCGCGTCTGTTCGCGGTGGCATTGGGCGCAGGCTTCGTTGAGTTGCGCCATGGCCAGCCCGCCCTCCGGTTTGAGAATGTCTTCGCCGTGCGGGTCGTGGCATTGGACACAGTTCATGTGGCCCTCGATGACGGGATGATGCGTGGGCAATTGAAATTCCGCATGTGTCTTCAGATGACACCGGAAACAGGCTTCCGGAGTCTGGCCCGGGTTGATGATGAATCTGCCGATGCCGCCGCCAGCCTCAACGTGTTTGCTGCCCGGACCATGGCAGGATTCACAGCCGGTGCCGTCCTTCAGGCCGGAGTCTTCCAGGTACAGATGGGCGTGCGGGCTGGCTTCGAATTTGCGGACGATGTTGGTATGGCATTCGTAGCACACCGGGTTGCCCACGTAGTGCGCGCCGGGAATTTCAAGCGGTGCGACCACCGCCATCGGCATGGTGGAGCACGAATTCAAAAAAAACACCCCACCGCTTCCCGCACTCAAAGCCATCACTGCGATCCATGTTCGTTTCCGTTTCAATGATTTTGATTGCCGGCGGCGTCCGGCGCGTTGGTGGCGGCGGCGGCCTTGATGATTTCGGCAACAATCTGGTCGGAAAGGTCCCCGGTCGTTGGAAAAACCATCTGCAGATGGCCGGCGGCATCAATGATAAGAGTGCGGAAATCGTGGTTGAAGGTGCCGGCATCGTATTGATAGCTGACGCCTGATTGCCGGGCGAGTTCGCCGATCTTGTCCGCCGGGCCGGTGAGAAAGCTCCAATGCTTCGGATCGTATTGATAACTGTCGCCGTAGGCTTTCAGCATCGGCGGCGAATCAAATTCCGTGTCGAAGGAAATGGAAAGCAAATGCCAGTTGGCGGGGGCGCCGGGCCGGGATTCGAGTTTTTGCTGCGCTGCCTGGAAATTTTTTGACAACCGCGGGCAATAATCGGGCAGCGGGCAGCGGGTGTAAAAAAATGTGATGGCCAGCGCCTGCCCGCGGAAATCGTTCAAACTCACCGCCCGGCCCAGTTCGTTGGTGAACTTGTAATCCAGCAGCGGATGATTTGGCGGGACGGCTGGTGAGTTGGCCGGGGTTGGAGTGGGCGGCAACGAAACCGTTCCGATTTTGGCGATGTGCCCAACCCAGCTCTTCGATTCTGTGACCTGAAGCTGGAATGAAATTTCATCGCCCCGGTGCAAGCCGGCCAATTCTTTTGGGTCTTTCACCTCGAACGGCATGGTCATGGCAGCCATGTAATTGGAAATGGCTTCGTGCCGGATGACCACTGTCCGGCCGTCCGGCTTGAGTTCCATCACCGTTCCTTTGGCCAGGAACGACTGCGGGTTTGTGGCTTCCCCGCTGGATAATGGGAGCGATCCGGCGGATTTCGCACCGGACAGAATCAGCATCAACAAAGCGAACGGCAATATGCTGATAAATAACGCCCGCAGCCTCATATTTCATGGTCATGTTTGTCTCTTCCTATCCGGTGATTCCAGCGTTTTTTTCATGAATAATCATGGATTTGGCAGACGTCCGACCCGGTAAAATCCCGGGTTGAATGTCGCGTTGAGATCCGTGAAATTGATCGAGCCACTTCCCGCCGTATTGGTGACGAGGATGGTCCAATTGGGCGAAAGCAGATTGGTGGAACGTTGGACGATGTAATCCAGCCCGGCATTCGCCGTGTAACTGAACCTGAATTTCCCGGGTGGCACCGGCTGCGGCGCACTAAGCAGCACCGACACCGGCGTGACGACGCTGATGGCAACCTGGTTGGTGCCGGTGGCGCCACTGTTATCCGAGGCGATGGCGAAAAGAGTATAGCTGCCCGCGGCCAGGTTGTTGGTGACGCCGAAGAAGGGGGCAGTAGCCGTGTTGGTCACCACGTTGGCGCCGACCAGGAATTGCACGTTGGTGACCGTGCCGTCGCTGTCCGAGGTGGAGGCCTGGATGGTGACGTTGGCCGGCGAGGCGAAGACCGTGCCGGACACCGGATTGGTGATGGAAACGGCCGGCGGCAAATGGGCGGCGGCGACAATCACTGCGCCGGTCATGCCGAGGGTATAATGCACCGAGCAATAATAACTGTAAATACCCGCGGCAGAGAATGTGTTGGTATATTTGGAGTTCACAGCGAGCACGGTCGAATTCCACAATCCGCTCGCCGTCCCATTCGTGCCGCTGGTGGAAGAGTGATCACTGCCAGCCCAATTCCATATCACCTGGTCGTTGACATTGATGTTGGTTACGACGGGGGCGAAGTGATCTCCACCACTTCCAACGGTCACATTGGCAACCGCGGCGAATCCGGTCGTTGAGGAGCCGAACACTGCCAGACTTGCGCTCAAGAGCGCCATTTTAAATAAATAACGAATCGCCTTCATAATATCTGTTCCATCGAATTGGTTCATTGATGACCGGTCAAACAGCCGCCGCACGTGAGATCACGCCGGCATTGACCGTCGGAATCGTTTTGAGTGAAAATTACACTCCCATTTGCAAGTGAGATGGATAACGATGGCATTTGTTCCCGCAAATTTTCGGGAACAAATGACGGGGTAAGGGCTCTTAACTTCGATGTAGCGATATGGCTGAAGGCCTGGACTTTGAGCGGTTGGTGGCTTGTTATTACGAGCCGCTGTACCAATTTGCCTTCAGCCTCGCGCGAGACGAAGCCGACGCCTGTGATCTCACACAACAAACTTTTTGCATTTGGGCGGCCAAGGGTCATCAGTTGCGCGACGCATCCAAAGTGAAAACCTGGCTGTTCACCACCCTGCACCGCGAGTTTCTCGGCGCGCGGCGAAAGCAAACGCGCTTTCCGCACGTCGAATTGGAGCAGGCGGCGGCGGAACTCCCCGTCGTGTCGCCGCCCACCATCAACCGCCTCGACGCCGGACGGGCGCTCGACGCCCTGGCGTGTCTGGATGAAATTTACCAGGCGCCCGTCGCGTTGTTTTACCTGCAGGATTGTTCCTACAACGAGATTGCCGAAATTCTCGACGTGCCGCTCGGCACCGTCAAATCACGCCTCACCCGCGGCCTTGACCGGCTGCACCAACTGCTGACCGGCGCCACCAACGCGCAACCCCAGCCACCAAATTTGTGAATCGCGACGAAGCCAGAACCATTTTGCTGCTCTACCGGCCCGGCACGGCGGATGCGGGAGACCCGGAAATTGCCGCGGCGCTTGGGCTGGCCAAGCAGAATCCGGAATTGACGTGCTGGCTGGTGGAACATTGCGCGCGGCAGGAGGCGTTGCGCGCCGTGTTCCGGCAAATCACCGCGCCCGCCGGATTGAAGGAACAAATCATTTCCGAACAGGCAGCCAAGGAGAAAATCAGCTTCCGGCGGCAGCGGGCGTTCCTTGCGGCAATGGCCGCTGTTGCGGTGCTGGTGGTCCTGACCCCGCTCTGGTTCCAGCACCGCCGGAGCAATGATACCTATGACCTTTACCGGAACCAGATGGCGAGTGTTGCTTTGCGCGGTTACGGCATGGATTTGTTTACAAATAATCCCGCATCCGTCCGCGCCTTCCTGGCGCAAAACCACGCGCCGGCGGATTACGTTCTGCCGGCGCCGTTGGAAAAAACGGCGGTGTCCGGCTGCGCAATTGAAAACTGGCAGGGAGCGAAGGTTTCGATGATTTGTTTCCGCACCGGCAAGCCGCTGCCGCCGGGACAACAGAGCGATCTTTGGCTGTTTGTTGTTGATCGAGCAGCCGTCAAAAACGCGCCTCCGGCCGGGGCACGCCAGTTCGTTCAAATCAGCCGGCTCGGAATGATGGCGTGGACCGAAGGGGACAAATTGTATGTGCTGGGAATGAAAGGGGACGAGCAGGCGTTGCAGCCGTATTTGTGAACCTCGCCGCCGGTCAATTAGTGTCCACACTCATGTGGTCCAATATCCAGTCGAAGTCCGTGCGCTGATTGGCGGAAACGTTGACGGGCAAATAGGGAACGTCCGGCTGGACTGGATAGCTGGTGCTGGAAACCAGCCACCGGTGCAGCGCGCTGTGTCCGTCGGCAAACGAAAATGCCGTGGCGTTGTTATGATAGGTGGCCGGCAAATCAAGCCATTCGGCAGTGTTGTAATCCGAGCCGCCGTAGGCACTGCTGGTGTATTCGGTGGCTTTGTCGAGAAAATAACCATCGTCAATGGTATCCGGATGTTCGTCCAGAAACACAAAGATTTCGCTGGGCTGGGGAATTTGTGTGATTTTAAAAAACTGGACGTAACCGGGATTGTTGACGTTATATCCGTTCGCAGAAAATTCGCCGGCGTTGCCGACCATCGCGTTCATCGAATAACTGCGGATGCGCCTGTCCCAGCCGGCGGCATTTTGAGCCGCGCTCAAGGCGTGGTCGGACGGACAATGGTAAATGGCCGTCGCCTTGCTGACAAAAGAACCGAGACTCGCTTCGGTGATGGTGGCGGGGTTGGTGTTGTCCGAACTCAAATCCCAGGTCATGACATTGTTGACCCAGTTAAGATTCGTTCGGGGGCCGTTTGCAGTCATGACGAGATTGTAAGGCAGCACGCCGTCGAAATCGTCCGCGTAGAGTTGCCACCCCAGCAGGAGCTGCTTGGTGTTGTTCAGGCAAAGGATGGCCTGGGCCCGCCCTTTTGCCTGTGACAATGCCGGCAACAAGATCGCCGACAGGATGCCGATGATGGCAATCACCACCAGCAGTTCGATCAGGGTAAAAGCCTTCCCCCTCGCTCCTTGGGCGAGTGCTGAAGTTCGTGAACCGGGCAAAATGCTCATGGCAGAAGTTCGCCGCATCCACCTTGCGAATATCTAATTGAGATTATTACGCTAACTTTTCGACTGTGTCAAAGCCTAAAACGGTTGAATTCAGGTTCGCCGGGAATTCCGCCATTGCCCCGCCGCACCGCTTTCCCCAAAATCCCGCGCCTATGGCAAGCAGCCGCCGACAATATCCGTTTCATTTGATCGAACCGAAATGGCAGCAATTCTGGGACGAACAACAGACCTTTCGCGCCTTTAATCCCGGCGAAGCCCTTCCGGACAACCACCCTTTTGCCCGGCGCCATAAGCTTTCCGGCAAGGTGGCCGCCACGCAGTTGCCGCCCAAATTTTACATTCTCGACATGTTTCCCTATCCGTCCGGCGCGGGCCTGCACGTCGGCCACCCGGAAGGTTACACTGCCACTGACATCCTCGCCCGTTACAAGCGCGCGCAGGGATTTCATGTGCTGCATCCGATGGGCTGGGATGCCTTCGGCCTGCCCGCCGAGCAATACGCCATCAAGACCGGCCAGCATCCGCGCCAGACCACCGAGGCGAACGTCGCTACTTTCAAGCGCCAGATCCAATCGCTCGGTTTCAGCTACGACTGGTCGCGCGAACTCGCCACCACCGACCCGGATTATTTCAGGTGGACCCAATGGATTTTCCTCAAGCTCTACAACTCGTGGTTCAATCCGAAAACGAACAAGGCCGAGCCGATTGAAACACTTGAACTTCCTCAGAACTTGAAATCGTCCGTTCCGCATTCGTCCGGCGAAGACGAGGCGCAAAAACAACTGCGAATTGCTCTTGATACTGAACTGAAAATGAAGCGGCGAGCTTACGTTGATTCCAAACGCCTCGCTTATGTGACCGAAGCCCCGGTCTGGTGGTGTGAAGAACTCGGCACGGTGCTTGCCAATGAGGAAGTCGTGGATGGTAAAAGCGAAGTCGGCGGATTTCCCGTCGTCCGCAAACCGATGCGCCAATGGATGCTCCGCATCACTGCCTACGCCGAAAAATTACTGGCTGACCTTGACACGATTGACTGGAGCGATTCGCTAAAGGAGATGCAACGGAATTGGATTGGGAAGAGCGATGGAGCAGAAGTGGACTTCCAGGTCGTCGGACACCAAGCAAAAATCCGCGTGTTCACCACCCGCCCGGACACTTTGTTTGGCGCGACTTACATGGTTCTCGCACCAGAACACAAACTCGTCGATCAAATCGCCACAAGCGACAATGTTCCTGCCTACCGAACGGCAGTAGCCAATAAGAGCGATCTCGAACGCACTGAACTCGCAAAGGACAAAACCGGAGTCTTCATCGGTGCTTACGCAATCAATCCCGTCAACGGAGAGAAAATTCCCATCTGGATTGCCGATTATGTTCTCGCCAGCTATGGCACCGGCGCGATCATGGCCGTGCCGGCGCACGACACGCGCGATTTCGAGTTCGCCACCAAGTTTAATCTGCCCATCATCCAGGTCGTCCAGCCGCCCGACCCGAAGACCGATTGGCATGGATTTGTGGACGACGGAACTTCGGTGAATTCGACCGGGCCGGAGATTTCCATCACCGGCCTGCCCACGCCCGAAGCCAAAAAGAAAATCACCGCCTGGCTCGAAGAAAAAAAACTCGGTAAGAAAACCGTCAACTACAAACTCCGCGACTGGCTGTTCAGCCGGCAGCGTTACTGGGGCGAGCCGTTCCCAATTGTCTGGAAGAAGGACGCCGCCGGGAATCTTTATCACGAAGCCTTGCCGGAAAGCGCGTTGCCCGTGCTTCCGCCAAAGCTCGACGATTACAAACCCATGCCCGATGGCCAGCCGCCGCTCGCCCGCGCGAAGGACTGGGTGAATCTGCGCGACGGTTCCGTGCGCGAAACCAACACCATGCCGCAATGGGCCGGCAGTTGCTGGTATTACCTGCGTTATCTTGATGCGAAAAATGACGCCGCCTTTGTTGGCAAGGAAGCGGAAAATTATTGGATGGGATCGGTCGGGAGTCCACAGTCCACAGTCCACAGTCCACGGTCAGACTCGGGACTGAAGACTCAGGACTCAGGACTCAAATCAACGACGCCAGGAGTTGATTTGTATGTCGGCGGCACGGAACACGCTGTGTTGCATCTGCTTTACGCCCGGTTCTGGCACAAGGTTCTCTTCGATCTTGGTCACGTCTCGACGCCGGAGCCGTTCTTCAAGCTCGTCAATCAAGGGCTGATTCTCGGCGAAGACGGACAAAAAATGTCCAAGTCGCGCGGCAACGTGGTGAATCCGGACGACATTCTCAAAGAGTTCGGCGCGGATGCCTTCCGTCTTTATGAAATGTTCATGGGGCCGCTTGAAATGGTGAAGCCGTGGAACACGAGGGGTGTCGAGGGCGTTTACCGTTTTCTCGGTCGCGTCTGGCGATTGTTCGTGGATGAAGCGAGCGAAACGGAGTTCGAGCAGGCGGAGACAACCACCAAGACGCCAAGTTGCCAAGAGTTGTTAAATCTAATCAAACTCAACCCTGCAATCAAAGAGGTGACAGCCACGCCGGCGCAGTTGAAAACGCTGCATGCCTGCATCAAGAAGGTGACGGAAGATTTGGATGGCATGCGCTTCAACACCGCCATCTCGGCGATGATGGTTTTTGTCAACGATGCGATAACGTGGGAGACGAAGCCGGTTTCCGTTTTGCGTGATTTCCTGGTTTTGCTCGCGCCGTTCGCGCCGCACTTGTCCGAAGAACTTTGGGACAAGTTGTCAGTCCACAGTTCACAGTCCACAGTCCGGACTGGAGACAGTGGACTCAAGACTCAGGACTCTTTGTCTTACGCGCGGTGGCCGAAGTTTGATCCGGCCTTGCTCATCGAGGACACGCTGGAGATTCCGGTGCAAGTGAACGGCAAGCTGCGCGTCGTGATCCAGGTTCCCGCGAACGCCTCGCAAGCCGATTTGGAAATGGCCGCGAAAAACTCCGCCGAAGTGAAACCATTCATTGATGGCAGGACGATCAGGAAAATCATCGTCGTGCCGAAGAAGCTCGTGAATATTGTGGTGGCGTAAATTCCCGTAGCCGCCGACGTCAGTCGGCGCTGAATCCAGTCCGGAACTGGTTCGGAGTTGAAATCGGCGCGGACTGGCGTCCGTGGCTAACCCGGTTAGTTTTTCTCTCCGCTGGCCAGGATGGTCTGGAAATGTGGCGGCTGGTCCTCGCGGGCGACGACGCTGATTTCGATTTTCTTGAAGCCGGCTTCGTCCAGCCAGCGGTGCAAGTCGCTCTCGGCAAAACCGGGCCAGCGGTCGCCGTAGAGTTCACGCGCCTTGTCGAAATTGTGCCTGAGCAAATCAAGAATCAAAATCTGCCCGTGCGACCGGAGAATTTTGTGGGCGGCGGCAATCGCGTCCGCCGGAATTTCGGCATGATGCAACGCCTGGCTCAGAATCACCAGGTCAACGCTGCCGGGTTCGATCGGCGGTGTCTGCAAATCGCCCAGCCGGAATTCCAGGTTCTTCAGCCCATTCTTCTTCGCCTTTGCGGCGCCGAAGGCGACGATCTTTTCCGAATTATCCACGGCAATGACCTTTTTACAGCGCCGCGCGAGCAGTTCGCTCAACAGACCTTCGCCCGCGCCAAGGTCGGCCACGACCAGCGGCGGCAGGATGCGCAACAGCAGATGCCCGAACGCCTGCCACGACCGGCCCGGGCCATAGACCCGGTCGAACCGTCCGGCGACCTGGTTGAAATAAACCTGCGCCTGTTCCCGGCGGCGCGCGAGGATGCGCTTGAGATTGATCTGGTCACCGCCGTGCTCCGGCAGTTCCTGAGCGCCGCGGATGGCGAGCTGGATGAATTCCCCCGTGTCGTCATTGGCCTGCGGGTTCAATTTGTAAAACGTCCGCTTGCCCTCGCGCCGCGCTTGCACCAGCGCGCAGTCCGAAAGCAGGCCCAGGTGCGTCGAGATGCGCGACTGGCCCAGCCGCGTGATTTCCTGCAGCTCGTTCACGGACAGCTCGTCGCGCTCCAGCAACGCCACGATGCGCAGCCGCGTCGGGTCGGACAGGGCTCGGAGGGATTTAAGGGTTTGAGACATGGATTAAAGAATTTCGCAAAAATAGTTTGCGTATAACCAGCGCCGGAGGCGCGGCAGATAATAGCCCACGGCGTGAGCCGTGGGTGGGAAAGGAGAGGTGACGAGCCCCGTCAGGGGCGAAAGAGCCCCTGTCGTTTCCGCTCGATCTTCTTCCGCCCCTGACGGGGCTTTTGATGTTGTTTGCATAACGCACCCACGGCTCAAGCCGTGGGCTGTTTTCTTCCGCCGCTCCGCGGCTGCAAACGCCCCGTTCCGCGGGGCAGAACTCCAAACCATGCCAATCTTTTCTCGAAAATTCATTTGACGCGCTTCAAATTAGATATATCATCTTATCCTGATACGTCAATATGACATTTTAAACCATTGATTCATGAGCAAAAACTACATCTTTTCATCGGAGTCCGTCGGCGAAGGCCATCCGGACAAGGTTTGCGACACCATTTCTGATGCCGTGCTGGACGCTTGCCTCGCGCAGGACAAATTCAGCCGCGTCGCCTGCGAATGCTACGCCAAATCCAACATCGTCATCGTTGGCGGCGAAATCACCACGCGCGCCAGGCTCGACTTCACCAAAATCGCCCGCGACACCATCCGCGAAATCGGCTACGTGAACGACGACGATGTGTTCCATGCCGACAAGGTGTTCGTGAACACCATTATCACGCAGCAATCGCCTGATATCGCCCAAGGCGTGGACGCCCGCAAGGCCAAGGGCAAGAAAACGGCCAAGCAGGGTGCCGGCGACCAGGGGCTCATGTTCGGTTACGCCTGCAACGAAACGCCTGAGCTCATGCCCGCGCCCATCATGTTCGCGCATCGCCTCGGCCGCGAACTCACCCGCATCCGCAAGACCGGCAAGGTGCCCTGGCTCCGTCCCGACGCGAAGTCACAGGTCTCCGTCGTTTACGTGAACGACAAACCCGTGGCCATTTCCAACGTGGTCATTTCCACGCAGCACAGCGCGGACGTGGAGCATCGCGAGATTGAAAAGTTCTGCATCGAAAACATCGTCAAAAAAGTTTTGCCCAAGCGGTTGCTCACGAATAAGACCGAATTTCTCATCAACCCGACCGGCCGTTTCGTCGTCGGCGGCCCGCAGGGCGACACCGGCCTGACCGGGCGCAAAATCATCGTGGACAGCTATGGCGGCATGGGCCGTCACGGCGGCGGCGCGTTCTCCGGCAAGGACCCGACGAAGGTGGACCGCAGTGCCGCGTACATGGGCCGCTGGGTGGCCAAGAACATCGTGGCCGCCAAGCTGGCTGCGAAATGCGAAATCCAGTTCGCCTATGCCATCGGTTATCCCGACCCTGTCAGCGTCAGCGTGGACACGTTCGGCACGGCGACCGTTCCTGAAAGCAAAATTGTCCGCGCCGTCAACCGCGTGTTCAGTTTCCTGCCCTCGGACATCATCGACCAGCTCAACCTGCGCCGGCCGATTTATTCCAAGACCACCAATTACGGCCACTTCGGCAAGAGCGACCCCGCGCTGACGTGGGAAAAGACGGATAAAGTCAACGAACTGAAAAAGGCAATTTGAAAAGGTTCAAGGTGGAAGGGTTCAGGTTTCAGGAATCCTTCCACCGCTTTTCCTGAAACCTTCAACCTAAACCCTAAACCCTTAAACCTTCATGGCATATCAATCCTTTGAAGACTTGGAAGTTTGGAAGCGTGGCTGCCGACTGGCAGTCGAAGTTGTTAAAGCGTTTTCAAAATCCAAGGAATACATTTTTAAGGACCAGATGACTCGAAGCGCCATTTCTGTTCCGTCCAATATCGCTGAAGGCTATGAGCGTGACAGCCGTCTGGATGTGATCCGCTTTCTGCGAATTGCCAAAGGTTCTGCCGCCGAGTTGCGAACACAGTGTTATTTGGCGATGAAGCTTGATCTTTTGCCGCACGATCAATGTTTGGAGTTCATTCAGGAATGCAAAGAAATTTCTGCGATGCTTCAAGGACTTATCCGTGCCCGCAGCCGCGTTGCCTGAAACCTTAACCCTTCAACCTCAAACCTCCTATTTATTTATGGTAAAAACCAAAGCCAACTCCCCAAAATCCGATTTTTGTGTGAAGGATTTAACGCTCGCCGAGTGGGGGCGCAAGACCATCCAGGTTTCCGAGCACGAAATGCCCGGCCTGATGGCCATCCGCGCCAAATACGGCCCGCAAAAGCCGCTCAAGGGCGTGCGCATCACCGGCTCGCTGCACATGACCATCGAGACGGCCATCCTCATCGAGACGCTCGTCGAACTCGGCGCGTCCGTGCGCTGGGCAAGCTGCAACATTTTCTCGACCCAGGACCACGCCGCCGCCGCCGTGGCCGTGGCCGGCATCCCGGTCTTCGCGCACAAGGGCGAATCGCTCGAGGAATATTGGGATTTCACGCTCGCCGCGCTCACGCATCCGGGCAACAAAGGTCCGCAGCTCATCGTGGACGACGGCGGCGACGCCACCCTGCTCATCCACAAGGGTTACGAACTCGAAAATGGCGACAACTGGGTCAACACGCCCAGCGACAGCCACGAAGTCGCCGTCATCAAGGCCCTGCTCAAGCGCGTGGCGAAGGAACGACCCGGTTTCTGGCACACGGTCGTGAAGGATTGGAAAGGCGTCTCCGAAGAGACCACCACCGGCGTCCATCGCCTGTACCAGATGCTCGAACAAGGCAAGCTCCTCGTGCCCGCCATCAACGTCAACGACTCCGTCACCAAATCCAAGTTCGACAATCTTTACGGCTGCCGCGAATCGCTAGCCGACGGCATCAAGCGCGCGACCGATGTGATGGTCGCCGGCAAAGTCGCCTGCGTTTGCGGTTACGGCGACGTCGGCAAAGGCTGCTCGCATTCGTTGCGCGGGTTCGGCGCGCGCATCATCGTCACCGAGATTGATCCCATCAATGCCTTGCAGGCCGCGATGGAAGGTTTTGAAGTCAAGACCGTCGAGGACACGCTCGGCGAGGCGGACATCTACGTTACCACGACCGGCAACTGCGACATCATTACGCTGGAGCACATGGCGAAGATGAAAGACCAGGCCATCGTCTGCAACATCGGCCACTTCGACAACGAGATCCAGGTGGACCGCCTGAACAACGCCAAGGGCGTCACCAAGCTCAACATCAAGCCGCAGGTGGACAAATACACCTTTGCCGGCGGCAACAGCATTTACATGCTCGCCGAAGGCCGGCTGGTGAATCTCGGCTGCGCCACGGGCCATCCGAGCTTTGTCATGTCCAACAGCTTCACCAACCAATGCCTCGCGCAACTGGATTTGTGGAAGAACAAGGACACCGCCAAGATCGGCGTCTATCGTCTGCCCAAGAAACTGGACGAGGAAGTCGCCCGGCTCCACCTGGAAAAAATCGGCGTGAAGCTGACCAAGCTCACCAAGAAACAGGCCGACTACCTCGGCGTGCCAGTCGAAGGCCCCTACAAGCCGGAACACTACCGGTATTGAGCAAATTCAAATCTCAAAACACGAAAGACGAACGGAAAACCGTTCGCCTTTTTTATTTCAGCCTCAACGGGAGCGCAGGCGACTTGCGGAACACCATTTCCGTCGCAATGTATTTACTCAGCGGTGTGGAGGTGGTAAAAAGTCACGCAGATGCCGACACCTGCACACAAAACTGGTGAGACGACCGTGAAGCTTTTCCACGAAACAGCACATGGGCGGATTCTCCTCGGTGATTCGCTCGGCATGTTCCGCGAGGAGATTGAGCCGGGCGCGGTTGATCTGATAATGACCAGCCCGCCGTTTGGTCTGGTTCGCAAGAAGGACTACGGAAACGCCGACGCTGATGATTACTTGGAATGGTTTCGGCCATTTGCTGCTGCGTTCCACAAAGCACTGAAGCCGCAGGGGTCGCTGGTTATTGACATCGGCGGGTCATGGGTTTCGGGGCAGCCAACGCGCAGCCTCTACCACTACGAACTTCTCATCATGCTGTGCAAGGAATTCGGATTCCATTGGCGCAGGAGTTTTTCTGGTGGAATCCGGCGCGTCTGCCGACGCCAGCCGAGTGGGTGACGGTTCGGCGCATCCGAGTCAAGGACGCCGTGAACTGCATCTGGTGGCTTTCACCAACGGCTTGGCCGAAAGCAAGCAACCGTCGTGTTCTCCAGCCCTACTCTGACAGCATGAAGGTGTTGTTGGAAAAAGGTTACAAACCAAAGTTTCGGCCTTCTGGTCACGACATTTCCGATTGTTTCGGCACGGACAATGGCGCGGCGATCCCGCCAAATCTTGCCGAAAGGTTGTGTTTATGGAATTAACGAATGGCTCACCTGTGTTCACCGTTCAATCCAGCCCATTCCGTTGTCACTTGGAAAAGCTGCTCGATAGCGCAACACAGGATTTGTTAGTGGCCAGCCCCTACATCAAAACTCGTGAAGCCGAGTGGATGTGCAATCGTCTCGCGAGAAACGGTCACGACAAGCACGTCCGACTGCAGCTGCTGACCGACGTTCGTAGCTCAAATGTGCTTGGAGGTTCGCTTGATGTAGCCGCTCTGCGCCTGCTGCAAGACGGACTGGGGCGCTGTGAAATCGTCAATGTTCCTCGCCTTCACGCGAAAGTTTATGTCGCCGACGAGGCGTGTGCCATTGTTACCTCCGCTAACCTCACGCCATCAGGGCTGGATTTGAACCTCGAATATGGTGTCGGATTCACCGACCCCGCGACGATTCGCAACGTGCGCCAAGACTTGCAGCGATACTCAACGCTGGGCAATCCGCTCACGTCTCAGACGATTCTCGAGTTAGAGAAAGTTTCGGATGAGCTTCGTGTCGAGTTCCAGGCAATCGAGAAATCGGCTGAGAAAAAGCTGCGACGAAAGTTCAATGAAACACTGAAGCGTGCTGACTATCAATTCTTGCGTGCCCAAGTCGGGACACGTTCGGCGCACGGCGTCTTCGCCGACGCAATGGTTTACCTGTTGAGCACACGGCCAATGAGCACTCGGGAACTCCACGAAAAGTTAAAGGAGCTTTTACCGGAACTTTGCGACGACCGAATGGAGTTGGTAATCAATGGGCAGCACTTTGGGAAGAAGTGGAAACACATCGTGAGAAATGCTCAAGTATTTCTGAGGCGCAAAGGCGCGATTCACCTCATCGGAAAGGAATGGCATGTCAATTTATCGTGAAACAATCAAGCGCGCGACGGGCTGCGCTGACACCGAGGCCGCGCAAATTGAGGACGTGATGCGCAACGTAATTTTCCATTCCACGCTCGATTGGCAGCCGCGCGAAGAATTAGAAGAAGCGGCACGCATGGCCGTTGAGGTCATTCGCCATGAAGCGTTGTTGCCGCGTGAAGTCGAATAACGCACGGCGGCTAACCGCTGTGCAGTCAGCGGAATTCAACTTGACCTCGTGGACGCGGCTCACATCATCCCGGTTGACCACAAGCGCGGAACAGATGAACTGAAAAACGGAATCTGCCTGAGCGCATTGCATCACCGGGCATTCAACAACGGACTCATCGCAGTCAAACGAGACTATTCGGTCATTCTCAACGAACGCCGCATGTCCGAACTCCATTCGATTGGCTGGGACGGCGGCGCGGCGGAATTCAAAGCAAGCCTGCGCGACCAGATTCTTTTGCCCGCGCGTCGCGCTCATTATCCTGACCCCGACTATTTGGTTTTCGGACAAGTGTTGCGAGGATGGGCACAGAGGCATCTGGTATAAAGTTGAGTGTTTGTTGTTTACGAAGTCATCGAGTTGCAGGCGATTTATCGGATGCAACCGGCGGGATTGGAACCGTATTTCTCGAAATGGGAATCGAAATGGCACGAGTCGGGTGGCAAGGATATCAACAATCCGAAAATCCCCGTAAAGTTTGTTGTCGAGCGCGGGGAATTGATTTATCGGAAACCGGCTGGTTGATTTTACGGGAAGGCGAATCAGCTTCATCAGCGGTTAAGCTGTTGCCAACTCGAGCTGAACGCCTTGGCCTGACATTGGGCCGGTAAGGTGGTGAATCCGAACCGGGCCGTCCATTTTCAACACGGCCTGTTCGGCAACGTAGGAACGGTGACAGAAATTATAATCTTCTTCGAAGCAAAGGAGGCAGCACTGTTCTTCTCCTGTCCATTCGATCAACCGTTCGATGGCTTCTCCTTGAGTTTCCAGATAGGCCTTGAAACGCCGACTGTAACGCGCCCAATCTTCATCATCCCGATAATCATGCCGGATTTCTTTTGGGCACCCGAGTTCGGGCACATGCTGATATTTGATGCCATGTTTCTCCAGCATGGCTGCGAGCGCCGCCTTGGCGAACCCCGGCTTTCGGCTGATCGGCAATTCGCGGACATCCACAATCATTGAAACGCGACACCGCTTCAGCAAATCAATGAAATCGCGGATTGTTAGCCCCTCATAACCGATGGTCTTCAATTCAGTCATGCTGTGGCAATGTTGCCCAAGCTCATGCTTTAGGCGAGAGAAAATTGCGTGGTTGCCGTTGATCAAAGCTCCCGTTAGCCGGAGTACTGCCGATATTAAAAGGCAGGGCTGACTCCACGCGCGCGATTTATCGGAGCGAGCCGGCCGCGGCGCGGTGGGACACCGCGCCCTACCAAATAATTCAAGAGGCGAACGGGAAACCGTTCGCCATTTTTTTGCCGTCGAGGAGCACGACGGCAAGGTTGTTGCTAAATGGATGTCGGAAAGGTGAATTTACGAGGTATTCGCGGGTGACGGGCTGGAAGATGATGCGGTCACCTTCCTCCACGAAATTGACCCGCGTGCCGGGTTTGATGCCAAACCGGCGGCGGATGCGCGAAGGCACGACCAACTGGCCCTTGGATGTAACGTAGGCGGTATTCATAGTTTTTCTGTCATTCTGAATAAAGGATGACATAAATCTAAATGTAAGGCAAGTAAAAAATGTAAGACTTATTCACAATGCCTTTTCAGGCTTAAACCAATGGTATTGGCCGGGTTATCCGGACTTTTCATCAGGGCGGCTCGCCTTTTTTTACTTTAACACGAGGACGCCAAGGTGCGAAAACTTGGGATCGCTGGCGTCTCGCTGGCGTGTTTCACGGCGAAGTCTCTCCCCGTCCACTCGCCGCCGGGACGGCAGCGCTCCCAGGATGGCAACCATCATACGCCGCCTTTTTTTGCAGTCGAGGAGGACAACGGCAAGGCAGTTGCTAAAAGGATATCGGATGTTTGAATTGACGAACAATTCGCGCAAAACCGGGCGTTTCCGGGGGCGCGGAAGTAAAATGTATTAACTGACACTGACGCAAAATGACCGCACTGGCTAAATCTGAACCGGCCGGCTCGCTGCTCGCGGGCTATGACGCGAACGGTTTCTTTGACGAAATGTTCGGGCGCGAAGGCGGCGTGCTGCCCCACTACGAGAAATTACGGAGCGCTCTCTCTCGCCTGGCCGCCGAAGAATTTGCCGCCAAACGCCACGCCGTTGACCTCGCGTTTTTGCGGCAGGGCGTGACGTTCAATGTGTATGGCGATTCCCGCGGCACGGAGCGCATTTTCCCCTTCGACCTCGTGCCGCGCATCATTCCGGCGAAGGAATGGGAGATGCTCGAACGCGGACTGGTCCAGCGCATCACGGCGCTCAACCTGTTCCTGCACGACATTTACCATCAGCAGCAGATCCTCAAGGACGGTGTGATTCCGGCCCATTACGTTTTGTCCGGGAAACATTTCCGGCGCGAGTTCGTGAATTTTGAAGTGCCCAAGGACATTTACATCCACGTCTGCGGCACGGATTTGATTCGCAACGAAAAAGGCGAATACCTGGTGCTGGAGGACAACGGGCGTTGTCCCAGCGGCGTGAGTTATGTGCTGGAAAATCGCCGGGCGATGAAACGCGCCTTCCATGGAATGTTCGAGAGTGTTGGCGTGCAACCGGTGGATCATTACCCGCAGGAGCTGCTGAAGATGCTGCAATACATCGCGCCGTCGGGCGTCGCGTATCCGCGGGTGGTGCTGTTGACGCCAGGCGCCAGCAACAGCGCCTACTTCGAGCACACGTATCTCGCGCGACAGATGGGAATCGAAATCGTGGAGGGCCGCGACCTGTTCGTGAAGGACGAGCACGTGTTCATGCGCACCACCAAGGGGCTGCAACCGGTCCACGTGATTTACCGGCGGCTGGATGATGATTTTCTCGATCCGACGGTTTTCCGCCGCGACTCGATGCTCGGGGTGCCGGGGCTGGTCGGCGCTTACCGCGCCGGCAACGTGTCGCTCGCCAATTCCATCGGCACGGGCATCGCCGATGACAAGGTGATGTATTATTTCGTGCCGCGGATGATCGAGTATTACCTGGACCAGAAGCCGAGCATTCCCAACGTGCCGACGTATCTGGCGAGCGAGGAGGCGGATTTGAAATACATCCTCGCCCATCTTGAAAAACTTGTCGTGAAAGCCGCCAACGAATCCGGCGGCTACGGCATGTTGATGGGGCCCAAGGCCTCGCGCGCCGAGATCGAGGAATTCCGCAAACGCATCGAGGCCGACCCGCGCAATTACATCGCGCAGCCGATGATTTCGCTGTCGTGCCATCCGACGTTTGTCGAAGGCGGGTTCGAGGGGCGCCACATTGATTTGCGGCCGTTCATTCTTTACGGCGAGAAACCCGTGATTGTGCCCGGCGGACTGACGCGCGTGGCGCTCCGCAAAGGTTCGCTGGTCGTGAATTCATCGCAAGGCGGCGGCAGCAAGGACACGTGGGTGCTGTATGGGGACGAGTGAGTGAATTTATGATTTGCGATTTGCGATTTGCGATTTCACAGACGGCAGGCGAACGGGTTTGGTTCAAATCATCCATCATCCATCATCCATCATAAATGCTTTCCCGCGTTGCCAACTCGCTTTACTGGATGTCGCGTTACATCGAGCGCGCGGAAAACATCGCGCGCATCCTGGACGTGAACCTGCAATTGCTGCTCGATTACCGCAGCCTGAACGGCGCGCAGATGCGCGAGCACTGGTTGCCCATCGTTCAGACCACCGGCGATCATGACGCCTTTGTGACCCGGTATCAAAATGCCAGCGCGGAGGCCGTGGCGGAGTTCATGGTGTTCGCGTCCGACAACCCGAACTCGCTCGTCTCATCCGTCTGCCAGGCGCGCGAAAACGCGCGGATGGTGCGCGACCAGATCGCCGTCGAAACCTGGGTGGAATTGAACCGGCTTTATCTCTTCGTGCAGTCGCCGCAGGCGCGGCAGATGTGGCACGACAGCCCCACGGATTTTTTCAACGAGATCAAGGCCAGCTCGCTGCTGCTCATCGGACTGAGTTACGCCACGCACATTCACAACGAAGGCTGGTCGTTCAGCCAGGCGGGCAAGTTCATTGAACGCGCGGACAAGACCTCGCGCATTCTTGACATCCGCCATCACAGCCTGCCGGCGCGCGGCCTGCCGCAAACCGTCAGCCAGACCGACGCGCTGGGCTGGACGGCCATCGTGCGTTCGTGCAGCGCGTGGGACGCCTACAAATCCATCTACGGCGGCGAGGTGCATCCGCGGCACGTGGCGGAATTTCTTCTGTTGAACGAGGATTTTCCGCGCTCGGTTCGGTTTTGCGTGGATGGACTCAACGATGCCCTCCGCCACATATCCGGCGTGTCGGAAGGACGTTTCTCGAATGACGGCGAAAAACTGGCCGGGCGGCTCGTGGCCGAACTTCAATTCAGCACCATCGAGGAGATTTTTGAAAATGGCCTGCATGATTATCTCGACCAAACCCAGCTCAAGCTCAATGCCATCGGCGAAGCGCTGTTCAAGGCTTATATTTTCCATGCTTTTCCACCCGGAGGCGACGGTGAAGCGCGGGTGCAGCAGGAAGAGCAGCAACAGCAGACCTCGCCCCGGCCCGGGCGGTTCGGGTGAGTTTTTCGGCTCGCCTGGCCCGGCACGTTTTGTTACCCACCGCCGCGATGAAATTTGAAATTCTCCATCGCACACACTACGCGTACGCCTCGCCCGTGCGTGAGAGCTTCAATGAAGTCCGCCTGCAGCCCCTCTCCAACGAGCACCAGACGGTGGAGTCATTTCTGCTCAAGGTGCTGCCCACGGCGCGGCTGCGGCACTACCACGATTTTTACTCGAACTGCGTCCATCACTTTGAAATTCCCGAGCCGCACTCGGCGTTGAGCATCGAGAGCCGGCTCGAAGTCACGACGCGGGCGAACCAATCGCTGCCGCTCGACGCCCGGCCCGCAAATGTGTCGCGCCTGCCGGAATCGCTCCAGCACGGGCGCTGCTATGACTTCGTTCAGGGCAGCCGTTTTGTGGAACTCACCCCGGAGGTATGGCGGCTGGCCGTGGACGCAACGCACGGCGAAGACGATGTCTGGCAGACCGTGTTGCGGCTGAGGCAATACGTGCATGGCACGCTGACGTATCAACCCAAATCCACTACCGTCCATACCCACATGCGCAACGTGCTGGAGCAACGCAGCGGCGTTTGCCAGGACTTTGCCCACGTGATGATCGGCCTGTGCCGGTCCCTGCGGATTCCCGCGCTTTACGTCAGCGGTTATTTCGCGACCCAGGCCGCCAGCGCCACTCATGCGTGGACGGAAGTTTTTGTGCCGGGCGCCGGCTGGCAGGCGCTGGACCCCACGCATAATTGCCAGCCGGATGAAACCTACGTGAAAATCGGCGTTGGCCGCGATTACGCCGACGTGGCGCCCGTCAGCGGCACCTACAAGGGAACGACCGACCGAACCTTGTCAGTGGAAGTGAAAATCGAAAAGCGAAACTAGCCGGGCGACAAACGCAAACGATTCTTCGGTATGCCGCTGGAAAGCGCCTATAAGCCGGAGCACTACCGGTAATGAAAAGTAGGGCTGGCTCTTCCCCCTTCGCAGTACCTGCTACGGAGGACGGGCCGAGCCGGCCGCGGCGCGGTTGGGACACCGCGCCCTACCGAAGAATTCAAACCATCGGGGCAGAGGTAGGGCGGCGCTGCTGCGCCGGGTTTGATGGCCGCGCAGCTCCGATAGATCGCGAGCAGGCAACACGGCCCTACCGTTTGGAATAGGTGCCGATTATTATCAGCAAATTATATGACACCCTAAAGCGAAAGGAGCCTGGCCGCTTCGCTCATGGTCTCACAGGTGACCACCTGCGGCCGGTGCGGGTAATGGAATATGGAAAGGATGTTCAGCCCGATGTCTTTCGCCGGATCGGGAATGACGCGGATCACCAGTCCCACACCGTGCTGGTCACACAAATCCATCACCTTGCCGATTTGTGTCGTGCAAGCGGGTTCCATGGATTCCAGCCGGCCCAGGTCCACCAGAAAGTGGAAGCCGGGCGGCAAATCGGCCAGCAGTGCCGGAATCTCTTCCAGTCCGCGCTGGAGATCCTGGCTGCGCACCTGTTGGATGAAGCTCACGTAGAGCAACCGTTTCGCTTTGTTCGTCATGGCCAGAAACATGACCCCAACCTAAGCTCCCGCAGGTCGGAATTCCACGAAAAATTCGTCTTTAAAAAACGCGCTCGCATGCGCATTTTGCATTTGAAATCAAAACGACAGCGGCAAGCCTTGGCCTCCGTCAAACAGGTTCTTTTGGGCACAGTGGCCGGATGGTAATAGACGGGACGTTGCAGGTTCAACGGCTGCCAGGCATTACGCTCAGGCAAGGGCATCCGCGCCGAAGGGCGGGATAAACTATGCAGTTGTCGTTGCGTGCTTGAATCATTCTCCATGATTGCGGAAGATTTGAAATCATGTTTCGCATCGGCATAGACCTCGGCGGCACGAAGATTGAAGGCATTGTTCTGGACGCATCCGGCCACGAACTTTTTCGCAAGCGCGTGGATACGCAGCAGAAAAAGGGTTATACCCACATCCTGAACCGCATCAAGGGGCTGCATGACGAACTGGCCACCCGCACCCAGGGCGCAGCGCATACGTTCGGCATCGGCACGCCCGGAGCCATCTCACCGCGCACCGGCCTGTTGAAAAATTCCAACACGGTTTGCATGAACGGCCAGCCGTTGAAGGCGGACCTCGAACGGCTTCTCGCCCGGAAAATTGAGATCCAAAACGACGCCAATTGTTTCGCCATGGCCGAAGCGCTGCACGGAGCGGGCCGGGGAAAGAAACTGGTTTTCGGCGTCATCATGGGCACGGGCTGCGGCGGGGGGATTGTCCACAAGGGCGAAGTCCTCACCGGCCCGCAAGCCATCGCCGGCGAATGGGGCCACATGTCCATCGCTCCGGACGGCCCGCTGTGCTACTGCGGCCAGCGCGGTTGTGTGGAGACGTTCATCAGCGGCGGCGGACTGGAAGCGCGCTACGCCGAACAGTTTGGAGTGAAGCGGTCGTTCAAGGAAATCGTGCAGGATTATCACGCTGGCGACGCCAACGCGGTGGAGTTCATGAAAGTTTTCTTCCGCAACTTCGGCCGCTCGATGGCCAATCTCATTGACGTGCTGGACCCGGACGTGATTGTTCTAGGCGGCGGCGTTTCAAACTTCGACGCGCTCTACACCGAAGGCGTTGCGGCCGTGGCGAAATATGTTTTCAGCGATTGCCTCGAAACGCCCATTGTCAAACATCAATTGGGCGACTCCGCCGGCGTCATCGGCGCCGCCTTGATCGGGGTTTGAAAAGGTAGGGCTGGCTCATGGAACATGAGTCGAAGTCACGTCAAGTGGTTCTTCGTTCCGGCAGATTGAAACGGGACTTTGCAAATTTGCGGGACGAGCGAATCAATCTGAAGCAAGCCCAACTCAACTTTGTTGCAATGGAATGTAATTAACCTGGACATTTTGCGGGCTGCAAGACGACGAAGATGACTGAAAAGACTCCCACATAATTAACTTCGTGTCGGACTTAATTAAATTGGAGACTAATTTAATTAAGTCGGAGCCTGTTCAAGTCATTAACGCAACGGCACTTGCTACGACAGGCCATTTTTCAAAGTTGTTTTATCTTTTTTCAACCTTGCAAAGAGGCTTTGCAACCTTGAAAAACGTCAAACAATCCTGATTTGGGGCTATGTAAATTAAAAAGACGAAGGAGACGATTAAATCCGGGTCCACGCAGATTGAATTGAGTCAATGTTAACCGACTAAGGCGCTGATTTAATTTAAAAAGACGTGTAATCATTTTGATCCGAGGCAAATCAAACCGCCACGGGACGTTTCAACCACGGATGGACACAGATGGACACGAATTTCCATTGCGCTAAACTGGCCACGTGAACCGGGATCGATTAACAAAAGCTCGCCGTTCTTGGAACATGAGTCGAATTCGCGGCAAACACACGACGCCGGAAAAAGTCGTCCGGTCCCTGCTGCGCCGGCCGGGCTGCCGCTTCCGCCTGCACGTCCGGATACCGATAACCACGAAACACACAAACGACACGAAACTGGTTGGCCACAAAAGAACGCAAAGTTCACAAAGAAAATTCCCTCTCCGCCTCGAACGGGGAGGGGGTCAGGGCGAGGTGTCGAAAAAATCCTTGTCACCCCGCTTTGTCCGCCCCGACATCGTCTTACCCAAATATAAAATTGCAATTTTCGTCCACGGTTGTTTCTGGCATCGGCATCGCGGTTGCAAGAACTGCACCACGCCCACGCACCGGCGCGAATGGTGGCTGAAGAAACTCGAAGGAAACGCCACACGCGACAAGCTGCATCAACGTGCGCTGCGCAAACTCGGCTGGCGCTCGATAGTGATTTGGGAATGTCAGACCGAAAAGCCAAAGACACTGGCTCGCCTCAGCCGCAAACTCTCGAAACTGATTGGCTGACCCATTCCGCCATTCCGCGTCCACGAATCCGCGACATGACCTCGGAACGTTTCTGTTTTGAAAAGACATCGGCCATGACTACAAGACCTTGACGCTAATTCCGCCAATTTGCACGAATTCAATTTGCGTCAATTCGCGCAATTCGCGTCTGAAAACGTCGGGCATGGTTGCAATTCTCAGCCAAGGCTGATAAATTCATTCTGTGAAACAAATGAACTATGTCATTTACCGGGAGGCTGAATTTTTTGTCGCCCAGTGCCTCAACGTGGACGTGTCCAGTTTCGGGCACACGCGGGAGGAAGCCGTGGCCAATCTGAAGGAGGCGGTCGAACTTTATTTTGAGGGCGAGACCGCCAGCGCATTTTCGCCAGTAAGTGAAGCGAGTGTCGGGCAGGAACTCGTTCATGCCTAAACGCCTTGGTTCCAAAGAGGTCATCCGCGTGCTGCAAGTGCATGGGTTTTCGTTCGTCACCCAGCGCGGCAGCCACGTCAAATACAAGAATGCCGCCGGTCGGATCGCTATCGTTCCCCATCCGAAAAAGGAATTGCCCATTGGCACCACTCGCTCCATCATCCGCCAATCCGGCCTGACGCCGCAAGATTTCGGGTTCTGACCGCGTCCACGAATCCACGGCCTGACTTCGGAACGTTTCCGTTTTGAAAAGACATCGGCCATGACTACAAGACCTTGACGCTAATTCCGCCAATTTGCACGAATTCAATTCGCGTTAATTCGCGCAATTCGCGTCTGAAAACGCCTGGTATCAACCATCCTCCTTTACGTCCGACGCAGAAGGGGTTATTTTATGTCCGTTATGATCGTTCCACTCTCGAAAATGCAGCTCCGTCAGGATGAAGATGGCGTGTGGATTGCCAAATCCACGCTGCTGCCCGGCTGCCACGCGCACGGGCGCGACCGTGGCGAGGCCACCCTTCGATTCCAACAGGCGGCCAAGGCGCATCTGGAAGCTTTGCTCGAAACCGGACGCCCCATCCCATAATTCGCGTCGAAGTGTTTCTTTATTCCACAAAGGACTTCGGGTTCTTAACAAGCCCGCTCGATTCGTCCTTTTGCCTTCCATTCGGTGTTGGAAGTTGAATGTTGAATGTTCCCCCCGTCGCGCTGTGCGCTATGAAGGGCATGCAATGTTCACCACCGCACAAGGCCGAAATCCGTGCCAATCGGTGAAATCCGTGTCTCGCTTCGCTCAACCGATTCTTACTTCCCCGCCTCCAATGGCACATAAATATCCGTGAGCCCAAACGCCGACCGCATCCCCTCCGGACCATTCACCGCCACCAAAAGCGAGGGGGCCTTGCGCACTTTGCGGCCGCTCTTAGGCAGCCATGAGTAGAACAATTTCTCATAGCCCCTGGTGATCGCCCATCTCGGACAATTCCTCGCCACCACGTAATCGCCGCCCGCTATCGTTCGCACACGCACCGGCTTGGCGGGCACGTACTTCTCATCCACCGTCGCACAGGTGTCATAACGCAATTTCTCTGGCGGTGTGACCTTCGGATTATCCAGGGGCACGCCGATGAATAACGAACCCTTGCGCGGCAGCCCGTCCTTCTTCAGCCTCGTCGTAAAATCCAGCCATTTCCGATACGACCCATCATACGGCCCCACATGCCGCATATACGCGACCCGCCGCGGTTCCAGCGTCGTCACTTCGATGTTCATTTGCTTCGCTTTATTCAGGGGCCGCCTCGGCTGCAATGGCATATAAATATCCACCCGCCATTTCCCGGGCGCGACCCCCTTGTAGGCATCCACGAACACGATAAAGCTCGGCGCAGGCCGCAGCTCCCGGGAACTTCGCGCGAGCCATTTGGCATACAGATACTGGTAGGCGTCCTTGATTTTCCCGACCGGGCAGTTTTTCGCCACGGCATAATCGCCGCCGGCGATGGTCTGCAACTTAACCGGCTTCTTCGGCTCATATTCGGCACGCACCGTGATGCACGCATCGTAACGAAGCTCCGAGGCCGGGGTCCCCGATGGATTATCATGCCCAATGCCGATGAACACCGAACGCTTGCGAACCTGCTTGTCCACCCATAGGCGTGCCGTGAGGTCAAACCACGTTTTCCTGGTATCTTCGTATGGCCCGACATGCCGCAAATAAGCCACGCGCATCGGTTTGATTTTTTTAGTAATGACTTTCATAACTTTTGTGGTGATGTGATCGGTGTTGAATGTGGTCAAAGGAACTCCCGGGCGAAAATGCACGCCGGACGGCGCGGCGAGAATGGCGATGGGCCCCGTCGCGCGGCGAAACGCCGCCGGCGAAACTCCGTATGCCGCCTTGAACGCCCGCGTGAACGCCGCATGCGCCTCATAACCCGCGTCCAGCGCCACTTGGATCACCTGCCTCGCGCCCGACCTCAGTTCCATCGCCGCCCGCTCCAACCGCAGCCGCCGCACATGGTCCGCAATCGTCTCACCCGTCATCGCCGCGAAGACGCGATGAAAATGAAAACTCGAAAAACACGCCACCCGCGCCAACTCCTCCAAATCCAACGCCTCATCCAGATGCTCTTGGATATGCATCAATACCCGCAGAATGCGCTCCTTATAATCATTCCACGTTGTTTGATGCTTTGGCCGTGTGCCGCTCATTTGCCCGCTAAACTAGCAAACGCCATTACGGGCTGCTTGACTAATCTTGCGGTTTTGCAACTCCGACATTTTTCAAGTGCATCGGTCTGGATTATGCGCCAGAACCGTCGCGACACGTTAAGGTGTAGTGGGCAAATCCGGACTGACGCACCAGCCGGTTCTATTGTTAACCACGGATGGCCACAGATGAACACGGATTTTAACCGCCAAGACGCAGAGGACGCCAAGGTTTCAGTCTCTTTTTTTCAGGACTTGGCGTGCTTGGCGCCTTGGCGGTGAATTTACCCGGCGGCGAAGGTGACGATGTTGCTGGGGGGCGAGACCGGGTTGTTAGCGCCGTCCACTTGCACATCGTCGTGCCTTTGGTTGCAGTTCGATTTTCTCCGCCAGCACCCGCTGCTGGATGGATGCCGAAGCAACCATGCCTCCCTGGCGCCTGCCTATGGCGATTCCGAACGAAATTCGCAACGACTTGCGGACGAAGTTCCGGATGTCCCCCGCGAAAAACAGGATGTCCCCCGTTAAACGGAAAAGGTCACGCCCAAAGCCGGGGAGGTACTCGACGACGCCCATGATCTCCCGCACAAAGCCAGGGACCTCTCCCATGTTGTCCATGAGGTCACGCACGAAACCGGGGAACTTTTCCACGAAGCCGAGGACCTCCCGCACGAAGCCGGGGACCTCTTCCAGGTCGTCCAGGATGTCCTCTACGATATGGAGGACCTTCCCCGGACCATCCGTGACCTCCGGAACGTCGCCTGGAAGTCCTGCGATTTGCAGAAATGCCAATAAAAATGTGGTTTTTGAGGGGAATGGCCGCTGACGACGCGGTTTTGAGGATTTACCATGAAGATTCAAACGACGACTGCCCGAATCACAAATCTTGCAGCAATCTTCCATCGTCCGGTGAGGAATAATCCTCAAGCGCCAGGCGCAGCGACGTTATGGCATTGTCCAACAGGTCCATTGTCGCCAGTAATCTAGCACTCCAACGGGGAGACGCAACGGCAGCGAATGCCCCCGGTCATCCCATTGCACGTTTTAGACGACCAAGCAGGCGGGATTCGTTTTTGCGCTTCAATTCGTGCTGCCAGATTCGGAACACACGCCAGCCGGATTGTCGCAACTCGCGTTTGACGGCCACGGCTCGCTCCCGGTTGGCCGCAATTTTACGTCGCCAGAATGCCCGGTTGCTTTTCGGCTCGCTGTAACAGCGCGGGCAGCCGTGCCAGAAACAGCCGTCAACAAAAACTGCCAATCGGAGTTTTGGAAAAACGAAATCCGGCTTCCCGATAAGCCGATAGTGCCGTCGCCAGCCGGTGATGCCGGAATTTTTCAGCAGACGAACAAATCGAAGTTCGGTGGCAGCGTTTCCTTGCGACCGAATCCGGGACATTAAAACGGAACGCTTTTGTTTGGTTAGAAAATCAGCCACACAGAACTGCTATATTGCGATGCGACCAAACTGTGGGAAATGCCTGTAGAATTCCGTGTAATTGCGAATTTTATCCAGGGAAATATCAGGCAGCTCGTCAACCTGAAACCCAAGTGTATTTTGAATTTGTTGAGCGTTGCCTGCTTCTCTTGGTAGAAGCTGGTTTATGTGGATGCGCTCTTTAAGCGTTAGTTCCGGCATATTGATGAATCGCACGTCAGTCCAATTTTGGGGGAAATAAGGCCACACATTAAGTCCGCTTGCAGAAATCACGGCGTCACAATCCGCTTTGGGTGCCAGTAATCCGGTGACAACCAGCATTTGATGCGTGTCACGATAGCTTGTTATCAGCAAAGGTTGAAACACTCGTTCACCGGCTGGCTGAAGCACTGCTTCTGAAGCGAGTTGAAACATCCGCGAAATTACACTGGGAAACTGGCCGGCAGCCATGTCGTCGTCAGAAATGTCCGGAGGCACGATCTTCCCGAAATTATCCTGAATACTTTGCATTTGCTGTTCCGTCGTTTTGTGTGATCCGAGAGGCAGATCGGCATTCATCGTCACTCGCAGCACTGATTTGCTCGGCGCACAAGCCAACAAAGTCTGGAACTCGTTGAATTGCTCGCTTCGCTCCGCTTTGAGCGCGTAATCAAACCAAATAATCACAGGTTTATCCGGAACCCACTCTTTGACCCATTCACCACTGCGTTTTGCTTCCGGTAAAAAACGCACCTGCGTGTGCGGACAGTTAAACACTTGGCGCGGGATGACATTTTCCGAGCATTCGATGCAGAGCATCGGCATCTGCGGAAACTTTTCATGCAACAATCGAAAATCCTCCATCTGCGGTCCGCCGAATCCAACATAGGAATAGCTTTCTGCCTCAATCTGCAACGCGAGGGCAAGTTTCGTGCATAGCTCCAGAAAGAGAAGCCTATCAACCGCCTTATTTGGGCGAAGATGGTAAGGGATGCTGCCCGCACTCATTTTTTCGCCTTTTTCAAAACGAGTTCAAAGCACTCTTCACCAACGCGTGAGGCTGACACCTCATCATCGTCACCGAAAAGGTAATTGGAAACCGTACGCACATCGGCCTCTGAACGCCGGAATGAAATCGTGCGTTCCTTGCGGTCAGTTTTGGGTTGAGGCAATTTAGGTTTGTATGTGAACGATTCGGACTTGGTTCCGGGTCTGGCTTTAACTTGGGCGTCACTCACGCGTTGCTTGATCTCTTCCACGTCGAGCGACTTTGTTAGCGTGGGATCAAAAATGGCAGCCTTTTGAGAAGCGAAGTCCTTAAACTGGTTAGTCCAGTCGGTAAATGTTTTCGTGCCCTCGCGTAATTTGTCGAAAACTTTGAGGAATACTTTTGCCTGTTGATTGATGCCGTGTTTAGTCGTGGTGAAGGGCAATTTGGTTGGGTCGAGCGAACTGAATTCTGCAAATCCTGATATTCGAATGAATTGCGTGTGGTATTCGGGCACTCTTCCAGTTCCCCAGCCGGTCTGCTCTGACTTATCACAGAAAAGCACTACTCGGTCATTACACGCTACAGTCCATCCCGCCGGATCGGTGCGGTAATAGCTCTTTGGCTCCTTCGCGTCATCAGTTTCCTCGTCTGGAGCACGAAATCCCACTGCTATGTAAACTTTGACACCGTCTATCACGTCCCGAAATACGTAGGGCCGTATGACCGGCATATCTTGTCCAACACCCTCTTGCCACAGCAGCGTGGGAATCTGACTTTCAACCGGCTTTCCGTTGATTTTCACTCCAAATCCACGAGCGATGAGCAAGGCGAAGGCTCCAGTGACTTTCTCCCATAGCTTCTTCTTGAATAGGTTGCTCCCGAATTCTTCCCGAACACTCTCGTTGAGCGATGTGACGGTAATCCGCGTGCCATTGCTGGATGCTTCACGTTCGACTCGATCAAAATAAAGCGGCCAAGATTCACTTTTGAGCCATTCCGGGTTGATTTTGACTTGGAAGGTATCGGCCTCGTGCTGTGATCGGACAACGCACGAGCAGCCCATCTTGAAAATCGCACGCTTCATTCCTATCCCAATAATCCCGATCGTGCCATCAGCTTTGGCGGCGTATTCGGCCGGACGCCCAAAACAAAATGCGCTTTTCTTGGCGTCCTCCAGCGAAATTCCACCACAGTTATCCTCGATGGTAAATTTTCCGCCATCATATGTAACATCGGCTCGATAGCCCAAATACGGCTTGTCTCCTTTCTTCAAACCAACCCTGCGTGCTCCATCCACGCAATTGTCCAAAAGATCGAGAATGGCATCGGCAAGATCAATATCACGAGTCAGACTTTCGACGAAGAATCGCTTGGCTGGAAAAACTTTTATCTGATTATCCAAAACCTTTACCTCACTTTCCGTGAGAGAAGATTTAGGAGGTGATGGTTTTTTTGGTGTTGCCATGATTTCGGGTGATTTTTGAAAAAATGACGGCCAGAATAGACTCTGCTACAAACGGACTCACACTGTTACCGATTTGCCGGAAGCTGTGCCATTTGGACGGAGCAAATTGAAACCAGTCGGGGAACCCCTGCAAACGCGCTGCTTCGCGCGGGGTAATCACGCGCGCAGCGGTCGGATGGACTGGTCGCACAGCTTGGTAACTGCCGCGGCTCGCGTCCGTGCCGGCTCGCAGCGTGGGACACAGGCCGTTGGCTTTGAGACGAACCGTCTTCGATATTTCGTCCTTTTCGCCGGGTTTCATACGGGCATACCGTGCGGCAACTTCGTCTGTATGGCGCGTTCCCAAGCAGCCGGAAACCATGCGCTCCTCGCGATGCCGGCGCAATGCCTCCGGGTCGCCGATGTTCTGCGGAACTCCGTTGACGATCTTGTCCGTGAAATTGTTTTCCGGCAACTTGCCGACGCTGCGCCAACCCTGTTCCTCGGCAAGCCAACTGGAATAAATGCGCGGCGGCAATCCGCGCAACGCCCGCGCCACGGTTACGGCGCGTTTTACTTTCAGCGCGTCAAAATCGGATTCGGAAATCGGCGCGACTGCATCTGCGCGATAGCCGACGAAGAATGCCCGCTCGCGGCTGGTGGCCGCGCCAAAATCGCTAGCCTTGAATTTCATCGGTGTGAGCACGACATAATCGTCCACCAATGCAAGGGCTTCCCGGCGAATGGGGTCGTATTGCCCGTCGAGGATTCCCAAAACATTTTCTGCCACGAAAAATTTAGGGCGGCATTCCGCGACCAACGAAAAGAATTTCTGGAACAGGTTGTTGCGGGAATCGGCTGCGCGGCGATGGCCGATAATGCTGAAACCCTGGCACGGCGGCCCGCCGATGAGTCCGTCGAGTTCCCCCGCTTCCAATCCGGCTGCCTGCAATACTTTTTCGCCGGTGAGCCTGCGGATGTCTGCCGCCGAATGATTGGACTTGGGAAAGTTTTTTTTGTGCGCGGCCAACGCGTGCTTGTCGCGTTCGACCGCCAGCGCCACCGTGAAGCCGGCGCGCGCCGCGCCGAGACTCAAGCCGCCGACTCCCGCGAAAAGGTCAATGACTTTGGGTTGGCTCACGTTGGTAAAAGTTTAGTGATTTCGCCGCTGTATAGTCCAGCAGGATTGGACCGGAATTCAGTTTGCATAAATCAATTCATTCCACATTGCTCGTCCAAGCATTTTTGAGCATGACATTTCAGCAATTCCGTGTCGGGCGCAAATTTCTTCGGCAGCAACAGGCGCGAGCCTTCAAAGCTGGTCAGCCATGGAGCGAAGGCTGAAGGCTGAGGGCTGAGGGCTGAAGTTAATTTCAGTAGTTGCGGGGAAAAGCGGATGACGTAATCGTCCTCAATCCACATCAAATGTCGGTCGAACGCCCGGTCGTGAAGCGCGTTTAGGCACAGGCCATTCTTTGGATTTAACCGGTTTTTCTCATCCTCTGCCCACGGAATGATGTGGCTGGCCGTTAGCAGCGGTTGGACGGTCAGGCCGGTGACGCAGCAGCGAAAATTGTAGGCGGAGAGAATCCGGTCGCGGAAAAAGCTCTGGTTCACCCGCAGGCGGACGGTGGCTTCGCGCTCCCGTCCGGCCGGCGGGAGGTCGCCGGTGTCCACGTCCGCCACTTGCTCAATGGGCTGGCCCAGCCGGGCGGCCAGCAGGCGCTCGCTTTCAAAGGCCAGCGTTTCCGGGTGCTCGGCAAACTCATGCCAGATGTCCACCTCGCCTTTGGCGCCGTGCCTCATGCCGCGAATGCCCCGCGCCTGCAATGCCGGGTCGAGCCGCGCAAAATTGGAAAGTTTCAAGGACACGGAACCGACGCTACGTTTCAACAACCGCGCCAGTTGAATGACGCGCGGGTTGCGCATGTGGATTTGGCCGAAGGGGATTTTGCAATACAAGTTGAACGCCAAGATATGTTCCTCGCGCGTCCAATCTTTGTGTTGCGCAGCCATGCCGCGATATTGCACCCGGCAAGGACTTGCGGCCAGTATTTTTCGGAGGTGCCAGTTGGCAAGGCCAGCGTCTGTGGACTATCGGCTACAAGTTGAACAAAGGCTGAAGGCTGAAGGCTAAATGCTAAAGGGCCGCGAAAAGACTTTCAGGTTCACGCGGTGGGATGGAGGCTATTTGCTGGCGTCGGAGGAGACGGGCCACCCGATTTTTGCCCAGTCACCGAAACGTCTGGCCAAATGACCGGGTTGATTGGACAGATAGTTCTGGTCGGGATAGAAAATCAACAGATCCTGCATCAGGTCGTCGGTCGAAATGTTCACAAACAACACCCAGGGATTGCCGTCGTACTTTGCCGGGTCCGGCTTCCTGATGAATTCGTATTTCGGATACGCGCCAACGCCCGTGCCGGGAATGGCCGGGATGAAGTCCGGCACCAGTTCCTCCAGCCCGCCCGGCGGCGCGCCGTTTTTGGCCTGAAATTGTTTGATGGCCGTCACCAATGGCCTGCCCCGGACGGTGATGGCCTTGAAGGCCGCGTCGCGCATCGTTTCTCCCACGCCGAAGGCAATCAACGTAATGACGAAAACGATTCCGCAAAAAACGGCGCCGGCGGCCAGTGGCGACCAGCCGACCTTGCCAATTCCAAACAACCGTCCCAGCGCGGCCAGGACGATGCGAACGACGTTGTAAAGCACCACGAGAAAAAGGTATATCAGCAGCATCCCTGAAATCTTGTTGTACAAAACATCCGAGCCGTGGGGAGCAACCGAGTACCAGCAGGCAAAAACGTGGAGGACGCCCACAATGGTGGAGATGATCAGCGCTCCGTAAACCGCTCTTTTCACCGGCGCTTGGGGCAGTGACAGCCAGGCCATGACGCGATTTTGCCACGGCCAGGAGAGGTGACAAGTGGCAAGTGACGAGTGACAAGGAAAACGGCTCGCGGGGACGCTCGCCCACCTTTGCGTTCCTGGTGTCCTGGCGGTTTAAATCCGTTGAGGGTTGAGGAACGAGAGGCGAGAGCAGGTGGAAGATGGAAGATCCATCGTCGCCAAGGCTATGATGGACAGGTTGATGATGGCCACGTAAAGCTGCGCCACGTGGCAGGCCGACGTAAACTCCGATAAACTCCGATAAATCGCGAGTGGATCGCAGCACGCGGCAAACCGCGGAATTGGCCTTCAGCCGCACACAACCGCCTGCCATAATTCCGTCAACGGAAAACGGCAGGTTGTGGTGGACAAACACGCTATTAGCTGTTAACATCATTGAAATTTTAACAGCTTCTGATGCGAACCGGCCACGAACTGATTGCCGCCACCCGGCGTTATGCGGGGGATTCCACCGCGAAAAGCTGGTGGTGTATCCTCTCCACCGCGTTCCTGCTCCTGATCGCCCTGGCCGGCACGCATTGGAACCTTCATCCGGCCGGGAAAGGGGTCTGCAGCGTTCTGAGCGGCTTGTTGATCCTGCGACTGTTCGTGATTTTTCACGACCAACAACATCACGCCATCCTGCCGCGATCGCGGCTCGCGGAAATCCTCATGCGGGTGTTTGGAATCCTGGTTTTGAGCCCGAGCAACATCTGGCGCAGCTCCCATAACCATCATCACAATTATAATTCCCAACTGCGCGGCTCGCACATCGGGTCCTTCCCCATCATGACCCGGAGCCAGTTCCTGATGTCGCCGGCTTCGATGCGCTTCAAGTATCTTTTCATGAGGCACCCGCTGACGATGCTCGGCGGTTACTTCATTATTTTTTTATACGGGATGTGCCTCAATCCGTTCCTCAACGATCCCCAAAAATATTACGACAGCCTGATCGCGCTGTTGGTCCACATCGCCATCGGCGTGGGGTTGACGCTGGCCTGGGGATGGCAGGGGCTGCTGCTGACGCAGACCATCCCGCACTTGATCGCCAGCGCCATCGGATCGTATCTCTTCTATGCCCAGCACAATTTCCCCGGCGTCTCGTTCAACGACAAGGCCGGGTGGACTTATGAAAAAGCGGCCATGGAATCGTCGAGTTTCATGAAGACCAACCCGGTCATGGCCTGGTTCACGGCCAACATCGGCTATCATCACATTCATCATCTGAACGCGCGCATTCCGTTCTACCGGCTGCCGGAAGCCCTGCGCGGGATCCCGGAACTACAGACCGCACGAACGACGTCGCTCCACCCCCGGGAGATATTCCGATGCCTGCGGTTGAAGGTTTGGGACGTGGAAGCGCAACGCCTGATCAGTCTTCGCCAGATGGTCCGGGCCAACGCGCTGGCCCATGCCGGAATGAGCGTTGAGAGTTAAACCGGCTCGCGAGGACGCTCGCCCCACCTTTGCGCTCTCTGCACTGCAATACCCCAAATTCCTCGCAGGCTGTGAAGAATTGGCCGGAGTGCGCTGGATTATTCCCCAACCTTCCTCGCGCCGCACGTTGCTGCAGCCGGGGACGGCTGCACTCCGTTTCGGTTGCGGCTCCGCCGCGCCGTGTTCTCTGCGGTAAAATATATTCGTGTCAATTCGTGTTTATTCGTGGTTGGAAATCGGCGCCTTTGCGCCTTGGGTAAATACGAATCCGCGCCCGATTTGCGGGATGCGCCGGTCCGGTCTATACTTCTGACCGTGAGCGAAAGGAGGTTCGGTTTTGTAGTGGCGGTAACGTGGCTGCTGTTTTGCGGCGCCGCGCCAGCCATGCCAACCATGTCTCTGGGCACAACCTCCGGCGCACCCGGCGCCACCGACTCTGTTCCCGTCAGCGTCACCATCGACGCCAATGTGGTGTCATTCCAATTCGATTTGTTGTATGCCACCAATTATCTCACGCCCGGCGCACCCGTCGGCGGCAGTGCATTGGCGGACCAGCAACTGGCCAGCGCCGTGGTGACGCCGGGAGTTTTCCGCGTGCTGGGGTTTTCCTTTTCGAACTCGCCGATAACGAACGGGGTGCTGGCCTACGTGCCTTTTGCCATTGCCGGCAACGCGCCCGATCACGATGAAATGCTGGTCTTAAGCAACATGTTGCTGGTAAACGCACAGGCGTCCGTGGTTCCGGTTACCGTCAATTCCAACGCCATCCTGAGCATCACCGTGCCTCCGCATTTCAGCGCCATTGTTCCGACCAATGCCGGGGCGATGCACCTGGAACTGACCGGCACCACCGGCCGGGTTTATGTCGTCCAGAGCGCCACGAACCTCGTGTCGCCGCAATGGATTCCGTTGGCCACGAACACGGACGTCACCGGAGTGTTAGATTTTGATGACGACTTCGCCGGCAGTTTTCCGCATCGTTTTTACCGCGCTCAATTCGAGCGGTGAAAATCCAAGGCAGGGACGGAATCCAGGAGCCAGGAGTCAGAAAGGGGAGTTTTCAGTTTCAAGTGTTCAGTTTTCAGTGTTCTGTATCTGAATCTGCGTTCATGTGTAATCTGCGGGCAAAACCCCGGCGTTCTTGGCGTCTTCCGCCTTTGTTTACTCCCGTCTTCACCGGGTTACGACGCGGCAAGTCGGCGCGACAAGCGGCGGTTTAAATCCGTTGGGAGTTGAGCCGTCTCCGTTTCGCTTCGCGCGCCGAGGAGTTAAACCGGCTCGACGGAGTCTCGCCCCACCTTTTGCGTTCTCTGCGTTCCTGGCGGTTAAATCCGTGTTCATCTGTGCCCATCTGTGGCTAAGATTTCAGGAAGGTCCCTTTTTGCAGTTCCGCGAAGGCTTGCTGAAGTTCCGCCTGCGTGTTCATCACGATGGGTCCGTACCACGCCACCGGTTCCTGCAACGGCCTGCCGGAGACAAGCAGGAATCGTATGCCATGCTCTCCGGCCTGCACTTCGATTTCGTCGCCGGAATCGAAAAGGATGAGCGAACGGTTGTCCGCTTCCGTGGGCGGCGTGGTGTCGGCCCAGCCGACCCCTTCGGTCGGCACCGCCAGCGGGCTGGAGGCATTGCAGAACTTGCCGCTCCCGGCAAAAACATAGGCAAAGGCATGGCGCGTGGTTTCAACGGGCAGCCGCCGGCGTTTGCCGGGCGGCACGCTGACGTCAATGTAGGCAGGGTCGGCGGCGATGCCTTCCACGGGACCGCGTTTGCCCCAGAAATGCCCGCAAATGATCCGGGCCTTGGTGCCGTCGTCCTCGGTGATCTCGGGGATTTCCGGCGCCTTGATTTCCTGATAGCGTGGCGCGGTCATTTTGAGCGCCGACGGCAGGTTGGCCCACAACTGGAACCCGTGCATGCGGCCGGCCGGGTCGCCCTTGGGCATTTCCTGATGGATGATGCCCCGGCCCGCCGTCATCCACTGAAGGTCGCCGGCGGCGATGGCCCCGCGGTTGCCCATGCTGTCGCCGTGCTCGACGGTGCCGGCGAGGACGTAGGTGATGGTTTCGATGCCGCGATGCGGATGCCACGGGAAGCCGGCCAGGTAATCGGCCGGGACGTCGTTGCGGAAGTCATCGAGCAGGAGGAAGGGGTCGAAGTCGGACGTGTTGCCGAATCCGAACGCGCGGCGCAGATGCACGCCGGCGCCTTCGAGGGTGGGCTTGGCCTTGACCAGGCGCTTGATGGGTCTGATGGACATATCGTTCTCCTTGGTTCAGTTTAAATGCGACTGACACGGGAAAAATTACGCGCTGATTTTGTGCTGTCAACCGGAAGAAACGAAGGCTGGAAAACGCAGGCAAAGTTTAAACGCCAAAGGCTGAAGCAAAACCCGACAGAAGCGAACGAAGTGAACGAAGCAGGAAAACGTTCACAATCTTTGTTCCCTTCGTTTCCTTCTGTAAAAATGTACAGCCCGTTTTTTCTGCAATAAAAAAACGTTCCCCCGTTCGAGGCGGAGAGGGAGAAATTATTTCAGCCAGTTGATTTTGATTTCGGTTCTCAACGATTTTCCCGGTCGCGCCCGGCGCGGCGTTCCTCAAGGTGCTCCGGCACGATGGTTTTCCCGCCGGGCTTGAGCTTAAAGATACCGCAGAAGCTGCTGATGTATTCGCGGGTGCCGGGCTGGAAGATGATGCGGTCGCCTTCCTCCACGAAATTGACCCGCGTGCCGGGCTTGATGCCGAGCCGCCGGCGGATGCGCGAAGGCATAGTCAACCGGCCTTTGGCGGTCATTTTGGCAGAGTTCAACCTGTCAATCGTTTCGCATGAAGAATCGCATCGTCCCAAGCACAACGCAAAAATTTTGTAAGACTCATTCGCAATGCCTTTTCCGTGCTTGAATCAGCGGTTTGACCCGGTTGATTTGGCCGATTCACCGGGATGGGGCGCCGTTTTTATTCCCGCCTTTGTTGCGGTCACAACTCCCGCAATGCGGCGGCAATGGGCAAGCGCGCGGCGCGGATGGCCGGGAACAAACCGCCAATCAAACCAATCACCGCGGCCCAAATCACCCCGCGCACCAGCAATTCCGGCGTGACTCTGAAGGCGAACGTGATCTGGCTGAAGCTCTGCCAGTTCATGGTCGAGGTGTGGAAATTATTGAAGGCAAGATAGGCCAGGGCGCCGCCGAGGGCGCCGCCGGCCAGCGCCAGCAGCAGTGATTCGAGCAGCAACGACACCACCACCGCGCTGCCGCCGAAACCGAGGGCGCGCAATGTGGCGATTTCCCGCGTTCGCGCCGCCACCGCGCTATACATCGTGTTCAGCGCGCCGAACACCGCGCCGATAGCCATCAAAAACGCAATCAGGAAGCCCAGCGTCGTAATCAACCGCGTGATGGTTTCGGATTGTTGGGCGTAATACTCGGATTGCCGGACGACTTTCACGCTCAATTGCGGGTTCGACGTCAGCGAATCCTTGAACGCCTGAAACGCGCCCGGCGAATTGAGCCTGACGGAGACGGACTGAAACGAGTCACCGCGATTGTAAGCGTCCTGCAACACCTTCGCGTCGGTCCAGATTTCAGATTCCGCCACCCCGCCGTTGGCCGAAAAGATGCCGGCGACCGGCCATTCATAGCGGCCCACTTTTATTTTCGAGCCGATGTCCAGCCCGGCGAATTCCTGGGCCGCGCCGCGGCCGACGATGACTTCGTCCTTGCCCCAATCAAACATCCGGCCCTGGATGATTTTCAAATTGTCACGCACCAGCAACGCGGCGGGTTCCACCCCGCGTAACGGGACGTTGGCATCCGTGCCGGTGGAGCGCTTGGGCAGGTTGATGATGACAAACAATTCCGCGGACGCGAGCGGGCCTTGGGCGTTGCGCGCCACGCCCGGCGCGTCGGCGATGACGCGAGTCTCGTCGCGCCCGAAGCCGCTGACCATTTCGCTGTCGGCGCCGCTGCGCAAAACAATCGCACCGTCGGGCGAACCGGAAACGGTCATGGCCTGCCGGAAACCCGCCGCGATGGAAAGCACGCCGACGAGCACGGCGACGACGCCCGCGATGCCGATGACCGTGGCCACGACGGCGCCGCGCCGTTGCGGAATGCTCAACAGCCCGAACTTCGTGATGGAGACGATTTGTGAAAACCAGTTGATGGGGCTGGCCATAATCAAGACGGGGTAGGGCGCGTCACTCCGTGCGCGCCGAAGCTTGGCGACTCCAAAACGGCGCGCACGGAGTGACGCGCCCTACCAATAAATGATTTCATCGCTGGCATTTTTACATCCTCCTCAGCGCATCCGCGACGCGCAGGCGCATGGCTTGCAGCGCCGGGAAAATTCCCGTGACCAGACCGAGCGCGAGGCTGAGGCCCAGTCCGATGAGCAGGTCGCGCGGCGGGAAAAAGAACATCGGCAGCAAGCCGCTCGTGGGATCGCCACGGGAAATGACCATCCACGCCAGTCCCAAGCCCAAGGTTCCGCCCAGGACCGTCAGCAGGCACGACTCGGCGAGCACCAGCCCGACAATCTGCCCGTTGGTGAAGCCGATGGCCTTGAGCACACCCAGCTCACCGGTCCGCTCGCGCACCGCTTGCGCCATGGTGTTGCCGGTCACCAGCAGGATGGTGAAAAACACCGCGCCCAGGATGGCGGCGACAATCAACACGATGTTGCCGATGGCCTTGGCCCAGCCTTGAATGAATGCGCCCTCCGGCTCCGTCTTGGTTTCCGACGGTGAGTTTTCAAATTCCGCGTCCACCCGTTTGGCCACATCCGCCGCTTGCGACGGGTCTTTGATGCGGATGGTGTACCAGCCGACCTGGCCCTTGCCCCAATTCTGGTTGCCGGCCTGGCGGACTTCATCAAAGTAATCATAACGGAAAAACAGCGGCGTGGTGTCGATGCCCTTGTCTTTCCCGTCGTAGATGCCCACGATGTCAAAATCCCAGGTGCGGTTTCCGTCCGGCTGCGTCCAGATGGTGGATTGAATGGGAACCTTGTCACCGATTTTCCAATGGAAGCGTTCCGCCGTCCGCCGGCCGACAATGGCGCCCGTCCGCGTGGCCAGCCAGGCTTTCATCTGCTCTGGTGGCAGGACGATTTCGGGATGCATCTTGAGAAATTTCTCCGGCTCGACGGGATTTTGCATGAAGAAATTTTTCGGGTCCTGGTAAACGCCGCCGAACCAGGTCTGGTGGGTTGTGAAATCCACGCCGGGGATCCGGTTCATGCGCGCCTCGTAACTGACCGGCAGGAGGTTGATGATGGAGACCTTCTGGCGGACTATCAACCGGTCCGCGCCCGCCAGTGCCACCCCGCCGACCAGCGCCTGTTGGATGGCTGACAGGAAACCGAACAGGACGAACGCCACGACAATCGAAAGCAGCGTCAGCGACGTGCGCAGTTTTTTCCGCCGCAAATTGCACCAGATGAGGTGAAAAAATTTCATGGGGCCGTATAAATTCTTGTCGCAGCCCGTTTTCCCTCACCCTGGCCGACTCCCTCGGGGAGAGGGAACAGCCGTTGATCGCTCTGATTTGTCTCAAAATCGCTGAAACTTTCTCCGTCAATCGTCGTACCGTGCATCGGAAAATAATTCTCCCTCTCCCGGGGGAGAGGGCCGGGGCGAGGGCGAGTGTATGTCACCATGCTTCTCATTTGACCGGTTCGTTGCTCAATTGGCCTTTGTCCAGATACACCGTCCGCGTCGCGCGCGCCGAGGCGTGCGGGTCGTGTGTGACCATGATGATGGTCTTGCCGTGCTCCCGGTTCAGCGCCTGGAGCAAATCCAGAATTTCGTTGCCGGCCTTGCGATCAAGGTCGCCGGTCGGTTCGTCGCAGAGCAGCAACGTCGGGTCGGTGACAATGCCGCGGGCGATGCCCGCGCGCTGTTGTTCGCCGCCGGAAAGGGTGCGCGGATAATGTTTCGCGCGATGCGCCAGTCCGACCACCGCCAGCGCCGTTTCCACGTGCTTCATCCGTTCCGCCTTGGACAAGTGCGTCAACAGCAGCGGCAGCTCCACATTCCGCTCCGCCGTCAGCACCGGCATCAGGTTGTAAAGCTGGAAGACAAACCCGACGTGTCGTGCGCGCCACGCGGCCAGCCGGTGGTCGGACAATTGGTCGAGACGTTCACCCGCGACGGTGACAAGGCCCCTGGTCGGCCGATCAAGCCCGCCGATCAGATTCAACAGGGTGCTCTTGCCCGAACCTGACGGTCCCATCAACGCCAGGAATTCACCGGCGGGGACCTGTAGATGCAGGTCCGCCAGCACGTGAATATCCTCCGAACCGCGGTGGAAGATTTTTTCCACATTCTCAACGCGCACCAGCGCGCCGTTGTTTGATTGGTTTTCGTTCATAGTTTCCTTGCCCTGACTGGCATTCCATCGTTCAGACCGGCCGGCGGGTCCGCGACCACACTTTCGCCTGCGGAGACGCCCGTGCTCAACACGGAGTCGTCACCTTGCGTGTCAATCACCGTGACGGCGCGGCATTCGGCGTGGCCGTGCTGGACGACGAACACGACATCCCGTCCGTCCCGGCTTTGCACCCCGGTTTTCGGGACCAACACGGTGTGATTCGCCGTGGCCGGCCCGCCGCCGGTTTCGCGAAACGCCACCTTTACCCCCATCTCCGGCAGGATGCGCGGGTCGAGCTGGTCGAAACCGACGCGCACCTTGACCGTGGACTTTTGCCGGTCGGCCGTGGGGATGATGGCAATGACCTTGCAGGGAATTTTCCAATCCGGATACGCGTCCAGCGTGGCCACGACCGGCTGGCTGGCTTGAACGCGGTTGATGTAGCTCTCGTTGACGTCGATTTCAATTTCCAGCGAGTCCATGTCCACGATGGTCCCGATGCCGGTGCGGGTGAACCCGCCGCCGGCCGACACCGGAGAAATCATTTCGCCCGGCTGGGCGTCCTTGGTCGTCACGATGCCGGCGAACGGCGCGCGGATGATCATGTCGTCCATCTGTTGCTGCCACAGGGCCACGTTCCGTTCCGCGACAACGACGTCGAGTTTCTGCTGCGCCAGATGCGCCTGCAACGATTTGGCGTTCGACTCGGCCAGATCCAGATCGGATTGGGACGCGATGTGTTGTTTGGCCAACTCGGTGGTACGCTGGTACTCCTGGTTTGCGTCTTTGAGTTGCGCCTCGGTTTCCGCCAACGCCGCCTTCGCCGATTCCAACTGGGCTTCGGCCACGTCCAGGCCGGTTTTGACGTTCGTGTCGTCCAGCCGCGCCACGATTTGTCCTTCCTTCACCTTCATGCCCTCCTCGATGAGCACCTCAACGACTTTGCCGGTGACTTTGGAGGAAACCGTCGCCGCCCGGCGCGCCGTGACGTAACCGGAGGCATTCAACACCGTCCGCTCTCCACTGCTGCTGCTCCCGATTTCCCGCGCGATGATCGTATGCACTTCGGTGGCTTTGGGCCGCGCCAACCACCAAATCACCCCGGCCGCGAGGACCAGGACAAAAACACCCAGGGCGACCGGCCGGATTCGTAAATTCGATTCGGGCTTGTCAGCGCGCTTGATGCGCAAGTCGTCCAGCGTGGGTTTCTGCGGATCCATAAATCTGACCGGGCACAGGAAACCGTTTTTTTTCGTCAGGGTCAATTACGTTGTCCCCGGCTGAACTGGCCATCGGGTGTCCAAAAGAGTCCCCCACCGGCCCCACCTCGACGTGCCGGTCAAGCCGCAAATCCATCGGGACTAACTCCTGAATCAGGTAGCCGAGTTTGTGAAAACGCGGCAAATTGACCACCTTTCGCAAGCGTCGCCACTTTCAAGGCGAAAGGCAAATTCGCCCGTTTCTCCCCTGCCTTCAATGTGGCTTGTCGTACGCCTAAACACTTGATGCAAAATCACTTGCGAATAAAACACAGCCGGTGACACTTCCGGCGACAACAAATGATTTCATTCCGCACAATTTGTGATAAGTTGCAATGAATATAAAAATTACACTGTTTAACTTATGACTCATCGCGACCGGTCAGCCATGATCCCGAAAAGGGATGCCGTTTTGGCCCTGACGGCACCGGTCGCGGTTTATCCCGCATTGAAAGCCGTTGAAAAATGAAAGCCCCGCTCCCACTCAATGAAGTCGAACGCCTCGCAGCCCTGAAGGAGTATCACATTCTTGATAGCGGGACCGAGCAGGCCTACGACGATATTACCATCCTGGCGTCGCATATCTGCAATGTTCCCATCGCCATGATTTCCCTGGTGGACAAAGCCCGGCAGTGGTTCAAATCGAGAGTGGGATTGGAGCAGCAACAAACGTCTCGCGACGTCGCGTTCTGTGCGCATGCGATTCTCCAGAACGAACCCCTCATCGTCAGGGATGCAACGAAAGACCAGCGGTTTGCGGGCAGCGCGCTGGTCACGGGCGAACCTCATATCCGGTTTTACGCGGGCTTTCCCCTGATTAACGCGGAAGGATTGGTGCTGGGAACACTCTGTGTGAATGACTGTCAACCACGCCAGCTTTCCGCCGAACAGTTGAAGACGATGCAGGCCCTGTCGCGGCAGGTCATGGCACTGCTGGAGTTAAGGCGGGTTTCGGCCCGGCTGGCGGAGGCGCTCGATCAAGTCAAAACCTTGCAGGGATTGCTGCCCATCTGCGCCTGGTGCAAACGCATCCGTGATGATGAAGGATACTGGGATCAGATTGAAGCTTACTTCCATAAACACACGGGCGCCGATTTTACCCACGGCATTTGTCCGCAGTGCCTGGAGAAGGCGCATGCCGAATGGGAACACAAACAATCAGCCGCTGAAGCTGCGCGCACGAGCACCTGATATTCGCCGCGCAGCTGGCCGGCTTGTTGAATTGAGGGACAAACCCGGCCGGTTCCGTAACCGGGTTTGCCGACGAAGCTGATGGGTTGCGCCCAAACGGCTGACTGCTATTGTTTCCGCGTGACGACCATCGTGATTGCCACTCGCAACGCCCACAAGGTAGGCGAAATCCGCGCCATCCTTGGCGGCGCGTCCCAAATCCTCACGCTCAACGATTTTCCCGACCCGCCCGGAGTCGTGGAGGACGCCGACACCTTCGCCGGCAACGCGACGAAGAAAGCCGTTGAACTGGCGCGCTGGCTTGCCGTCACTTTTCCTCCCACCCGTCACTCATCACCGCTTTTCGTGCTGGCCGACGATTCGGGGCTGGAGGTGGATGCGCTGGACGGCGCGCCGGGCGTGCATTCGGCGCGCTTTGCCGCGCCGGATTCCGCCAAATCCGGCAATACACCCGACGCGGACAACAACGCCCGGCTGTTGCAACTGCTCAAGGACGTTCCGCTCGAAAAGCGCCGGGCGCGATTTCACTGTGTCATCGCGTTGGTGGGGATTGATTCGCGGTCCGCCATTCGCCATCCACAACTGTTTGATGGCGCTTGTGAAGGACGGATTGGTTTCGCGCCACGGGGGAAAAATGGCTTTGGCTACGATCCGCTGTTTGTGCCGGTGGGATTCGAGGAGTCGTTCGCCGAACTGGGCGAGGACGTGAAAAACCGGTTGAGCCACCGCGCCCAGGCATTGGAGAAACTCAAGGAATTTTTCATCGCGAACAAATTGCGGTAGGATCGGCGCGCTGTGCCGACCGGACGCCGCAGCGTGTCGTCCCTGACAAAATTATTTCAGCAAGCTGCCCAGTTGCAGTTTCCGGCGCAGCCGGCCGTTGTCGGCCACCATGCGGAACTTTCCGCCCGGCGCGGGCCGCGTGTAAAATTCGCCGCCGGCACATTCCACCAGCAAGGCGCCCGCTGCGATGTCCCACAGGTTGATGGTGCGCTCGACGTAGGCGTCCAGCCGCCCGCAAGCCACGGAGGCCAGCTCAAGCGCCGCGGAACCCATGATCCGGATTTTCAACGCGCGGCGGGAAAGCCGGTTCAAGTGCGGCAAGCTTTTCTCCAGGTTCAGTTTGCTCTTGGAAAATCCCATGGCAATGATGGCTTCGCCCACGTTCGCGCGTTTGCTGACCCGGACAACGCGACCGTTGAGCCGCGTCGGCCCGCCACAGGTCGCAGTCCAGAGTTCGTCGGTGAACGGACCGTAAATCACTCCCAGCATGGTTTGGTGCGAGGATGGAGGATGGAGGATGGAAGATGGTTTTGGACTTTGGACTGCGGACTGTGGACTTCGCACTTGCAGAGCGATGGACACCGCCGCGTGCGGTATGCCGTGGGCGTAATTCACCGTGCCGTCAATCGGGTCCACCACCCAGCGGTATTCGCTGTTTGCATCCCCGGAGCAACCCTCCTCGCCGAGCAGTGATATTTCCGGGAACGCGGCGCGCAGAATTTTTCCGATGAGTTTCTGGCAGCGGACATCCAATTCGAGCTTGATGTCGTGGGCGTCGGTGAAGTTGACGCGCTTGGGCTTGTGCCAGTTGGCCAGCATGAGTTTGCCGGCGGCGCGGGCGGCTTTCACCGCGCCCGCCAAAGCTTTGTCCAACGATATGTCTTTCATTTGGAAATGATTCAACCTTGCAGCGCGGCGAGGGCGGATTTCACGTGGTCGCGTTTGCTTTGCCAGTCGGCGAGGCGTTGCTGGTGTTCCGCTAAAACCTGCGGCGGAACTTTTTGCGTGAAGTTTGGATTGGCCAGCTTTTGTTCGACCTTGGCGGCCTCGGCGTCGATTTTTTCCAGTTCCTTCTTCAGCCGCGCCGTCTCGGCTTCCTTGTCAATCAACCCTTCCAGCGGCAGGAACAGGTCGCCCAATTCGGTGCGCACCGTCATCGTGTTTTTGCCGGGCTGATAATTCGCGTTCACGTCGAACGCCTCGGCGTTAAGCAACAGCTTGAGCACCTCGATGTCGTGCGCCGACAGTTCGCGCGCCGTTTTGAGGATGAACTTGATTTTCTTGTTCGCGGCAATGTTCGCCGTGCGACGCAGATTGCGGCCTTGCGTGACCAGTTCAATCCGCGCTTCGATGTGTTTCGCATCCTGCCCGGTCAGGCCGTAGTGCGATTTGAAATCGTCATCGAGCGGCTTCGGCCACGGGGCGAACATGATCGTCTTCCCGCCTTGCTCTTCCGGCATGTCCCCGGCATAACCCATCCCGTGCCAGAGTTCCTCCGTGATAAACGGCAGGAACGGGTGGAACAACCGCAGCGTGTGCGAGAGAACAAAATCAATCACGGCGAGCGTGTTCGCCTTGCGCGCCTCTTGTTCCGCATTCCGCATTCCGCGCTCCGCACTTCCCAAAACCGCCTTGCTCGCCTCGACATACCAATCGCAATACTCGCTCCAGAAAAAGCGGTAGAGCGTCGCCGTGGCATCGCTGAATTTATATTCGGCGAAGGCCCCGGTGATTTCCCGGATGGCCGCATCAAGTTTCAGCAAAATCCATTTGTCGTCTGAGGTCAGCAGTCGCGGATCAATCTCCCCTTGAACTTCGCCGGTGGCGCCGCCACTGCTACCGACCATTTGACGGAAGCGGCAGGCGTTCCAGAGCTTGTTGCAGAAATTGCGGCCCAGTTCGACGTTCTGTTCGTCGAACAGGATGTCCTGGCCGAGCGGCGCACTGCGCATGGTGCCGAACCGGAGCGCGTCGGCGCCGAACTTGGCGATGAGATCGAGCGGGTCGGGCGAATTGCCGAGGCTCTTGGACATCTTGCGTCCCTGCTTGTCGCGGATAATGCCGGTGAAATAAACATTCCGGAACGGCAAATCCCCCATGAACTCATAGCCGGCCATGATCATACGCGCGACCCAGAAGAAAATGATGTCCGGCCCGGTGACCAGGTCGGCGGTCGGATAGAAGGCCTGGAGTGTTGGATTGTTGGAGTCTTGGGATTTGTCACCCGTCCAGTCCATCGTTGCAAACGGCCAGAGCCAGGAACTGAACCAGGTGTCCAGCACGTCGGGGTCTTGCTCCCAGTTTTCAGGATCGGCTGGAGGTTCAGTGCTGACGTGAAAATTGGCTTTATCGAGTTTGTAAAGCCGATTTGAAATAGGATCTTGATACCAAATTTTCCCTTTTAGCCCAAGGTTTGGATCATTTGGAGTCTGTGCTGCTTTGTCATCAAACCAAATTTTCTTGTGCCATGCCGGCACACGATGTCCCCACCAAAGTTGGCGGCTGATGCACCAGTCCTGGATGTTGCCCAGCCAGTGGTCATAAACCTTCGCCCAGCGCTGCGGATGGAAGCGTATTTTATCGGAGCGCCGGCCTCCGGCACGGCTCGAACCGTCGGCTTCGTCCGTTGCGCCGTGCTGGAAGCCGGCGCTCCCTTCCTGCTCCACGCACGCGCGGGATTTTTCCACGCTCGGATATTTCAAAAACCATTGCTCGCTCAGACGCGGTTCAATCGGCACATCAGCGCGTTCGCTGAAACCGACGTTGTTGGTGTAAGGTGCCTCTTTTTCCAGCGCGCCAAGTTCCGTGAGCTTTTCCACGGCCACCTTGCGCGCCTTGAATCGGTCCAAGCCATTCAAATCCGTACCGGCCAGTTCGTTCATGTGGCCGTTGGCGCTGATGACTTCGATTTGCGCCAGCTTGTGGCGCTGGCCGATTTCAAAGTCCGCCTTGTCGTGCGCCGGTGTCACCTTGAGCACGCCGGTGCCGAACTCAAAATCCACGTGCTCATCGCCGATGATGGGAATCAGCTTCTGCTCGCGCGGGAATTCCGAGGGCAGGGGACGGATGACGTGTTTGCCGATGTATTTCGCATAACGCGGGTCCTTCGGATTCACAGCCACGGCGGTGTCGCCGGGAATGGTCTCCGGTCGCGTCGTGGCGATGGTGAGCCAAATCCTGCCCTCGGAATCAGTGACGGGGCCAAAAACTTTTCCCTCCTCGTTTCCCGCTGTAGCAGCCGACGTTAGTCGGCTCTGATCTTCAGCCTGAGAAGTTTGAGCGGACTGACGTCCGCTGCTACTTGAGGCTTCGGCAACCTCGACCTTGAAATAATAGAGCGAGCCTTTCTGCTCTTTCATCACCACTTCTTCGTCGGACAGCGCGGTGAGCGAGACGGGACACCAGTTCACCATGCGTTTGCCGCGGTAGATGAAGCCTTTTTTGTAAAGCTCCACGAACACCTTCTGGACGCAGCGCGAATATTCCGGGTCCATCGTGAACCGTTCGCGCGTCCAATCGCACGACGCACCGAGCTTCTTGAGCTGCTGGATGATGATGCCGCCGTGTTTTTCCTTCCATTGCCAGACGCGTTCGAGGAATTTTTCGCGGCCGAGGTCGTCGCGATGCCGGATTTCACCGGATTTCTTCAGCGTTTTCTCGACGACGGTCTGGGTGGCGATGCCGGCATGGTCCGTGCCGGGCAGCCAGAGGACTTCCTTGCCGTCCATGCGCGCCTTGCGGGCGAGAATGTCCTGGATGGTATTGTTGAGGACGTGGCCCAGGGTGAGCACGCCGGTGACGTTCGGCGGCGGGATGACGATGGAATACGCCGGGCGTTTGGGAGAGACGCGCGCCGGGTCGGCGGTGAAGCAACCCTGCTTCAGCCAGAAACCATACCATTTGTCCTCGACGGACTGCGGCTCGTAGGCCTTTGAAATTTCAGACATGACAAATTTTGACGCGAATTGCGCTAATTTTCGCGAATTATTTCAGAGACGAAAATCTTTGGGTAATTGTTTCGGTTTGCTCTTTCGGCTTAACACTACTCGTTTCCAATCCAGTGAATCCGCGCCGAAATTGACGAGCAATCCGAGCTCGAGTTTCGCGGCCGCCAGATAATTCAAGACCTGTTTGACGTGTGCTTCGGTCAATATTTCGACGGCCTTGGCCTCAAAAAGGATTTTGTTCCAGACCACGAAATCCGCTCGATAATGGTGTGGCAAGATCACGCCTTTGTAACTCACTTCATACTTCAACTCGCGGTCGAACGGAATTTTCGCGCGTTGCAATTCGATGACCAACGCGTCCTTATAAATCACTTCGTCATGACCTTTGCCCAGCTCGCGGTGAATCTCCATGCAAAAACCAACGAGCTTGAATATTTCATCCTTGTAAAGCAGTTCGCTCATGGTTCTGATTCAAAAATTCGCGTTAATTCGCGCAATTCGCGTCTCATTTCTTCAACAGCGCATATTCCATGCTGTCCACGAGGGCCTGCAAGCTGGCTTCGATGATATTTTCGCTCACGCCCACCGTGCCCCATTCGCGTTTGCCGTCGGTGGATTCGATGAGCACGCGGGTCTTGGCGGCCGTGCCGGTGTCGCTGTCGAGGATGCGCACCTTGTAATCGGTGAGCGTCACGCGTTTGAGCTGCGGATAAAACTTCACCAGCGCCGAGCGCAACGCGCCGTCCAGCGCGTTCACCGGGCCGTCACCTTCAGCCACCGTTTGCGCACGCCGAATGCCAACGCGGACCTTGACCGTTGCTTCACAGACGGATTCGCTGGCGTCGCGGCGCATGGAAACGTGATAGGCGTCCACGTAAAACAGCGGGTCACGATGTTTGAGCGTCTTGCCGATGAGCAGCGCGAGCGAACCTTCGGCGGCCTCGAACTCGTAACCCTGGTTTTCCAATTCCTTGACGCGCTGCGTGATGGTTTTCACCTCCGGCATTTCCGGCTGGAGCTTGAAACCCAGCTCCGCGCCCTTCATCAAAATGTTCGAGCGGCCGGACATGTCGCTGATGAGCACGCGGCGGTAATTCCCGACGGCTTCCGGCTGGATATGCTCGTAGCTGCGCGCGACGCGGTCAATGGCATGGGCGTGCATGCCGCCTTTGTGCGCGAACGCCGTCTGCCCCACCCACGGCTGGCGCGGGTCGTGCCGGACGTTGGCGATTTCGTCCACAAACTCGGAAAGCTCCTTCAGCTTGGCCAGCGAGTTCGCGGGCACGCCGGTTTTTTTCAATTTGAAATGCACCAGCGGAATGACGCTGGTCAGATTGCAATTGCCGGTGCGTTCGCCGTAACCGTTGATGGTGCCCTGCACCTGGGTGGCTCCGGCTTCAATGCCAGCCAGGGCATTGGCCACGCCCACGCCGCAATCGTTGTGCGTGTGGATGCCAAGGCGCGTCACGAGTTTGCTCTTCGCCAACGCGGTGATGCGCGCGATTTCCTCCGGCAGACAACCGCCGTTCGTGTCGCACAACACGATGCACTGCGCGCCCGCCTTCTCGGCGGCCTGCCACGTGGCCAGCGCGTAGTCCGGTTCGTCTTTGAAACCGTCGAAGCTGTGTTCGGCGTCGTAGATGACCGTTTTGCCGTGATCCTTCAAAAAGCGGATGGTATCGCCGATCATCGCCAGGTTTTCGTCCGGCTTGGCGCGCAACACCTCGGTGACGTGCAGCAGCCACGTCTTGCCGACGATGGTGACGACCGGTGTTTTCGCGTCGAGGATCTGCCTCATCAATTCGTCCTGCTCGACGGCGACGCCCTTGCGGCGCGTCATGCTGAACGCGGCGATTTTGGCGTTCTTCCATTTGCGCCGGCTGGCCCGCGCAAAAAATTCCATGTCCTTCGGGTTCGAGCCGGGCCAGCCGCCTTCGATGTAATGGACGCCGAACGCGTCGAGCTTCTCGGCGATGCGGAGCTTGTCCGTCACCGAGAAATTGATGCCTTCGCCCTGCGAACCGTCACGCAGGGTCGTGTCATAGATTTCAACCTGGGATTTCATAAATGGCCCGTGAAAAACGGCGGACAATATCCCTGAAATTGGCGGCACTGGCAAATCCCAAAACGGGGAATCCCAAAACGGGGAATTAACGCAAAGACGCCAAGATGCAAAGTTGCAAGGAAGGATCCCAAACGGATTTTCAAACGGAGTAACAATAGCGCTCAAGAGAGCGCCGGTCCCGGCAATGGACCGGCGGTTGGCTCAAGGTTTTAATATGATTTTGTTTTTTATGGATCATTACTTAATGAGATAGTTGTCAATAACTGCGTGACAAGCAGTTTGGCGGCGGTTACTTATTTGCAACCTTTTTCTCAATATGAGCACGAAAATCAACTTCGGCCTGCGCGAGCAGGACATTCCCACCCAATGGTACAATCTGCTGGCGGATTTTCCGGAACCGCTGCCGCCGCCGCTGCATCCGGGCACCAAACAGCCCGTGCCGCCGGAGGCACTGCTGGCCATCTTCCCGGAGAACCTCGTCAAACAGGAAATGTGCCCCGACCGTTGGGTCCCGGTTCCCGACGAAGTCCGCGAGATCTACGCGTTGTGGCGGCCCACGCCGTTGTTGCGCGCGGTGCGTTTCGAGAAGGCGCTCCAGACACCGGCGCATATTTACTACAAATATGAGGGTGCCAGCCCTGCCGGCAGCCACAAGCCCAACACCGCCATCGCCCAGGCCTACTTCAACAAGGTCGCCGGCACCAAGCGGCTCGCCACCGAGACCGGCGCGGGCCAGTGGGGTTCGTCCTTGGCGCTGGCGTGCAAACTCTTCGGACTGGAGTGCAACGTTTACATGGTCAAGGTCAGCTATGAGCAGAAGCCCTATCGGCGGATGCTCATGCACACCTGGGGCGCGACGGTACATCCCAGCCCCAGCGACCAGACCGAATACGGGCGCAAGGTGCGGGCGGAGGACCCGAAGTGTCCGGGCAGCCTCGGCATCGCCATCAGCGAGGCCATCGAGGACACCGTCAAGCATCCGAACACGAAATATTCCCTCGGCAGCGTGCTCAATCACGTCTGCCTGCACCAGACCGTCATCGGCCAGGAATCCATCAAGCAGATGGAAATGGCCGGCGAGGAACCGGACGTGATCTTCGGTTGCGCGGGCGGCGGGAGCAATTTCGCCGGCATCGCATTTCCGTTCGTGCACAAAAAAATCAAGGAGAAAAAGAAATATCGCATTGTCGCCGTCGAGCCGTCGGCCTGCCCCTCGATGACCAAGGGTGAATTGCGCTACGACTTTGGCGACACCGCCATGACCACGCCGTTGCTGATGATGTACACGCTGGGGCACGACTTCATGCCGCCGCCGATTCACGCGGGCGGGTTGCGTTATCACGGCATGGCGCCGATGGTCAGCCACGCGCTCAAGCTTGGGCTGATCGAAGCGGAAGCTTACCATCAGACAAAAGTTTTCGAGGCCGGAACACTCTTTGCGCGCAGCGAAGGCATCGTGCCCGCGCCGGAATCCGCGCACGCGATTGCCGCGGTGGTGGAAGAGGCGAAGAAGGCGCGCGAGGCGGGCAAGAAGCGCGTCATTCTTTTCAATCTATCCGGGCACGGGTTGCTTGACCTGAGCGCCTATGAAACCTACTTCACCGGAAAACTTCAGGATGTTTGATCAACCCCGAAACCCACAACTCAAAATCATGAAAACTCGAATTCAATTCCTCGTCCTGGCCGCGTCAGTGATGGCGCTGCCGGGTGTTTTACAGGCCCAACCCTCGGCCCATTACGCGCCCGGTGTGGAAGGCATCAAAGGCGCCTCACTGCCGCCGCCAGGCGTCTATGTACGCGACTACAATTACTTCTACTGGGCCGACCAGTTGAACGATTCGTCCGGCAATAAAATTGGTCCGGCCGACTTGGATGTCTTCACTTACGCCAACCTTCCCCGCATTATCTGGATTACGGACACGAAATTCCTCGGCGGTTTCGTCGGCGTGGACGGATTTTTGCCGCTCGTTTACCAGCAAGCCAGTGCCAACCCGGGGTTCAACGCCACCACGTTTGGCGTCGGTGACTTGTTTGCCGAAGGCACGTTGTCGTGGCATTTGAAGCAGTTTGACTTTTCGGTTGGCAGCGGCGTTGACCTGCCCACGGGTGATTCCCCAACCAAGTTCGGTCCCACGACCAAGCCCGGCCTGGGTTATTGGACGTTCATGCAAACCGCCGGGGCTACGTGGTATATTGACGAGGAAAAGACCTGGGCGGTGTCGGCGTTGAACCGCTTCGAGTTCAACACCGAGCAGCGGGACACGGAGGTCACTTACGGTGATGCTTATACGCTGGAATGGGGCGTGAGCAAGACGGTGGCGAAGGTCGTTGATCTGGGTGCCGTCGGCTATTACCAGCAGCAGGTGACCGGCGACAGCGGCGCGCCGCCCAGCCCGATCGGCGGGCTCAACCGCGTGGCGGCCGTCGGCCCGGAAGTCAGCGTGGCTTTCCCGGAACAGATGTTCTTCGTCTCGCTCCGTTACAACTATGAATTCATGGCGTATAGCCGGGCACAGGGCAATAACATCACGCTGACGCTCACCAAGCGGTTCTAGACCGGGTGCGGAAAAGATTTTCCGATTGCAGGAGGGCCGGCAGGTTGCCGGCCTTTTTTCATGCGGAGACACCGGGTGCATCTGGATCCTGCCCCCGGAGCGCCGGACTCCGTTCCGGCATTTCGGACACCATGCCACCCTCAGCCGATGCCGATTGGGAAATCGGCGTTCCAACTTGGAACGATAGGTTTGGTGGCAGTGTCAAGATGCACGCGGGCGATGACGATGTGACGGTTGCGATTTGCCGTTGGAGGGCTAGATTACAGAATGGAAGTTTCCGCGAAAATCCAATGCCCGTTCTGCGGACAGGCGTTCGATATGGTGGTGGATACGAGCGTGGCGAGCCAGCGGTTCACAACGGACTGCGAGGTGTGCTGCCGTCCGTTCGAGGTGTTCGCCGAGTGCGAGCCGGGCGAAATTCTGAGCTTGGACGTGGCGGGAAATTAAGGCAGCCTGCGGCCGTGCATAATTTTACAAACACGGTCCTTTGGATTTACATCATCCTGCTGCTGGTTGGCGGGCTGATCGGATTTTTCAAGGCGAACAGCAAGGTGTCGCTCATCTCGTCGTCGGTGTTTGCGGCGGTGCTGGTTTTGACCCAAACCGGGATTTTTAAGCCGTCGGTGTCCCTCATTTTGGTGAACGTGCTCCTGGCGGCGTTGCTGGTGGTGTTCGCCATCCGGCTGGCGAAAACGAAGAAGTTCATGCCGAGCGGCCTGATGCTGGTGCTGACCATCCTGACGCTGGCATTGCGGAACATTTTCAAGGGCTGACGATCTGGCGGCGAAGATGGAGGATGGAAAATGGAAGATGGATTGCAAACCCAACAAGGTGCGGTGTCTGTTCCAGACTCTATTCCCGCTTCGCTGCGCGCGCAACTGGAAGGCCGGGTGAAATTCCTTGCACAGACGGTTTCCGATTCGTAATTTACGTTTCCTTTTTGGTGCACCCATAGCTCAATTGGATAGAGCGGCTGACTACGGATCAGCAGGTTTCAGGTTCAACTCCTGATGGGTGCGCCACTTAAAATCAAGGGTTTTTCAAATTCCGCCCATTGCCAATTCTGCCGCCTAGTATCAAGAGCAGCAACAGAGACACTTTGAATCGCTCCGATTTGCCACGGCTGCAAATGTTGCCCACGCCAGGTGCCGGGACCCCGGGGATCATCATTTAACCCGGACATCGGACTGCCATCGGCTACGCATATCAACCGCCGTTGACAATCCGGCTTGATGGCGGTTCAGCGCGTGAGTTCCACGCGCAATGCGTGAAAATTTCACGCATTGGGCCGTCGCAAAAAAATCGCAGGCGATTTTCATTGGATTTAAAAAAATACGACACACAAAACCGGCCCAGCAGCCAGGCAGGAATTCAGGGAAAAAGCCTCCCGGAATGCCAGCAAAAATGCGGTGCTCTGATCTGATTCAAAATTTGACCGGCGCTGGTGTAGGACATCTCCTCACTTCGCGCCCGAAACTCGACCGGTAAAACCGGTTGCTGGTGTAGGACATCACCTCACTTTGCGTCCGGGACTCAGCCGGTGAAACCGGCTGGCATCGGCATTGCTAAACGTTTTTCAGACCAATGTTGACGGCGCGTGCGATTGGTTTACGGAATTCGACGAACCGTCAGCCAACAAACGAAAATCAAAAAACCATCGACCGTATGAAAAGAATTCTAAAACAGAACAAGGCCTTCACGCTGATCGAGTTGCTCGTCGTGATCGCCATCATCGCCATTCTCGCGGCGCTGTTGCTGCCGGCGCTCGCCGCGGCCAAGCGCAAAGCCCAACGCATCAATTGCGTCAGCAACCTCAAACAGGTCGGGATTGCCTTCCGCCTCTGGGAAGGTGACAACGGCGACAAATATCCCATGGCCGTCAGCACGGCGCAAAACGGCTCCATGGAAAAAATTTACACCACCGGCAATTTGCCCGCTACCGCGCCTCCGGCCGGGTATGGCCTCACCAACGTTTTTGTGGTGATGTCCAATGAATTGAGCACGCCCAAGGTTTTGTATTGTCCGTCTGACAGCACCCGGACCACCACGACCAACTTTCCTTCATTGAACAACGACAATCAAAACATCAGCTACTTTGTGTGTGGCGACGCGCAGGAATCCTATCCGCAGATGATTATGGATGGGGACCGGAATATTGGAACCGCCACCGCCCAAAACACCCCTGCGACCACCACCAACATTCTCGGCGTGCAATGGACCGGGGGTTGGTGGGCGTGGAGTGCCGTTGATATGCATTTGCGGGTTGGCAATCTCGGAATGGCTGACGGCAGCGCCCAGCAGACAACGGTAAGCGCGTTGCAGGCCGCCCTGGCCACCGCCACCAACAACGCGTCTGTTTTACAGCCGTGGTATAATTTTCCGCAGGGCGCACCACAGTAAACGCGATCTGAATGGTACGGTTTCACATCACCGCAAGGCATCCGGGAGGGTGCCTTGTTTTGTTTTAAGCGGCGAGTGGCTCCGGAACGAATCCAATCAAAGGTTGCGGCCGGAGTTGCCGGGATCAGCGCCGCGGTTTTTCTTTTCCGGCTTTTCCGAAAGCCGCTGCCGGGCGAAAAATATGAACCTGCGGTTCGACTGCGGTGCAAATTTCAAAACTAGAATCCGTTATCTGTCTGCCGGTGCCGATCGGCGTTGGTCGGATGCAAAGCTCTGACGGGCAACCATGGGGGAATCGTTTCAATTTGCAGAGCCGCATTCTGGGCAGACAAAAAGAAAGTGGATCATTTATCGCAGAATGATCACCAATCAGATCACGGGGAAACAAATCCATTCATCCTCGTCGTCGCACTCGTTCCCGGCCTGGATTTTTCAATGGGTTGCGAGCACAAATCGGAAGTATGAATCACGGCGCCGGCTGCAGATTTTCCCAGCGCACGGTCCATTGGCCATGGCCCGGAAAGCCGGGCGCATTCCATTTCGGTGAAGAATCCCAGCCGGCCGCCATCATCGCCGTGGCGTAGAGCAGGCCGCCGTTGGCGGGCAGATAAATCGTCAGGCCGGGCCGCTGATAAACCTGGCCGTTGAGCGACCAATGGTTTTTCGGCGTGTCGAGCAGCAGCGCGTCCACCGCGCGCTCCGGTTCGCCCAGCCGCGCGGCGCACATGGCGAGCATCGGATAATCCCACCCCCAGGTGTCCGGCCAGTTCCAGTTTTTCCAGACCCAGTCCAGCGTGTGCCGCATGGTTTCCACGTCTATTCCCGGGCCGGGCACGAAACTCAGCGCGCCAACCACGGCAGGATGGTCCCGGTTCCAGCGCGGGTTCGTGTAGGAATCCGGCGCGGTCCCGGTAAAAAGGTATTTGCCGTCGCTGACCGGCGGCTGGACAAGGCCTTTCAAGACGGCGGCCCATTTTTCGTCGCGCGGCAGGCCAAGGCGCACGCGCCATTCCTGTGCCGTTGCCAGCCCCCACCGCCAGCAGGTCAGCTCAAACGTTGGATCGAACGTTTTGTCCTTGGGAAAAATTTCCTGCGCGCATTGCAATGTCGGACCGAGCACGTAATGTTTCGATTTCTCATCCCACGTCGCGTAGCTGGCCATGAAATCCGCCGTCTGGAATACAATGTCCCGGTATTTCTCCAGTGTGGCGCGGTCGCCGTGGTCGCGATAACACAACTCGGCGTAGAAAATCGGATGCGGCTGCTGCCAGATGAGGAAAGGCCCCACGGGCGACGGCGATTCCGCGCCCTCGGGACCGGTCATCTTTGGCCAGCGCGCCCCGGCATAGCCCTGCTTCCGGGCCGTGGTTTCCGCGCGCGGCAAAATGGTCTGATACCAGTCGAGGCTTTTTTCCAGCAGCGGCAGCCGGTTCCACAGCGCAAAGTGCGCCTCATGCCACCAGTGCATTTCCAGGTGGAACTTGCCTTCCCAGGTGTTGTAGGTCAGGCCGGTTTCCGCCGGCGGATAGTCCCCGGCGTCCTGGATGGCGGTGAGGTATTGCGACAACACGATGCGCCGCTCGAGTTCGAACCAGCGCGGGTCCCGGCTGCCGGACAAATCAATCGCGCCGCCGGTGCTCCAGAATCGGTTCCAATGTTTTTGCGCCGCCCCTTTTGCCTGCGCATACGCCGGCAAATTTTTGGCCGTGAGATTCGTCGGTGAAAAGGCGCAAACAAATTCGAGCGTATCCGAAGGAGCGCCGAGCACCGGCTCGGCTTGATGGGATAAGTTGCCAGTCCGCGCCGAGGCAGTGCTCGGCGTTCCGATTCCGGGGCGAATCACGAAATGATGCTTCGCAGTGTTGGTTAGCGTCGCGCCCTTCGTCCAGCTTGCCGCCGCGAAATAACCGTCGTTGTCCAGTTTTCGCGTGAAGATCGCCGAGTCGGCGGAAGGCTGCGTTAAAGCCGTTTCATGCGCCTCCGGCCGGCTCCAGTCCGCGGTGGCCGTGTCGCCCGTGCCGTAGGGAAAATGAATTTGAATCGCCAGCCGTCCCTGCTGCAACAGCGGCGATTCGACGCGCGCGGCAATTCCATCCAGGGTTGGATCGCAAATGGTTTCCACCGCGACCGGCTGGCCGTCAAACTTGAACCGGCTCACGATCAACCCATCCCACAAATCCAGCGTCTGTTCGATGTCGGTCAGATCGTTCGTCCGGGCCGGTGAACCGTCGGCGTGCGTGAGCAACAAGCCGATCTGGCCGAGGTGCAGGCGGTGCGGATTGGCGCGCAACCATTTGATTTCAGGCGTCATTTTGTCCCCCGGTGCGTCGGCATACGGCACAAGCCGCCCGTTGAGGTCGGGAAATTCGGTGAATTGGAAGTGGCCGAGGCTCCAGTTGTTCGGATTGGGGGCCGTGTGCCACCCCCAGTCTGACAGCGTGCCGAGCGGCGTCGTATGCTCGAACGCTTCGGGAAAAGTCTGCAATCCCGTGGCGTCCACGGTGAAGGCAAACCCGCCGTTGCCGACCGTCAGCGGATTTGCCGCGTCGAACTGATGCAGCACGACATTGTGCCGTGTCACCAGCGCGTGCCGGTCAATCGGCGCCGCCTGAGCCGCGACTGCGCCGAGCAGGACAATCCTATGAAAATGGAACCAAAACGCGGTTTTCGATTGCATGATTCGAATTTATTGTTACCAAATCAGGGGCAAACGGCACATTTAAATTAACATGGCTGAATTATTTCTCGGACTCGATTCCAGCACCCAAAGCCTGAGCGTGGTGGTGATTGACTACGACGGCCGCAAGGTCGTATATGAAAAATCGCTGAACTTCGACAAGGCGTTCCCGCAGTACGGCACCCGGAACGGCGTCCTGCCCCATCCCGATCCGCTGGTCAAACACAGCCCGCCGTTGATGTGGGCGGAGGCGCTCGACCGGATGTGCGCCGAAATGAAAAAGGACGGGGTCGCCCTGGGCGAAATCCTGGCCATAAGCGGCAGCGGCCATCAGCACGGCTCGGTTTATTTCAACGCCCGCGCCGCTGACGCGCTGGCGAAGTTGGACCCCCAAAAAACGCTGGTGGAAAATCTGCAAGGCATTTTTTCGCGACCAACCTCGCCCATCTGGATGGATTCCTCGACGGCGGTCGAATGCGCTGAAATCCGGGAAAAGCTCGGCGGCATCAAGGCAACGGCCGAAGCCACCGGCTCGGACGCGTTCGAGCGCTTCACCGGTCCGCAAATCCGCAAGTTTTACAAGACCGAACCGGAGGCCTACGCCCGGACGGCGAGCATCGCGCTTGTCAGTTCGTTCATGGCGTCGCTGCTCGCCGGGAAGATCGCGCCGATTGATTACGGCGACGGCGGGGGCATGAACCTGATGGACATCCGCAAAAAGTCCTGGCACCCGGACGCGCTGGCGGCCACCGCGCCGGATTTGGAGCAAAAACTGCCGCCGCTCGCCGAATCGTGGAAAGTCGTCGGAACGGTCAGTCCTTATTTCGTCAAAAAATTCGGCCTGAATCCCAACGCTCAAACCATCATCTGGTCCGGCGATAATCCCTGCAGCGTCGTCGGGCTCGGCCTCATCAAGGCGGGCATGGTCGCGATCAGCCTCGGCACCAGCGACACGTATTTCGGCTCGATGAAGAAATGCCAGACCGACGCGCATGGCGAAGGCCACGTGTTCGGTTCGCCGACGGGCGATTACATGACGCTGATTTGTTTCAAGAACGGCTCGCTGGCCCGGGAAAAAATCCGCGACGCCTATGGCATCAAGGACTGGAAAAAGTTCGGCGCGGCGCTGACCGGCACGCCGCCGGGCAACAACGGCGGCATCCTGCTGCCGTGGTTCGAAGCCGAGATTGTTCCGCGCGTGAACCAGCCGGGCATTCACCGTTTCGACCTCGACGAAAAAGACGCCGCGGCGAACTGCCGTGCCATCGTCGAGGCGCAGATGATGTCCATGCGGCTGCACTCGCAATGGATGAAGGTCGCGCCCGACCGTATTTTCGCCACCGGCGGCGCGTCGAACGACACGCCGTTGCTGCAAATCATGGCCGACGTGATGAACTGCCGGGTCGAACGCATCGAGGTTTCCAAGAGCGCCGCGTTGGGCGCCGCGTTGCGGGCCGCGCACGGCTGGCTGGCCAAGGCCGGGGAAAAGTCGAAGTGGGAAAAAGTCGTGGCCGGTTTCACCGACCCGGTCCCGAATAGCGAAATCCATCCGAATCCGAAAGCCGCCAAGGTTTATGACCAACTCATCAAAAAATACGCCCGCTGTGAACGCGAGGCGCTTCAAGCAATCAACCGTTGACAGTGATTTGAATTTTGAAGCCGCGGCCGGATTTGTTAGCTTGGCCGCATGAAATTCCCCGCCGTTTTGGTTTTGCTGCTCGCACCGGCCTTGTTCGCCGCGCCGCCGGCTGTGACCTCGTTCCATAAAACTTCTGCCGGGGTTTTGCTGCAAACCCAATCGGGCGTGCTGCGGCTGCAAGTTTGGTCCGACGGCGTGGTGCGGGTGACGTATGGCCTGGGCCAATCACTGCCACCGCTCAAAAGTCTCGCGGTGATTTCCAAGCCGGAGCACGCCGATTGGAAACTGGCACAGACGGCGGACGCCATCACGCTTTCAACGAAGTCGCTTGCCGCGCGGGTGGATCGCCAAACCGGAACGGTGCAATTTTTCGATGCGTCCAATCATCTGCTGCTCGCGGAATCGCCCGGCTCGCGGGCCTTGACGCCGAACAAGGTCGCTGTGTTCGATGTGCTCGCCTCGCGGCAATCCTTCATGCTCACGCCGGGCGAAGCCGTTTACGGACTCGGCCAGCATCAGCAAGGGCTGATGAATTATCGCGGGCATCACGTCCGGCTGTTGCAGGAAAACCGGGAAATCGCCATCCCGATGCTGGTTTCGAGCCGGGGCTACGGTCTGTTCTGGGACAACCCGGCGGTGACGGACGTGGACGCGGGCGTGCCGGGCAGCGAGAATTTGCTGACGTGGAATTCCGAGGCGGCCGACGCGGTGGATTATTATTTCATGGCCGGGCCGGAACTGGACGACGTCATTGCATCCTACCGCCGGCTCACCGGCGCGGCGCCGATGATGGGCGAATGGGCGTGGGGTTTCTGGCAGTGCCGGGAGCGTTACGCCAGCCAACAGGAATTGCTCGGTGTGGTGCAGCGCTACCGTGAAATGAACGTGCCGTTGGACGGCATCATCCAGGACTGGCAATATTGGAGTCCGGCGCCGTGGGGTTCGCATGAGTTTGATCCGAAGCGTTATCCGGACCCGACAGGTCTGTTCAAGCAATTGCACGACGAGCACGTCCACGCGCTGATTTCCGTCTGGCCGAAGTTTGACACGGGCTGCTCGAACGCGGTTGAACTGGCCAAAGCCGGCGCGCTCTATCCGCAGGTCATCCCGTACGTTTATCCAAAAGGCCAGGGCCAGTGGTACGATCCGTTCAGCACCGCCGGCCGCCGAATTTATTGGAAACAGATTTCCAATAAACTTTTCAGCCGGGGTGTGGACGGCTGGTGGCTCGACGCGAGCGAACCGGAGTTGAACGGCAAATGGGGCGAATTCCGCAGCTTCAACACCGCTGACGGGCCGGGCGCGAAAGTTTTCAACGCTTACCCGCTGATGCACACGACGGGCGTTTATCAGGGACAGCGCGCCGAGACTTCCGCCAAGCGCGTGTTCATCCTCACCCGCTCGGCCTACGCGGGCCAGCAACGCAATGCCGCCGTGTCGTGGTCGGGCGACATCCAGGGCAACTGGGACGTGTTCCGCAAACAAATTCCCGCCGGCCTCAACTTCACCGCCAGCGGCATCCCGTATTGGAACACGGACATCGGCGGATTTTTCGGCGGCGACCCGGCCCAGGCTGGTTACGCGGAACTGTTCACCCGCTGGTTCCAGTTCGGCGCGTTCACGCCCATGTTCCGTGTTCACGGCACGGGCAAGCCGAAGGAAATCTGGCGCTTCGCTCCCGACATCCAGCCGATTCTTATCCGCTACAACGAACTTCGCCACCGTCTCGTGCCTTACCTCTATTCCACCTCGTGGCGCGTCACGAGCGAAGGCTACACGCTCATGCGCCCGCTCGCGTTTGATTTTCGCCGTGACGACAACGTGTTGAACCTTGCCGACCAGTTCATGTTCGGCCCGGCCATCATGGTGAATCCCGTGGTTCAACTTGCCGCCACGAATCGCGACGTTTATCTTCCCGCCGGCCAGGATTGGTTTGATTTTTGGACCGGACAGCGTTTCACCGGCGGACAGCACATTCAGACCGACGCGCCGCTGGCCACGCTCCCGCTCTTCGTAAAAGCCGGCTCGATCATTCCGCTCGGCCCGTCCCTGCAATACATCGGCGAAAAACCCGCCGATCCGATTGAACTGCGTGTTTATATCGGAGCCGATGGAACCTTCACGCTCTACGAAGACGAGGGCGACAACTACAATTACGAGCGCGGCGTCCACGCGACCATCCCCATTTCGTGGGATGAGAAATCGAAAACCCTCACGCTCGGCAAACGGTTGGGGAAATTTCCCGGAATGTTGAAACAACGAACCTTCCGCATCGTATTCGTGTCGCCCAACCACGGCATCGGCGGCGCAGTGACGGAAAAAGCTGATGCCGAAGTGATTTACGCGGGCCGCGTGCTGAAAATTCCCGCGCCGGGGTGATCAGTTCAAATTCAGGCTTTGTTGCCGTCCCATTGGAACGTTTTGCCCTTCTTGATTTTTACGTCGCGGGTCACGTCGCCGTGGCGCAGGCGGCAGGGGTTGCCCAGCAGCGAATGCACGGTGGCGGAAACCAGTTGCCCGTTCTTCCAGGCGATGTCCACTTCGAAACCGCCGCGGGCGCGCAATCCTTTCACGCTGCCATCCGGCCACGCCTTCGGCAGCGCCGGCAGCAGGTTGATTTCGTCTTCGTGGGATTGCAGCAGCATTTCGCAAATGCCGGCGGTGATGCCGAAGTTGCCGTCCATTTGCATCGGCGGATGCAGGCCGAAGAGATTCGGGCAGGTGTTGCGCACCGCAAACAACTGCTGGAGCATCCGATGCGCGCTTTCGGCGTCGTGCAGCCGCGCAAAAAGAGCCGTCCGCCAGGCGAACGACCATTCGCGCACGTCACTGTCCGGGGCGATGCCGCGCGCGTCGAGCGAGACCTTTGCCGCCGCTGCCAGTTGGGGTGTTTTCACGATGCTGATCTGCCGGCCGGGATAAACCGCGAACAGATGTGACGTGTGGCGGTGATGGTCGTTGGGTGTGTCGAGTTCCGGATTTTTCGGGTCGTGTAATTCGGTCATCCACTCGAGCAACTGGCCCCACCTGCCGATTCCCGGCGTGACCAGCTTGTCCCGCAGGGCGGCGATTTTATCGCGAAAGGCCTTGTCCGCGCCGAGCGCGTCCGCCGCGGCGACCGTGTTGTTGAACAAGTCCCAGACAATTTCCTGGTTGTAACTCACGCCGTCCAGGGTTGGGCCGTGTTCGGGCGACCAGCCGTTGGGCGCGACCAGCCGGCCATCGGGCAACTGCTTCAAGTGATCCGCCCAAAATTCGCAGGTTTCCTTCATCACCGGCCACGCCGTTTTCTTCAGGAACTTTTTGTCGCCGGTGAAGGCGTAATGTTCCCAGAAACCGTGGCCGTACCAGGCGTTGGCGGTTTTGTCCCATTTCCAGCCCATGCCGCCAAATATATTATGCGAGGTGCGGATGGCCCAGCCGCGCGTGGTCATCGCGCCGGCAGGCGTTTTGAGTTCGGATGAGGCGTCGGTGGCTTTGCGCCAGGCCGGAAGCTGGCTCAGGACGAGGTCGAAGAACGGCTGGTGGCACGCGGACAGGTTCGCCACTTCGGCGGGCCAGTAATTCATCTCCACGTTGATGTTCGCGTGATAATCGGAATGCCACGGCGGATTGTTGTTGTCGTTCCAGAGGCCCTGCAGATTTGCCGGCAGGCCGCCGGGGCGCGAGCAGGAGATGAGCAGGTAACGGCCGTACTGGAACAGCAATTCCTCGAGGCCGGGGTCCGTTATGCCGACGGCCACGGTCTTGCGCACGTCGGTGGGCAATTCATTCTGTTTGGCGGAGGAGCTGCCCAGATCGAGAGCCACACGATCAAACAACGAATGAAAATCCTTTTCGTGCCGCGCCTTGAGATCATCGTATTTTTTGGCGGCGGCCTTTTCGACCTGTTTCGTCACCCGCGCGTGCGGGTCTGCACCGCGATACTTCGCGGAATAATCCATGGCGTAGTCCGTGCCTGCGGCGATGATGAGCGTGAGGCCGTTGCAATTTTTGAATTCGAGGGTCGCGCCGTTGGTTTGCAGCGTCCCGCCATCCGGGAGCGCGATCAATTGCGTCTCATATTTCAAGCCGTTGTTGAGCGCGCCCGCAAACGCCAGGTGATTTTTCCCGGCGACGGTTTGCGCGCCATGGGCATCGCTCAATTCGATGCTGCCGGTGTAACTGCCGGGCCGGTCGGCGGTGAGCCGCATGACGAGGACGCCATCGGGATGGCTGCAAAAATACTCGCGCCGGTAATTCACGCCGCCCGACTCGTAACTGACGTGCGCCAGCGCGTCGCCGATGTCGAGGTCGCGGCGGTAATTCGCGAGGTTTTCGTGTCCCGGCAGATTGATGAACAGGTTGCCCAGGCATTGGTAGGCGCCCATGGTGTTGTCGTTGCCCGAGGGGTTTTCATCGCCGGTCCACAGGCTGTCCTCGTTGAGCACGATTTGTTCGCGCGCCGTTCCGCCGGCAATCAGCCCGCCGAGGCGTCCGTTCCCAATGGGCAGCGCTTCGTTGATGAAAGGCGGCGGCGCTCCATTGAACGTGCTTCCCACCGGCTGCTGATACCACAGCAAGAGATCGCCGGCATTCAGCGCCGTTCCGGCGCCCAAAACCATCCAGGCGACTGAAAAAAGTTTTTTCATGGTGTGGAATTTGACTGGAGGCTGCCGTTCAATTGAACCGTGCCGCCGGATTTGATGTTAAGCTCAACCGTTTTTGCACCATAACGGACCTTACATGGATTTCCGAGGAGCGAATGCAATGTGACCAAGGTCAATTTCCCATCCTTCCAGGCCATGTCCACCTCGAAGCCGCCGCGCGCGCGCAAGCCTTTCACGCTGCCGTCGGGCCAGGCCTTCGGCAGCGCGGGCAACAGATCCAGGATGCGAAGCGCGGAGTCCGGCCTGCCCTCCGCAGCCTCGGGGCGAAGGATGGGAGTTCGGAGTTCGCGTTGCTGGCTTTGCAGCAGCATTTCGGCGATGCCGGAAGCGCCGCCAAAGTTGCCGTCAATCTGAAACGGCGGGCAGGAGTCGAACATGTCCGGGTAAGTGAACTCCGGACCCAGCAGAAATTTCAGGATTTCATAAGCGTGATCGCCGTCGTGCAGCCGCGCCCAAAGATTGATGCGCCAGGCCGTTGCCCAGCCGGTTGCCTTGTCGCCGCGCATCGCCAGCGATTTTTTCGCCGCGGCGGCCAGTTCGGGCGTGGCGTAAAAATCAATCTGGTCGCTGGGGAACAAACCGTACAGGTGCGAGACGTGGCGGTGATGAATGTCGGGCGCATTCGTGTCCCAGTCTTCGAGCCATTCCTGCAGTTGTCCCGCCGAGCCAATTTGCAACGGCGCGAGCCGGGCGCGCGCGGCGGCGAGCTGTTGGCGGAATTTTTTGTCCCGGCCGAGAATTTCCGAGGCTTGAATGCAATTCGCGAAGAGGTCGCGCAGAATTTCCAGGTCCATCGTCGGCCCGGCGCAAAGGCTCGCACCGTTGGGATGCGGATTTTCGGGTGACAGCGACGGGCAGGTGACGAGCCAGTGGCGGGTGGGTTCCTCGACGAGCGTGTCGAGGAAGAATTGCGCCGAACCCTGCAGGGCCGGATAAATTTTTTCCAGGAATTTTTTGTCGCCGGTGAATTGGTAATGTTCCCAAAGATTTTGCAGGAGCCACGCGCCGCCCATCGGCCACAGGCCGTATTGCGGGCCGTCAATCGGCGCGGTGGCGCGCCACAAATCCGTGTTGTGATGGGCCACCCAGCCGCGGGCGCCGTACATCACCTGGGCGGTGTGCGCGCCGGTTTGCGCGAGGTCCAGCACCATGGCCGTGAGGGGTTCGACACATTCGCCCAGGTTGCCCGGCCCGGCGGGCCAGTAATTCATCTCGGTGTTGATGTTGATGGTGTATTTGCTGTCCCACGGCGGACTCATCGAATTGTTCCAGAGGCCCTGCAAGTTCGCGGGCTGGCCGCCGGGACGTGAACTGCAAATCAGCAGGTATCGCGCAAATTGAAAATAAAGCGCGGCCAGTTGCGGATCGTTGCCGTCGGCGAAATGGTTGATGCGCTCGTCCGTTGGCAGTTTCATCGCTTCCGTTTTGCCGAGGTTCAATTCGACGCGGCGGAATAATTCCCGGTGTGCGGCGATGTGGTCGGCAAGCGTTGTGTCAATGCCATCGGCGACGCTGCCGCTCCACCATTTATGGCAGGCACCGGCGATTTGACTTTTGGTAATGGCTTCGGGATCGCCGCTCACGTCTTTGAAATTTTTGTAGCTCGTCGCGGCGGCGATGAGCAATGTGACCGAATCGGCATTGGTGACGGAAATTTTGTCCGCGTCCGCCGATATTTGCCCGTGAATATCATGGAAAGATGGCAGCACGCGCACGCGCGCCTGAAATTTCAACGCGCCGTTGATGCCCCTTGAACTGCCATTGGTGCCACGCATCAACAGTGTGTCGCCGTTTTCGGTTCCGATCGTGGCCCGTTGTGGCGTATCCATTCCGGCGGTAAATGTAATCTGGCCGGGCTTGTCTGCCGTCAGCCGCACGACGATGACCTGGTCCACCGGGCTGGAGAAAAATTCGCGCGTGAATTTCACGCCGCCGCTGGTGTAGCTGACACTGGCGACGGCGGTGTCGAGATTCAAATCCCGGCGGTAATCCGTTACCGGCGTGTTCGTTGGAAAGGCAAGCCACAAATCACCGAGCGTTTCATACGGCATTTGCCGCAGCGGTTTGGCCATCATTTTTTGACTGGCGAGCTTTTGCGCATCGGCGTATTTGCCGTCGAAAATCAACCGGCGCACCTCCGGCAGCGCGGCGAGCGCGTTGGTGTTGTCCGGGTCATACGGCCCGCCGGCCCAGAGCGTGTCTTCGTTGAGCTGCAGTTTTTCGCGGGCGATGCCGCCGAAAACCATCGCGCCGAGCCGTCCGTTGCCAACGGGCAGCGCGCTGACCCAATTGGTCGCGGGCTGGCGATACCACAGGCTCAACGGTTCCGCCGGTGGGGGCGCCTCGCCTGAAAGTTCTGCGGTGGGGGCCGGAAGGGAATTCGCGGTTTCACCGGGAACGCCGTGGACCTGGGTTAAAATGGAAAGAAGCAACGCGCCGGCGGCGGGTGTGAATTTTTTGAAAGTGCAGTTCATGCAGGGCATCAGCCCGGTTCTGTTTTCAGTTGCGAGAATTTTTACAATGCCGGCTCGCGCCGGCTCACCCCGTTTGTTGATGTTGCCGCCAGCCCAGGCCCGTTATTTCGCGCCGGCGATTTTCAGCGGCACGCGCAGGCGGATGTCGTCGGATGCCGCGCCCACCATCAGTTCGTAGTTGCCGGGTTCGACGGTGTATTGCTTTTTGGTTGTGTCCCAACTGCGGAACCGCTCCGCCGGAATGTTCATGGTCAAACGGGCCCCCTGGCTGGCTTGCAAATGAATCCGCGCAAAGCCGCACAGCGCGAGTTTCGGCTGGGGCCGGGCGGAGTTCAAGTGCCGGAAATAAACCTGCGCGACCTCATCGCCGTCCCAGGCGCCAGCGTTGAGCAGGGAAAACGTGAGTTTGATCGTGTCGCCCGCGGCGAAATTCGTCCCGTTGAGCTTCGGGCTGTTGTAAGCGAACCTGGTATAGCTCAGGCCGTGGCCGAAGGCGAAGTCCGGCCGGCCATTGAAATAACGGTAGGTGCGGTTGGACATCGAGTAATCGTCAAACGCCGGCAGGTCGGCGGTGGCATGGTAAAAAGTGACCGGCAAACGCCCGGCGGGATTCACGTCGCCGAACAACACGTCGGCCACGGCGCGCCCGCCCTGTTCGCCCGGATACCACGCCTGCAAAATCGCCGTCAGATTGGTGACTGCCCAGGGCATGGCGATGGCGCTGCCGCTGCAATTGACGAATACGACCGGTTTGCCGGCGCCCTGCAACGCCACCAGCAATTCGCTTTGCACCGCCGGCAATTCAATCAGCGTGCGGTCGCCGCCGGAGAACCCGTCGTAATCCACCTGCATTTCCTCGCCTTCGAGCCGCGGGCTGATGCCGCCGACATAAATAATCACGTCCGCCGTCCACGCGGTGGCAATGGCCTTCGTCCACGTTTGCGCATCCGGCCGTCCCGACCCGTCCCGTCCCAAGGCCAGCGGACAAGCCGGTTCATAGTCCACCTGGACGTTGGTGCCGGCGGCATTTCTGATGCCTTCCAGAATGGTCACCGGCCGGGCGGGCATGCCGTTGTAATTGCCGAGCAGAACCGCCATGGAGCTGGCGTTGGCGCCGATGACGGCGATGTGTTTGATTTTCGTGCGGTCGAGCGGCAGCAGATTGTCGTTTTTCAGGAGCACGATGGATTCACGCGCCATCTTCAGGGCCAGCGCTTCGTGGGCGGGCGTGTCGTTTTGCGTGATGGGAATTTGCGCGTACGGCACCATGGCCGGCGGGTCAAACAGTCCCAGCCGGAACCGCGCTTCGAGCACGCGACCGACCGCAATGTTGATTTCCGCTTCCGAAATCAATCCGTTTTTGACCGCGCGCACCAGCGAGTTGTAATCCTTGCCACAGCAAAGATCGTCGCCGGCCTTGACCGCCGCGGCCGCGGCCTCCTCCGGCGTGGCCGTGAATTTATGATTGGCGCAAATGTCATAAATCGCGCCGCAATCGGAAACAACATGGCCGTCAAAACCCCACTGGTTTCGCAGCAGTTCTGTGAGCAACAGGGGGTTGGCGCAGGCCGGCTTGCCATAGACCGAATTATAAGCGCCCATCACCGCGCCGACGTGGCCCTCGCGCACGGCGGCCTCAAAGTGCGGCAGATACGTTTCGTAAAAATCCCGTTCGGGTGGCGTGGCGTCAAACCGGTGCCGCTCCGGTTCCGGACCGCTGTGGACGCCAAAGTGCTTGGCGCAGGCCATGGCTTCCACGTATTTCGGATCGTCGCCCTGCAAGCCGCGAATGAACGCCACGCCCAGCCGGGCGGTAAGGAACGGGTCTTCCCCGTAAGTTTCCTGGCCGCGGCCCCAGCGCGGATCGCGGAAGATGTTGATGTTCGGCGTCCAGAACGTGAGGCCGTAATAACGCGCGCTGTCGCCGTTGTGTTTGGCAACGTAGTCGTTGTGCTTGGCGCGGGCCTCGGTGGCGATGACGCCGGCGGCTTCATGCAGGAGCGGCGCGTCCCAGGTGGCGGCCATGCCGATGGCTTGCGGGAAAACCGTGGCGTTGCCGGCGCGCGCGACGCCGTGAAGACATTCGTTCCAATAATCATAGGCGGGAACGCCGAGCCGCGGAATGGCCGGGGCGCCGTTGCGCATCTGCTGCACTTTTTCGGCGAGCGACAGCCGGCGCACGAGATCGTCCACGCGCGCGGGGACCGGGTGCGCGGCGTCCTTCCAGATTTCGGGTCCGGTGACGACGGGCGGTTGCAGCGCGCTGTTGTTTTCGGCACTGATCAAATCCGCGGCGCACATCGAAATGAGGGACTGGCCGGAGGCATCCTTGAGTTCAAACGTGTTCAACTTGGCCGTGTTGGTGCGCCCGGTGAAGGCGAGGGTGAGCGGCCCGCGCGAGGCATCGCCGGGGAAATCAATCCGGTTGGTCAGCAGGAGAACCCTGCCCGCGCCGCCGGCGGCGGTGAAAATATCGAGATTGCGCGCGAGCGTCTGGCTGCCGCAGGTGATGTCAAACGCGCGCCGGCCGGCGTTGGTGAAAACGATTTCCGCCAGCCCGATTTGGACGGTGTATTTGCCCGCCGGAAGATTGGGCACGGACACCGTGAAATTCGTTCCGTAAATTTCCTCGCGGAACGCTTCGTCGCCGCGCCGCGCCGCGCCTTCAATCGGCAGGCCTTCATGTCCCCGGCCGTGGTCGAACTGGCCGCTGACCAGGACCCTGCGGTCGCAGGCCACGCAGGTCTCCTCGTCGGCGAAGGCGACGGTGCTTGACAGGCAAACGGTAACACCTGCCAGCGCGCAAAGAATTGTCCGTTGCATGGACACGAGTTTACAAAGCATTGCCGCCGTGCGCCAAATTTATTTTAGCGCCGTTTTGCCGATAAGGCGGCCTCCGTGATCAAGGGCATGTTGTGCTGGCCGTTGCTTAAGAGGGGCATGTCCCCCCATCGTTTCGGTCGCAAATGCGAAAACAGACTGCGACAATCCTCGGCTGTTTCACGGATAAAATGGCGGACTGTTACTGACGCGCACGTGAAATTCAAGGGCCCCTGCCGAGCGGGCGAGACGCCCGGAGCGCGTCCGCCCGCCGGCAGGGTGGCTTGAAGATGAATCGTGTTCAGAAATTGCCGTCTGCTGATGTGATTTTGGGATTGCAACAGTTTGCGGCTGTATTAAAATTGAGCAACACATTATAAATGCTTGACAGATCAGGACAATGTATTCTAATGTCTCTTATGCCTGTGCCGGCTTCCCATTCCGCAATCATTCGGGCAGAAGGAGTATTCTTCAACAAAACAGTTGCACGGCGCGCTTTGTGCTAGTAATTTTCGCGCCTAAGTGTAAAAGGAATTGAACATATGGCCAAAATTAAACTGAAACACGGCGCGCCTCAGTTGCGATTCATTCGCGCAGAAGTTGTAGCAGGTGCATTCGATGCGCCCCAGAACCAAGCACAAGCCGAGGCTGAAGCTGCGAAGTTTACCCCGGGTCCAGGTGGAATATTCACTTTTTCAAATATCCGCCAAGTCGTAAGGAGATCCCGTCGTTATGAGCGCGAAGCGATTGAATATCGTGAACGAGCGCTTCAAAATGTGAGTTAAAAAGGTCTGGCGCGATGAGTGAGTTGGCCAAGCTTGGGGCAATCATCGATGAGCTCTTCAAAAAGCAACGTAAAGGAATGGAGTTAGATCGGTGTTTGGTGTTTATCGTTGGTAACGGGATAGAAGATGTTTGCAACATTTTAAACGACAAGAAGCTTCGACGCAAAGCCGGCAGACGATACCGCAGTCCCGCAGAGTTTGAGGATTATAAATGGCGTCATTTTGAGTATGCTCGTTACTACACGTCCACATCTCTGCCATCGCTTGCACATTGTTGCATTTACAAATTAATTGAGTTTGGCCTTTGTCGGGATGTTATTACAACCAATTATGACATGTTCTTCGATACCATTTGGCAAAATTTTGCAAGTTCCTCAATTCAACAAAATCCTGTCTTGGATTTTGGTGAATTTGGATGGGAGGGTTATTACACATCTAAATACAAGGCTCGCGCAAAACCACGTTATTGGAAAATCCATGGTTCATTGAGTCATGTATGTTTTCAGAAGCTTGCCGGGGATGGGCAACATCACCTACATCGTCTGCCAAGATTCGCAATTTCTAGTAACAATGATCTGCTTGCAAAATCATTTGGAATTCCAACCCAAGCTCCACACATGGGGTTCGAAGCGCAGCGTTATCCTAAAACACGCTTTGCTCATCCAGTGGAGTTGAAGGCCAGTTTCAAGCCATTTATTGACTGGACATATTCAAATGATCGTGGGCGCTTCAAGCGGGAAATTGAAGGTGCAAAGGCGGTGTTGAGATCCCCTAAAAAAATAGCTGCATTAATACTAATCGGATTCTCTGGATACTATAACGATTCCGATGTGAATGATCCTTGGAATGAAGAGCTAGTGCCTGAAATCCGGCGGCTAAAAAATTCCGGCTTTTCTAACATATTCATGTCGGTTCACAATGAGCAATATAAGCGCATTGATCGTCCGCCCTATAGTTTGATGCGCGAGATGGGAGATGAGAACAGATGTTGGACGTATGATGTTTCAGGGGATTTTATGCTGGAGTTGGTGACTAGGCATAGTCGGATATTCCAATGCGATTATTTACATTACGAATATGAGCGATGGAGAAACTTTATGCCAACGGGAGAAGCATCACATGGAACAAGTATTTAATAAATGGAAGATTCATTCCGATCTCGTTCGTATAATCCTTTTTCGTGTCCTACCGGGCCAAGAGGTGTCTGTTGGAAGGCAAATAGAAAAGGAATGTGTTAGCTTTGGTCTTTCAAAAGGAAGCTTTCGAGTCTTTCGTCTTTTTGGAAGTTACGATTTGGCATTTATACAAGATACAAGCAAGCTCATCCAATCAGACTTCGTGCAATTGGGAACAATTCCTGGGATCACAGGGTCCACAGAATATGTATGTTACAACTGGGTTCCTGCCAAGAAAGGTTCAAAGCCCCTGTTTAGGATTCAACAATTATCAGATCCTTTAGTAGCACTTTGCTTTTTGAAGATTAATCCAGTCCTTGCAGAAGAAGTGGGCTTGGAGGCTGAATTAGGATTAGGTCAATACCTATCAGGAATAGATAAAAATATTCAAATGCTCGGAACCATGGGGTGGTTTGAAATTATCCTTGTGGTTTCTGATTCTTCACTATCTCGCGTTCTTAGTCGAATTGGTAGATGGTTTCCACGGCTTGCCTTCCAGGTAGCAGGTGATAAAGCTAAAGTCTTTGCCGAAAAAACCTTTACCATGTTTGGCCATGATTTGGATGTTTCAGATCCTCCTAGGGGAAAACAAAAGGCTGTGTCAATCGCGAAAGAACTGCAACAAGGCGACCTTGAGGTTCATTTCAGCGCTAGTTGCACTCCGGGTGCTATGACAAAGGTTCAGAATGCAGCACAAAAGCATTTTAACCTAATGAAAAGTGAGGGTAAACCAAAAATAACTTTTCGTTTGGGCGCGAGGGATCTGGACTTCAAGTTAAATTTAAAAGACGTCAATACTCTTAATGACTTGTTGAAACGATTAGATAGCTTCCGCAATAATAACGCTAAGGATCTAATTAGAACCCACACCGAATTGCAGTATCGACTTGAACTAAGTAAATACTGGAAGTCCTTAAAACCTCCAACGGATAGACGAAAAACAATGGTTTTGGAACTCTCCAAGGCCGATGCAAAAAAATTATGCTTACTTGGGCCTGAGGGGGCGGCGGCAGCGACTGCTATTTATCAATTTAATAACCTTCTTGAGAATCGCCTGCTAATAGATGCGTTCCTAGATATGTTACGTGCACTAACTAGGCTGAAGCGTGAAATGATACAGCAAAAAAAACCCCTGACACCCGCATCGCGATTGCGGCTGGTGACACTCCTTCAATACTACCATCAGGCGGTCAGCCAAAGGTATCAGGGGGCGTATCTAGGTGTTGAGGAAGCTCCTTGGGGAGCGTCCTTTGGTGTTCAGCCAGCAGGAATGGGCATACAACGAATACTTAAAGCGTTGGAATTGTTCAGCGGCGAAGTCCTAAGAAGATATGGTAAAATTTGGGGTGGTCTTGTGCTTGTTGGCCGTCACCGGGCCCCGACGATGGAACATTTTGAGGATATTTTGCTTATTCCACCAAACGACGCACTTAATATGGAGCGTCATTGGGCTATGGCTCATGAATTAATGCATGTTCTGCAATTTCTAGATCCAGGCCTGTGTTCGTTAAATATTCTTGGTGAGAGTTGTAAAATATCGACAGGCCCCGGCAAATTACTGCTGGAATGCATTACTGATATAATGGAGTTTAAGCTGTCTTGCTCTTTGACTATCGAAGAATATCTGAAGTTAGTATGGGAATACCTTGCTGAGGGTATTAACGATCTGACCGAGCAAGAACAACTGGAAAGTTACCTGATTCGTAGTTTTGCAGTATTTTATTTGGCGAAGAGCAAAGCTGGGGTAATAGTCAAGGAGCGGCAAATTCGAAAAGTATTCAACGAACAATTCATCCCGTTAATCGAGGGGATTTCAAAAAGAATATCCCGATTAAAGGTTGCCGACTTGAGGGGACAAAGGCCGCTGGAACTTGCTTTCCTCGAATTTAATCAAGGAGTGTTGCCACACTTAGAAGTGATCCGAAAGCATGTGGAAGCCCTTGCTGTCAAGGGAAACAAGCCTAACATTAGTGAGATCAATCGTTCGGTGAAACGAATCAGAAGCGGTCAGATCATTCCACAAAAAGATTTGACTCATCCAGATGTAGTTGCTTGGCAATTGGTAAAAGATGGAAATATCGGGAAACGTGATGTGTCGATGGAGTCGTTAACTTGGTTGCTTTCCCTTTGGCACAAATATCAAGTTGCAGGCAATGCTCCTAAGATTTCGAGCATTTATGGTGGTTGAATGTTACTGTTTTGGTGCTTGGTTTAGCAAGCACACCAGCAATCGTATTACAATCGCGGCCACGACGCACGCTAACTGGTGACACTCATTCGCGCGAGATTTGTCCTGGTGGTGTCGGATTGTCCAGCGCATCAGGCGCATTCTTATGCAACAAAGTTTTGTATAACCCGTAAAGAAATTTGCGTGGGTTTTCAGCGCGCCGATTTTTACGGCACCGCCGGTCGCGGGGTGCAGGGTTGCGACTGCACGGACACGGTGGCCGGCGACAAGCCGTCCGCGCTGGCGGTCAGCTTGATGGCCCCGGGTTCCTTCGTGGATTGCACGATGATTTGCGCGAGGCCGTTGAACACGCTGCGTTGCCATTCCGGCGCGACGGCCTTTTCCTGAAAGTTCAGCGTCACGCCCTTGTTAAGCCCGCCCGGGCCGTTCCAGTTCGCCACGGCGACGGCGATGGTGTTTTCGCCCGGATGCAGGTACGGCTTTAAATCAAAGACGGCGGGCACCTGCCAGTCATGCGATTCGCCGATCTGTTTGCCGTTCACATAAACCCAGCCTTCCTCGTCAATCATACCGCAGCGCAACTCGACTGCCGGGGCGGCCAGGTCTGATTCAGTCATCTGGATTTTCACGCGGAAGATCGCCTGTTCACGTTCTCCCAGCGGGCCGCTGTCGGATTGCGGATTCGCCGTCTCCCAGTTTGAATCGTCAAAATTCGGTTTGAATTCGGCGAGCCTGGAGTTGTCCACGTTGGGCAATTTCTTCCAGCGCCAGCCGTCATTGATCGGGACGGCGCGCGTGGTTGCCTGGGGCAAAAAAATGTCCGGCTCGTGACAACTCGGATCGCCGTTGCCCACGCCGATGATTTTTCCGGGGCCGCTCAATTCAAAATGGATCAAATTGGTCGCCACCGGCACGATGCGGCCCTGGGCATCGGCCACGGAGACGGTGAACACGCTCGCGTCCTCGCCGTCGGCGTTGATGGCGGCGCGGTCGGGGGTCAGTTGGACGGCGGCGGGTTCGCCGGTGGTTTCCACCCTGGTTTCGGCGATGGCCTTGCCGTCGGTGTAACCCCTGGCGGAGAGCGTGCCGGGTTCGTATTTGACCGTCCAGGCCAGGTGCGAATTCGGCTCCATCATTTTCCGGCCCAGGCTGCGACCGTTGAGAAACAATTCCACCTCCCGGCAATTGCTGTAGCACCAAACGTCAATGTCCTGCCCTTCCTTGCCCGGCCAGTTCCAGTGTGGCAGCAGATGCAATACGGGTTGGTCCGTCCACCACGCCTGGTAATAATAGAAGTTATCCTTGGGGAAACCACAGGTGTCCAGGAGGCCAAAGTGCGAGTTGACGCACGGCCAGCTGTAAGGCGTGGGCTCGCCGCGATAATCAAAACCCGTCCAGATGAACCCGCCGGAGAGCCACGGGCGGACCGCGAAAAAGCTCCACCATTTTTCGGCGGTGTTGGACCATTGCTGCGCGCCCGTATCGTAGGCGCTCACGTAGCCGCGGGTTTTGTCATTGGCATAAATGCCCCGGGTGCTCACGGTGCTGGCCTGTTCCGTGCCGACGTTCGGCTGGGCCGGATGGGCGGCGTGATAGGCGTCCATGTTGTTCGTGCCGATGTGATAATTCCAGCCGCGGACTTCGATGATGGAATTGATTCCCTGAAATTCATTGCCGACCGGCGCGGCATAGGTGACCGGCCGCGTCGGGTCAAGCCGCCGGACCAGGTCCTGCATGGTTTCGGCGACGCGTTTGCCGGTGGGGGTGCTCTGCACCCGGAATTCCTCGTTGGCAATGGACCAGATGGCGACGCTCGGATGGTTCCGGTCACGCTGGATCTGGCCTTTCCACCGGCGCAGGTTTTCCTCGTCGCTGCCGAGCAGGCGGTTTTCATCCATGATCAGCATCCCCAGCCGGTCGCAGGCCTCGAGCAATTCCGGCGTGGGCGGGTTGTGCGAGGTGCGGATGGCGTTGCAACCCATTTGCTTGAGTTTCGCCACGCGGAAATACTGCAAGGCATCCGGCAGCGCCGCGCCGACGCCCGCGTGGTCCTGGTGGTTGCAGGTGCCCTTGAGTTCGTAGTGCTTGCCGTTCAGCAGAAAACCTTTTTCCACGTCGAACCCGACGGTGCGGATGCCAAACGCGGTTTCCTGGCGGTCAACAACTTCTCCGGCAATTGAAACGGTCGTGACCAGCTTGTAGAGTTTTGGTGATTCGGGAGACCAAAGAATCGGGTTCTCTGAGCCGAGGACAGAATGCAACTCCAAACCGGCGGGTTGCGGGATTTGCAGGCTGCGTGAAAGTTTTCCAATGCTCCTGCCCTCTGGATCAAAAACTTCATGACCAACCCACACTTCGATTTTCTTCTCTTTTGGCTCGGACAACCATGAACCGCTGCGCAATGTTGATTCAGCCGGCGATTCCATGACGGTTGAACGCTTGTCCAGTAATTGGGTTTGAATATGAATTTCAATTTTTTTTCCCGGCACGTTGTTCTTGAATTTGCTGTAAACAAAAATTCCATCCGGGGCAATGGCCACCGGCCCGGTTTTTACGAGCCAGACGTGGCGGTAAATGCCGGCGCCCTCATAAAACCAGCCCTCGAATCGCGACGCGTCCACCTTCACGGCGACGACGTTTTTGCCGCCGACATTGGCCAGGTCGGTGATGTCGTAGCGGAAGCTGCTGTAACCGCTTTCGTGATGGCCAACGAACCAGCCGTTGACGAACACTTCCGCGTCGCGGAACACGCCGTCGAACTCCAGCCAGATGCGTTTGCCGGCGTCGGACTCCGGCAGATCAAACGTGCGGCGATACCAGGCGACGTCATTACGGGCGAAACCGGGGCCGACGGGCTTGAACCCGTGTCCGCCATCGGCGGCCTGATCAAAGGGCAGTTCGACCGCCCAATCATGCGGCAGGTTCACCGTGCGCCAACTGGCGTCGCTGAACGACTTGCTGGCCGGCCCGCTGCCGGTGCCGGCCTTGTCCAGGCCGTTGGCAAAGCCCCACTCGTTGCCGAGGTGAAATTTCCAGCCGGAGTCGAGCACCCGCCGCTCGCGCGGCGCGGAGTTGGTATCGGCGGCAAAAAGGCCGGCGGTCAGAACCGCGAAAAGCGCGGCGGCCAGGGAAAGGCGGAAAAATGAGGTGGCTTTCATAGCCAACGAAGTTAAGAATAGAATCCGCAAAGGCAATGCCAAAGTCTGTCGTCAAAATTAACGGCGTGCGGCCGGGATAATGCTTGATTGCTTTGGGGTCTTGGTGGCGTGGATTGTTGCAGGAGAAATGAGAAAAAACCAATTTGATTATTAGCCGAATTGCTGTAATTTGTGGCGAGGAGGAGCATTTGGGAACGAATGTTGCTTGTTGACACGTGTATGTTGGTAAAGATTGCACGGCAAAACGTATGATTTTTGAAACTTTTTCCCAGTTTTGGTGTCTAAAATATCAGTGAAACGTTATGAAAATAGAACCTGCTGACGTTGCTGAAAAGTCACGAAATGATGTGTTGACGTGTTGTTGGTTGGCTTGTTAGAGTTGACCATCCTTAACACATCAATGAATCTTGATTGATTGATAATTAAGAACTAAGAACTAAGAATATGAAAAACAACCCCCCAAAAATCATACCTGAATCAGAACAGGTTGATTCTGATGCGCTGACAAAAGAAATTTCCCGCGCAATGGAAATGATGAAGCGTGTTAAAAAATCCAACGCCGTTCAACTTGGAGAATCTTCTGAGTCTCAAAGAATGCCGAGCTATTTAATTCCAGACGAAATAGCTTTGTGTCAGGCTGGTGATTGATTTAGGCATTGATTGTGAATGATACCTGTGATGTTTCAATGACTACACTTTTATGCGGCATTCCCGGAGGATTGGGCTGCATAAAAAACACCTCATAGCGCACGTAAAGCTGCCAGAGTTTTTGCCATAGCGGATCAACTTCTTCCAATTCTTCAATCTGTAAAGTTGGTTCGCAATGCTCTCTTAGTTCGCCGGCCAGAATCAACCTTCCATGCGAAATGTGTTCTTTCACGTCGCTTAAAAAAGCTATAACAGCATCGGCTTCTTTTTCTGCTTCCTTGAGGGGCATTGGTTTTTTCACCAAACGCGCCGTAATCCATTTTCGGCCAACTTTTTTGGCAAATTCCATTAGCTGCTCACAATGCGCCACGAATACGGAATCAATTGTGGCCAATTGCTGAAGGAACGCATCGGGAGGTTCAGAATTTGCAATGGCTTCATTAACCTTTTTAACAAGTTCGTCACGAGCATGAATAAACGTCCAAGCCGAAACAAACTGATCTTTATTGCTTACAGCGACCCGGATTTGTGGGTCTGTCGGCCCCACTTCAGAACAATGCCCCATGACGATTTTATCCGCTCCCAACGCAATCAACGTTCCGGCGCTTTTTGCCATGTTGGGGATTATCACTCTGAATTCTCCAGAACAATGATTGCGACACATTGCGACAATTTTTTCTGCCGTATCCCCAGAACCGCCCAAGGTGTGAATCATTAAATCCAAGTTTTCTGCCTTACCCATTTGAGCAAGGGCATCCGCAAGCGGAACGATGTGTGGTGGAACAATTTGGCTATTAAAATTACCAATATTGCTGATATAAACCAGAAGCCGCCGCGGTTTGGCCGCATCCAGAGATTCAATCTCTTTTATCAGACTTTGCCGCTTTACGTTTCCCATTTGGGCCTGCTGAACTTCTTGGAGAACCGCGTGCAAATGCGGCTGCATTTGGATTTGTTTTATCTGCTGCGCTGGCGTTGGTATTTGGCCATTCATAACCGTTCTGTTCGTTGATTCATTTTCGCATAAATAAAAAACCGCCCAGTCCTTCAAAGCCTTGATGGGAAGGTGTTGCTCCTCGCGGAAACAACAGACTGAGCGGCAAAATCAAAATTTGTCAAACTCCCATCGCGGCTTTGAAACCGAGGGATAGCCACCATTTGTGGCTACAGGCGGATTTTTATACCCAACCCATAGTGGTGTCAATAGTTTTTTAAGATGGAGCCGCAGACAGTGCGCATCTCAGTTTCTTGCAGGGTGGTGTAAGCTGAGGGCATGACAACTACCTGTTATGAGCCTGTGGCCTCCGGCATGATGTCTGGGGCCTCGTGGGAACCGCTGGCGGTGCTGGCCGCCCGTGCGGCGTGCGCGCTGGAACACTCGATTCAACGCCTTGTGGTCGGCAGCGATCAAAACCTGGGGCATCTTGAAGTCCAAGCCGCACAAGACGTGAAGGAACTGCTGCGCCAAACGATCGAACGCGGGGCGCAAGCCAAAGCCGATACCACGCCCCCGGTCTGCCCAGTCTGCGGCCAAACCCTCAGCCGTGTTTCTGCCGACCACCCGCGCGCCTTCGAATCGCGTTTTGGTTCGATCACGGTCAAACGGACCCGCGGCTACTGCAAACGCTGCCACAAATGGCGCGTCCCCGCCGATGCCGCCTTGGGTCTGGAAGCGAGCGCAGGCTATTCGCCCGCGGTGCAGGATATGGCGGCGCTCTTGGCCAGCAAGATGCCCGTCGAGGATGCCAGCGCCGTGCTCAAACACCTCACCGGCGTCAAGTTGCCCCGCGCCACACTGGATCGTGAAGCCCGGCGTCAGGGAGAACGCGCCCAACGGCTGCGCACGCAACTGGATCGCCAAGCCGCCACCCAAAAGAACCAACTCGAACTGACCCTCGAACCTTACCAGATGATCATTCAACTGGATGCTTGGAACATCCGAGAACGGGATGCCTGGGGCCAGAGCGGGGTGTTGCGCCGACAGGGCCAAGAACCCGAACGCTGGCACTGGGTCTACACCGGCACCTGTTTTCGACTTGATCACCGAGGCCAGACCGCCGGCGGACGCCCCGTCATCACCGAACGCGGCTTCGTGGCCACGCGGCAAGGTCTGGATGGCTTGCGCGAGCAACTGCACGCCGAAGCCTTACGGCGTGGATTGGGCCAGGCGGCCAGTGCGCTGGTTATCGGCGACGGGGCGGTGTGGATCTGGCGTTTGGCCGACGACCGCTGGCCGCAAGCCCACCAGCGACTGGACTTTTACCACGCCGTGCAACACCTGGCCGCCGTGGGCCGGGCGCTCTTTGGCGAAAACCAAGAAAAGCTCAAGGTCTGGCTCAAGCCCTTGGTCCAACAACTCAAGCACCAATCTTCGCTCAAAGTGATCCGGCAACTGGAAGAGGTGTTGGCCGCGATGCCCGCCGGAGCGGCGACCCAAGCCGTGGCCAAAGAAGTGGAATACTTCCACCAACATCAAGAACGAATGGACTATCGGGCTGGACGGCGGGCGGGCGAACCCATTGGCAGTGGCCCGGTCGAAGCCACCTGTCGGCAGACGCAATGCCGCTTCAAGCGACCGGGGCAGTTCTGGAGTCAGGCGGGCGACGAAGCCCTCATGTGTTTGGAAATGTTCTGGCGCAACGGCCGCTGGCACTTGCTCTTCCCTCACTCCTCATTCAACCCTGCAAAAAACTGAGATGCGCGCCCGCAGACAGCAAAATTCCCCTAATCCATTCGGATTTTCCTTGGTTTGCCTGCTTTTACGGCGTCATGCACCCGCTTCGCCTCCGCAGGCGAAAACCTCGCCCCAATCAAGACACCTTTAGTTTGGCCGGGGAATTTAACCAATAAACAATGGACGTTTGAACATCTCCTCTTGACACCAGGCTAATAGAGCATAACTGCGACCGGAGCTTTGCCCGCTGCCGCGTTCCGTCAGGGCGCGCGCAGGACGCTCTCCGAATTGGGGATCCAGACGATCATTTCGCCCGGCCCGCGGTTCGCCCAGGCAAAGTAGGGAATGACCTTGAAGTCCTGCAGGCGCTTGACGGTGTGTCCGAATTCGTTGGTGGTCACGTTGTAGCCCTTGCCTTCGATGACCTGGACGCCGTTGAGCAAGGCCGGGTCGAATCGGGTGGTAAGCGGCTGCTCGTCGGGCAACAGCAGTTTGCGCACCTTGCCGTTCGGGGTGTCAGGCCACTCGGCGCAAAAGACAATCGGACCGCGTTGCAACGCGATCCGGCCGCGGTCGGCCACGACGTTTTCACTGGCCGCCACGTGCCGGATGCGCATCGGCAGATCGAGTTCAATCACGTCGCCGGACTTCCACGCGCGATCCAGGCTCACATAACCCTGGTCGGGCCTGACCGGCATGTCCTCATCATTGACGGTGAGGATGACCGGTTCGTTCACCGAGTCGGAAAATTTGTAGAGACCGCCCGGCACCACTTCGTTGCGCGCCCAGCCGGGAATGCGAACATTGATGGTGAACTTCATGCTTTTCTGCCAGTCCAACTGGACGGTCATTTTGACCACGCCGTCCCACGGATACCGGGTTTCCTGCGTGATTTTAACCGCGCGTCCGTTCTTCAGTTTGAAGCCGGCCTTGCTGCCGGCGTAGAGGTTGACATAAATGGTATCGCCCGATTGTGCGTAAAAATAGCCGGGCAGGGACGGCAGGAAACGGGTGATATTGCCCGGACAGCAGGCACAGCCAAACCACGGGCTGCGCTGATGCGAGCCGTCGGATTCGAGCGGGTTGGAGTAAAAGAATTTCGTGCCGTCGAGCGAGACGCCGGAGAGCAGCCCGTTGTAAAGCGTGCGTTCGAGCACGTCCACGTATCGGGCATCGCCGTGCAACAGGAACAGACGCTCGTTCCAGAAAATGTTGGCCACCGCCGCGCAGGTTTCATTGTAGGCGGTGAGATTGGGCAATTCGTAATTATCGCCAAAGGCTTCGCCTTCCGCGCGCGAACCGATGCCGCCGGTCAGGTAAAGTTTTTTGCCGGTGGCGTTTTCCCAGATTGCGTCGATCGCGCGGATGTACCGCGGGTCGCCGGTCAGGGCCGCGACGTCGGCCATGCCGCTGTAAAGATAGCCGGCGCGCACGGCGTGGCCGACGGCCTCGGTCTGCTCCACCGGCGGGATGCGCGATTGATGATAGTCATCGCCGCCCGGCCGGCTGCCGCGCACGGCGATGAAATATTTGGCGAGGTTGAGGTAGCGCGGGTCGCCGGTGATGCGGTAAAGCCGGACGAGGCCCATTTCGACGATTTCATGTCCGGGCCAGAGATGCAACTGGTTGGGACCGGGGCCGAAGGTCTGGCACAGGAGATTGGCCTCCTTGAGCGCGACGTTGAGCAGGTTGGTTTTGCCGGTGGACTGGTAATGGGCGGCGGCGGCCTCGAACAAATGGCCCGCGTTGTAAAGTTCGTGACTGAGAGCGGGGTCGTTCACCCACCGGTTGGTGCCGGCCCAGGGATGCGGATGTTTGGGATCAATGGTGCGGGTGGTGTAAAGATAGCCGTCCGGTTCCTGCGCGGCGGCCAGCAGGGCGATGAGCGAGTCGAGGTAGGCCGACATTTTGGGGTCGGGGTGAACCGCCAGCGTATAGGAAGCGCCTTCGAGGACCTTGTACGGATCGGTGTCGTCGAACGGAAATCCCGGCGGTTTGCGGTTCTCGATGTTTTCGCCGCGCAACACGGCGGCCGCGCGTTCGAAATTGTTCATGCGCCCGGACGCCTTGCACTGTCCAAAAGCATAGGGAATGGTGACGGCGCGGTTGGTTTCGAGGCGGGGCGCCCAGAAAGCGTCGTCCAGGTGAACGGCGGTGAACGGCGTGGGCTGGATGGGGTAATCCGGCGGCGGCGGGCCGGCCGCCAGCAAATTGAAACTGAAAATGGCGGTGAACGCACCGGCAAAAAAACGACAACCGGAGGATGCGATTTCCATGGCGACACACTTATTTGACCGGCTGGGGCATGGCAACAGCAAACTACCGGCGCCGGTGTCAAAAAAGGTTGCTAAAAAATCAATAAAGAATCGGGGGCCGGCATTGACAGGGCACACCCCGGCTGAATAACTTCTACGAGCATTCCGCGGCGGGTTGTGATACCGTGTGAGGCAAAAACATCGTGGCAGAACAAGACGATTATCTGGTGGATTCGTTGGTGGACCTCGGCCTTGTAACCGCCGAGCAGGTCGCCGAGTCGCGTACTGAAGCCAAGGCTTCGGGCGTGGGCGTGGTGGATTTGATGCTCGCCAACAAGCTCATCCGCCCGGCGGACGTGACCCAGGCCAAGGCCGCGCAATTCGGCGCGGAAGTTGTGCAACTGGCCGGCATACAAATTCCCGACGACGTCATCGCCATCATTCCGCGCCACATCGCCAAAAAATACCGCGTCGTTCCCGTCTTCAAAACCGAGGGCAAGGTCGCCGTCGCCATCGCCGACCCGTCCGACCTCAACACGATTGACACGCTGACGCATCTGCTCAACGCGGAGATCGAACTGCGGGTGGCCTCGGAGCCGGACATCGAAACCGCGCTCAACAAATATTACGGCGGGGCAAAAAAAGGCATTGTCGAGGACGCCCGTTTCAAGGATGTCATCCAGGAGCTGACGGAGGACCACGTTGAAGCCGTCCTGCCCGGCGCGGATGACGGCGGGGCGGTGGACGCGGACGCGCCGCTGATCCGGCTGGTGAATCAAATCATCGTGGATGCCTTCAAGATGCGCGCGTCGGACATTCACCTGGAGCCGCTGTCCAAGCGGTTTCGTCTGCGGTACCGCGTTGACGGCGTCATGCAGGAGATGAAGGCGCCGCCGAAACGGTTGCAGGCGTCCATCATCACGCGGCTGAAAATCCAGTCGAACATGTCCATCTCCGAACATCGCATTCCGCAGGACGGACGCATCCAGTCAAAGGTGGGCGCCAAGTTGATCGATCTCCGCGTGTCCTGCCTGCCCACGTATCATGGCGAAAGCATCGTGATGCGCATTTTGGACAAGGAAGGATTGAAACTGGGGCTGCCGGAACTCGGGTTTTTCACGGACGACCAGCAGTTGTTCGAGCGGATCATTGGTTTGCCCGATGGCATTTTGCTCGTCACCGGCCCGACGGGTTCCGGCAAAACCACGACGCTTTATTCCTGCCTGCACTTCATCAACCGGCCAGACCGGAAAATCATCACCGTCGAAGACCCGGTGGAATATATTCTCGCCGGCATCAACCAGGTGCAGGTGAACGAAGCGGTGGGGCTGACGTTTGCCGCGGCCTTGCGCTCGATTCTCCGTCAGGCGCCGAACATCGTGATGATCGGTGAAATTCGCGACCTGGAAACCGCGACCATCGCCATCAACGCGTCGCTTACCGGTCACCTGGTTTTCTCCACGCTGCACACGAATGACGCGCCGAGCGCCGTCACGCGTCTCATGGACATTGGCGTGAAGCCCTTTTTGGTCGCCTCTTCCACGCGCTGCCTCATGGCGCAGCGGCTGGTGCGCAAAGTCTGCAAAAAATGCACGCAGCCGTATCAGCCCACGGACGCGGAGATGCGCGTTTTGAGCCTGACCCCGGACCAGTTGCAGGGCAACACGCTCCAGAAGGGCCGCGGCTGCAACGATTGCTCGAACACGGGTTACCGCGGCCGCTTCGGCATCTTTGAAATATTCGTCATTGACGATGAAACGCGGAAGTTGATTTACGACAAGGCGACCGCCTCGGTTTTGCGCGCCCGCGCCCGCGAAATGGGCATGCGCACCCTGCGCGAGGACGGCATCCGCAAGGTGCTCGCCGGGCTCACGACGGCGGACGAGGTCATCCGCTCGACGCTCGGCGACGAGTCGTAACGCCCGGGAATTTATGTCATACTCGATGTCTGATTTGTTGCAGTTGGTCGTGGCCGAAGGGGCGTCCGACCTGCATATTCGCGTGGGCGTGTCGCCGACCATTCGCGTGCATGGCATTTTGCACCGCGTGGAAGGCCCGGCGCTCAAACCGGAGGATTCCGAGGAGTTGATGCGCAGCATCACGTCGGAGGAGCACATTCAAAGCGTGCGCGAACGCGGCGGGGCGGACTTCGGTTTTGCGTTTGCCGATGCGGCGCGGTTCCGCGTCAGCGTCTTCAAGGAGAAGGGCAACTTCGGCATCGTGCTCCGGCAGATTCCGAGCAAAATGCTCACGATGGAGCAGATCGGCATTCCGCCAAGCTCCAAGGAGTTGCTTTATAAACCGCGCGGCTTGGTGTTGGTAACGGGACCCACCGGCTGCGGCAAGACGACCACGCTCGCTTCGATGATCAACATCATCAACGAGGAACGCGAAGAGGCGCACATCATCACCATCGAAGACCCGATTGAGTATTACCACAAACACAAAAAAGCGCTGGTCACGCAGCGCGAAATCGGCGTGGATGTGCCGAATTTTGCCGAAGGCTTGCGCCGCGCGCTGCGCATGGACCCGGACGTGGTGCTGGTGGGTGAAATGCGCGACCTGGAAACGATTGACGCGGCGATCACCGCGGCGGAAACGGGTCACCTGGTCTTCGGCACGCTGCACACGACGGGCGCGGCCAAGACGGTGGACCGCATCGTCAACGCCTTTCCGAACAATCAACAGGAGCAAATCCGCATCCAGCTTTCCACCGTGCTGCAGGCCGTGATTTCGCAACTGCTGATTCCGCGCATTGACAAGCCGGGCCGCGTGGCGGTCTTTGAAATCATGGTCAACACCCCGTCCATTGCCGCGCTGATTCGCGACAACAAGACGTTCCGCCTCAATTCGGACATTCAAACCGGCGCGAAATTCGGCATGGTGACCCTCGACAGTTTTCTGCTTGAAAAATACCAGCAGGGCATGATCGCGCGCGAAGAAGTGATTACCAAGGCGCAGGACCCGACGACGGTGCTGCAGAAATTGCAGGAATTGGAACTGGCCCAGGCTGGGCCCAAACAATGATTTGGTAACATGGCGGAAGAGATTTCAAACCCATTGCTGTCCCTCGTCAAAGGCCAGGAGCTGATTGACGACCTGCAGTACGAGGAGGTCGCCTCGGAATTCAAGCGCAGCGGCACGCCGGTGTTCCAGCTCCTGCAGGATTTCGGGATCATGAAGGTGGACGACATCCTGCACGTGATGGCCACCAACCTGGGCACGGAGGTCGTTTCGCTGAAGGACATCAACTTTTCCCCCGACCTCTTGAAGACCATTCCCGCCAATGTCGCGCGGATGTATCACTGCATCCCGGTGGGCTTGAGCAATGGCACGTTGCAGGTGGCGCTGGCCGACCCGCTCGACCCGGCGCACGCGGATGAAGTCGGTTTCGCAAGCAAGCACGACGTGCATGTCGTGGTGGCCGACCCGGCTGAAATTGAAAAGGCAGTTGACCGTCATTACGGCCTGGAGGAAGCCGAGGATTTTTCACAAATCCTCAAGGAACTCGGTTCCGACAAGGAGATCGCGCGCGAAGTCAGCGAAGCGGGTGCATCGGATGACGCCCGGCTGGAGGAGAGCCTGGCCAACAAGGCGCCGATCGTGAAGTTCGTGAACCTGGTCTTGTTTCAAGCCATCCAGGACCGCGCGAGCGACATCCATTTCGAGCCGTTTGAAACCGAATTTCGCATCCGTTACCGCGTGGACGGCGCGCTTTACGAAATGTCGCCGCCGCCCAAGCACCTGGCCTTGCCGGTGATTTCGCGCCTGAAAGTCATGTCGAACCTTAACATTTCCGAGCGGCGGCTGCCGCAGGACGGGCGCATCACTTATAACGTGGCCGGCCGCCAGGTTGACCTCCGCGTGTCCACGCTGCCGACGCAGTTCGGCGAATCCGTCGTGTTGCGCGTGCTCGACCGCGCGTCGGTCAATCTCGACCTCGACACGCTGGGATTTCCCAAATACCTGCATGATTACATGGCCGAGGCGATTCTGCGGCCCAATGGGATTCTGATCGTGACGGGACCCACCGGCTCGGGCAAAACGACGACGCTTTATTCCGCCATGCGGCGGGTCAATACGATTGATTCCAAATTGCTCACCGCCGAGGACCCGGTCGAATACGACATCGAAGGCATCATGCAGGTCGCCATCAACGACGCGGTGGGGATGACCTTTGGCCGGGCGTTGCGGTCGTTTTTGCGCCAGGACCCGGACATCATCATGGTGGGGGAAATGCGCGATCTGGAAACCGCGCAAATTTCCATTCAGGCGTCGCTGACCGGCCACCTGGTCCTGAGCACGCTGCACACCAATGACGCGACGGGCGCGGTGACGCGCCTGATTGACATGGGCGTGGAGCCGTTTTTGATTTCTTCCACGCTGATGGGCGTGCTGGCGCAGCGGCTGGTGCGGACCATTTGCCAGAATTGCCGGACGCCGTTCGAGCCGACGGAGGAACAACTGTCCCTGTTGAATCTTTCGGCGCACGATTTGGGCGACAAGGCTTTTCATTATGGCCGCGGCTGCTCGACGTGCAACGACACCGGGTACAAGGGGCGGAAGGGCATTTTTGAACTGCTCATCATCAGCGAGGCGATCCGGCTGTTGATCAACGAGCGCGCGCCCACGATCGTGTTGCGGCAAAAGGCCATCGAGCTGGGCATGGTCCCGCTGCGCGAGGACGGCTTGCGCTGCATCTTTGAAGGTGATACCACTATCGAGGAAGTTGTCAAATACACGTGACCCCGGACACATTCGGGGCCGGATAAATCCGCTATGCCAAAATACGATTATGTGGCGCTGGACTCCCGCGGCAAGGAGACCAAGGGCACGGTTGAAGTCGCCAGCCAGAACGAGGCCATTGGCCGGGTCAAGGAAATGGGCTTGTTCCCGACCAAGATCGTGGAGACCGAAAAAGTTCAGGATAAACCATCGTCCCCCAAAAAGAGCCGCCCCTCCCGGCAGGCGGCAAAAAAGGCGGCGCCCTCAACATCAACATCAACATCCCGGGGTTGGGCGGCGGTGTCAAACCGAAGGTTCTGACCGCGTTCACGCGGCAATTGGCGACGCTGGTGGACGCGGGTCTGCCGCTCCTGCGCGGACTGCGCGTGCTCGAAAAGCAGGAACGCAGCGCCGCGCTCAAAAAAATTCTCGGCGAACTGGCGCTGGCGATCGAAGGCGGCAGCACGTTTTCCGAGGCGCTGGCGCAGCATCCAAAAGTTTTCAACCGCCTGTTCGTGAACATGATCAAGGCGGGCGAACTGGGCGGCGTATTGGAAGTGGTGTTGAAACGCCTCGCGGAATTTTCCGAAAAAGCGCAGAAGATCAAAGGCAAGGTCAAGGCCGCGCTGTTTTATCCGGTGGCGGTGCTCATCGTGGCGGTGGGCATCCTGATTTTGCTGATGGTCATGGTGGTGCCCAAGTTCAAGGAGGTTTTCGCCGGCATGGGCGTCAAGCTGCCGGGCTTCACCCTGTTTGTGCTGGCGATCAGCGACGCCATCAAACTCCACATTCTGCAAACGCTGGGACTGGTGGCGGGGGTGGTGATTTTGTTCATATTGGCCATCAAGACGAAAATCGGCCGTTATATCTGGGACAAAATCAAACTCAAGATGCCGGTTTTGGGGCCGGTCATCAGCCGGGTGGCCATCGCCCGTTTCACCCGCACCCTGGGCACTCTCGTCAGCAGCGGGGTTCCCATTTTGCAGGCGCTGATGATTGTCAAGGAAACCGCCGGCAACGTCATCATCAGCAATGCCATCGGCAACGTGCATGAAAGCGTGAAGGAAGGCGAAACCATCACCGCGCCGCTGGAAGCCTCCGGGGTATTCCCACCCATGGTCGTCAGCATGGTGGACGTCGGCGAACAAACCGGCGCCCTGCCGGAAATGCTTCTGAAAATCTCCGACAACTACGACGAGGAGGTGGACAATGCCGTGGCCTCCATGACCTCCCTTTTGGAGCCCATTATGATTGTCTTTCTGGCGGGTATTGTCGGCAGCATCGTCATTGCGATGTTTCTGCCCCTGATTGCGATGATCAACAACCTTAGCAGCAGCGGCGGTGGTGGCGGCGCCGGTGACTGACCGGCGGCCATTTCAGAAGACCCTTTTCTGAGAAAAACGCAAAAAACATTGACAAGATACGGTGCCTGTGCGTAAATACAATGTAAAGACATTGCATGGGCGTTTTATTTACAGTTAGCTCGTTATGGAGTTCGATTGGAACAATTCGCCCTTTGAGTTGGATGGCTCTTTGACTCAACGGGAAATTGAAGAATCCTTCGAGGATCCGTTTGCCATTCGGCTGTTGCCGGACTCGCCGCGATTTGGCGTGCAGGCGCGCTTTTTCAACCTGGGAATGTCAGCGGGCGGGATTGGAATTTTCAGCGTGTATCGGACCAACGGCCGGGTGGCGCGGGTGTTGCGCGCCCGCGTGTTTGAACCCGAAGAACGGTTCTTTTATCAGCGGAAACTGGACCATACGCTGAACGCCGGTGACAAGTGACAATACCGGGTCACGGGTCGCGGGCCACGTTTTAATGCGAACTTTTGCCAATTGGGAAGAGGTGCCGATCTTCGGCAGCGAAGAGGCCGAGGCGGAATTTTGGGCGGAGAACCGGCCGGACTTGCGCCTGATGGAGGCGGCCACGGTCGGCAGCGCGGAAGCCGCCGAGTCCGTGACCATCACGCTGCGGATTGACCCGCGGATGCTCGCGCGGATCAAGCGGCTCGCCCGGTCGCGGTATTTGAATTATCAGAGCATGATCAAGCAATGGCTCAGTGAACGAATGGAAGACGAATTGCGCGAAAAATGAAAAATATCTGTGGGAACAGTGGCCAGTGGCACGTGGCAGGTGACAAGATGAAAAGCCCGACACGCAAGGCAGGTTCAGGTCACGTGTCGCTGTTCGGAGTTCCGCGTTTACGCGGCTCGGTGAACGGAGGCCGCCTGAAGGCGGAACTCCAAACCGCCTTCACCCTCATCGAACTGCTCACCGTCATGGCCATCATCGGCGTTTTGGCCGCGCTGATTTTGCCGGTGGCGGGCGCGGTGAAAAAACACCAATACATTTACAACTCCCAGACGCAAATGGCGCAGTTGGAGACGGCCATTGACCGCTACAAGGCCGCCTATGGCTTTTATCCGCCCGACACTCCGGGCAATTCGATGACCAACCACCTCTACTATGAATTGGTGGGAACCACCAACAACGGTGGGAATTACGTTACTTTGAATGGCAGCGCCCAGAATATCGTCCGTCCAGGTGTCCGCCGCGTTTCCAGGTGTGGGCGGTTTTGTGAATTGCAGCAAACCCAACGGGGGCGAGGATTCAACGGCGGCCAGGAATTTTCTCCCCGATTTGAAACCGAACCAGGTTTGGCTGAACTATTCAAACAATAATGTGGGGATCAACCTGCTGATCGGATCGGTTGGCGGGCCATCCCCCCAATACCAGCCGCTGGGCCAGCAGGACCTGAATCCCTGGCGTTACGTTTGTCCCGGAATCAACAACCCCGGTTCGTATGATTTGTGGATCCAACTGGTGTTTGCGCCGGGACAAACCAATCTCATCTGCAACTGGACCAAACAGGTGCAGATCAACAACCCGTTGCCCTGAACTTTTTATGTGCGTTGCGCGAAAATCCGGACCCGGCCGCGAATATGCCGTCGCCGTTGACTGGCGCGATTGCGCGTGGTCTCCGCGCATCGTGGTGCGATTGCGGTTGGGCGGGGCGGCCGGTCCCGCAATGCGGAACGGGGGCGCCCGCGCCGGCAAAAACGGAAAACCGGTGACAAAACGGTCGCCCGCCTCAAACCTGTCTTTTTTAACACCATGAAAACCATCAACCTGAAAAGCGTCACGTGTCACCCGTCACCCGTCACCCGTCACTCACGCGCCTTTACCATCATCGAATTGCTCGTGGTCATCGCCATCATCGGCATCCTGGCGGCGATGCTCCTGCCGGTGCTGTCGCGGGCCAGGGTCAGCGCGCAGAAAAGACAGGCGGTGGTGGAGATCAGCCAGATTGTCGGCGCCATTCAACAATACGACTCCGTCTATGGCCGCTTTCCGGTTTCGCCCGCGGCGCAGGCGGCGGCGCAGGCGGGCGTCAATGGCAATTTCGATTTCACCTATGGCGGCGTGTTTCAAACTCCCACCATTCCCGACACGGTTGGAACCCTGGTGAACGGTTCGATTCTGACCAATGCGGAAGTGATCGCCATTTTGATGGACCTGACCAATTATCCCAATATCAATAGCAGCCAGACGGTGAATACGAATCATCAAAAAAATCCGCAGCGCACCATCTTTCTAAACGCCAAAATGTCGGGCTGGGACCCCTCGCAGTCAGGCACTCCGCTGCCCGGCGTCGGCAACGATCTGGTTTATCGCGACCCGTGGGGCAATCCCTATGTCATCACGATGGATTTGAATTACGACGAGCAATGCCAGGATATTTTTTACTGTAAGCAAAATGTGTCCCAATATAACGGTTCGGCGGGTTACAATGGCCTGGTCAATGCAAAGGATTCAAACGGCAACGGCGATAATTTCCAATATCAAAGCAAGGTCATGGTCTGGTCCGCCGGGCCGGATGGGAAAATTGACCCCAATCCCAGCGGCCTTCCTAGCGGGAAGGCGAACCAAAGCTACAACAAAGACAACGTCCTAAGCTGGCAGTGAAAATATCAAACCAGTCGAGAGTCCAGCCGTCTCCGCCGCGCTTCGCCACGCCAAGGAGTCCAGAGTCCAGAGTCCAGCGACGGCGGACTGTGGACTGTGGACTGCGGACTGTGGACTGTGGACCGCGGACTGTGGACTGTGGACCGCGGACTGTGGACTGTGGACCGCGGACTGTGGACTGTGGACCGCGGACTGTGGACTGTGGACCGCGGACTGTGGACTGTGGACCGCGGACTGTGGACTGTGGACCGCGGACTGTGGACTGTGGACCGCGGACTGTGGACTGTGGACCGCGGACTGTGGACTGTGGACCGCGGACTGTGGACTGTGGACCGCGGACTGTGGACTGTGGACCGCGGACTGGCAACGGTGAGTCCGCCTTCACGATCATCGAGTTGCTGGTGGTCATTTCCATCCTCGGCATCATGGCGGCGTTGACCGTGCCGGTGCTCAAAAATTTCGCCAGGACGGACGCCACCCTCGGCGCCTCGCGCCAGTTGCTTGACGACGTCGCCCGCGCGCGGCAACTGGCCATCAGCCAGCGCACAACGGTCTATATGGTTTTCGTGCCGGGAAGTTTTTGGTTGCCGCCTTGGACGAGTTCTCCCGGTTGGACGAATGGTTTAACTCCTGCCGAGCTGACTGCCGCCGTCAACCTTTGTGACAAGCAATTGACCGGTTACATCTTTGTCAGCCTGCGTTCGGTGGGTGATCAACCGGGGCAGGGCGTGCCGCATTATCTTGCGCCGTGGCAGACGTTGCCGGACAACACGTTCATTGCCCTGGCAAAATTCACCAATTCGCCGGCTGAATATTACACCATCACCGATCCCATCTCCGGCTCGTCGTATAACATTTACGGTTTCCAGGTTACGAACAACCTTCCGTTTCCCACGGCAACCAATACGACGGCTTCAACCCCTGGTCTCCCGTATTTGCCTTACATCGCGTTCAACTATCTTGGCCAGTTGACTTTTGACGGAGTGAACTTGGCCAGCCTGGACGAATACATCCCGATTGCGAAAGGCAGCGTGCTGTATGCCAGGGATCCGGTCACCAAGGCGTTTCTATTCAATTCGCCGGACGCTGAGGAACTTCCGCCCGGCAACAGCACCAATATTGCCTACAGCATCGTCCACATTGACCGGCTGACGGGCCGCGCCGTTTCGGAATATCACAAGATGCAATGAAAATCTTTCACGAGTCCAGAGTCCAGAGTCCAGAGTCCAGAGTTAGCCAATTGATGGCTGGGGACGGTGGACTGCGGACTGGCAACAGTGAGTCCGGCTTCACGATGGTTGAAATTGCCATCTGCCTGGCGGTCATCGGCATCGCGCTTATCTCCATCATCGGCGTCCTGCCCATTGGCATGAACACGCAGCGGGACAACCGCGAGGAAACCATCATCAACCAGGACGCCACCGTGTTTATCGAGGCCATCCGCGGCGGCGCGCGCGGCCTGGACGACCTGACCAATTACGTCTATGCCATCACGAATTTCCAGGTTAAATATCCCGCCGGCACTCTCAACACTTACGGTTACGACAACCATTGGCTGACCAGCGGCACGAACATCGTCGGATTTTTGAGCACGCCGGAATACACGGACATTTACGGCAATCTCATCACCAATGTTTTGGGCGGTGGATACAGCAACCATATCGTCGCCTATGTCCGTTCCATCAGCGGGCCGGCGGTGGAAAAACCGCCGCAGGACAACCAAACCATTCAAGCTGATTCCTTCGGCTACCGCATCCTGTGCGTCAACGCCCCGGTGGCCGCCGACGCCAACACAGTGGCCAACACGCCCTACAACTGGCAGCTCGCCGCCAACCTGCACGAACTGCGCCTGACCTTTCTCTGGCCGCAACAGCCCAACGGCAATGTCGGCCCCGGCCGCCAGACCTTCCGCACGCTGGTCGCTGGACAAATCGTGACCAACCTCGTTGCCGGACAGATTTTATATTTTTACCAGGCCCAATCCTTCGTCAACGCCACCAACGCGCCATGAACAAAAAATTTCGGATTTCGGATTTCGGATTTCGGATTGATGGGAAGCGAGGAAGCCAGTCTCGCCCGACAATCTGCATTCCGCATTCCGCATTCCGCAATCGCAGGGCCTTCACGCTCGTGGAAATTCTGGTGGTGGTGGTGTTGATGGCGCTCATCGTGCTGGCGTTGATGGCGGTGTTCAACAGCACGCAGTCCGCGTTTCGCGCGAGCATCACGCAGACCGACGTGCTGGAAGGCGGCCGCAGCGTGATGGGGCTGATCACGAGTGACTTTGAATCCATGGCGCCGTCGTTCGGCATCAGCAACAGCGCGGTGGGCGCGGCGAATTTTTACGCGGCGGTCTCGTCCGTGCCGCCGCTCATGCAGTCGCTGGTTGCCAGCGGCCAGCAACGGCAAAACGTTTTGGAAAACTTCTTCATTTTAAGCCGCCAGAACACGACCTGGTATGGCTCCGGCTACGCGGTGACCACGAATTCGCCGGTCGGCGGCCTTTATTCCCTTTACCGGTTTACGACCAATCATCCGGTGATGACGACCGATCCGGCGTTCATTTTCACCAACGACTTCATGAAATTTCTCCAGGTTGTCACCAACGGCAGCCACTTGGTGGACGGCGTGGTGCATTTGACCGTTCGCGCATACGACCCCAACGGTTACTGGATGACGAACACCACCGAAATTTACAGCGGATGGTACGTCACCAACCGGAACGTCTGGTTTTTCCCGCCGCTTAACGGCCCCAATTTTCTGCCGGGTCCCGGCTCCGGTTTTGGCGAAATTGGCTTTTGGATGTTCAGCAACACGGTGCCGGCAGCGGTGGAAATCCAGTTGGGCGTGGTGGAAGATCGCACGCTCCAGCGCGCCGAATCCATCCCGGATCCCACCACGCGCAGCAATTACCTCGCGCAACACGCCGGCCAGGTCCACCTGTTCCGCCAGCGCATTCCCATTCGCAACGTTGATCCTTCAGCCTATCAATGAGACATCCATTTACGATTTACGATTTACGATTTACGATTTGGAAAAAATCGGGTAGGGCTGGCAGTCCTCTGCCTGCCGCCAATGCTCAACAGCGGCGCGCACGGAGTGACGCGCCCTACCTTTCCCAGCGCGGCCTTCAGCCTTCAGCCTTCAGCCTTCAGCCTTCGCAACGCGGCGTTGCGTTGATCATCACGCTCATTTTGCTGTCCGTGGTGACGTTCATGGCCATCACGTTCCTGGCCCTCAGCCGCCGCGAACGCAGCGCCGTCAGCACCGTCACCGACACCGCCAGCGCGCGGCTGGCCGCCGACGCCGCGCTGGCCAACGCCGAGGCGCAAATCATCGCCAATGCCCTTGCCACGACCAATCCCTTCAACTTCAGCCTGCTGGTCTCCACGAATTACATCAACGCCGCCGGTTTTGTGAGCGGCGATTCCAGTTTCAACAATGTCAGTTATCAATACGAGGGCGGAGGTTCAGTAGTGAGCAACCAGAATGATTTCCTGCAGCTCCTCACCAATCTCTGGTACAGCCCGCGTCCGCCGGTTTTCATTTCCAACCCGACGAATTCAACCTTGCCGGCTGATTTCCGCTTTTACCTCGACCTCAACCGCAACGGACGTTACGACACCAACGGTTTCGTGCTGGAGACGAATTTGCTCGGTCAGGCAGTCACCAATTTTGAAGTGGGCGACCCGGAATGGATCGGGGTGTTGCAGCGGCCCGACGCGCCGCACGGTCCGAACAACCCGTTCGTGGCGCGTTACGCCTTCATCGCCGTGCCCGTCGGCAACACACTCGACTTGAACGCCATTTACAACCAAGCCATGACAAGAGCGGTCAATCTCAACTCTACAACCTATGGAAGCGACGGATTTTTCCGCAATCAAGGCGTCGGTTCCTGGGAAATCAATCTGGCCGCATTCCTGACCGATTTGGACCCCAGCCAATGGGATACCATCACAGATCCTTACAACTATCAAGAGTGGATACTGCCACCATATAATCTGCCCAATACAGGTCGTGGCTTTGAAGATGCGCTTTCGCTTTTGAGTTATCGCTATGGATACTACTACAGCTTGGCAAACGCAGCCGCATTGTTAAATTTTAATGGCTCACTTTTTTACAATGGCAATATTGACTTGTACAGCGACTGGACGCCGCTGATGACCACTCCAGCGGGAATTAATGTCTTTAACCAGCCCGTTTCAGGGCCGAATGCTGGCTGGGCCGGCGCGGACAACACGAATCATTTCTTCACGCCGGAGGAATTGTTCAACTCGAATGAAATCTCGGCGAGTTTCGTCAACAGCCTGCTGGCCGCCGGCACCACCAATTCCATCTACGAAAACTACACGTTTTACCGGCTGCTCTCGCAACTCGGCACCGATTCCACACCGGAATCGGGCAAGATGAATTTGAATTACGACAACCTTGTGCAGACCAATGCCAACGGCGTGGTCAGCGAGACAAATTTTTACTCGTGGACAGCGATTAACTTTTTCACCAACGCCGCCGACCGGCTGTTGCGCGCCTACACCACCGAGTGGCGCAACAGCAACCCGACCAATTTTGCCACCACGTTCTACACGGTCACCAACTTCAATTTCGTCAATGCCGATCAGTGGACCAACTACCCGGCGTTTGGTCTGAGCGGTGCTCCCGGCGTCATTCCCGGCATTCCGGTTTTGGTGAGCAACCAGTTAGTCTATTCATCCGCCGTCAACCGCCTGCTCCAGCTTGCGGCCAACATTTACGATGCCACGACGAATAACACCTTTGCGCTGGGCAATAATTATCCGTCCGTCTTCCGCCCGACTTTCTGGATCACCAACGAAAATGGCGGCCGTTATGTTTACATTAACGGCTATCAACAGGTCGTCTCGGTGCCAGATGGAACGAGTGATCCTCAACTTAGCGTGCCGTTTGACGCTACCAACAACCTCCTTCGGATTGGGTCAAGTGCCATCAATTATCCCCTTGGGATAAATATCTATGGCGTGCCGTGGATCATCGGCGCGAAGAAGGGCTTCCCGAACTTCAACGAGTTTTCAATGGAAAGCATCGTGTGGATTGAACGCAAATTGGAGATTAAGCGCCCGAGCCTGAACGCGCCGCTCAGTCAATATGTAACGAACCAGATGTATTTCCTGGCCATCAGTAATCTGCTCGGCGTTGAATGTTGGAATTCATATAGTTCCAACTACATTGCATCGCCACAGGTCCAAATTTGGGCGCAGGACAACCTTTCGATGACGTTGACCAATCAAGAAGCCAGTGGAGCGACGATGTCTGCAACTTGGAGCTATCCCATGGGCAATACTACCAACCGGTCCACGTGGCCGGGTTCGGCGCCGTGGAACCAGCAAGCCAAGTTAATTCCAAACCCGGGCTCGTTTGATATTCCGTTCAGTGCCACGGTCGTTCTTCCATTGAATCCCAATTTAGTTCCGAGCACCAACGGAGTTTGGTGGTATTTCTATCGACTCCACGAATTCCTCCCCGCGAATGATCCCACCGACGCCACCAATTATATAGATCAAGGCATTGAGCCGTTGCCACAATTTGGTTTGTTGACGAGGAACCGCTTGCAGGTGTTCATGCTCGATGGCAGCCACGTGATTGATTATGTCCAGTTCGCCGGGCCGGATAGCAGCCGGAACTTGAATGCGGAGATTTCTGCTGATTATGATCCCAGCAATCCCAATATTGGTTTGTGGAATACAAACTTTTTTGGAACCGGCCTCTCCACGCCGTATGGGGTGGTCAACCAAATCTATTATGCCTATAATCCACAGCAAAATAGAAGCTACCTTACCGCCAGTGACAACCCCACCTGGATAAATCCTCCGGGCGCCGGCACGGTCGGCCAGGAGATAGCGTCTTTTAACGCTTTCCTCAGCCCCAATCATATTGGGTCGGGCACGGATCCGAATACCGGCAATTCCTATTCCGACACCAATCTGAATTTAAGTGTGCAAGTGCCTTTCACTCCCACACGCATCACCTATCAATACACTTCATGGCAGGCGAATGATCCGCTCGTTCATTATCTGGCCAGCGATTTGAATTACAACGGCACCGAGGCCGGCGGTCTCCAGACCGGCACCCACCAGTTGAATTATGCATTTACCAATTTGCCGGCCAACAACCTCGGCCAGTTGAATGACCGCTACCAGCCGTGGGGCGACATACTCCTGAGCACGAACATGCTGGGTGTGGATACCAGTCCATGCAATCTCGCTTATAAAGACCCGCTGGTGCGCATGTCGGACAATTGGGATTTCCCGACGAACAAATTACCCACGGTTGGCTGGCTGGGCCGGGTGCATCGCGGCACGCCCTGGCAGACGGTTTATCTCAAGGCGACGGACATTCTGAATGAAATTCAAAATGGAAACTACGTTGGAACCAACACCTGGGCGCAATGGACGGGCGACACGCAATTGACTTATGGTGAATATTTCGACGCCGACAATTCCGCGCCGGTGCGGGACCGGCTGTTGTTCGATCTGTTCACCACCGCGCTCAATGACAACGCCACGCGCGGTACGCTGTCGGTCAACCAAAATCATTTCGCGGCGTGGTCGGCCTTGTTCAGCGGGGTGGTGGCGCTTACCAACAATGCGGCAGACAACTCCGTCATCAGCTTTGCCTCTTCTCCGCAATACCAATACCCGCCGCCCAGCAACACATGGATGATTGTTCAGCCGGCCGGTCCGGCCTGGACCAACTCGCAGTTGGGACTGTTGGTGAACGGCATCAATCAAACGCGGGCCAACACCAACCTGTTCCCACTGCAAGCGTTCGCGCATGTCGGCGATATTCTGGCCACGCCGCAATTCACGGAACAATCGCCGTACCTGCATTGGAACAACGGAACTTTGTTCGACTACGTTCAACTCACCAACGGCATCAGCGATGAGATGTATGAATGGCTGCCGCAGCAGACGATGTCGCTGTTGCGCTGCGCCAGTTCGCCGCGTTACGTGATTTATTGTTACGGCCAGGCGCTCAAGCCCGCGCCCAATGGGATTTTTACGGGCACCACACCACCCGGCATGTTCGGCATGGTCACAAATTATCAAATTGTGTCGGAAATCGCCACCCGCGCCGTCGTGCGCTTTGGCAGTGTGTTGACCAATCCGCCACCGACACTAATATTCACGTCCACCAACAGTTATTGGACTGCCACACCGCCCATGTTGACGAACAACAATGCCGTGATTGAGAGCTTTAACGTTTTGCCCCCTGATTAACCGCCCAGAAAAAACAAAACCATTTTAACCGCCAAGACGCCAAGGCAGCCAAGAATGAAAACAGGCCAGATAAACCGCCAAGACGCCAAGAGCGCCAAGTTTTGAAAAAAACGAAATGAAAAAGAATGAAATAGAATTTAAACCCTTGGCGTCCTTGGCGCCTTGGCGGTTAGACTTTCATGAAAACCTTGATTGAACCAAACCAAAAAACGGATGAGTTGGCTCGCGCCGTCATTGGCGCGGCGATTGAGGTGCATCGCCAGCTCGGACCCGGCTTTCTGGAAAGCCTTTATGAAGAAGCGTTGTGCATTGAGTTGGAAGACCGGCGGATACCCTTTGAACGGCAAAAGGAGATCAGCGTACTTTACAAAGGCCGCCAGATTGGACAGCAAAGAATTGATTTGCTGGTTGGGAACTCCCTGATAGTTGAATTGAAGGCCGTCGAGGCGCTGGCGGAAATTCACAAGGCCCAGGTGATTTCATACCTCAAGGCCACTCATTTGCCGCTGGGCCTGCTGATAAATTTCAATGTTCCGGTTTTGAAAAACGGGATTCAGCGGATAGTCTATACAAACAGATAAACCGCCATGACGCCAAGATCGCCAAGAATGAATTTTATAAAAACAGACAGCCAAACCGCCAAGACGCCACGAGCGCCAAGAAAAATTCCCATGAATACAATTCTTAAAAGTTTCCCCAAAATTAAAAAACTTGGCGTCCTTGGCGCCTTGGCGGTTCAACCTTGATGTTTAAAAATTATGCGTGCGCGTCCGTTCATCTGGATTTTGTTGTGCCTGTTGTGCCTGGCGGGCGCGTGGTTCTTCTGGCGCCAGTCCGCAAACCCGCTGACGAAGCCGTCCGCGCTCCCAAAAGTCGCCGCGCCGCCGGTGGCCGCGACTTCCTCCGCTTCCACGGCGCCGAAAATTTTGACCGCCGTTTCCACCAACGGTGCAACTTCGGTTAAAACCAACCGATTTGCCTGGCGCCTCAGCAATACCACCAGGCCGCTCGGTCAGTTGATGGGCGACCGCCATGCGATCTTGCTGGAGAACGCGCTGATTGATTCGAGCCAGCCGCTGAATTTCTCCATTCCCAAAAATTTGCAGTCGCCAGGCGATCCGGGCGCTTACATCGTCCAGGCGCGCGGGCAGATTGACGCGGCGTTCCGCGCGATGCTGGCACGGTCGGGCGCGGAGATTGTTTCCTATATTCCGAACAGCGCCTACCTCGTGCATGCCCCGGCGGGCGTGGCCAACGGATTGACGGGAAATCCGCTTACCCAGGCCGTCGTTCCGTACGAGCCGTATTACAAAATATCCTCGTCCATGCCCGTGACGGTTGGAGAAAGAACGCTTTCTTCCGCGCCAGCGAAAACCAACCGGCCGGCGGGGCCTTCGCTGCTTGATTTGGCCTTGAGCCAAAAGCCGCTGCCCGCGGGAACTTATTTGACGCTCGGTTTGTTCAAAGACGGCGCGGCGGCGACGGTCGCGCAGATTGAAAAACTCGGCGGCCGGATTGTCGCGCGGGACAATTCGCCGTTTGGTCCGGTGATGCGCGTGCAGCCGCCGCGGGATTGGACGGCGCTGGCCACGCTGCCCGGCGTACACATTGTTGAGCCGCTCCGCCAACGCATACACGCCAACGACCTGAGCCGGGCAACCGTGGGCGTGGCGGCGGACACGCAAGTAATATCGAATTACATGAATCTGAGCGGCTCGAACGTGCTGGTGGAAGTGAACGATTCGGGCATTGACGCCAACCATCCGGATTTTGGAACGGGTCTTAATCTTGCCCAGGTCCGTGTGTTCGGCGACCCCACCCTACCAAGTCTGGTGGATACCAACGGTCACGGGACGCACGTGGCGGGCACCATTGCGGGCAGTGGTTACGAATCAACGACCGTGACCAATGCGCAAGGCTCGATCATGCCCGGCACGAATTGGCAGTTTCGCGGCATGGCGCCGCTGGCGAATTTGTATTCGGTGGCGGCGATCAACGATACCTTCACCTTTTTGAATGTCAGCGACCAATATATGCAGGAAGCGCCGGCGCTGACGAATGCGCTGATTTCAAACAACAGTTGGAACTACGGCGGCGACAATGCCTACGACCTGTCCGCGGCCAGTTACGACGCGGCGGTGCGCGACGCGCTGCCGGGGGTGACGGGTTCGCAGCCGGTGTTGTTCGTGTTTTCGGCGGGCGATGACGGCAGCGGCGGCAATGCAGACACGATTTTGTCCCCGGCCACGGCCAAAAACGTGATTACCGTTGGCGCGCTGGAGCAGTTGCGCGGCATCACCAACATTGTCACCGATCTTAACAGCAACCAAACCGCGTACTGGTACCCGGAGACGGACTCGAGCTCCCAGGTGGCCGGATATTCGAGCCTGGGCAACGTGGGCGTGGAGACCGAAGGGGCCAACGGACGTTTCAAACCGGATGTGGTCGCGCCGGGGTCGTTTGTCGTCTCCACCCGCTCCGAACAATGGGACGAGCAGGCGTATTACAACCCGACGAATTACAACATGAACGAATTCTCCGACCAGGCCGGTCCCGGCGCCGAGAATTTCTATTCGCTCCTGGTGCCGTCGAATGTGGTGCAGGTCGTGATCGAACTTTTTGCCAACATCAGTTCACCGACACCGTTTCCCAGTTTGCCGATCCTCCTCTGGCAGGGGACCGATCCGCGGGTTAATCTGCCAACCCTGATCGAGCCGGGTTCCATTTCCATACCGCCCGATTCAACCCTTGCCCCAATTGGCGCCGGCTGGTCGTATGCCGTCAGCAACAACACCAGTGAAACGGTCGGTTACGATGTGTTTGTTGATATTGTCACGACGAATGACAACGGAAACTATTTTCAGGTGTTGAGCAATTTGAACAATACGCTGGATGGGGATCCGGACTCAACGGTTAAGCCTCATTGGTACCGTTACGAAAGTGGAACGAGCATGGCGGCGGCGGACGTGTCCGGTGTGCTGGCGTTGATGCAGGATTATTTCACCAATCAACTTCACTCCACCCCCAGCCCGGCTTTGCTCAAGGCACTGCTCATCAACGGCGCGCGGCTCGGTGTGAATTACAGCTACGAGATTCAAAACCCCCTCAATTATGAAGGCTGGGGTTTGATCTACCTGCCGAATTCACTGCCCCCGGGGATGACGAATCAATTAAATGCCGCCTGTGCCAGTTTCTTTGTTGACCAAAGTCCGACAAATGCGCTGGCCACCGGCGACAGCCACACATATATGGTGATGATTGATACCAACACCTTCGCGCAATACCTCCCCTTGCGGGTGACGCTGACGTGGACGGACCCGCCGGGCGATCCGGCTGCCGCCATCAAGCTCGTCAACAGCCTCGAACTTGTCGTCACCAATATTGACACCGGCGATGTGTTTTACGGCAACGACATCGCGGGGGGCAACATCTACAACACGCCGGAAACCACGAATACGCCGAATGTGGATACCATCAACAACGTCCAAAATGTGTTCATCTCCTATCCGCTCGGCAGTCAATACTCGATCACCGTCATCGGTAACAGCGTCAACGTGAACGCCGTCACCGCGCAGTCCAACAACGTGGTGCAGGATTACGCGCTGGTGATTGCCTGCGGCGAGGGCGAGGTGACCAACGCCTTCACGGTGATGGACAACGGAATCGTCTCCAATCCCACCGCCGACCAGCAGATCACTTATGTGGTCAACCCCGACGCGCCGTTGATAAATCAACTGGCCGGCGCGAGCACGCCGCTGCTCGGCACCAACACCATCCTGCTGACGACTAATGAAACGGAACTGAACGGCATTCAATTGCAAGGGACGAACATCATCACGCTGGGCATGACGAACCAGTGGCATTTCTACGTGATGACCAACCCCGGCCCGGCGGATTTCACCAACGCCGCGTTCATTACCTTCGATCCCGAGACGCTCTCGATTCCGCGCATGGGCGTGTTTGCGGATTCCACGGCCAATGCCACGCGGCCGGAGGCGGACATTGACCTTTACGTCAGCCGTGACCCGACGTTGATGAATCTTAATCCCGCCGCCATTTCCAACGCGGACAAATCGGTGGGCCGCGGCGGCACGGAATTCGTGTATTACACCGATTCCGCGCCCGGCGATGTTTATTACGTGGGGGTGTATTCGGAGGACCAGATGGCGGCGGAATATGGATTTATTCCCATCTTCACCGACATCCCGTTCAGCCAGATGAATTCGAACGGCACCCAGGTCGTCAACGGTCTGGTGCTGCCACAGAACATTCCCGGCGGCACCCCGGCGCATCCGGGCTACGTGACGGTGTTTGGCCTTGCCATCTATCCCGAGGAGATTCAGCGCGTCGTGGTGACCAACTACATCGTCCACCAGAATTTTGGCGATCTCATCGGCACCCTGGGACACGGCCAGCAGAGCGGGTTGTCGGCGGCCGTGGTGCTGAACAATCACGATTCACTGGGCAGCACCTTCGGGTCTCCACCCAACCCGTTTATTTATGACGACAGCGGCGAAAACAACATCCTCGGCTCGCGACCGTCGGACGGGCCGGGCACTTTGAACAGTTACGTCGGCCAGCAAGCCATTGGCCCGTGGATTTTGACCGAGGTGCAAAATACGCTGGGACAGACCGGCAGCGTGACCGGTTTCAACCTGTATATCGAGCCGCATCAGAATTTGGGCAAGGGAGTCTATGGCACCGTCGGGCCGATGGGTTGGTTCTATGGTTACATTGACGTGCCCTCCGGCACGGCCAGCCTGACGATATTGGCCACCAACCTGACCCAACCCGCATCCCTGACCCCGCCGTTGGAACTTTATGTCAATGTCGGTTCCATCCCGACACTGACAGACACCAATGAATATGGGCCGGCGGGACTGACCAACGGCACTCCGCCGGGCAACTCCATCTTCATCAACTCGCCGGCGCCAGCCCGTTACTGGGTCGGGTTGTACAATGGCAGTGTGTTGCAGCAGAATTTTTATCTCATCGCCAATCTCGGCCTGGTCACGCCGCCCGCCCAGGTGATTTACTCTTCCGTCGGCCCGGTGCCGATTCTGGATGATGCGGTGACGACCGATTCCATAGATGTGTCGGCGGACCAGATCATCTCGTCGGTGGACGTGGCCCTGCGGGTGGACCATCCGCGCATTTCGGATTTGGTGTTCCATTTGATCAGTCCGGATGGCACGCGGGTGTTGCTGGTGGAAAACCGCGGCGGCATCACCGCCAACATGGGCGCGACCATCGCTGTCACCAACGTCGTCCCGGTCTCGGCTTCCGGCGGCTCGGGCCCGTCCAGCAGCATCATCAATGTGGCCATGGACACCGGGACGCTGTCAATTTACTACAATTTCTACACCCTGCCGGACCAGATGGTCATCTATGACCAGGGCGGCAATTTGATTTTCAATTCCGGCCTGATCAGCGGCAGCGGGGTGTTCAATGTCGCCTACGTCAATTCCAGCTATCTGACCATTGAGATGAACCCCTTCGGCAACAATGGCGGCCCGGGCGATTTTTGGGATTACACGGTGAGCGCCTTGCAGGCCCGGCAAACCTATCTGGTGCTGACGGAGAACACGAACCTGACCACGACGCCCATCAAGTTTGCGCCCGCGCCGTTTGTGCCGGGGATACCGGCGCTGACGGCCAGTTTGCCGGAGTGGCACAGTTCGTTTGAAGGAAATCCCCAAATAGAACCTTCAGCCGGGAGCTACATTTCTGAAGGATGGTATATTGATTCGGGAAGCGTGGATGTGCTTCCCAACGGATTTAATGGCTCCACCGCCGACGAAGGAACCAACTACATAGACCTGGATGGCAACAGCGCGGGAACGATTTCAACGAATGTCCCCACCGTGCCGGGCCAGCTCTACGTGCTCAGTTTTGCCTACGCGCAGAATCCGGATGGAAGCACTCCTCCTGCGATGCAAGTCCTTCAAAACGGCAATTCATTGTTGAGCCTTACGGTAAGTGAGACCAATGGCTGGGCGAACCTGGGGTGGTCAACGACCTCCGTCGTCTTTACCGCAACTTCTTCGGTTACGACCTTGACCTTCCAATCTCTGGACTCGCCAGCAGACCAATTTGGAGTGCTCCTGGACTGCATTGACCTGACGGGAATCCTGAACGACGATTTTGAATACACGGTGGCCGGGGATTATGTTGCCGGAGTCAATCCGGGCTTTGGCGGCTGGACCGTGGTCTCCAATCAGGTCACGGTGATCAGCAATGCGACGCTGGCCTACAATGGCAGCACCAACCTGCTGGCGCTGGCCGACGGCACAATTTCGCGCATCCTGCCCACGGTGCCGGGCCAGACTTACACCCTGTCGTATGCCTATCGCGGGCCGGGCGCGGTGGGCCTGTGGCGCGGGGAGAGCAACGCCCTTGACAGCATAGAGGGAAACAATGGCACACTGGAAAATGGCACATATACCAATGGCGAGGTGGGACAAGCCTTCCATTTGAACGGATCCAATGCTGATGTGAATATCCCGGATTCACCCAGCCTCAAACCAGCCAGTGTGACCGTTGATGCCTGGGTGAAGCTGGATGCGCTGGCATCGCCAGTTGCCGCCTATCCCGGATTGCAATACATTATTTTCAAACAGAATTCGTTAAGCGGGGATTTCGAAGGATACAACCTTGAGAAGAACCGGATAAACGGCCAGGACGTGTTCCGCTTTGAAGCTTCTTCCGGGGGAATCCAGACTGCAGCGGCTTCCATCACGGTTCCCCAAGTGGGAGTCTGGTATCATCTGGCCGGAACTTTTGATGACGCGACCCGAAGTTTGAAAATTTACGTCAACGGCGTGCTGGAAGGCACGGCCACCACCACTTACCCGCTGGATTATGGCGCGCACCCCCTGTTTATTGGAACGACCGGGCAGGGATTCGATGGCAGATTTGATGGAACTGTGGATGAAGCCAGTGTTTACAACCGCGCCCTCTCGGATTCGGAAATCCAGGCCATTTACCAGCAAGGCAGCGCGGGCAAGTACAACACCAACGCGCCGGCCGGCATCGCCCAGGGTTTGGCGGAAGCGCAGGTGACGTTGAATGACGCTCCCCAGCCCATCTTCTTTGGCAACGACACCAACTGGCAGACCGCCACCTACAGTTTCATCGCCACTACGACCAATACGCCGCTGCAAATCACCGGAATCGAGCCGGGCATGTTGCTGGATAATTTCGTCCTGACCACGATCCCGACGAACAATTACGACCTGTATTACCTGCCCGAAGAATCCCTCGACCTGCTGGACGGCGAGGACGCGCTGGGCCAGTGGCAGCTCGAAATCCAGGACGACCGCGTGGGCGCCACCAATCCCGCGCCTTCGCTGGTGAGCTGGCAGTTGCGGTTCAACTTCCCCTTCACTCCGCCCACCATCACCACGCTCACCAACGGGCAGGCGCTAACCAATAATACCGTTCCGCCGAATGGCATCGCGTATTATCTGATTCAGGTGCCAACCAATGCGGACATGTCCACGAACATCCTGTTTTCCACCACCGGTCCGCTGAACCTGCTGTTCGATGCGTTCAACCCGCCCACCGGCATCCTGCCGCATGATTATCTGATCCTCAGCAGCCCGATACCCGGCGGCTCGGCAGTTTTGACCACCAACAGTTCGCCGACCAATTTCGCCGCCGGCGGGACGTATTATCTGGGTGTGCAAAACCTGAACAGTTTTTCCGTCAATTACGGGATTCAGGTGAACTTCCATCTGTTGCCGCCGCCGTTGGCACTGCCGCAATTACCCGAACTGCTCGCCATTGCGAACCAGTTGTTTACCGTGACCAATGCCGCCACGGGCGGATTCGGGCCGATGGCCTACACGCTGACCAGCTCCGTGACCAACGGTCCTCCGATTCCGGCCATTGACGCCAACGGCGCCATCACCTGGACGCCGGCGACCAGCCAGGCGCCGGCCGTCTATACCCTCACCAACATCGTGACGGACACCGCAACCTTGCTGACGGCGACCGACATTTTCCATGTTTTGGTGGTGCTCACCAACGGCCTGCCGGCGTTCCCCGGCGCGGAAGGCGCGGGCGGCTTTGCCATCGGCGGTCGCGGCGGCGATGTCTATCACGTCGTCAACCTGAATGATTCCGGGCCGGGCAGCCTGCGCAACGGCATCATCTCCACCTTTGGCAGCCGCACCATCGTCTTCGACGTTTCCGGCGCCATCAATCTCTATTCACCGCTCCAGATCAACAATCCCTATATCACCATTGCCGGCCAGACGGCGCCGGGCGCCGGCATCACCATCCAGGGGCTGACGACCTCGGTGGAGAACAGCCACGACATGGTGGTGCGCTTCCTCCGCTGCCGTCCGGGCGACATCTATGCCCCGTACTTCCAGGGCGATTCGTTCCATTTCCTCGGGGTCACGAATTCGATTGCCGACCATGTTTCCGCGTCGTGGAGCATTGACACCGTTCTGTCCGCCACCTATTCGACGAACATCACGGTGCAGTGGTCCATGATCGCCGAACCGCTCAACCATTCCGCCTATTTGGTGAACAATGGCACCCTTGGTTATCAGGAGAACGGTTACGGTTCGCTCATCCGTTACGGCTCCGGCGCGGTGAGCTATCATCACAACCTTTACGCGGACAACTACAGTTACAATCCGCGGGTGGACGACAATATCCAGTTGGATTTCATCAACAACGTGGTTTGCAACTGGGGCGCCGCGGCCGGGTTCAACGAGGACGACGCGACGAACAATCCGGGCGGTTACACCAATTATCTCAACTACATCGGCAATTATTTCATCGTCGGCAACGACACCACGGCCAATCCCGACATTGCCTTTGCTTCCGGTGTGCCCGACCCCGCCTTCACGCAGATTTACCAGGCCACGAACTTCATTGACACCAATGCCTTCAACATCGTGCTCGACGGCGCCGACACCGGTTGGGGCATGTTCAGCGGTCTTCTGACTCAACTCGGCAGTCCGAACCCGATGCCCGAAATCCCGGTCACCACGAACAGTCCCGCGTTCGCCTACGAGCAGGTGCTGGCCTTTGCCGGCGCCACGGTGGCGGGCGTCACGGCGGCGGGCACCCCGGCGGCGGGCACGTCCCTGCTGCGCGACCCGGTGGACACCAACATCGTCGCCAACGTCCGCAACAAGAGCGGCCAGATCATTGACTTTATCAGCTCTAACAGCTTCCCCGGCGTTTACCTCAGCACCAACTTCGGCGTGACCTACTCCGGTTACGCCGGTGCGGCCGCGTACTGGTCCGCCCAGGGATTTACCAGCTTCGTCGGCGTCAATCCCTGGCCGGTGCTCGGTTCCGCTCCGCAGCCGCTGGACAGCGACGGGGACGGCATACCTGATTATTGGGATATCACCCTGGGCATGAACCCGGCCGTGCCGCACAACAATCACAGCAACCCGGACGGTTACACGGACCTGGAACACTACATCAACTGGCTGGCCGCGCCGCATGCCTTGACCCTCTCGAACACACCGGTGGCCGTGGACCTTTATGCGCTCGTCGGCCTGACCGGCAACCTGAGCTTCGGCGTGACCAATGGCACCAACGGCATCGTGACCCTGGGGACGGACGGCCACACGGCCACGTTCACGCCCACGAACAATTATTTCGGCTTCGCCTCCTTCGGTTTCACCGTCACGAACCTGGCCACCGCCAATGGCTTTGGCCCGGTGACGGTCAGCGTCATGGTCAGCGTGACGAACATCGCCACCAGTTCGTTGCCGCTCACCAACGCCGTGCCGCAGACGAACACGGTCCCGGCCGGCGGGATTGTTTATTACCTGATTGACGTGCCGCCCAACGCGCAATTCGCCACGAACATCCTGTTGTTCGCCAGTTCGCCGGTGAATTTGCTGTTCAGCCAGGCTGGCTTCCCGACCGGAACGAACACCGGCGACTATTTCCTGCTGACCAATTCGATGGGCGGCATTTCCCTTTTGAGCAGCAACTCCATGCCGACGAACATTGTTCCGGGCGGAACGTATTACCTCGGTGTGCAAAACCCGGGCGGCGCTCCGGTCAATTTTGCGATTGAAGTTGATTTTTATCCGCCGCCATCGGTCCCGCCCGGGGGCATCATTTATTTGCCGGTCACCGTGCCGGCGAACGCGGACTTTGCCACCAATATTCTGCTCTACGCCACCGGGCCGCTGAACATCTGGTTCACGACGAATTCGCCGCCCTCCATCACCAACGCCAACGACGTGCAGTTGCTGCCCGATGCCGCCTACCCGGGCGGAACGAACGGTTTCGTCGTGTTGAGCGCCGGCACCACGCCGCCGCTGGTGCCCGGCTCCACCTATTATCTTGGCGTGCAAAACACCAACAGCTTCACCGTCTTCTTTGCCCTGGAGGTGAACTTCCAGTTGGTGCCCGCGCCCGTCACCAACACCATCACCGGTCTGACCATCACCTCCACCAACATCGGCGGAAAGTTCGGCTTCCTGCTCACCTGGTATGCGCCCACCAGTGATTTGTTCCGGGTGGAGTGGACGGGCAGTTTCACGCCGACCCTGTGGAACACCTTCAGCAACATCGTTGCCTACACCGGCCCGCCCACGCCCACCAACGGGCTGTTCACCTTCTTCGACGACGGGTCGCAGTTCCCGTTCGGACCGATGCGTTTTTACCGGGTGATACTGTTGCAGTCGCTGACCAACGGCGTGCCGGAGACGAGCTCTGTTTCGGCCGGCGGCATTGACTACTTTTCAGTCAGCGTGCCCACCAACGCGGATTTTGCGACCAACCTGCTGTTCTCCGCCACCGGGCCGGTGAACCTGCTGTTCAACCAGACCGCGCTGCCGACGGGAACCAACGCGGGTGACTACACCCTGCTGGCGGGCGCGATGAATGGCCTTTCCGTTTTGAGCGCCACCGGCGCGCCGACGAATATCGTGCCCGGCGGGACTTATTGGCTCGGCGTGCAAAACACGAACAGCTACACCGTGAATTTCAGCCTCGAGGTGAATTTCCATCTGATCCCAACCAATGCGCCGGCCAGTCCGATCAACATCTCCGGCATCGCCTACACCAACATTGGCGGGACGAACGGCTTCCTGTTCACCTGGTATGCGCCCACCAATGATTTGTTCCGGGTGCAATGGACGGGCAGCCTCGCGCCGCCGGTGGCGTGGAATATGTTCACCAACCTCATCCGTTACACCGGGCCGGTCACCCCGACGAACGGACTGTTCAGCTTCTTCGACGACGGCTCGCAAAGCGGCGGGCTGGGTTCGATGCGTTTCTACCGGGTGCTCCAGGTGCAATCCGCAAACATCCTGACGCTGCCAGCCCAGACGAATCGGACCGTCAATCCGCTGACGCTGCTGGTCGTGACCAACACCGCGACGGACTCAGACACCAATGCCGCCCTCAATTACACGCTGGCCGGCGCGCTGGCCGGCGGCGCCATCAGCGCCAACGGCATCATCACTTGGACGCCGGCAGTGGCCCAGGCCGGCACCACCAACACCTTTACGACCATCGTCACGGACAACGGGGTGCCGCCGGCCCAGGCAACAAACAGTTTCACCGTCACCGTTGGCCCGCCGCCGCCGCTCATTTCCAGCGTCACGCTCACGACCAACGGCCTGTTCCAGCTTACCTGGTTCGCGCCCACCAATTATCAGTTCCAGGTGGAATGGGCGACGAACCTCGTGTCGCCGGTTGTGTGGAATTATATTCCGCCGGTTGCGCCCTGGCTCACCTCCGGCACCACCAATTTCATCTTCGTGGACACCAATGCTCCGGCGCAGATGAAGTTCTACCGCCTCATCCAGCAATATCCGTGATGAAGTGAACGCGATGGTCCGGTGGCGACCGGACACCGTTTCTGGGAGCGCCGGCGTCCCGCCGGCCCGGCACTTGTAGCCGGACCAAGGCGCGCGGGTTGTGAAAGTTGGAGCGCCGATCTCCGGCCCGGCGCATTTCTGAGAAAACTCAACACCTGCCGGGCCGGAAGCCGGCGCTCCGGGGCGGTGCGTCCGCCGCGGTTTCAAGATGCGCCCGCGCAGTCTCCGCCGGTGCGGTTCTCCTTTGCTTCTCCCAAATCTTCCGGTAAATTTACCGATTGTTTGATTCGAGGAATTCGGAATCGTGAGCAAGGAATTTATCAGGATCGGCGGCGCGCGTGAGCACAACCTGAAGAACCTCACGCTGAACATCCCGCGCGACCGGCTGGTGGTCATCACCGGCCTCAGCGGCAGCGGCAAATCGTCGCTCGCCTTCGACACGATTTACGCCGAGGGCCAGCGCAAATATGTCGAAAGCCTCTCCGCCTACGCCCGGCAGTTCCTCGACCAGATGCAAAAGCCGGAGGTGGACTTCATCGAGGGACTGTCCCCGGCCATCGCCATCGAACAGCGCAGCTCCGGCTCCAGCCCGCGCTCCATCATCGCCACCACCACGGAAATCTACGATTATCTCCGCCTCCTCTACGCCCACATCGGCAAACCACACTGCCCGGATACCGGCGTGCCCATCGTCTCCCAAACTACCAGCGACATCGTGGACAAAATCCTCGCGCTGCCGCCTAAAACGCGCGTGATGCTGCTCGCCCCGGTCGTCCGCCGGCAAAAAGGCGAGTTCCGCGACGTGATCGAACGCCTCGCGCGCGAGGGGTTTGTCCGCGCCCGGGTGGACGGCGGATTCGTCGAGCTTGCCGCCGATACGCGCGTCAAGCTCGACAAAAAGAAATTTCACAACATCGAAGCCGTCGTGGACCGGCTGGTGATTGACAATAAAATCCGCGTGCGGCTCGGCGATTCGGTCGAAACCGCGTTGCGCTGGGGCGAAGGCGTGATGTTCACGTTGCATCAATTGACTGAAGGTAGGGCGGGCTCTCCGCAGCCCGCCGCTGTCAAAACGAACGGCGGCGCGGTGGGGACACCACGCCCTACCAATGACATTTGGATTGAAACGCTTCATTCCAACAAAATGTGTTCGCCGGCCACGGGCAAAAGTTTTGATCCGCCCACGCCAAAACATTTTTCGTTCAACGCACCGGCGGGCGCCTGCCCGGTCTGCCACGGTCTCGGCCAGAAGATGATTTTCGACGAAAGCCTGGTCGTGCCCGACCCGGAAAAGTCGCTCGAGGACGGCGCGGTCCAGCCCTGGCGGCGGGCGGGCAAGCGGATGAACATTTATTACAAGGCCATGCTGCGCTCCATCGCGGCGCATTTCAACGTCAGCCTGGAGACACCCTGGAAAAACCTGCCGGACGATTTCAAAAAAGTCCTGCTGCACGGTTCGGGCGAAGACGAGGTTGATTTTCATTTCTGGCGCGCGGGCAGCCAGCACACCATCCGCCGTCCCTTCGAGGGCGTGCTGCCGAACCTGGAGCGGCTGTTCACCGACAGCGAAAGCGAATTCGTCCGCAACCGCATCAAACCCTACATGAGCCCGCAGTTCTGCGATGTGTGCAAAGGCCGGCGCTTGAAGCCGGAAATTTTAGCCGTGACGCTTTCGAGTGCGGAATGCGGATTGCAGAATGCGGAATCGTCCGATCGCGCCAACACTCCGCACTCCGCACTCCGCACTCCGAAATTGAAGATTCCCGGCCTGTCCATCATGGACGTCTGCGCGCTGTCGGTGGAGAAGGCTGACGAATTTTTTGCCGGCCTCAAGCTCACGGAATTTGAGGAAAAAATCGCGCATGAGGTCATCAAGGAAATCCGCGCCCGGCTGGGTTTTTTGAAAAACGTCGGCCTGGGCTATCTCACGCTCGACCGCGAGAGCAGCACGTTGAGCGGCGGCGAAGCCCAGCGCATCCGGCTGGCCACCCAGATCGGCGCGGGACTGGTGGGCGTGCTCTACATCCTGGACGAGCCGAGCATCGGCCTGCACCAGCGCGACAATCACCGCCTGCTGGAGACGCTCAAGAGCCTGCGCGACCTCGGCAACACCGTGCTCGTGGTCGAACACGACGCGGACACGATTCGCAATGCGGATTACATCGTTGACCTTGGCCCCGGCGCGGGCGTTCACGGCGGCGAACTCGTGGCGGCGGGCACATTGCCGGAAATTTTGCAGAACGCGAATTCACTGACGGCGCAATACCTGCGCGGCGAACTGGCGATTCCCATCCCGAAAAAGCGCCTGGCCCCGTCCGAAGACCGCGGCTGGCTCGAAGTGCTTGGCGCGAAGGAAAACAATCTGCGCAACATAGACGCGCGCATTCCGCTGGGCACGTTCACCTGCGTCACCGGCGTGAGCGGTTCCGGCAAAAGCACGCTCGTGGACGACATTTTGCGCCGCGCGCTGTTCCGCAAATTTTACGGTTCCCGGGAAACGCCCGGCGCGCACCGTGCGTTGAAGGGTTTTGAGGTGATTGACAAGGTCATCGTGATTGACCAGGCGCCGATTGGCCGCACGCCCCGCTCGAATCCCGCCACCTACACCGGCATGTTCAATCACATCCGCGATTTGTTCGCCAAGCTGCCGGCGGCAAAAATCCGCGGCTACGCGCCGGGCCGGTTCAGCTTCAACGTCAAGGGCGGGCGCTGCGAAAAATGCGAGGGCGACGGCCTGCTCAAAATCGAGATGAATTTTCTGCCGCCGGTTTATGTGACGTGCGAGGTGTGCGGCGGCAGGCGCTACAACCGCGAGACGCTGGAGATCACCTACAAGGGCAAAAACATCGCCGACGTGCTCGCGATGACAGTGGACGAGGCGGTGACTTTTTTCCGCGTGGTCCCGCAGATTTACGACCCGTTGCTGACGTTGGCCGAGGTCGGACTCGGTTACATCGGGTTGGGACAGGCGGCGACGACGTTGAGCGGCGGCGAGGCGCAGCGCGTGAAGCTGGCGGCGGAATTGAGCCGCAAGGCGACCGGGCGCACGTTTTATATTTTGGACGAGCCGACAACCGGCCTGCATTTCCACGACGTGGCCAAGCTGCTCGAAGTGCTGTTCAAACTGCGCAACACCGGCAACACCCTCGTCGTCATCGAGCACAACCTCGACGTGATCAAAACGGCGGATTGGATTATTGACCTCGGCCCGGAGGGCGGGGATGCTGGCGGGCGCATCGTCGCGCAAGGGCCGCCGGAAGCCGTCGCCCGCTGCGCCGAAAGTTTCACCGGGCAGTATTTGAGAAATGTGCTGGCCGTTTGAATCTCAAAGCGATATGCAAGATTTGCCGACACCAAAACAAAAATCCCAGTTTTGAGAAACGCCAATTGTTTTTACTTCAGGATGCCAGCAACGCGGTTTTAAGCTTGATAAAAGGCAAACTCACTTCTTGGGATTCGCCTTTTGTTGGATAGCTTCGGCTTCAGCAATGAGCTTTGCAAGCGGTACACCCAGCGCCCTGGCCAGCGCCTTGGTAACATTCAGGCTGGGATTCCGCAAGGATCGTTCCAACATTCCAATGTAGGTCGGATGCAAATCAGCTTTTTCAGCTAACGTTTCTTGGGACAACGCCTTGCTTTCCCTGTGCTGTCTGAGCACAAGGGCGAAGGCATCCGACATTTCCAAGCGCCGCATCTTTCCAGAATGCAACCAAGCCGGGGAGGCGAACACAGACAGTTGTATTGAATACAATAGTATTTGTTTTTTTGCTTGCCTTTGGATAAGGAAGTGTTAGAAACGCCGTTGGGGTAGATTTGGGAACAAAATAAAACTTATGAAGGCAATCAATCGAGGGAATGGTTTTTCTCGCAAACTCAACCACATTTTAACAGCCCGCGCACTCATCGTCGCGGGCCTTTTGTTTTGCGCCATCAGCGGACTGGCGCAACCGCTGCCCGGCGGTAAGTTGTATCCTTCCTACACGCCGCTCGATTCGTGGTCGTTCAACGACACCACCAACTGGACGAGTGGTCTTGGCTACGCGCCGGTGTCATTCACCAATATCACTGGCTTGTCATGGTTTGGTGACGGCACCTCTCTCGGATTGAACACCAACACTCCGGCATGGCTGCAATACAACGTCATTGAGAATGACGGAATCACCAACCTCACGGTTGACGTTGGAAGCGTGGCCTTTTGGTTCGCGCCAGCCTGGGCCGGAACGAATGAAGGCGGGACAGGCCCCGGCCTGTGGGGACGGCTGATTGAAGTGGGCGGCTACACGGATGACGCCAGTTTCGGCTGGTGGAGCCTGTATGTGGATGATGTCGGAGCCAATCTGTATTTCACCGTGCAGCCTGGCGACGGTTCTACCACCACTTATTTGACCGCACCTATTGCTTGGACGACCAATTACTGGCACTTCATCACGCTGACGTATTGTGCCACGAACATGGCCTTGTATTTGGACGGCGCTTTGGCGACCAACGGGCCGGGCATCACTGCTTGGCCGGATTCGAGCGTACTGGCCGGAGGGTTTTACATCGGCAGTGACAGTAACGGCGTGATTCAGGCGTAGGGCGCTTTCGATGACATCCAGACCTATAATATCCCTCTGGACGGTGACACGGTTGGCCGTATGTTCTATTCTTCTTCCCCCAACTATTACCTCATGCCGTATAACGACATGATGGCCAACATTATTTCCGCCCCGTCCAGTCCGTCCACCAATGCCGTCACGCCGGACGTGATTACCGGCGCGGGTTATCTGCAATGGGTCGGGTCGGTTTACCCCACGGTGTATAGCACCGACGCCTATCAGGTTTGGATCACCAACGTCACGGCGACGGCAGCGGGAAACGGCACTGAGAACGTGACCTTCACAATCCAAGGCGGGCAGGCTGGCTATGCCTATGACGTATTCGCCACCGGAGCCTTGCAGTCGCCGATCAGCAATGCCGTTTGGTTTTGGATGGGACAAGGTAGTTCCTGCAACACCTACGCCCTGCCGATCACCAGTGCCAATGCCTTTCTTATCTTGGGGACTCCGCTCGACAGCGACGGCGACGGCTTGACGGACGCCTACGAATTGCTGATTTCGCACACTGACCCTCACAATGCCGACTCGAATCTGGACGAGATACCGGATGGCTGGGAGATATTGCTGGGATTGAATCCGCAAACGAGCAACCTGACGCAACCGGGGGAACGGGCCAATTACGGCTACACTCCGGCTGATTGGTTGAATGGTGTTTCGGGAATAAAAAGCGGGTCCATAACGAATGATGCCGAGGGTAATGTGCTTTCAGTTTCACAATAATCAGAAGGGAATGATTCAATGAAAACACACCGACTTTTATTTATAGGATTGTTGGCAACAGCGGCACTCTGTCAGGCACAAATTACCGACCCAGGCTGTTTTCGCACAGGAAACCAAAGCCTGCCCCTTCAGTCACGGGATGACTTTACCGTCACATCACAACAAGTTCAGGCTGCCGGCCAAGCCAGTCCGATGAACCAGCCCAACGTGCCATCCGCACCTATTGCCGAAGTCATTACCCCGCAGATTCAGGCATTGGCTGCTGGCCTACAGAACAACCCGACGAATATTTTCAACTACGTGCATGACCACATTAAATTCGTCCTTTATTTCGGCTCGAAAAAAGGGGCGCAATTGACATTGTTGGAAAAGAGCGGCAACGATTTTGACCAATGTGCCCTCTTGGTGGCTTTGTTGTCGGCAGCGGGTTATTCCAATAATGTCGCCTACCAGTTCGGCTGGGAGCAAATCCCCTACGACGATCCTTACAGCTACGATTATGATTTGCATCACTGGTGGCAGTTGACCTTGAATAACACGAACTGGACCACCACCGTCAACTATGTCTTAAATTTGCTCGGCTCCCGCGGTTATCCGGCGGCTTACTATGGAACCGACGGAAATTCGTTTTTCATTCAGCGGACTTGGGTTGCTTTGACGAACGGCTCGACGGTCTATCAACTTGACCCGGCGTTCAAGATCAGCGAGCAAGTGTCCCCATTGTCTAGTTTCTCGCTGACCAACGCAATGGGCGGCGCGGGCACGACTATCAGCAATGCACTGATCTCCGCCGCAGGCGGCGCGGACAACGGCAACTATGCCCAAAGTTTGAACGAAGCCAGCGTGCGGAGCAAACTGACAAGTTACACCACCAATCTGCTCAACTATATTCAGAGCAATTCTCCCAACGCCAGCGTGCAACAGATTTTAGGTGGCTGGCAGATTGTTCCCGCCTACGATCCGTGGGATTTTACCACGCAGCCGCTCTTTTACGTGGATAATTTTGGCGGACAGATGCCGGCGTTGAGTTGGACCTACGAACCGACCAATACTGCTCAATTGCTCTTCGGGACTCCGAGCCAGACCACCAGCCAAATTCCGAATATCAACGATAATAGCAATCCATTCAACCTGCCGCCTGGCGCATCATTACAAACGCCAGTGCCCGATGGTTCATCCTGGCTTACGCCTGGAACACCCAATCAAAACTCCAGCACTGGGAAGTAACCCCTCATAAAACGTATGGACATTCTAATAGCTATATTGGCCCTAACAATGGGACTTCTTGGAGTCTTCCATCCCAGCTTCTTTTACAAGAGCGAACTGTTGACGCCGGAAAAGATCGAGCGAAACAAGCGAATTTGTAACCGAGGTGGCGTGATCCTGATTATACTTGGACTGTTCCTGTTAGTCTTAAGTTTTATCGTGAAGTGATTTTTATCCTGATTTCCTTTTCAGATTCAGATGAACAACAAAACACCATCCATTCGCGAGCAACGGCTGAAAGCCCACAGGAGCTTGATGATCGGCTGGATTATTTGGTTCTTTGTAACACCGGTTATTTTGTGGAAAGACTGGAAAACAATTTCCGAGCTTGGCGAAACCGATCTGGTGGTCTGTATCGTATTTTACGTTACTTTCGGTGTTGGTTTCTTTTTGTGGTTCCTGCATCGATACAAGAAGATTGCAAGCGAGTTGGAAAAATGAGAATCCCGCCGCGTTGCAACTTCCCCCTGCGCGGTCCCGTGCCGTCACGCTGCCTGCAAATGAAAGGCCGGGCAGCGCGCCGTCACGCGACCGCTCCGCCCCAAAAGCAAAGCGAGTCTGCCCGTGGCGTCGTTCGTCACGCTGTCCGGGAGCGACGAGACGATTTAAGTTTGGTGTCTCTCCCGGCCATCGCGCCGAGCCGCTACCACCGGCAGAACAGACAACGACCGCTGACGCTGTTAAAATCAGTTCGCTCCCGCTCAAAAAATCCGGATTGAATCGCGCGCAAGTGACGACGTGCTGCGTGGAGTCGGCCAGGGTCGCGCCGTCACGGCCTGTGCGGGAATGCGCCCTACCGCTCGAAAATAAAGACAAGTTTGCTCGCTCAGATAAGAGTCACATTGTGCGACAGGCCAACGGCAGGTGCGTTCTCACATGTATTCATCTGAACGTTTCAACACGAGTGCGATTTGGATTGGCTTGTTTGGAATCGCTAATACGATTGTCGGGGAAATCGCAGGACCGGTATAATCGTTGAATCAGCCTTTATGAAAATCGCTTTGTTCGGTCTGACCGGCATAAAAACCGGCAAACATAACCTCAAGGACCCGCGCCTCGATGAGGCGGACAAACTGGTCGAGGCGCAGAAAAAAGTCCACGCGCAGGTGGACGTGGTGGGGGAGGACCAGTTGATTGACGCCGACGCCATCCTGGTGTCGGTGGAGGGCCGGGCGGACATGATTTTAAAGGACTTGGAATTTGTGGAAACGCGCCTGGGCCGCGACCCGCAGGAAGACGAGCGTCAGGCGCTGGAAAAAATCAAGGCGCTCCTCGAACAGGAAAAATTCGTCTTCAATTCCGGTCTGGCGCCAGCGGACCTGCAAGCCGTCGCCGCGCACAATTTTTTCACCGCCAAGCCGGTCGTGGTGGCCGAACCGCCGGATTTGGAAAATCCTGACGCCCTGCTGCTCCGCGCGTTTGCCGAGGCCGGTTACATCTGTTTTCTGACCGTCGGCGGCAAGGAAAACCGCGCGTGGCCCATCCGGAAAGGCACCACGGCCTGGGAAGCCGGCGGCACCATTCACACGGACATCCAAAAGGGCTTCATCCGCGCGGAAATCATCAGCTTTGCGGATTTCATCGGGGCGGGCGGCGAAACGCAGGCCAAGCGCGTCGGCAAAATGCGGCTGGAAACCAAGCCATACGTCATGCAGGACTACGACCTGACCAATTTCCGCTTCAACAAGTAGGCATGCGTGTCGGCACGAAGCCGCCGTCGGCAGTGGCGCCAGCCACCCCTTTGACTTGAAGGATTTCTCAAGCAATTCCCTGCCAGTGGCATTGGACATGGCACTCAAACTGCTTTTTTATTACTGTTTTGACCCATGAAGAAAACCGATCATCATACTGAAGAAGTTATCGGTCTGAAAAATATCCGCCTGGACACTTCCAACGGAAAACCGACCGAAGCGGGCCGGCGCCAGTCACACAACGGGCTAGGACAACGCGTTGGCGAATTGGAACAACAGGTTGCCGAACTTTCAACCAGGAATGCCGAACTGGTCCGGGCCAACAAGGAACTGGCCGACGCCCGCAGGCGGTTGCGGGCGTTGATCGACAACCTGCCGGATTGCATGTATGCCAAGGACACCGCCGGTCGCAAGACCCTGTCCAACCCGGCCGACTTGAAAAATCTCCGCTGCCAAACCGAAGCCGAGGCCATCGGCAAAAGTGATTTCGATTTCTTCCCGAAGGACATCGCGGAAAAGTTCTGGGCCGACGACCAGAAGGTGATTGCGGGCCAGCCGGTCATTGACCAGAAGGAATATCTCTTTGACGAAGCCGGCCGGATATGCTGGCTGTTGACCAGCAAGCTGCCGCTGCACGACCAGGACGGAAAGATTGTCGGACTGATCGGGATCGGCCGGGACATCACCAAGCTGAAAGAGGCGGAAGAAGCGTTGGCCCGGGAACGGCTCCTGCTACGGACGCTGATCGACAACCTGCCGGATTGCATCTATGCCAAGGACACCGCCGGCCGCAAGACCCTGGCCAACCCGGCCGACTTGAAAAATTTCAGTTGTCAAACCGAAGCCGAGGCCATCGGCAAAAACGATTTTGATCTCTTTTCGAAGGACGTCGCGGAAAAGTTCTGGGCCGACGACCTGAAGGTGATTGCGGGCCAGCCGGTCATTGACAAGGAGGAATATCTCTTTGACGAAGCTGGCCGGAAACGCTGGCTGTTGACCAGCAAACTGCCGTTGCGTGACCAGGATGGAAAGATCGTCGGCCTGATCGGCATCGGCCGGGACATTACCCGGCAGAAACAGGCGGAGGAGGCGTTGCGCAAGAGCGAGAAAAAATTGCGGCAATCCGCCGCCCAACTCGAACGCAGCAACCGCGAGTTGCAGGACTTTGCCTACGTCGCCTCCCATGACCTCCAGGAACCCCTCCGCAAAGTCGTCGTCTTCGGCGAACGCCTCAAGGAAAAGAACACCGGCAAGTTCGACCCCGAGTCGCTGGATTATCTGGACCGGATGCAAAAGGCGACGGCGCGGATGCAGACCCTGATCAACGACCTGCTGTCCTTCTCCCGCGTCACCACCAAGGCCCAGCCATTTACGCCGGTCAATCTGGCGGAAGTGGCCGCGGGCGTGGTGGAGGATCTGGAAGGCCGGATCGAACTGGTCAAGGGACGTGTCGAACTGGGTGCCCTGCCCGTCATTGACGCCGAGCCGTTGCAAATGCGTCAGTTGCTGCAAAACCTGATCGGCAACGCGCTCAAGTTCCGCCGTCCCGAAGAACCGCCCGTCGTGAAGGTCGAGGCGCAGATCCTGCCCGACCCCGACACGCCCGAAAAGCAACTGTGCCGGCTGACGGTGAGCGACAACTGCATCGGCTTTGACGAGAAATATGTGGATCGCATCTTCAACGTATTCCAGCGGTTGCACACCCGCAATGAATACGAAGGGACGGGGATGGGGCTGGCCATAGTGAAGAAGATTGCGTTGTATCACGGCGGGGACATCACCGCGAAGAGCAAACCGGGTGAAGGTTCCACCTTTATTTTGACGGTGCCGGTGACTCATCCCCCAAAAGCGCCGGACGAAATCAAAAACAAGGAAGATCAAACGCCTTAAATGGCTCTCTCACAAACCGGGGGTCCGGCGGAATTTACCTTCCCAAGCGCACCGGCAAAATGCGGCTGGAGACCAGGTCATACGTCACGCAGGACTACGACCGGACCAACTTCCGGTTCAATAAATAAGCGCCCGGTCCAGTTGGAAGCGGGCATTAAATTACTTTTTGACAAACGCACCGGGGATGACAGCATCGGGCCTATGAAAATCCCCGCTACACTATTTTTGCTGGCAGCGCTAACCCTTTCCCTTCCCGTTCACGCGGCACCGGCGTCGCCGGAATCGGTGGAGCAACTCTTGAAACTCATGCAGGTGGACAAGCTCATGAGTGCGACCTTCGACCAGATGAACGGCGTGATGAAAACCGCCATGCAGCAGGTGACGAAGGGAAAACCCCTGAGCGCGGACGAGCAGGCCATCGTGGACAAGCAGCAGCAAAAAATGATCGCCATCCTCAAGGAGGAAATGAGCTGGGACAAATTGAAGGACGACTATGTCAGGATTTACCAGGGGACCTTTTCGCAGGAGGAGATTGACAGCCTCCTCGCGTTTTACAAATCGCCGGCCGGCCAGGCTTACGTCAGCAAACAACCCGAATTGATGAAACGCTCCATGCTGATCATGCAGCAGCGGATGGGGCCGATGATGCAGCGCATCCAGGCCATGACCGAGGAAACGGCCCGGGAGTTGCAACAGGCCAAGGTCCAAACCAACAGTCCGGCGAAATAGATTCCTGTTGATTTCCCGCTTTTGTCACTGCGCAACGTCGTTTAGATTCGGGCGCATGGCGTTTCGGTTGCAATGGCTTTTGATTTTGCTCGCGCTGTCAACGGGCGGTGAACGGAGTTGGGCCGCCAGCGCGCGGGAAGATCGCGCCTATGCCGCCGCGGCGACCGCGTTTCAGGACGGCATGTGGAGCCGCGCGGAAACGGAGTTCGCGCAGTTCGTGCAGAAATATCCCAAATCCGACCGCCTGGCCGAGGTGGTGTTGATGCAAGCGGAGGCGGAATTCGAGCAGGGGAAGCTCCCGCAGACCATCGCGCTGCTCAAAGCGCGCAAAGCCGAAGCCGGGAATCTTGCCGACCAATACGTTTATTGGATTGGCGAAGCGCAGTTTCAAAACGGGGATTTTTCCGCGGCGGCGGAAACCTTTGTTTCGTTGACGCGCGATTTCCCCGAATCATCGCTGCGGCTCCGGGGGGTGGTGGAGGCGGCGGCGGCGCTGGCGCAGACCAACAAGTGGCCGCAGGTGGTGTCGTTGCTGGAGGAAACGAACGGCGTGTTTCAGCGTGCGGCGCAAATGGACTCAGGAAATGAACTGGTTTCGCGCGGACGTTTGCTGCTGGCGCAGGCGAAATTCGTGCAAAACGATTTTGCCGGCGGGTTCGCGATTCTGGCGTCGGTAAACCCACAGACGCTCAATCCGGGATTGGAATGGCAGCGGGCGTATTTGCTTTACCAGAACCGGCTCGCGGCGGGCGACACGAACGCGGCACTGGCGGCCACGACCAATCTGGTCAAGATCGCGCTGTCCGAAAAAAGCGATTCTTTGCAGGCCGAAGGCTTGGTGTTGCGCGCGCAGGTGCTGGAGCAACTGGGGCAAATGTCCGGGGCCATTGCCGCCTACCAGGAAATTCTCAGGCTGAAAACGCCGGCCGATCGGCAGCGGCAGGCGATTTTGAAAATGGCGGAGCTGGCCGTCGCGCAAAACCAGTTTTCCGGCGCCGAGCAATCATTGGAGAGATTTCTCGCGCAATTTACAGGTTCGGCGGCGACGGACGTGGCGTTGCTGACGCTCGGCGAATTGCAGTTGAAGGATTATACCGCGCACCTGGCGGCCACAAATCATTTGCCGGAGGCGACGAACCAGTTGCCGGAGGCGCAGGCGCGTTTCGATCAATTTTTCCGCGCGTTCAAAAACAGCCCGCTCGCCGGCAAGGCGTATCTGGACCGCGGCTGGGGCCTTTGGCTGGATCACCAGACAAATGCAAGTCTCGCCGACTTCCAAAAGGCCGCGAAGCTGCTGCCGCCGTCGGAGGACCTGGCCGTGGCGCTGTTCAAAACGGGCGACGCGCTGTTTGCGCTGACAAATTACGCGGGCGCGCTGGAAAATTACCGCGCGGTGGTTGAGGATTTCACCAGTTTCCCCGCCGTGGCGCAAACGCTCGGTGACCGCGCGCTCTACCAGATGGTCCGCGCGAACTTGGAATTGACGAACATGGACGGCGCAAACAGCGCCATGGACCGGCTGCTGAAGCTTTATCCCGCCAGCGATCTGGCCGGCAGCAGCCTCCTGCTGGTGGGTGAAGGCCTGGCGGATGCCCGCCAGCCCGCCGCCGCGCGCGCCGTTTTCCAGAAATTCACAGCGACGCTTCCGGATTCGCCGCTGCGATCACAGGTGGAACTGGCCATCGCGCGCACTTATGAACAGGAACAAGACTGGCCATCGGCCATCGGCCAGTACGAGAGCTGGCGGAACGATTTTCCAACCAACGCGCTGCGGCCTGAGGCGGATTATGCGCTGGCCCGGGCGAATTTTGAGGCGGGAAACGAGACGAACGCGTTCGGGCTGTTCACCAATTTCATCGTGCAGTTTCCGACCCATGACCTCGCCCCGCTGGCACAATGGTGGGTGGCGGATCATTACTTCCGCCTGGGCGGGACGAATTACGTGGCCGCGGAAAGAAATTACAAGATGCTTTATCAAAACACCAACTGGCAGAACTCACCGTTGATTTACCAGGCGCGCCTGATGGCCGGGCGCGCGGCGATGGGCCTGCCCAGTTACAAGGATGCCATTGACCATTTTATCTCGTTGACGAGCGACACGAACTGTCCGCCGGACCTGAACGCGCAGGCCTTGTTCGCCTACGGCAGCGCGTTGATGCTTTCGGATTCAACGGACACCAACAACCCGCTGGCGAATTTTCAACTGGCCATGAATGTATTCAGCCAGATTTGCCAGTTGTATCCAACAAACGATCCCGGCTTGCTGGCGTGGTGCGAAATCGGCGACTGCGCCTTGCAACTGACCAATTATGACACCGCAACGAACGCCTACGCGCAGGTTTTCAACTCGCCGTTCGCGAACATTTCCGCGCGCAGCCGGGCCCAGATTGGTTTTGGCATCGCGCTGGAAAAAATGGCGGCCTTGGCAACCGGCGGCGACCAAGCTGCCTTGCTCCGGGCCGCGTTGGATGATTACCTCGACGTGCTTTACAAAATCAATCTTCGGGACGGTGAGCAACCGGATGCGTTTTGGACAAAAAAAGCCGGTTTGCAGGCTGCGCCCCTGGTCGAGGCGCTCGGCGTTTCCGACCCGAATAAATTTTATGGCCGGATGGAGGAACTGCTGCCGCAGTTGAAGGATTGGTTTGAAAAGAAAAGGGCCGCGGCGCAGGAACCTGTGCCGCCGGGAAAAAATTAGCGACGGGGCCGCCCGCCGGGCTGGCTTTCATGCGCTTTCGTGTCGAGGCGGGGCTCTGCCTGCGGCAGTCAACCATGCGCTAAAATAATAGAACTGGCGTCTTGCACATCCTGGCCAGCGCGAATTGCCTATACAATTTTTCATTTTGAGTGCAGAATTCTCAAACAATTCTGCAAAAGACGCATGATGTTTCGGCGGACGAAACTGTTACATTACCGGTCATTAAACAAAGAATTGTGAATAAATATTTATCACCGGAGAAATTATCATTGAGCCTGGGCGGCCGTTTTACACATCAGGTGAAATGGTCCAGCCGCAGGCATGTATCATGGTCGCAAAACGGCGCGCCGAGAACGTTCCGATCCGGAGCAGGGCCGGCGGCGAGCCTACCGTCAATGGCAGAACGTGGAACAATTTGTTTCCGGGCTCCGGCATGCTCCGAAAAACACCGCGAAGAAAGACGACCGTTGTCTCAACGCGCTCGAGAAGTACGAGCGTCATCATCGCCAAAAACATCGCTAAAAACCTGTTTGAGCGGCACCTGAAATCGCTGCTGCCCGGCCAATAACCCTGTTTTATGCCATTCATCCACGAAGACTTTTTGCTGGGCACCAAAACGGCCTGCAAGCTTTACCATCAATACGCCGAGCCCGAGCCGATTTTCGATTACCACTGCCACATTTCGCCGCGCGACATCGCGGCGAACCGCCAGTTCAGGAATCTGTTTGAAATCTGGCTTGAAGGCGATCACTACAAATGGCGCGCCATGCGGGCCAATGGCGTCGCGGAACGCTTTTGCACGGGCGATGCCGATCCCTTCGACAAGTTCAAAGCTTGGGCGGCCACCGTGCCGCACACGCTTCGCAATCCACTCTATCACTGGACGCATCTGGAATTGAAACGTTATTTCGGCATTGCCGAATTGCTCGACGAAAAAAACGCCGGGAAAATCTGGAAAAAAGCGAATGAAAAACTGGCCACCCCGGAACTGACCACACAGGGCATACTGAAGAAATTCAAGGTCAAGGTTGTTTGCACCACGGATGATCCGGTGGCCAGCCTGGAACATCATCGCGCGTTTGCGTCCCAGGGCCATCCGACGAAAATGCTGCCTGCGTTCCGGCCCGACAAGGCGCTGACGGTCAATCAGCCCGCCGGTTTCAACAAATGGGTGGAACAGCTTGCCACCGCAAGCAACGTGGACATCAATGGCCTTTCCGCGTTCCTCACCGCGCTCCGAAAGCGTCATGACTTTTTCCATTCGCAAGGCTGCCGTTTGTCTGATCACGGCATGAACCATTGTTTTGTTGACTTTTGTTCCGAGAAAACTGCCGCCGGGATTTTCGCCAAGGCGCGGCGCGGCGCGGCGGTTTCGCCGCCGGAGCACGAACAGTTCGCCTCGTTCATGATGCTGTTCTTTGGCCGGCTCGACGCGGAAAAAGGCTGGACGAAACAGCTTCATCTCGGCGCTCTGCGCAACGCCAACACCCGCCGGTTCAAACAACTCGGCCCGGACACCGGCTTCGATTCCATCAGTGACTGGCCGCAAGGCTCCGCCCTCGCGGCTTACCTCGACCGGCTCGACCAGGAAAATTTGCTGCCGAAAACCATCATTTACAATTTGAATCCGGCGGATAACTACGCCTTCGCCGCGTTGATCGGGAATTTTCAGGACGGCACAGTTCCGGGCAAAATCCAATTCGGTTCCGGCTGGTGGTTTTTGGACCAAAAGGAAGCCATGGAGTGGCAGATGAATGCGCTGTCGAACCTCGGCCTGCTCTCGCGCTTTGTCGGCATGATCACGGATTCGCGCTCGTTCATGTCGTATCCGCGCCATGAATATTTCCGGCGCACCCTCTGCAATTTGACCGGTCGCGACATGGAAACCGGCCTGATTCCCAACGACGAAAAACTGGTCGGGCCGATGATTCGCAACATCTGCTACGCCAACGCCAAACAGTACATGGCTTTTCCGACGGGTGAAACCGCTGGCGGGAACAAATGATCACCGATGCGGGCGAAGTGATTCGCGATCCTTGCGCAACGCTGCCGCGGAATTGTGCGGTCAGAAGGCCGCTCTTTTAACTTTGAGTGAAGGCAGCCAGCAACGGGCAGGAAGGAATGGTGTCGCCTGCGGCCCCCAAGCTTAACCTGCCTGATCACCAGGGGGCACGGTTGCAGACGGGCAGGTCAATTCGGGCTTCTTTTCCGGTAGTCGCCGCGGCTGAAATACTTTTCCAGCCAGATATAAAGGCAGATGAAAAGGTAGCGGCTGCCCATCTCGCGCATCATCAACTTCGCCTCGCCGGTGCGGCGGTTGCGCCAGGTGACGGGAATGACGGTCCAGGAAAATCCGCGCACAATAGCCTTGAGCGGCAGTTCAACGGTGAGATTAAAGTGTGGCGAGATCAACGGCCGGCACCCGTCAATCACTTCCCGCCGGTAGGCTTTGAAAGCGTTCGTCGTGTCGTTCAGGCGGATGGCAAAAAGGGTTTTGAGAAAGAAGTTGGCCATGCGATTGATGAACAGCTTGATTTTTGGATAGTCAACCGTGCCCCCGCCTTTGATGAAGCGGCTGCCGAAGACACAGTCCCAGCCCTTGTTCAATTCTTCCCAGTAGTGTGTCACGTCGCGGCAATCATCGGATTCATCGGCCATCATGATGACCACGGCGTCACCCTTCATCTGGTCGAGACCACGGACGACCGCGCGGCCAAAGCCGTGCAGGTCTTCGCTTTTCACCGGAACCAGATCGGGAAGTTTGGCTTTGATCCGGGCAAGCAGTTCCCAGGTTCGATCGGTGCTGCCATCGTCAACGACGATAATCTCGTGCGGCACGTTATGCAGCCGCAGTTCCAAATGCAGGTGCTCCACCGTGGAACAGATGCAGCCTTCCTCATTGCGCGCCGGAATGACCACCGACAACAGCGAGAGCGGGCGGGGTTGGGGAGTTGGATCATTCATGTGCGGTCGGGCAAACCTGGTTTTGGCTGCAACGCTGCGCTGAGACCGGCGGCGGATTCATTTGTCCTCTCAAGCCTAAATTAAATCTCCGCCAGGTCAAACAGTTAGAACTTGTTCAAGTTTGATTTGAGGCAACGGTTCACAACGAGGGGCAAAACGATGATTCCGCCGGGTCCTGGCCAGGCACGCATCGCCACGGGCGGGCGCCGGAAATCAAATTTCCCGCTTTGAAGTCGCCGCGCCGAATTGTTACGCTCCGGGCATGTCACGCAAGTCCCCGTCGGATTCGAGCCGCGGATTCAACGATGTCATCGGGGTCGCGCTGCTGGCGGCCGCGTTGCTGCTGCTGGTCGCGCAGCTTTCGTTCGACCGTTACGATCTCTCTTTTTTTAAAAGCCCGCACAATGAACCGATTCATAATTGGATCAATGTATTCGGCGCTTATCTGGCGTGGGGCTTGTTTCTTCCGTTTGGCGTGGTGGCATACCTTTTGCCCGTGTTATTTGCGGCGTTTGGGGTGGCGTATCTGCTGAATTTTCTGGGCTACCTGCGCGAGCGCCTGCGCTGGTCGGTGCTGTGGTCGGTGGTGCTGGTCATGTCGCTCACCGGCCTGCTTTACCTGTTGGACAGCGCGGGCTGGCTGGGAAACCTCCGCGAGGGCATCGGCTCGCAAAGCGCCGGTGGCTGGCTGGGTTTCGTGACTTACGGGCAGACGCCACATTACGAATACGGTTTTTGCCTCCTCGGCAAAGTCGGCGCGGTCATTGTTTATACGACCCTGTGCCTCATCAGCCTGTTGTTCCTGACCAATTTTCAACTCGGCGAATGGATTCGCCGTTTGCTTCAAAAGAAGCCCGCCGCCGCCGAACCCCAATCCGCCGATGAAACCGCGCTCGAACGCCGCGCGCGCGACCTCGAGCGGCAGGCCAAAAAATTGCAGGAGGAAGTCCAGCGTTCCGGCCTGGGCGCGGACCTGCAGCCGGTGCCGGAACCGACCGTCCGAGACTTGAGCGTGCCCGAGGCCAAGTCGGCGTCCGCGCGCGCGCGCAAGACCGCCGCAACCGAGCCGCCCAAGGAATCTGAAACCGCCAAAGCGGTTGAGCCGCCGTCTTCGCGTGAAGCAGTCCCTGTCGCCACGACCGAAGAAGTTCTTGGTCGAAAATCTGAAGCTGCGGAAAAACCCGTTGAATCCAAGGCTGAAACGCCGGTGGCGGAAAAAAGTGAGCCGGAACAGGCCGGCGAAACCAAATCCGAACCCGTGGTTCACATCGCCGACGGTTCCGCGCCGCCCGCCGCCAAACCGAAGGCTGCGCCGAAAAAGCGGAAGCCCCTCACGGTCGCCGCCACGCCCATCATCGGCAATTACCAGTTGCCGCCGCTGGATTTTCTCCAGCATCCGGACCTGACCGTGAAGCCCACGGAATCCAAGGAGGAATTGATGGCCAACGCGCGGCTCATGCAGCAGACGCTCGCGCAGTTCGAGATTGAAGTTTCACTCGGCGACATCACCAAAGGCCCAACGATCACACGCTACGAATTGCATCCCGCTCCAGGCGTGAAGCTCGAAAAAATCACCGCGCTGTCGAACAACATCGCCGCTGCGCTCAAGGCCGAGCGCATTCACATCCTCGCGCCCGTCCCCGGCAAAAGCTCCGTTGGCATCGAAGTGCCCAACCCGGTCAAGTCCAAGGTCATCGTGCGCGATTTGTTCGAATCCGAGGAATGGCGCAACAGCAAGGCGAAGATTCCCATCGCGCTGGGCAAGGACGTTTATGGCCATCCCATCGTGGCGGATTTGTCCGAAATGCCGCACATCCTCATCGCCGGCAGCACCGGCTCCGGCAAATCGGTTTGCATCAACGCCATCATCACGTCGCTGCTTTACCGTTTCTCGCCGGACCAGCTCCGGTTCGTGATGATTGATCCCAAGGTCGTCGAATTGCAGCAATACAATGCGCTGCCGCATCTCGTCGTGCCCGTCGTGACCGACCCCAAGAAGGTCATCCTCGCCTTGCGCTGGGTCGTGAATGAAATGGAAAAGCGCTACCAGATTTTCGCGCGTTGCGGCTGCCGCAATATTGCGTCGTTCAATTCCCGTCCGAAAAACAAGCCGTTGCCGGAGACCGAGCCCGAATTGCCGCTCACCGCCAAAAGGGAAAAGGTCGAACCGGGCGCGGAAGGATTCGCCGTCGAAGTGGATGAGGAAATCGTCGTACCGCGCGAAGAGGACATCGTCATTCCCGAACGGTTGAGCTACATCGTCGTCATCATTGACGAGCTGGCGGACCTGATGCTGGTGGCGCCGGCCGACGTGGAAATGGCCATTGCGCGCATCACCCAAATGGCGCGCGCCGCGGGCATTCACTGCATCGTCGCGACGCAGCGGCCGAGCGTGGATGTCATCACTGGCGTCATCAAGGCCAACATCACCGCGCGCATCGCGTTCCAATGCGCGTCGCGCGTGGACTCGCGGACGATTCTCGACGCGATGGGCGCGGACAAACTGCTCGGCAAGGGCGACATGCTTTACCTGCCGCCCGGTTCGGCGAAATTGATTCGCGCGCAAGGCGCATTGATCACCGACCAGGAAATCAACAGCATCGTCGAGTTCATCGCCCGGCAGGGCAAACCGAACTACGACCTGGAAATTCACCGGCAACTTTCCCAGCCCGCCGCCAGTTTTGGGAACGAAACCGGCATAGACGAGGACGAGGAATTGATCCAGCAGTGCATCGAAGTCATTCGCAGCGAGCAAAAGGCGAGCGTCTCATTGATGCAACGGCGGCTGCGCCTCGGCTACACCCGCGCCGCGCGCATCATGGACGAACTGGAAAGCCGCGGCATCGTGGGCCCCAGCAAAGGCGCCGAGCCGCGGGACATCCTGATTGATCTCGATGGCGGCGGCGCCGATGGCGGCGGGCAGCAGGCCGTGTGATGGAGCGCCGACTGTCATTTTTTGGACTCTGCAGGTATATGGGTGGGTTCAATTTCTAAGTGGCATGAGAAAGCAGATTAGCTTCTGGATTATCATTGGTCTTTTGGCCGTGAGCATTGTTTGGTTTCTGGCGCATCGAGTAGATGTAGCGAGGTCCCCGGGGATCTTTTCTTCAGAACCGGTGTACGAAGACCACAACTTTACCTATTGGATGGAACACTGGTATGTAAATCCATGGGGTTCCCCGGTCAATGCCGAAGCGCAGACTGCTTTGAAAGCCATGGGAGAGAAGGCCGTCCCCTATCTGGTCGAATGGGTCAAAGAGCCGCCAAAATACGGATTGGAGATTAACCGCCCGGAGCGCGCGCTCCAAGGGTTCAAGCTGCTCGGCCCAACTGCCAGAACTGCGATTCCCGAGTTGGTAGAGAACATTGCTGAAAACCAATGGTATCCGGCGCGCGCGCTTCAATTGATTGGCAGAGACGCGGTACCGCCGCTGGCGGAAAAACTCATGGAGACGCTCGCAGACAAACGCGAACCGGTCATGAATTGGCGGGATCGGCGGTACAAAGGCAATTTCTTTCATGTTCAGGTCGCTGTCATACGTTGCTTGCGGGAAATGGGCACCAACGCCGAAGCAGCGATCCCGGCACTGGTGGCGTCTTTGCCGGCAAACCACCGGTGGCGGTGGAACGACGATCCGTACGAGGCGCTAGTCAGCGTCGGTGTGAATCATCCGGAGATCGTCGTGCCGGCTTTGGTTAACGTGCTGACCAACGCGACGGCACCGGCATTCAACCGTGGAAATATTGCCATGGCAATGTCTGTGTTCGACACCCATCACGCGGAAGTTTTTCTGCCGGCTTTGCTGGACACCATTAACGACAGGCGCACCGACGATTGGAGTCGAAGGGAAATGGCGCAAGCCTTGGCGGTTGTGGGGCAAAATCACCCGGATTTGGTTGTGCCGGTGTTGATGGAGGCATTCACCAACAGCAACAATCAATATCGCGATGGCATTGCGGAGGCCATGGGCAAGTTTGGGAACCAGGCGCGCCCGGCCTTGCCTTTGCTGCGGCTGGCGACGCATGACTCATATTTCTATTTGCGGGAAAAAGCCGCCATTGCGGAAATGCAGATTGCCCCGGAGGAGCCCGAGGCACTGGCGGTCTTGATTCGCGATGTGAACAACGCCGAACTGGGTTATCGTCAACAAGCGATCTATGCGCTGGGCAAGCTTGGAACAAACGGACAAGAAGCGGTTCCCGCTTTGCTAAAATGCCTGTCGCATCCCGACACACAAATACGCATCGATGCCACCCGCTCACTGAATCAAATTGGAGTAACTTCCGACGAATTCATTGCCGGTTTGGGCGGGAATCTTTTATGCACCAATAAATTTATGGTGCAGGAAGCGGTTGAAACACTTGGCAGGCTCGCTTCCCATTCTCGATTGGCTTTTGTTACACTTGTCAAAAAAGGTGTCTGCGGCCAGATCGGCGGGGACTATCAACACGAGGCGGCATGGTTACTGGCAAATATTACACGTACAAACTCACTATTTCTGTTGGAGTGTCTTGACAATTCTGATGTGCAACTGAGATCTGGCGCGTTGGAAGTATTACTTGAATTGCGTGGATCAAAGCTACCGGACGCCATCCCCAAACTCAAAGGCCTTTCAACCAATGATCCGGATCCGAATATTCGGAGCCGAGCCGCTGACGCTTTAGAGTGGGGTCTCGAATGATCTTTGCGCAAATCATGGACGAACTGGAAAGCCGCGGCATCATCGGTCCCAGCAAAGGCGCCGAGCCGCGGGATATTTTGATTGATCTGGATGGCGGTGGAGCGGATGGCGGCGGGCAACAGGCGGTTTAAGCCACAGATTTTCACAGATGAAACACAAATTAAAAAATTATCTGTGCCAATCTGTGTTCATCCGTGGCTGATTTATCTGTACCATTCCCGCATGAAACAATTTCTGGTAACGCTGCCCCGCAACTTCATCGGCTGCTTCAAGGGCCGGATGATTGTCTGGCACCTCGTAGCCATCCTGCTCACGGTCATTCTCGTGCTGTCCGGTTTCGACTGGCGCTGGTTCCTCGCCACCCATGATCCGGCGCTTCATACTATTTTGTGTTCAATCTAACATTAACAATCCAATCAAAACCGGTGAGGGATTGGATTAAGGCGGGTGAGGATTCCAGTTGGCCGAGGCGGTGTTCCAAAGCGTTTTCGACCGCGTCCATGGAATCATAATCGTGATTGCCAAAGGGCTGCCGGCGCACTTCGCGCCAGACCAGTTCCTCGGGGTTGCATTGCGGACTGTACGCCGGCAGCCAGTCCAGGGTCAGGTTGTCGGGCACGACCAGAGCCTTGGCCTGATGCCAGCCCGCCCGGTCCAAGAACATCAAAATATGTTCGTCGGGATGCCTCCGGGAGACTTCCGCCAAATACAACGACATGGCCGCCGTGTCGGCGTGCGGCAGGATCAGGCTGATGAACTCCCCGTCGTGCGGACAGACGCTGCCAAAGACATGCGTGTATTGGCGCACCCGGTGGGTGGACACTTGCGGCCGACAGCCCGCCGGCGCCCAGCACCGAATCGGATCGCTCATCCGGCCAAACCGGGCTTCATCCTCAAACAGCAGCCGCAACGGTTGCTGCGGGTGCCCAGCCGCCACCGCGTCCACTTTGGCCTGAAGTTTTTTTAAAAGCGGCTCGGGCCGCCGGGTTGTCCTTGGGATGCTTGGGGCGGGGAGTGACGCGCCGCCACTGGTGCCGCGCCAGCAGGCGACACACCGTCGAATCGGGCACCGCCCGCCCCAACCGTTTCTCATAATCCGCCTTGATGCCGCGGGCCGTGACCAGGCTCCCCCGCCGGGCTCGCTGTTGCCAAGGAACCAGCACGGCCCGTTCTTGGGCCAGGGTCAGGTTTTGATGCCGGCGTCCGCCTTTGGGACGGCCCTGACCGGCGGCCAGTCCTCCGCGCAGATATTCCGACCAGACGCGCCGCACATGGCTGACGCTCAAGCCCACCGTCTGCGCAATGGCTTCGGTGGACAGGTCTTGGCTGGCCCGCAACCACAGGCATTGGAGCCGTTGAAAGGCCGATTTGCCGGAAGCCGCCAGCATCGCGCGATGGATCGCGTCAACCTGCGCGGCGGGAATTTCAGTTCGGGGGCGCATAATGGCCCCACCTTACTTTAGTAGCCTATTGATCGCAAGCTAGTATCACTCGTGGATGTGGCCCGCCGTCGGGATTGGCGGGCTGTTGCCGCTTGCCTTGCCGCTGTTCCTGCTTGCCGTCGGCTTCATTATCCAAAGTTCCAGAACCATTCTGGCCGGCTGGGCTGTCGGTCAGGCCACGCTCCTCGGTTCGCTGGTTTCTTCCGCATACAAGGCGGTTACGGGTCGCGTCCATCCTTCGCACAGCGTCGGCGCGGACATCAGTCATGTCTTCCGCTTCGGCTGGTTGCGCGGTGGGGTCTTCTGGGGCTGGCCGTCGTCACATGCCACCATCGCCTTCGCCATGGCCGTCACTGTGTTCACGCTCTGTCCAAAACAACGGTGGCTGGGTGGGGTGGCGATCCTCTACGCTTTCTATGTCGGCGTGGGTGTCTCCATGACCATCCATTGGTTCTCGGATTTCGTGGCCGGAGCGATCATTGGGTCGGTCATCGGAGCCGTGGTCGGGAAAAGTTTTGTCCGCCAATCCGTTTGAGCCACAGATTTTCACGGATGAGCCACAGATTAAAAATCATCTGTCCAAATCTGTGTTAATCCGTGGCTAATTTTTCCAGACCCAGTCGCCTTTTTCCCGGTCAACTGAACCGCTTTTTGTAAAGGCGACTTGGCCACCGTCATCCGTTTCATTCCAACCGACGGAATAGAGCAAAAACTTCCCGCCGTCCGTGCGGCGATAATGCAACGGCTGGCCGTCAATGACATCGTGCGGCAGTTTTTCGATGAACTGCGGCGAAAGCGCGTCGAGTGATTCCGGATATTCGCCATGTGCAAGCCGGTAGCGCTCCAACGCACAAGCAACCCGGGTCAAATCGACACTGGCTTGAGCAAAGGCAAATCTCTTGACTGCCGCATTAAGAGCCGGAAACGTCATCAGCGCCTGAACTTTGTAAGGCGAGTATTGCTTCAACTGAACCTGCACCGCCGCCTGCGCGCGGCGCAACGCGGCGGGGGCGATGATTCGGTTGGTCTGGTCAACCAGCGGTAAAATATACTGCTGGTGCATCTGCGCGAAAGCGAGTTCGTTTTGATAAAAGAAGGCGCTTGGCGTCAAACGCATACTGACAGTTATGATTTTATTTGTCCCGGAACTGTCATCCACGGTTTTGTATTCGCGGGTGATTCTTTGTTTTTCCATGGAATGAATCGCGCATATTATTTCACCCTTCATGGCAAGTTGAAAGTCAGCCAGAAAATCCATCTTTGCCAACTCCCGTTCCAGTTCCATTAGTTGAGCATCGGACCATCGTCGTTGTGCCATGCCTTCATAAACCGGCTGAAGCGTTATGGTCATCATCGCAATGCGAAGCAGATGTGAAATAAGAAATGGCTGGTCGCGAACGGAATCGGTCACGTGCCACAGGAGTTTTACGTCATCCAGCGCCTTTTCACTTTGACCGTTTTCCAATTCGGCAAGGATTCGCAACTGAAACAACTGGCCGCACCTTTTCATATTTGCCAGATAGGGAAGAAGTTCCCCGATGGTGTCAAAACCGCTTTCGTAATCAAACGGCAGCCGTGAATATGGACGCCGGCAAGCCTGTCGTAATTCCTCGATTGCCGGATCAAAACCGCTCAATGCCAGCAAGATGTCGGCAGCCGGTGTTTGCGGCTGCGGTGCCACTGGAAAGCCGTTTGTTTTTCCTTCGGGCGTCTCGGCAAAATCGCGGAAATAACGCTGCCATTCTTTCAAGTCGGTCAACCCGCCTTTTTGCCAATTGCCGCCGGCCTTCGGCCAGTTCTCCGGCTTGCCGCGATAGATGTTGAAATTCATCCGGTTTGCGACATGGTCATCGCCCGGCTCCAACGTGTCTGCGTTTTGCTTCCGGCTCCAATTCAGGGTGCTGGCAACAACTGGTGCAAAATAAAAATTCTGTTCATCCGGCACGGGTGGTGGAACAACCGAGGCCAGATCAAACCGTTCGCCGCGCGCCTCGGCCGCGCGCTTGTAATTTTCCCACGCGCGTTTGCCTCGCCAGTTTTCTTCCGTGACCAAAATGGCCGCCAGCGTTGAAAGGACGGCCAGCCCGATCAATCCCCAGCGCAGCAGCCGCCAGTGCCATTTGGTTTTGGGTTTGTCATTCATAAATCAAACAGTGGCGTTCGGGAATTTTTCGGTTCGCGGCTTGGGCATGAAATTACGCGGACGGTCGGCGTCCGGCGGGGACGAACGGTCCGCGAACAATTCATTCATCCAGCGTTGCTGGGCCTGCAGGCTCATGATCATTTCGCCGGGATGAACGGTTTTTCCCGTGACGCTGCTCACGTTGTCGCGCTGAGAAAAGTTGACGATGAAAATCAAAACCCAGGTCGTTGCCAGGCCCGTCCAAATCCGGCGGCAGGGCCAGACCAGTTCCAGAAACGAAAGCCGGATGGCGTTTGCCAGCGTAGCCGGGAATGTCAATTCGCGGACAGTTTGTTTCCGCCGATTGACATCGGCGGCTACGTTCACGACTTCGCGGCGGATGGCGTCGAGCTTCGGCGCGGCGCTTTGATGCCGTTGGAACAGAATATCACGGGGTGTTTTCATTCTTTCTCCTCCAGCAGTTTGCGCAGCGATTTTTTGGCGTGGTGCATCCGTGATTTTACCGTGCCGGGATTGGTGCCCGTAATTCCGGCGATTTCTTCGAGGGAAAAGTCCTCGACGAAGTGCAACAGCAGCACCGAGCGTTGCGGCATCGGCAACTGATTCAGCAAATTCATGAATTCGGCCTCCTGTTCCTGCCGGATGAGCACAGCGTCCGGGCTGTTTTCAAGTTCGTCCGGAGTATCGGAAATTTCATCAAACAAAATTTCTTCGCGATTTTGGTTTCGCCAGTGCTGGATGCATTTCTGGTGCGCGATGCCGAAAAGCCAGCCCCCGAATTTCGCATCGTCGCGCAGGCTGCCAATGTGCCGGACGGCGGCAATGAACGTCTCCTGGACGATGTCGAGGCTTGCTTGCTCGTTGTGAACCAATTCAAAAACATAAACGTAAAGCGGCAGTTGGTAGCGCCGGAAAAGAACATCCCAAGCCGCCGGTTCTCCGGTTCTGGCCTGCGGCACGGGCAGTTGTTCGTGTTCAGCCAACACCAGCATTTATATCAAGTGGAATGCGCGCGGCGAGAAAAGGTTCAATGGCCGGGTAAAAAACATCGAACATTCAACATCGAACTCTGAACGTCGAATTTATCGGCATCAACCGGCCACCATTTATTCGGTGTTCGATGTTGGGCGTTCGACGTTCGATGTTCCCAATTCATACAAAACTGGCCTGCTTCGTGCTATTTGGATTGCTAAATTGCTTAAAACCTTTGAATTATATGGCTATGTCAACGGTCGCTGAACAACTTTGTGCCGCACGCGAAGCCCGGAAACTGACGGTCCAACAGGTTGCGGACGCCACAAAAATCCGCACCGACCACATCCGCGCGCTGGAGGAGGGGAACTTCAATGTGTTTTCCGCGCCGATTTACATTCGCGGCTCGGTGAAAAATTACGCCATGCTGCTCAAGCTCGACGTGCCGCAAATCATGGCCGCGCTCACCGCCGAACTGGGACGGACGGAAAAATTCAGCGAGCCGCCGCCGTTGACGGAAGCGTCGAACACACCGCTCGACCGGCTGATGTTCATGCTCTCGAAATTGAATTGGAAATTCGGGATGGCCGGAGCCGCCGTTTTGGGAATTGTTTTGGTCATATCCTTCGCCAGTTTCGCCTGGCGGCATCATAAACACACTGATGCGCTGGCCGGTTTGCAACCGGCGGTTTATCAATCGGCGAATTCCGGCCAGACACTGCCGCTGGCGTCACATCGCTGAAAATTTTTCGGAGGGACGAACTCTGCGAGTCCCTGACTTCTCCGGTGATTAATTTGGGGCTCGCAGAGCTTGCCCCACCGGTTTTGAAACTTTACATGTCGCTCAAATAAATCGCGCGGTTCCGCCACAGGTAAATCAGGCCGGAGGCTGCGGTCAGCGCGACCGTCACCCAAAGCATGATTTTGGCAAACCCGACCACCCACGGCGTAAAAATGCCTTGCAGCCACAGCGGCCATTCGTGACAGGCGTCCACGACCAGCAGCGCATTGATGGCCACGATTTGCGAGATGGTCTTGTGCTTGCCGAAATATTCGGCGGCGAGCACGATGTTTTTCGACACCGCCAGCAGCCGCAAACCGGTGATGGCCAGTTCGCGCGCGACGATGATGACGACCATCCAGGCGGCGACCTCGACCGGCGCATCCGGTTTCAGGTGCGTGCTCTCGACAAACGCAATGAACGCCGAGCAGGTCATGACCTTGTCCGCCAGCGGGTCCATCAAAATGCCGAAATTGGTGATGAGGCCGCGGCTGCGCGCGATGCGGCCGTCGAGAAAATCCGTGATGCCCGCGAGGCCAAAAAAAAACAAGGCCAGCGTGCCCCGGAAGGGAATTGGCCAGGGCCAGAACAGCGCCCAAAGAAAAACCACCGTCAGCGCAAAACGCCCGACCGTCAGCTTGTTCGGCAGGTTCATCGGCGTTGCTGGATTATTGGATTACTGGATTTTTTGATTGTTGGGTTTTCATTCATCCATTTATCCATCAATCCATTCATCCTCCCGCTCAGGCTCCGAACTTGTCAAACATCCTCGCGTTGGCCTGCATCAGGCGGATGAGATATTTCGCCGCGAATACGCCGAGCGAACCGCTGTTCGCGCCGGTTTCCGTGAAGCGTTCCAGTTTGTCCGAACCGCTCACCGCCGAGTGCAACAGCAACGGTTGCGGATGCCAGGAATGGCCCTTGACCGCGCACGGGGTCGAATGGTCGCCGGTGATGGCCAGCACGTCCGGCTTTTTGTTCAGCAAGATCGGCAGGGCGGCGTCGAAATCCTCGATCGCCTTTGTCTTCGCGGCAAAATTGCCGTCCTCGCCGTATTTGTCCGTGTATTTGTAGTGGATGAAAAAGAAGTCAAAGTTGTTGTATTCCTTGAGATAGCGCTCGAATTGCTCCGTGATGGTCGCCGGGCCTTCGATTTTTTTCATGCCGACCAGCTGCGCCAATCCCTTGTACATCGGATAAACCGCCAGGCATGCGGGTTTCAATTTGTAACGCTCCTCGAACAGCGGGATGTGCGGCTGGTGCGCAATGCCGCGCATGAGAAAACCGTTCGCCGGCTTTTCCTTGGCGATGATCGGCAACGCGGCCTTGTAAAAATCGGCGATGAGCGCGGCCATTTTTTTCTGGCCGGCGTTGTTTTCATCGCGCGGCTTCACGGTGGGAATGGCAAACCCTTCGCGGTTCGGGTCGGCGTCCGTCAACGGGCCTTCCAACCCCTTGCCGCGGAACACGACAACAAAACGGTGTTCCTTGCCGGCCTTGATGAGGATGTCGGTGTCGCCGATTTTTTTGATTTTGGCGGCGAGCATGGCGCAGAGCTTCTCGCAGGTTTCGGTCGGAATGCGGCCGGCGCGGCGGTCGGTGACGATGCCTTTGGGATCGAGCGAGGCGAAATTGGCGCGGGCGCATACATCGCCGGGCTTGAGTTCCATGCCCAGGCCGAGCGCCTCGATGACGCCGCGGCCCACCTGGAATTCCAGCGGGTCATAGCCGAACAAGCCGAGGTGGCCGGGTCCGCTGCCGGGGGTGATGCCGGGCGCGGCGGGAATCATGCGTCCCTGCGCCGAGTCCCTGGCAATTTGGTCGAGGTTTGGCGTCGTGGCGGCCTCGAGCGGCGTCAGATAATTTTGTTCCTTCGTGGCGATGTCGCCCAGGCCGTCGAGGACGACCAGCGCGAGCTTGGCATTGGGTTTGAGTGTCAGTTCGGAATAAAGCGCGTCTAAATTCATCCGCCGATTTTTTCAACAATTGCGCCGGAGTGCAATTCGATTCCGATTGTTCGCTCGCAATTGCGAGACGATGGAAGATTTTCCAAGAACCGTCCGAATCACCGCCAGGTTTTGGACTGCGCCAGCCCTCTGGCGCTTTGAGTGGACGCCGCCAATACCAAAGCGGTGGAGGGCCACCGCAGTCCAAGACGCTTCCGCGCTACCGCAAGCAAAAAGCCCGTCAGGGCTGACATCTTTGTAGCAACCGGCAAATCCAAATGATCCAAGCTCCGTCAGGAGCGGCATCGTCAGACAATCGCGCGGAATATGCCGCTCCTGACGGAGCTTGAATTTGTTTTGGTTTGCAAACTACAAGATGTCGCACCGATGGCGCTCTGAAATTTCCCGCTTGGACGCAGCCGTGGGCGGGGCTATTTTGCCAAGGCAATGCAAACTTCCAGTAAAAAAGATTTAATCTGGCAGCGCGCGATGGAGAAGCGTCATGCAGATAGGCTAAAGGAGTTGTGGGAAAACAAACGAACATTACTTGTTGATAGACTTGTCTATTACAAATCGGATTTTCGTCCACACCTCACCACCGGGCGTGTAAGAAAAGCCGCCAAAGTTCTTGATAAAATTGACCCCGAATGGATGGAAGATAAAAACAGTGAGGAATTATTGCTTCAAAAGGTCGCGGAACTTAACCCGGAATGGTCGGAGAAAGAAGGTTGGTTGCGAACCTAAACGAGCCGTTTGAAACCAGAAATTAGCCGAAAGACGTGAAGTGAAATCGACACCACAAGCTTTACCGGGGCTTGCCGACTTATTTTCGGAAATCATTTCCAAAAAGACCCGGAGCAAGGGCAGGCCGCAAAAATACACCAGCACCAGACACCGCGCTTATGAGAAAAAGCTACTTGGCACCCAGAAAAGGTGCCCGCGTAGCGTCCAAAACTACCACAATGCCCGGCGCGCATGGGAAGCCATCCAGAAACTTGAAAATAGCGAACCAATTCTCGCCTATTTTCAGAAACGCCACACGATTCTGTCGGCACTTGGCCGCATCGAGGAAAAGAAAGTCATCGTCCAAGCCGCTTGTGTGATTGCCTGCTATCAATTGCGCGGTGCGAAGGCATACGCCGAAATCAGAAAATTCCGTTACGGGGATCGCTGGCCTGACACAATCCGTTTATTGCATAAAATTCGGAAGGCCGTAAGTGAATACCGCAATTTGTATCCTCACCAGTCTTGCGATGAATTCAAACGAGACGTGGAACTCACCTTTGAGAATTTCAAAAAGCATGAGCTGAAATACTACCAAGAGGAGAAATAAGCTCCCGCCTGCAAGCTTCCCGGCATCGTGAGTTGACTTTGCGCCATCTTTATATGGCAAAAAAGTCATCTAAAGCAAACAATGCTGGCGAGCGCGAGCGCAACAACGCCCCGCTTGAAAACTTACAACAAAAGACGTTCCAATTGTTGCTACCATTGCGGTTTTCAGATGAAACACCGATTGGTTTATCACGAAAGCGTTATCGAGCGGAAATTATTGCTCCGCATTGCCCACTTTGAAGTTGGCGCTGGAATTAAATTATTATTCGCACTGCGCGTGTGAAATTTTCTCGCCCGCTTTCGCGTTTCCCGGTTTAATCTCCGGGCGCATGAAACAAAAAGCTTACGCCCGCGCGGGCGTGGATATTGATTTGGGCAACAAGGTCAAGGCGACCCTGCCTCAACTGCTCGCCGCCACCCACCGCCGCGAGGTGCTCGGCAAGGTCGGCGGCTTCGGCGGCCTGTTCGCCCTCGACCTGAAAAAATACCGCGAGCCGGTGCTCGTGTCGTCCGTGGACGGCGTCGGCACCAAGCTCAAGATCGCCTTCGCGATGGACCGGCACGACACCATCGGCGCCGACCTCGTGAACCATTGCGTCAACGATATTGCCGTGCTCGGCGCCGAGCCGCTGTTCTTCCTCGATTACCTCGGCACCGGCAAGCTGGAGCCGCACGTTTTCACCGACATCATCAAGGGCTTCGCGCGCGCCTGCGCGGAAAATCATTGCACGCTCATCGGCGGCGAGACGGCGCAGATGCCCGGCTTTTACCAAAAGGACGAATACGACGTGAGCGGCACGATTGTCGGCGTGGTCGAAAAATCGAAGATGCTGAACGGGCAAAAAACCGTGAGGGCAGGGGACGCTGTTATTGGGATTGCGTCGAGCGGCCTGCACACCAACGGCTACTCACTCGCGCGAAAAATTTTCTTCGAGCAGTTGAAGCTCAAGCCGCAGAGCCGCGTGCCGGAGTTGAAAAACACCATCGGCGCCGAGTTGTTGAAAGTCCACATCAGCTACGGCCCGCTGGTGCAGACGCTGTTGAAGAAGTTTAATCCTGTGGCACAGGCCTCTGGCCTGTGTAAAAAAGGAAAGTGCAAACACAGGCCGGAGGCCTGTGCCACGGTCAAAGCCTTCGCCCACATCACGGGCGGCGGGTTTGTGGACAACATTCCGCGCGTGCTGCCGAAGAATTGCAACGTGGTCATCCGCAAAGGTTCGTGGGACATGCTGCCAATCTTCAAAATGATCGAGGCCAGAAGCGGCGTTCCGGATGGAGAGCTTTACCAGGTCTTCAACATGGGCATCGGCATGGTGGCGATAGTGTCGGCGGACAAGGCGAACGCGGTTTTGAAGCTCATCCGCGCCCAGAAGCACCGGGCGTGGTTGATTGGCGAAGTCGTCAAAGGAAAAGGCGAAGCGCGGGTGGTGTAGATTTGGGCTGGAGAATTTCGACCCCGTGGCACAGGCCTCCGGCCTGTGTAAGAAAGAAAAACAAACACAGGCCGGAGGCCTGTGCCACGTGCAGGACTCGTCAATCGCCAATCGTAAATCCTCAGTAGCTCATCCGGTCCATTTTTACCTTGCCGCGGAAAATCCAGTAGATGCAGACGGTGTAGGCCAGCACCAGCGGCACGCCGATGCAGGCGATGACGAGCATGATGCCGAGCGTCTTGGGCGACGATGAAGCATTGTAAATCGTAAGGCTGTTGTCCGGATTGGGCTGGCTGTAAACCAGGTTCGGGAAAATGTTCACGGCGAACAGGGCCATCAACGTGATGATGGCCGCGCACGACGACAAAAATGCGCGCCAGTCGCGGCCGTGATGGAATTCGCGCGGGATGTTGGCGATGGCCAGCATGTTCGCCAGCGCGATGGAAAACAGCCACGGATTGTCCCGCACCCGCGCGGTCATGTGCGGCACGTAAAGCAGCGTGGCCATCATCGTCATCGCGGCGCAAATCACAAAGAAGATGATGCAGTTCATCGCCCAGCCGCGCAGTTTGTCGTGAAGTTGGCCCTCGGTTTTCATCACGCCGTAAATCGCGCCGTGCATCATGAACAGCGCGACGGTTGTGACACCAACCAGCACCGGATATGGTTTCAGCAGGCCCAGGAAGGTGCCGGCAAATTCACCGCGGTCATCAATCGGCACGCCCCACGCGATGTTGCCCAGCGCCACGCCCAGGAGCAGGGCGGACAGCAGGCTGCCGGCGGAAAATCCGACGTCCCACATCTGCCGCCACCAGCGCATCGGCTGCTTGCTGCGGAATTCGATGGCCACGGCGCGGAAAATCAGCGACGCCAGCAATAAAATGAGCGCGAGATAAAAGCCGGAAAACACCGTCGCATAAACGTTGGGGAACGCGGCAAACAGCGCGCCGCCGCCGGTCACGAGCCAGACTTCGTTCCCGTCCCAGACCGGGCCGATGGCGTTGAGCATCACGCGGCGTTCGCTGTCGTCTTGGGTGAACAAATGCAGCGCGCCGATGCCGAGGTCAAAGCCGTCGAGCATCGCGTAGCCGGTGAACAGCACGCCGACGAGGATGAACCAGATGGTGTTGAGATCGAAAATCATGGTGAAAAAGTGTGATTCGTTAAATGGTTAAATCGTTGAATCGTGAAAACCACACGACTGCCGGCCGATTTAACGATGCAACTGTTTAACGATTTAACGATCTGATTCATTCGTGGTTGGTTTAATTTTTTGTCGGCAGAGCCAGTTTACCGGACGGCGTCAGGTCGGCTTCATCCGGGCCATGTTGAATTTTGTCGTTGAGCAGATAAATGAACACGGCGAACAGCAGGAAATAAATCACGGTGAACAAAACCAGCGACGTGAGCACCACGTTGGCCTGCACGACGGCTGACAACGCCGCGGATGTGCGCATCAGATGATAGACAATCCACGGCTGGCGTCCGACCTCCGCCGCGAACCAGCCCGCCTGGTTGGCGATTTGCGGGCCGAGCACGGACAGGACGAGCGCCCACAGCAGCCAGGGTTTTTCAAAAGATGAACCCTCCCAGAAGTAAAGCAGGCCGAGCGCCGCAATCAAAATCATGCCGAACCCGACGGCGACCATGAGGTGGAAAAACTGGAAACTAAGGTTGACCGGTGGCCGGTCCTCGGGTTTGAACTCGTTCAGCCCCGTCACCGGCGCGTTCCGGTTGCCGTGGGCCAGCCAGCTCAACATGCCCGGGATTTCGACGTTGAACAGGAAGCGCTGATTCTGCTCGTCCACCCAGCCCAGCAGGGCCAGCGGGGCGTTGGTGCGCGTTTCATAGCGCCCTTCAAACGCGGCGAGCTTCTCCGGCTGATTTTGCGCCACACCCCGGGCGCTGCCATGGCCGCTGACGAGTTGCAGGAGCGAAGCGGCCAGGCCGGCGATCAAACCCACACGCAGCGACGCGCGCGCGAAGTTGACGAACCGGCCCTTGAGCAGATACCACGCGCTGACACTCACGACGAGGAACGCGCCTGCCTGCCATGCGCCGCACAACGTGTGGAACAGACGATCCATCGAGGACGGGTTGAAGACCAGTTGCCAGAAGTCGGTGATTTCCGCGCGTTCCATGCCGTTCCGAATTACGAGGTGATAACCCGCGGGCGTCTGCATCCAGGAATTGGCGACGACGATCCAGATGGCGCTGAAATGCGCGCCGAGGCAGACCATGCAGGTGGAAAAGAAATGCAACTTGCGGCCCACCTTGTCCCAGCCGAACAGCAGCACGGCGAGAAAACCGGATTCGAGGAAAAACGCAAAGATGCCTTCCGCCGCCAGGGCGCTGCCGAACACGTCGCCGACATAACGCGAATACGTCGCCCAGTTCGTGCCGAACTCGAATTCCATGACGATGCCGGTGGCCACGCCGATGGCAAACGTGAGGGCGAACACCTTGGTCCAGAACCGCGCCATCTGGTGGTAAACCGGATTGTGGGTATTGAGCCACAATCCTTCCATGACCACGAGCAGTACGCCGAGGCCGATGCTCAGTGGCGGATAAATATAATGAAAGGCAACCGTCGCCCCGAACTGGATGCGGGATAATGTCAGGACATCCATACGCGTTGAGGTTGCAGATACGGCGTCAAACGGTCAAGGGGGCAAAAGACGAAATCAAAAAAACTTTTTAAGCCGGGAAAAAAACATTTTCCTGATTTCCCGATTTCCTGATTCAATCTGCCCAGCGATGAAAATCCTTGTCATTATTTCAGGCGGACGCGAGCGCGCGGCGATTTGGAAACGGATATGGAAGTTGACAAGCACAACAATGTTTCTGGCTTTTTCAGCCGCTGGAATTGCCGCCGGCAGTGATCCGCAGGACATTTTGGCCAATCTGCGCCCGGAGCATCCGCGCCTGATTCTGACCGCCAGCAATTGGGACGGTTTGCTCGCCCGGCGCACGAACGATGCTGAACTGGCCGCGATTGTGGCCAAGGCCGTGACCGATGCGCGGTCGGTGTTGGCCGCGAAACCGCTGGTTTACCAGAAAGAGGGCAAGCGGCTGCTGGCGGTTTCGCGCGAGGCAATGCGGCGCATTGAACTGTGCAGCTTTGCCTACCGGCTCACCGGCGAGAAAGTTTTTCTCGACCGCGCCCGGGAAGACATGCTCGCCGTGGCGGCGTTCAAGGATTGGAATCCGTCGCATTTTCTCGACACCGCCGAAATGACCGCCGGGCTGGCCCTCGGCTATGACTGGCTGTTTGACGCATTGCCGGCGGAGACGCGCGCCACCATCCGGCAGGCGATTCTGGACAAGGGCATCAAGCCCGGCCTGTCCCCGTCCGACGCCCGCAACTGGTGGCATTCGTCTGAGAACAACTGGAATCAAGTGTGCTTCGGCGGCCTCACGCTGGGCGCACTGGCCATCGCCGATGAAAATCCCGGAGTCGCGCGGGAATTATTGACGCTGGCGCGCAAAAATAATCCGAACGGCCTCCGCCCCTACTCGCCGGACGGCATTTATCCCGAAGGCCCGGGCTATTGGGATTACGGCACAACCTACCAGGTGCTGATGCTTTCAGCGCTGCAAACGGCGCTCGGCACGGATTGGAATTTGTCCGCCAGTCCGGGATTTCTCGCCAGTGCGGCGGCATTGGTCGAGCAAACCGGCCCGACCGGACGGCCTTTCGACTTTTCCGACAGCCACGACAGCGTGGCCTTCAACCCCGCTTTGTTCTGGTTCGCGCAGAAATTGCATCGGCCGGAACTGGTTTATTTCCAAAATCCGCTCCTGCTGCGCAAGCTGGCCAGCCCGGCCACCGACGTTGACGACGATCGCGTCTATCCGCTGCTGGCGCTCTGGACCGCCAGCCTGCCGGAGAAAATTCCACCGCCCGCGTTGCCGCTCGCGTGGCATGGCGACGGCCCGAATCCCGTCGGCGTTTTCCGCAGTTCGTGGACGGACAGCAACGCGCTGTTTCTCGCCTTCAAAGGCGGTTCGGCCAAACTCAATCATGCGCACATGGACGCCGGATCGTTTGTGCTCGACGCCGGCGGCGTGCGCTGGGCGTGCGACCTCGGCGCGCAGGATTACTATTCCATCGAGTCCAAGGGCTGGGATTTGTTCAAGATGGCGCAGGACAGCGACCGCTGGCGCGTTTACCGCCTGAACAATTTCAGCCACAACACGCTCACGCTCGGCGGCCAACTGCACAACATGGCCGCCGACGCGCGCATCACCGCGTTCACCACCAACTCGGCGACGGTGAACCTCTCGCAAATTTTCTCCGGCCAGGCCGGCAGCGTGGGGCGCCAATTTTCCGTCGGTGAAAACAAAACCGTGGTCGTCCGCGATGACATCGCCGCGGCCAAACCCGGTTTGTCCGTGCGCTGGCAGATGGCCACGCACGCCGAAATCAGCGTAAAAAACAACCAGGCCACACTCCGTGAGGATGGCAAGACGCTGTCGGCAAAAATCCTTTCGCCGGCCGGCGCGCGCTTTGAAATCGCCAGCGCCCAACCGCCGGACGATGGAGTCAACGCGGCCAATCCCAACGCCCGCATTCTGGCGGTAAACACGTCCGTTCCCGCCTCCGGCAAACTCACCGTCGAAATCGAACTTCAGCCGGATTCCGCAACCGCCGCCCGGTGAAATTGGTTTCAACCGCGGTCGCTTCGTGCTTCAATCTGCGCGCATGAAAATTTTGGTCATCGGTTCGGGCGGGCGCGAACACGGGCTGGTGTGGAAACTGGCGCAGTCGCCGCACGTCACCCAATTGTGGTGCGCGCCGGGCAACGCCGGCATCGCACTGGAACGGCTCGCCAAAAATGCAGCGCTCGTTGGGTGTGTCAACATCGGCGCGGAGGATTTGCCGAAGCTGCTGGCGTTCGCTCAGGAAAAGAAAGCCGACCTCACCGTCGTCGGACCGGACAATCCGCTCGCGCTCGGCATCGTGGATTTATTCCAGAAAAACGGCCGGCGCATCTGGGGGCCGAACCAAAAAGCCGCGCAGTTCGAGTCATCGAAGGTTTTCTCCCAGCGGTTCATGGAGAAATACGGCATCCCGACCACACGCGCGGGAACGTTTTCGGTGGCAGGGCCTGCAAAGGCCTTCGCGGCTTCGCTGGATGGCAAATGCGCTGTGAAAGCCGACGGCCTCGCGTTGGGCAAGGGCGTTTTGATTTGCGCCAGCGTGGCGGAAGCGAACAAGGCCATTGATGAAATCCTGGTCAGCAAGGCCTTCGGCGCGGCGGGCGCAAAAATCGTCATCCAGGAATTTCTCGAAGGCATGGAGATATCACTGCACGCGCTGTGCGACGGCAAGACGGCGAAACTATTTCCGACCTCACAGGACCACAAACGCGCACTGGATGGCAACCAGGGCCTCAACACCGGCGGCATGGGCACATATTCACCGACGCCATTTCTGGACAACGCCGAATTAAAAAAGGTCGGCAGGCAAATTCTCGACCCTTTCATGTGTGGTTGCGCAGCCGAAGGGATTGATTTTCGCGGCATCCTTTATCCCGGCATCATGCTCACCAAGTCCGGCCCAAAGGTGCTGGAGTTTAACGCGCGTTTTGGCGACCCGGAAACGCAGGTCTATCTGCCGCGGCTGGAAAACGATCTGGTCGAACTGCTCGACGCCTCCGTGAACGGCACGCTGGGTCAAATCGAATTGAAATGGAAATCGGAAGCCAGCGTCTGCGTGGTGATGGCCAGTGGCGGCTATCCGGGCAGTTATGCAAAAGGCAAGGTCATCACTGGTCTCGACGCCGCCAATGCCTTGCCGCACACAAAAGTTTTCCACGCGGGCACGGCGTTGAAGGACGGACAAATCGTCACGAATGGCGGGCGCGTTCTCGGCGTGACGACGCTGGGTCCGGATTTGAAATCCGCCCAGGCAGCCGCCTATGCCGCCGTGGAGAAAATCCATTTCGACGGCGCGCACTTCCGCCGCGACATCGCGTCAAAAGCGGTGGAATAGATTGCGAATGGTAATTTCCGAATTGCAAACGGATTATTTGCTTTCGATATAACGCTTCTGAAGCTGCAATAGTTTCTGAACCGCAGCTTGCTGTTCGGGTGTTTGCAGGTAGGGCGTCAAAGGAGAAAGATCAACCAGTCCGGTTTGGTTAACCAGATGAAATGTTTGCCCGTTATTCGCAGCGGAATATGCCTGAAGTGCGGGAACCAACGTGCGCAATGATTCTTCAAACCCAGAATTAAATCCGCCACCTCCATCTGGACCGAGGACTAAACACTCATCGTATTCATCGTCCACCGCCGCCTTTTGAGTCACAACCCAATCTGTGCCGGCACTCGTATTCGGGAAATCCGCCGCAGGCAGAATTTGCCAACGCGGTAGGATGGCAGCATCCACCGGCGGATTGAAGTATGGTTGTAGTTGGGATAAGTCAGTAGGGAATTGCCCGTTGTTAGCTTGAATGTATTGCCGCAGCGCCAATTGCATCATGGGCCTGAAGTTTTGTCCTGCGGCGTTCCGCAACTCGCTAAAAGCCCGGCGATAATCATCATCTGTATCGAGGTTGTTTTTGGTGGCGTTCAACCAATCTTGTTCGGTGAGAAATTGAAATTCAGGAATCTTCGCTCCGGGCGTTTGTTCCAGCCGTTGTTTGAGCAGATTCACTTTAGCCAAAGTATTTTTTACTGCGGATTCCGCTGGATCATTTGCGGTGTTTTGCAATCGTGCAACTTCACCTCGCAATTTGAGCAACTCGGTGGGATTGCGTTTCAAGCTCGCGATTTCATTTGCCAGAGAAGCCAGCCGGTTCGTCGCCTCGTCACGCTCGCGCTGCAATTGCCGGATTTGTTCGGCCAACGGCGCTTGCTGTTGCTGAAGGGTTTGAACTTGGCTTCGCATCGTTGCGGCCTGGCGGGCTTCATAAATTCCTGCTCCAGCGACGGCGGCAATCGTAGCGGTGATGAGAGCTTTTTGAATGGTTGTCATGACAATGGCTTTGGTTGCAGCGACTAAGGTTGAAGTCGAAACGGCGGTTCCCGCCAGAACAGCGGCGGAAATGGTGACAGCGAGTCCGGCGGGTGCGGCTTGGACGGCGTTGGCGGAAATGACGGCGACCAGTCCGCTCACGCCGATGGTCACGTTGCGCTTCGAGAAAAATTCGCGCAGCCGTTCAACGGCGCGGGGCTGACGCGCTTTTGCGCGGCGTCGTCGGATGTGCCGAGGGTTTGGCCAACTTCGCGCAGGGTTTTATTCTCGAAGTAGCGGAGCAGGACGGCGGCACGGTCGGTTTCATCCAGCGTGTGCATGGCTTCGTCGAGGAAAGGTTCGACGTGCGTCCAGTCGGAGGCGGTTGCATTCATGTTCGTCATCTCCACGGCGATTTGTTCGCGCAACTGGCGGCGGGAGTCCTTTCGCACCACGTCAATTGCCGTGCGGCGCGTGACCTGGTAAAGCCAAGCCGTCAAAACGGTGTCGGGCTTTAGCTTGCCGGCGTTGCGGGCGAGGTCGGTAAAGACGGATTGCGTGACTTCCTCGGCCAGTTGCGGCGAACGCACCTGCCGCAGCGCCGCCGAATAGACCAAATTCACCTGGCGGCGGACCAGTTCGGCAAAGGCTTCCTGCGAATTTTCCCGCGCGTATCGCCCCAGCAAATCCAAATCGTTCGTCATCGTTTTCCATTATATCGTCGCTGCCGCCCCGAATCCGACAGAAAAGATTAACGATTGACGATATACGATTTACGCGCCAACAGGCGATGGGAGATTGATTCATACATCGAAAGTCGTAAATGTCGGCGATGTCCTGATTTGCTGTAGCGTCAAGCCTCTGGCTCGAAATCGGCGCAGAGCGCCGACACTACAACAGCCGAACCAGGACCCCGCCTAAATGTCTCACGCCTTTACTTTCGTGGTTTTGTCCCGCATTTTGGGCAGACGATGACACGACGTTTTTTGAGTCTTTTCGCCCTGGCTTTGACCGGTTGGCTGGCAACGCCTTGTGCCCGGGGTGCAGACACCACGAACCCGGCGCCGGATTTCAAGGAAGTCTATGATTTGCTGCGCACGAATCTCACGGGCGTGACGGATGAAAATCTGAACCGCGCAGCCGTTCAAGGCTTGGTGTCACAGTTTCCCGGCAAGGTGGCACTGGTCGGCGGCGCGGCGGACGGGTCGGCAATCCCGCAAGGCGGGACGGCATTGAGCAAATCGGCGATCCTGGAAAATGACGTGGTGTATCTGCGCGTCGGCCGGGTTGTGGGAAACCTCGCCAACGAATTGAGCGCGGCGTGCCGCGCATTGACCGCCACCAACAAAGTGGCCGGCATCGTTCTGGATTTGCGGTTTGCCGGTGGCGACGATTCCACGGCGGCGCAAGCAACGGAGAAATTGTTCGCGGCGAAGAAATTTATTTCCGAACCACTGGTCGTGCTGGTGAATGGCGAAACGCGCGGCGCGGCGGAAAGGCTGGCGGCGGCATTGCGCCACGCGGGCGCGGGCCTGATCATCGGCAGCCCGCCAGCGGGCGAGGCGGCAACTTTCAAGGAATTCCCCCTGCGCAACGGCGAACGGTTGAGCATCGCGGCAGCGCCGGTCAAATCAGGCAATAGCCCGGCGATTCCATCCGGCGGGTTGCAGCCCGACATTGCCGTGACCGTGAGCGCGGACGACGAACGCGCGTTTTGGGAAGATCCCTACGCGCCGCTGGCGCAGAACAACAACAGCCCCGCGGTTGCAACCAACAATTTGCTGCCGTTCGTGGACCACACCAGTGAAGCGGATTTGGTGCTGCAGAAACAGAACGACGGAAAAACGATTGGAACGTCCGGGTTCCATACGCGGGACATGGATTTATCCGGGCCGAGATTAATCCGCAAGCCAGGCGGTGACAGTGGCGGTGATGGAGATTCCATGCCGATGCGTGCTGCCCGACTGCAAAAGCCGGAGATTCGCGACCCGGTATTGGCGCGCGCGGTGGATTTGATCAAAGGGCTCGCCGTCGTGCGCCAGTCTCGCCCCTGATTTCAGATTGACGATTCGCTTTTCACAATTCATCGTGAGCCCTCGCGCGGGATGAAAACCATTCTGTTCATTTGCACCGGCAACGTCTGCCGCAGCCCGATGGCCGAGGCGCTGTTCCGGCGGGCGGCGGCCGGACGCGGGGAATTCCGTGTGTTTTCCGCGGGACTCGGCGCGGTGGACGGCCAGCCGCCGACGGCGCATTCGGTGGAAGCAATGCGCAAGCTGGGCATTGACATTTCCGGGCAGCGCAGCCGGATGCTCACGACGGATTTGGTGCGGCAGGCGGATTACATTTTCGGCATGACGCACAGTCACGTGGACGCGATCACGCTCCTGTATCCGCCGACGGCGGAAAAAGTTTTTTTGCTGCGCGAATTTGATGACACGCTCGAGGAATTTGAAAAAGACATCAGCGACCCGATTGGCGGCACCTATGAGGTGTATGAGAATTGCCGTGACCAGATCGAACAGGGGATCGCATCACTTTTGAAATTTATGGAACAACACGAAATCTTGTCGGCTCCGCATGCGGCCAGGCCCGTGGCGGTCACAAACTTCGCGCTCGGCGCGGACCATGGCGGTTATGAATTGAAGGAAGCGCTGAAACAACATTTGCATCAGCGCGGTTTGAGTGTCGCGGATTACGGCGCAAAATCAAGGGAACCGGGCGACGATTACCCCGATTTTGCCCAGCCGGTGGCCCAGGCGGTTGCCGCGGGCCAGGCGGAACTCGGCCTGCTCATTTGCACGAGCGGCATCGGCATGAGCATGACCGCCAACAAAGTGCCGGGCGCCCGCGCCGCGCTCGTCGCTGATGAACCAACCGCGGCGCTGGTGCGACAACACAACGACGCAAACATCCTTTGCCTCAGCGGCAAAAGCACCCCGCCGGAACTGGGCCGGAAAATTCTTGATGCGTTCATCGGCGCCAAATTCGAGGGTGGACGCCATGAACGCCGCGTCAACAAAATGGATGTCCGGCTTGCGCCGGCGGCGCTGCGTTTGCGCAACGTGGATTCCGCCGTGGCCGAATCCATCGAACACGAGCGCGTGCGCCAGCAGGAGAACATCGAGTTGATCGCCAGCGAAAATTTTGTCAGCCCGGCGGTGCTGGAAGCGCAAGGTTCCGTGCTCACCAACAAATATGCCGAGGGCCTGCCCAAGAAGCGCTGGTATGGCGGCTGCGAAAACATTGACACCATCGAGCAACTGGCCATTGACCGCGCCAAAAAACTTTTCGGCGCGGAACACGTCAACGTCCAGCCGCATTCCGGCAGCCAGGCCAATATGGCCGTTTATTTTGCCGTGCTGAAACCCGGCGACAAGATGCTGACGATGGATTTGAGCCACGGCGGACATTTGACGCACGGCAACAAGGCGAATTTCTCCGGCAAATTTTTTGAAATCATCCACTACGGCGTGCGCAAAGATGATGAGCGGATTGATTACGACCAGCTCGCCCAAATGGCGCGCGAACACAAGCCGAAGATGATCACCGTGGGCGCCAGCGCGTATCCGCGCATCATTGATTTCAAACGCATGGGGGAAATTGCCCGTGAAGCCGGCGCGTATTTGCTGGCCGACATCGCGCACATCGCCGGGCTGGTGGCGGCGGGAATTCATCCCAGCCCGATGGCGCACGCGGATTTTGTGACGACGACGACGCACAAGACGTTGCGCGGGCCGCGCGGCGGATTGATTTTGTGCCGCGAGAAAAACGCGAAGGAAATTGATTCCACCGTTTTCCCCGGCATCCAGGGCGGTCCGCTGGAACACGTCATCGCCGGCAAGGCGGTTTGTTTCCAGGAAGCGTTGCAGCCGTCGTTCAAAGCGTATCAGGAACAAATCGTGAAAAACGCGCAGGTGCTGGCTGACGGCATGAAACGCAACGGCTACCGTCTCGTCAGCGGCGGCACGGACAACCATTTGATGCTGGTGGACGTGGGCGCGAAGAACGTGACCGGCAAGGACTGCCAGATTGCGCTCGACGAAGCCGGCATCACGGTGAACAAAAACACGATCCCATTCGAGACCCGTTCGCCGTTCCAGGCCAGCGGTGTCCGCCTCGGCACGCCGGCGGTAACGACGCGTGGGATGAAAGAAACGGAGATGGCGGCCATCGCGGACATGATTTCCGAAGTGTTGCTGGACATTAAAAACGTCGAAGCGGCGCATAAAGTCCGCGACCGGGTCCGCGAATTGACGGCAAAATTTCCGCTGCCTTATTGATTTGTTGGCGGAAAATTTATCCGATTGCCGGCCTCATCTACAGCTGTTGGCGTTACAAATACCAAGAGGCTTCTTTGTCCTGCTGGCACATTCGTGGAATCCGGCAGCCAGCCACCGCTTGGAATTTCATTTTCCAAAACAACGGTCTGACCGGGAGATAAATTTACTTGGTTCACTGCTTGAATTGTCTGTGCACCCGGTTTAGAAGGATCACCAGTCAGTTGGACGAGTGTTGCAATAAGAGTTAAACTGAAAGTTGAGGAGTTCGTTAGAAAGTGGGGAACAATGTCAATCATTGAACCAACTTCTACAAGGTTTCCACCAACGGAAACAGATTGTGTAGCGCGCATCTGGGTTTGTCTCCCATTTGACATAACCGCTTCCGGTTCGGCCAGAGTTTCTACATCACTTGCACCTTGCAACGCTTGATTGATGATTTTGAATTGTTGTTCGGTCAGCAGCCCGGTTTTGCCGCCTTGCGCGCCTGACGCCCAGCTAACGCCCAGAGTTTGCAAACCATCAGTGGGAAAAGAAATAAATCTCGCCTTCAAATGAATTTGTATTATTTGTGCACTTGACGAATTATTCGTCTTCAACTGCGCTACTACTGGCAAAACCTTTTGTTGCTGACGTAGGCGTGTGACTTCGCCGCGCAGTTTTAACAATTCGTTGAACTGTTCATCCGAAAGCGATTTGGAATTGGCAGCCACAGCAAGACGGTTTGAAAGGCTTTCGTTGTCGGTTTGCAGTTGCGCGATTTGCTGACGCAATGATTCATTTTCCACCCGCAGTTTTTCCTGCGTTTGGTGTTGAACCACCAACACGGTTGTCGCGCCAGCAATAACCAGCGCGGTGACGCCGAGTTTTAATTGGGTCAAACTCATAATTTTTAAAAGAGTGAAAGTTCCGGTTCCGGCACCGGCAATCGAAGCGGTGGTCAGCGTCGTCGCCAGGCCAGCGGGCGCAAGCTGGACGGCGTTCGCGGAAATCACGGAGGCCAGCGCTGCCGCCGCCGTGATGCCCTGTTTGGCAAAAACCGCGCGCAGTTTTTCTAGGGCACGTTCCACGCGCATCCGCGCGGCGTTTTCGTTGAGGCCGAGTCGCACGCCGACTTCGGCAAATTGCCGGTTTTCGAAATAACGCAGCAGAATTGCCTCGCGGTCGCTGTGCTTCAGTTCGTGCATGGCGTCATCGAGAGCGGGACGGATCTGTTCCCAGTCGGCGGGCGCGGATTGGACAGGCGAGACGCCCGTTTCACTGTTTTGAATCGGTTCGCGCATAAATTTCTCCTCACGGTCACGTCGGCGGTTTTCCATCCGCGCAATTTTCGCGGCGGCAAAATGCGCGCTGGTGTAAAGCCAGCCGGTCAGCGTGCTGCGGCGCGAGAGCGATGCGGCCTTGCGCGCGAGGTCGGTGAAAACCGTCTGGGCCACGTCCTGCGCCAGGTGCGCGTCGCCGTTGACCTGCCGCAGCGCCGCGGAATGGACGAGGTTGACGTGCCGCCGCACCAGTTCGGCGAAGGCTTCTTCGGACTTGGTCCCGGCGTAACGGCGGAGCAGTTCGGAATCCGATGTCATTCTTGATTTATAGCACCCGCCCAAAGGGGAATCGCACAAGAAAAATCTGATTTGGCGGCTTGACATGGCGGTCGAAGTGCGCCAACGTGTGCGTGAGTTGACTGCGAAATTTCCCTTGCCGTATTGAGGACACAATGGTTTCAATACGCTCCGGTTGGTGGTCATCCCAGTTTGAACTATTCCGGTTGCGGGGCGTCCAATGCGTGACGGACTTTCACGCCGGCAATTGAAAGCCAGTTGATCCAGCCAAATTAATTTTATCTATGCCAAGAGTCTCAACCAGAAAACCCAAAGTGAAACCAGCGGCGGCAACCCCGGCGGAAGCCCCGGCGGAAACTCCTGCCGTGAAATCGCCGGAATTGACCAATGGCAGCCCGGTCACGGAAGTGCCCGCCGCCATTGAACCGTCCGGCTCCGCCGCCTTGCAGCCCCCCTCCACGCCGGTCGAACTGGCCGAGGAGCCCAAAGTGGAGGAGCCCCGGGCCGAGGAGCGCCGCGGCCCGCAACGCGACAAGATCGTCACCTCCCTCAACATCGCCAAGCTCCAGGCGATGCAGATGAGCGAGTTGAATCACATGGCCAGGGAACTCGGCGTGGAGAATTTCGGCACGATGCGCAAGCACGAGGTCATTTTCCACATCCTCCAGAAAAACGCCGAACGCGCGGGCGTGCTGTTTTCCGAGGGCGTGCTCGAAGTGCTGCCGGAGGGTTTCGGCTTTCTGCGTTCGCAGAGTTTCAATTATCTGCCCTGCCCGGAGGACATTTATGTTTCACCCTCGCAAATCCGCCGGTTCGATTTGCAGACCGGCAATTTGATCGCCGGCCAGATCCGTCCGCCCAAGGAAAAGGAAAAATTTTTCGCGCTGCTCAAGGTCGAGGGCGTGGACGGTGAAGACCCGGACAAGGCGAAGGAAAAAACCCTGTTTGACAATCTCACGCCGCTGTTCCCGAACAAACGGTTCATCCTGGAAACCGCCGCCGACGAATTGAGCACGCGCGTGCTCGATCTCGTCTGCCCCATCGGCAAAGGCACGCGCGGCCTCATTGTCGCGCCGCCGCGCACGGGCAAAACGGTGCTGATGCAGAAAATTGCCAACGCCATTCTCAAAAATAATCGGGAAACCTACCTGTTCATCCTGCTCATTGACGAGCGGCCGGAGGAAGTCACGGACATGGAACGCACCTGCAAAGGCGCCGAAGTCATCAGCTCGACATTCGATGAGCCGCCGGAACGCCACGTGCAGGTCGCCGAAATGGTCATCGAAAAAGCGCGACGCATGATCGAACACAAGCGCGACGTGGTGATTTTGCTCGATTCCATCACGCGCCTCGCCCGCGCCTACAACACCATTCAACCGCACTCCGGCAAAATCCTGTCCGGCGGCGTGGACGCGAACGCCTTGCACAAGCCGAAGCGCTTTTTCGGCGCGGCGCGCAACATCGAGGAAGGCGGTTCGCTCACCATCATGGCCACCGCGCTGGTGGACACCGGCAGCCGCATGGACGAGGTCATTTTTGAAGAGTTCAAAGGCACGGGCAACATGGAGGTGAATCTGGACCGCGCGCTGGTGGACCGCCGCATTTTCCCCTCCATCAACATCGAACATTCCGGCACGCGCAAGGAGGAACTGCTTTACCATCCGGATGAACTGGACCGGATTGTCCTGCTGCGCCGCGCCCTCACCGGCGTCCCGCCCGTCGAGGCGATGGAGCTGCTGTTGGGCAAGCTGAAGAAGACCAAGACCAACATCGAGTTCCTGCTCGGCATGACCGTGAGTTGATTTTTAGGGGGGCAAATTGCCCCCCTCCTTTTGGTTCTGAACCGGACAGGCCGGGAACTGACTTCCAATCTGCTTTGGGAATTAAATAGCCGCCGGCCAATGAAACGCGTCTTTGCTTGAAAAGATTCCAATCCCGCTGACAATACCGCCAGCGGTAATTTTCCAGTGAAGCCCGACGACATACTTGTTGCCATTCAAGAACTCACCCGGCGTGAGCACATCGAATTTTCGCCGACGACGACGGACTCGCGTCTGTTCTTATCTTACCCGCCCATTGAAAAGTATCTGCTCGACCTGAAAAACAACACCAAGCCCGAAACCGCCGCCGAAGACCTTTTCACCGCACTTTGCAAAGATGTGCTTGGATTTCAGCCGACGCGCCAGGTCGGTAGTGGTGAAGGCTGGGTGGATTTTGTGCTCCCCGAAAAGACGGGCGAACTGGTTCCGCTCGAACTCAAACCCCTCTTCCAACGCGACGGCTCGGAAGCCGTTTGGAGCAAAGACGCAAATCCAAAACACCACGTCGCGCAGGTTAAAAAATATCTCCGCGACCACGAATACCTGATCCTCACCGATCTTCGCACCGCGTGGTTCTTCAGCGCCCGCGATTTTTTCTTTGAGGACAAGCATTTCGCCACCATGCCGTTTGCCGAATTCCTGGCGCGTTGCCGCGAAACCCGCAGCGTGCTGGATGTCGTGCGCCGCCTGGAGGACACGGCGGAGAAGCCGGAACTCGAACAGCAGTTTTTTGAAGACCTGAAAATCTGGTTTGACGAATTTGACAAAATCAAATGGACGCCGCCCGACCTCGCCGCCGAATCCATCATTCTGCTCATCAATAAACTTATCTTCGCCCGCACGGTTGAGGATTTCGGCCTGGTTCCCTACCATTACACGCAGGACGAATACACCCGTCAGACAAAAAATTGGGAAGCCAAGGGCGCGCACCGCATCGTCCCGAAGTTTCTCGCGGAGTTTGAGGATTTCTTCGACGAATACTACGACACCGAGATTTTTTCCGCGCGCGTCTGGGAGCGGCTCGACAAAGACCCGGCCAACCTCCAGCGCTTTTGCGACAAGCTGAATTTCGTCCTCGGCATCAACACCTGGGACCAGACTTTCAGCACCCGCGGCATCGTCCATTACAACTACCGCCGCATCGATGAAGATATTTTTGGCAAGAGCTACGAAATGTTCCTTGCCGCCAACCGCAAGGACGAGGGCATTTACTACACCCCCGCCGGCATCACCGGCCCGATGGCGGATTCGCTCGTCAACTCGCTCGCCGGAAAACTCGTGGACGAAATCTGCGCCGCCGTCGGCAGCCAGAAATGTGATTTCAAGCGGGCGGACCAGCTTATGGCGCAACTTGCCGAAATCCGCGTGGCCGACACCGCCTGCGGCTCGGGCGGTTTCCTCATCAAAGTCCTCCGCTGTTTCTGGCAGCAATATCAGCGCATTGATGCCGCCTGCTCGTGGGCGCAAAGAATCCTGAAGCCGGACAACGGCGAAATGTACCTCGCCGAAATGCCGCCCAACGTCGAAGCCGCCCTCGCCTTCCGCCGCCAGCACAATTTCGACACGCGCCGCATCCTCATCGCCCAGATTCTCCTGCGCCACATCTTTGGCGTGGACAAGGACCCCGGCGCGATTGAAGTCGCCAAGACCAACATCTGGAAGGAAGCCGTCAAACTCTCGCCCGCCGACTACAACTATCGCGAACTCAAGACCGACGTCGTCAAAATCCTGCCCAACCTCGAACTCAACTTTCACTGCGCCGACTCGCTGGTGGACGTGGAACTGGAGAAATCGGCCAAGTGGCTGGCGGAATATCACCAAGCCGAACTGAACAAACTCGCCGAACTCCGCGCCAGGTATATCGCCAATCCAATGCTGCACGAACCTCTGGATGAAGCGCTGGCGTTGCGGGAAAAAGTTCGCGCCGGTTTCATCGAGCATTTCCAGGGCGAAAACCTGCCGTGCGAACCCGGCGGCTTTGCGCTCCATTTCTGGCCGTGCTGGTTTGAGGCGGACGGCAGCCTTAAAGTAGCGCAGGCGTCCCGCCTGCCTGCGTCAAAAACAAAACGAATGGAGGGTGCAGACGAGACGTCTGCGCTACGTTGCTCCGGCTTCGACGGCATTATCGGCAATCCGCCGTGGGAAGGTTTCAAACCCATCCGCAAGGAATTCGCCGCCAATTTTTATCGCGGCAAACCGCAGTTCAGCAAAATGGGCATGGACGGCCCGACGTTTGAGAAATGGTTTGAAGCAGAACTCAAATCGAACCCGGAATTTGCCGCCCGCTGGCGTGAGCACGAGGCATACTACGAACGCCACAAGGAATTCTTCGGCAGAACCTGCAAAAAGCAGGGCACGGGCGATTGGAATCTGTTCAAGCTGTTCATTGAGCGCGACCTCTCGCTCGTCCGGCAGGGCGGGCAGTTCTCGCTGCTAGTCCCGTCCAGCATCCAGACGGACGAAGGTTGCGCCGATCTCCGCCGGTGGTTCATCACCGAACACCGGCTGGATGAACTGACTTCATTTGAGAATCGTGGCTACACTGAAATCGTGAATGGCAGGGAACAGCGGAAAAAAATCTTCCCTGACGTTCACCCGCAATTCAAATTTGGCTTCTTCAAAATCGTCAAAGGTGCCGCCACGCCCAAAGACCACGCCTTCGACGCGCGATTTTACCTCCACGACCCGAAAGATGCTTTTGCTCCGCCGATTCGTTACAGCATCGAGATGTTGCGGCGCTTCTCGCCACAAATGTTCTCCGTGATGGAATTCCGGTCGCCGGAAGATTACGCCGTCGTCGGCAGAATTCGTGGTGAGCATAAATTGCTTGGCGACCTCGGCTACCAGTTTCGTCGCGAATTGCATCCAGCGGATGACGTTGAATTTTACTTGAAAGACCCGGCCCGTAAACTGCGCAAGGGCGAATCGGTGATTTACGAAGGCAAGATGATTCACCAGTTCGACGGTGATTTTGCCGCACGGGTTTTTCATGCCGAAGACGAAGCTGTCCACCCCGAACTGCTTCGCAAGGAACTTTACCGGCTGGGTCAATTCATCCGGGAAAGCGAAGTGGAAAAGATCGAGGGCAAAAAAGTTCCGGCGAAGAAAGACGAGATGGAAAAATTTCTGGCCGAAATTTGGAAGGCCAAGAAATTCCAGCTTGATTGCGACTTTGAGCGCGTGGTTTTCCGGCGCGTAGGAAGTTCAACCAATGAACGCACAATCATTGCCACTTTGCTTCCTGCTGGTGTTTATTTTTCCGACACCGTCAGCTATTTGATTCCGGCCAATTACCAACTGACCAATACTGGCAAGCTGTCCCAAGAGCCGGTGACTGCCGAAGATGCCCGGTCAGTTCTTTGCCTGCTGGATTCACTGACGCTGAATTATTACATCCGCAGCAAAATGTCGGCGACAGTGAACATGTTTTACATTTACGAACTGCCCGTGCCGGAACTTTCCGCCGCGCAGAAAAAGAAGCTGGCCGAGTTTGCTGGGAAGCTGTTGAAAAATCCGCGCGATGTGAAGGAACGCGTGCTTCTGGAAGTCTTCATCGCCCGCGAACTTTACAGTCTGTCGCTGGACGATTGGAAACATCTCACCGGCACGTTCACCTTCGGTAGCGGCGAAACCAAAGCGGAACTGGACGAAATCATCCGCCAGTCGCTCGCGCTTTGGAACAAAGCTTAACCCATCCGGCTGCGAACGAAGGCGAAATCCAGCACCAACTGGTGGGTCAGCCGGCCCGTTTTGCGGCCAAGGTTGCGGTTTTACATTCCAAAACCCCGTTTCGTCCTGTATTGGCGGGGATTTGTTTGCGCTTGACGGGGACAGGGTAACTTCTTAAGCTATCCTTTAAGAACGGTAAAGTTTGCTGGTTCATCCAGCGCGCGAAAGTCGGAAGATGCATATCTGCCGACTTTTTTGTTCGCCGGATACGAACGCAGCGTCGAGCGTATGAATGCGGATTTTCTGGCAGTTCTGGAATTTTGGGAGCGCGAAAAGGGCATCAATCGTGATGTCCTCGTCGGCGCGGTCCAGGAAGCGTTGTTGTCCGCCGCCAAAAAGGCGGTCGGCGCGGCGCGGGAATTGCGCGTGGAAATTGACCAGAAAAACGGCGACATCAAGGCGTTCGCCAAACTCATTGTCTCCGACAAGGTCATTTCCAAGCACGACCAAATCTCCGTGTTTGACGCCCGCCGCCTCAAGCCCGACGCGCAAGTCGGCGACGAAATCGAAAAGGAAGTGACGCCAACCGGCTTTGGCCGCATCGCGTCGCAATACGCCAAGCAGGCGCTCATGCAAAAAATCCGCCAGGCGGAAAAGGCGCTGATTTTCACCGAATTCAAGGATCGCGTCGGCGACATTGTCAGCGGCACGGTGCGGCGGTTCGAGCGTTCGGATGTGATTCTGGACCTGGGCAAATACGAGGCGCTGCTGCCAAACCGCGAGCGCGTGCCCACCGAGGAATATCAGGTGGGCGAACGCATTCGTTGCTACGTCAAGGCGGTTGAAGAAGGCCCGCACGGACCCGAAATTATTTTGTCCCGCGCCGACCCACGGTTTGTCATCAAACTGTTTCAACTGGAAGTTTCGGAAATCAACGACGGCACGATTGAAATCAAGGGGGTCGCGCGCGAACCCGGTTTTCGCACGAAGATGGCCGTCTATTCGCGCGACAACAAAGTGGACCCCGTCGGTGCGTGCGTTGGCATGCGCGGCCAGCGCGTGAAAAACATCGTCCGCGAATTGAACAACGAAAAAGTGGACGTGATTCCGTGGTCGCCGGATGTCCGGACTTTCGTCACCAACGCGCTTTCACCCGCGAAGCTCAAGAGCTTTGAAATTGATGAAGCCAGCAAACGGGTGCATATCTTGGTGGCTGAAGATCAATTATCGCTGGCCATCGGCAAACGCGGACAAAATGCGCGATTGACGGCCAAGCTGACTGGCTGGGAAGTGAACATAGACGCCGAAGTCGTCGTCACCAAGGGCTTTGAGGAAAAGGTCGCCGAAGCGGTTGAATTACTCGCCGCCATTCCAGGTGTTTCGCGCGAACAGGCTGATGCGCTGGTGCATGCCGGTTTGACACGGATCGAAGATTTGTTGTCGGCGGATGAAAGTGATTTGAGCAACATTCCGCAAATCGGCGAAAAGGCGGCGGAAATTTTAAAAGCCGCGAGCGCTGAAGCCGAAAACCGGAAGCTTCAGCTTGGCGGAAGTGATTCCGACACCGCGGTGGCCTGATGAATGCCGCCGGGAAAATTTTTGGCCGGCCTGGTGGCCGGCGCGGTTTGGTGAAGAAAAAAATATATGCCCGTTCGGATTTACGACATCTCGAAGAAACTTGGCTTGGAGAACAAGGCGATTCTTGCCAAAGCCAAGTCGCTGGGCATTGCCGCCGCCAAGGTCCCGTCCAGTTCGCTCGATAAAATCACCGCCGAGTACCTCGAAGAACAAATTTGCATAGACCACCCCGAGCTCTCCGCCAGACTTGCCCCGCCACCGCCGCCCGCGCCGAAAGCCGCGCCCAGCGAACCGATTGTCGTCATTAAATCGCCGCCGCCGGAACCGCCCAAACCGGAGGTCAAAGAAGAACCGCCGTCCGCCGTTGAAGCCCCCACGCCGCTACCGCCACCCAAACCGGCCGGACCGAAGGTTGGCGAAAAAGTCGGGTTCATTCAATTGCCGACACGCCCGCCGCCGCGCGGCGACAAGACCGGTTCGGTCAGACTTCCGCCGCCGCGTCCCGGCGCTTCGGGCAGGCAGGAAACCAAACTGGCTCCGCGCCTGCCCGCCGGCCGTCAAACCGCGCCGCCGGCCCGCGAACCGGCGAAGCCTGCCGCCACACCGCAACCCAAATTTGTCGCGCCCACGACCGGCGAGGTCATCATCATCAAACCGCCGATTGTCGTGCGCGAACTCGCCGCGCAACTCAAGCAGAAACCGTTCAAAATCATTGCCGATTTGATGGGGCTTGGTGTTTTCGCCACCGTGAACCAGGCGATTGACGAAAAAATCGCCCAGCAGCTCTGCGCCAAATACGGTTTCCGGTTTGAAGTGGAAAAACGCGAGCGCGGCGGCGGGGTGGTTCACGCGCCGGTCCAGAAAGTTGAACTCGACGTCGAGGACAAACTGGAACAGCTCAAGCCGCGCGCTCCGGTGGTCACCATCATGGGCCACGTTGACCACGGCAAAACGACGTTGCTCGATGTGATTCGCAAGTCAGACGTCGCGGCGGGCGAGGCCGGGGGCATCACGCAACACATCGGCGCTTACACGATTTCTGTGCCGCACCCGGAACGCAAAAACCAACTGGCGCAAATCACCTTTCTCGACACGCCCGGCCACGCGGCCTTCAGCTCCATGCGCGCTCGCGGCGCGAACGTCACGGACCTCGTCGTGCTCGTCGTCGCCGCCAACGATGGCGTCATGCCGCAAACGCTCGAAGCGTTGAGCCACGCGAAGGCCGCCAAAGTCCCGATTCTGGTCGCGGTCAACAAAATGGACCATCCCAACGCGAACCCGATGAAGGTCCGCCAGCAGTTGCAGGACAAGGGGCTGGTTCCCGACGATTGGGGCGGCGACACGATTTTTGTGGATGTGTCCGCGCTCACCAAGCAGGGCGTGGACAAACTGCTGGAAATGATTCTGCTCCAGGCCGAGCTGCTCGAACTCAAGGCGAACCCCGACCGCCGCGCCAAGGGCAACGTCATTGAATCCGGCGTCGAGCCGGGCGGTCCGACGGCGACGGTGCTCGTGCGCAAAGGCACGTTGCGCGTCAGCGACATCATCCTGTGCGGCGAGTTTTACGGCCGGGTGCGCGCTCTGATCAGCGAGGAAGGCCAGCGGCTCAAGGAAGCCGGGCCATCGGTTGCGGTGCGGGTTCTGGGCTTGAACGGCGTGCCGGACGCGGGCCTGGAATTCAGCGTGGTGGAGGACGAAAAAGCCGCGCGGGAACTGGCCGAACAGCGCGCCAACATAACCAAGGCGCAGGATTTGGAGAATCGCTCGAAGGTCACACTGGAAAATTTGTTTGCTTCGCTGGCGGCGGCGCAGAGCAAGGCGCTCAAGATTGTTGTCAAAGCCGACACGCAAGGCTCGGTCGAGGCCATTGTCGAGGCGCTCAAGAAAATCGAGTCCGACAAGGTTACGCTCGAAATTCTTCACAGCGACGTTGGCACGATTACCGAAAACGACGTGGCCCTGGCGTCCGCATCCGACGCGGTCATTCTTGGTTTTCATGCGCGGCTGGACAGCACTGCCGCCGAAAAGGCGAAACATGAAGGCGTGCAGATCAAGCTTTACGCGATCATTTACGAATTGATTGATCAGGTGAAGGAAGCGATGGCCGGATTGCTGGAACCGGACGTCAAGGAAAGCATCGTCGGCTCGGCGGAAGTGCGGCAGATTTTTGAATTGTCCAAAGGCGTGCCGGTCGCCGGCTGCATGGTGGCCAGTGGCCGCATCGTCAAGGGCAAGGTCCGGGTGCGCCGGCGCAAGGACGTCATTTACGAAGGCATCGCGCAATCGCTCCGCCGCTTTCAGGACGAGGTCAACGAGGTCCGCGCGGGCATGGAATGCGGCATCCGCATCGAGGGTTACAGCGAATTCCAGGTGGGCGACACCATCGAATGTTACACGACGGAGAAAGTCGCGGCAAAACTATGACGGCAGTAAATCGTTAACAGGTTAAATAAGTAACTGGTAAATAAGTTTTGATCGAATGACTATCGCCTCATTTAACTGATTCTACCAATCACCATTTAACTTTTTAAGCAACCATGCCCTCCCTTCGACTTCAGCGCGTGCGCGAACTTTTAAAGCGCGAAATCGGCGAGGCCGTCCGCCGCGAATTTCACGTCAGCGAGGCCGGCCTCATCACGGTCAACGACGTGGATGTGGCCGGCGACCTCAAGTCGGCGACGGTTTTCATCAGCATCCTCGGCAATCCCGACCAGCAAAAGCGCGGCTTTCAACTGCTCAACGAGCATCGCGTCCGCCTCCAGGGGTTCATCGGCAGGGCCGTCGTCCTGAAATACACGCCGAAGCTGAAATTTGCCTTCGATGATTCCATCGTGCGCGGCAACCGCGTGTTGCAAATCATTGAAGAGCTGGAAAAAGCCTCGCCGGCGGACGCAGAGGAAATTCAACCGTGAAAAGCTATCCGAAAATCATTGACCGCATTCTGGACGCGGTCCGCGAAAGCAAAACCTTTTGCATCGCCGGCCACATCCGGCCCGACGGCGATTGCGCGGGTTCGCAACTCGGCCTCACGCTGGCCCTGCAAAACGAGGGCAAAAAGGCCGTTTGCTGGAATGAGGACTGCCTGCCGCAGAAATACAAGTTTCTTGACCCGGAAGGACTGTTTCAAAAGCCCAAGGCCGGCATGAAATTCGACTGCGTCATCGCCACCGATTGCGCGAGCTTCGAGCGCCTGGGCAGGGTCGGCAGGCGTATCGCGCACCGGAAAGTTTTCATCAACATTGACCATCACGAAAGCAATACGCGCTATGCCGATGTGAACTGGGTTTCGCCGCGCGAGCCTTCCACCGGCGAATTGATTTACCGTCTGCTCAAGGTCGCGCGTTGGCCAATCACCAAGCCCGTCGCCAATTGTCTGTTTGCCGCCGTATCCACCGATACCGGCTCGTTTCAATACGCCACGACGCGGTCCGGCACCTTTCATGCCGCGGCGGAACTCGTCACGCGCGGCGCCAACCTCGCGAAAATTTGCAACGAGGTTTACCAATCCTATCCGCTCTCGCGGGCACGGCTGCTCAAACACATTTACAGCAAATTTCGCCTCACCGCCGACGACCGGATTGCGTGGTTCTGGCTGAAGCAGGCGGATTTTACCCGCACCGGCGCGGAAAGCGCGGACACCGAGGGGCTGATTGACCACATCCGCGCCATCGAGCCGGTCGTCGTCGCGTGCGTCTTTGAGGAGATCGAACCCGGACTGACCCGCATCAGCCTCCGTTCCAAAAGCGACCGGGTGAACGTGAACGAAATCGCCGCGCAATTTGGCGGCGGCGGTCATCCGGCGGCGGCGGGCGCGCGCATTCCCGGCAAACCGCTGTCCGTCCAGCGCAAAGTCATCGCCGCCATCAAACTCGCGTTGAATGCGATCAAATAAATTTTGCCATGCAAATAAAGAAAGACCTTCTTTTGCATATGCAATCCAACCACCCGGACTTCAAGTTCGCTTGGGCAAAATCCATTTTCTACAACTTTCGCCGAGTTCACGATGATGGATTGTATGATTGTATTTTCTTCCAAAGAGATGGAAAGGCTGGTGGTTTGGCTGTGGAAATTGCTTCAACTTACGACCCGCTCTGGGAAGGAGCAGGAACTTCCCCCATTGGAAGAAATACTGGTCTTGAGTATCTGAAATTTGGAAGGACTCATGCAATTGAAGTGGAATTAATTTGGTATTTTTATCGAAACTCAAAGAGCCAACTAAATATAGTATTAGCCGAGATTTCCGGGGATTTGCGAACTCATGCGATGGATTTCTTTGCCAGGTCAGCGCAAAAATTACGTTCCGATGAATTGCTTCAATATGGGCTTGCGTTAGTGCGTCGCTGGAAACCTCTCGACGAAAGTGTTCGCTTACAACTTGAAACTGATTGGAGGGCGGGACATCCCAAGATAAATCCCTTGTTTGAGAAACTAGAAGCAGATTTGCGTGAATTTGCTACGGATGCCGATCTTCCAACGGAAAATGTTCGTACGTATACTTCACGTCTCTTATACAATTTTACAAGACCAGAGTGGGCTTGGGAGAATTACAGGTTTTAGTTATGCAAGAATTTTCACCGCTCGACGGCGCCATTCTGATTGACAAGCCCGCTGGCCCGACCTCGCACGACGTGGTGGACGTGATTCGCCGCCGGTTTGGCATCAAAAAAGTCGGCCATTGCGGCACGCTCGATCCCAACGCCACCGGCCTGCTCATCATCGTGCTCGGCCGCGGCACGAAGCTGTCCGAAAAATTGATGGGCGACGACAAGGTCTATGAAGGCACCGTCAAATTTGGCGAAGCGACCGACAGTTACGATGCCGACGGCGAAATTGTTTCCACCCAGCCGGTGCCGCCGTTGACGCTCGAGCAGTTGAATGAAGCCGCCGCCACGTTCGTTGGCGACCAGATGCAGATGCCACCGATGGTTTCGGCCATCAAAGTAAAAGGGGTGCCGCTTTACAAGCTCGCCCGCAAAGGCATCGAGGTGGAACGCGAACCGCGGCTGGTTCACATCTACCATTGCCGTTTTACGAATTACGAGCCGCCGCTCGGCCAATTTAAAGTCGCCTGCACCAAAGGCACTTACGTCCGCAGCATCGCGCACGAGCTCGGCCAGAAACTCGGCTGCGGCGCGCACCTGGCTGCGCTCCACCGCAGCGTTTCCGGCAAATTCGATGTGGCCAACGCGACGAAGCTGGACGACGTGTTGAAATTGGCGACGGCAGAATTGGAGAAGAAGGTGATTCCGTTTTTGAAGCTGGCTGCGTAGCGGCAGCTCGGCAGAGCACCGCCATCAAAAAAATAATGCGGCACTCTTTCGAGTTGCCGCTACAATTTTCCGCGATGAAAATCATCCACGCCGCAAATGAAATGAAGCCGGCCGGCCGCAAGGTCTGCCTGGCCATCGGCGTTTTCGACGGCGTTCATCTCGGCCATCAGCAAATCATCCGCCAGACCATCGCTGATACGCACCAGCACGACGCCATCGCGCTGGTACTCACGTTCGACCGGCATCCGAACACCGTGGTCGCGCCGGACGGGGTGCCGCCGCTGATTTATTCACTGCCGCAAAAACTGGGCGCGATTGAATCGCTGGGCGCGGACATGTTGTTGCTGATCCATTTCGACGAAAAATTCAGCAGGCAGTCGGGCGACAATTTCATCCACAGCCTGGCGCGCGACTTTGGGAAAATCCAAAGCCTGTGTGTCGGCGCGGATTTTGTTTTCGGCCACAAACGCAGCGGCAACGTCGAGTTGCTTAAAAAACTCGGCGGCGAACTCGGATTCACCGTTCACGGACTGGCCGCTGTGTCGCTCGACAATCAAATCGTCAGCAGCACGCGCATTCGCGAAGCCATCCGCGCCGGCAATCTGGATGCCGCGAGCCAGATGCTCGGACGGCCTTACGCCATTTCCGGTCGCGTGATTGCGGGCGATGGCGTGGGGCGTAAACTCGGTTTTCCGACCGCGAACCTCGACGCGGCAAGCCGGGTTTTGCCACCCAACGGTGTTTACCTCGGTTTCGCCAATATCAGAAACAAATCATACCCCGTCGCGCTCAACATCGGCTTCCGTCCGACGCTGGTGACCGGCGGGCAGCAGCTTCGTGTCGAGGCACACCTGCTTGATTTCTCCGGCGACCTTTACGGCCAGGAATTGGGAATCGAGATCGGCGAAAAGCTGCGTGACGAGCGGAAATTTGGTTCGCTCGAAGAACTGAAAGCCCAGATCGCACAGGACGTTGCCGGGGCGAAGAAAAGACTTTAGACACGGACGACGGCCCGCACGGAGTGGCGCGCCCTACCTGACAATTTTTGTGTAAATCTGTGTTCATCTGTGGCTGATTTTCGTTTGAACATAGAAGCTGGATTCATTGTCCATCAGTCAATAAAATCACAAAAATGAATACTGGAATCAGCGCAATCAACGAAGCTGTCAAGGAAGCGGGCGCCTTTATGCACCCGCTGTTTAACGAACTGGGCAAAGTCATCGTCGGCCAGAATTATCTGACCGAGCGGCTGGTCATCGGCCTGCTCGCCAACGGCCATGTCCTCCTCGAAGGCGTGCCCGGCCTCGCCAAGACCCTCGCCGTCAAATCCCTCGCCGCCACCATCAACGTGAAGTTTTCCCGGCTGCAATTCACGCCGGACATGCTGCCCGCCGACGTCATCGGCACGCAGATTTACAATCCGCAGTCCGGCGGCTTCACCACGCGCAAAGGTCCCATCTTCGCCCACCTCATCCTGGCCGACGAAATCAACCGCGCGCCCGCCAAGGTGCAAAGCGCCCTGCTCGAAGCCATGCAGGAAAAACAGGTCACCATCGGCGAACAGACGTTCAAGCTCGAAGAACCGTTTCTCGTGCTGGCCACGCAAAATCCCATCGAGCAGGAAGGCACCTACCCGCTGCCCGAGGCGCAGGTTGACCGCTTCATGCTGAAATTGAAAATCGGCTATCCGTCGCGCACCGAGGAACGGCAGATTCTCGACCTCATGGCGCGCACCAGCGGCACGCCCACCGCGAGCGCCGTCGTCGAGTCGAAACAAATCCTCAAGGCGCGCGAAGTCATCAACGACATCTACGTGGACGACAAGGTGAAGGAATACATTGTGGACCTCGTCTGCGCCACGCGCGACCCCGACCACTACAAAATCGCGGTGAAGGATTTCATCCAGCTCGGCGCGTCGCCGCGCGCGACCATCAACCTGACACTGGCGGCCAAGGCGTACGCGTTCCTGAAAGGCCGCGGCTACGTCACGCCGCAGGACGTGAAAAGCATCGGCATGGATGTGTTGCGCCACCGCGTGGCCATCACCTACGAAGCCGAGGCCGAGGAAAAGACGAGCGAAATCATCATCCAGAAGATTTTTGATGAGTTGCCGGTGCCGTGAGCTATGGCAAAACGCATCTTCGACATTGCAAAAGAATTTGGCTTACATCCCAAAGTCATTCTTGCCAAAGCCAGAGAACTTGGCATTGCACAAGCCAAGGTCGTATCAAGTTTGTTAGATGAGAATGACACAGCAAGACTTGAAAAAGAATTGCTCAAAGGTAGCTCGCAGCAAATGAAACCTAGTTTGAAAAATCGCAAGTTGGTTGAAGTATGGGCGACCGTGACTTGGAACGCTTCAATGAGGCATCGCGTTTACTCTTGTCCAGACACACAGGAATTTGAATTTGTTTTGGGAGCAACTGCGTTGGTTTTGAAAAATAAGCAGAGCGGTGCGCGTATTCCTTTAGAGGTTTGCGCCGTAGCAAAACTTACTACGAACGAACTCGATAATTTGAACGGAATAGAGCAGCCATTTCGTGAGCGGGTTAGGATGTATCTCGCTGAAGTAAGAAATAATACAACGATAATTCGTCCCGGCTGCATGCATCGTTTTTATTTTCTTGGCAATGAACCTTGGCTGCCAAAAATGGAGAAACTCACTACTTCTGCTTCCGAAACCGAGTGGTCAGCAATTCTTTCCATTCTCACCGACCCAGAACAATTCTTTCAGTGGCCACAATTAAGTGCGTTGTTTTGGCCGGGATGCGTTCGGACAGAAAATGACGGAGAATATATTTTCCCAGCAGAACTGGTTACGCATCTGGAACGATTGGGATTAAAACTGGATACTCGAACGAATGGGCCAGCTATTAACTCATTTCAAGCCGCTGGTGGAAAGAGGCCAAATTGGGGAAACCAAGGTTGGCATATTCATCACATCTTTGATGGAACTGAAGGCTCGCCTCATGCGGTTCGCGATGGAAACCATTTTACACATTCAGCCGGATTAGTGGCCGCACATCCTGTCGCCCATCACCTCGCACACCAGTCAGATTTGTTGAAATGGCTTTTGTGGCGTGAAGCGTTTTTGCGATTTGGTTTTGACCCCAGCGGAAATTTTGTTGACGCATGACTCCTCGCGAGATTCTTAAAAAAATCCGGCAGATCGAGATTCGCACGAACCGCGTCGCAAGAATCTTATCGCCGGTATTTCAGTTGTTCCGGTTCGCGGCTCGTATGAAACACGGACAGAATCACGATGCGGTCGGTTTCGACCAGGAAGTGAATCACAAATGGAAAGCGGCGGACAACTGCGCGCCGGACTTCGCCTCTGACTTCGGGAAACCATTCGGGATTGTCCGCTATACGTTGAAAGTATTCCTCGACGGTGGCGCGAAATTCCTGACCCAACCCTTCACGCTCGTTTTCATACCAGGCAATGGAATCATCAAACTCCCGTTCCGCAACGCGACGAAGGACGAAGCCGCGTTTCATTTGCGGTATTTTGCGTCGAGCTTTGCTTTGACTTCTGCCAACGAAACAACGTCGCCGGGATTTTCGCGGTGGTCCTGGAGTCGGCGGTCAATCAGCGCGGCTTCGCCAGGCGTGAGTTCGTGCGAACCCACGATGCCATTCCAGAGATTGCGGCATAGCTCGATTTGTTCCGCGAGCGGCAGCGCGCTGGCTTCTTTAAAAACCATTTCCGAACTCATGGCGTTAATTTACTCCGTTGAACGGAGCGCGCAATTGAAAATTCGCCATTCACTATTCGCCATTTCACCATGATTCCCCGCGAAATCCTCAAAAAAATCCGGCAGATCGAGATTCGCACGAACCGCGTTGTGAGCGGGTTTGTGGTCGGAGCGCGGGCTTCAGCCCGCTTCACCGCACGAATTGTCAGGACGATTGAAACGAATAGTTCGTCCAATCCGGTTCGCGGGTTGAAGCGGCGTGAACGTCGCGCTCCCGCCGCCCCGGAGCGCGGCTGTCCCAGCCGCAGCACTTCCATTGCGGAGGGAGATTCGGAAACTTTCCACGTCGGTTGTGCTCGCGGACGCGCTGCGGGTGAGACACCCGCGCTCCGTTTCAATCGTGCAACGTGCCCGGATAGGTACGCTCGTTTGGAGTTCCGCGTTTACGCGGCTCGGTTTGCATCTGCGCCCAGCCGCCTGAAGGCGGAACTCCAAACCCCGTTCGTCACACGCTGCCGTTCACACATCACGCATCACGCTACCCATGATTCCCCGCGAAATTCTTAAAAAGATCCGGCAGATCGAGATTCGCACGAATCGCGTCGTGACCGAAACGCTTGCGGGCCAGTACCACAGCGTCTTCAAGGGGCAGGGCATGAATTTCGACGAAGTGCGCGAATACCAGCCCGGCGACGACGTGCGCTCCATTGACTGGAACGTCACCGCGCGGATGAACCATCCGTTCATCAAGAAATTCATCGAGGAACGCGAGCTGACGCTCATGCTGGTCGTGGACGTGAGCGGCTCCGGCTTGTTCGGCTCGCGCGCGCAATCCAAACGTGAACTCGCAGCCGAGATCGCCTCGGTGCTGGCTTTCTCCGCCATCCGCAACAACGACAAGGTTGGCCTGTTGCTGTTCACCGATGAAGTGGAGAAATTCATCCCGCCGCGCAAGGGCCGCAGCCATGTCTTGCGCGTCATCCGCGAAGTCCTGTTTTTTGAGCCGAAACGGCGTGGAACGAATCTGGTTCAAGCGCTGGAATTCATGGGCCGCGTTTTGCCGCATCGCGCCATTGCCGTCGTCATTTCGGATTTTATCACGCCGCCGCAACGTACTTCCGTCGTTCTGTCGGCAGCACGTCCACAAAACCCCTTGCCGCCCGAACTCCAAACCGCGCTGCGGATTGCGAATCGCAAGCACGATGTCGTCGCCGTGCAAATCACGGACCGCTACGAACTCGAGCTGCCTGCGCTCGGCCGCCTGATTTTGGAAGACGCCGAAACGGGTGAAATCGTCGAAATCAACACCGGCCATGCGAGCAGCCGCGATGCCTTTGCGTTGCGGCAGGAAAAACAGCACAACGACCTCGCGCGCCAGTTTCGCTCGTCGGGCGTGGACACCATTCAACTCCGCACGGACGAACCTTACTCGGCGGCCTTGGGCAAATTTTTCGAGAACCGGGAAAAACGGAGGCTACGAGGGTAAAATGAGCAGCGAAATTTTTACGGTAGCACCCGCGTCTCGCGGGTGGAGTCGGACGTCTCGTCCGACTCTTCCAACGGTTCAAGTTCCACAAAGGTTTCGGCGGGACGCCGAAACCGACCCGCGAGACGCGGGCGCTACCGACAGCAAACAGTGATGATCACAAATTCAGCAGCTTCAGTCGCCAACGACATCCGCGACATCAAGCCGCCGGTGGACATTCCGAGCGGCTGGGAAGGGCTTTGGTGGACACTTGGCGTGCTGGCGGTGGCGGCGTTGTTGTTCGCGGTGTGGCGTTGGTGGCAAAAACGGCGGTTGCAAATCCCATCGGAACCGCCGATTCCAGCGCACGTCCGCGCAAAGCAGAGGCTGGCAAAGGCGCTCGAACTCATCGCGCAGCCGAAACCGTTTTGCGTCCTGGTTTCGGACACGATCCGTGTTTACCTCGAAGAACGGTTCAACTTCCGCGCGCCGGAACGCACGACCGAGGAATTTCTGCACGAATTGCAGGACACGGACTTGTTGACGGCGGAGCAAAAGGAAAAGCTCGTTGAATTTTTGGAATGCTGCGACCTTGTAAAATTCGCCAAATACGAACCGCGCGAACCGGAGTTGCGCGACCTTCATGATTCCGCCTTGCGGTTGGTTGAAGAAACCGAACCGCGCGAAGTCCAAAGTCCAGAGTCCAAAGCCCAAAGCCAGATGGTGTCCGCATGACCTTTGCGCATCCCTATTTTTTGTTGCTGTTGCTGCTACTGCCATTGGCGGCGTGGCTGAAGGGACGGCGCGGCCAGCCGCCCGCGTTTCTTTATTCGGCGGTGCGATTGGTGGAAGGATTGACGCGGGCGCGGCGTTCGCGCGCCGGCGCATTTTTGGCGGCATTGCGCTGGCTGGTGCTGGCATTGTTCATCATCGCGCTGGCCCAACCACGTTTGATGAAAAGCGCCACCACGGTCAAGGCCAGTGGCATCGACATCGTCTGCGCGCTCGACCTGTCGGGCAGCATGAACACTGGAGACTATGTCATAAATAGGCGGCAAATCAGCCGGATTAACATGGCCAAGCCCGTCCTTCAGGAATTTATTGAAGGACGGCCCAATGACCGCATCGGCCTGGTGGTTTTTGCCGCGCAGGCGTTCATCGCCGCGCCGTTGACGCTGGACCACGACTATTTGCTCGAAAACGTTGACCGGCTGGGCATCGGCTCGATCAATTCGGATGCGACCGCGATTGGCGATGGAATCACCACGGCGCTGAACCGGTTGCGCGATGTAAAATCGAAAAGCAAAATCATCGTTTTGATGACCGACGGCGGGAATAACTCCGGCAAGATTGACCCCCTTACGGCGACAAAAGCGGCCCGGGCGCTCGGCGTAAAAATTTACACCATCGGCCTCGGCAACCGCGAGATCGTCCAAGCGATGGGGCTGCCGCCCGGCTACCTGCCGGACGAGGACACGTTGCAGCAAATCGCGCAAATGACCGGCGGCAGATACTATCGCGCGGACAATGCCGAAAAATTCAAGGCCATTTACGCCGAAATCGACAAGCTGGAAAAAACCGAGGCAGTCATCAATAAATTCGCCCAATTCGACGAGCTGTTTCCGTGGTTTGTGTCATGCGGGCTGGCGATTTTGCTGCTTGAAGTTGTTCTCGGTCAGACTGTTTTGCGGAGGCTGCCATGAAATTTACGATTTACCATTTACGATTTACGATTGGAAGATGAGATTCGAGCATCCAAATCTGTTATGGCTACTGCTGGTTTTGCCGCCGGCGCTGCTCGCATTTTTCTGGTGGGCAATGCGCTCACGGCAGAGGCTGCTGGTGCAATTCATCGAGGCGCGGCTGTTGTCGCAATTGACCGTCGGCATTTCGCCCACCTGGCAGAAAATCCGGTTCGGTTGCCTGGTGCTTGCAGTGGCCTTGCTGGTCATCACGCTGGCCGGGCCACAGCATGGATTTGATCTGCAGGAAGTCGAACGGCGCGGATTGGACATCGTGGTGGCGGTGGACACTTCCAAGAGCATGCTGGCGGCCGACATCGCGCCGAACCGGCTGGCGCGCGCCAAACTCGCCGCGCTGGAATTGATGCAGAAGGCCGGCACGGACCGGATGGGGCTGGTCGCGTTCGCCGGCGACGCGTTTTTGGAATGTCCGCTGACAGTTGACAACACGGCGTTTCAACAATGCGTGCAGACGCTGGATGTGAATACGATTCCGCAGGGCGGCACGGCCATTGCCACGGCCATCAACACCGCCTTGACCGCGTTCAAGGAAGGCAATCATCACAAGGTGCTGGTGCTCTTCACCGACGGCGAGGACAACGACACCGGCGCGCTGGAGGCGGCGCAAAACGCGGCGAAAGCCGGCCTGAAAATTTTCACCATCGGCATCGGCACGGTCGCAGGCGATTTGCTGCGGGTGACGGATGCCGGCGGCAATTCGGATTATGTCCGTGACGAGCAGGGCAATGTTGTGAAGTCGCATCTCAACGAAGCGTTGCTCCAGCAAATTGCCGGCACGACGGGTGGTTTTTATCTCCCATTGCGCGGGGCCAACACGATAGACACGCTTTATGAACGCGGTCTGGCGCCCCTGCCGAAATCAGAGGGCAAGGAAAGGCTGGTGCGGCGTTATCACGAGCAATTTCACTGGCCGCTGGCGCTGGCAATGTTGTTGCTGCTGGCGGAACTGTTTTTACCGGAGCGCCGGGCACCGTCCCGGCAGGCAATGAAACTGGCCGGGGCGGTGCCCGGCGTTCCGATTGCAATGGTGGTAGCGCTGCTGGGACTGGCGGTCTGCGGAAACGTGTCCGCTTCGCCGGCGAGCGCATTGCGCGAATACAAATCGGGTGATTACACAAACGCTCTGCAGGAATTTGAGCGGCTCGCCCAGGGGAACACGAATGACCTGCGCCTGGTCTTCAATGCGGGCGCGGCGGCGTATCGCGCGACAAATTTTGACACGGCGTTGAACGCCTTTCAGGCGGCGACGTTGTCGCCGGATTTGAAGCTGCAACAGCAGGCGCTTTACAATCTGGGCAACACGTTATATCGCCTGGGCGAACTTAAATTCGAGCCGGACACGGAAGGATTGAACGCGATGGAAGAAACCTGGCAGCGCGCGATCAAGAGTTATGAGCACGCGGCGGAATTGAACACAAACGACACGGACGTTGCCTATAATCTGGCGTTCGTGAAGAAGCAGTTGGGATTGATCGCCCAGCTTCGCGAGGCGATGCGAAGAGCCAAGCAGGCGGCGGATGAAGCGGTTCGGCGCAATGAGTATCACCGCGCATTGGAAATCATGGAGAGTCTGAACAGCCCCATCGCCGCCAAAAAATTCCAGGATTACATTAAAAAATTAAAGGACATTGATGCGATTGTCACTCCTCATCAGCCTTAGCTTGCTGTTGCTGTCATGGCAGACGGTTTGCGCGCAGATTGCGCCTGCTGACGATTTTTTCAACAGCGGCGCGCAGAGCTACATTTCCAACAACATTGCCGCAGCCAAGGAATCGGTCGCCACCGGGCTGAAATTTTATCCGGATGACATCAAGCTGAAAAAGCTGGAGGAATTGCTTAAACAACAGAGCCAGCAGCAACAACAACAGCAACAGAACCAGCAACAAAACAACCAACAACAAAGCCAGAATCAACAACAACACAACCAGCAGAATCAGCAGAACCAACAGAACCAACAACAGTCGCAGCCGAAGCAGCAGCAACAACAAAATCAACAGGCGCAAAACCAATCGAGCCAGCAGAATGACAAACAACAGCGGGAACAGCAGCAGGGAAAATCAGCAGGCAAGCAATCCGATGGAAAACAGGATGGCCAGGCAGGACAGGCCCAAGCTGCGGCGGCTCAAGAAATGTCACCGGAACAAGCGCAACGGTTGTTGGATGCCCAAAAGGGCGACGAGCAAATTCTGCAATTAAAGCCAAAAAATCCGCCGGAAAACCAGAAAAGGCCAATAAAAGACTGGTAATCAGAATTGCTAATTATCACAAGCCGTTTATTATCAAAGTGTTGAAAGTTTGTCCCGCAGACGGTTTCTTCTTGAGTTTTGGCTAAAAGGGGCTAACATGAAACCGCGTCGGTCTTCTGGTGTGGGCGCTCTCCCGAAGTTCAATGGGTGAGGGCACCTTTGCATCCAGAGACGGCGTGGTTTGTTGGGCAAAGGTATTGTTGAGTTTTTCTGAACCCAAATGAGCCTTGGCCGGTCTAATTATAATTTATGTTGAAGCGAAAAAGAACGCCGCGGGGCACAGGGACGCGCAAACATCGAAGTGGCAGCCGACGAAGCGCCGGGATGAACCCGGCGCCGATGCGACGGCGTTTTGTCATTTCCAGCGCGCGCCGGGGCGCCTCGAAGCCGCAGAAAACCAAGCCGCATGCAACGGGCACAATTATTGCCGCGGTAAAAGCGCCGTCGAAATCGCCGCAGAACGGCCATGTAAACGCCGCTACTTCAGCGCCCGTTCAATCGTCCGTGGACCTTACCGAGACGGTCCGGACGCTTCTGCATCTCGCGCAGGAGCACGGCTACATCACTTACGATGACGTCAATGATGTTTTGCCGGACAATCTCAGTCCCGAAGACCTTGACGCGCTGTTGACCAAGCTGCGGAGTCTCGACGTGGAAATCGTCATGGACCAGGCGGAGGCCGAACGCGCGGCCAAGCCGGCCGAGCCGGCCCAGCCGGCGGAGGAGGACGAGGACGCGCGCCTGGAAATTCTTGACGATCCGGTCCGGATGTACATGAATCAAATGGGCAAGGTGCCCTTGCTCACGCGGGAACAGGAAGTCGAGATTTGCAAGCGCATCGAGGAAGCCGAGCTGGAGATGAAACGCATTGTGTACAGCCTCGGGTTCACCGCGAAGGAACACATTGCCATCGCGGAAAAATTGTTGTCCGAGCCGCCGAAGGAACGCTTCGACCGGGTGATCGTGGACAAGAAAATCGCCAATCGCGAAGGCCATCTGCGCGAATTGCGCAAGCTCATCAAAAAGCTCCACGCCTTCGATCAAAAGGTGGATGCGAAGTATTTCATCTGGCAGAAGGCCCTGCAAAAAGGCCGCAAGGAGAAATTGCAGCGCGAGCTGAAGAAACTCAGCTTCAAGTTGCAGGAAATCTTCACGAAATTTTTTTACAAACAAAAGGTCGTCGAGGAAATGATCGTCGTGGCCGGCAACGTCCACGAAAAATTCCAGGCCAGCCTGCGGCACATCCAGGAGCTCGAGGCGTTGCGCACGACCGCCGAGCGGCGGGCGACGGTTGAGGCCGAGCGCGCCAAAATCCAGACACTCGAACAATTTGTGCGGATGCCGCGCGACGTTTTTTTCAAGACGTTCAGCGAATTGCGGGCCGCCGCCGAACGCGGATTGAAGGCCAAGACGCACATGGCCGAGGCCAATCTGCGCCTTGTAGTTTCCGTCGCCAAAAAATACACGAACCGCGGCCAGTCGTTCCTCGATTTGATCCAGGAAGGCAACATCGGTTTGATGAAGGGCGTCGAGAAATTCGAATATCGCCGCGGCTATAAATTTTCCACCTACGCCATCTGGTGGATTCGCCAGGCCATCACGCGTTCGATTGCCGACCAGGCGCGCACCATCCGCATTCCGGTGCATATGATCGAAATCATGAATAAACTCTGGCGCGCGCAAAAGCAGCTCACGCAGGAGCTGGGCCGCGAGCCGACACCGGAGGAACTGGCCGATGAAATGCACATGCCGGTGTCGCGCATCCACGCGCTGCTCAAGATGGCGCAGCAACCCGTTTCGCTCCACGCGCCTGTTGGTGACGACGGCGACGTGAGCGTCGGCGATTTCATCGAGGACAAGACGGCGGAAAATCCGTCGGAAGTGACCAGCTACAGCCTGCTCCGCGAAAAGTTGAGCGATGTGCTGACGACGTTGACCGAGCGCGAACGCAAGATTCTCGAAATGCGGTTCGGCCTGCTGGACGGTTACGAACGCACGCTTGAGGAAATCGGCAAGATGTACAACGTCACGCGCGAACGCATCCGCCAGATCGAAGCCAAGGCGCTGCGCAAATTGCGCCACCCGACGCGTGTGCGCCATCTGCAAGGGTTCCTCGAAATCGCCGAGCCGGTGTAAGCAGGACTTTGGTCACACCTGAATCGGCAGGATGAGCATCGGCCAGCCGTGTTGATACAGCCGCCGTTGCAGTCCAAACACGGTGTGATTGTGCAGCCAGCGCGTCAGCAGGTTTTCGTTTTTGAACACCAGTTGCCCGGCGAAAAATTGCGCCTGCGGAAAACGTTGCGCCACGGTCTCACACAACTTGGCTGCCTCATCCACCACGTCCGTGCCCAGCGCGAAATGCGCTTCGGAACAAAAACCCTGCTGGCGCATGTAGGCAGCGTAGCGTTCCACTTCGCGCCGCGAGTGTGCGCGAAGGTTTTCCATCTCCGCCGCGCCTTTGAAAGTGCCCGCGTCCACCACACCGACCTGGAGGAAGATGAAGTTTTGATAAACCTTTGGAAACATCCGGACCACGGCCAGCAACGTGTGCAGGCCGAGACCATTGTAACCATTTACCAGAAACACCGCCGTGCGGGCGTTCGGATTGCAGGGGGCGGCGGGCACGTCGGGGCTTTTGATATTGTCCGCGTCTATGCCGGCGGCGGCGACGAGTTCGTTGAGGCGTTGCAATTGATGTTGGGTTTGCCGGTAATGGCGTTTCACCCAAAACGCCGCAGCAACCAAAATCCCCGTGATGAACAGCGTTACCCAGCCGCCCTCGAAGAACTTGATCACGCTCAACATGACGAGGATGAACGTGGTCATCACGCAGCCGATGCCGTTGACGGCGATTTTCCACCTCCAGGGAGATACGTTGCGCCGCTCCCGCCACCAGTGGCGCACCATGCCGAGTTGCGACAGGGTGAACGTGATGAACACATTGATGCTGTAGAGCACGACCAGAAAATCCACCGAACCGTGCGAGGAAATCATCAGCACGAGGGAAAACCCGCCCATCAGCAGGATGCCGTTGTGTGTCACCAGCCGGTCGCTGAGGGAGGCAAAACGTGTAGGCATCCAGCGGTCCGCCGCCATGTTTGCCAGCACGCGCGGCCCGTCGAGAAATCCCGTCTGCGCGGCAACGAAGAGCAGCGCGGCCTCTGAGACAAGCGTGACCAGAATGAACGTGAACGCGGCGCCGTGCGGCCAGGAGGCGGTCAGACGATCAAACAGGACCGCGTTGAGCGTCTTGCCGGGTTCGTGTGTGACGCCATAGAGCAGGTAGCCGAGAAGCAGGCCGGCGACGGTGACGGCCAGTGAGACCGCCATGTAGCGCATGGTGCGTTTGCCGGTTTGGACCCGCGGCTCACGCAGGATGGGCAGGCCGTTGCTGACGGCCTCAATGCCGGTATAAGTGCCCGCACCCATGCTGTAGGCCCGCAATACCAGCAGGGCCATGCCGATCCAGCCCAACTGGCTGTGCGATACCGCCAGGTCTGCCGTGGTGTGTTGCCAGACTTCGGGGAAGACACCCAGATGCGTGACGATCGCGTAAACGATGACGAACGCATGTGTCAGCACAAACGCGATGAAAATCGGCACCCACGGCAGGACTGCTTCCTTGGCGCCACGCAGATTCAACAGCATCAGCAGGCAGACGCCCGCGACCTTAACCATGAGTTTGTAAGACTGGTCGTTCTCCGGCAGCAGACTGAACAGCGCATCCGCACCGCTGGCGATGGAAAGTGTGATGGTCAATACGTAGTCAATCAACAACGCCGAGCCGGATACGACGCCAAGACCGGGCGAGAGCAGTTTGCTGGCAACCAGATAGCCGCCGCCACCGGCCGGGAACAATTCGATGATTTGCGAGTAGCTCGCGCTGATGACAAATACCGTCGCCACTGACGCGGCCGCGACGAGCAGACTCAGATAAATGTGGCCGTTAAGCGCCTTGAAGGTTTCCTCCGGGCCATAGCACGAAGACGACAACCCGTCCGCGCCCAGTCCGACCCAGGCAAAGAACGCGATGAGGGAGAGCTTGTGAAAAATGCGCTTGTCGGAGAGATTTCGCGCCCGGCCAACCGCCAGGTCTTTCGTTACGCCAAACCATTCACGCAAATTCATAAACAAGACCGTGTGGCCCTTTTAACGCCGTTGATGTCCGGGTGAACTTGCAAGCCGCGGACTTCGCGGCCCAGAGGATCGCCCTTCCAAATACCAACGAGGTTAGCTGACGGGCTCGGCCTTGAAAGTGGCCTGGGAATCAGTTGCCTGACTCCATTCGCCCCGTCCCCGAATTATTTCGAGGATTTTGGGTCCCCCGCATCCGGCCTCAGGAAGGAGGCCGGATTTAGGCTGCAATGGCGGAAACTATACACGCCCGCCGCCCCTTGTCAAATCTGGCATGATTGCCCTAAAAAACTTTTGCCAGCGGGACACTGACACTCTCCGACGAGGATGAATCAGGTCTTTTCAATCAGCCGGCAGCCCACGCCCGGCTCGGTGATGAGATGTTCAGGCTGCGCGTGGTTGGTCCCCGGTTTCCCGCGCAAATGCACAACGTTAAAGAGTGGCTTTCCTACCGCACCGGAATGCCGGTCGGGTCGGTTCCTTTTTCAGCCTCGTCAATCATGTGTTCGGCGAGCAGGTTCCAGCTTAAAAAATGACCGCCCGCCGTTGGTTTGCCGGTTTCTGGCGTGTAACATTCATTCATACCGCCGGTAGTGGCATAATCGTTGACCAGCATGGTCACAGTCTTTCCGGCGAGTTCACGAGCTTCTTTTGCGAAACCATAATTCATCAGCCCATGCATGATCTGGTAATTGGAAACAACCCAGATTGGGCCCCGCCAATAACCGTGATCCGGATCATACCCTGGCTCGTCGGCCGCCAGCGTCCGAATGCCGCAAGGCGCCCAAAATTCCTTGGGATTCAGCAGATGGGAGGTAATGGTGCGTTGAGCCTGTTCCGGCATGGCAATTCCGGCCCATAGCGGCGTGAAACTGGTCCAACTTTTGATATGAACGAACTTGCCCGTTCGAGCATCAATGTTTAGAAACATTCCGTCCGGTTCCGACCACATCTTCCGTTGAACCAGTTTGCGAAGACCATCAGCCTTCGCCTCGTACCGGGGAACATCGTTGGTTCTGCCAAGTTTCCCGGCCAGCACGGCAAGCGCCTGGTATTCGCGGTAAATGTAGCACTGTAGATCCACTCCCTCGGTGGATTCGGCAGGGTCGTCAGATACGGCAGGGTTGTTGTCAACACCACTTTCAACACCATTATACCAACGGAAAAGTCCGTCCGGCGAACGGCGGGTTTCTTCCCAGAATTGCAGCATCTCCGCAAGTTTGGCGTAATTTGATTTATTTTGACGGTTTGTCCATGACAGCCAGGTAAAGTCATTCATGGTCATGGACGCGCGTAATGCTGCCTGGGCGAGAAATGGTTTGCACATTTCCGGGAGCGCCCAAGTTGCTTCGGGCGCGAGTTCGCGCGGCGCATAGCCTTTGCGGCTGGCGTTGGAATCCACGAACTCCAAAAAGCATTGAACCGAACTCGCCACGGGCTTCCCGACAGCATCGTAGCTCAGTGCCACACCCATGAAGTACATGTCCCAGTCGAAGAGGTGGTTGTAAGGACCCGCCGGAACCAAATACTCATATTTCAACAGTCCTTTGGGCGGTTTGACCACGTTTTCCTTGGCGTGGTATTTTTCAAAATACTTTGAAAGCTCGTTTTGCGGCTGGTCGGCGGCCGGGAGCGAAACCGTGGCCAACATGAAAAAAAGGGCGGCCGTTTTCAGCCAGTTGCGTTTTCTCGCGGCTTCCCCGTGTTGCAGGGAACTCAACAGCGCATCGGGATTGGAGTGGTTGCCGTCGTTCACGTATTCATCTTAATGAATCCCACGCCGGGTTCAGCATCAAAAAGTTCAGGCACCAGGTTGCTTCCAGGCCGATTTTTATTGCCATTTCAGCCCGTTTGCGCCATATAAGAGTATGTGCTTTGAACTGTTATGAAAACGAAACATCTTAGTCGCCGCCGGTTTCTTCAACGTTCCTTGACCGCCGCCGGCGCCCTCGCACTGGGTTCGAGCGGCTTGATGCCCGCGCTATATGGAGCAGCCGCCAAACGCACCGCGGTGGATCAAATGACGCTCGGCGGCACCGGAATGAAGCTCAGCCGCCTGGGCATGGGCACGGGCAGCGCCAACGGCCATGTCCAAACCGCCCTGGGCCGCGAAGGTTTCAACCGCCTGGTCAAATATGCCTATGACCAGGGCATCACCTATTTTGATTGCGCCCAGAACTATGCCACGTTCGAGTGGATGGCCGCCGCCATCAAAGGATTGCCTCGCGAAAAGCTTTTCATCCAATCCAAAGTCCCCGGCCGGCCGGAGAATGTGCTCGAAGCCATTGATCATCACCGCAAGGTTTTTGACACCGACTATGTTGACAGCATGTTGATCCATTGCATGGTCAAGGACGATTGGACCGAGCAATGGAAACGGGTCATGGACGGATTCAATCAGGCCAAGGAGAAAGGCTGGATTCGCGCCAAGGGGGTTTCCTGCCACAGCCTTCCCGCCCTGCGCCTGGCCGCGGAAACACCCTGGACCGAAGTGCATCTGGTTCGCGTCAATCCCCAAGGCCGCCGCATTGATGGCCCGGAACAGGAGACCTGGAACGACCGGCTGCATGATGTTTCCCCGGTGGTGGCGGAAATCAAAGCCCTGCGCGCCAAAGGCCGTGGCATCATCGGCATGAAAATCATCGGCAACGGTGAGTTCGTCAACGCCGAGGACCGCGAAAAGTCCATCCGCTTTGCCATGGCGCTTCCGGAACTGGACGCCGTGGTCATCGGCTTCAAAAGCCACGCCGAGATAGACGAAGCGATTCAGCGGATGAATCATGCGCTGGCCGAGGCCGCGTAAGGCATCCAGCTTTACCGAGGCTTCGATGGACAGGACGCCACGCGGCGAATGGCAAGTGGCTGATCGGGTGAACCGCAGTATATAAAAAACACTGCGAAATTTTTAGCCGCAAAAAAAGCGCAAAACAAAGCAGGTGAACTCTTAACCCCGTAAAAGGACGTGGCCTTCAGCCTTTAACCTTTGAATTGACGCGCATGCTGCTCCGGCGCAAACCCGAAACAGCCACCGGGCAGATCGTTTTATTTCTTTTCGTAAGCCTTCTTTTTCTCCGGATCGTATCCGTATTTTTGACGCAATTCGTCGGAAAGTTCGTCAAAATTAATCTTGATGATCCCCAACCCGCCGCGTGCCGGCGTATAGCTGATGGTTATTCCGTCCGGTTCCACTTTTTCCACAAACACATTCCTGTAGGTCGCTCCAATGAGGGTCGTAATGTCATTGGTCGGTTTCGACTCCGCCGGTGGACTTGGTGATTTTGTTGCAACGGGTGCCGGGGTTGGCTTTGGCGTAGCTTGTGCCGCTGCCGGTTGTTGAGTCACGGTGCGCACCGCAACGGCTTTGGGGGCAACAGCAGGAGCAACAGCGGCAGGTGCGGCAACCGTGGAGGCTTCAGCGCCAGGAACAACAACGGGTGCAACCGCCGAATGTGTTGCAACCGGTGTTTCAGCCGCCGGGGCAACAGCTGCAGGAGCTACAGTGACAGGGGCGACAGCAGCAGGAGCGGCGGCGACGGGAGCTTCAACGGCCGGGGCGACAGTGGCCGGGGCGACTTCAGCCGGAGCAACAGCAACAGGCGCGACGGAAGCTGGCGCGGCAACAGCCGGAGTGGTGGCAGCCGGAGCTTCAGTGGCTGGGATGACAGCAGCGGGAACGACAGGAGCGGGAGCGACAGTAATAGGGACTTCAGTGGCTGGGATGACAGTGGCCGGGGCGACTTCAGCCGGAGCAACAGCAACAGGCGCGACGGAAGCTGGCGCGGCAACAGCAGGAGCGGCGGCGACGGGAGCTTCAGTGGCTGGGATGACAGCGGCCGGGGCGACTTCAGCCGGAGCAACAGCGGTAGGCGTGACGGAATCTGGAGCGGCAACAGCAGGAGCGGTGACAGTGGAAGCAACAGCAGCCTGAGCTTCATTAGTGGGAGCGGCGGCAACGGGAACTTCAGCGGTTGGGATGACAGCGGCCGGGGCGACAACAGCCGGGGTGACTTCAGACGGAGCAACAGTAACCGGAGCTTCAGCCGGAGCAACAGCAGCAGGCGCGACGGCAGCCGGAGCTTCAACAGTGGGAACGGCGGCGACGGGAGCTTCAACAGCCGGAGCGACAGTAACCGGAGCTTCAGCGGTTGTGACGACAGTAGCCGGGGCGACAGCGGCCGGGGCGACTTCAGCCGGAGCAACAGCAGCAGGCGCGACGGCAGCCGGAGCTTCAACAGTGGGAGCGGCGGCGACGGGAGCTTCAGGAGCCGGAGCGACAGTAACCGGAGCTTCAGCGGTTGGGATGACAGTAGCCGGGGCGACAGCGGCAGACGCGACAACAGCAGACACGACTTCAGCAGGAGGGGCATCGGCGGGAACGATGGGGCCAGGTGTGATTTCAACCGGAGCAACAGCCGCGGGAGCGGCAACAACCGGGGCGACAGTAACAGATGCTTCAGCGGCAGGTGCGACAGCCGCGGGAATTTCAGCAGCCGGAGTTTCAACAGCGGGAGCAGCAACAGGCGGAGTGACAGCAGCAGGAGCAGCCACCGGAGTTGTTGCCGCCGAAGCGGTTGGCGAAGTCATCGCTTTTGCAGGAACCGTCTCGGTTACGTTGGTGGCGGATTTGCCGGGTTGTTCCACCACGGCCCCGGAAGGAGTGCCCGAAGCTGATGGCGGCTCGGTTTGCGGATTATGCAGTTCGTTCAGCTTTTGTTCCAAAGCGGCACGGGCGGTGGCTTGGGCCGGGGTGTCGTCGGCACGGACGGAAAGGAAACTCGCACAGAGGGCGACGCAAAAACCAACGAAGGTCATGCCCTTTATTAAATGACCGTTCCGGTCGAAGAATAAGGAGATGGCGCGCCCCAGCATAATCTGAATGCTTCGGCGACTTTTTGAATAGATGGTTTTCATGGTGCTGCGCAATGCTGTCTGACAGCTATTCCAGTGCCAGTTGGCTGTAATGTGTGCTCATCCGAAGTCGAACGCGGCACTGTCTCAAAATAGGATTTTACGATTAATTGAGTCATGCGGAGAGGACATCGTTCGGACAGGTCGGGCGGCTTCTGGATGGTGCTTTTTCTGCCACCCTTCCTTGCCGCGCCGAAATCCGACCCGTCGCACTGGGATCGGATGAAAGCGGATGAATGCGGGAGCTTTCAGTCTTCCGCCCCTGTTTCGCATGGCCAAGGACGCAATGGACCGCAGACGGCCAAGAGGGTCTGGCCCATCCGCGTCCATCCGTGCTTTGCCGGCGCCGGTTGCCGGGACATTTACGCTTGCTGCAACTGCCGTTTGGCCTCGAACCAATGCTGCTGGTCATTTCCCGATTCCTGTCCGCGGGCGAGCCAGATCTCGTAAGCCTTGGTGGCGATGTCGGCATTGGATGGAGGGATTGCCTCCGGCCGGGTTGACTTGGTCGAAGCAATGTTTGCCGTTGCGGCGGGTTTTGATTTCACGGCACCCCGGCTGGGGGAATTGGTTTGGACTTTGTTTGTAAACATACTTTTGTGCTTTCGTTGACTGTTCTTTCGTTTGTTTTGAAGCCGTTATTGCGGCTCCGGCTTGGCCGGGCAGAGAATAAGAGGAGAGGGAAAGCCCTGAAGAGGGCAGTCGGACACCTGGTAAACAATACTCCATTAGCACCGCAGGTTACACCAGAAAACAGGATGGGCAAGACATATCGTGCGGTCAAATATATGGGCGACCGGGCAAGATTAACCCGTGTTATGACGGGGGCTTGACGCCGCGGCTTCCGCGCACACACGCTTCCACCATGCCAGCCGGGTTCCGCCTTCATCCGCTTTCATCTGATTTCCGTCTTCGCGTGGCTTCAACGCGACAAACCAGCGCGACGAGTCAGATTTCGGCGCGACAAGTTGATACAGCCTGCCGCGTGAGGGTAAAAACCCTTTACGCAGCCTTGTCCTCAAAATTTTCTGAACGGTTCGATCAACCTTGGGAATTCAATTTGTCCCGCCAAACATTTTCCCCGACCGCGCGAAAGTGTCCGTCGGCACTCCCAAATCGTGCTTCAACAAAACGTCCCGGTCCCACGGATTTTTTGTCCGCCCGATGGAAAATTTCTGCCGGAGCGACAGGTGCCACGAATACCACGGCGAAACCAGCGCCGTGTTGATCAGCGGAAAATCCGTGCCATAGACCAGCCGCCCGGAAAATTCGGGCCGGGTCAGGGCTTCCTTCAAACTGCCCGGCCGGTTGATCTGCGTCAGCGCGGATATGTCCGTGTAAAGATTGGGAAATTCACCCATCAACCGCGCCAGCCGGTCGGGGCCGCGTTCGCCGTGGTATTTCTCCGACGACGCGATGTGCGCGGCCACGACCGTCACGCCGAGGCTCAACGGCAGCCGCAATTTCTCCGGGTCGCCCAATTCCTCATCGGCGCGCGAAAAGGATTTCTCCATGCCGGTGTGCGACAGCAGCGGCAGTTTTAACTCGACCATTTTCTTGTAAAAGGGAATGAGTCTCGGGTCGTCCGGGTGTATCGCCATGATCGGCGGAATCCATTTCACCAGCACTGCGCCGTGCTTCTTCGCCCACTCCAGCCGCGCCAGGGCGTCACGGCGATAGGGATTCACCGACGCGCCAAACAGCAGGTTCGTGTGCCGCGCCGCCATTTCGGCCACAAACTCATTCGGCACGTAAACCTCCGTCCGGTTCGTGTCGAGATTCCCCTTGGCGTCCACCACACCGTCGAGTGCGAGCAGGACGGCCCGGCTGACATATTTGCTTTGGGCGAGCGATTCCGAAATGCGGTCGCCCACCAGACCATCGCCCTGCTGCAAAATTTCCTTCTCCGAAACGCCGAAGCTGTGCAGATAAATTTTAAACCGCCAGTTGTGTTGCAAGCGGGACGAAACAAAACAGCCGCTGCCGCCCGCGCCGATTCCGGCGATGTGACAATGCATGTCCACGATGCCGGCGGGGATGGGTTCAACCGGACGAAAAAACTGCGCCGGCAGGCCGGCCCAGACGAAGGCGACGACGGCCAGGACGCCCACGAAAATAATTTTCCGGCGGCGCGCGGCGCGCGGCGATTTTGGTTTCACGGTTTTCATGCCACCATGCTATGACAAAATCGTCGCCGGGGGTGAGTCGAAAAAATTGCGCGGCACATTGAAAAAATGAATTGCCAAAACCGTCACCAGGGCGGCTTACCGCTTGAGGCGGAGCCTTTTCCGCGGGATTTTCGGGCCAACGAGAAATTCCACCTTTCCCCGGCCCGTCGCCGCTACGGCCTCGACCGCCAGATTGACATCCCGGTCGGTGTTCGCGCGACTTGAGCACGGGTCGCACCACGTCAGGCTGTTGGCATCGGACACCTGCATGAGGTAAAGCCCGCCCGCTACAAAAAAGAGCGCGATGACGGCAAGACAGATAAAATCAATCATAGGTTTCGTTTTCAAATTGCGAATCCTGGGAGCGCCGACGTCTCGTCGGCAGATGGAACTACCTGTCGTTTTATGTGGCGAGCCGGCGGGACGCCGGCGCTCCCAGGAAGAAGAAGAATGGCGGGAGGGGGATCAGGTTTTTTCAATCAGCCGGTAACCCACGCCCGGCTCGGTGATGAAATGTTCGGGTTGCGCGGGGTTGGCCTCCAGTTTTTCGCGCAAATGCGCGATGTGGACGCGCAGGTAATGCGTCTGTTCCACCGCCTTCGGCCCCCAGACTTCCGTCAGCAACTGGCGATGCGTCAAAACCTTGCCGGCGTGCGTTACGAACAATCGCAGCAGCGAATACTCGATCGGCGTGAGCTTGATTTCCTGGCCGTGCTTGCGGACGACACGCGCGGACAAATCCACCTCCAGTTCGCCGGTGCGGAAAATTGCGTCCGCTCCCTGCGGCTGGGCGTGCCGCAGCACGGCGCGGAGACGCGCAAGCAGTTCGGCGCTGTTGAACGGCTTGGTCACGTAATCGTCCGCGCCCGCGTCGAGCGCGGCCACCTTGTCGTCCTCGCGGTCGCGCACGCTCAGGATGATGACCGGCACGCGGCTCCATTCGCGCAGGCGCTTCAGCACTTCCATGCCTTCAAGATCGGGCAGGCCGAGGTCGAGCAACACCGCGTCGGGCCGTCGCTGGGCGGCTTGGGCGATGCCGTCCGCTCCGGTCGCGGCGTCGAAGACGCGATAGCCGTTGGCCTCCAGCGTGACGCGCAGGAGACGGCGGATTTGCGGTTCGTCATCTACGATCAGTACCAGCGGATTGAGGGCGTCGCTCATTCTTTTATCTCCAGCACCGGCGCATGATAGCCAATGGCGGTTGCCCGGTAAAGCCGTACCGCCGCCGGGTCAACCAGTTTCACACTTCTTGAAAGATGCGGGCCGTTGCTGTGCGAAGCGACCGCAAATTTTTCCAAGACAGGCAAAAATTGGTCGTCATCCCAGTTGATGCTGACGGCGGAGTTGGTATTATCCAGCAAGCGCAAGTCAAATGCCCAAGAAAACTCGACGAATCAGCAGAGCCAAACGCCAGCAGGACGGCGTTGCCGCACTGCATGAGGACACGCCGCCGTATCGCGTCAACGGCGATGCTTCGCAACGTGGACGGACAATTCCGCCGCCCATCACCCGCCTTGCCGAGAAAAAGAAACTCATCCCGTTCGGCTGGTATGGCGGAAAGTTTTCGCATCTCGACTGGCTGCTGCCGCTGCTTCCAGACTGTCATCATTACTGCGAGCCGTTTGCCGGTTCTGGCGCGGTGCTCCTCAACCGTGACCCGTCGCCGGTGGAAACTTTCAACGACCTCGACGGCGAAGTGGTGAATTTCTTCCGTGTTCTCCGGGAAGAAAAGGAACGGCTGGTTGAGGTCATCGGATTGACTCCGTTTGCACGGGAAGAATTTGCGCTCGCCTGTGAAGTCAGTCCCGACTTGTCGGCGTTGGAACGCGCACGGCGGTTTTACGTCCGCGCCCGGCAGGTGCGCACGGGACTGGCGCAGACGGCGTCCATCGGTCGCTGGGCGAATTGCAAAAATACCAGTCGTGCCGGCATGAGCGGTGTTATCAGCCGTTGGCTGGGTGCGGTGGAAGATTTGCCGGCGGTGGCCGAGCGGTTGATTCGCGTCCAAATCGAAAATCGTCCCGCCAGTGACGTCATCCGCCTTTACGATTCGCCAGCCACGCTGTTCTACTGCGACCCGCCTTACGTCCACTCGACGCGCGGCGATTCGAAAGCTTACGCGTTTGAAATGACCGATGTACACCACTGCGAACTCGCCGAAGTTTTGAATTCGGTTCAAGGGATGGTGGCTTTTTCAAATTACCAGGCGAAGATTGTGGACAAGCTTTATCCCGCTCCGAAGTGGCACAAGACGGTTTCACCCGAACGCACGAACCATTCGACGAAGGACAAGCGCGTGGAAGTGCTCTGGACAAATTACGACCCGCACACAATTAAACGCAACGGCAGGCACACACATGGAGAATTGTTCCAAATTGCTTGAGGCTTCGCTGAAGCGCGCCCAAAAGAATCTTGGCCATTCCTTTATTCACGATGAGGAAATTGCGGCGCGTATCGCTGCGGTCGTCAATTGTCCCAGCAATCGTGCCGGGGTGCGGTTGCTCATGGCGTGTATGTTGGCGAAGGCGCATCGCCCGGAAATTGATCCGCGCAAGCCTTACACAAAAATCGGTAGCAAGGATTGTTTCTCCGGTCGCAGTTACGATGAACAATTCATCGGCAACTTCATCACGAAGCACAACCTGCCGTGCAATTCGACGACGGCCTTTCTCACACCCACTCTGCGAAACATGGATCAGACGCTGACGACCAAGGTTGTTTTGGTCGGACGTCCGATGGCGATGTATCAGAGCGCGTTGCAACTCCTCGATGACGTTCGCGCTGGCCGGGTCTCGGCAGAGGACATCTTGAACGAGTGCATCCGACTGTTGTTGCTCGACCGTGACGCACGCAAAGCACGGCTCAAAACGCTTCTGTCCGGCGTTGGCCGCGTGGCGGATGCGCTGCCGTTGTCATCCGAGGACACAGTGAATTTGATCGAGCAACATCTTCGCTGCAAAGGTTCAAGCCGGTTGCTGGTACTGATTGTTGCCGCTGCCTACGAAGCCGCGAAAACACGACTCGGCGAGCGCGTGCTCAATCTCACTGGCCACAACGCCGCCGACGAGCAAACCGGCGCGGTGGGGGACGTTCAAATCACGGTGCTCGGCGATGACAAAGTGGTGACGAGTTATGAAATGAAGAACAAAGCCGTGCAGCGCAGCGATATTGACCGCGCACTCCAGAAAATTGCCGCGCAGGGGCGGCACGTTCAAAACTACATCTTCATCACGACTGAGCTTGTGGCAGATGACATTCGAGAATATGCCCGTTCCAAGTATGATGAAACGGGCGGTGTCGAAATCGCGATTCTCGACTGCATTGGATTCCTCCGGCATTTCCTGCATCTGTTTCACCGCCTTCGCAAAGATTTTCTCGACCAATACCAGGTCCTCGTTCTTCGTGAACCGGACAGCGCGGTCAGTCAGGCTTTAAAAGAAGCATTCCTCGCCTTACGCCAGGCGGCGGAGAGTGCGGATTGAACCATGTACTTCCGCCAGCGCCGGCTGGAAAACCTTGACTAACTATTCCGGCGGTTTTTCGGGTTGCGGGAAATTCAAGGTGAACAGCGCGCCGCCGCCAGGGCGGTTGGTGGCGGTGATGGTTCCGCCGTGCGCCTCGACGAAACCCTTGACGATGGTCAGTCCGAGTCCGCTGCCGCCAGTGGGCGCGGTGGGGGCGCGGAAAAATTTGTCGAAGATGCGCGGCAGCCATTCGGACGGGATGCCTGGTCCGCGGTCCGCGACGCTCAACACCAGTTGGTCGTTGGCCAGTTGCGCCGACACTTCAATCGGCGTGCCGGCGGGGGTGTGATTGGCGGCATTGAGCAGCAGGTTGGCGAGGGCGTGTTGCACGAGGGAAAAGTCAAGCCGGACCAGCAAGGGCGCGGACGGCAGATCCAGTTTTACCGGGTGCGCCGCCAGTTCGCGCTGCAATTCGCGCAGCGTCGTCTGCACCAGGTCGCGCGCGTCGTGCCAGTCGAGGCGCGGGCGGACCTGGCCCGATTCGAGCCGCGCCACGTCGAGCAGATTGCCCACAACGCGATTGAGCCGGGCATTGGCTTCCTGAATCTCGCCGATCAGCGCGCGCTGCTGTTCCGGCGGCGCGGCCCCGGCGGCGGCGAGCGCGCTGGCGGCGCTGGTGCTGGCCGCCAGCGGCGTGCGCAATTCGTGCGAGATGGAATTCAAAAGCGTCCGGCTGAATTTTTCCGATTCAGCCAGCAGGCGCGCCTGCTCGGCGGCGGTGCGGAGTTCCACGCGGTCGAGCACCAGCGCGGCCTGGCGCGCGAACGTCTCGAGCAAATCCCGTTGCGCGAGCGTCAGGCGCTTGTCTGGAAAACCCACCGCCAGGATGCCGAACACCTTTCGCTCGGTGGCCAGCGGCAGATGCAGCGCTTCCGCGCCGGGCAGATTGTCGGTGAACCGCCCGGCGGCCTTCCGTTGCCGAAACGCCCAGTCGGCGACGCTCAACTCCTTTTCCGAAAGGGCCAGGGAACTGTCGGGATGGGCGAAGAGCCTGTTGTTCTCGGGCAGCACGACGGCGATGGGCGCGTTAAAACCGCGGTTGATTTGCGCCACGAGCTGCCAGACGATTTCGTCGCGCGAAGTCGCCTCGGCCAGGTCGCGCGACATTTCGTAGAGCGCCGTGGCGCGTTCCTCGCGGCGGCGCTCGGCTTCTTCCTGCAACCGGATGCGCGCCACCAACTGGCCGAGCACAATCGCCACCACGAAATAAAGACCGAACAGAATGCCGTCCTCAACGGTTGCGATGACGAACGTAAAGCGGGGTGGCAGGAAAAAATAATTCCAGGCCAGCGCGCTCAACGCGCCGGCGAGCAGCACCGGGCCGCGGCCCACTTTCAATGCCAGCAGCACCACGGCGAGCAGGAAAACCAGTCCCGGCACCCGTGGGCCAGTGAATTTCGCGAGCGCGAGATTCAGGACGCCCGTGGCGGCCACCGCGCCGACGGCGAACAGGTGTTGTTGAAAATTTGAGGCAAACGCCCGATTCCAGATCCGCAAAGCAGGGGCGTTGCCGGCCTTTTCGGAACGAACGACGTGCAGGTCAATGTCGCCGCTTTCCCGCGCCAGCCGCCGCAGCAGGAGGGTGGCGCGCAGCCATTCCAGCCAGCCGGCGCCGGCAGGTTTGCCGACGATGATCTGCGTGGCGTTCTGCGTACGAGCCACGCGCAACAGCCCGCGCACGAGGTTGTCGTCCGTGGTGGCAACGACTTCCGCGCCGAGTTCGCGGGCGGTAGCCAGGTTTTTTTCCAGTTGCGCCTGGGCGGCTTCCGACAGCGGACGCGGATTCTCGACATGGACGGCCAGCCACCGGCAGCGGAGACCGTCGGCCATGCGGCGCGTCCAGCGGATGAGCGGTTCGGAAAACGGCCCGGGACCGACTGCCACGAGCAGGCAATGCCCCGTCTTCCACGCGCCGGCATTGGTTTGCGTCTGGCGAAATTCCCGCGTGTCCACGCCCACGTGGTCCGCCACGAGCCGCAGGGCCAGTTCCCGCAACGCGGTGAGATTGGCTTCGCGGAAATAGTTTTGCGCGGCGGCGGCGGCGCGGTCGGGCACATACACCTTGCCTTCGTGCAACCGCTGGATGAGCTCGGCGGGCGGCAGGTCCACCAGCTCAAACACCGCGCCGTCGAGCACGCTGTCGGGCACCGTCTCGCGAATCTCCGCGCCGGTGACCTGGCGGACGGTGTCGGCGCGGCTCTCGACGTGCTGGACGTTGAGCGCGGTGATGACATCCAGGCCGGCGTCGAGCAATTCGGCCACGTCCTGCCAGCGTTTCGGGTGGCGCGAGCCGGGGGCGTTCGTGTGCGCGAGTTCATCCACGAGGACCAGTTGCGGATGCCGGGCCAACGTGGCGTCGAGATCAAATTCGGTGAGCGCGATGCCGCGATGTTCGAGCTGGCGGCGGGGAATCTGCGGCAAGCCTTCGGTGAGCGCGTCCGTTTCCTTGCGTCCATGTGTCTCGACGTAGCCGATGACCACGTCGCGTCCGGCGGCGAGTTCGCGCCGCGCGGCTTCGAGCATGCCGAAAGTTTTGCCGACGCCCGGCGACATGCCGAGAAAGACCTTGAGCCGTCCGCGTTTCTTCGCGGCCTCGTCGCGCTGCAGCGAACTCAACAGCGCATCGGGATTGGGGCGGTCGCCGTCGTTCACGAATTCATCTTAACGAACCCCGCGCCAGATTCAGCATCAAAATGTTCGGATTCGTTTCGGTGATCGCCGCCTTCTTCCTTTGGGCGGCGCGGCTGGAATGATACTCCCAGCCAGCCCGCTCCGCTGGAGCTCCCTTCATTCCGTTGCGCCGATTGCCCCTCGAAGAGAGGATTCAGTTTCACGGCATGCCCAAGGATTATGAAAATCCCAGGCAGCCTCGCTACTGAGCAATTCACACGCGCGTCAATCAACCTTTGAACGGTGCGCCGTTATCGGCTTTCTTCGTTTCGGCCTGGGCTTTGTCGAGGGCCACATTCAGCAGCAAAACATTCACTCGCGCCTGGCCGAGAAAACCCCACTGCGGCGGCTCGGTGAATTGATCCACGAGCGCCTTGATTTTGTCCTCGCTCATGCCGCGCGAAGCGGCGACGCGAGCGATTTGAAGCCGCGCGGCTTCGGGACTGATATGCGGATCCAGCCCGCTGGCGGAGGCAAAAACCATATCTGGCGGCACAACCGTATTGGTCGGCAGGTTGTTCCCGCTGATGAAGGCCGCGATGTTGTTCAGGACATTCGTGTACAAAGGCGCACTGGTTGGCCCCAGGTTGCTGCCACTGGACGCCGAGATGCCCGCTGGCCCCGTGCCGTAACTGCAGGCCGAAGGCCGCGGCCAGAAGTAATTGGTGCCCTGAAACTGCTGCGCCAACAGCGCGGAGCCGATAATCTTGCCGTCCTTTTCCACCAGACTCCCATTGGCCTGGTTGTGAAATGCAACCTGCGCGAAGATCGTCATGACGACCGGATACATTACTCCGGCCACGATGCTCCACAAAATCGTCTGCCTTACGGATTGGTTTATAAGTTTGATCATAATGTTTCCTCGTTTGTAATTTTCGGCATCAGCGACATCAAGGTGCCAGGTGAACCAACACCAGCAACACATCAATCAGCTTGATGAATATGAACGGCACGATGATGCCGCCAATGCCGTAAATCAGCATGTTGTTGCGCAAAATCACCGCGGCGCCGAGCGGGCGGTATTTCACACCTTTCAACGCCAGGGGAATGAGCGCCACGATGATCAGCGCGTTAAAAATAACCGCCGCCAAAATGGCACTTTGTGGCGAGTGCAGATACATGATGTTCAACTTGTCCAGCGGGCCGCGTCCACCGACAGTGGTGGCGTAGAGCAGCCCGAACATCGCCGGCAGGATTGCGAAATACTTCGACACGTCGTTGGCAATGCTGAACGTGGTCAGCGCGCCGCGCGTCATGAGCAACTGCTTGCCGATCTCGACCACCTCGATGAGTTTGGTCGGATTGCTGTCCAGGTCCACCATGTTGCCGGCTTCGCGCGCCGCCTGGGTGCCCGTGTTCATGGCCACGCCCACATCGGCCTGCGCCAGGGCGGGCGCGTCATTGGTGCCGTCGCCGATCATCGCGATCAGTTTGCCGCCTTCCTGTTCCTTGCGGATGCGGGCGAGCTTGTCTTCCGGTTTCGCCTGCGCAATGTAATCGTCCACCCCGGCCTCGGCGGCAATCGCGGCCGCAGTCAGCGGGTTGTCCCCGGTGATCATCACCGTGCTGATGCCCATCTTGCGGAGTTGCGCGAAGCGTTCCTTGATTCCGCCTTTGACGATGTCTTTGAGTTGAATGACCCCGAGCAGCCTGGCTCCGTCGGCCACCAGCAGCGGGGTGCCGCCTTGTCGCGAAATTTCATCCACCCTGTTCATCACACTTGGGTCAACCGATCCGCCCTGCTCTTTCACAAGTTTGGCCACCGCCTCGGCTGCGCCTTTGCGAATGCTACGGATTGGGTGTGCCGCAGGTTCGGTTGCCAACGACTGTGGTGCCGCAAGGACTGTTGAATGGCCGGCTACGGCCATCTTGCGTTCCCTTATGTCGGGCTGGAGTTGTGGTTCGGCGTAAAGATCCACGCCGCTCATGCGTGTTTGCGCCGTGAAGGGCACGAAAGTCGCGAATCGTTCGGCCACTTCCTGGCCGCGCAAACCGTATTTCTCCTTTGCCAAGACGGCGATGGAACGGCCCTCCGGCGTTTCATCTGCCAGCGAAGCCAATTGTGCGGCTTCGGCAAGCTCCTCCATTTTGACGCCCGGAGCGGGAATGAATTCCGTCGCCTGGCGATTGCCGAGTGTGATCGTGCCGGTCTTGTCGAGCAGCAGCACGTCCACGTCACCCGCCGCCTCGACCGCCCGGCCGCTCGTCGCCAGGACGTTGCGGCGCATCAAACGGTCTATGCCGGCGATGCCGATGGCGCTCAAGAGTCCGCCGATGGTCGTGGGAATCAAACAAACGATCAGTGCGAGCAGCACGGGAATGGAAGTCAACACCACGCCCTTCTGACCGGCCTGAGCTTCGTTGTAATGGGCGTATGGCGGCAGCACAAAAACCACCACGATAAACAGCGCGGTCAAGCTCACCAAAACGATGTTCAGCGCGATTTCATTTGGCGTTTTCTGCCGGCGGGCACCTTCAATCATCGAAATCATCCGGTCGAGAAATGAATTGCCGGATTCGGCGGTGACTCGCACAACGATCCGGTCGCTAAGCACCCGGGTGCCGCCGGTCACGGCGCTGCGGTCCCCGCCGCTTTCACGCACCACGGGCGCGGACTCGCCCGTGATCGCCGATTCATCCACCGTGGCGATGCCTTCCTCGATTTCACCGTCGGCGGGAATCAATTCCCCGGCTTCGCATACAAAATAGTCGCCCACTTTCAAATCCGAACTGGCAACCTGGACTTCCTTGTCATCCACAATCGCGCGGGCCATGGTCTTCGTGCGCATTTTTTTGAGGGCGTCGGCGTGAGCCTTGCCCCGGCCTTCGGCCATGGCCTCGGCAAAATTCGCAAACAGGCAGGTGAACCACAGCCAGAAACAAATCTGGATGTTGAACAGATTGAACTGGCCGGGCAGGAACAGAATGATCGTCGTCCAGATGGAGCCGAGCCACACGACGAACATGACCAGATTCTTGATTTCGTCGCGCGGATGCAGCTTTTTGAACGCGTCAATCACCGCCTGCCGGAACAATTCCGAATATTTGAATTCGACTTTTGTGCTCATAGTATTTGAGTATTGGTTGAAAAATTGGATGGCTTAGAACATTCGGCCCGCCAGCATCAATCCATGCTCGACGATGGGTCCCAGGCATAGTGCCGGGAAAAACGTCAGCGCGGCGACGATGCAAATGACTCCCGCCAAAGTGAGGCCAAACGTCCAGCCGTGAGTCGGCAGCGTGCCGGACGAAGCCTCTACGGTTTTCTTGGAGGCTAATCGGCCGACAATCGCCAGCGCAGCGATAATGGGGATGAATCGTCCGATCCAAATGACAATGCCAGCACCGATATTGTAGAAAGGCGTATTGGCGTTCAGTCCAGCGAAGGCGCTGCCGTTGTTGTTCGCCGCCTCACCGAAACAGTAGAGGACCTCGGTCAACCCATGCGGGCCGCCGTTGTTCATGCTCGAAAGTCCTTGGGGAATCATCACCGCAATGGCGGTCGGAATCAAAGCGGCGGCGTTGGGAATCAATACGCCGATTACCGCCCAGGTCGCGCACCACGCGTCAAGTTTTTTTCCAAGATATTCCGGCGTTCGCCCAATCATCAAACCGGCGATGAAGACGGTGATGAGCACGTGGAACAACATGCAATACATCCCGCAGCCGATGCCGCCGAAGAGCATTTCGCCGACCAGGATATTCCACAACGGCATCATCCCGGCCAGCGGCATGTAACTGTCGTGCATGGAATTGACCGAGCCGTTGTCAATCGCGGTGCAGGAGGTGCCCCAAAGCACGCTGTTCATGACTCCGATCCGCTGCTCCTTGCCTTCCATGTTCGCCAGCATGTTGCCTGTCACCGGGTTCGGTCGCGTCTCGAAATACCAGGCTCCGGCGAAAGAAAGGAAATACAGGGCGAGCATGACGCTGAACAAGGTCCAGGCGTGTTTTTTGTTACCGACCAGTAGGCCAAACATATAGACTTGGGCCATCGGCACGACGATGATCGCCAACATCTCAAGGAAGTTCGTCAACGGGGTGGGATTCTCAAACGGATGCGCGCTGTTCACGTTATACCAGCCGCCGCCGTTGGTGAAGAGCTGTTTGATCGCCTCGAAGCATGCCACAGCCCCGACCGGAATGGGTTGGGTATCCACTTTCGCATCCACCATGACCGGCGCGTTGGTCATGATGGGCGCGCCTTTCGCGTCCACCTGCGGCACATCCACCATGGCAGCAACACCGTTGGTCATGACCGGCTGGCCCTTCGCATCCAGCTTCGGGACTTGCAACACCAGTTGGATGTTGGTCGTCACGTTATTCCCCTTTGCGTCGGTCGCCTGCACCTGAGTGGTGTACGGCTCCATGAGCTGGGCGGTTTGATAGGGCTTGAACGTTTGCGGAACGCCCTGCCAGGCGAGCGGAATGGTCCAGAGCACGCAGAGCGGCATCACGAAATAGAGCATGCCGCGGGTCAAGTCCGCCCAGAAATTGCCAACGGTCTTGACCGAGGCCCGTTTCAGCGCCCGGCCCACAGCCACCAAGACCGCGAGGCCCGAGGCGCCACTCAAAAACTGATGCACCATGATGGCGAAGATTTGTGAAAAGTAACTCATGGTCGTCTCGCCGGAGTAAGACTGCCAATCCGCGTTGCAGGTGAAACTCCAGGCCTGCATGAACGCCAGATGCCAGGAGCAGTTGGGCAGCTTTTGCGGATTCAGCGGCAGCCATTGCTGGGTCATGAAAATCGCCATGTCCGCCGCGAAACCGACCGTGGCAAACAGCAACACAGCCCAGAAGTACTTCAACCAGGTCATCTCCTCGGCCGGGTCGATACCCGTCAGCCGGTAAATGACTTTCTCAATTGGATGAAAAAGCGGATGGAGAAAAGTCCTCTCGCCTTTATACACCTTGGCCATAAAGCGGCCCACCGGCGGCGTCAGTGCGATGCCCAATCCAAAGAAAAGTACGATCTGAATAATCTCAATTGTCTTCATAATTCAATTTGTTCAATGTCAGTTTAATTGCGCTGCCAAACTCAAATTTGTCTTCTAAATTGCCAGGTCTCCTTTTTCTTCCGTGCGAATCCGAATGGCGTCTTCAATCGCGGAAATGAACACCTTGCCGTCGCCAATTTTTCCCGTCTTGGCGGATTTGATGATGACCGCGACCGCCTGTTCCACCATTTCGTCGGTGACGACAATGTCCAGCTTGATCTTGGGCAGAAGATCCACGGTGTATTCGCTGCCGCGGAAAATTTCAGTGTGCCCCTTCTGCTGGCCAAATCCCTTCACTTCACACACGGTCATCCCATCAATGCCAATCTCCCCCAGGGCGTCCTTGACATCCTCCAGTTTGAAAGGCTTGATAATCACTTCGATTTTTTTCATAATTTTTTACACGCGCCGTTCCTTTCACACGCCTACTATGCCCCCACCCGGCGCCGGCGGGTAATTAAATGAAAACCGATTTTCGTAAAGAAATCGTAAAGATGGGGAAACCAGGTGGGCAAAAAGAACGTAGTCCGCTTCTTCACACCCACGCCATTTGGTCTCGATTGTCTTCATAACTCAAATCACTCAATGTCAGTTTGACTGCGCAAAGCCTTTTGCAGGAGCCGTGCCCGCCCCGGATGGAAAATCGTAAATGGTTATGTCACAGGGGATTTTTTGTTGTTCAAACTTGATGTCGAAAAAAATGGCGAAGCGGGCAACGACCACGTTGACCAAAACTCAACAGCGAAGCGCGAAAAGGACTCAAAGAATCGGGAGAAGCGTTAAAATTCCATCAAGCGGCACGGTCATAGCCTGTCAATCAGGGCCGTCGCAGTGAAATTCCAAGGGGTTAATTGCGCGGGCTGGAGGAGAAGGAGGCGAACCCCGTCAGGCAATGGCGCAGTTCATGTCCGGCGAAGCTGATTCGGAAGGGGCGGGTTGGCAATCCATCGGAAGCAGGAGACGATAGCCTGCGCTGCCTACGGTCTGGATCACGCTTTCGTTGCCGGCTCCGTTCAGCTTTTGGCGGAGACTGCGGATATAGACGTGAAGATCGTGGAGCTTGTTTTCCGAGTCGTTTCCCCAAACACAACGGAGCAGATGCCGGCACGGAACCAGTTTTCCGGCATGCCGGACGAGGATGTAAAGCACGGCCGCTTCAGTAGGTGTAAAATCCAACTGGCGACCCCGAAGGGCGACCCGATGGGCCAGGATGTCCACCTGCAGGTCGCCGTGAATGAACAGCGGGCCATCTGGCTCGCCCGGAATCGAGCGCTGAAGGACGCGGAGCCGCGCCAGCAATTCAGCGGAGCCGAAGGGTTTGGTCATGTAATCAGTCGCGCCGCTGTCGAGCGCGGACACCTTGCGCTCTTCGCCATCCTGGGCCGAGAGAACCAAGACCGGCTCTCGATACCATTCGCGCAATCGCTGCAGTACGGTCAGACCGTCCATATCAGGCAGAGTCAAGTCGAGGATGATCACATCCGGCGGTCGTGCCACAGCCTCTTTTATTCCCGTCTGGCCATTCTCGGCTTCGTGGACCTTGTAATGGTGCGGCTCCAAAACGACCCGCAGCAGGCGCCGGACCGGCCGGTCAGCGTCAATAAGCAAGGCGATCGGATTGGGTTTCATTCAGCACTCATCATTGCGTTTCACGTAACAAGTATAAACCCGCTCGACTCCGGCCATGAATTAAATGAAAGCCAAATCCCGTTAAAAAATCGTAAAGGACGAAAAGGAAGCGGGGCTGGTCGGATCCCGGCTCTTTACACCATTTTTACGCGTTTTGGTCGCCTCTTAATTACCCAGAAATCGACCTGTGTGAAATAGTACCTCCATGAAAAGCTCGATGAGCATTCGCGGCGCGGACAGGCGGACGACGGATACTGCTCCTTTAACGCAGCAATCTCGTTTTCACGGAGGAACAGCCATGCCTGCATTCGGTTTCAAAAACCACCGGGCATCATCAAACATTCCCATCTCTTTTCCCATGTCAAACGAGCTTCAGGTTGGCCAGGTGTTGGATGACCGGTTCAAGATTCTGGAGGTCATCAATCGCGGCGGCATGGCGTGGATCTACGAGGCCTTGGATCGGCAGACGGGACGATCAGTGGCTTTGAAGGTTCCATTGCTGCAATTCGAGTGCGATCCGGGCTTCTTTTCCCGTTTTCAACGCGAAGAGAACATCGGCCTTACTTTGGACCACCCATCTATTTTGAAAATGTTCCCTGCGGCGGACAAAAGCCGGCCCTATATCGTGATGGAATATCTCGAAGGCCAGACCCTGGCTGCCCGTCTCCACGAAAAGACGCGGTTGCCTGAAGGCGAAGCCGTGCGCATCGTCAGCCAGATTTGCGAGGGGCTTGATTACCTGCACCGGAAAGGAGTGGTCCATCGGGACTTGAAACCGGAGAACATCATACTCTGCAAGGATGGCACCATTCGCATCCTGGATTTTGGCATCGCCAAATCTGAAAATGCGCGACGGCTCACGTTTGGCGGCTTCACTGCCCCGATGGGCACACCGGACTACATCGCGCCCGAGCGGGTCCAGGGCAAACGCGGTGATTCCCGGACCGACATTTACGCTTTGGGAGCGATGCTGTACGAAATGACCACCGGCTTTGCTCCCTACGACGGCGACAACCCGTACGTCATCATGAATGCCCGCCTCACCGGGGATCCCGAACCGCCGCGCAAGCGGAACCCGGAGTTATCCCCCGAAATGGAGGAAATTATCTTGCACGCGCTGGAACGCAATCCATCGAAACGCTTCCCCTCGGCTGCTTCCATGAAGGCGGAGTTGAACGACTACAGCGAGGTTCCGTTGACCGAGCGATTCAAACGGCTGCGACCTCCCCAGCTATGGAAAGCACGTGTCCCCTTGCTGCCGAAAATCGCCGCTTTCATTGTTATCCAGATCGCGATTTTCTTTCTTCTCTTCTGGTGGTTCAGCCACCGAAGTCACCGCGACAACTCCGTCGTGACAACCAGGTCCGGCGTCGTGGAAACAAGTTCACAAACAAAATAGATGTATGAAAACCATCCTGACTCAACCCCGCACAAATATCGAGCCGCTCGTTGTCCCGGGTCGTGGCGAATATCATGCAAGTCATCAGGGACAGAACCCCGCTCAGGGCGAGAACGATGATTGGAACGAAGACCGCCCCGCATTTGCTCCTGAAATCATTCTCGTTCCTCTGGCGCTGTCGGGCAGCTCTCACGCGGCCCTCGCGACCGCCAGGAACCTGGCCTGCGAATCCCAGGCCAGGCTGGTGCTGTTGCATGTCGTGCAACTGAATATCGCCGGCGAGGAGCGCGGGATTCAGCGCACGCGCCTGCTCCGTGAATTATGTCGCAACGCGGAATTTCAATTGCAGCAGTTGGCCGATTGCCGGGGTGGCCAGGTGACCGCGGAGATCCTCGTTTGCGAGGGGCGTCCCGCGGAGGTCATTGTCGAGACGGCAAGACGCTTGCAAGCGGACACGATTGTCATGTGCTCGCATGGCCACCGCGGCTGGTTGAAATGGTTGCATCGCAATACCGCTCTAAACGTAATGCGGCAGACTCCTTGCACCATGTTGCTCATCTCGCCGGGAAGGAGTGACGACACAGTCAATGTCATGGTCGTGAGTCCATGGAACACCAATTCGAAGACGATTTTGGAAAAGAGGCAACACCGTTCGGGTAGTGTCGGACACTACCCATATCGGACAATGAATTGTTTCGACCGCTGTGCTTAATAAGAGTCATCAAAACTGGCGAAGCATTCAGGCCGGAAAGTCATAAATGCTTGATTAAAAACGAGTAAAGAAAACAAAGTGGCTTTGGCATTGGGGTTGCGTTGGGGGCTTGCATGGAGGGTTTAAGCCGCGCATTTTTGTTTTGCTCCGGGGCCTTGGGTGGAGCGACGGCTGCCCCGCCAAAGGCGGCGGCAACCCGGGATATGCGGTTTGATGCCATTCGTGGTCTGTTGTTGATCTCCATGGCCGCAGTGCATGTTCCCACGCTGGTTTCCCATTTTCTGCATGAGCCTTTGGGTTTTATGAGTGATGCCGAAGGCTTTATTTTCCTCAGCGCCTGCCTGGCGGGGCTGGCCTATGGCAAAATGTACCGGCAGACGGATTGGTCGGCGATGTCCCGCCGGGTCTGGCATCGCGCTAGACAAATTTATTTGACTCATCTGGCGGTGATCTTGCCGGTGGTGTTGATTGCCTGGGCATTCGCGGCCCGAATAACGCCGCTGGCCAATCATTTTCATGATTTTCTCGTTCATCCTTGGGGAAGTCTGGCGCTGATTCCTCTTTTGCTCCATCAGCCGCCGCTTTTCGATATTCTGCCGCTTTACATCATCCTGTTGAGCGTGACGCCGTTGTTGCTCGCGCTTGCCCGCCGGCGCGGCTGGGGAATTGTGCTGGCGGTTTCGGCCTGCGGCTGGCTCGCCGCGCAATTCAAACTGGACACGCGCTTCATCAGCAACCCGTCGGGGTTGCTCCCCTTACGCTGGGGTTCCTTTGATTTATTGGCCTGGCAACTGATCTGGGTCGGTGGCCTGGCCTTCGGAGAATCCACATTGCGACGACCGGTTCTCTCCGGCAAATGGCGGTTCGGCTTGGCGGCAATCGCGGGCCCCATCGCGGTGGCGGGTTTTCTGGCGCGGCACGGATTTTTGTCACTCAATCCTGATTGCTTCCTCTGGATCGACAAGTGGACGCTGGGGCCGTTGCGGCTGCTCAACTTCGCGGGCTGGGCTGCGCTTTTGCTGGCTTGGAATCCGCGCGTGCCGGCGCGCCTGCTGGCGCCCGTCGCACTTTTGGGGCGGCATTCATTGGCAGTCTTTGCGTTCCATTTGCCGCTGGTTATTGCCGCCTCGACCATTGTTCAATTGGTTCCACTGTCAAACGTCTGGCAAATCGGGGTCAGCCTTTCAGTGATCGCCGCCCTCTTCCTTTGGGCGACGTGGCTGGAATACACCCCCCGCCCGCCCGCTCCGGTGGTGGCACCCTTCGTTCCGGCGCGCCGATTGCCCCTTCGAACCTACATCCGATCCGTGGAATTGTTTCCAGAGGTTCCGGTCCGGTCCTGGGCTTTGAAAATTCGAGCAAGCGTACGGACTGCTTACGTGTGACTGGCAAGAGGCGCAGTCAGAACATCGGAATGCGGTATTGCGTCTTTTTCGTAAACTTCAGCATTTAGCCTTCAGCTTTCAGCCTTTGATTTGACTCTCTCGCCATTCCGGCGCAGAATTGCCGGCACCATGCCAGCCGGGTTTGCAACGGGTAAAGAGCTTGTGACAGATGTTCGGGCCAACGAGAAATTCCACCCTTCCCCGGCCTTCCCGGATGGACTTCGACGGGCGCACGGATTCCCCTTGAATCGCGGCTCTGAAAAATACATGGTTGATTGTTGAACCTAAGAGTGTTGACATTCTGACGCATGACGACGAAGCCAGATCCGGAAACGCAAAATCTATTCGCGGAACAGGCTGCCGGAACGACGGTGCTCCTGGCGGAAGACATTACCACCATGGCACAAAACCGTCGGCTCATCGTCGATGGATTTGATCCGGGAAGTCTCCAAACGACATCTTACGATTTCCGCATTGGTAAGAAGGCCGTAGTTGGTGGGCAGGGAAACGAATTAGACTTGGAGAATGGTCGTTTGGTAATAGAACCCGGATCTTACGCCGGAATAATATCGCTCGAAAAAATAAAGTTACCGAACAACGTATTTGCGCAAATTGGATCAAAACGGAAGTTTTCTTACGATGGCTTAATTCTCCTCACAGGTTCAATCATTGACCCCGGTTATGAAGGATATTTGTTATTTGGACTTTACAATGCTTCGACCAAAAAAGTCGTGTTGCCGATGCGCACGAAAATTTGCAATGTGGTTTTCACCAGACTTCCAAAAGAGGTAAAAGCTGTTCCGCCAGACCCGTATCTTTTAAACGGGGATTTCCCGCCGGATTTTCTTACAAAAATGGCGAATGTCGAGGTCCTGCCGTGGAATAAGATCAGTGAGGAGGTGCGGCGTATTCAAGACCTGACTAAGGCGGTTCTTGATCTGAAAGCCCAATACAACGATGTCTTAGAACCGATCAAGACCCTCACCAAAAACATCGATAAGGTAAACACAGATGTAGCTCTGCTCGCTGAGCAAATCAAAAATATGGGGGGCCAAGTCAACAGGTTAGAACAGTTGACCGAACGCAACGCGGAACAAGTGCATCAAATTACAGAAAGTGTCAGATCGCTTCGGAACGAGGTTGGTGATCAAAAGAAAGATTTGAGTGATGTCACCAAAAAAATTGGACTCTACGGCATTCTCGTTTATGTGCCATGGGCCATTGCTCTGCTCGGGATTGGAGCTCTCATTACATTCTTCGTCACGAAAGGTCTCAATTCGACTGTACAGCAAAGTAATCCACCGCCTCCGAAATCAGCCCCTGGGAGGCCATAATAGAACATTCTAGGCCCATTCGCGGGAAACCGAAGGCGCAAAGGTCCGGGCGAAGCCGGCGAACATCATCTGGTCATAAACGAAACGCCCCCAATTTCTTCAGCGTCAAATTCAGTTGTCCGACTTAGCCTGAAATCTTGCCGCGCGGCAGAAATAGTGAACGAGTCAATTCTTGGTTTTGACACATTTCTCCGCTGCCGGGTTTGTAGAACGTCTTGGATTGCTCACTTCGCCAGGAAATGTCGCAGGGCGAAGAATGTCAGCACTTGGAACAACAAGAACCCCACGCCGAGCAGCGTGCCGGCAATCACCGGCGTCTCGCGAAAACTCAGCCGCCAGTGCGGCGTCTTCAGGCGGTCGCAATAGCCGGTGAGATGCACTTGGCCGGGCTGGTCCAATTGAGCCTTGAATGCCGCGGCGGTTTGAAACCGGTCTGCGGGATCACGCTGCATGGCGTGCAGCACAATCTCCTCCGCCTGCGGGGAAATGTTCGGATTTAGTTTTCGCGGCGCAATCGGGTCGCCGGTGACGCGGTTGTTCATCGCCATCCAGCAGTTGTCATTCTGGAAGGGAACCACGCCGGTGAGCATTTCGTACAAGACCGCGCCGAGGCAGTAAATGTCTGACCGGTCGTCACCGCGCTCGTTTTTGACCTGTTCGGGCGACATGTATTCGGGAGTGCCCAGCGTGGCGGTAAGCCCGGAGAGCGTGATTTTTTTTGAATCCGCCGCGGCGGCAATCCCAAAGTCCATGATGCGGATGGTGCGGTCGCGGCAAATCATGATGTTCCCCGGCTTGAGGTCGCGGTGAATCACGCCCTGCCCGTGCATATATTGAAGCGTTTCGCAAACCAGGCTGGCGATTTTCAACGCGTCCTTTTCCGGCAATGTCCGCGCTGCTTCGAGCAGGTGCGACAGGGTGCAGCCGCGCAGGTATTCGGTGACGATGTAGGGCCGGCTTTTTCTTTCCACCCGGACAAACTTCAGGAGGTACGGATGATTCAGCTTGCGCCCAATCTCCTCCTCGCGCTGAAAGCGGGAAAAAAATCCTGGATCGGCCTCCAAACGCAGGTGCGGCACCTTGACGGCGACGATTTGATTTTCCTGCTCCTGGTCCCGGGCCTGGTAAATGGTGGCCATGCCGCTGCGGCTCACCGTTTCGACGATGGCGAACCGTCCATCCAGCAAATCGCCGGCATGCAGTTCCGGGCCGAAATAAGGTTCGACCGGCTCATGGTGCTCGGGCACGTTCTCGAAGCAACTGATGCCTTCCACGGTGTATGGTTTGTCTGCGTTCATGCTGTTGTCGGTTCAGCGGTTCATGGACGGCTGTATTGAATGACGGCGCAACCGGTCGCGATCAGGCCAAGGCCACACCAGGTGGACCACGGAACGTTTTCCCGGAAAACGAACCGGCCCGCCAAAACACTCGTCAGCGCAAAGAATCCAACATAGACGCCCAACAGTCTCGAAAAATCCCACTTGAGAGAATTCACCAACAAGCCGTAGCAGCCGAGCGTCACGAATCCGGCGAGCACCACCGCCAGCTTGTGGCCGCGCAGTCCGTGCCGGATAACGGCATCGCCCCCGACTTCAAGCAACGCCGCCACTACAAAAACCGCCCAGGCAATGACATTCATGCGTGGATCAATACCCCATTCGGCTGCCGGGCCGCATTTGGCCGGGCGTCGCTCCGCGGACGCATTGCTTGCCGGTACTGTTCCGGTGTGATTTTCCAGATTCGCGGCAACACCAGCGTCGGGCAGGGCGCGCTGCGAACCACGCGCTCGACCGTGCCCAAGCCGAGAAACCGCTTCCAACGCGAAGGCTTCGGGCTGGCCATGATGATGAGTTCGGACAATTCCGCTTCGGCTTCGGCGACGATTTCCTCGTGTGGCCGGCCCAGACGCACATTGATGCGCACGGACGGGCTGTTGCCGAAAAAATGTTTCGCCAGCTTTTTCAGCCCCGCTTCGCTCTCCACCAAGACTTCATTAAAAATGCGGTATTCAAATTTGACGACGTTCAGATTCACCACGTTGAGCAATGTCACGTGGATCGGGACTTCGTCCGCCAGACCTTGCGCGAACTGCAACGCGTCGAACGAGCCTTTCAGCAAGTTGACCGGGACTAAAATGCGTTTGCCGTTCATAAATCTGCATTCCTTTCCGACGACAGCGTTATCCACCTTTCTCAGTGATTTTATTTGCCGTTTGGGAACCCAACCGATCCAAAGCCAGATTCAACTTCAAAACGTTTACGCCCGGTTCGCCGAGAAAGCCGAGGCTGGCGGGGTCGGTGTTGGCGCGGACCAGTGCCAGCACTTTTTCCACGCTGACGTTGCGGGCTTTGGCGACGCGAGGGGCCTGTAGTTCGGCGTTGCGCAGGCTGATGTGCGGGTCGAGGCCGCTGCCGGATGCAGTGACTGCATCGGCAGGGACCGGGGCGTTGGTCGCCAGACCGTTTTGCGTGCGGTAGTCGGTGATGCGCTGGGCGATGGTGGTAACCAGGTTCGACGAGGTCGGGCCGAGGTTGCTGCCGCCGGAACTGGTGGCGTCGTACCCGTTGCCCGCCGCCGAGGGGCGCGACTGAAAATACTTGTCGGCGGTGAATTGCTGGCCGAGAAGTTGCGAGCCGCGCACCGTGCCATTGGCGTCCACGATGAGGCTGCCGTTGGCTTGGTCGGGGAAGAAGACTTGGGCGACGCCGTACACGACCAGCGGATACAGTCCGCAACAGACAACGGCGAAAGCCAGCGTGACCATCACGGCGCTGCGGAGTTCAGTAAAAAGATTTTTCATAGTTTAGCCACAGATGAACACAGATGAGCACAGATGCTGAAGGGCTGAGTCTTGGAGTGCGGCGACACGTCGCCGCTTTTCCTCGACGCGACATGTCGCGTCATTCCAAAGCGCGGACATGTCCGCGCACTCCAAACGGGCGTGTTGTCCAATGGTCAATTCGTTTGGTTGTTGTTTCCGGTTCATAAAAAATGTGTGTTCATCTGTGTTCATCTGTGGCTGCTCAGACGAGTTTCAGGGTGGTGATGAGGACGTCGATGGCTTTGATGCCAATAAATGGAATAATGACGCCGCCCAAGCCGAAGATGAGCAGGTTGCGTTGCAAAATGGCCAGCGCGCCGATGGGTTTGAACTTCACGCCGCGCAGCGCGAGCGGAATCAAGGCGACGATGATGAGCGCATTGAAGATGATGGCGCTGAGGATCGCGCTCGTGGGGCTGTGCAGATGCATGACGTTGAGCGGTGCAATGGCAGGGAACGTCGCCATGAGCATCGCTGGTATGATGGCAAAATACTTCGCCACATCGTTGGCGATGCTGAAGGTGGTGAGCGAACCGCGCGTGATGAGGAGTTGCTTGCCGATTTCGATGATCTCGATGAGCTTCGTCGGATTCGAGTCGAGGTCCACCATGTTGCCGGCTTCCTTGGCGGCCTGGGTGCCGGTGTTCATGGCCACGCCCACGTCGGCTTGCGCGAGGGCAGGGGCATCGTTGGTGCCGTCACCGATCATGGCCACCATGCGCCCACCAGCCTGTTCCCGGCGGATGAGCGCGAGTTTGTCCTCGGGTTTGGCCTCGGCGAGAAAGTCGTCCACGCCGGCCTCGGCGGCGATGGCAGCGGCAGTGAGTTTGTTGTCGCCGGTGATCATCACGGTGCGGATGCCCATCTTGCGAAGCTGGGCGAAGCGTTCCTTGATGCCGCCTTTGACGATGTCTTTGAGCTGGACCACGCCTAGCACTTCCCGGCCGTCGGCGACCACGAGCGGTGTGCCGCCCGAGCGGGAGATGTTGTCCACGGTGTCGGTCACCGTCTTGGGGAACAGGCCGCCTTCACGATCCACGAAAACGCGCATCGCCTCCGCCGCGCCTTTGCGGATGCGGCGTGCCGGCTGGCCGTCAATGGCGGCAAAGTCCACGCCGCTCATGCGCGTCTGTGCGGTGAACGGAATGAACTGGGCGTGAGTTTCGGCGACGTCGCGTCCGCGCAGGTTGAATTTTTGTTTTGCCAGCACGGCGATGCTGCGGCCCTCGGGTGTTTCGTCGGCAAGCGACGCGAGTTGCGCGGCGTCGGCGAGACGTTCAACGGTGACGAGCGGTGCGGGTAAGAAGTCGGTGGCTTGGCGGTTGCCGAGCGTGATGGTGCCGGTCTTGTCGAGCAGCAACACGTCCACGTCGCCGGAGGCTTCCACCGCGCGACCACTCATCGCAAGGACGTTGTGTTGCAGCAAGCGGTCCATGCCCGCGATGCCGATGGCGCTCAACAATCCGCCGATGGTGGTGGGAATCAAACACACCAGCAACGCGATCAACACCGGCACGGAGAACACCGTGGCGGAATAAATGCCGAACGGTTTCAAGGTCACGCAAACCAGCAGGAAAATCAGCGTCAGTGCTGAAAGCAGGATGGTGAGCGCGATTTCGTTGGGCGTTTTCTGGCGTTTCGCGCCTTCGACCAGCGAGATCATGCGGTCGAGGAAACCTTCGCCGGGGTTGATGGAGACGCGGATTTTGATTTCGTCCGAGAGCACGCGCGTGCCGCCGGTGACGGCGCTGCGGTCGCCGCCGCTTTCGCGGATGACGGGGGCGGATTCGCCGGTGATGGCCGATTCGTCCACGGTGGCCGCGCCTTCAATCACGTCGCCGTCGGCGGGAATGATTTCCCCCGTGCGCACGGCCACGACATCCGCTTTGCGGAGGTCGTTGGCACTGATGTCCTCGATCTGGCCGTTTTTGGCGAGGCGATGGGCGACGGTTTTCACGCGGGTCCCGCGCAATGCCTTGGCCTGTGCTTTGCCCCGACCTTCGGCGACGGCTTCGGCAAAGTTGGCGAACAAGACGGTAAACCAGAGCCAGATGGCGAGTTGGGCGATGAAGCCGCGGTCGGCGTGAGCGGTAAAAATCCCGACGGTGGTCAGCACGGCACCGACCAGGGTTACGAACATGACGGGGTTTTTGATCATCAGGCGCGGGTCGAGCTTTTTGAAGGCATCGCCCATCGCCGGCCCGGCGATTTTCCAATCGAAAAGAGATGGAGGGTGATGAGTCATAAAAATATGGTGATTAAAAAGCGGTGGTGGTCGTGGAAACTTCACTCTCGTTTTTGCCCTTATTAACACCTGGCTTCAGCCAGGTGCGCCACGCCACCCGCAACTGGAAAGCTGTTTTAACAGCTTTCCGTGCCCGGTCGGAAAACCGTTGAAACGGTTTTGTCGTCCCTGCGGTTCTGGACACCCAACTGAAGTTGGGTGTTAATGAGATTGGCATTGGTTGTGTCATCGCGGTGGGTTGAATTGGGTTAAAACAGTTTGCCTTGGAACATGAGGAAATGTTCGACCACCGGGCCGAGTGTCAGCGCCGGGAGAAAATTCAGCGCGCCGACCAGCAGCACCGTGCCCAGCAGCAGAATGATGAACGTGCCGCCGGAGACGGGGAAGGTGCCCGCGCTGGCCGGGACGAGTTTCTTTTGCGCGAGCGACCCGGCCATGGCCATGATCGGCACAATCATCAGGAAACGACCGATCAACATCGCAATGCCGAGGGTGGTATTGTACCAGGGCGTGTTGGCGTTGAGGCCGGCGAAGGCGCTGCCGTTGTTGCCGGTGCAGGAACTGTAGGCGTAGAGAATTTCGCTCAGGCCATGCGGACCTTGGTTGTTCAACCCGGCCAATCCCCATTGGCTGACCGCCGCCCACGCGGAAAACCCGAGGATGTCAATGGCCAGAATCAGCAGCGCCAGCATGGCCATCTTCACCTCGAAGGATTGGATTTTTTTGCCGAGATATTCCGGCGTGCGTCCGACCATCAGGCCGGCGATGAACACCGCAAGCACGACGAACACGAGCATGCCGTAAAGTCCCGCACCGACGCCGCCGATGATGATTTCACCGAGCTGGATGTTAAACAACGGAACAAATCCGCCCAGCGCGGTGAAGGAATCGTGCATCGCATTGACCGCGCCGCACGAGGCGTCGGTGGTGATGGTGGCGAACAGGGCGGAATTGAAAATGCCAAAGCGAACCTCTTTGCCTTCCATATTCCCGTCTGCCACAGCCACCCCGAGCTGCTGGTGAATTGGGTTCCCCCTGGATTCAGCCCACCAGCAAAGCAACACGCCGGTGAGGAACAAGGTCATCATCGCGCCCCAGACCGACCAGCCGTGCGCCTGGTTTTTGGTCATGCGGCCGAGGTAGTATGTCAGGCCGCTGCCAATGGCGAAGATGGAGAGCATCTGGATGAAATTGGAGAGCGGCGTGGGATTTTCGAATGGATGCGAGGCATTGGCATTGACGTAGCCGCCGCCGTTGGTGCCGAGCATTTTAATCGCGATCTGCGAAGCGACCGGTCCTTGAACGATAGTCTGCTCGGTAACAGTTTGTTCCTCCATGACCTGCTTGCCATCCTTGTCAAGGACCGGGTTTCCCTTTGCGTCCACCTTGGCGACTGAAATTTTCATCGGCTCGACGAGCTTGGCCTTCGTGTAAGGCTTGAAATTCTGGATGATGCCCTGCGACACGAGGAAGACGGCAAACACCAGGCAGATGGGCAGCAGCAGGTAATAGGTGATGCGCACGAAATCCACCCAGAAATTGCCGAGCAGCTTTGTGGAATGCCGGGCGATGCCGCGCACGAGGGCGGCGGCGAGCGCGATGCCGGTGGCGGCGGAGGCGAAGTTGTGAATCACCAGCGCGACCATCTGCGAAAGATAGGACATGGTGGATTCGCCGGTGTAGCTCTGCCAGTTGGTGTTGGTGGTGAAACTGACGGCGGTGTTGAACGCGAGATGCGGGTCGAGCGCATCGAAGCCCTGCGGGTTGAGCGGCAGATGATTTTGCAGGCGCAGGATGGCATAGGTGAACACGCAACTTACGAGACTGAACAACAGCATGGCCCAGGTGTATTGCCGCCAGTTCTGTTCCTGGTCCGCGCGGACGCCCATGAGGCGGTAGGTGAGGCGTTCAAGCGGCTTGAGCACGGGGTCGAACCAGGTGCGGCCGCGGGCGTCAAGCACCTGCGTGAGGTAAAGGCCCATGGGTTTCGTGATCGCCGCGAGGGCGACGACGTAGAGGGCGAGTTGCAGCCAGCCGGAGGTTTGCATAGGCGTTGATTAAAATTTTTCAGGATGGACCATCGCGATGAACAGATACGCGAACAGCGCGAGGGCAATCAGGCCGACAACAAGGTTTTCCATAAATATCCTTACAGTTTCTCGCACCAGCAGGCGTAGAGTCCGCTCGCGGTAAAAAAGAGTGCGATGACGGCGATGAAAATTAAATCAGTCATAGGTTTGGTTTTAGAACCTTTTGGAGTGCGGCGGGAAGCGAAGCGCCACGCCGCTTTTACATCGTTGGCCAGCGTCCCAAAGCGGTGTCGCCGCTGTGCTTTGCCACCGCAGTCCAGAATCCTTGCGGTATTTCGTGCGCTCATTCGGCAATCCGGCGTTCATTTTCATGGGTCAAATATGAATGCCGGCGACTGAAGCGGCTAATCAAGAGATGGGCGGTTGGCATTAAGAATGTATTAAGGCATGATTTACCCAAAAAAATCTTTGCCAACTGGCCGGCCAAAGCGTCTTATTTGCCGACGCGACATGTTTCAAATCCAAATTTTATTGGTCCTGTTGATCGGTTTGCTGCCGACAATGCTGTTTGCCAAGGGGGGCCCGCTTCCTGGCATAAACCCGGTCCCGCCGGCGGCCCCGCCGCAAACCTTCGCCGGTTATGGCCCGGTTTCCGTGATGCCGCCGCCACCGGCGCGCGAGTTTCGCGGCGCGTGGCTCGTGACCGTCGCTAACAAGGACTGGCCGTCCAAGCCTGGCCTCAGCGTGGCGGAGCAAAAGGCCGAGTTGATTGGGTTGCTGGACCGCGCGGTGCAGTTGAAGTTGAACGCGATCATTTTCCAGGTGAGGCCGTCGAGCGATGCGGTGTATGCCTCGGCCATCGAGCCGTGGTCGGAATACCTTACCGGTACGATGGGCAAAGCGCCGCAGCCGTTTTACGACCCGCTGGCCTTTGCCATTGCGGAGGCGCACCGGCGCGGACTCGAACTGCACGCGTGGTTCAATCCGTTCCGCGCGCTGCATCCGCAGGGCAAATCGCCCGTGGCGTTGAACCACATTTCGCGGACACACCCGGAACTCGTCCGGCGCTACGGCGAACAGTCCTGGCTCGACCCCGGCGAACCGTCCGTGCGGGCCTACGTTTTGCGCGTGGTCATGGACGTGGTGCAGCGCTACGACGTGGATGGCGTGCAGTTCGACGATTATTTTTATCCCTACCCGGAAAAGGGCGCGCAGGGTCGCGAACTGGAATTTCCCGACGGTGCGACCTGGCAGAAATTCGGTTTGGCCAATGGTTTTTTAAACCGTGACGACTGGCGGCGCGCGAACGTCAACCAATTCATCCAGAACGTCTATCAGTCCATCAAGGCGCTGAAACCGTGGGTGAAGTTTGGCATCAGCCCCTTCGGCATCTGGCGGCCGATGAATCCTCCGCAGATCCGGGGCATGGACGCCTACGCGAAACTGTACGCCGACTCACGCTTGTGGCTGGCCAGCGGCTGGCTGGATTATTTCGCTCCGCAACTGTACTGGGCGATCGAGCCAAAGGAACAAAGTTTTCCCGTCCTGCTCAATTGGTGGGTGCAACAAAATCCCAAGGGCCGGCATCTCTGGCCTGGACTCAACGCCGCCAATGTCGGGGAAAAGTGGGGACCGGAAGAAATCACCCGGCAAATCAACGTCATGCGCGACCAACCTGCCGCGCGCGGCGAAATCTTTTATCACCTGCGAAATCTGACGGACAATCCGGCATTGGCCAGTGTGGTTCGCGCCGCCTGGCCGCAAACCGCGCTTGTGCCGGCGTCGCCGTGGCTGGCGTCCCTGCCGCCGGTCAAACCGAAGCTCCTGGTCGTCGAGAACAACCGGTCCGGTTTGAGCGTGCGTTGGGAAACGGATGGCGAACCGGCGTGGCTGTGGGTGTTGCAGTATCGCACCAACGAGGTTTGGGCGACGGAAATTCTGTCGGCCACCCAGACGGTGCGGACGTTTGAAAATTCCCGGCCGGAGACGGTGGCCGTCAGCGCGGTGGACCGGGTGGGCAATGTGAGTTCGCCCGCCGCGATCAAAAAGACCCAGCCGGTGCGTTCCGGGAAAGGGATGATAATCTTGAACTAATCGCAAGGACGAGTTGTACGAATCCTGACCTTCGGTTGGTTGGAGTGGGACTGGGATAGCTTGTCCCCACGGAATTGGGAATTGGTTTTGGAAGGGCTGTAAGCCGAATTCTGTCTGCCCCGAATTTCTTCGGGGGAGAGAACCATTTGTCTGTGCAGCCGATACCCGGAATCCGTTTCACTTTCGCGAAACCTGGAGCGGGCCACTCCGGGATTCCCTATTTGGCCTTGCACCCGATGGGGTTTTCCGTGCCGCGTCGCTTGCGCTTCGCGCGGTGCGCTCTTACCGCACCTTTTCACCCTTACCGCCAGCTTGCGCCGTCGGCGGTTTGATTTTCTGTGGCACTATCCGTCGGAAAGTCTTTCAACTTTCCGCCCGCGTGTATCCCGGCCGGACGGGCCCGGGTTACGCGGCATCGCGCCCTTCGGTGTTCGGACTTTCCTCGTCCGGCTCGCGCCGGAAGCGGTTCTCCGCCCTTCCAAAACCATGCCCAATCTAGCCGCAACGCGCAGAACTGACAAGCAGGGTTTGAACGGCATCGAAACCCTTGTCCGGCCTTCGCTTTGAACGAATTTAGAAAATATTACAATGAAATTAAGATGAAGAATCAATGGAAACGTGGCCATCAATCATGACCATCGGATTCCCCAAGCAATTCTTCTCGCGTTTTTTTGACGGAGTGATAAACATGGAGCCGGGCGTTTCGGAAAGGTAAAGTTGTATTGTGAAGTGTTCGCGAGAAGTTTTTACACTGCTCTTCGTCCTGGCCGTGGAAGCCGGCATTACCTGCAACCCGGCTTTGCGCGCCCAAGGTTTTCATACGAACAGTTTATGGCTGGATATTGCGCTGACCAATAACACCGCCGCCTTCACCATTTATGCGCCGGCGACCAATGTGAATGGCCCATTTGATTTGTTTTTCAAGACGAACCTCGATTGTCCCCAGGGCTGGACGTGGCTGCTCCGGTATCCTGTGGGTCAAACCGACATTATGGTAAGCAACCTCCCGCCGGTTCAAGGTTTCTTCATGTTGGGAGTTACCAATGCGATTCGTCCCGGGTTCACCAACTATGCCCTCCCGCCCGAGGATGACAACCCCAGTACAAACGCCGCCTTGCCGTTCACCATGAATTTTTTTGGTGCATTTTACTCCAATATTTGGATCAACAACAATGGCAACGTGACTTTTCAAAATTATCTTTCTTCATATACGCCCGATCCCCTGAGTCAACTGGGTCCATATGGCATCACTTACATCATCGCTCCTTACTGGGCCGACGTGGATACTCGAACTGCCGGTACCGACGGTTCCGATGTTGTGACCTATGGAAATGGCATGGTGGGTACGAATAATGCCTTCGGTGTTGATTGGGTCAATGTGGGTTACTTTGCGGAACACACGGACAGACTGTTAAGCTGTCAATTGGTGATCATCGACCGCTCTTCCGACATCGGTAATGCGCCGGGTGACTTTGACATGGAATTCAATTATTTCAAGATCCAATGGGAATGGGGGGATGCAAATCCAGCCTATACTGCTCCGCGGGCCGGCTTCTCAGATGGGACTAATGATTACGAACTGCCGGGTTCCGGCGTGGAGGGAACGTTTCCGGATACAAACGCGGTCACCGGCCTGATATACCACAATTTAAACAGTTCCGTGCCCGGCCGGTATTTTTTCTCCTTCCGAAACGGCGAACCTCTCGGACCTCTGCCTTGAACCAGCTTCCTGAATGAATTAATCGGCCGGAGTGCATCAATCCGCCCCGGCCAGCGCCATGTCGCGGGTGTAATACAAAATCCGGCCGCAGTTCGAGCAGGCCAGGATTTCCTTCTGCGCTTGGCAATGGACGAGAATTTGCGCGGGCAATTTCATGTGGCAGCCGCCGCAAACGCCGTGCTGCACGCCCACGACAACGTTGTCGCCCTTGCTCTTGAACAGCCGTTCGTAGCGATCAAGGGCGGATTTGTCCACCGCCGCCGCCAGTTCCGCCCGGCCTTGCTGCAAGGCGGCGAGTTCCTGCGTCAAATTTTCCTCGCGCTGGTTGAGTTGCGCGATCTGGCCTTCGGCGGTCTTTTTAATTTCGTCGGCTTCGCGTGAAAGGCGGCTGGCTTCCGTTTGCACCTGCTCGGCCTGTTCCATCAAAGCGATTTCCTGGTCCTCAATCTGCATGATGTCGGCCTTGCACGTTTCGATTTCGTGGGCGAGTGCGCGATACTCCTCGTTCTTGCGCGTCTGAAGCTGCTGATTGGCGTATTTCTCGATTTGCTGTTTCCTGGTTTCGACGTCGAGTTCGAGCCGTTTGCGGTCGGACTCGATTTGTTTGACACGGGTCCGGGCGGTTTCGAGTTGCGCCTGGGTGGCCGTGGCTTTGGTGCGGAAGGTTTCGCGTTCCGGGCCGAGGTGGGCGAGTTCTTGTTGAACGCGGTGAATTCTGCGGTCGCGGTCCTGTAAAACCAAGAGTTTCTCAATCGTCTCCAGCATTGAATGGAAGAGACTAACGATTGGCCGCGCTCAAGTCAATGCGCCGCCGTGCCCGGTGGCAAATTCAATTTGCGCATCGTTGTTGCGGTTTTGCCATTGACCGCTAACTTACGGCCATGCGTTTCATCGGCAACATCATCGAAAAATTACAGCGGCATCCGAAACGGGTTGTGTTTCCCGAAGGCACGGAGCCGCGCATCCTGCAGGCGGCCCGGCAGTTTTACGCGCTGCGGCTGGGCGCGCCCATCGTGCTGGGTAATCCGGCCAAAGTGACGGAAATTGCCGAGGGCTTGAACACCGCCATCGAGGGGATCCGCATCATTGACCCCGCCGAAAGCGAGGAGCTGGATAATTTCGCCAGGCGTTTCCATTCGCTGCGCCGCAACAAGGGAATTCGCCCCGTGGAAGCGCGCGAGGCGATGCTCCAACCGAATTATTTCGGCACGATGATGGTGGCAATGCACCAGGCGGACGGCCTGATTTCCGGCGCGTCGCACATCACCGGCAGTGTGTTGCGTCCGCTCTTTCAAATCGTGAAAGCCGCGCCGGACATCGCCACCGTGTCGAGTTGCATGATCATGGAAGTGGAGGACACGCGCGTGGGCGAAAACGGCGTGTTGTTCATGGCTGACTGCGGCGTCGTGCCCGATCCAGGCGTGGATCAACTCGCCGATATTGCGGTGACGACCGCGCGGCTGGCGCGCCACATGCTCGGCATCCGGCCGCGCGTGGCGTTGCTGTCGTTTTCCACCAGGGGCAGCGCGTCGCATCCGTCCGTCGGCAAGGTGCAGGCCGCCACCGCGATGGCCAAACGCAAGGCGGAACAATTGTTTTTGGATGCCGACTTCGACGGTGAATTGCAGGTGGACGCCGCGCTCGTGCCGGAAATCGCCGAACGCAAATTGCACGACAGCCCGGTTGCCGGCCGCGCGAACGTGCTGATTTTTCCCGAACTCAATTCCGGCAACATTGCCAGCAAGCTCGTCCGGCTTGTCGGCCATGCGAATGCGTACGGACATATTTTATTGGGTTTGAACCGGCCGGCCGCGGACGTCTCGCGCGGTTCAAACGCGCACGACATTCTCGGCGTCGCTTCCATCATCGGGGTGCAGGCGATTGATTATCAGAAACTTTATCCGGGCGCGGACGCGCATCTGCCCGGCGAGTAAATGAACACCACCACGCCGCGGGTTTTCATTGCCGCCACGCGCCAGAACGAGGGCAAGACCACCGCATCGCTCGGCCTGATTGCCGCGTTGCAGGAACATTTTCCGCGCATCGGCTACATCAAGCCCGTCGGCCAGCGCTTCGTTGAAATCGAGGAGCAAAAAATTGACGAGGACACCGTGCTCATGGACGCGGTGTATCGCATGAACTGCCCGCTGGTGGACATGAGCCCCATCGCCGTCGAGCCGGCCTTTACCCGCAAATACCTTGAATCGGCGAACAACGAAGCGCTGGTCCAACGCATCCAGAACGCCTTCGACCGTGTGGCGTGGGAAAAGGATTTTGTGCTGTGCGAAGGTTCCGGGCACGCGGGCGTCGGCTCGGTTTTCGATTTGTCCAACGCGCAGGTGGCGAAGACGCTCGGGTGCAAGGTCATCATCGTCACCCAGGGCGGCATCGGCAAACCGATTGACGAAGTCTGCCTCAACCAGGCGCTGTTTGAAAAGGAGGGTGTCGAAATCATCGGCGTCATCATCAACAAGGTGCTCGAGGAAAAAATTCCCGAAATCGCCCGGTTCGTTGGCCGCGGACTCAAGCGCAAAGGGTTGGAACTGCTCGGCATCATTCCGCACCAACAGATGCTGTGCAACCCGACGGTGGATTTGATTTGCGAAGAACTGCGCACCGAATTGCTCAATACGCCGCCCACTTTGCAGACGCTCGTGGACGACGTGGTGGTCGGCGCGATGGGTGCCCAAAACGCAGCTCAATTCTTCAAGCCCGGCACGCTGCTCATCACCCCCGGCGACCGCGAGGACATCGTGCTCGCCGTAGGCGCGGGCATTGGTGGGAAAAGCAGCGAAAAAATGGCAGGCATCGTCTTGACCGGCGGTCTGCGTCCCAGCGCAAGCGTGCTCAAGGCCATTCAGACCATGAAGATTCCGGTGCTGCTCGCGCAGGCGGACAGTTATCAGGTTGCGTCCAAAGTCCACAACCTCACCGTCAAAACGCGGCCAGCCGACGCCGAAAAAATTTCCCTCATCCGTGACATCGTTGCCAAGAACGTGAACATCGAAAAAATCATGGATTCTCTGTGATAATTTTAAGTTTTGAATTTTTAGTTTTTAGTTGCAGCATCTGTGCGGCATGAAATCCAGCATCGTTAAAGACAAGAGTTATGCTTTTGCCTTGCGCACCATCACGCTGGCAAGATGGTTGAAAGCGCAAAAAGAATTTGAGATTGCAGGGCAGATTTTGCGTTCCGGCACGGCCATTGGTTCAAATGTCGAAGAAGCCCTGGCGGGAGTAAGCCGGGCGGATTTTGTCGCCAAGATGTCCATCGCCTCAAAAGAAGCGCGGGAAACTGATTACTGGCTGCGACTGCTGCGTGATTCAAAAATCGTTCCTGCGCCAAGAATCACGTCCCTCGAAAATGAATGCCTGGAGTTAATCCGCATTTTGACGGCCATTGTCAAAACGTCACAGACAAGCGAGGCCAACTTAAAATTAAAAACTAAAAACTAAAAACTTTATGAACCTGCCGATTTCTCCATTTCTTAATAGTCTGCCGGTTTATCAACCCGGCCGCCCCATCGAAGAAGTCGCGCGCGAACTCGGTCTGGATCCTGACGGCATCATCAAGCTCGCGTCGAATGAAAACCCGCTCGGCCCATCGCGTCTGGGGCTCGCTGCCATGCGCCAGGCGCTCAAGCAGGTGAACCTTTATCCTGACGGCAATGCGTTTTACCTGAAACAAAAGCTGGCCGCCAAACTTGGCGTGACACCGGCCAATTTGATTCTCGGCAACGGCTCCAATGAGGTCATCGAATTGGTCGGGCACGCGCTGCTGGGTGGCGGTGGCGCCACCGCCACCTCGCTTGGCGACGGGGGCGTCGCCGCCACGGCGGAGGTCGTCGTGTCGCAATTTTGCTTCGCAGTTTATCCTATTGTGACCGCCCTGTTCGGCGCGAAACTCGTCGTCGTGCCGGCCAAAAACCATGCCCACGACCTTGACGCGATGCTGGCTGCCATCACGCCCAACACGCGCATTGTTTTCGTTGCCAATCCAAACAACCCCACCGGCACCACCGCCAGCCGCGAAGAACTAGCGCGCTTTGTCAACGCCGTGCCGGCAAATGTCCTGCTGGCCTTGGACGAGGCCTACATCGAGTTCTTGAACGAACCGCTTGATCTGCTGCCGGAAATCCGGAACGGCAGCAAACCGAACCTGCTTTTGATGCGAACGTTCTCAAAGATTTACGGCCTTGCCGGTTTGCGGATTGGCTACGGCATGGGGCATCCCGACTTCATTGCCGCGCTGGAAAAAATCCGCCAGCCGTTCAACATCAACTCGGTGGCCCAGGCCGGTGCGCTCGCGGCGCTGGACGACACCAAACACGTCGAAAAGACGCGCAAGGTCAACTTGCGCGGACTCAGACTTTACGCGCGCACATTCCGCAAGCTGAAGCTGGAATTTATTCCGTCACAGGCGAATTTCATCCTGATGCGCGTCGGCGACGGCCAGCGTGTGTTTATGGAATTGCAGAAGCTGGGCGTGATTGTGCGTCCGATGGGCGGCTACCAACTGCCGGAATGGGTCCGCATCACCATCGGCACGCCAAAGGAAAACCAGCGGTGCCTCGAAGCGTTGAAAACCGTGCTTGGGCAAAATCAGGCCTCCAGTTGAATGGTTCGTTTTTTGAGCAAGACATGAATGAACCAAACGAAACTGATTGCACGGATTGTTATGTGGCCTTTTTGGACATTCTCGGATTCAAGAAAATTGTGCTTGCCCATTCCCACGATCATCTTAAATCCATTTATCAAAAATTTTCAGAGACTATTGTGCATGGATTGTCGAATGGTAAATATGTTCTATTTGATGACGGGAAAACAGAATGCATCGGGCCAGACATTCGGCAGGCAACAGTTAATTCGTTGCTCGTATCCGACAGCATTTTGATATGGACAGATAACAACTCGGTAGGGTCGTTTGACAACATTGTCAAAGCTGTGCGAAGCCTGCTGGCGTTTTCCATGATCGACGGAATCCCGCTGCGAGGAGCGATTTCAATTGGCCCGCTTACGTCGATTTTGAATCAATGGCCTACGCAGACTCATAATTTCCAACACAGCTTGCCATCGTGGACGGATTGACCGAGGACAAGGCCCGCGAGGTCGTGAATTTCGCGCGTTTTCTCCAACAGCAGGCCGGCGACCGCGAGTGGGAACGCATCCTCGCGGAGAAACGCACCTACCCGAAATTGGAACAGTTTGCCGCCGAATCCTTGCGCGAGGGCTAAATCCGCCGTTGCAGGTTGACACCTTTTCGCCGCGCATTAAATTGAACACATGAACATCGCCTTGCCGCGAAATCTGGAAAACTATGTTGCCGAACTGGTCCAAACCAGTGGTTACAAAGGTTCGGATGAAGTCGTGCTGGAAGCGTTGAGCGAGCATCAAGCACGCCGCCGTGGCCTGGAGGTGGTGATGACACCGGAACTGGAACGGCAACTGGACGAAGGGTTGGAAAATCTGGAGCAAGCCAAGACCACCGACGAATTGCGCCGCCGGTCATGATCCGGGCCAGGTTCAGTCCCAGAGCCGCGCGCGACTTGGACGAAATCTCCGCTACAGGTTGTAGCGGTTTTGTTTTAGCGCCGTCGGCGCGGCATCTTGTAGCCACCGCCGCGCAAAAGAATCCCAAGCTCCTGATGGAGCTTGAAATTGATTAATTCCGATTTCTACAAATATGCCAGCCCTACGGGCTTTCAAAAAACTTTGCGGCTCTCCGCGTCCTCCGCGTCTCTGCGTTTATCCCCTTTTCCCGGAGCCGCCGAGCGAAGCTTTTCCCTGCGTGCCGGAAGTTCGCCCAAAATTATTATTTGAATCTCGCCGAAAACCGAATACTTATCTCTGCGTTGAAACACCATAACGAGCCAAAGTGAAACTGACCGACCTGCGGGGCATCCTGCAATACATTCCGCAATTCCGCGAGAAGACGTTCATCCTCGCGATTGACGGCGCCATCGTTACCGACGAAAACTTCGCGACGCTGCTGCTGGACGTGGCGGTGTTGCGGTCGTTGAGCATCCGTGTCGTGCTCGTTCACGGTGCATCCGCGCAAATCAAGGCGCTGTCCGAGGAGCAAAACGTCAAGGCTTCCGATCTCGCCGGCGGCGGAGTCACGGACGCGGCCACGCTCAATCTGGCGCTTACGGCGGCGAACCGGCTCACGCATGAAATTCTCGAAGGTCTTTCCGCCAACGATCTCCGGGCCGCCAGCACCAACGTCATCATCGCCCATCCGATGGGCATCATTCAGGGCGTGGACCATTTGTTCACCGGCAAGGTCGAGCGCGTGGACACCGCGCTGTTGCAAACATTGCTGGCGCAGGACGTCGTTCCCGTCATTCCCCCATTGGGGTTTGATGGCGATGGCAAAACCTACCGGGTAAATTCCGACGGCGTGGCGTTCGCGGTGGCCGATTCGCTCAAGGCGGTGAAATTGATTTTCATCACGGCACAGGACGGCTTGATTTACAACGGCCGGCTCATCCGGCAGATGCTGGTGGTGGAACTGGAAAAACTGTTGCAACAAAACAGCGCCGGATTTTTGCCCGCGCTGTTGTCGAAGGCGCAACATGCCGCCGCCGCTTGCAAAGCCGGCATTCCTCGCGTACACATCATCAATGGCCGGGTGGATGAGGGCCTGCTCGCGGAGGTGTTCTCCAATGACGGCATCGGCACGCTGATTTACGCCAATGAATATCAGCAAATCCGGCCGGCCAAGAAAAAGGACATCCGGGCCATCCAATTGCTGACGAAGGCGTCAGTCGAAGCGGACGAACTGGTCAAACGCACCCGGGCGGGCATCGAGAAGAGCCTGGGCGATTATTACCTCTTCGAGATTGACAAAAATCCGGTCGCGTGCGTGGCGTTGCATGTTTATCCCGAACAGAAAAAGGGCGAACTGGCGTGCCTTTACGTCAACCCGTCGTGTGAAAACCAGGGCATCGGGCGGAAGCTGATTCAGTTTGTGGAAAACAAGGCGCGCGAAATGGAAGTGGGTGAACTGATCACGCTCTCGACCCAGGCGTTCACGTATTTCCAATCCAAAGGCGGCTTTGCCGAGGGCACGCCCGACGATTTGCCGCCGGCGCGCCGTGAAAAATACGAGCAGAGCGGACGGAACTCAAAGGTGCTCGTGAAGAAATTGAAATGAATCCCGCCGATTTCCCTGACTGGCTCAAGCTGCCGATTTCCCCACAACCAACGCCGGGAGCAAGTGATGCTTTGAGTCGAGCGATAGCAGCAAGTTCATCTGTTCCGACGACGACTTCGACGCCTGAAAAGGGTCCAATTCTTAAACTTCGAGACGCTGTAGCATTCGGAAAAAAACTCCTCGAAAAGAAAATAGTAAATAAGGCAAACGCACTTCAATGGTCGAGACAAACGAGATTTGCAGTCTTTTCATTTTTCGGAAAAGATGCGGCCATCACAAAAAACCTCGATTCGTTAGTGAAAGAAGCCAATCAGCCGGGTTTGACACTGGATCAATTCACACAACGACTAACAGAAGCTGAAGCTCTTTTGGATTATCTAAACAAACTAGCAGATTCTTCATTGTCTTGTCAGATTTCCATAACGTCACGCGTTCCATCGACAAAGAGCATTTTTATTATTCATGGGCATGACGAGCGAAACGCTTTGAGCCTATCACAGTTGTTGCGCGATCAGTTTAATTTGAAACCCGTCATCATCCTCGCCAGTGCTGGGATGAGTCGTTATTTATCTGATAAATTTGAACAGGACGCCCAAACGTGCTCGTTTGCTTTCGCTTTATTCACGCCGGACGATGAAGTATCCAATTCGGGGCAATTTTATAATCAGGCGCGGCCAAATGTTTTTTATGAAACCGGTTGGTTTATTGGAAGACTCGGAAGGCCACGAGTGATTTTGTTGCTAAAATCCGGCGCAAAAATCCATTCTGATTTAGAAGGAGTTTCTCGGATTGAATTCGCGAACAAAGTTGAGGAGAAATTTATTGATATTCAGAATGAGTTGAAGGCTGCAAAAATAATCGCTTGAATTTGAAATGAGCCTTTCGTCCGCATTATCGGCGTTTTCTTCAGCTTGCAAAAAATACGGCATCGTTCCAACGCGCTTTGTTCTCGTTGTCAGCGTCGCAAACCAAACCGTTTCGCTTTTTGAAAAGGTTCGGAGTTCCGCCTTCAGGCGGCTCGGACCGGCTAAAGCCGGAACTCCCAACGAATACTGTTTCGTCCGAACGTTCTGTTGTTCCACCTCGCGTTTTGGCATCAGCCAGATCGCCGGCTCGAATGGCACGCCGCTCGGATTGCATCGCGTCGTGGAGAAAATCGGCGGCGGCTGGCCGTCAGGGACGGTTTTCAAGGGCCGCCGGCCCATCGGTTACACCTGGCAGGGGATGCCGGACGCAAAAATCACGACGCGCATCCTCTGGCTGGAAGGACTCGAACCCGGCTTCAACCGCGGTGGCAACGTGGATTCGCACGCGCGCTACATTTACATCCACGGCACTGGCGACCAGACCAGCATTGGCCGGCCGGTGTCGTGCGGTTGCATTCATCTGGCTGATGCGGATTTGATTCCGCTCTTCGATGAGCTGCCGAGCGACACCTTGGTCTGGATTTCCGAATCGTAGGAGCCGAGGCGAGAAAGCTCATTATTTTCGATTTAGGATTTGCGATTTACGCAGCGTGTCCTAACCGTGAAGCACTGCGTAAATCGTAAATCCAATATCGTAAATTCCGTCAGAGCCTTGTTATCCTGGCTGCTGCAAAGAATTATCGGCGCTTGTGATTCGATGAAAGAGGTGTAACTTGCCGTTGTGTCCGCGCGGTTTGGCAGATTTTGTGTGGTTGTGGCGCTGGTCATTTCGACCGGCGCGCATTGGGCGGTGCTGCAGTCCGTCGCCTGGACGGCAATGTTCGCGGCCAACCTGCGCACGGGGTCACTCACCGAGGCCTTAACCCACACATTCGATGGCAAGCATCCCTGCTGTTTGTGCAAAGCCATCGCCACCGGCAAAAAATCCGAAAAGAAAAAAGAGTTCACGCTGCAAACTCAAAAGCTCGAATTTCCGCCTGCGGCGGAATCATTCGTTTTGGTTGCGCCATCACGCTTTCAACTTTTGCCGCTGGCGAATGCTTTCGCCGAATCCTTCACCTTCCAGCCGCCGACGCCTCCGCCGCGAAATCTATCCGCCTGATTTCTGTGGGGTGGGGCCGTGCTGCGGCGCGGCTTGGACGACCGGCCGGTCGTCCCCACCTTTTAACTGATTCCATTTTAACTTGAGACCCGCAGGGTTGCGGCGTTTCGCAATTTTGAAATTTAGAAATGAAAAAAAACAAGAAATTTTATTCAGCAGCGTTGAAAACCGGCTGCGGCTTGCTGGCCGCAACCCTGGCCCCCAGCGTCGGCCGGGCCTGCGCCTGCGGCTGCGGCGTTTTTGACGTGGCAACAAGTTCAATGTTCCCCAACGGCGCGGGCGGAATGGCTTATCTGCAATACGATTTTCAGGATCAGGATCGCAATTGGAGCGGCACGGCGCAGGCTCCGGCGGCGAACAATCCCGACAAGCAGATTGAGACGGACTTCTTCATGGCCGGTTTCCAATATATGTTCAACAGCAGTTGGGGAGTTCAGCTTGAAGTGCCTTATGACTATCGCACCTTCAAGACCACCAGCAACGCTTCTGGCAACCCCATCACCACCATAAACTGGGGCGCGCTGGGCGACATCCGGCTGGAAGGCATTTACACGGGGTTTTTTGCGGATATGTCCGCCGGCGTGACATTCGGCGTCAAGCTGCCGACGGGTGATTGGACTTACAACAATGCCTTTGGCGACGTTGACCGCGACAGTGAAATCGGCACCGGCAGCACGGACATTTTGCTGGGCGGTTTTTATCGCGGCAATCTGGATCGCAACCAAAAATGGGACTGGTTCGCGCAATTGCAACTGGATGTGCCGGCGCTGATTCATACTAGCTTGCGATCAATAGGCTACTAAAGTAAGGTGGGGCCATTATGCGCCCCCGAACTGAAATTCCCGCCGCGCAGGTTGACGCGATCCATCGCGCGATGCTGGCGGCTTCCGGCAAATCGGCCTTTCAACGGCTCCAATGCCTGTGGTTGCGGGCCAGCCAAGACCTGTCCACCGAAGCCATTGCGCAGACGGTGGGCTTGAGCGTCAGCCATGTGCGGCGCGTCTGGTCGGAATATCTGCGCGGAGGACTGGCCGCCGGTCAGGGCCGTCCCAAAGGCGGACGCCGGCATCAAAACCTGACCCTGGCCCAAGAACGGGCCGTGCTGGTTCCTTGGCAACAGCGAGCCCGGCGGGGGAGCCTGGTCACGGCCCGCGGCATCAAGGCGGATTATGAGAAACGGTTGGGGCGGGCGGTGCCCGATTCGACGGTGTGTCGCCTGCTGGCGCGGCACCAGTGGCGGCGCGTCACTCCCCGCCCCAAGCATCCCAAGGACAACCCGGCGGCCCGAGCCGCTTTTAAAAAAACTTCAGGCCAAAGTGGACGCGGTGGCGGCTGGGCACCCGCAGCAACCGTTGCGGCTGCTGTTTGAGGATGAAGCCCGGTTTGGCCGGATGAGCGATCCGATTCGGTGCTGGGCGCCGGCGGGCTGTCGGCCGCAAGTGTCCACCCACCGGGTGCGCCAATACACGCATGTCTTTGGCAGCGTCTGTCCGCACGACGGGGAGTTCATCAGCCTGATCCTGCCGCACGCCGACACGGCGGCCATGTCGTTGTATTTGGCGGAAGTCTCCCGGAGGCATCCCGACGAACATATTTTGATGTTCTTGGACCGGGCGGGCTGGCATCAGGCCAAGGCTCTGGTCGTGCCCGACAACCTGACCCTGGACTGGCTGCCGGCGTACAGTCCGCAATGCAACCCCGAGGAACTGGTCTGGCGCGAAGTGCGCCGGCAGCCCTTTGGCAATCACGATTATGATTCCATGGACGCGGTCGAAAACGCTTTGGAACACCGCCTCGGCCAACTGGAATCCTCACCCGCCTTAATCCAATCCCTCACCGGTTTTGATTGGATTGTTAATGTTAGATTGAACACAAAATAGTATCAAGCTGAATATCGTCCGGGCGTCGAATTGGATACGGCGGCCGGAATTGATTACAAGGGGCTCTCACTCGGCCGGGTGAAAATCTCACCGGTGGCCCAGGCAATCTTTTCCGAACGGACCAGTGACAGCGGTGACGCTGCCAATCCCGACAACTCCGGCTACCAGCGCATCCTGCTTTCACCGGGAATCGAATTTCACATTCATCCGGTGAAAATATACGCGGACGCCGAATTTCCCGTTTATCAAAACTTTACCGGCAATCAACTGGCCGCGCCGGTGCTGTTCAAGGTGAGCCTGAGCTTTATGTTTTAGGCGTTTTCCCGCCAGGCGCGCACTTCGGCGCGGTTTTGCCGGCGAGCATTGCCAGCGCCGGGGACCAACTCGTGCCGGATTGCCGCCTCCCTACGGCAGCAGCGTGGCGCCATTGACCAACCATACAATCAGAAAAAGCGATTCGGGCGACAGCCGCCAAGGAGGTGGGGATGAAGGATCCCGCTGAAAAAACGACTGTCCGCCCGAATCATAATCCAAAACCCGCATAGTCTCCGCTGCGCGTCAAAAAGCCGTTTGCCCAACAGACCTTAAATTGAAAAGAACCCATCGGACGCTTGCCGGCTGTAATGGAAGCCGGTTTCATCCTCATAACCCACCGGCACGTGGGCTTCGATTGCGGCACGCAATTTCGCGATGACTCGAACCGGAAAACTGACCTCCTGCCACGCAATCTTCAGGGTGGTGGCAGATGACCAGGACCTCGTTTGTTCAACGTGGCGTTCCGCTAATTGGCTGCCAGCAATCATGTTATGACTATCCACACCCGGACCCCAATGTGCTCCACATTTTTTGGTAACAACTTAGCAATAATTGCAGCATCAATCCAGCCCACATTATGGAAAGTGGAGCGCCGATCTCCAAATCGGCTCGAACAGACGGTTTCCCGCAAACCTTGCCGAATCGGAGTCCGGCATTCCAGGAGAAGTGCCGGGCATGCGCCCGAGCGAAGAGCGCTGGAAACTTCGCCCTTTTCACTTTGGCTTTTTGGCTTACCTTCTTGCCGCATGACCTTGAATGAGCAGATGACGCGGCTGGCCCGACAGGCCAGGGTGGCGTCGCGCGAACTCGCCCGACTCACGACGGCGGAGAAAAATTCGTGCTTGCTCGCCATGGCGGCTGCGCTCGAAAAAAACACCGACGCCATCAAATCGGCCAACACGCCGGATATGGATGCCGCTGCGAAATCCGGCCTCTCAGCGGCCATGCTCGACCGTCTCAAGCTTGACGACCAACGCATCGCGGCCATGGCGAACGGTTTGCGCGAAGTGGCGGCGCTGCCGGACCCGGTGGGAAGAATCCTGGATGAACGCGTCCGGCCCAACGGCCTGAAGCTCCAAAAAATTTCCACTCCCATCGGCGTGGTGGTCATCATTTACGAGTCCCGTCCCAATGTGACGGCGGACGCGGCGAGTCTTTGTTTCAAATCCGGCAACGCCACGATACTCCGCGGCGGCAAGGAAGCGTTGAACTCGAATCAAACCATCGCGCGAATCATGATTGAGGCGGGGAAACAGGCGCTCGCAAAATTTCCCGAACACGCGATCCAGGTCGTGCCCGTGGCCGATCGCGAGGCGATTCCCATTTTGCTTTCGCTCACGCAATATATTGACCTGTGCATGCCCCGCGGCGGCGAAGGGCTGATTCGCGCCGTAGCCGAGTGCTCCAAAGTGCCGGTCATCAAACATTACAAGGGCGTCTGCCATGTTTTTGTGGATGCCGACGCCGATTTGAAAATGGCCAGGGAAATCGCGCTGAACGCCAAAATCCAGCGTCCGGCCGTGTGCAACGCGATGGAAACGCTGCTCGTGGACGGCAAAATCGCCGAAGCGTTTCTGCCGATCATCGGCCGGCAACTTGGGGAGAAGCATGTGCAACTGCGGGTTGACCCGGCCGCCGGGGCGATTTTGAAATCCGAAAGCCTCCCGCCCGGCGGGACGAAATCCGAAATCCGTCAGGCAACCGAGCAGGATTTTTACACGGAATACAACGACTACATCCTGAACGTGCGCGTCGTGGACGGGGTGAAAGCGGCGATTGACCACATCAATCAATACGGCTCGGCGCATTCGGACAGCATCGTCACGAAAAACGAGGCGCACGCGAAACAGTTTCTGGCTGAAGTGGATTCTGCGGCGGTGTATTGGAACGCCTCGACGCGCTTCACCGACGGCGGCGAGTTTGGCATGGGCGCGGAGATCGGCATCAGCACCGACAAAATCGGCGCCCGTGGTCCGATGGGCTTGGAGGAATTGACCAGCTACAAGTGGCTTGGCCTCGGCAGCGGCCAGGTGCGGACCTGATTTATCAAGTGCAAATTGTCAGTGGATGTTTTGAATTGAATCAGGTTGTCGGCCGCAGAACCGGAATTGAGGCATCCCCTTTTTTGGTTACACCCGGAACAAATGCGCTGGCATGATTTGTGGTGTAATTTAACAAAATACTTATGAAAACCCCTTTTTTAAAAAGCTGGGCACGCCATCAATGGTCTTGCTGTCTTTTGGCGGTTTTAGCACTTCAACTGGCGGCGCGTGCCGATCAGATCATTTACGACGACGCCTTGGAAAATGGGTGGGGAAATTGGAGTTGGGCGACGGTGAATCTGGCCAACACCAGCCCGGTCCACAGCGGCTCGGATTCCATCAGTGTGACAGCGAACAACACGCCCACCAGTTGGCAGGCTCTTTATTTGGGGGTTTCGGCAATGAATACCAGCGGCTTTACCAACCTGACATTTTGGATCAACGGTGGTACGGGCGGTCAAGCGGTGTTGGTTCAAGGCGTTTTGGGCGGCACTGCACAAACACCAGGCGTTCAAATCGGGCCACTGCCTACAAACTTATGGCGGCAGGTCGCTTTGTCCATGTCCGCACTCGGGGTGGCCAACCAGGCAAATTTCACCGGCTTTTGGCTTCAGGCCCAGGGCAGTTCGACCGTTCCGACCTTTTATGTGGACGACATTTCTCTGGTGACCAATGCCATCGTGTCCGGCACCAACGCGATGGTTTCCATTGCCGTCAACGCATCGTCCAATCGAATCCCGATCAGCCCGTTGATTTATGGCGTGGCGTTTGCCTCGTCGTCCAGCGTGTTGCAGGATTTGAACGCGCCCCTGCATCGCTCCGGTGGCAACGCGGAGACCCGTTACAACTGGCAACTCAACGCCACGAGCCACGCGGCGGACTGGTATTTTGAAAGCATTGCTGACAGCCCCAGCACGGCGGGCGCGGATGGCGACAGTTTTATCCAGGAATCGAAAAGCGGCGGCGCGCAGGCGATGCTGACCATTCCCATCATCGGCTGGGTGGCAAAACTCGGAGCGGGTGGCGCGAGCCTGGCGAGTTACAATACCAACAAATATGGTCCCCAAACCGCCACCGACCCGTATTGGCCGGCGGCAGGCAACGGTGTTTCACTGGCCACCGGCTTGAACATTACCACCAATGATCCAACCGATGCGAACATGACCGCTAACACAAACTTTCAGGCGGGTTGGGTGCAGCATTTGACGAATCAGTGGAGCACGGCGACCAACGGCGGGTTGCTCTACTATATCATGGACAACGAGTGGAGCCTCTGGGATTCGACGCATCGTGATGTGCATCCGGTCGGCGCGACGATGACCGAGGTCTTCACCAATTTTTGCAACTACGCGACGATGGTCAAAGGCATTGACCCGAACGCGCTGGTCGCCGGCCCGGAAGAATGGGGCTGGCCCGGCTATCTTTACAGCGGTTACGACCAACAATGGTCCGGCGCGAACAACGATTACAATCCGGCGGATTATCCCGACCGCAAGGCGCATGGCGGACAGGATTTCGGCCCTTGGTTTTTGAGCCAGGTTCAACAGCGCAGCCAGGCGGCCGGCCAGCGGTTGCTGGATGTTTTTACGCTTCATTGCTACCCGCAGGAAGGCAGCGTCAGCGGCGACGCGGTGGACACCGCGACGGAGTTGTTGCGGAACCAATCCACCCGCGTTTTTTGGGACACCAATTATGTGGATCCCAGTTGGATTAATACCAATATTATGCTCATTCCCCGGATGAGGAGTTGGGTGACAACCAATTATCCCGGCACCAAGATCGGCATCACGGAATACAATTGGGGAGCCGAACCTTACATCAACGGTGCGACCGCCCAGGCCGATATTGATGGCATTTTTGGCCGGGAAGGACTTGATCTGGCGACGCGTTGGACAACGCCTGACCCGAGCACCCCCACCTATCTGGCCATGAAGATGTACCGCAATTACGACGGCAACAAATCCACCTTTGGTGACACGAGCATTCTTACGTCCGTGCCCAATCCCGACGACCTGTCCGCCTTTGGCGCTGTGCGAACCAGCGACGGGGCGATGACGCTCATGGTCATCAACAAGGACCTCAACAATGCAACGCCCATAACGGCAAACATCACCAACTTCAACGCCACCGGGACGGTCCAACGCTGGCAATTAACCTCGGCTAACGTCATTACCCAGCTTGCGAACATCAAGCTTGCGAATAACGTTCTCAGCGACATGGTTCCGGCTCAGAGCATCACGCTTTATGTTTTGCCTGCGTTGAACGGTTTCAATTTGCTGGCCGGCGCCAGGAACTCAACCAATCAACTGTCACTTTGGCTCAATGGACAGGCGGGACTGACTTATATTCTTCAATCTTCCACGGACCTTTTTCACTGGGGGGCCGTCAGCACCAACACGCTTTCCAGCAATTCCTTCCCCTATCTGGTCGCCACGACCAACCCGGCAAAAATGTTTTATCGCGGTCTTTATAAATCGCCGTAACGGAAATTTGGACCACGGATGGACACGGAAAAACACGGATAAAAAACGGATGCGTGACGCGAATGGCGCGAATTGTCACGAATTAAAAAGGGCTGCAAGCCCGGCAGATAATAGCCCAAGGCAAAGCGCTTGCCGCGCCGTAGCGTGCGAAGGCGGGAGCAAGAGCGCCGCCCTGGGTCAACCATCCACATAATTTTCAAGCCCTGAAAGGGCGGCAGAAAGCTCGCCAAGATTTTGGCGAGTGTTTATTCTCCCGCTATGTCGAACACAGAATCCAAAATCCCTCTCGCCCTCCGCCGCGACCCGGCCAAGGGAAAAATCTGGAGTCACATCAGCGCAAGCTGGTGGAGCGCGTGACCGCCGCGCGGGCGGAAATCGCCCGCGAACGCGCCGCCGCCGCCGCGTTGCGCCAGACCATCGCCGCCGAAGTGGAATCCCTCATTCTGGGCGCGAAGCCGCTGCCACGAAGCTGAAATTTCCGCCGCCGTTTTTTCAGCTAATTTTGACCCAATTTCGCATCAAAAAGCGCTCGCAATGAGTCTCCGATTGAGCTATAATTCTGCACATAAATGCAACGCCAAACGACAACCGGGAAGCCGGCGTGGCCGACGCTGGCCGGACGCTTGAATCAGCCGCGCGCCACACGCGCGGAGGCGGTGCGCCAGCTCCAGACCATGATTCCGATTACGCCACTCGCACAAAGCGTGTTGAAGTCGAGCAACGGCGGCTCATCCAATGGGCCCAAGAAAACTGGAAGCTAGGCCGGGGCCGCCGCCTGCCGCCTGAATTTGGCCGTGGCGGCGAGCATCAGGTCTATTTTCACAATCGCACCCAGCGATAATTCAAGGCCACTTTGCTGGAACGCCAGTTGGGTTATGGCATCGCCCTCGGTTCGCTGTCGCGCGGCGCCACCCCTTCCGAATACCTCGACCGCCTCGACCTGCAAAACCTGATTTTCCATGACGACATCCGGTTGGAGCGCATCGTCGCCAACAACGGCCAGCCCATTATCATCACTTCCCAACCCTTCATCAAGGGCGTCGCGGCAACAGCGGCCGCACTGGATGATTTGATGCTGGGCAAAGGTTATGAAAAACTAACGGATGGGGCTTATTATTCCGGGCGGGAAGGCTTGCTGGTGTTCGACCTGATCCCGCGCAATGCCATTCTGGCGGTGGACGGCCAGATTTATCCCATTGACCCGGTCATCCAGCGCATCACACCGGAATTTGGCCAGTTCCTGCGCGAACATCCCGACACGATCAACCGGATTCCCAGGTAAAATTCTTCGTGGCTTGTCAGCCGCCGGTTTAATTGAGAACTTCTCTGGCCAAGGCTAAAAATTTATGACCGCCGCCGAAAAAGCCAAATTAATCCGCGATACGCTGCCGCCGGGCGGTTTGTTCGCCGGACTGGAGTGGCGCATTTCGCCCGTTCCCTTTTCGCTCAGTCCGGAAGTTGCGAAGGAAATTGATTCGCTCGGGCGCGTGCTGCTGCAATTTTATCGCGCGGTCAACCTGCTTTACCGCAAAAGTATTGAAGGCAAACAGCCGGACTGGGTGGCCCGCTGGCTCGATCGCGGCAAGCCGGCGGAACTCATCGCGCTCCAGCGGTCGCCCGCGTTCAAAAGCGACGTGCCGCGCGTCATCCGCCCCGACATTTTGCTGACGGAAACCGGGATCAGCATCACCGAACTCGATTCGGTGCCCGGCGGCATCGGGCTGACGGGGTGGCTCAATCAAACGTATTGCGGATTGCGAAATGCGGATTGCGGAACAACAGGCGCACAAAATCCATCCTCCATCCTCCATCCTCCATCCTCGTCCCAAATTATTGGTGGTGCTGACGGCATGTCGCGCGGGTTTGAATCCATTTTTGGCGACGCCAAAACGGTTCACATCGTCGTTTCGGAGGAAGCGGCGACGTATCGGCCGGAGATGGAATGGCTGGCCGGCCAAATGAAGAATTCAGAATTCAGAATTCAGAATTCAGAATTTAAAGAGTTCAAGGATGGCGACGCGGTGTATCGCTTTTTCGAGTTGTTTGATTTGAAGAATGTCTCGAACGCGGAACAAATTTTCCGGCTCGCTTCGGAAAGGAAAATCCGCCTCACGCCGCCGCCCAAGCCGGTGTTCGAGGAAAAAATGCTGTTCGCGCTGTTGTGGAATCGCAACCTGCACGACTTCTGGCGGCAGGAATTGGGCGAAGGCTTCCTGGCGCGTTTGAAAAAACTGGTTCCCTACACATGGATTATTGACCCGACACCATTGCCGCCGCAGGCCGCGATTCCTGAATTGAACCTCACCGACTGGCAACAGCTTAAAACCCTGTCGCAAAAGGAGCGCGAGTTGATTTTGAAAGTCTCCGGTTTTTCCGAGCACGCGTGGGGCGCGCGCGGGGTTTTTCTTGGCAGTGATTTGTCGCACGAGGAATGGGCAAAGGCCGCGGACGACGCCATTCAACATTTCGAGCAGTCGCCGCGCGTTCTCCAGCGTTATCACAAACCCGCGCTGGTCGAGGCGCAGTGGTTTGACTTTGCGAAAAATGAGGTCGTGCCAATGAAAGGCCGGGTGCGGCTGTGCCCGTATTATTTTGTTTCCGGCGAGGGTGATGCCGCGCGCCCGCAACTCGGCGGCGTGCTGGCGACAATCAACCCCGCCGATAAGAAAATCATCCACGGCATGACTGACGCCATCTTGGCGCCGTGCGCGAAGCAGTAGCGAAAGGAACGCCGGCCTCCGGCACGGCGTTTGGGAAACGTGCGATTGCCGTTGCGCCGTGCCGGAGGCCGGTGCTCCGAGCATTGGTTCTGTGGCCGCCGACGTGAGGAGGCGGAACCCGGGCTTGAGGCGCTCCGCCTCGTTACCTCGGCGCCTACAATCTTCTGCTTTGCCAAATCACCGCGTAAATCGTAAATCGTAAGCACAAATGACTGACAAGCCGCTGCGTGCTACTGCCGTTGAAATCGTCCAGCGACTGCAAGCCGCCGGTTTCAGCGCGTTCTGGGTGGGCGGCTGCGTGCGGGATTTTTTGCTGGGACGCGAGCCGGGCGATTACGACATCGCCACGTCCGCGCAGCCGGAACAGATCGAAAAACTGTTCAAACGCACCGTCGCCGTCGGCAAAAAATTCGGGGTGATGGTGGTTCTGGAAGGCGGGCATCAATTCCAGATCGCCACCTTTCGCGCCGAGGCGGATTACCAGGACGGCCGGCATCCGGAACACGTCACCTTTGCCAATGCCGAGGCCGACGCACAGCGGCGCGATTTCACCGTGAACGGACTTTTCTACGATCCGGTTACGAAAAAAATCCACGACTGGGTCGGCGGCGAAAAGGATTTGCGCGCGAAAATCATCCGCACCATCGGTTCGCCGGGCGAACGGTTCGCCGAAGACCATTTGCGTTTGCTGCGCGCGGTGCGGTTTGCCGCGCAACTGGGTTTTGAAATCGAGCCGCAAACCTTTGCCGCGGTCAGAAGCCTTGCGCCGAAAATCGAGCTTATCAGCGCCGAGCGGATTCGCGACGAACTCATTAAATTGTTCAGTCCGCCGATCCTGGGAGCGCCGGCGTCCCGCCGGCGAGTTTTTCCGCCACCAGATGCCGGCGAGACGCAGGCGCTCCCAGGCGCCGCGCGCGGGCTGGTTTTGCTGCTCAAGAGTGGATTGCTCCCCGGCGTTTTGCCCGAAGTCGTCACCACGATTGCGTGCGAGCAATCGCCGGATTTTCATCCCGAAGGCACGGTGTTCGAGCACATCCGGTTGATGCTGGAAAAGATGCCGCCGGGCGCACCCGCTTCATTGCCGTGGGCGGTGATTTTGCATGACATCGCCAAGCCGGCCACGGCCGAACTCGATCCCGCCACGGGCAAAATCCATTTTTACGGCCACGAAAAAGTCGGCGCGGCGCTGGCGGAACGGATTTTAACGCGGCTGCGCTTCCCCAAAAAGCAAATCGAGGAAATTGCCGCCTGCGTGCGGCAGCACATGCAATTCAAGGACGTGAAGCAAATGCGCAAGGCCACGCTGCGGCGGCTGTTGTTGCGCAAGACTTTTCCGCTCGAACTCGAATTGCACCGGCTGGATTGCCTCGGTTCGCACGGCGATCTGGAGCACTACGAATTTTTAATCGAGCAGGCGGCGGAGTTGAAGAAAAAGCCCGTCCTGCGGCCACCCTTGCTTACCGGGAACGATTTGATTGCGCTGGGCGTGAAACCCGGTCCGGCAATGGGCGCGTTGCTGGCCGAAATCCGCGAAAAACAATTGCAGGACGAACTGAAAACGCCGCGCCAGGCCAGGGCATGGGTGAAGAAACAACTGCTGACGCATGGCTGACGAACCGGTTCAACTGCCGATTGACGGGGTGCTGGATTTGCACACGTTCCAGCCGCGCGAGGTGAAGGATCTCGTGCCGGATTATCTGGCCGCGTGCCGGGAGCGGGGCATTCTCCAGGTGCGCATCATCCACGGCAAGGGCATCGGCAACCTGCGGCGCACCGTCCACGCCATCCTGGCAAAACATCCGGACGTCGTGTCATTCGCGTTGGATCATCCGCAATTCGGCGGCTGGGGCGCGACCCTTGTGCAACTACGTCCGGCGAAACAGGGTGGGGGCTGACTTACAAGTGGGTGACGAACCGTTTTTCGTCCCCCGGGCGCGGAAAAATCAGCCGCTTTTTGCCATCGGCCAGCGTGGCCAGACCAACCGGAGTGTTCTTGGGGAAAAGCGCAAGCAGTTCGTCGTCGGTCAGAGACTGTGCCTGACCGGGCACGGAAGGCTTTGTTGCCTGCGCCGATGTCCGGGGAGGTGCCTGGCGCTGATTTTGTTGTTCAAGCCACAGCGCGGCGGCAACCAAAACGACGGCCAGCATGGACCAGCGCCGCGCCGCGCGCCAATGCCGACGGCGGCGGAGAATCCGGCCGCCTGCGAGCAGGGTGGTTTCGCGGCGGCTTTCATCGCCGAGCAGGTCTTGAATCAATTGTTGCTTCTCAGGTTTCATGGAACAACCTCTGCGTAATCAGCGAACGCAGCTTTGCGCGCGTCCGTTCCAGACGGCTGGACACCGCCTTGGGTGTGGTATTGAGTTGCCCGGCGATTTCCTGGTGGCTCAACCGGTCGAAATAAAACCATTCAATCAACTGCCGCTCTTCCGCGTCCATTGCCAGCAATGCCGCATCGAGACTTTCTTCCAGCACTGAATCGGATGCCATCGTGTCCGGGCATTCCGGCAGGTTCGCCATGCCGACCACCGCTGAATCCCGCTGCCGCTGCCGCCAAGCCTTGGCGAGTTGTTGCCGGGCGACTCGGGCCAGCCAGTTCCACAAATGTTCTTCGCTGTCAACCCGGCGGAGTTTCGCCGCCGCGGTCATGAACACCGACTGCACCGTGTCCTGCGCGAGCAACTCATCGCCGCGGCCAAGCACCAGCGCCAGGCGGAACAACCGCGGCCGGTAACGGTCGTATAATTGCCGGAACGCCGCTTCGTCCCCGCGCGCCACGGCCGCCGCCAGGTGGCGGGCCTCCGCGTCGGCGCTGAATCGGGATGTTTGCAAGCTGGAGGCCAGCGCCGTCGGGCGCAAGGTCGGTTCGAGGGCCGGGAATGGCATGGAGGTGGTCGTAACCATCACCCGTTCATATCATATTCAAGGACTCTTTGTCGCCTCTGATTTCGGCTTGGATTCAGCAGGCTTCGGCTGGGCATTGCGCACGGCATCCAGTTCCTCCTTTTGCTTCAGCGCCGTGAGCGTATTCCCAATGAATTCAATTTCGGCGTCCGTGCCGGTGACAATGACCAACTGCGCCTGTTTATGGAACTGAAGTCCGCTCTCCGAACCAAAACTCATTTGATGAACTTCGGAAAGGGTCTGGACAAGCTGTTCCATCGTCATGCCGCCGGATTTTTCATCTCCGAGCAGATTACCCACGAAATAAACCCCCCGCTTTGTTTCCGGCGGCGGCACGGGCAGGCCGGTTGTCGGGTCTATGACCAATGGCGGGTTCTTGGGGCCCGGCTGCGCCAGCACCCGCAGCAACGCGGTGGGACGTTTGCCATTCATCTTGAGTTCCCAGCGCAAGGGGGTCCGGTCATTTTCAAACACCAGATTCATGGCGTTGAAGACCTCGCTGGCGGTCACGTTTTTCAATTGCAACCGGATCATGATGGATTGCCAGTCTATGTCTGCATTGACTGGTGCTAACACATCAAAGGATCCTTTGAAACTCTCGCGCAAATGGCGCACGACTTCGTTGAGCGGGATTTCATAATAAACATTCGTCAAAACGATGTCTGGATCCTTCCAATTCGGGTCTTTCCATTGAGGGGCGGGCTGGGGCGCCGCCAAGCCACCCGGGCTGCCGGGCTGAGGCGTGGTGATGGGCAAACCGGTGCTGGGATCAACCGCGGGCGGAGCGCCCGGACCTTTCTGGGCCGGTGCCGTGCCCAGGGAGACGATGAGGAAAAAGATGGCCGCCAGACTTTGCAGATGCAGTTTGGATTTCATGGTGGAATTAATTTTTTTGTTTTCTATCCACTCTGCATTAGCCCGAATCCGCAAAAATGCCTCAAAAAACCTTTCTCTCGGTTGCGTCACTTAAGCGGCTCCAAAAATATTTTGCGGATTTCAATGTCGCCGCCTTCGCTTTGAATGCCGATGAAGCCCGATGAAATGGTGCATTCGGTGATTTCGTTCATGAATTTGCCGTTGATGATGGCTTTGACATCATTGCCGGAGCAGACGGTCACGTTGGTATCCCATTCGCCAACAGGTTTTTCAGCCGATGGGCCACGCATGGGAACCGGCGTGTTGGCGTCCATGCCTTTATGTTCCTTGCATTCCGCGCCCGCCATCACGAACAAGTCGCCCTGCCGGCCGGATTTGCCCTGGTTCTGGACGCACATCGGCCAGACCTTGTCCGGCAATTGCATGTGAACGAGCACACCGGTGTTGTCGGCCTTGGGTGCAATTTTCACGAAGCGCCATTCCACGGTGAGAACGTAATCACGATAATCCTGTTTTGTCCGCAAATAACCAATCGGTTTGCCGGTGCAATGAATGACGCCGTTGGTGACGCTCCAGGTCTGCATCGGGTCGGCATGGTCCTTCATGCAAAACGTCCAGCCCGAAAAATCCCGGCCGTTGAAAAGCTCCAGGCGGTTCGTCGGGGAGACTGCAGGCTTGGAATCCTGCGCGCTGGCAGAAATGGCGGAAACCAGCACACAGCAGAGCAGCACCATTTGGGCAAAGGTGATTTTCATATCCACCCAAAATGGCGCTGCTGTTGCCGCAAATCAAGCGCGTCAGACCGCGGGTGCCCCTGTTTGGTTTGGGGTCAGTTTCCTTTCGTCTGAAACACCAGCAAATAGGGCACCGCTGGATGGCCTTGCGCGTCTTTGAAGTTATGAAAGCTCTGGCTGTTTATCCAGTAGCCGTAGGTTTTGTTTGGCTCCAGTTTGACCTTCAGCACGCAGGTCTTGTGGTCGGCTTCGTAATGTGGTTTTTCCACACCGTCCGGCGAGGAATCCTTCCAGGCTGACGACCAACTCCAGGATTGGTCCATCATGTCCTTGCTGAAGGTGACGCGAATTTCCATTTCGCCGGGGGCAACGTCCTTGGTGCCGGCTTCAGGCACGGTTTTCACGACGACGGGCGCCATGGAATCAATGTCCTGCGCCTGGCAGAACTGCGGCGCGAATTGACAAATCGCGCCAATGATGAGTGTGGTGAGCAATGTTTTCGTTTTCATATTTTTGATTTTCAATTTGGTTTGGTTTGGAAAATCAGCAAATAGGGAACCGCCGAGCGGCCGGCCAGGTCGGTGAAATTCTTGAATTTGTCGCTGTTCAACCACCAGGCGTAAGTCTGTCCTGGTTCCAGACGGACTTTCATGACACAGGTGCGGTGATCGGCAAGATAATGCGGCGGCCCGACCGATTCGGGTGTGGACTCCTGCCATGCCGTGGACCAACTCCACGATCCATCGGCCATTTCCTTGCTGAACCGGACCCGAATCTCGGCCACGCCTGGTTCGACGTCGCGGGTGCCGGAAACCGGCCACGTCTCGACCACCACCGGAGGCAGCCCTGCCACGGTCTGGCCATTGTCTTCCGCCGAGGAGGATGGGAGTGGAACTGCATCCCGGTTCTGAATTTTTTCCTCCGTATCGCTCAACGCCGATTTCAGCCGCGCGTCGTCCAGAACCGCGACGGCCTGGTCCCGGATTTTTTCCGCGTCAGATTTGTGGCCGGTGGCCACCAGAATTTCGATCAATTGCCGCACTTGGCCGACGAATCGGTCTTCGGTGGATTTTTTCAGCATGGTTGACGTGTCCGGCGGCGAGAAGGACGGTACATTTGTCCAGCCGTTCTTCTGGTTCGTTTCCGCAATCATTTGCCTGGTTTTTTGCTGCGTTGCTGCCATGCGCTGCTGGTTCGCGCACTCCATGTCAAATGACAGACGGATTGAATCGAATCTGAATTGCGGGTCACCCATGTGGTCATAACACCATTGATACTCGCCCTTCGCCACCAGCAGGCTCTCGACCCAGAAATAACATTGTCCGGCCAGTTGCGGGTCTTTCTCGCGAATCATTTTGAACAACTCATACGTCGCATCCTCGTCCTGCAGCTCGCGATTGATGGCCTGCACGTCGGTGAACAAATTGGCGTAGCCTTTTCCTGCCATCAGCATGCGGGCATCCCGGTCTCGAATCCCGGTCAACGCTTCTTTCGCCTTGGGATAACGCCGTCCGAGTTCGACCCATTGCGATAATGCAAATGACAGGCGCACCCCGGTCTGGCCCTGATCATATTCCAGTGCGTGGTTGAAATACCAAAGATGCCGTTGCAACGCGTCTTCGTATTTACCCAATTCCATCAATTTTTTGGCGTCGTCCAGGATTTTGTTCATGTCCGGTTTCTCGCCCGGCGCAAAGGTTGGCGACCAGGTTTCGGCGGAGGCGGACGCCATAATTAATGCGGACGAAGCACCGGCGTTTCCCACGCGCACCGTGATGGGCAGTGACACGCCGGATTGCTGCTGAAGCTCGGCGACAACGCATGTGCCATCGGCCTCCGGCGCCACCGTGCCTTCATGAAAAACAATCCGGCCTTCGGAAAAAGAGGCGGAATCGGGCTTGCTAATTGTCGTGGTGAGCAGCGAGTTGCCGCTTGCATCGTTGACCGTGCAATTCAGTTTGTTGATTCCGTTGTGGCTGAGTGTGGCAGTGAAACCAGTGTTCTCAAGAAATCCGCAACGCTGCCAGTTCTGGCCAATGCTGAAGGTGATACGTCCATTGGTTGTGCCCCATCCTTTGACGACTGCCTGATCCGCGTTCACCGTCACCCGCTCGATTCTCGGGCCTGTGCCAGCGGTTGCGGACGGCGGCGGGCGATTCAACGACGCCAAGGCCCGTTCCGCGTTGTCATGCACCAAGGGGTCGTGGTCTTGGAGCGCCGCCTGGAGGACGGGTTTGGCCCGCGCGTCACCCAACAGACCCAAGGCATAGGCCGCGCATCTTCGGGCATAGCTGCTCGAATCGTTTCCCGTCATGTTGGCCAGCGCGTCGAAGCTTTTTGCAACACGGTTCTGGCCGAGCGCGAGTGCCGCCATGCCACGCGTGTAAGTTTCCTCGTGCTTCATCAGTTGCTGCAACTTGGCCACGGCCGGTTCGATGTTGGTAAAGCCGCCTTTCCAAAGAACATAAATCGCCGAACGGCGCCGGGTATCCGTGGGGGAATCAAGATACGGCTCCAGTGCAGCCACCACCGCGGATTGGTCGAGCGAACGCAGGGATTTCAACGATTCCTCCACGCGCGGATCGCCTTCAGAACATTGGGATATGGTGGTAATCGCCCGTTCAATCTCCGGGCTGGCGTCGGTCGCAGCGCCGTTCATCGCTGTCGTCTGCGCTTGGTTCCCGTGATGGCTGAACAGGAACAGCACACTCGCCACCAGGATGGCCAGCAACGACAGCACGGTCGCAGCGATCACCATCATGGCTCTCCCCCGCGGTGGCATCTGCGCCTTGCGCCGGGCGGCAAGTTCAACCAGGTGAGCAACGCCGATCAATCCGAAGAAACCAGTAAAACCCAGGAAACCAAAACACCGGTGCATGCCGGGCAGCGGCACAAAACCAAGAAAGGCCAACCCGCCAAGAAAGCCGAGCGCGGAAAGGTTGGCCAGCTTGAAAGCCAGGGGAGACGTGAAGGTGATGCCGAACAAATAGCCGATGAAATGTCCCCAACCCATGGTGGGGGATTGCCACGCCTTGTCCGTGGTCCGGGCTGGCGGGACCGCTGCGCTGCCCACAATGGTTTCCACCGCCGTCTTGACCTGACTTGCCTGTTGGTAACGGCGTTCAGGCTCTTTTTCCAGCGCGTGCAACACCACTTCATCCAGCCGCACATCCACCTGCACTTTTTGGGATGGCGGCTGGAATTTCCCGAGCGGCAGTTCGCCGGTGAGCATTTCGTAGAAAACGACGCCGAGCGAATAAATGTCCGCCCGGTGGTCCACCGTCTGCGGCTTTTCCACCTGTTCCGGGGCCATGTAATGCGGCGTGCCCATGATGTCCCGGGCGCCGGTCAGCCGGAAGTCCTTCGGTTCCTGCCCCAGGATTTTGGCCAGGCCGAAGTCGGCGATTTTCACGCGGCCTTTTTTGTCGAGCAGGATGTTTTCGGGTTTGATGTCGCGATGGACGATGCCTTCGTCGTGCGCGAACTGGAGCGCGGCGCAGATTTGCGGAATGATTGCCAGCGCCTCGCGCGGCGGAAGTTTGCCCGCCTGCTCGACCTGCCGCAGGTTCGGCCCGTCCACAAATTCCATGAGGAAATAATGGAGTGGTGTGGTGTCGGGCCTCCGGCCTGACGTAGAGGGCGGCATCCTGCCGCCCGGATCGGCGCCCGAACTTCCTGCGATTTTTGAAACGTCAACAGTTTCTCCGCCGGACAGGAGGCTCGGCTCTCCGGCAGGCGGGACACCTGCCGCTACACCAAAATCGTAAACGCCAACGATGTTCGGATGACTGAGCTTTGCGAGCGCGCGCGCCTCGCGCGTGAAGCGGCTGGCAAAGTTCAGGTCGCCGCCCGACCGCGGCGCGAGAATTTTCAACGCGACGAAACGATCCAGCGTCGGCTGGCGCGCCTTGTAAACCGCGCCCATGCCGCCCTTGCCGATGAGTTCGAGGATTTCCAGTTGCGGAAAAAGTTTTGCCAGATCGGGGATCGTGGGCGGAGTGAACGGCGGCGTTCCCGGCGGCGCGCCGCCTTCGGTCGCGATGCCGCGTTGCAGCAGGCAGGCGGGGCAAAGCCCTTCCGACACGTCCGGTTTCAGTTCCGCGCCGCATTGCGGACATTTACGGGGAATGACTTGGGTGGCGGGGGCGACCGGCGAAGCCGATGGTGGCGCTGGCTTTCTCGATTTGCGTGTAAAATGAAAGACCAGGAAAAGGGTTACAGCCAGCAACAGCAACAGGAGGAACCCCAAGCCGAACAGGGCAATTGTGGCGGGTTCTGCTAATATCACGTTTTTCATAAACTATTAATTCAAATTTCGCATTCCACCCGTTCCTGAAGAATAACCAGCCAAAGGTTACATCAAAAATACTAGGAGCCGAGGTAGCGAGGCTCAAATCAAAGAGAAAGCCAGGGCCTCGTTACCTCGGCTCCTACAAATTAATTCGCCAGCGCCGCAAACAGGTTCCGGATTTCGTCCTCCACCTCGCCGGGACTGGCGACGGTGTCCGCGATTTCCGCGCGGAGCACTTCGCGGTAACGCTGCCGCAAACGATGCACGGCCACCTTCACCGCGCCTTCGGTCGTGCCGAGCCGGCTGGCGATTTCCGCGTAAGCGACGGTCCGGCTGGCCTCGGTGAGCGTCGGCTTCAATTGCTCAAACAGATTTTCTTTGCCGTCGCGGAAATATTCCGCGCGCAGCCGGCGCAGCACGTGTTCCAGCAGCGTGAGCGCCCAGCGCCGCTCGAAAATTTTCTCGGCCGTAAGGTTGTCGGCCGGCTCAAAGCCGCAGGCGGTTTCGGCGGTGGCCACATCAATGGGAATCAAGACCTGTCCGCCGCCGCGCTTTTGGGCGTTGGCTTTGTCCCATTCGTTGGCGAGAAAATGTTTCAGCGACGCCAGCAGAAACGAACGGAACCGGCCTTTGGCGGGATCCGCCACGGCCAGCGATTTTTTTTCCAGCAGGCGCGCAAAAAATTCCTGGGTCAAATCCTGGGCGTCGGGCGGACCGTGCCCCTGCCGCCGGACAAAGGCGTAAATGGGGAACCAGTAGGTGCGGCAAAGCTTTTCCAGGGCATTGCGCGCGCCCGGGGTGTCGTTGCGCCCGGCGGAAACCACGAGCGACCAGTGCGTGGTGACAAAGGCGGGACGGGGTGGCGATTCGGCGCCGGCGGAAGTTGAGCCGGGACGGGTCTGGCTTGAAGTGGTCACCAGTGCGAAGGTAGCGCCGTTCGCGTTGAAAACGCAAGTGCGCTTACACCGCGGATGATGGCAGTTGCATTTGGACGCGCTCGAAAACCGTCAGGGGAGAAATGGCCTTCAGACATTCATTCGGTTTCTCGTAGGTGCAATGCGATTGCAGGCAGGGCGAACAGGGGAGCTCAATGCGCAGCACATTTTCCCAATGGCCATACGGGCCGGTGCGGCGGGGTTCGGTCGGGCCGAACAAGGCAACGAGCGGTTTGCCGAGCGCGGCGGCCACGTGCATCGGACCGGTGTCATTGGTGACCATCAATTCGCATTGTCGCAGCCATTCAACCATTTCCAGCAGGGAAGTCTGTCCGCACAGGTTAAGACAGCGCGGCGGTTCGGCCCGGGCAATGGTTTCGCCGAGCGGTTTGTCTTCGGCAGCGCCGAGGATGGCAAAATGCGCCTCGGGGGATTTTTTTGCGAGCAAGCGGACGAGTTCGGCAAAATACTCAGCCGGCCAGTGTTTGTTTTCCCAGCGTGCTCCCGGTTGGATGGCGATCCAGCGTGCGCCGTCCGCTGGCCATTTGGATTTGACCGCGGCGGCGATGGCGGGGCGTTCGGGCAGCCATTGAAAATGGTTGTGAACCGGCACGCCGAGTCGCGGCAACACGGCAAGGTACCAGTCCACGGCGTGGGTGTGGAACGAAGGACGGCGGATGGCGACATCATAAAACCCGCGCGCGCCTTCGCGGACTTCGTCGAGCCCGACGAGAAACTGCCCGTTGGCGAGCCACGCGAAGGCGCCGCTGCGCGCGAGGCATTGGAGATCAATGACCCAGTCGAAATTTTGCGCCCGCATCCAGCGAAGGCTGCGGAGCATTTCGGGCCAGTGCCGGGGAGCGGCCCAACGCCGGCGTTCGAAGCGGACGATGCCGGTCAAATCGGGATCGCCTTCAAGGAGCGGCGCGAGTGCGGAATCAATCCACCAGAAAATTTCGCTGGCCGGCAGATGAAGTTTGAGCAGCCGGAGAACGGGCAGGGCCTGGATGACATCGCCGAGCGAACTGGGTTTGAGGATGAGGATTTTCAAATGCGTGACATGTGACAAGTGACGTGTGACATGTCAAGCTTTGCGCGGGCCAAGGCCTCGTCACGCGTCCCGGTCACCCGTCACTTTGAAATCACCTTCCGAACTCCAACCGTTCGGCGAGCCGTTCGGGCAGGCCGGCGGCGCGGATTTTTTTCTGCGCGGTGGCGATGTCGTAATCGAGCCGGCGAAGTTCAATGGTTCCGGCGTCCATGTCGTAAATGACGTAGGCGGCCCGGGGGTTGTTGTCGCGCGGCTGGCCGATGGCGCCGACGTTGATGAAATATTTTTTGGAGGGATCAATTTTGAATTTTGAATAGGTGCCGCCGCGGACGGCGGTGTCGCGCATGAAGGCGACGGGCACATGGGTGTGGCCGAAGAAACAGAGTTGCGTGTTTTGATACGGAAAACTGGCGGCGGCGGCGAGTTTGTCAAAGACGTAACCCCAGCGTTGCGGCGCATCGAGCGTGGCGTGAACCATCGTGAAATTGGCGGCCATGCGGGTGTACTTGAGATCGCGCAGCCATTGGCATTCCTCCTCGGAAAGTTGTTCGCGCGTCCAGTGAACGGCGTCGGCGGCGTGGGGATTGAAACCTTCCAGCGGGTCGTCGCTGGAACAATACTCGTCATGATTACCCTTCACGCAGGGGATGTTCATTTCGCGGACGATGGCGAGGCATTCCTTGGGATTGGCGTTGTAACCGACGACATCGCCGAGGCAGACGATATGCGTCGCGTTTTGGGTTTTGATGTCAGCCAAAACGGTTTGGAACGCTTCCAGGTTGCCGTGGATGTCAGCGATAATGGCGTATCTCATTGCGTTTAGCGGACAATTTCAAAACCGTGAAATTCATTTTTTGCTTCCCCCCAAATTACACTTTCACCGCGAATAAAGCCAGCAAGACCTGCGCCACGAATCGCGTCCTGAAATGCCCCCAGTTCCTCGCGGGCGCCCTCGGCAATCAATTCAACGCGTCCGTCCGGCAAATTGCGGACGATGCCGGAAATTTCAAAGCCGGCGGCGACGGTTTTCGCGGTGTAGCGAAAACCGACACCCTGCACATAGCCTGAATAAAAGATTTGCATACGGCAACGATTCATGACGGACGTGACGGCTTGCAGCTGTCCCGGCACGGCAGAATGAAGCCAAAGCCGGGTGCCGGATGCAATATATTTAATTATTTAATGGCCGCCGGAAGCCGGCATCCATTTTTTTTCAGATTTCTGTTTGACCATTCGGGGAATTTCCCGTAATCAGCACGGGCTGGCTCAAACCCAAAACCGGGAAATCTGGTGGCGTTGGCGTTGGCGGTGGCGAGCGGCGCGAACAGAAATGCTGAACACAAAATCATTCCTGGCAGTGGATTTCGGGGCGGGCAGCCTCAAACTGGCGGAGTTTGAAATCAACGAAGCCGGCGGTTTGCGTCTCAAAAATTTTTCCATCAAACCGCTCGGCCTCGAGGGCGCCCAGGAATCTTCCCGCGAGACGACCGCGCTCAAGGCCTTGCGCGAGGTGCTGGCGGAAACCGGCACCAAGGCGAAGGACATCAACGTCTGCGCGCCGGGCTTTCAGGTGTTTTCCAAATTTGTCAAGCTCCCGCCGGTGGACGCGGGCAAGGTGACGCAGATCATCCAATACGAAGCGCAACAGAACGTGCCGTTCCCGCTCGCGGAGGTGGTGTGGGATTATCAGATCCTCGGTTCCAGCACCGGGGGCGAACTGGAAGTCCTGCTGGTGGCGATCAAATCCGAGGTGGTCGAAGGGCTATTTCGCATGGCGGAGGAGGCGAAGCTGCGGTTGCAACTGTGCGACGTGTCCCCCGCGGCCTTGTGCAACGCCTTTCGTTACAACTACGGCGATTTACAGGATTGCACGATGCTCCTGGACATTGGCGCCAAGACGAGCAACCTGCTCTTCTTCGAGAATGGCAAGGTTTTCTCCCGCAGCATCAGTTTGGGCGCGAATTCCATCACGCAGGATTTTGCGAACGAGTCGAAATTAAAATTTGAAATCGCCGAGCGGAAAAAAGTTGCCGAAGGTTTCGTCAGTCTCGGCGGGGCTTACGAGGAGCCGGAAAGCGAGCACCAGGCGGCCATCGCCAAAATCGCCCGGCAGTTCATGACCAAGCTGCACATCCAGGTCAATCAGACGAAGCAGTTTTATCGCGGGCAACAGGGCGGTTCGGAGCCGCTGCGTCTGTTTTTGTCCGGCGGCGCGTCCATCATGCCTTATACGGCGCAATTTTTCGCGGAAAAGCTGAATGTGCCGGTCGAATACTTCAATCCGTTCCGTAATGTGCAAATTGACCCGGCGGTGAATCTGGAGGAGCTGGCGCGCGTGGCCCATTCGCTGGGTGAAGTGGTGGGCCTGGGATTGCGGAATCTGGCGAATTGCCCGGTGGAAATGAATTTGATGCCGAGCAGCACGTTGCGCTGGCGGACTTTCAATGAAAAGAAACCGTATTTCATCTTCACCCTGTTGAGCTTGGTGGCGGTGGCGGGCGCGGTTGGGTTCCTGTTTCAAAAGCTGGCGGAATCGAAGGAAAATGAAATCAGGGATTTGGAGCCGCAGGTCCAAAAACTACAGGCCAAATCCGATCAGTTCAAACGCGCTTATACCGGGCTGGGGAATACTAAAAACGAGGCGGCTCAAATCGCGAGCTGGCTGGAGGACCGATATTACTGGGCCGATGTGCTGGCGGAAATGCGTCGCGTACTGATTCGTTCCGAGGACGACATCAAGAAAAAACTGTCGGTGCAAAGGTCGGGCGTCGAAGCGGGCGTTTGGATTGAACAGTTGACGATGGGTGCCGCGCAAACTCCTGCCGCCAGCCGCCGTGGCGCTCCCATAAATCCGCGTGAAAGTGAGGCCCCGGGTCTCGCAGCCAACCGTGCCGCCAACACCATCACCCTGATCTGCCGCGCGGTGAATTTGACGGGTGTTGATTCCGCAGCGAACACCGACATCGCCTATGCGGTTCTCAAAGCGTTTCAGGAGGATCCGCTTTTTGATCCCAAAACGACACAGCTCAGGGGAGATATCACCCTCGATGACGTCACCGGCACATTTACGTTTGGCATAACCGTGGGGCTGCATAATCCACTCAACCTGTAATATGGCCTGGATCAAGCGAAACTTGTTTTTTGTGATTGGCGGCATACTGGCCTTGGGACTGCTGGGGGCCGCCGGGTTTTATAATTACCAGGGGTGGAGTCATAACTCGGCGGCGTTTAACAAGTTAAATGAGATTTACAACACGTTGCGGGATGTGACCGGTCAAAAGCCCTCGCCGGGCAACGACAAGGTGGACAACATCGCCGCCGCGCGCGAACAGGAAAACCGGGTTCGGGACTGGATTCGACAGGCGGGGGATCAATATTTTAAGCCCATCGCACCGATTCCCAACATGGGCACCAATGCCGTTTCGAGCGAAGCGTTCGCCGCTGCGCTTCGCCGGACCATTGACCAACTGCAACATGAAGCCGAGGTCGCCAGTGTGACCCTGCCGCCCAAGTATGACTTTTCCTTTGAAGCGCAACGCTCGCTGGTGAGATTTGACACCCGCAGTCTGGGAGCACTGGCCGCGCAGTTTGGTGAAGTGAAAACCATTTCGGAAATTCTTTTTGCCGCGCGTGTCAATTCGCTGGACGGGGTTCAGCGCGTCCGCGTTTCGGATGACGACGCCAACGGCCCGCAGGCCGATTATTTCGATGATTATTCCGTGACCAACAATCTGGCCGTTCTGACGCCTTACCAAATTACATTCCGTTCGTTCAGCGCGGAGATCGCTCAGGTGCTCGGCGGCTTTGCCTCGTCGCCGCATGGATTCATCGTCAGGAGCATCAACGTTCAACCAGCTGGCGCCGCTGCGGCGACGGGGCCGGAGACAACGGCGACGGCGACAGCGGTGCCGATGCTGGCGGCGCTGGAGACAGTGGAGCCGATACTGGCGCAACCGTTCAGGCCGCGACCCCCCCGGCCAACTCCGTCGGAAGCCCCGCCGGCAACCCCGCCGACAATCCTGCCGGCAACCCCGCCAACGGTGGTGCCAGGCCGGGGTGGATTGCAGACGGTCTTGAACGAGCAACTGCTGCGCGTCACACTGGTGGTCGAGGTTGTGAAATTGTTGCCGAAAAAGTAAGCTCATGGATTTCATCAAAAAAAATTACGAGAAAATCCTGCTCAGCGTTGTGCTGCTGGGGTTGATGGGAGTGCTGGTGTTCATGCTATACTTGATTCCCAGCGACCGGCAAAGGCTGGCTGACATTCGCAACAGTATAATCAAACACTCGGTCAAACCTCTGGATCCGTTGGATTTGACGCGGGAAACGAATGTATCGGTGCGGCTGCAATCGCCCTATAAACTGGATTTTTCGACAACGAACAAACTGTTCAATCCGGTTCAATGGCAAAGGGCCGCCGACGGGACCCTCATTAAAATTAAAACCGGCAATGAAATCGGCCCCAAGGCGGTGGTGATCACAAAAATCACGCCGCTTTGTTTGGTCCTCACGCTGGATTCGATAGAGACCAATGAGTTTGGCGCGCGTTACGTAATCAGCGTGGAGCACCAGGCGGCGATCTTGCCTGTGCAGCGCAGCAAACGGCAGCATTATGCTTCGGTCGGGGAAAAGAATGAAACCTTCACCATTACCGAAGTGAACGGTTCGCCGGATAATCCGGCGCAATTGAAGTTGATTTTGCAACTGACGGACACCGGCGAGAAGGCGACGCTGGCCAAAGACACGCCTTTTCGCCGCACCGACGGTTACTCTGCGGACTTGAAATATGATCCCGAAGGGAAAAAATGGCAGGGGCAGCGCATCGGCGCGAATTTAAGATTTGCCGGCGATGACAATATAATCGTTGCCATTGACCAGGACACCGTGATATTGTTGGCCAGATCAAACCAGAAAAAAACGCCATTGACATACAGCCCTAGTCCTTGAAATTCTGGACGATACTTGGTCGCGATAACACCGGCGCCCGAGGGCGCTGATTTGATTTACGACGAACCCGGAACAAACCATGACAAAAGCAGCACCTCTCTCACTCGGCTTTATTTTGTTGCTGGCCGCCGCCGCCACGTTACCGGCGCAAACCAGTCCCACGGACACGGCGGTCAATGAAGCCGTGCTTCGTCAGGCCAATACCATCATCCTGCGCCAAAAACTCCTGGATGCCAAAAGCACCGCCCTGCGCGGAGATTTGCCGGGCGCCGCCAAACTTTACGAAGACGCCAATACGCTGGTCGAACAAATCGGCTCCGGCATCCCCGAAGAAAAGGCACAAACCATCTCCGGTCTGGCTTCAACCTGGCTCACGCTCGCCCGTCAGTCACAAAGTCGGGGCGACTTGCACGAAGCCGACACCCGGGTCAGCCGCGTGTTGAAAGTGGACCCGCACAATACCGCCGCTCTGGCCTTCAAGAAGAACAACGACCGGATGCTTGCTGCCATGAGCGGCAAAATGCCCGACGAAGAGACGCAGCAAAAGGCCCAGTATATCGCCAACGACAAGACCGAAGCGGGCACATTGGTGCGGGACGGCAAATTACTTTACGAAATGGGCAAGTTCGAAGAGGCCGAAGTCAAATTGAAGGAGGCCGTTAAGCTCGATCCGGACAACGAGGGGGCCTTCTACTACATGAATTTGATCCAACAGGCCCATTACGCCCGCGAAGCGCGTGTGCATACGATCGACACGCAAGGACGCATGGTGCAGGTGGAAAAAGCCTACGAGAAGCCGGTAAACCGCGGGTTGCTGCCCACGTCCAATCCGTATGCCTTGACCAATATCGTCCACACCGGCGCTGGCCGCGAGGTCATTTACAGCAAGCTTGACCGCATCCGGCTTGATTCAGTTTCCTGGCCCGAAGGACTGCCGTTGGTCGAAGTGCTTCGCAATCTGAGCGAGCAAACCAAGTTGCGCGACCCGGACAAAAAGGGAATTAACTTTCTTTTTAATCCAAACGCACCGGCCGCCGCCGCGGCCACCACGACACCCGCTGGCGGCGCAATGACCATTGACCCAGCCACGGGATTGCCCGTGGCGGCTCCAGCCGCGGGTGGTGAAGCCGTGGATGCCAGTTCCATCAATGTCAAATTGACGTTAAACGATGTGCGGTTGGCGGATGTGCTGGATGCCATTGTGTTGGTGGCCGATCATCCCATCAAATATTCCGTTGAGGATTACGCCGTCGTTTTCTCAGGCCGGGGGCCGGATACAATGCAATTGGAAACGCGCACATTTAGAGTGGATCCCAACACCTTCTATCAAGGCTTGGAAAGCGTGGGGGCGGAAAGTTTTGCTTCGGTCACCACCAGCGGTGGCACCAGCGGCGGCAGCAGCGGCGGTGGCGGTCAGGGTGGACAGAACACCGGTGGGGTTGTGCCGATAATTAACGTGGCCCCCGGAAGCAGCGGCTTGCGTCAAACCAGCGGTGGCGGCGGTGGCGGCGGCGGTGGCGGCGGTGGTGGCGGCGGTGGCAACAATGGCGGTGGATTGAGGTATGTGTCAACAACTAATGATACAGTAACCGTCAGTCTTTTAGCCAAAGGTTTCTTCACGACGCTGGGTTTGAATTTGGACCCGCCGAAGAGTGTTTTCTTTAACGACCGGTTGGGCGTGTTGTTCGTCCGTGCGACAGCACAGGACTTGGACACCATCGAGAAGGCCATTCAGGTGTTGAACATGACGGCGCCGCAGGTGCATATCAAGGCCCGATTCATTGAAGTGGTGCAGAATGACCAATCCGCGCTGGGTTTTGACTGGTATCTGGGGAATGTCAACATGGGCGGCGGGAAGGTGATAGCCACCGGCGGCAATGCCGGATCAGTCAATGTGCCGATTTCGTCGGCCAATCCGTCGGGTGTTTTTCCTGGAAACACATTTAATGGCACGACCATTCCGACCACGGTTCAAAGTCTGACGAGCGGCCTTAATAACACCGCTCCGGCCATTGCCTCGATAACCGGAATTCTGACCAATCCCAATTTTCAAGTAGTCCTTCACGCCCTGCAACAACGCCTGGGGACTGAGGAACTCGCCGAACCGGAAGTGACCACGACCAGCGGTCGTCAAACCCAGATGCGCGCGACCGACATCATGACCATCATCACGAGTTTCAGCTTCCAGCAAGGTGCCGTCGCGGGCACCACCACGGGCACCACCACTCCATAATCACTTGTGATACCAACCAGCACCATGAAGACCAGTCGAAAATCAAAAATAGCTGCAAACGGTTTTGTTTTATGCGTGGCCATTGCGCTGTTGGGCGTCATCCCTTTGGGACAGGCCCAAGTGGTTAACCAAGCCGTGCAAACCTCCGCCATCACCCCCAATCAGCAACAGGTGGAAATTGGCCCCGTGCTCGACGTGATCCCTTATGTTTTGTCCGACGGCTACACCCTCAATCTCACCTTGATCCCGTCGCTGACCGAGTTCAACGGCTACGAAACACCGCCGGCTATTCCCGGGGTCAACGTTGCCAACGTCGTGGAAGTGCCCACCATTCTGCCCGACTTTACCGTGCGCCAGGTCGTCACCACCGTCAATATCTGGGACAACCAGACCGTGGTCCTCGGGGGCTTGATTTCTTCGCAAATCCAGAACGAGAAGGACACGGTGCCGGTGCTGGGCGACCTGCCGCTGATGGGGCGGCTCTTTCAAAGCCAGTCGAAAATTTCCGTGAAAAAGAACCTGATGATTTTTGTGACCGCCACCATTGTTGATCCGGCGGGCAACCGGGTGCATTCGGATGACGAACTGCCGTTTTTACAAAACACCATTCCACCGCAACAACCGGGAGTGGAGGTGCGGCCGGGAAACGCCGGCGTGATGTCCGTGCCGGCGCGGTGAAAAACGGCCAGCCGTGGAGCCAGGTTGTTCGTGGAATTTCCGGTCCAAACAAAATTGTGAAAACCACGAACCCGTTTGGAATCCTGGAACCAAGGCGCTCGCACCCGGTGAATTTGTGGATCGGTTGCTGATTATTGATGGACACGCTTACGCTTATCGCGCGTTTCACGCGATTCGCGATTTGCGTTCGCCGGGCGGCCGGCCAACGAATGCCATTTATGGCTTCGTCAAAATGCTGGCCAAAATGCGGGCGGCCATCGCGCCGTCGCATTTGATGGTTGTGTGGGATGGCGGCCTGAGCGCCGAGCGCACCACCCTGTGGCCGGAATACAAGGCGCAACGTCCGGGAATGCCGGACGATTTGAAGCCGCAGCTCGACGAAATTGCCGGCTATTTGAAGGCGGCGGGGGTCGCCTCGTTTTGCCGCGAAGGCGTGGAAGCGGACGATTACATCGCGTGCCTGGCGCGGCGCGCGTCGGATGCGGGCATGACCGTGGTCATTGCCAGTTCTGACAAGGATTTCATGCAGTTGGTGTCGGCGCGGGTCGGATTGTTGAACCCGAACGACAAGAGCGGGGCGGTTTGGACGGACGGGCAGGTGCGCGCCAAAACCGGCGTGGCTCCGTCGCAAATTGTGGATTGGTTGAGTTTGACGGGTGACACCGTGGACAATATTCCGGGTGTGGCCGGCGTCGGTCCAAAAACCGCCGCGGAATTGTTGAATCAATTTGGCTCGGTCGCCGCGTTGTATGAGCGGCTGGGTGAAGTGAAATCGGAAAAATTGCGCGCGGCGGTGCGCGACGCGGCGGACGCGGTGCGGCGCAACTGCGAATTGGTGCGGTTGCGGGACGATTTGCCGTGCGAGTTTTCGCCGGGCGCGCTGGCGGGGAAACCGGCGGATGCCGGCCGGCTGCGCGAGTTGTATCAGCACTGGGGTTTCAAGGGAATGCTCGCGGCGCTGGAGGAATCGGCGCGCGCACGGCAGGCGGTTTTGATTTAGAAAATGAATCTGGAACGCAAAAGTTTGTTGGCGGTCAAACGCGGAGCGCGGCTGTTTTTTCAGCGGCGGCAGGCGCGTTTTGATGGAATTTTTTTTGGACAAAACACCCGGTTGCGTTTAGAATCTGGTGAATCATTTATGTCGTTGTTGTTGTCCGCCCGCCGGGCCGCCATTTGCTTTTGTTGCGGTTTGTTCCTGGGCATCCCTGCTGCCGTTTTGGGCCAGGCTTATTACACGACGAACGGAACGGAATACCCCATTATTGGTTCGTTGCCGGGCGATCAGGTTTTGCCGGACGTGGCGCTGAACTCCAGCGGTGGCTATGTCGTCTGGCAGGATAACGTCACCGATGGCAGCGGCTGGGGCATCAGCGCGACGCGGCTGGATCCGACCTTGTCCAAAAATCTTACCTGGTCGGATCAGAGGGTAAATGTCCAGGGAACAAATGATCAGTCAAATGCCCGCGTGGCCTTGCTGCAAAACGGCGGCGCGGTCTTTGTGTGGCAGGGCGGCAAGCCGAGTCAGGAGCAAATCTACGCGCGCTTTCTTTCTTCCAGCAATACCTGGCTGACAGCCAACGACGTGCCGGTCAGTGGGCAGTACGTCACCAACCTGTCGCTGGGTTATAATTATACCACCAATAAAACATACACCATAACCACGAATCATGGTGCTTTTGGGAAAATCACTTACACCACCAACACCACCACGACGGTTACCACAACGGTTGCCACCAACACGGCTGTCAGCACCGTGAATTTTCAAATCAACCCCGCCGTGGCCACGCTGGCCGGCGGCAACGTCGTGATCGTCTGGGGCAGTTATGATCAGGCCGGCCCCGGCAGTTTGCTGGATGTCTATGGGCAAATCCTGTCGCCGGCCGGCGTGGCAATTGACTCTGAATTTTTAATCAATCAATTCACCACTTACAATCAGCGCACGCCCGCGGTAGCGGCGCTGGCCAACGGCGGATTCGTCGTTGCCTGGGTGTCCGAGCAGGAACGCGTCGTTGGCGCGCCGAATGCGAATGCGGTGCCGCCGGATCAACAGGCTTATCCCAGCATTGACATTTACGCGCGGCTTTACGACGCGAATGGCAACCCGCAGAGCGATGAATTCCTGGTCAATACCGACTCAAATCCTTGCGCTCACCCCAGCGTGGCCGCCGGCACCGACGGCGGTTTTGTGATTGCCTGGGACGCAAAAGACATGACCAGCCCCACGACCAACAGTCTGGACATTTACGCGCGCCCATTCACCAGCGCGGGCGCGGGCGGCGGCGGCACGGTTGTCCGCGTGAACACTTATCTTTACGGCGATCAATACGCGCCGCGCGTCAGCGCGCTGGGAACGGATTATTTGATTGTGTGGACGAGCCTCGGCCAGGACGGCTCCCGCGAGGGGGTTTATGGACAATTTCTGCGCGGAAACGGCTCGGCATTCGGCAGTGAATTCCGGGTCAACACCACCACCGTCAGTTCGCAAAAGCAACCGGCGGTGGCTTCGGATGGCGTGAGCCAGTTTCTCGTGGTTTGGACCAGTTATACCGGCGCGCCGTATGCCTTTGATTTATATGCGCAGCGTTATCAGAATGTCAACGCCGTGTTGGAGCCGATGGCCGCGCCGTTTGTCTGGGCCCCGTTTGTGTTGAGCAACAATGTTTATCAGCCGCAGTTGCAGGTTTCCTGGCCGCCGGTGCAGGGGATTACCGTTTCCAATTACGAGGTCTATGTGGACGGCACCAATGCGCCGATGGCGGCAGTGGCCGGCAATCAATGGATGATGACGGCGGCGAACGGTTTGACGACCAACAGCACGCACTCATTCCTGTTGGATTATGTGACGGCGGATGGACGGCGCTCACCGATTTCCCCGCCGGCCAGCGGCTCGACCTGGAGCGGACTGAGTTGGGGCGGCATTCCGTATGAATGGATGGCGGAGTATTTCGGGGGATATTCCAACGGCAAATACACCACGAGTTTCTGGCCGTCCGCCACCACGCTGCTGGCCGCCGGCGGCCCCACCCTGTTCCAGGTGTTCCTGAGCGGCGGCAATCCGCTGGATTCCAGCACCTGGCTGCAAACGACCCTGACCAAGACATCGCAAAATCAATTCTATCTTAGTTGGAACACGCAGCCGGGGCTGACGTATCAGGTGCAGGTGACGACGAATTTCACCTCATGGAACGTTGTGTCCAACGGTTCGGCGCGGTTCGCGCCGGGCACCAATGATTGGATGTATGTCGGGGGCGGTCCGGCGGGTTATTACCGTATTGTGCTCCTGTACCAGTAAGATTTGTATGCGGCAAACAATCAAAATATTTCTGTGGGTTGTTGGCTTGGTGTTCAGCCTCCAATCCGTCCGGGCATATTCCTTGTTGGGGCCGAGCGCGGCATATCCCGGCGTTCCCAGCACCTTTGGCGACGCCTGGGAGCAAAATACCATTGGCTTTAATCCGATTGATTCATATAATGGCGGCGCCCCGCCGTACTTGGGCTTTGACACTCTGGCGATAGGGCCAAAGAACATCGGCGAAGGATATCGCCGCAATACGCCGGTGATTTATTACAGCTTTGACCAGAATTTTGCCGGTTTCTTCGGGGTCAACGGCGAACAGGCCGTGGACGGCGCCATCGCCATCTTGAACAGCGCCTTTACCAACAATCCAGCGACCGGGCAATACCTGACCAACGGCGTGGACAGCTTCAGCCCCGACCTTTTGGAATATCCTTTGCAATCACAGTCGGAAAATTATTCGGCGGCAGTTGTGGGATTGCTGGATTTGAAATCAGTGACGCTGGCCGTGATGATGGAGCAGTTGGGATTGGCCGACTCCATCCGCTATATATGGATCCTGCACAATCGTTTTCAAAATCCAGGAACCACGGCTCCCTGTCCCGCCGGATATGTATATTTGGTGACCTTGAGGAATTTCGACATCATTGCCAGCTCGTTGAGCGAGCTTCAATATTCGGAGTACGTCAACAACGGTCTTTATTCTTATTCCATTCCTGATGATTGCGGCGCCGCCGGCTCTGACTCGCCGCCGGATGCCGACGCGGTTGAAATACCCGCTGATCCCCTGGTCAATAATCCACCGGTCGCGTCCGGCGGGCAAATGGCCGCGGGTTCATTGGCGGACGGATTTTTTTACAACGGCTTGACCCGGGACGACATGGCGGGTTTGCGTTTGCTGTACAGTTCAACCAACGTCAACACGGAAACTGCGGCGCCCAACAGCACGGCGTTAACCGGCGGCGGCCTGACCATTACCAATCTCAGTGACGAGTATGAATTGACCACGTCCAATCTCACGGCCCTGATATTGGCGTCGCGGACCAACAACCCCGCGGCGTTGCAGGCGCTTTATCCGGGACTGGTGATCAGCAGCGTCATTTCCAATTTCAATGGCACTTTTACCTACACCTTTGGCAACGTGGTGTACTACACCCTGTACACCAATACCTCGGTTAAATATCAGGTTCAAACCATCAGGATTGGACCGCTCATTGGCGCGCCCGCGGGCAGCCCGGCGGTCACCAACATATCCACCAAATCCACCACCATTGTGACGAATCTCTCTTCGGGGGATTTTTTCCTCATCCCCACCAATTTGTGCGGATTGGAAGTTCTGTCTTTGGTGACCAACATCCCGTCGGCCATCACCAATTCTTTGGGGACCTCCACCACCACCAACTCAACCACCATCACCACCATTTCCACGAACGTGGTCGTCGTTTCAACAAACCATACCTTGTTGGTGGCGCCTTGCGAATTTATCGGCGGTTCCGGCGCCACCAATTCAACCACCGGGAAGTATGCCGGCATTGAAAAAATTCTATTCGTGCGCGTGCCCGACCAGAACATTGATCCGCTTACCGGCAATTTTGTTCAACCCATTACGAACACCTACACGTTGACGGTGGTGCCGCCCAACAGCAGCCAGGCAACGGTTCAAACGTTCCAAAGAGTGCTGGCCCGGCCCGACATTCTGTTTACCGCGCAGGATTTGGTGCCCGGTCCGGCGGCAATAAATACGGCAAATGAAGAGTATAGCCGGAGCATAAATTTCAACATGAACAACATACTGCCCAACCTTGCCGGGCCGGGAACCATTGACCCTTCTTCCACGGTTATTTTTAACAAGGCCGGCCCGATTTTGGAAAATGAATACCCCGAAACGACCTTGGCGAACGCCGGCCTGGACGCTTATATCTGGGGTTCGTTCGACGGCTCGACCAACGTTCCGGTGATTTATCCCAATGGCACGAGCATTGCCACGTTGGAAAGCGAGGCGCTGATCCAGAATATCTCCGGTGACGTTGCCGGACGCGACCAGTGGCACACCTTACAGCGTCACCCTTTCGGTCACCGGCGGCCAGCCGCCTTACACCTGGATGCTGGCGACGAACTCGCCCGCCTTGCCGACCGCGTTGAGCCTGTCAGCGGGTGGCGTCATTTCCGGCACGCCCAACGAAAGCGGGACGTTTGATTTTACGGTTCAAATGAATGATTCCAGCGCCCGCTCGGTGCAAATGCCTTATTCGCTCACGATTCACTAAGCAATGACTGTCACATGAAGCCACATTTTCCCAAATCAGCCGGACGATTGCGGGTCAAATCCTGGGCGTTCCTGCTGGGCTTGATTCTGTTCGCCTTTGCCGCCCAAGCTACGCAGTCCTTGTATAGCAACAGCGGGACGATTAATAACAATAACCTGCCCAATGTTGACGCGACCAATTTTTATAATTCCGGCTCGTGGAACATTGCCACCGTCGCCCCTTATCAAACAGCCAACACGCTTAACTACACCAATGTCGGCACGATGACCGGCGCAGTGGGCTGGGAATTTGATTTTGGATCAACAACCATACCGCATTCATACTATGGCGGCCCTTATTTGTCGGCCAATTTCGTCAACACCGGCGGTGGCAACAACAACAACGGCACGATTGAGGCGGACGATCTTACAGTTGCCAATTATTATGGTAATTATCCGGTGAGCTATTTGCTGGTATTGGCCACGAATATCGTCAACACCGGCACGCTCATTGCCGGCCCCCATGGCTTGATGGTGTTGAGCGGCGTTAATGTGACGATTTCCCGCAGCACGCTGGAGATCACGCCCGTTGCTGCCCAGGGCAGCAGCAATGTCGGCACGAATTTTACCTCGGATGTGCAGGTCGAAAGCATGTATTGGGTGACAAACTATATGGGTTTGGACAGCGTGGCCCTGTGGAATGGCACCAATGTATTCAATGGTACAAATATAACGAGCGGAGGAAGGCCGATCCCGTTTCCATTCTCGGTGAATGGCAATGTGTTCAATGTTTCCAGCTATTCCGCCCTCTATGCCAACCTATATACTAATAGTGGAACTGTGAATAATGACAACGCTTCATGTGGAGTGTTAAACTTCCCGGTCCAGATGGTTCCGTTTACTGCCTACACCTTTACCAATATTACCCCCGCCGTTACCAATCTCGGCGTGGTTACCCCCGCTGTTACCAATATCGAGGGGTCCGATTCAATTAGCATTGTGGCGGTGGTCACGAATCTCGTTTGTACGAACAGTTCGGGTGGTCCCTTTACCGTAACGAATTTGCCCGTCCAAATCATCAGGCAGGCGGTTTTTCTTAACATCAATCCGAATTCCGGCATAGTCGGACAGGTGAGGTTTTCCCCCAGCCCCATTCCGACCAACTTCGGCCAGACGGTCGCGGTGCGTTTGACGGCCACCTTGTCCAATGTGCTGACGCATACGCCGCTGACCAGCTCGATTTATCTCGTGGATACGTTGCTGTCCGAAACCAACTTTGGGATAATATATGACACAAATAGGAATTCGTATTATTCCTGCCCTGGGGCGCCGGGCCGTCCGGCTAATTTTATCATGTCCCGGCTGGACTCGGGCAACAATTTTCTCATAGGTTCTCCCGGCAACGGAGTGCCGCCCAATAACTTTTTTTATAGCATCATCGGCCCTCCCGGCATTGTTGTGCCGCAACCCAACGTTTTATATTCCACCAACCTCGCCTCCCAGTTTGTGGCGGCTGATGATACCGCCGACGCCGCTTACATAGACAATCAGACTTCCGATCAACAATCGGGCGTCATGCCGCCGAATTTGGGAGGGAGAATTATGATCAACGCCAATAATCTGAACCTCTCCAAAGCGAACCTGGTGGGCGGGGGGTATATCGCAGTTCAGGCGAGCAATCTTGTCAGCAGCGCCGGCGCGTTGGTGAACTGCCAGTACTTGAGCTTTGACCTTGGCTCGACGAACGGTCTTTTGAATGTTACCAATCTGGCCAGCCAGTCCATCTTCGCGTTGCAGGGAAATGTTGCCGCCTGGAGCGCCGTATGGACCAACAATACGTTCCAGATCATTGCCAACTATGCTGCAACTACTTCCACCAACAATGTCAATGTTTATGTCCCCGCCAATATTACGAACACCACCGTAATAACCTATTATGTCCTGGTGGTGGATGCGAGCGAGCTCTCGGAACAGGTGCCGGTGACGGTTCAGAATTTGACTTTGCACAGCACCAACATCGTCGTCAGCGATTCCATGACGGTTGAGAACTCGCTTCTGCTCGAGGGGACAAGTTTCACGCTGCTGGGGGAATTGGACCTGTCCAGCACGATCGCGGATTGGACCAGCGCCATCGCGCCAAACCTTCTCTATTTCACCAATAATGGGTATCTGTCCATTCCGGACGACGCGCATTTCGGAGACGACACCACAGTGCCCTATAAGGAATTTGTCAACAACGGGACAGGTGGGACAGGGGCCTCTTTGAGCGGAATCATCGTTGCGGCTGATCAAACGATTGACAGCTTCGACCTTCAGATTACCGAAGGGATCAACTACACGACCACCGGTGATTTCTCCGCCACGGCCCAGTCAATGGAAATCACCGGCACTCCCTCCTTCTCCTCCTCTTTTCCTGCCATTGATTCGGCGAACAATATCAATCTCTTCGCCAACACGGTGCTGTTTGACGCCACGGTTCTCTCTGCCAACGGGGCGCTGAATTTCACCGTGACCAATTCCTTGTCCGACTTCAACACGGCCTGCTCCTTCACTTGTTACGGCGGATTCAATTTGTGGATCAAACCGCAGACCGGAGATTTGCTCTACTCCACCATCACGAGCACTATCGTCGGAGATGCCGAGATTGGCCATGCCTGGGCCGGGATTGATTACGGGCCAAGCCTGGCCGGGTTCACCAACAATGTGGCCATCGGCACGCTGGTGTTGTCGGCTCAAAATCCCTCGGAAGGGCCGCTCTTCCATTTCTACGGCACCGGTGGGAGCAGCAGCAACGCCATGTATGTCAAAATACTCGACCTGTCCCAACTTGGCGCCAATGCCGCGGACCTTGCGAGCATGATTCAAATTGATCCCGGCATGAAAATTTATGTTTCCGCAGTCAATCTGGGCCAGGGCTTTACCCTGCCGCCGGGCCAGACGCTGGAGGAGTTCCTTGCGGCAAACGTCCCGGGGGTGGTCGCCGTGCCCAATCCGCCGGTCTCCGTTGCCATTGATGCCCAGGCCAATGTCCACGCCATCAGCCCCATGATTTACGGGGTCGCCTTCGCGACATCGGAGCAATTGTCGGATTTGAACTTCACCATGAACCGGTCGGGTGGGAACAACGAAACGCGCTACAACTGGCTGCAAAACGCGCACAACCATGACGCCGACTATTTCTTCGAAAGCATCCCTGACGAGTTCGGCACGGGACTCCCGGTGGCATCCGGGGCAACGGCCGACAATTTTGTCAGCAACAGCATAAGTGGCGGGGCCCAGCCGATGATTACGATTCCCATGATCGGCTGGATGCCCAATGTTATCACGAATGGGTCGCGCGCCACCGCCTGGAGCTATTCCATCGAGAAATACGGCCCGCAAACCGACAGCGATACGAACAACGGGATATATTCGATCCCGGATGCCGGCAATGGCATCAGCGTCACCAACGATACCCCGATTACCTGGAACAATCCCAACGACGCCAATTTCCCCACCAACGTCAATTTTCAACGGGGCTACGTGAAGCACCTGATCAACAAATGGGGCGCGTCCACCAACGGCGGCGTGCGTTATTACCTCATGGATAACGAGCACAGCCTCTGGTATTCAACGCACCAGGACGTTCATCCCATCGGGCCAACCATGCAGGAAATCTGGACCAATATGCTCACCTACGCCACCATGGTAAAATCCAACGATCCCAACGCGCTGGTGCTTGGCCCGGAAGAATGGGGCTGGAACGGGTACCTTTACAGCGGCTACGACCAGCAATGGTTCAACACGCTCAAAAATTACAATCCTCTGGATTTTCCCGACCGCCAAAACAACGGCGGCTGGGATTACATGCCCTGGCTGCTGAACCACTTTCAACAGTACCAGAACACCAACGCCAGCCACCAGCGTCTCCTGGACTATTTCACCCTTCATTGTTATCCACAGGAAGGCAACGTCAGCAGCCAGAGCGCCGTTGACAACGCCACGGAACTGCTGCGCAACCAGTCCACGCGCGTATTCTGGGACACCAATTACGTGGATCCCAGTTGGATTAATACCAATATCATGCTCATTCCCCGGATGAAGACCTGGGTGGCGACCAATTATCCCGGCACGAAAATCGGCATTACCGAATACAATTGGGGCGCCGAACCTTACATCAACGGCGCGACTGCCCAGGCGGACATTCTTGGTATCTTTGGAAGTCAAGGTCTTGATCTGGCCACGCGCTGGGAGGTCCCGGCCACGAACACGCCCACCTATCTGGCCATGAAGATGTATCGCAATTACGACGGCAACAAATCCACGTTTGGCAACAACAGCGTGGCGGTGACGGTGCCAGACCCGGACAATCTGTCGGCGTTTGCCGCCATCCGCACCAATGACAACGCCCTGACCATCATGGTCGTCAACAAGGCCGTCGGGATGACGCCGGTTTCGCTGAACATCGCCAACTTTGGCAGCAGTGGAATTGCGCAGGCATGGCAACTAACCGCCGCCAACGTTATTACCCAGCTTCCAAACCTCACGCTCACGAACGGGGTTCTCAGCGATATGCTTCCGTCCCAAAGCGTCACCCTTTTCGTTCTGTCCAGCGCAGCCCCATTCAATTTGCAGGCTGGAACCAGTCATCCGCCCGGCTACCTGCAGTTCCAGCTTAATGGCCAGTCGGGACAAAGTTACATCCTTCTCTCTTCCACCAACCTGATCACGTGGTCGCCAGTCAGCACCAACACGCTTTCGGGCAGTTCAATCACTTTTCAGATCCCCACGACCAACAAGTCAAGAATGTTTTACCGCGGTCTTTTCAACCCGCCGTAACGTTTCAGGCCGTCCGGATTTTTGACGGTGCCAGCCGGGGCTGATCAAAACCAACGCGATGGCGCGTTCAAATGAACGCGCGTCCCGGCACGGCTCCAGCCGGTTTTCGCAACGCGGGGAGACCGTGTAACCTGTCCGCCTGGGCGATAAATTCTCGTCGCGCAAAAAAATCCGGCCCTTATCATTGTGCGGATGAAGCTATTTGGCCTGACCGGCGGCATTGGCATGGGAAAATCCACCGCTGCCGGATTCCTCCGCCGCCGCGGCGCACAAATCGTGGACACCGACGAACTGGCGCGGCAGCTCGTTGAACCCGGCCAGCCCGCGTTGAGCGAAATCCAGGCCGCCTTTGGGAAAAAGATCGTGGCTTCCGATGGCCAACTGCGCCGCGATGAGCTGGCGCGCATCGTTTTCTCTGACGCCGCGGCGCGCAAAAAACTTGAGGCCATTTTGCACCCGCGCATCCGCGAACGCTGGCTCGCCCGGGTTGAAATCTGGCGCGGGGAAAACCGCGCGCTTGCCATCGTTGTGATTCCGCTGCTTTTCGAAACCCGGGCCGAATCCCATTTCGACAAAACCATTTGCGTCGCCTGTTCCACCGCCACCCAACGCGAACGGTTGCTCGCGCGCGGGTGGACGCCGGAGCAAATCCAGCAGCGCCTGGCCGCACAATGGCCGGTGGAACAAAAAATTTCCCGCGCCGATTTCGTTGTGTGGACCGAGGGCGCGCTGGACGCGCAGGCGCGGCAAATCGAACGGATTTTCGTAAAATTTTGACGTTTTGATGGGGCGGCGCTGCCGCGCCGCCATGCGTTGCACGGCTTGCGCGGACAGTTTGCTGCGGGTTGTTGAAGGTCAGTTCCGGCGACGGGACTGCATTCTGGAACCAGTTGGATGTTTGGACTCCAAACTTCAGGTTCCCGGCATTACCCCGGCAATGGCTTCGCGCAGGTCGTTCAGCAAAAATGGTTTGCTGATTATGAAGTCCACGCCCGGAAGCGGATTGCCGGAACTCTTCAACATTTCGGCATAGGCCGTAATCATTATGATTGGCTGATGGGGCAGGCGCTGCTTGATAACGGCGGCCAGTTCATCGCCTTTCATTCCTGGCAGGGCGTAATCCACGGTGATCAAGTCAAACTTGCCCTTCTCCAGCAAGGACAGGGCTTCTTTGCCGCCATTGGCGGTCTGGACTTCGTGCCCGTCAAACTTGAGCAGCATTTTGATGGCATCGCAGACGGCGGGTTCGTCGTCCACCACCAAAATCCGCCACGCTTGATTTCCCTGTGCTGGCATTTGGTTGTAGGATAAAAAGAGAATTTATGCCCATTTCTCTCGAACACAAATATTAATTATTAACAGGCTGGCTTGTAATTCGACCAATCAACCGTCGCCGGGATTGCCGCTGACCGCACCTGCGCACAACCCCGATGGCTCGTTCCAATTTGGCTTCATGCCGGCGCCCGACGCCACCTGACCATTCAATCCTGCTCGAATCTTTGCACGCGGGTTTCCGTCCAGTCGTTCCCAAGCCCGGGCGGCCCGATGCTGATCGTGGACCCCAATGCTGCCGGCAGCAGTCAACGTTTTTACCGGGTGAAAACCGGCCCGCAAATCCTCAAAACCGGAGTTGGGGATCACGACCGCCTCGGGCATTGCTGGACGCGCCTCGCGCCTGGCCATTTGGCGCACGAGCCTTCGTGAATTCATGTCATTGCCGCCGGCGAATTCGCCAGTCCGGGCAAATGGAATTGCCAAAGCTGCGGCGGCATTGAGGAGCCGGAAAATGTCTCCGCCTCTCGCCCGGCCAAATCCAGCCGCGCCTGATTGCGCGCTGCGCCAGAGCGCGTTATTTGGAATAGCGGTTGCAAATGCGGCGGTTGGAAATACTTTATCATCAATAGCCATGCGCCAGCAAACGACAGGTTCTCGTTCAGGGCGGGGGGGCACCGACGCGTTCACTTTGATAGAACTGTTGGTGGTGATTGCCATCATCGGCATCCTGGCCGCGCTGCTGTTGCCGGCGTTGAACCTGGCCAAAAACCGGGCTAAAACCATCGCCTGTTTGGACAATCTGAGGCAGCTTGAACTTTGTTTGCATCTTTACGTCGCCGACAACAATGACTTCTTCGTGCCCAACAATTCCGTCGCGATTATTAACAATCCCGGTTCAGATATTTCCGGCCTGTCCTGGCTCCCGGATGACAATGCCGCCACGGAGTATAACCCGTCCAACATCATCAACGGCCTGTTGTTTCAATACAATACCTCACTGCCCATTTATCATTGCCCGTCGGATCTGTCCACTTTGGAACTATCGTCACAATTACGCTGGCGGAGTTACAACCTGAGTCAATCGGTGAACGGCTACCCGCAGGGCGATCTGGAATATTATCAAATCATCCCGGCCTGGACAAAGCTCGCCGCTGTCCGCCACCCCGTACCGGGCGAGCTTTTTGTCTTCATTGATGAGAACTCGGACACGCAGATGGATGCGGAATTCGGCAATCCGCCCGTCGGTTCACCCTATTTCTCTCCGAACGTCTGGTGGGACATGCCCTCCGACCGGCACAGTCGGGGCGCGAACCTTTCCTTTGCCGACGGTCATGTTGAGCATTGGAAATGGCAGGTGCCCAAAATCTTTTACGAGTGGGTTCAACCGGTTCCACCTGAAGAAATGCCAGACTACCAGCGCATCCAAAACGCCATGAAGCAGCTCACCGACGATTAACAGCATGTGGTTGAGGAGGACACGCAACCGGCCTGGGACCGAGGTTGAAAACGGGAGGCTAAACTTGACCGACAGCCAGCCGGCTCAAACTGCCCGGGCGGCCAAATTCTCCTTCGCTTTGGCCATGGCCCAGGCTACAGCCGTGAACTGCTGAATCTCGGTAATTTTGGCCGATTGGCAGGCCACTTTTCTGGTTTTTGCCGGCCGGAGCAGGGCAGCTTTGTTTCAACTCAACTGATGCACCCCGGATTTTTGTGACGGCGGCCCGGTTTGGGGCACCGTGCGATAGAACCGCATTGAATTGCCCGGTGCATCCGGGTCCACAAAAATGAATCAAACTGAATCAAACCAATTTTTCAAACGCCCCTGCCGCGCCCGCCAATCTCCATGACCATGCCAATTGAAATTGTGTCGCTGCTTTCGCCGGGCATTGCTATCGTTGCCTGCATGATTCTCTCTCGCGAAGAGTTGCGCAGCCTCGTTGAGCTGACCCACCAGTCGCCCCACACGCTGCTCGGGATGCATCCGCTTGGCGGCGGCTCCGGCCTCGTCGTCCGCGCCTTGCTTCCGGATGCCGCCAAAGTCGCCATTGAGCCGGTCCACGAAAAAGACAAGCCGGCGTTTGAACTGAAGCGGATTCCTAAAACCGATGTCTTTGAGGCCGTCACCAAATCGGTGAGCAAGGTTTATGCCTACGACCTGGCGGTCACCGATCATCAGGGCCAGACCCGCCGCACGCGCGATGCCTTTTCTTTTCTGCCAACTCTGGGTGAATCGGATTTGTTCCTCTTCGGCAAGGGCGACGAACGCCGCATTTACGAAAAACTCGGCGCGCAATTGCGCGTGATTGACGGGGTGCCCGGCACGAGTTTCGCCGTCTGGGCGCCAAACGCGCAGCGCATCAGCGTCGTTGGCGATTTCAACCAGTGGGACGGACGGTTTCATCCCCTGCGGCTGCTCGGCGCATCCGGCGTCTGGGAAATTTTCATTCCGGGTGTCGGCATCGGCGCGCATTACAAATTTGAAATTCGCGACGCGCACGGGAACATCAAGTTGAACACCGATCCCTGCGGATTTTTCTTCGAGGTGCCGCCGAAAAACGCCGCCATCGTCTGGGACACGCGCCAATTCAAGTGGAACGATGAGGCCTGGTTGCAGCGGCGCCGCGAACGCGATGCGCTGCGCTCGCCGATGAGCGTTTACGAAGTCCACGTCGGTTCCTGGCAAAAAAAAGCCGCGGCCGAGTCGTGGAGTTACCGCGAACTGGCCAAGCCGCTTGCCGAATACGTCACTCGCATGGGCTTCACGCACGTCGAATTCCTGCCGGTGGCCGAGCACGCGTTTTACCCGTCGTGGGGCTACCAGGTCACCGGCTTCTACGCGCCCACAAGCCGTTTCGGCACGCCGGCGGATTTTCAATTTCTCGTCAACGCGCTGCACGCGGCGGGCATCGGTGTGATTGTGGACTGGGTGCCCGCGCATTTTCCCCGCGATGACTGGGCGCTGGCGCGGTTCGACGGCACCGCCCTTTATGAGCACGAGGACCCGCGCAAGGGCGCGCATCAGGATTGGGGCACGCTCATTTTCAATTTTGGCCGGCACGAGGTTTCCAATTTCCTCGCCGCCAACGCGCTGTTCTGGCTCGACCGTTTTCACATTGACGGCCTGCGCGTGGACGCCGTGGCCTCGATGATTTACCTCGACTATTCGCGCAAGGAGGGCGAATGGATTCCCAACCAGTTCGGCGGGCGTGAAAATCTCGAAGCCATAGAATTTCTCAGAAAATGCAATCACCTCGCGTACACGGAATTTCCCGGCGTCGTCACCATTGCCGAGGAATCCACCGCCTGGCCGCTGGTGACGCGACCGCCGTATCTCGGCGGACTGGGCTTTTCCTTCAAGTGGAACATGGGCTGGATGCACGACACGCTCGAATACTTCAGGCGGGATCCAGTGCATCGCAAGTTCCATCAAAATGATCTCACGTTCGCGACGCTCTATCAACACTGCGAAAATTTCATCCTGCCGCTGTCACACGACGAAGTCGTTCACGGCAAAGGTTCGTTGATTGGCCGGATGCCCGGGGATGACTGGCAAAAATTCGCGAATCTCCGCGCGCTGCTCGCGTATCAATGGCTGTTCCCCGGCAAGAAACTGTTGTTCATGGGCGGCGAGATCGGCCAGCGCGCCGAGTGGAACGAAAACGGCCAGCTTGACTGGTGGCTGCTCGACGCCGGACCGTTCCATCGCGGCCTGCAAAAGTTTGTCGAGGACCTGAACCAGCTCTACGCCGCCACGCCCGCGCTCTGGCAGGGCGATTACGACCCCGGCGGCTTTTACTGGATTGATTGTGCCGACCGCGAGAACAGCGTGCTGTCCTTTGTCCGCCAGACCGCCGATGGCGCGAACCCGCTGGTTGTGATCCTGAATCTCACGCCGGTGCCGCGCCAAAAATATCGTGTCGGTCTCCCGCGCGCGGGCCAGTGGCGTGAAGTGTTGAACAGCGACGCCGGCATCTACGCCGGCAGCAACCAGGGCAATCTGGGCGGCGTCACCGCCGAAAACGTTCCCTGCCACAACCAGCAGCATTCAGCTGAATTTTGTCTGCCGCCCATGAGCGTGGTGGCTTTTCAAGCCGGGTGAAAACCGGTCCTGGAAAACTCAATGCGCCATTGCCGGCGTGCTGATTTTTTGCTCGTTCAGTTTTCGCTCGTGATAATCCACGATGCGATTGAACACCACTTCGCGGCCTTCGAGGTGCCAGTCCAGCCGGCGCGCGAACCAGTAGCCTTCCGGCGTCCGCAGGCGGGTGAATTCGTAGGTGAACTTCCACACGGCGCCGACGAGGCCGCCCAGGACGTTGACTTGTTGGGTGAGATATAACTGCGCCTGCGCGATGGCGTAATCCGCCTCGTCCACCCAGACGCGGCCGGCGGCCTTGTTGATGAACTTGTCGGCCAGGCTGTGCGCCGGCAGGTTATCGCTGGCAGGCTTGAAATCCACCACGAGCGCCGGCGGCCGTTCAACATTTCCCGCCCGACCAGCGTCAATTGAAACCGCTTCACCAAATTCGGGATGGAATAATCTTTCACCTTCAGCGCCTTGCCGTGGATGTTGGAATGCGTTTCCGAAAGCGGTTCGTCCTTTACCACCGGTGGCGGGGCCGGCTTTTGTTGAGTGGGAAGCCTGGCGGCCCGTTCGGCCAAACGCTGCGGTTTGTTTTCCAGGCTGCTTTTTTCCTCTTGGCTTTTCAATTCACCGCGGCTGTTGCGGTATTCCCAGGTCCGCGTGCGGGTGTATTGATAGTTCATGTTGAACAGATCATCGTTTTTATCTTCCTGGTTGACCGCGCGGGCGACCACCTGTTGCAGCAGAAAATCCATCGTCGGCAGCGGTTTCGCGTCGGTCAGATTGGTTTCGTTGGTTTGCGCCGGCGCCAGCCGCGACAGTGAAAGCAAAATTGCCAGAATCAGGAATGTTGTTTTCATCAATACATTGGACGCCAAAATCGGTGGTTTGGTTTCAGCAATGTTGACCATGGTTGTTTATAAAATCTTGTGCCGCAAATCCAAACTGTGACTTTGCGTGACGGCTGCTTTTCAATAAGCTTCTCACCGTGAAACTGATTTCCTGGAACGTCAACGGCCTACGCGCCGTGCTGAAGAAAAATTTTCTCGATTATCTCGACGCGGAGAAACCCGACGTGCTTTGCCTTCAGGAAACCAAGTGCCGCCCCGACGACATTGAGCAGCTTTGGCCGGCAACCTACACGACGTTCTGGAACTCCGCGCAAAAGAAAGGCTATTCCGGCACCGCCATTTTCACCAGGAAGCGCCCGTTGCAGGTCACGCCGCACATCGGCATCGGCGAGCACGACCAGGAAGGCCGCGTGCTCACCGCCGAGTTCGCCGATTTCTTCCTCGTGAACGTCTATGTACCCAATGCCAAACGCGACCTTTCGCGGCTGACCTACCGGCAAAAGTGGGACGCCGATTTTTTGCGTTACCTCAAAAAGCTGAAGCAGAAAAAACCTGTGATCTTCTGCGGCGACCTGAACGTGGCGCACACGGAAATTGACCTCGCCAATCCTCAGGCCAACGTCCACAACCATGGTTTCACAGCCGAGGAACGCGCCGGATTCAGCGCCTTCGTGCGCGCCGGTTTTCTCGACACCTTTCGCGAATTTGAGCCGGGCGGGAGACATTACACCTGGTGGAGCCAGATGTCCGGCGCGCGTTCCCGGAACGTCGGCTGGCGCATTGACTACTTTCTCATTTCAAAATCCCTGCGCCCGCGCCTCAAACGCGCCTTCATCCGGCCGGACGTGTTGGGCAGCGATCACTGTCCCGTCGGCATCGAGCTGGAGTGACTGTGTGGACAACGATCACGTGGCGGCGGTTGAAAAAATGTCGGATTATACGTTGCAGAAGCTCCGTATCAGGCTTAGGTTCGGCTTGACGGCTTCACCGTTTCACCGTTGATATGAAGATACTCCTTATCAGCCCGCGGACGCCCGACACGTTTTGGAGTTTCAAACATGCCGTGCGTTTCGTTTCCCGGAAGGCGTCCATGCCGCCGCTGGGATTGCTGACGGTGGCCGCGATGCTGCCGCCGGAGTGGCAGCTCAAGCTGGTGGACCTGAACGTGGAGCGGCTCAAGGATGAAGACCTGCGTTGGGCGGATTATGTGTTGCTGGGCGCCATGATTGTGCAAAAGGAGTCCGTCCGCGAAATCATGGCGCGTTGCGCGGCACTGAATAAAACCGTCATTGCGGGCGGGCCGCTATTCACCACCGGCCACGAAGCGTTCCCGGAGATTCCACACTTTGTTCTGGGCGAGGCCGAGGAAGTGATGCCCCAGGTCGTGGCCGACCTGCAAAGCGGCCGGTTGCAACCGGTTTATCGCTGCACGAACCGGCCGGAGATCACCCAGACCCCGGCTCCGCGCTGGGACCTCATTAAATTCCGATATTATGTGACGATGGCCGTGCAATTCTCACGCGGCTGCCCGTTTGATTGCGAGTTTTGCGACATCATCGTGATGAACGGGCGCGTGCCCCGTACGAAGACGCCGGCGCAATTGATTGCCGAGCTGGATGCGCTGGCCCGGCGCGGGTGGCAGGACATGGTGTTCATCGTGGACGACAATTTTATCGGCAACAGACCACGAACCAAAACACTGCTGCACGCGCTGATCGAGTGGCGGCGGCGCACGCGGACCCGTATTGGTTTTCTTACCGAGGCGTCCATGAATCTTGCCGATGACCCGGAGTTGTGCGCCCTGATGGTCGAGGCCGGGTTCAAAAAAGTGTTCGTCGGCATCGAAACGCCCTCGGTCGAGGCGCTGGAGGAATGTCACAAGCTCCAGAACCGGAACCGGGACCTTGTGGCCTCGGTGCAAACGCTGCAACGCGCCGGCCTGGAGGTCATGGGCGGATTCATCGTCGGTTTCGACAGCGACAAGAGCGACATCTTCAAAAGGCAGTTCGAATTCATCCAACGCTCGGGGGTGGCGACGGCGATGGTAGGATTGTTGAGCGCGCTGCCGCAGACGCGATTGTGGCAGCGTTTGAAGCGCGAAGGACGGCTGGAAGCCGAAAGCACCGGCAACAACTCCGACGCCACACTGAACTTCAAACCCAAATTGAACCGCGAGTTTCTGCAATCCGGTTACCGCGATCTGGTGAAGAAACTTTACGAGCCGCGGCACTACTACCAGCGTATCCGGACGTTCCTCAAGAGCCATCGTCCAACCGGTCCGCGCCGGCGTCTGTCGCGGGCGGACTTGATGGCGTTTCTGAAATCCTTCTGGGTGCTGGGCGTGTGGCACCGGGGCCGCGTGGGGTATTGGCGGTTGTTTTGGGGCACGCTCATCCGGCGTCCGCGTCACTTCCCGCACGCCATCGAACTTGCCATCCTCGGCTACCACTTCCGCCGCGTGGCCAACTCGCTGCGGGCGCCCGCCTCCCGTAAACGGTGATGGACAGCAAACCCTTGCCCGTTCGGAATTGAAATTGAACAGCGATGGGAAGGGGATGGATGTTCATCACGTGTTCGAAGTAATTTAATTTCCGTGTTTTATCCGTGTTCAATCTGTGGCTAAATGAATTGGAAATTTGATGGGCAAGCAACCCAAATCGCAATGGGACTTCGGCGGGTTGTTTCCGGCGATCAACTTTTCGGAATTTCCAGACGTGCAAATTCATCCGGCAGGATTTTGTCCAGCGCGGCTTGCACCAGCGGCACCCGCTTCTTCAACGTCGGCCAATGGTTCGTGGACAGAAGCAGGATGGCGATTTTTCGGCCTTTGAGGTTTTGCTGATACAGCAAGTTGCGGTCGCTGGTGAGGAACAAATCAAATTCCGGTTCAGCCAGCGCCAGGAGCCTTCCGTTTTTAAACCCGCCCCAGCCTTTTTGTTGCGCGGAGACGAAAGTGTGGCCGGTGAGGAGACGCACCAGTTTCAACGGCACGCACTCATCCACGAGCACTTTCACCGTCGCGCCTTTTCAAGAGTCAGTTCTTGCGCGCCCGTGAGCACGGCCACCGCTGCGGCGCGGGTCACGGTCGGGAAATTTTCTAGAAATTCGTCAAGCGAGCAGTCGCTTTCCAGATGCTCAAACAGCGACGCCACCGGGACACGCGTGCCGCGAAACACCGGCTCGCCGCCCAGAATTTCCCGGTCGGCCACAATGTAATCGCTCAACGCGGTGCGTTTGGTCTGATTCACTGTCGTTTTCATCTGGCGATTAAAAAATGCGCTCAATTGATTGAATTTGCAAGTCGCCCTTTTTGCGGCTTAACTGATTTTGAATTTGTGAGCAAACAAACCAAATCCCAGTGGGACTTCAGCGAACTGTTTCCAACGGAAGCCGGGCGGCGCGTGTTGTCGGTCAGCGAACTGACGGCGCAGGTCAAACAGTTGCTGGAAAAAACGGTCGGCCAGGTCTGGGTGACGGGCGAGGTCACCAATCTGCGCGCGCAATCTTCCGGCCACATGTATTTCACGCTCAAGGATGCCGCAGCCCAGCTGAGTTGCGTTTTGTTCAGCCGCGAAAAGGTTTCAAATCGCGAGTTGCTGGCGGACGGACAGAAAGTTTTGCTACAAGGCGATGTGACGGTTTATGAAGCGCGCGGTCAATACCAACTCATTGTGCGTGCCGTGGAGTTGCAGGGCGTCGGCGCGCTGCAAATCGCGTTCGAGAAACTCAAGCAGAAGCTCGCGGCGGAAGGACTGTTCGCGGCGGAACGGAAACGTCCGCTTCCGAAATATCCGCAACGCATCGGTCTGGTCACGTCACCCACCGGCGCGGCAATCCGCGATGTGTTGCACGTGGTGCAACGCCGGAATCCGGGCTTGGAAATCATCCTCGCGCCGTGCCGTGTGCAGGGCGAAGGCGCGGCGGAAGAAATCGCGGCGGCCATCTGGCTGTTGAATGAGCATAATGTGGCTCAGGCCTCCAGCCTGATAGAGAAAGATTCACAGGCTGGAAGCCTGTGCCACATTGATCTGATTCTCGTCACTCGTGGCGGGGGCAGCCTGGAAGATTTATGGGCGTTCAACGAGGAAGTTGTGGCCCGCGCGATTTTTGAGTCGGCCATTCCCGTCGTGTCGGCGGTCGGCCACGAGATTGATTTCACCATCAGCGATTTTGTGGCGGATGTGCGCGCGGCAACTCCCAGCGCGGCGGCGGAAATCATCACCGAAGGAGTGTTCGCCAGCCGGCAGCTCGTGGCGGATTTGACGCAGCGCATGGCACGGGCGCATCCGCGCCGGCGCCTGAACGAACTTTTGCAGCGGTTGGATGATTTGCAGGCCGGTTTGCTGCGCTGCACGAGGCAGGGGACGAAGGAACGGCAAGTAGCCTGGCAGAATCTGGCGACGCGGCTGTTGCGCGTTCGTCCGGCGCAATTGTTGAGGCAGCGGCGCGAATCGTTGGTGGTGAGCCGGCGGCGTTTGCACGAACTGGCGCACGTTCATTTGCGAAATGGGAGAAATCGTTTTGAGGCGACGGAAGCGCGACTGCGTTTGCTGGGACCAGAACAGGTGTTGGCGCGCGGCTATTCCATCACGATGGACGCGGCGACGGGAAAAGTTTTGCGGGCGGCAAAAGACGTAAAAGCGGGCCAGCATTTGAAGACGCGTTTGAAAGCGGGTGAGGTTTTGAGCAGGGTTGACAAGCGATAGCCGCCGCGGCCACGGCATCTGTTCAGTGAAACAAAAAAAACCGGCTTGCAGTTCTTTCGGGAAATTACTAGATTGGTGGCTGCAAACCCCGAGACAAAGCGAGAAAATATATGAAAAATGTGAAACGTTTGGTGCAATGGTCATGTGTCCCCTTCATTTCAGCGGTGGTCGCTTTTTTGCTGGTCGGCTGCCAGTCGGCCCAAGATAAATCAGCGAGTACGATGTCCAAGCCCGCTGCGGCTGCAACCGCGCCGACCGTGGCCGCGCCCACACCAGCCGTAACCGAGCCGGCACCTGCCGCAGCCGCGCCGGCTGCACCTGCTGTGGCTGCGCCGGCTGCTGCCGCGCCCACGGCAGCGGGATTGCCGATTCGCATTAATGCTGGCGCTACGGCACCTTACACCGACTCCAACGGCAATGTCTGGCTGCCGGACCAGGGTTTTGCGGATGGCGACACCATTGACCGGGGCAGCGACATGCAAATCGCCAATACACAGGACCAGGCCATCTATCGCACCGAGCGTTACGGCATGAGTTCTTTTTCGTACAAGATTCCCAACGGCAAATACGTTGTGAGACTTCATTTTGCCGAAACTTATGAGGATATCACCGGGGAAGGACAGCGTGTCTTTTCCTTTAATGTGGCGGGCCATGAGTTCAAGGATTTTGATGTCTGGGCAAAGGCCGGCGGTGCCAAACGCGCCTACGTTGAAACAGTCAACGTGGACATCACCGACGGCAAGCTCGACATTACTTTCACGACCAACATTCAGAGCCCCGAGATCAACGGGATTGAGATCATTCCGGGTTCCTGACCGGCCACGTCTCCGTGCATTCACGGGTTGCGGATCTCCTTGCGCCTGGATGTTTCCAGGGTCGCGTGAGTGCTGAATTCAGATGCGCGCCTCACGGGCGCAGTCGCCTCGCTCCGAATGACTCCAAGCTGGACGGACGCGCTGGTTTTCTTTAGCATACTCACATGTCAAAATCAGCCAGGGCCAATGACGCGGCCAGAAACAGTCCGCCGTTTGAAGAAGCTTTGAAAAAGCTCGAGGGCATCGTCGAGGCCATGGAGTCCGACGATCTGCCGCTGGAAACGCTTTTGTCCAAATATGAGGAAGGGACGAAGCTGGTAAAAACCTGCCAGGAAAAACTCGCCGAGGCGGAGTTGAAAATCCAGCAATTGGAGAAAAATGCGGCGGGTGAAATGAAATTGAAGCCGCCATCGCCGGACTTGTCCGAAGAATGATTTATGAGCAGTTATCTCGAGATGGTGGACGGGCCGGCGCACGTGAAAAAGCTCACGTTGCCGCAGCTTCAGGAACTGGCCGGGGAGATTCGGGAGGAATTGATCGCCGGGCTGGCCAAAAGCGGCGGGCATCTCGGCCCCAACCTCGGCGTGGTGGAGCTGACCATCGCGCTGCATCGCGTTTTCAACACGCCCCGGGACAAATTTGTCTGGGACGTGAGCCATCAGGTTTACGTCCACAAAATCCTGACGGATCGCAAGAACCGCTTCCGCACCATCCGGCAGACGGATGGCCTGAACGGCTTCGCGTTGCGCACGGAAAGCCCGCACGATTGCTACGGCGCGGGCCATGCAGGCACGGCGCTTTCCGCCGCGCTGGGCATGGCGGCCGCGCGTGATAAAAACGGCACGGACGAGAACATCGTCTGCATTTTTGGCGACGCGGCGCTGACGAACGGCATTTCCTTCGAGGCGCTCAACAACATCGGGCACACGACCAAGCGGTTCATCAGCATTCTCAACGACAACGAGTGGAGCATCGCCAAAAACGTGGGGGCGGTTTCCAATTACCTCAACAAACTCATCACCAATCCCCGTTACAACAAGCTCGCGCGGGATTTTCAGAATTTTCTGCGCCGGTTTCCCAAGGGCGACGTCGCCTTGAAGCTTGCCCGCAAGGCCGAGGAGGGTTTCAAGGGCGCCATCACCGACGTCGGGTTGCGGCAAACCGGCAGCCTCGTGGATATGGATGGACGCGGCGGCTACGGCAGCCCGGTTCTTTTTGAGGAAATGGGCCTGCGTTATCTAGGCCCGATTGACGGACACGATTTGCCGCTGCTCATCAGCACGCTGGAATTTGCCAAGACGTGCGACCATCCCATCGTCATTCATGTGCTCACGCAAAAAGGCAAGGGCTTTGAGGCCGCGCTAAAATTTCCGGAAAAATTCCACGGGACCGGGCCTTATGATGTGAAGACCGGCGATTCGATGCCCGTCAAGGTGAATACGCCGCCGAATTATCAGGACGTGATGGGGCAGACGATGGTGAAACTCTGCCAGAAGAACAACATGCTCGTCGGCATCACCGCCGCGATGCCCAGTGGCACGGGCCTGAAGCATTTGGAAAAGGCCATGCCCGATCGTTATTACGACGTGGGCATTGCCGAGGAACATGCCGTCATTTTTGCCGCCGGCATGGCGGCGATGGGTTTTCATCCGGTGGTGGCGATTTATTCCACTTTTCTGCAACGCGCCTACGACTGCATTCATCACGACGTTTGTCTGCAGGATTTGCCGGTGATTTTCTGCATGGACCGCGCCGGATTGTCCGCCAACGACGGCCCGACCCATCACGGCCTGTTCGACATTTCCTATCTGCGCTGTTTGCCGAACGTCATTGCCATGGCGCCGAAGGACGAGGACGAACTCGTGGACATGATGTTCACCGCCACGCACCAACAACATCCGACGTTCATTCGTTATCCGCGTGGCACGGCGGAAGGCGTGCCGATCAAGGACCAGCCCACGCTGCTCGAAGTCGGCAAGGCGGAGGTCGTCCAGAACTTTTCCAACAATGGCAAACACAAGGTCGCGCTGTTCGGTCTTGGTCCGATGAACACCATCGCCCGCCAGGCGGCGGCACAACTCGCGGCGGAAGGATTTGATTGTGCCGTCATCAACCCGCGCTTCACCAAACCGCTCGACGATGGCGCACATGAATTTTTCGGCAAGGCCGCCGACGTGATCGTGACGCTGGAAGACCACGCGCTGATGGGTGGTTACGGCTCGGCGGTGCTGGAACTGTTCAGCGAAAAGGCTGTTACCACGCCCGTCGTCCGCATCGGCTGGCCCGACCAGTTCATCGAACACGCCACGACGCAGGACGAACTCCGCCGCAAATACGGCCTGACCGTCGAAAACACCGTGGCCAAAGTAAAGGCGCAATTCGGCGAAGCCGCGCCCTCAATGACAGCGAGGCTGATTGAGATAACTTGATGAAAATTGACCGACCAAGAGTTCAGTTGGCATTCACGCTGGCTGAACTCTTGGTCGTCATCGCCATCATTGGAATTCTCGCCGCGCTTTTGCTGACGGCAATTTCGCAAGTCAAAGCAAGAGCGCAACGAATTCAATGTGTCAATAATTTGCGTCAGTTTGGCCTCGCTATTCAAAACTTCGTCGCTGCTAATAACGCTTATCCTTCTGCATACGCGGGCACGAACAGTGACAATCCGGGAACTTGGATGGGCCAGCTTGAGGGCGGGGGATTTGACACGACTAAACTCAAAAACAGTATCTTGGATAAGGGTGTGTGGCGTTGCCCATCGGCATTTTTTTCCGCTGATTATTATCCCTCTTCTTTTACCGCGGAAGACCGCGCTAATTTTCCGCCCCTGTCCTATGGCTATAATCTTTATGGTGTTTCTGCGACAAACTATCGCACGAACGCGCTCTACCGCACGAACGCACTCGGTCTGTATGGTCGCTACCTTTCTCACTCAATTAAGCCCATCAGCGAATCGGAAGTGGTTTGTCCAAGCGACATGATGGCAATGGGAGATGTTATTGCCGGGGGAAACTTCATGCGCGAACCGGATTTAGCAAAATCAAAGGCTGCCTCCATACGTCATCAAGGCAAATTCAACGTGGTGTTTTGCGACGGCCACGTTGAATCGCCGACGCTGCAATATCTTTTTGCCGACACCAGCGATGCCGCCTTGAGCCGCTGGAACCGCGACCACCAGCCACATCGCGAACGGCTGGCTCCTTGAAATTGGACAGTTGTCCTCCCTCATCCCGGCCTTCGCCCCAAGGAGAAGGAGAATCGTTCGCCGTCTCACTGGAAGAGTTGAGACTGGACCTGCCGGACGATCATCGCAATACCAGAAGCGGCCAATGCTATTCCTTCTCCCGGGGGAGAAGGCCGGGATGAGGGCAGGCGTTCATATCGCTCATATCGTTCAACCGAATTTGTTTTCTTTCCTTGATTTCTTTCGCATTCGGCCTTTTTCTCTCGTCTGCAAAATGAAACTTTAAACTGAATTATGGCTTACAAGGACGTGACACCGCCCGCGGGTGGAAAAATTTCAATCACGAACGGCAAACTCACCGTTCCTGAAAATCCCATCCTCCCGTTCATTCGCGGCGACGGTACCGGACCGGACATCTGGGCGGCGAGCGGGCGCGTGTTCGACGCGGCGGTGCAGAAGGCTTATGGCGGCAAACGCAAGATTTCCTGGTTTGAAGTGTTTGCCGGCGAAGCCGCCAAGAACAAGTTCGACAACTGGTTGCCGGACGACACCGTGGAGGCGTTCAAGGAATATCTCGTCGGCATCAAAGGCCCGCTTACCACGCCTGTCGGTGGTGGCATTCGCTCGCTCAATGTCGCTCTGCGCCAGATGCTCGATCTTTATGTCTGCCTGCGACCCGTGCAATGGTTCACCGGTGTCCCGTCCCCCGTGAAACATCCGGAAAAGGTGAACATGGTCATCTTCCGCGAAAACACCGAGGATATTTATGCGGGTATCGAATACGCCGGCGGCACGCCGGAGAGCCAAAAGATACTGGACTTTCTGGCCCAGAATTTTCCCAAGGAATTCAAGAAGATTCGTTTTGGAACCGAAGCCGCCGCCGCGCAGTGGCTAAAGCAGCTTGAGGACATCGGCGCTCCGCATCGCGAAGCGGCAGTGGATGTCGGCATCGGCTTCAAGCCGGTCAGCTATCTCGGGACGATACGCCTGATTCACGCCGCCATCCTCTACGCCATTACAAACAAACGCAAAAGCGTTACAATTGTCCACAAGGGCAACATCATGAAGTTCACCGAAGGCGCGTTCCGCGACTGGGGCTATAAAATTGCCAGGGAGCGTTATGGCGCGGTGGAGATTGACGGCGGGCCTTGGTGCAAAATTCCCGAAAGCAAACCCGGCGCGGGGCTGATCATCAAGGACGCCATTGCCGACATCACGCTCCAGCAGGTGCTCACGCGCCCGACGGACTTTGACGTCATCGCCACGCTGAATCTCAATGGCGATTACCTGAGCGATGCGCTGGCGGCACAGGTCGGCGGCATCGGCATCGCCCCCGGCGGCAACATCAATTACGTCAGCGGCCACGCGATTTTCGAGGCCACGCACGGCACCGCGCCAAAATACGCAAACAAGGACGTCGTAAATCCCGGCAGTGTTGTGTTGAGCGGCGAGATGATGTTTCGCTACCTAGGCTGGACGGGAGCGGCGGATTTGATCTTGAAAGGATTGAACGGCGCGATTGGCAGCAAGCGCGTCACCTACGACTTCGCCCGCCAGATGGAAGGCGCGACGGAAATCAAGTGCAGCGAGTTTGGCAGCAACATTATCTCGCACATGTAGGGTAGGGCGCGTCACTCCGTGCGCGCCGTCGTGGATTCACAAAAAAGCGGCGGGCAGGGGACTGCCCGCCCTACCAGGGGGATTTCATGCATTGGATTGTCGCCAGTCTGGTATCGGCATTGTTTCTCGGCGTTTATGAGCTTTGTACCAAGCACGCCGTGCGGGACAACGCCGTTGTGCCGGTGCTGTTTTTCAGCACATTGTCCGGTGCGGTGGTATGGTTGGTGTTGCTGGTTGGGCAGGCGGTTCATCCCGGGCTGTTGCCGCCGTCGCTGGTCACGGATCCACTCACGCTGGTGCAGCATCTGCAACTGGTGCTGAAGTCAGCCGTTGTCGCGGCGTCGTGGGTTTTCACCTATTTTGCCCTCAAACATCTGCCGCTGTCGCTGGGGTTACCCATTCGCGCGACCAGTCCGCTGTTTACCCTGTTCGGCGCACTCTTGATTCTGGGCGAGCGCCCGACGTTGCTGGAAACCGTCGGTGTGCTGACCACACTCGTGTCTTTTGTCGGACTTTCCGTAGTTGGCAGTCGGGAGGGTGTTCATTTCCATCGGGACAAATGGGTGGGCTTCCTCATTGCCGGAACGTTGCTGGGGGCGGCGAGTTCGCTTTATGATAAATACCTGCTGGGCCGGGCACATTTCTCGGTGCCAACGGTGCAGGCGTGGTTCTCGGTTTACCTGCTGGTGCTTTTCACTCCGTTCGCCATTGGCTGGAAGTGGCGTTGGTGGGCGCGCAATGTATTTCACTGGCGCTGGAGCATCCCGTTCATTGCCTTTTCATTGCTGGTGGCCGATTACATTTATTTCAGTGCGCTGCGCGATCCCGATTCGCTCGTTTCGGTGGTGATGAGCCTGCGCCGCGGCAGCACGCTGGTGGGTTTTGCCGGCGGCCTGCTCTTGTTTGGCGAAAAAAACGGACTGCAAAAACTTCCCGCCGTGATCGGCATTCTGATCGGGATCCTGCTTACGGTGCTGGGTTGAAACGGTGTTGACTCCAGCACGAGGCATGACCGGTCATTCTTTCTTCCGTTTTAGCAGCCGTGCCAGCTTCTCGTCGGACGTCTCTTTATCTGCCTGCGCTGGCGCTCCAGGCGGCTCGAGTGACTGCGTAGTCAAGCCGGCGGACAATGACGAATCGCCCGGCTGCTTCCCAGGTAAAACCGGTTTCCTGGATCTGGAAATGTGCAATCCACCACCAACCACGTGACCGATGTGAACCACAATCAATAATATAAGCGAAAGCAAAAAAATGACCTCGGCAGAAAAAAAATCGTAAGAACTCAAAAGGGGACTGTAATCGGGATTAAACCGCTCCATCCAGTTTTTTAACAGCGATATGCCTTCAACCAACACGCCAGTTACACCCGCCAGAACAGCGAGCCAATAAAGCAAAAATCTGATCACTCTTAACATAATTATGAATATCGCTTAAAGCTGAACCGCAGCCACCGATGGCAAACTTAGCAATGATCGATTGGATTGTGACAGATTATTCATCATTTTCCGCCTGCGGCACGGCAATTTATACCGATGGGTTTTCATTTGTCAGGTCAACGTATCCACCAATGCATCCAACAATTGGCTGCTGGCAGCCAGCAAAAAGCCAATGAAGAGCAGCCAGCCACACCAAAACAGCGAATTGACTTTGGCATCGTTCAGCCGCGCGTTCTGTTCCCTGGTTTGTAAGAGCATTTGCACGAGTGCCTCTTGAGCGGCATCTTCCGACACATTCTCCGGCTTCAAATTGTCCCATAGTTTGTTGCCTCTAGGATAATCTGCATAACCTTTGACCCACATTCCGCGGAAAGCAAAAAACAAAGAAATGCTTAAAACCGCCAGAGACAGATAACATGAAATTTTCACCCAAGGCGAAGGCGATTCCAACAGGGTCTTTACATCCAGCAGTTCAAAACCCATGACGATGATTATTCCCGCTGCAAACCTCTCCGCGTTCCGCAACACATACGCTGTTCGATCGGATTCGGCCCGGCTTGCTTTTTCCGCGGCTTCTCTAACAATTGAAATTTTGCTCATTTATATCCTAAAATCAAAATGGCGACCGCCTCGGTGATCAGGTAGAGACCAAAAAGGATCGTCGTAATCCAAAAGGTGGGAGGCCAACTTGTGATACAGGCGAGTAGAATTCCGCTCCAAACGGCAGACAGCCCGATGACGACCGAAGTCATCAGCCCGCTCCAAAAGTTTCGGCAAAGCCTGGTTGCAATACCAGCCGGGCCAATAATCAGTGTGAAAACCAGCAGGATGCCGACCACCTGGCTGGCCAGGGTGACGGAGATTGCCAGAATCACCATGAAAACGATGGACAAGGCGGATAACGAGACGCCCCGCGCTTCAGCCAGATCGGGCTGAACGCTGGCAAAAAGAAGCTTTCGCGAAACAAACAGCAGAGTTCCCATGCTGATCACCGAGAGAATCACCGTTTGAACAATTTGGTGATGCGAGACGCCAAAAATATTCCCGAAGAGAATGGAAGCAGCCTGTCCCGCGAAACCTTTGTAGAGCACGAGAAACAACATGCCTACGCCCAGGCAAAGCGAAAGTGTCATGCCAACGGCCATGTCGCTGCGTTGCAACCGGTTCCCGGAGGCTCCCATCATCACGCCCGCCAGCACCGAAATAATCAGCATTCCTTCCAGCGGGCTTAGGGCGAACAAAGCGGCTCCCGTCGCTCCGGTAAATCCGATATGCGCCAATGCGTGGGCGGCAAAACTTACTTTGCGAATGACCACAAAATAGCCAACCACCGCGCCCAGGATTCCGGCAAGTGAACCGGCGATGAGCGCGTTACGCACAAAGTCATAAGACAAATAATAATGGATTTGATCAATCATGGTGCGCGGCCTCCGTGACATTGCCCTCGGCGGCAACGATGAAGATTTTTCCTTCGGCGCGAACAACATTGATTTCAGTGCCGTAAAGTTTGCTCAATACTGCGCTGGAAATAATATCGTCTGTCGAGCCGATGGCAGCCCCGCCGCCCGCGAGGTAAATGACGCGATCCATCACACCAAGGAGTGGATTGACGTCATGCGCAATAAAAAGAATGGTTGCCCCGGTCGTGGCTTTGATTTTGGCGATGCACTCGACCATGCGCATTTGATTTCGCGGATCAAGGCTGGCCAATGGTTCGTCGAGAATGAGCAGGCGTGGCTTGCCCAGCAAAGCTTGAGCCAGTGCAACGCGCTGTTTTTCCCCACCGGACAGCACGGAGAAAGGGCGATCGGCAAATTCTTCCGTGCCTGCCAATTCAATGGCCCGTTCGACTTCGCCGCGGGTGGCCCGGGTATTCCACGGCATTCCCCAGCGATTTCCACCTTCCACCGCAGAGACCAGCGAACGCGCAGTCAGGGCCGTGTTTTCAAGGCCGGCTCGTGATTGCGGCAGATAACCAATGACTTTGTTCGCTCGCCCCGGGGGTTCTCCCAAAACGGAGATGGATCCCGAACAAAGTGGTATAAGACCGAGAATACATCGCATGAGGGTGGATTTACCCGCGCCATTCGGTCCAAACACTCCGATGAATTCACCGGGAAAGACTTCCGCGCCGACTCCTCGCAGAATGTCGCACCCGCCGAGCCGCACGCCGCCGTTGATTATGGAAAGTGAGGGTGTCAATGGTTTGTCTCCAGAGTTGTCCCGACTTTGTTTAATTCCGCGAGCATCCAATCCGCATAGCTCCTGGCATCGGGTGGCTGCGTTTCCGTGACACCGATTACGGCCACGCCATTCTTTCGGGCGATTTCCTGCATGCGTTGAGTCACCGGGTCCGTGACCTGGCTGTTATAGAAAAGGATTTTCATATTTTTATCATGCAGACTTTTCTCGAAATCAGACGCCTGTTGAAAGCTGATTTCGGTATCGTTCATCACGGCAAGCTGGAAGCCGTAGTTTTCCATTTTGAAACCCAGCGCGTCCGCCATGTAGCCAAACACCGGCTCCGTGGCCGTGACGACCGTCCCACTTTTAGCGGACTTGATTTCGGCAATTTTCGCCGTGACTGCCGCCATTTCTTTTTGAAAGACCGCGAGGTTGTCCGGTTGTTTCAAAATTTCCGCCAGTCTTGCTGCCAAGGCGGGCATCGTGCGCGGATCATACCAGATATGCGGATTATCACCGGCCTTGGCTCCAATCAGGTCGGCCACCCGGATAACAATCCGCCCGGGCTTGCCCTGTGCCCCAAGGAGTTTGTCCATCCAATCGTCATAACCAATACCGTTGTAGATCACGATGTCGGCATCCGCCACGGCCTTCGCCGTCGCCGCATCGGTGGTGAATTCGTGCGGGTCCTGATTGGGATTGCTTAAAATGCTGGTGACGTCCGCCGAATTCCCGGCGATCTGCCGTGCCACCCCGCCGTAAAAGTTATCGGCGGCGACAATGTTAAGTATGGCTGCGTTTTGTTTGGAGGTCTCCTTTTTTCCGCAACTCGTCACCAGAGCAATGATCGAGCACAAACAAAACAGCAGCGCGGCAAGGGGCAACAATCTTTTAATGGCAATGAACGGTTTCATAGTGGCGATGATTTCATGATTTGACCGCGTGTTGATAAGCCAGCACTCCCCGCACGATGGCTGCGGCCAACTGATCGCGATATTTTGGGTCGGCGATTTCTTTCTGTTCAACAGCATCGGAAAGGAATCCGCCTTCGATGAGCACAGCAGGCATTTCAGCCGTGCGTAAAACGGCAAAGCGCGCCCGCCGGACTCCCCGGTCTTCAGCGAAAAGATTTTTGACCAGCAACTTTTGAAGTTGATACGCCAGAAATACATTCCCATCATCATAACGGTTGCCGGGCAAGGCGCCGGGGCTGTCTCTCCATTCGCTGACATCTCCCCATCTACCAACATTTGTGGAACTGGCTTTGGCGGGTGTCAGACAATAGACTTCCACTCCTTTGGCTTCTCCCGGCGGGCCAATGTTGAAGTGCAGACTGATGAATAAATCCGCCTTTTGCCGGTTGGCCAACGCTGGACGGTCTTCCAGATCAACAAAGGTGTCATTGGAGCGCGTCAGTATTACTTTGAATCCCGCTGCCTCCAACCGCCCGGCCAATTCTTCGGCCAGCGGGAGGGTATATTGCTTTTCAACATACCGGCCAAATACACCGCCGGTGTCTTTGCGGCCATGACCGGGATCGAGACAAATTGTCTGAATCGTCGCATGGACCTGATTTGTTTGGGGAAACAGAATCGGTTCAATGGAAGTATTCAGGTCGAGCGAAGAAACGCAAACCTGCCCGCCTTTTAGCGTAATCGGATTGCACAGCCAAACGTTGACACCGTTGATTCCGGCCAATTGTGAATCGGTTTTGAAGGACAACCTGAAGCATTCGTTGGTCAGAGTGAATGATTTCTCCCTCTTGAGCCCAGTCAGTTTGAAACCATTTTCTTCAGCCCATTCAGATAACGAAACCCATTCTTTTCCCGTGTAGCTTCGCGCTTCGGAGGCAAACTGCCCGGCAAATGTCGAGCAGAACAGCAGCATTAACATCAAATGTGAACGAGGTCCGTTCATGTTCGTCTATAGTTAGGCGGTGAGGGGTTTGCGGCGGAATAAAAAGCACGCGAGGCCGAGGAACACACCCGCGTAAGCTGCACCATAAAGTGTGGCGATGCCCAGGGCGCTCCATCGCACCAGCGGCCAGTCGTGGATGATGAGGTCGCGCAAATCATAAAACTCAAGATGTGGCATGGCATAATAAACGGCCAGAGCTGTGATTTGGGACGGTTCGCTCATGTGCAGGGCCAACTTGCCGAGATGCCGTCCGAGCATGAGAATCCCAAGAATTACAATAAAACAGATCGTTGCGTTGGACGATGGCGCGGCGAAGACAAGCGAACCGGCCATAACCATCGCCACGATGATACCCAGCATGACCCAGTGCAGCCAGAAGGCCTGAAAATATTCGGTCAATCGCCAGTGTTCGCCCCGTGAAGCGGCGGTCACCACGAAAAAGGCGTAGAACACAAACAATGCCGCACCGCACGCGAGCCAGCAGCCGAGGAATTTGCCAAGGATGAGCTGGTTGCGGCTCAGGGGTTTTGCCAGTAATGAGAACAAGGTGCGACTCTCGCGTTCGGCGTGGATTTGACGCGCAGTCAAAGTAACGGCAATGACGATGGAGGAAATCCAGACCAGCAACAGGCAGAGTTCCTTCACGTAGCGGACCATTTTCAAGTCGCCGAAAAAGTGGACCGACCCGGACATAACAGTCAGCAAGGCAGTGATGACGATCAGAACATAGGCGTCCTTGCGCCGAAGCAATTCCTTGAGGACGATTTTGGCTATGGCAAAAATGGTTTTCATGTTCAGGCCGGTTTCAGTTTGGGTTGATAGCCGATGACGCGGAGAAACAGTTGTTCCAGGCCGCAATTATGTTCACGCAAAAGCGCGTCCACGGCGCCGAGAACCTTGAGCCGGCCTTCGGCGAGAATCGCCACCTGGTCGCAGACCGTTTCGACTTCGCCAAGTTCGTGTGAGGAAAACAAAACGGTCTTGCCTTCGCTTTTGAGCCGTTGCATGACTTCGCGCACCTGCATCCGTCCGACGGGATCAAGGCCGCTGGTCGGCTCGTCCAAAATCAACAAGTCGGGGTTGTTGATGAGCGCCTGGGCGAGGCCGACGCGCTGCTGCATTCCCTTCGAGTAGGTTTTGATGAGCCGTTTGCGCGCCGGTTCCAGGTCCACCAGTTTGAGCACTTCATCAATGCGCTTTTCGAGCTGCGGTTTGGGGATGTCGAAAATCTCCCCATAAAAGCATAATAATTCCTCGGCGGTCAAAAATTTGTAGTAATAGGTGAGTTCGGGCAAGTAGCCAAGGCGTTGACGCGCCTGCGGGTCGCGTGCAGTGCGCCCGAAGATTTGCGCATCTCCGGCTTTGGCATTCACGAAGCCGAGCAGCACATTCATCGTCGTCGTCTTGCCCGCGCCATTCGGGCCGAGCAGACCGAAGACTTCACCCTGCTGAATTTCGAGATCGAGCTCGGCGACCGCCGTTTTGGGTGGAACTCCGCGTTTGGTTGACGGGTATTCAACCCACAAATTTCTGATTTCGATGGGGTGGTTCATATTCATGGTTTTGAAGCCGGTTGCTGGCTGAGTTCGTCAATCTGTTTCTGGATGGAGTCAGGGCTGGGTGAAATGGTCTTGAGCATCTTGAAATACCCGATGGCTTTTGCGTCGTTGCCTTCGTGTTTCTCCAATTTGGCAAGCGCGGCAAGAATGTGGCTGAGGAGGAATTTGTCCGGCTCCGGGTTGCCGGAATTCTCCCGACCCCAACTGTCGAGCGCGGCCAGATATAGATTGCGCGCCTGGCCCGGCTGGTTGCGGCTTTCAAAGTAAAGCTGCCCCAGCTCAAACAGGAGGGCGGCGTTGTCGGGGTTGGCCCGAAGTCCGTCGCGCAAGAATTGTTCCGCCTCGTTCACCTTGTGCATCCGGTTGCGCAGCCAGTAGGCCGTGACCAGATAAGTTTCAACGCGGTGAGCATCCAGTTCCGCCGAAATTTTCAGCCACGGCATGATTTCCTTCACTTCTGTAGCACCTTCGCCATCCACACCGCCTTGATCCAGATGCGTGTGATAGGACGGGAAAAAATTGAGTTCGAACCGTTCGACCCAATTGTGTGGATGGCCGAAAACAGTGGTTTCGTCACCGGAATTCTTGCTTTCCATCGTGCCGGAATCCTCGCCGATATGCGGCGTCTTGAAGGGCGCGTTGTTGTCAAAAATTGTCGGATAATAACCACTGTGAAAATAGGCGTCGGCCTTGACGAAGAAGCTGTTGGCGAAAAGCTGCCGGGTGTCGCCCAGCAACACAGCCAGCGGGTCGTCCAAGTCCGCGCGCTCCGGGAATTGGACCTCCAGGCGCGGACCCAACCAGGCTGCCAGCCCAAATGCCAGCGTGAGCAACAACGCCGGAACAAGAAGTTCCAGATACCGCGATGGTGGTTGTGCCGTATTCAGAAAGGTCCTTTTCATGGCCGTCATTTGTCGGGCTGTTTTTTGCCGCCGGATTGGACTTGTTTCACCAGTTCATTGTATTTGGCAACAACGTCGTTCCGGTCTTTCACTTCGTCGTTGTATTTCTGAATGAGGTCGTTTTGCTTGGCGACAAGGTTGGAGATGGCTCCATTCTGCTCGTCAATGCCGGCGTAAGCTTCCTTCAGCTTCGCTTCCAGCGCGTCCACGCCGGCTTTGTATTGCACGATTTCGTTGGTGGCAGTTTCGTTTGCGAATTGCAATTGCACGATTTCAGCCTTTTGTGAAATGACGAGTTGTTCATTGGTCGCGACGACGGCCTTGATTTCGGTGAGGCGCGCGTCCATCTGGTTCACCTGATGATTCAGCGTGGCGATGGAATTGGTGTAGCCCTGAATGGCGGCGTTGCGGTCATAGACGATCCGGTTGAGGGTCTGGATTTCGCTGCGCTGGACGGTTTGTTCATACCATTGCCAGACGCAAAGACTGCAGAGGCCGATGGCGAGAACGATGAACAGGTTCACTTGAAAATTTTTCATGGAGTCAGGTGGTCGGAGGCGGCGTTGACGGCGATGGCGACGCGCTGGATGCCGGCGCGTTTCACCAAATCGAGCACGAACACCACCGAGCCGTGCGTGGCGTCGTGCGCGCCGGTGATATAAACCGGCAGGTTCGTGTTCAGGCTGTAGCGGTTCGTAAGCAGGGTGAACAATTCGGGGAAGGCGATGGGTTTGTCGTCCGCGGAAACCTGGCCGTCCTGGTTCACGGTGAGATTCACGATGTCGGGCTTGTTGGCGGGAGTGGCGAGCGTGGCGGTGGGCAGGTTGGATTTGACCGTGCGGACAATCTGCATCTGCAAGCTGACCATCATGAACGACGCGAGCAGGAAAAACATGATGTCAATCAGCGGAATGATTTCCAGCCGCGATTTTTTTTCCGGGATGGGCGTGCGGATTTTCATGGTGTCGTCGGGCTTTGCCGGCTGTCGGTCATGAACGCGACCTTTTGGATGCCGGCCGCGCGGACGATTTCATACACCTTCACCATGTCGCCGTGCAACGTGTCTTGATCGCCGCTGATATAAATCGGCAGGTCGGGGTTGGCGTGGAAGCGGTTGCTTAACACGAGGCTTAGTTCCGGCAATGAGATCGGCTTTTTCTCCAGCCAGACAGCGCCGGATTTGTCCACGGCAATGTTGACCATGTCGGGCCGGAAATCCTGCCGCGATTGGGTGGCGGCCGGCAGATGGACCTTGATGTTTTCGGTCCGGCTCATTTGCAGACTGACCATCATGAACGACGCGAGCAGGAAAAACATGATGTCAATCAGCGGAATGATGACAATCCGCGACTTCCGGCGTGGAATGGGCGAGGGGATTTTCATCGGCAAAAATTCAGTGGCTGGCGGTCCGGCTGGGGGGTGTTGTTCTGGTCATCTGGGCGGTGTCCCCCGATTTCACGCCGCCGCCAACCATCACTTCGACATTGGTTGCCGCCGTTTCCAGCTCGAATTGCAGTTGCGTCACCTTCGCCGAAAAAAAGTTGAAGGGAATCAGCGAGAAAATGGCGATGCCCAGGCCGCAGGCCGTGGCGATTAACGCCTCGCCGATGCCGCCGGTGACACTGGTGACGGAAAGTTCCGCATTGCCGATGTTGAGAAACGCGCGCATCAAGCCGGTCACGGTGCCCAGCAGACCCAGCAGCGGCGCGAGCGTCACGAGCGTGTCCATCACTGTCAGGAACCGCCCGGCGCGTTTGAGTTCGATGCCCGCCGCCAATTGCAGCGCGCCCAGCAAGGAGGCGTGGGCATGGCCGACATGAGCCAGGCCGCGATGAATCATGCGGATGACGGGGTCTTCCGAGCCTTCGGCGATTTTTGTGGCGGCCGGCACGTCGGAATTTTCCAGCGCGGCCAGAAGCTTTTCCATTTTTTGCGGGTCGCGCTTCTGGCTTTCACGCCACCACCAGAAGGCGCGTTCGCCAACGACGGCGACGGCGACGATGGCGCAGACGAGGATCGGCCACATGACGGGACCGCCTTTGAGGAAGAATTGGAGAACGATGTTTGCGAGCATAATTTTGTTTGGTTTCAGTTCAATTGCAGTTGGTAAGTGATGCTGGTCTGGAAAAGCCGGTTCCCGGTGCCGGAGGGAAGACGCCAGTGATGTTTGATGTAGTCCACGGTGGCGTGGTCGAGAACGGGAAAGCCTGATGATTCCTTCACGTCCACGGAAACGACATTGCCCGCGTCATCGCCGGTGAGCAACAGAACCACCGTGCCTTGCTCGCCCGTTTGCAGGGCGATTGGAGGATATGGCGGTTCAGGCCGTTCGCCGCCCGTGCCGGTGTTGACGAGCGAACCAATGCGTACGGGGGCCACCTGCGGCAGTGGGGAGGCGAGCGCGGCAGGCACGATGAGCGTGCCAACGGTCGGAATGCCAAAGTTGACGTTCGGCGCGTTCGGCAGGGCGACGAGGACGCGCGGCTGATTGTTTGGTTCCGCCTGCTCCGGCTTTTGGGCGATTGCCTGCGGCGGCAACACCGCCGGCTGGACGACGACAGGAACTTCTTCCCGGATGGGCGGGACCGGTTTGATGGCGATGACTCCGCGGCGCGCCCCGAGAATCCCGATGCAGAGAAAGAGGATGCAAATCGAATTTACCCAGGCGAGTTTGAGATTGGCGTCCTGGTTTGCCGCCGGCAGGCAAAACCGGGCCAACTCGTCTTTCAACTCGTAAGCGGGCGTTGTTCGATTTGCATCCATGTTATTCATCAAATGTGCCGGTGTTCAGAACGCATAGCTGAGGGAGCCGAAGAAGCCCAGGCGCTCGCCCCATTGGGCGGCATTGACACCGACGCCGCTGCCGCTGCGGAGTTCATAAATGTTGTCCGTCACGTTCACCACATCGAGCCGGGCTGTCAAAATTTGTTTATTGTGAATTTTGAAGCTTTGCGCCGCGCCAATGTTCACCGAGTAGTAAGACGGAACACTTGCGCCATTCGGGATGGGCGCCGGCGGGCTGCTGCCGGGTATCGTCCCGCCTCCATCTTCCCGCAACCCGCTGCCGAACAGGGCGTCCACATAGACGCGCGTGCGGGCGCTGGGCGACTCGTTAAACAAATACGACGTGCCGAAGGTGCCGGTGACCCGCTGATCATGGTCCAGATAGATCCAATTGTTTTTTACATACCCCAGGGCGGTCGGATCGAACAGGAATTGTGACGAACTCCAGTTTTCGCCTTTGGCAACCGACCAGGCGACGTTGGCATAAGTCGAGAAACCGCCGGTCGTGTAGCTGCTGGAAAATTCCACGCCATAAACTTCGCCCCGGCTGTAATTGAACGCCGAAAGGATGAGTGTCTGGCCAAACAACCCGTCGTCGAGTTGTTGTTTGGCGTTTTTATAGTAACCGTCCAGTCCCACTTGCAGTCCCGGCGCCAGTTTCTGCGTGATGCCGGCGTCGAAATAATTCGCCCGCTCGGCTTTCACCCCCGAGATCCCGTTGGTGATGGACGAGGCATTCGACGTGCCGTCGAACAGGTTCACCGTCGATGGCGTCACGTTTTCAACCGGCGGCGGCGTGAAGTAACGGGCATAACCCGCATGCAACGTGGTTGAGTCCGTGGGCTGATAGATGAGGTTGGCGCGGGGGCTGACCTGGTTTTCCTGGTCAAATGACGCGTCAAAAACGTCAAAACGCGCGCCATAATTGAGTGTGAGCTGCGGAATGATTTTCCATTCGTCCTGCAAATACACACCGGCAAACAAACCATGGATTGTGGGATTATCCGAGATGGGATAAGCCGAACCGGTTGGATTGCCGGAGGAGTTCACGTTGAACACGGTCGTGCTCGAATTTTCAGTGACGGACGTGTCCAGCAAGATCCCGCCGCCGCGAATCGTGTGTTTGTCACCGAGCTGGTAACTGGCGTCGGCTTGCAGCCCGCCGGAGTAGAGCGTCCGCTTTTCATTGCTGGCCACGCCGTTGAAATAAAGGTCGCCGATCGGGTCCGGGAGGAAATGCACACTGCTGTTCCGGAAGAAGGCGGAAGTTTGATAATTCAAGTCGCCCGCCGATTTCTGATAGGTCACGACACCGTAATAATTTTGTTCGATTTGAACTTCATTCAGGGCGCTGGAATCAAACGTTCCGGGCACCCACTGAGCGCCACCAGGGGCGGTTCCGGCCGGGAGATCTGGCGTGTTTGGAACTTCAAACGTGCTGTAGGACGCGCTACCCATTATGCTGACCCGGCTCGTGTCGCTCAAAATGCGCGAGGCATAGACAAACGACTTGTATTGCTCCGTATTGTCATGGATGGGCGTTGAGCTGGACGTGGGATTTTCAATGCCGAGGTTGTTGTTGTCGTAGCTGCCGTCCACGAAGTAATTCCATTTTCCCTGCGAGCCGCCGTATTCAAAACTCGGCCTGATCGTGTCGTAACTGCCGCCGTACATGGACACTTCGCCGCCCGGATCGAACGCGCCGCTTTTGGTCTGGATGTCCACGACCCCCGCCGTGCGGAAACCGTATTGCGCGGGCAGCGAGCCGGTGATGAGCTGCATGCTTTCCACGAAACGCGGATCGAGCTCCAAGCCGAACCCGGTGATGCCTTCCGGCAAAAGCACGTCGTTGATACGGTATTGCAGGTTCGCATGTTCGCCCCGGACGTGCAGGTCGCCATTCGCCGCCGAATCCTCCGCCACGCCCGGCGCGCGCAAGACCACCTGGTTCATCGGCGCGTTGCCGCCTTGCGACAGGGCGGCGATTTGATCTTTGTTGATCGTGTACGCCGTTGCACCCAAATCCGGCAGGATCTGGTTTCGCGCTTGGTTCAATTTGCCAACAACGGTGACAGTGCCCAGTTGGGTGACATTCGTTGAGCTTACCGAGGACACCACATTCGTCGGGCTTGCCGAAGCCACGACGTTTGTCGGACTTGCCGAAGCCACGACGTTTGTCGGGTTTTCCGAAGCCACGACGTTTGTCGGGCTTGCCGAGACCACGACATTTGTCGGACTTGCCGAGACCATGACATTTGTCGGGCTTGCCGAAGCCACGACATTTGTCGGACTTTCTGAAGCCACAACATTGGTGGGACTTTCCGAGGACGCGACGTTTGTCGGTGCCGCGTTGTTCGTTTGTGCCAGCGCCGTACTGGCGCAGGACAGCGCCACCGACGAAATTACCGCCAAATACACTCTGCGATTTTCATATTTTTTTTCCACAAATTTGTTCATAAGTCTGAATCCGTTGAATTTTCAAACCGACAGGCGAATTTTTTTAGGATTCGCACCTTGTGAACTGCCACATGGCAGGGACAAAGATTTGGTTTCAAGATAACCGTCTTCAGACAAGACGACCCACCCTTGTCCGAAGCCGACCGGAATTAGGAAGCAGTGCAGAAAGAGGGCGGAGCGCGGCCCAGAGGCAGATTTTCAATGGCCGGGCAAAAAACGGATATTTCCATGCGGGGAGTTGTTTCAACCCAGGTTGCCGACATGACAACCGGAACGTCACACGGTGTCGTTTCGATTTTTCCATGAACAAGGGCGACAATCGCGCAGTCATCGTCGTTGTCGGGAATTGATCCGCCGTGCAGCCATGCGTGCAGGGGTGTCCACGTCTCGGCGGCGGCCATGAACAACCACACCGCCAGCGACAAAATTGCCGTTGCAGCGTGAAAACGTTGCCGCCTCCGGCGATTAATTCGACACTTCTTGTATTGCAAACTGTTTGCAATATAGCAAAGGACATGCCGCCGGCAAGACTTATTTTCGAGGGGAGACCTCCCAACCGCGACCTGCCACCAGGATCCAAACGGCGTGAGCGTTCGCTTGGCCGCGCCACAACCTGTCAATCTAATACGCCGCCTCAATTCCCAATAAAAAAGGCCCGAAGCCATTGGCTTCGAGCCTTTGAATCTAATCCGGTATGATTACGGCAGAATGTGGGGATTGCTGGTCAGGGTGCTCAACGTACACGTCGGAGTATTGCCCACAAAACCGATGGCGTAAACGCCGCCCGCCGGACACGGAGGTATGCTGGTCGAAGAGTTCAGCTTGATGTAGGGCGTCAGGTCGGTGTTCAAGGTAATGGCATCACCGGTCTTTTTGCCTTGTTCCAGCGCGAATTCATTCGCGGCGGCGTCAATCTGGCGCAGGTTGTTAATGCAGGCATTCATCTGCGAGGTGGCGCGGGCTTTCACGAAGTTGGGAATGGCGATGGCTGCCAGGAGGCCGATAATGGCCACGACAATCATGATTTCCACCAAGGTGAAACCTGACTTGCGGAGGATTTTGGTATTTTTCATTTTCATTTTTCTTTCCGTTTGTTGCGGCGTGAACAATACAACAGGCGGGTTACAATGATTACATTTCATTTTGTTCACTGATTGCCTGTCGCAACCGCAACCAAGCCAAAAAGAGCAAACCAATTGCCAAGTCAGTCGCCGGGCGAAGAAAAGCCTGTAAAGCGGAGCCCACACGTTTTGTAGGGCAGAACCCTACGCCGGCGAATTATTTTGCCTGCTGGCTTTCCTGCCAGCGGATGGCTTCGCGCAAAAGTTCGGTGGCGTTGGCAAGCTTGAGTTTTTCCTTGATGCGGGCGCAGTAAGCCTGGACGGTTTTAAAACCAATATGCAAGTGGTCGGAGATCTGCCGCGTGTTGTGACCGAGGCCCAGCAATTGAAACACTTCCAGTTCGCGATTGCTTAATTGTTCGATGGGCGAAGCGGGTGCGGCCGTCCGGCCTTCGACGAATTTTTCGGCCATCAGGGCGGCGATTCTGTCGCTGACGCAAAGTTGTCCGGCCAGCACGGAACGAATGCCCTGAATGACTTTTTTGGCCGCTTCGCGCTTCATGATATATCCGCGGGCACCGGCCCGCAGGGCGCGTTCGGCATAAAGCGATTCGTCATGCATGGAAAGCACCAGCACCGTCACGTCCGGGAACATGGCCTTGATGCTTTTGATCAATTCGATGCCTGACCCATTTTCGAGCGATATGTCCACAATTGCGACATGAGGTTGGACAGTCCGGATGAGTTCCAAGGCTTGCGGCTCGTTGGCCGCCTCACCGCAGATTTGGAGATCGGCCTCCTGGTTGATCAAGTTCACCAACCCGTTGCGCACCAGTGGGTGATCATCCACGAGCAGCACTTTGATTTTTTGTATCATGATTTTTTTCCTCCGGCACGCCGTCAAACGCCAGGGTGCAAGTAACACGCGTGCCTCTTAAGGAAGACAGACGTTCGATGTTAAAGGTTGCACCCATCATGCTGGCGGTAGGCCATGATGCGCAACCCCAACCCATCGCCATTTCGGGCATTTTCAGGCAGTCCAATGCCGTCGTCAATGATGGCCAAATCAATTTCATGAGCCGTGGAATCAAGGCAGATGTTGATGTGTCGGGCCTTGCCGTGCCGGACCGCATTGGTAATGGCCTCCTGTGCGATCCGATACAAATGTGTGGCTACATTCATGTCAAGCAACGGCGCGGCTGGGTGACATTCAAACTGGCAGGACACCTTGAATCGGTCGCTGGCATTGGCCGCGAGTTCTTGAAAATTATCCACCAGCCGGCCGGTCTGCATTTCAATGGGATGCAGGCTCCGCGCCAATGTGCGGGTCAGTTCAATGGCCTCCTGGATCAGTTCCACCAAACGATCAGCTTCCGCCGCTTCCGGCAGCGCCCGGCCCGCCAATTTTTGGCCAAGGACCTGGCCGGCCAACGCCGTGCCGGTCAGATGCTGGCCTAAACCGTCGTGCAGGTCGTTGCCAATCCGGCGCTGCACCCGCTCGCTGGTTTCCAGAAGTTCTTTTTGCAATCGCGTTCGCTCCTGGATTTCTTTTGTCAACATGGCGGTCCGCTGACGCACCCGCTCCTCCAATTCCTTGTGCATGGTTCGGAGTCTGGCCAGAAGCGCCACCACGACGAGGTAGAACACGAACATGATTATCACGTTCCAAGCTGGAATTAAGTAACTGGAGAAGTGTTGTCCGGCGGCGATGTCGCTGGAAATCCAAGCCATCACGCTCAACGCGGAGATTAACACCCCAAAGTAACTGCCGACAAACCACACGGCCAGAAACACTGCGAACAGGTAGAAAACAAAAACGAAAATTTCGTAACCGGTCAGATAATCCAGAAACCCGACCACCGCCACAATTCCAAGGCATAACGCCATCATGGACGGCTTCGACCATGTTTCAAATCGTTTGATCCATGCAACCATGCCAAACCCAACTTAATGCGCTTGTGAACAAGAGGCGATGCAAAACTTGACAATTTAAGGAAACCACCAGAAAAAAGGCAAACGCCTCGAATAACTGGAACGGGCGGCGGTTTGATCTCCTCATGATATACAACAAACCGCCTCCGGTTTTGCCAGAGGCTCCCCGCGATGGGGTAGTGCCGGCTGAACCCGATTCAATCACCGTCCACAGCAGTGCTTGTATTTCTTGCCGCTGCCGCAAGGGCAGGGGTCGTTGCGGCCGACTTTCGGGCCGGTGCGGACCGGCTTGGCTTTTTCCGCCACCGCTGCCGCGGCTTCGCTGACGACATCGCTGGGCCTGGCTTGCGTGCCGCCGGAACTGGCCGTGGTCGTGCCGCCGAAAGCGCTGGCGGCCTGGTGCAGGGTCTGCTGCGGCACACTCTTCAGGAAATTTTCAAACGCCAGCATGGACGATGCGCTCCGGAAGATGTTGTGGCAAATCTCGGTCTTCACATTGATCATCAACTCGTCGAAAATCTTGAACGCCTCGGCCTTGTATTCGATGAGCGGGTCGCGCTGGCCGTAACCGCGAAGGCCGATGCTGTAGCGCAGGCTGTCCATTTCGTAGAGGTGTTCCTGCCAGAGACGGTCAATCGCGGTGAGGATGGTGAAACGCTCGACTTCCTTCAGCGCGTCGGGATTTTCAAAGCTGATTTTTATGTCGTAGGCCTTGCGAACGCTTTCGGAAATAAAATTGGCAACAGCAAATTGCGCCGGGCTGAGTCCGTCAAAAAGCGAGCCGGGCACAGGTTGTTCCTTGCCGGAATCAGCGGACTTGAGGATTTCCGCTTCCGGCAAACCGATCGGAAAATTCAGGTTCACCCAGTCGGCCAACTGGCGGACCTTCCATTCATGCGTGTCGGAGTCCGCCGTCGTGAACTGCGCCACCTTGTCCACGACGACTTCCTCCATGATGTCCATGAGCCGGTCGCGCACATCCTCACCATGGATGATTTCGTTGCGGAAGCCGTAAATGACCTCGCGCTGTTTGTTCATCACGTCGTCGAATTCGAGCGTGCGTTTGCGGATTTGGAAATTGTGCTGCTCGACGCGCTTTTGCGCCTGCTGAATGGAACGGTTCAGCCACGGATGTGTCAGTTCCTGGCCTTCTTCCAGCCCCATGCGTTCCATCATCTTCACAATGCGGTCGGAGCCGAACAGCCGCATCAAATCGTCTTCCAGCGAGATGAAAAAGTGCGACGAACCGGGGTCGCCCTGGCGCGCGCAGCGTCCGCGCAACTGGCGGTCAATGCGGCGCGCCTCGTGGCGTTCCGTGCCCATGACGTGCAGTCCGCCGAGTTCGGCGACGCCGGGGCCGAGTTTGATGTCCGTGCCGCGACCGGCCATGTTGGTGGCAATGGTCACCGCGCCGCGCTGGCCGGCGCGCGTGATGATTTCGGCTTCCTGCTGGTGATATTTCGCGTTGAGGACGGAATGAATGATGCCTTCGCGCTTGAGCAGGCGGGAAAGCTGCTCGCTGACTTCAACGGAAATCGTGCCGACCAGAATCGGCCGGCCCTGGGCGTGGATCTGCTTGATCTCATTGAGGACGGTGTTGAATTTTTCGCGCCGGGTTTTATAGACCGCATCATTGGCGTCTTTGCGGATGCAAGGTTCGTTCGTCGGGATGACGAGCACGCCGAGTTTGTAAATATCGAAAAACTCGGACGCCTCTGTTTCCGCCGTGCCAGTCATGCCGGCCAGCTTTTCGTAAAGACGGAAATAATTTTGAATCGTGATGGTGGCGAGCGTCTGCGTTTCGCGCTCAATCTCGACGCCTTCCTTGGCTTCGACGGCCTGGTGCAAGCCGTCGCTCCAGCGGCGGCCGGGCATGAGCCGGCCCGTGTGCTGGTCCACAATGATGACCTTGTTCTCCTGAATGACATATTCCACGTCGAGCTGGTAAAGGCTGTAAGCCTTGAGCAATTGCGAGATGGCGTGAATCTTCTGCGCCTTGGTCTCGAAATCCTGCTGCACCTTCGTCTTTGCTTCCATGCGCTTGCGCGCGTCGGGTTCCGGCCCGGTGTCAATTTCATGCAGCACCGTTGTGAGTTCGGGCAGCACAAAAGCCTCCGGGTCCTTTGGACTGACAAAGTTGCGGCCTTTTTCGGTCAAATCGGCCTCGAAACCTTTCTCGTCAATGGCAAAGAGCAACTCCTCCTTCTCCCGGTAAAGGTCAACTTTCTTCTGGTCTTTGTGCAAATCCAGTTCGGCCTGGTTCATCAACTTGAGGTTTTCCGGGTCTTCCAGAATTTTCATCAGGCCTTCGGATTTCGGCTGGCCCGTCTTGACGCGGAACAGCAACATGCCGATCTGGCTTTCGAGCGCTTCGGGGTTTTGAGGATTTGACCCATCGGCCGGATGCAGCTTTTTAATCAGCGCCTCGGCTTCGGACAAAAACCGGGCGCACAAACGTTCCTGCGCCCGGACGAGCGACTCGACGAGCGGCTTCCACTGGCCATATTGCTCGTCGTAGGTGTGGACGGACGGGCCGCTGATGATGAGCGGCGTGCGGGCTTCGTCAATCAGGATGGAGTCCACTTCGTCCACGATGGCGAAATAATGACCGCGCTGGACCTGTTCTTCCTTGCGCGCCGCCATGCCGTTGTCGCGGAGATAATCAAAACCGAACTCGGCGTTCGTGCCGAAGGTGATGTCACAATTGTATTGCTCGCGCCGGACGCGCGGCGGCTGGTCGTGCAAAATGCAGCCGACGGTCAGGCCCAGAAATTTGTAAATCGCGCCCATCCATTCGGAGTCGCGCGCGGCGAGGTAGTCGTTGACCGTCACGAGATGGACGCCGCGTCCGGTGAGCGCGTTGAGATAAATGGGGAGGGTGGCGACGAGCGTTTTGCCTTCACCGGTGGCCATTTCGGCGATGCGCCCGCTGTGCAGGGCGTAGCCACCGATGAGCTGCACGTCAAACGGGATCATTTCCCAGAGCAACGGATGCTCGCGCACGATGATTTCCGTCTTGCGTTCGGTGAGGCGGCGGCAGGCGTTTTTGACGGCGGCGAACGCTTCGGGCAGGAGCTCGTTGAGCGCCCTGGCCAGCTCCGCTTGGTCCTGGATTTGCGAGAGGCGCGCCTTCCAATCAGCGGTTTTCTGGCGCAGTTCGTCGTCGGAAAGCTTTTGCAGTCCGGCCTCAATCTCATTGATTCGATGGACGAGCGGCCAAAGTTTCTTCAGTTCGCGTTCGTTCCGCGACGGAATAAGCCATTTCAAAAAATTCACAGTAAACCCAAATAATTGGTTAAAAACAGAAGCAAAACGCTACGCGATGAAACGCCAAGCGTCAAAACGAATCGCTGATTTTTCAGCGTCAGGAAGAAACCGAGGTTACGAGGTGGGTTGTTGCGACGGCGGCGGATTTTGCCGGGCGGTCGGGTTTGGATTTGGCGGCAGGGCGTCGTGAATGATGATTGCCGCGCGTTTGGCCGCTTCGGAGATGAGCTTGAGGTGCGGTTCGAGCGCGGGATTTTCTCCGTGCTTGAACAGTAAACGGTCGGCGTAGCCTCGAATGATGGCAATGATATTGTTCAGTTCGTGCGCGACCACGGGGGAGACGTGCGGCGCCGAATTCTGGGTGGTTTCATGCAGGGCATCCGCGCCCGCCGCCGCCTCCGCCATTTTTTTGTAGATATTTTCCAGCGATGACATCGCTGTCAAGCATAGCACCTTGCGCGCCAGATTTTTAGACGCGGAAAAACACAATTCTACCGGCGCGGCGCCAGTCCAATTTTATCACGCATTTTTCAGTTTATTATTGAATGAGACACTCTGTTCCGAAGCAGGACAGAAACTTTTGCGCATCCAAATCGCAGGCTGGCTTCTTTTCCGCGATACGTTATCCTAGGCCCGGAATCACGGATGAACATCGCGCCCGCAGCACTCGGCCTCATTGCCGGCAACCGCTCCTTGCCGCTGGAATTTGCCCGGCAGGCGCGCGCCGCCGGAGTCAAACGGCTGGTGGCCGTTGCGGTTGAAAAAGAAACCGATCCGGCGCTCACATCGCTCGTGGACGACATCGTCTGGCTCAAGGTCGGCCAGCTTTCAAAAATGATTTCCGCGTTTGCCGACCGCGGCGTGAAACAATGCGTCATGGTCGGCCAGATTGCACCGAAACATCTTTTCGATTTGCGCCCCGATTTGCGCGCGATGTCGCTCCTGTTCCGGCTCAAAGAGAAAAACGCCCACACGATTTTTGGCGCCATTGCGGATGAATTGAAAAAGGACGGGGTGGAATTGATTGATGCCACGCCGTGGCTGAAACCGCTCATGCCCGGCGCGGGTTTTCAACTCGGCCCGGAATTGTCGGAGGAACGACGTGCGGACGTGGAATTTGGGTTTCGCATCGCCAAGGAGGTTTCGCGGCTGGAAATCGGCCAGACCGTGGTTGTCAAAAATGGCACCGTGCTGGCGGTTGAAAGTTTTGAAGGGACGGACCAATGTCTCGCGCGCGGGGGTGAACTGGCGGGCAGGGATGGCGGGGCGGTCGCCGTCAAGGTGGCAAAGGCCATGCACGACATGCGGTTTGACATTCCCTGCATCGGTTTGCAGACGCTGGAGACCTGTGCCCGGGCGGGAATTTCCGCGCTGGCGCTGGAAGCCGGAAAAACCCTGCTGCTGGAGCGCGAAACATTTGAACCACTCGCAAAAAAAAGTAAAATCTCGGTCGTCACCATGTCCTGACTCGCCGCCACCAACCCAAACGCCCAACCATGTTAACCTCCCACGAACTCTTCGGCTTCATGTCGCCCGGCCTGGCCAACGACATCATCACGTTCACCTTCGAGTCGGACAAACCGACCTACCGCGCCACGCTCAATGCCGTTGCCCAGGCGCGTCATTTGCGTCCGGTTTTTCTCGAACGCCAGCCCCGGCCGCAACGGCATGCGACGATGATTTCAAGCCTGTCGCGCCCCGGTCTGGATGTGGTGGCCGGCGGGATCATTCGCGCCTGGCTGCTGAAAAAACACAAGGCCATGCTCGTGGATTTTTTGAACGCGCTGGAGATTAAAAACGAGGAGGGCGTGGTTGAAAACCTGCCGGCGGGCATGGACGACGTAAAATTGAAATCCGCGATTGAAACGCTGCTCGCGAAATATCCGCCCGAAGCCGTGGCGGTTTATCTGAACGCGTTCAACGACATGAACGAGGCCAGCTGGGCAAATCTCAAAAGCATCCTGGAATCAGACCCCCGGCTGCAACTGGGAGCAAATGTTTGAAGGTTGACCGGGACGTTCCCCCTGCGGAAGATTCCTGAATGAAGAATTTGACGGGCTGGCGGCCGCAAATCCTTGAATGGAGCCGCTCAAAATGGGCGGGCTTGGCGCTGGTCGGGTGTGTGTTTGCGCTGGCCGCGGCCCTTTCCTGGCGCCGGTGGCCGGACATCCTGGTTGACTTCGGGATGCAACTTTACCTGCCGTGGCGGATTTTCCGGGGAGACGTGCTCTACCGCGACATGATGTATCTGACCGGCGGTCCACTGTCCCAATATTTCAATGCGCTGCTCTTCAAGATTTTTGGCGTTTCGTTTCGGACACTGATTTTTGCCAACCTGGCCATCACGGCGGGGATGTTGGTTTTGGTTTACCGCCGATTTCTGGCGGCGGCGGACCGGTTGACGGCGACCATGATTTGTCTGGCCATTGTGCTGGTATTTGCCTTCCAACAATACGTGCCGGTCGGCAATTACAATTATGTTACGCCCTATTGCCACGAGGTATTTCACGGGCTGGTGCTTTCGCTCGTGGTGGTGATGTGGTTGTCGGATTGGGTCGAAAAGGGGCGAATTCGACTTGCCGTGGCGGCCGGCGTTGGCTCCGGCCTGGTATTTCTGACCAAACCCGACGTTTTCGTGGCATTGATGGTCTGCGTGGTGGCGGCCTTTTTTGCCGGTCTTTTCCGCCAGCGAACAAGTTTTGCGGCAAAATCACTGGTGGCGTTCCTGCTGGCGGGATTAATTCCCCTGGTGATGTTTTTTGCGCTTTTTCTCCGGGTTGAGGACTGGCGGACAAGTATGCGTTCGGTGATTTCGGCGTGGGTGCCATTATGGCATACGACCATTACCCAGGATCCATTTTACCAGTGGTGCCTGGGATTGGACACGCCATTTCTTAATCTCGAAAAGATGGCGGCGCATTTTATTTTCATCGTGTTGACAATCGTGATTTACGCGCTGGCCATCCGGCACGTGACGGAATCAAGGTTTAAATGGGTGAGACCATTCTGGATGGTTTGGCCGTTGTTGATTGCGCCACTTTTGATTTTGGCCGTTGTCTGGAATTGGGTTGATTGCGGCCGGTCGTTGCCTCTCCTGGGTTTGTCCGCCTGTGTGTTGCTGGGGTTGACTTGCAGGAAAATTGCGGCCGAACCAGCGGCGATCTTTCCGTTGCTTTGGAATGTGTTTGGCCTGGCATTGTTGGCCAAGCTGGGGCTTTTCCCGCGGATTTGGCAGTACGGATTTGCGCTGGCCATGCCGGCGTTTGCCGGAGCGGTGTACTTGTTCGTCTGGCTGCTGCCGTTGCGGCTGGAACAAAAATACCGCGTCTGCTCCCATTGGTTTCGTGTGACCGCCTGTCTGGTGTTGACAGCCGGGTTTGTCCGTCTGTTCCTGCTCTCGGAATCGTATTATTTCCGGAAGAATTTTCCCGTGGGGAGCGGTGGAGATAAAATCGTGGCCTACAGTCCCACGGTGGACCCTTTTCATGGTACTGTCGAAATTGCGCTGTCCTGGATCGAAACAAACGCACCTCCGGACGCGACGCTGGCGGTTCTTCCCGAGGGGACCATGATTAATTATCTGAGTCGGCGGGTGAATCCGACTCCCTGCCTCGTCTGGGTCCCACCGGTTATGGCGGTGTTCGGTCAAACCAACATGACCGCCGCCTTTGAGAAAAACAGTCCCGACTATGTCCTGATCATTGCCCGGAGTGCCTCCGAATTCGGGGTGAGTTTTTTCGGCTACGATTCGCGGTATGGGATGGAACTGATGCGGTGGATTGAGGGTCATTACGACCGGGTATATCCGGCGCCAGACCCAGCCGGGAAATCCGCACCCCAGCAGCAACCCTTTTTCGAACTGCAAATCCTGAAACGGAGGCCGCCCGTTTTGCCGGCAGGAAACAATTGAAACGATTCCTTGTTCACCTATGCATATGCCGCTTATGAAAAAATATCTCGTTGAATTCATCGGCACATTTTTTCTGGTGCTCATCGCTGGCCTGACGGTCATTGAACCTGGTGCCAGCGAACTGCGGCTGGCGAGAGGGAAAAAGTATTTCAACAATAGTTCCGAAAGTGCTTTAATCCGGAAAAACCAAAATACATTTATGGCCAAAATCGTGCAACGGCCACGCTCCGGCGCGGTGGAAAGCAAATTCGTTGGAGCCAGAAGTTGACCGCCAGCGTAAATTTCGCGAACAATCTCAACCAAACCACAGAATTCACTTCAACCGATCCAAGGAGTAAACATATGTCAACCGAAGCCAAATGCCCTTTCAACCACGGCGCTGCCACCGGCAGCACCACGAACCAGGACTGGTGGCCGAACCAGTTGCGGCTCGATCTCCTGCAACAGCATTCCTCCAAGTCCAATCCGATGGGTGCGGATTTCAACTACGCGAAAGAGTTCAAGAGCCTCGACCTGGCGGCGGTGAAGAAAGATCTCGCAGCGCTGATGACCGACTCGCAGGACTGGTGGCCGGCAGACTTCGGCCACTACGGTCCGTTATTCATTCGCATGGCGTGGCACAGCGCCGGCACTTACCGCACCGGTGATGGCCGCGGCGGCGGCGGCCGGGGACAGCAGCGCTTCGCGCCGCTTAACAGTTGGCCGGACAACGTCAGTCTGGACAAGGCGCGTCGTCTGCTGTGGCCGATCAAGCAGAAGTATGGCCGGAAGATTTCGTGGGCGGACCTGATGATTCTCACTGGAAACGTTGCGCTCGAAACGATGGGCTTCAAGACATTTGGTTTTGCAGGCGGACGCGAAGATGTCTGGGAGCCGGATCAGGATGTTTATTGGGGTGCCGAGAAGACCTGGCTGGCTGACAAACGTTACTCCGGCGACCGGGATCTCGAAAACCCGCTCGCAGCCGTGCAGATGGGGCTGATTTACGTCAACCCGGAAGGACCCAACGGCAAACCGGATCCGATTGCCGCAGCGCGGGACATCCGCGAGACATTCGCTCGCATGGCGATGAACGACGAGGAGACCGTGGCGCTCATCGCCGGCGGCCATACCTTCGGCAAGACCCACGGCGCCGGTCCGGCGTCCCACGTGGGGCCTGAACCGGAGGCAGCCGGCCTCGAAGCCCAAGGCTTGGGCTGGAAGAGCAGCTTTGGCACGGGCAAGGGCGGTGACGCAATTACCAGCGGCCTGGAAGTCACCTGGACGCAGACGCCGGCGAGGTGGAGCAACGACTTCTTCGAAAACCTGTTCAATTACGAATGGGAACTCACTAAAAGCCCGGCCGGCGCGCATCAGTGGGTGGCGAAGGGAGCCGACGCGACGGTTCCGGACGCGCACGACCCGTCGAAGAAGCGCCTGCCGACCATGCTGACCACCGACTTATCGCTGCGTTTCGACCCGGCTTACGGAAAAATCTCGCGGCGCTTCATGGAGAACCCGGATCAGTTCGCCGACGCGTTCGCCCGCGCGTGGTTCAAGTTGACGCACCGCGACATGGGTCCGCGCGCGCGCTATCTCGGACCGGAGGTTCCCGCCGAGGAACTCATCTGGCAGGATCCCATTCCCGCGGTGAATCACAAATTGATTGATGCACAGGACATCGCCGCATTAAAAGCGAAAATCCTGGCGTCCGGTCTGTCCGTATCGGAGTTGGTTACGACCGCGTGGACGTCGGCGTCCACTTTTCGTGGCTCCGACAAGCGCGGCGGTGCGAACGGCGCGCGCATTCGCCTGGCGCCGCAAAAGTTTTGGGAAGTCAACCAGCCGGCCCAACTGGCGAAGGTGCTAAAGACGTTGGCAGGCATCCAGAACGCATTCAATGGTGCGCAGTCCGGCGGCAAGAAGCTCTCACTGGCAGACCTGATCGTTTTGGCCGGTTGCGCCGGTGTCGAGCAAGCCGCGAAGAACGCCGGCCACAAGGTCACGGTTCCCTTTACGCCGGGACGCATGGACGCTTCGCAGGAGCAGACCGACGTGGAGTCTTTCGCCGTGCTCGAACCCATCGCGGACGGCTTCCGCAATTACCTCAAAGGCAAATACACCTTGTCGGCCGAAGCGCTGCTGGTTGATAAGGCGCAGTTGCTGACCCTGACCGCGCCCGAAATGACGGTGCTCGTGGGCGGCATGCGCGCCTTGAAGACCAACTACGGAGGCGCGCAGCATGGTGTCTTCACCAAGCGACCGGAGGCGCTGACCAACGACTTCTTCGTGAACCTGCTCGACATGGGCACAGAGTGGAAGCTGGTCTCGAAAGAGGCAGAAGTGTTTGAAGGCCGCGATCGCAAAACGGGTGCAGTCAAGTGGATCGGCACGCGGGTTGATCTTGTCTTTGGTTCAAACTCCAGTCTCCGCGCGCTGGCGGAAGTTTACGGAAGCTCCGACGCGCAGGAGAAATTTGTTCACGACTTTGTCGCGGCTTGGAACAAGGTGATGAACCTGGATCGTTTCGACCTCGCGTAAACGCTGATTTCTCGTCAATCGAGCCATTGTGTGCTTGCCGGCCTCTCCGATGAAGGAAGCTGGCAGGCGGCTGGTTTGCGCGGCGTGATTCTCTCGCCGGCCCCGGCAGGGGCATGACGCCGCTGATGTTCGCCGCGATGTTTGGCCGCAGCAAAGTAGTTGCACAGTTGCAGGCACACGGGGCATCGCTTCAGCGCCGCAATCGGCTGGGCATTCCCGCAAGTTTCATGGTTCGCGTGTCGCGATGGATGGCGCGCCTGTTTCAACGACTCCAGTTCCGGGCCAACCCTGTTCCCTGACCCGCAGAGAATATGAAAAACGAACTTCCCTCGCTCACAGCCGCCGCGGGTAATCCCTTCTACGGCCGTCGCCATCGGTTTCACCGTCATGCACCATGCCAAAATGTCGAACCTGTGGATTTACCTCGTCGCCAATTTTGCCGCCGGGGCATTTGCCGCCGTTGCCTTCAAACTCATCAGCCCCGAGGACAAATGATTTGCAGCGCCCGAAAGCGCAAAAAACACTTTTCATTTCCGAGCCGTATGCTTTAGTAAGCCGTATGACATCCCATTCCCGGCACTTTCTCGCCATTGTCATTTTATTTATGAGCGCAAAGCTGGCATACGCCGCCCCAACCAACCTCGGAATCTTTTCAAATCAGCGCGATATCGGCAGCGTCGCCAAACCCGGGTCGGCGGACTTTAACCCGGCCACGAGCGAATATCTCATCGCGGGTGGCGGTGAAAACATGTGGTTCACCAACGACGCCTTCCATTTTGTCGGGAAGAAGATGTCGGGCGATTTCACGTTGACGGCGGACGTTAAATTCATCGGCACCGGCGGCAATCCGCATCGCAAGGCGTGCCTGCTCGTCCGCCAGTCGCTCCAGCCGGGCTCGGTTTACGCGGATGTCGCCTTTCATGGCAGCGGTCTGACGGCGCTTCAATACCGCGACACGCCGGACGGCACGACGCATGAAATTCAATCGAACATTTCGGCTCCCGTGCGGATGCGAATCGAAAAACGCGGCGATTACATTTCCATGTGGCTGGCTGCCGCGGGTGAAGGCCTGAAACCCGCCGGTGGTTATCTGCGGATTCCGTTCAAGGGGGAATTTTATGTCGGCCTCGGGGTCTGTGCGCACGACAACAAGACCATTGAGAAGGCGGTTTTCTCGAACGTCGAACTCACGCCGGTTTCCACGCCCGCCAATGCCCAGCCGGTCCTCGAAAGCACGCTCGAAACGGTCGCCGTCGCCTCCACCGACCGGAGCGTGGTTTACCGTGCGCGCGACCACTTTGAGGCGCCGAACTGGTCGCGTGACGGAAAGTTTTTCCTCTTCAACGGCAATGGGAAAATTTACAAGCTGCCCGTGACCGGTGGCACGCCGGAACTCCTCGACACCTGCGGCCAGATTCATTGCAACAATGACCACGGCATCTCGCCCGACGGAACGCAACTGGCCATCAGCGACCAAACCCAGGACGGCAAGTCGCGCATTTACATTCTGCCGGTTTCCGGCGGCGCGCCGCGGCTGGTCACGCCGCTGGCGCCGTCGTATTGGCACGGTTGGTCGCCTGACGGCAAAACGCTCGCGTATTGCGCGGAGCGGAACGGCCGGTTTGGCATTTCCGCGATTTCCGCTGACGGCGGCGGGGAAACCCGCCTGACTACCGCAGCCGGTCTGGACGACGGCCCCGATTATTCGCCGGACGGAAAATATATTTATTTCAATTCCGACCGGACCGGCCGGATGCAAATCTGGCGGATGAAGCCGGACGGCTCGGAGCCGGAACAAATCACATCCGACGACTACTGCAACTGGTTCGCGCACCCGTCGCCCAACGGTCGGTTGATTGTTTTCCTCTCTTACGCAAAGGACGTGAAGGGTCATCCCGCAAACAAAGATGTGATGATCCGGCTCATGTCGCTCCCGGACGGGAAAATTCAGGTGCTGGCAAAATTGTTTGGCGGGCAGGGGACAATCAATGTTCCGTCGTGGTCGCCGGACAGTCTGAATGTGGCCTTTGTCAGCTATCAATTGGTTTATCCGTGAACACCCCGCATCCCGGTTTCCTCCGAACGCAACCAGGCGGGACATTACTGTCGATAAAACTGCAGCCGCGCGCTTCCGCCAACGAGATTGTTGGGTCGCTGGGCAACGAGTTGCGAATCAAAGTCACCGCTCCGCCGGTGGATGCGGCGGCGAACGAAGCACTGGTTCGACTGCTCGCTGACAGATTGGATTGTTCCCGCGGTCGTGTCGAACTGGTGCGTGGTCACAAGTCGCCGCACAAGGTCGTCAAGCTCCACGGCTTCGCCCCGGAAGAAGTGTTTCAAAAGCTCTTGGCATCAACCGCGGATTGATTTTCTGTCAACCTTCCCGCTCACCGGCCACTCATGAGATGAAATGATGACGGCCAGAACAATGTTCGTCGCTGTGCCGGGTGATCATTGGCCGGAAACTGGGTGCAGCCAATTCTTTCGCTGGATCCGTCCAAACCATCTGCCAACGTTGGATGAATACGCAGCGGCGGCTCAATCAATTCCATGCCGGGCTGCTTGGAAGATGTATCGTTTCCGCGCCCAGGCTGTCCCATTTGGAGACAGGGAATTGGACTGGCGGACGGGACAGCAATTAAACTAATAACTGGCCTTATCCGAGGGCAAGGGCACTCAAACTGCTTTTCATCGGGCTAAGATTCAACCCATGAAGACAACAAGCAACCATCAAGATGAGATGCCGTCAAACGAAGCTGCCCCTTCGTCGCAGAACGGACATCCGACGCGTGGTCTGAAAAGTTCAAGAGGCACGGGACTCAACGCAAAACTGGCGCAGGAAAACGCGCAACTCGTGCAGGAAAACGCGCAATTGATGCAAGAGCGGGATTTGCTGCGGACGCTGATTGACAGCCTGCCCGATCGCATTTTTGTCAAAGACCGGCAGAGCCGGTTTTTGATCAACAATCCGGCGCACGTGCTGGCCTTGGGTGCGACTTGCCAGGACGAGGTGATTGGCAAAACCGACCTCGACATCTTCCCGGCGGAATTGGCCAACCAGTATTATGGGGATGAACAGGCCCTGATGGAATCGGGCCAGCCGCTGAATCGGAAAGAAACGGCGGTGGATCCGCGCACCGACGAGAAGTACTGGCTGCAAACCACCAAGATACCGCTGCGGGACAAGCAGGGAGCAGTCGTGGGTTTGGTGGGCATCAGCCGGGACGTGACGGATTTGAAACGAGCGGAGGAGGCGCTGATCCAGGAACGTTCCCTTCTGCGCACACTTATTGATAACCTGCCGGACTGCGTCTATACCAAGGATACGGCGGGCCGGAAGACCATGGTCAACGCGGCTGACCTGAAGAATCTGGGGTGCAAGACCGAAGCTGAAGCCATCGGCAAGAGCGATTTCGATCTCTTTCCCAAGGACCTTGCCGAAAAATTCTGGGCCGATGACCAGAAGGTAATTCAGGGCCAGCCGGTGGTCAACCGGGAGGAGTCTGTCTCGAACGACGAGGGCAAGAAACGCTGGTTGTTGACCAGCAAGCTGCCGCTGCGCGATCAGAGTGGAAAAATCATCGGTCTGGTGGGGATTGGCCGGGACATCACGGAGCAAAAACGGACGGAAGAGGCGCTGCGCCAATCGCGTGACGAACTGGAGAAACGGGTTGACGAGCGCACCGCTGAACTTTTGCAGGAACGCCGGCTGTTGCGGACGCTGATTGACAACCTGCCGGATGTCATTTACGCGAAGGACAAGGAGGGGCGTTTCGTGCTGAACAATTTGGCTCATGCCCAGGATCTTCAGGCAAAATCGCCGGAGGAAATGAAAGGCAAAAGTGATTTTGACTTTTTCCATCCGGAGGTGGCCGCGCAGTTCCACGCCGACGAACAGAAAATCATTGAAACCGGCCAGCCGCTGCTTAATCAGGAGCAGTACCGGAGCCGGCCCGGTGACAAATCGGGCCAGAAATGCTGGTCGGTCTGCAGCAAATTGCTTTGGCACGACGCCCAAGGCAAGGTTCTGGGCACAGTGGGCATTACGCGGGACATCACGGAACAAAAACAGGCGGAAGTCAAACTGGCGTACGAACAGCAACTGTTCCAGACACTGCTGGAAACCACGCCGGACAACATCTATTTCAAGGACCGTGAATCCCATATTGTGCGGGTGAGCCAGTCAAAGGTGGAGACGACGCTGCAAACCGTCCGCAAGACCCATCGCGCCACCCATCCGGCCGACAACCCGGACGAGTGGCCTCCCCACATGGCCAGCACCAAGGCGTTCGCCGAATGGTTGATTGGCAAGACCGATTTCGACACCTTCCCGGAGGAGCATGCCCGTATCGCTTTTGAGGACGAACAGGAAATCATCCGCACGGGCCAGCCGGTCATGGGCAAACTCGCGAAGATGTCCCTGCCCGATGGCACGAACACTTGGTGGCTCACGACCAAGATGCCCTGGCGCGACAAAGACGGGAACATCATCGGCACCTTTGGCGTCAGCCGGAATGTGACGAAACTCAAGGAGGCGGAAGAATCGTTGAATCGGGAGCGCCTCCTGTTGCGCACCGTGATTGACAACCTGCCGGACTACATTTACGCGAAGGACAAGCAAGGGCACTTCGTGCTGAATAACATGGCTCATGCACACGATCTGGGGGTGAAGTCACCGGAGGAATTGAAAGGCAAAAGTGATTTTGATTTTTTCCCGCCCGAATTGGCCAAGCAATTTTATACCGACGAGCAGAAAATCATTGAAACCGCCCAACCGCTGCTTAATCAGGAGCAATACAAGAGCAAGCCCGGCGAAAAATCGAGCCAGAAACGCTGGTCGGTCTGCACCAAGGTGCTATGGCGCGACGACAAGGGTGCAATTTTAGGCACCGTCGGAGTCACCCGCGACATTCACGAGATGAAAATGGCCCAGGAGGCCCTGCGTCAAAGCGAGGAACGACTGCGCGAAGTCATGCGGCGTACGCATTGCATCTTGAGTTTCGGCGAAGTGGAAGCGCCGGAGGGATGGCGGGAACAGGCGCTGGGTCCGGTTTCACCGTTCCGCTGGAATTTTCCCGTTGTCAATGTGGAGGCGGCGCAGGAAGTATTTCCGCTCGACGTGCCGCCGGACAAGGACTACCAGCAGGTTTGGACCGATAGTCGCAAACCGGATGACTACAAACAGATGAACCGGAACGCCGGGGAGGCCTTCCTCAACGATGCTCCGTTTTATCGCAACCAGTATCGGTGTACGGACAAGAGCGGAGTCGAGCACTGGATGCAGGAGTTCGTGACCATCCAGAAGCTGGCGGAAAACAAGTGGCAACTCTTCGGCATCAACACCGACATCACCGACTTGAAAGAAACCGAGAGGGCCTTGCGCTCCAGCGAGGAAAAGTTGCGCCAGTTCACCGTGCAACTGGAACGCAGCAACCGCGAATTGCAGGATTTTGCCTATGTGGCTTCGCACGACTTGCAGGAACCCCTGCGAAAAATCGTGGTCTTCGGCGAACGGCTCAAGGAAAAGAACAGTGAAGCCCTGGGGCCGGATGCGCTTGATTATCTGGACCGGATGCAAAAGGCGGCGGCGCGGATGCAGATTCTGATCAACGATCTGCTGACGTTTTCACGCGTCACAACCAAGGCCCATCCTTTTGCGCCGGTTAATCTGGCTGAAATCGCCAGTGAAGTGGTGAATGATCTGGAGGGACGGATCGAACTGGTCAAGGGTCGCGTCGAATTGGGTACGCTTCCGGTCATTGACGCGGAGGCGCTGCAAATGCGCCAGTTGCTGCAAAACCTGATTGGCAACGCGCTCAAGTTCCGCCGCCCCGAGGAACCGCCCGTGGTGAAGGTCGAAGCGCAGATCATCCCCGATCCCATCGCGCCCGCGAAGAAACTTTGCCGGTTGACGGTCAGTGACAATTGCATCGGCTTTGACGAGAAATATCTGGATCGGATATTCAATGTCTTCCAACGGTTGCACACTCGCAATGAATACGAAGGCACCGGCATGGGGCTGGCCATTGTTCGCAAGATTGCGTTATATCACGGCGGCGACATCACCGCCAAAAGCAAACCGGGAGCAGGCTCCACTTTTATCTTGACGATACCGGTGGTTCATCCCAAGAAAGCATCAGACGAAACTAAGGAAACCACCACAAATAAGGAAAACCAACCATGAAAATCGAAGGAAAAATGATTACCATTCTGCTGGCGGACGATGATCCGGACGACCGTAAACTGACCCAGGACGCGTTTGTGGAAAACCGGCTGGTCAATGTGCTCCATTGCGTGGAAGACGGCGAAGAATTGATGGAATACTTGCGCCGTCAAGGCCGTTACACCGATCAGAAGGATGCGCCATTGCCCGGGCTGATCTTGCTGGATTTGAACATGCCGCGCAAAGACGGGCGCGAAGCACTCAAGGAAATCAAGGCGGATCCAGAATTGCGCCGGATTCCCATCGTCGTCCTGACCACCTCCAAGGCGGAGGAGGACATTTTGCGCACCTATGATCTGGGCGTAAATTCCTACGTGACCAAACCCGTGACGTTCAAATCACTGGTGGAATTGATAAAAGTCCTCGGCCGGTATTGGTTCGAAGTGGTCGAACTTCCCCCGGGCGAGAGTTGAACGCTTTATGTCCAATGCCCCGGTCAAGGTCCTTTTGGTGGACGATGATGAGGACGACTATATCATCACGCGCGACCTGATTTTACGGATCGCCGGCCGCTATCATCTCGACTGGGTCAACAATTACAATGGCGCGCTGGAAGCCATCCAGCGCCGCGAGCACGACATCTATCTGCTGGACTATCGCCTCGGCGAACGGACCGGATTGGAACTGCTGTGCGAATCACAACAGTTCAATGGCCGGGCGCCGATGATTTTGCTGACGGGCCAGGGCGACCAGGAGGTTGACATGCAGGCCATGAAGGCCGGGGCGGCGGATTACCTCGTCAAAGGCCAGCTCAATGCCGACATTCTCGACCGCGCCATCCGCTATGCCATCAAAAACAAGCACGCCGAAGAAAACCTCCGCCGCGACCGGGATCTCATCAGCCGCATCATGGAAACCAGCCCCGTGGGCATCGTCGTTGCCAACCAGGCGGGAATAATTACCTTTGCCAACCACCGGGCGGAAGAAGTTCTCGGCCTGTCCAAGGAAGCAGTCGCTGGTGGAACTTGCAGCGTTCTGGACTGGCGAATGACGGATCCGGAGGGCCATCCGCTTCCGGGCCAGGCGCAGGCATTGAAACAAGTCCTCGAATCCGGCAAGCCGGTGCAGGACGTTCATCATGCCATTGACCGTCCCGACGGCCGCCGCACGTTGCTCTCGACCAATGCCACGCCGTTTTTCGATGCCGCCGGCGAGATCAACGGGATGGTGATCACGGTTGAAGACATCACCGAGCGGCTGATGCTGGAAGCGCAACTGCGGCAATCACAGAAAATGGAGTCGGTGGGCCAGTTGGCCGCCGGAGTGGCGCATGACATCAACAATATTCTTACCGTCATTCAGGGACACGCCGGCTTGTTGCTCAACGCGGTTCCGCCGGGCGCCGACTCGACCCGATCCATAAAGCAAATTTCCGCGGCGGCGGAGCGCGCGGCCAGTTTCATCCGGCAATTGCTCACGTTCAGCCGCAAGCAGATCTTTCGATCGAAGATCCTCGATTTGAATGCGGTGCTTCACAATCTGAAAGGGATGCTTCCGCGGCTGATCGGTGAGGACATCACGCTGGAAACCCACTGTCAGCCCGACCTGCCGTGCATTCAGGCGGACACCGGGATGGTGGAGCAGATCGTGATGAATCTGGCCGTCAACTCGCGTGACGCCATGCCCAAGGGCGGCAAACTCATCATTACGACTTCGGCCGCTGAAATTGACGCCGCCTATTTGCGCCAACACCCCGAAGCCCATGTGGGTTCATTCGTCTGCCTGACCGTGTCGGATACCGGTTGCGGCATGGAGCGCAAGGTGTTGCAGCGGATTTTTGAACCGTTTTTCACGACCAAGGAGGTCGGCAAAGGAACGGGATTGGGACTGGCCACTGTTTATGGTGTCGTTAAACAACATCACGGCTGGATCGAAGTCCAAAGCGAGGTTGGCGTCGGCACCACCTTCAAAGTTTTTATTCCGGTGGCCGGCAAAGCCGGCGATGCCCCCGCCGATCCGTCCGTCAAATCCGAAAATGTCCGGGGAGGCAAAGAAACCATTCTGCTCGTCGAGGATGAAATTGGACTGTTGGAACTGGTGCGGGAGATTCTCCAGCAATATCAATACCGTGTTTTGATCGCTTCCTCGGGGGTTGAGGCTTTGCGCGTTTGGGACGAGAGCAACGGCCAGGTTGATTTGCTCCTGACCGACATGATCATGCCCGGTGGCATGACGGGCACCGACCTGGCCGCGGAGTTGAAAAGGCGAAAGCCCGGACTCAAAGTGATTTACGCCAGCGGTTATAGTTCCGCGCTGACCGGAAAAGAATTTACGCAAGGCGAGAACATTTTTCTGGCCAAGCCTTATCAACCGAACCAGGTGGCTCGACTGATTCGGGAAACCCTTGATGGCGCTCCCAAAGAGCGGCTCCAGGCTGTTTCTGCCCGGGCCAATGGTGAGGACACCGAGATGATGCGCGCCCGGATGACGCAGCCAGTGGGAACCTGAACCCTTTGTCATCCACGGGGCGCGGCGTGGCAGCGGCTGCCCGGGCGGCAAATGGGCGGTCGGTTTTGCCGCCGATAAACTTCCAATCGGCGCCGGTTCTGGCCGGGCAATCAACTCGAAGGCGATCAGGAACGGTTTCGTAACTCATTCTGGCCCGCCGCGCCGGGTGGCCGGCACGTCAGAAATCTGCGCGGCCAGTTCTTCCGCCGGGTAAGTCCAGATTTCCGCGAGCGTCGGATGATAATGCGGCATCACCGCGAGTTCGTGAACGGTCATGCGTTTCGCCATTGCCGCAACGATTTCGTGAATCAGTTCGCCGCCCATGGGCCCGACGCACGCGCCGCCGAGAATTTCCCCGGACTTTGGATCAGCCAGCAGCTTCACGAAACCGTCCTTGGCTTCCATGATGAGCGATTTGCCGTGGTCGTTGAACGGATAACTTGCCGCCAGGCATGAAAGGCCGCGGGCCTTTGCTTCCTTTTCGGTCAGGCCGACAAACGCCACTTGGGGTTCGGTGAACACCACCGCGATGAGCAGCCGGTAATCCATCCGCCGCGGCGCGTTTGGATTGGCGATGTTGTTTGCCGCAATCTCGCCTTGTTGCACGGCGAGGTGAACGATCTCGTGCGGCCCGGTGCAGTCGCCCGCCGCGTAAATGTGCGGCGCGCTGGTCTGCATGAGGTCGTTGGCCACAATTCGACCGCGGTCGGTGGCAACCCCGGCCCGGTCGAGGCCGAGCGACCTGGTGTTTGGCACGCGGCCCAGCGCGAACAGGATTTCCTCGGCGGAGACGCAAACGGTTTGGCGGTCATGCTCAAAAGCAACCGTCTTCAATTTCCCTTTGCGCCGGGCTTCAACCAGCCGCGTTCCGGTGAAGACCTGAATGCCTTCGCGCCGGAATACTTTCTCCATTTCAATTCCGGCGTCCGTGTCAAACTCCCGCAGAAGGTGCCCGCTGCGCTGGATGAGCGTGACCTTGACACCGAAGCGCGCGAAAAATTGGGCGAATTCGCACGCAATCGGCCCGCCACCAAGCACGATGAGCGACTTCGGCAGCCGCTGGAGCGCCAGCGCATCGTCGCTGGTGAGACCGCCAACCTCATGGAGCGAGGGCAGGGGCGGTGGCGCGACGTTTGAGCCGGTGGCAATGATGAAGTTTTTTGCTGTAAGCTTTTTGCCATGGCTCAATTCAACCGTATTCGTATCCACAAACTTGGCGGAGCCGCGGATGAATTTGAATTTGCCGCCAGCCAGTTGTTGCCGGCGATAATCCGCAAAATCCCTGATGAGCGCGTCCTTGCGCGCCATCACCTTCGCGAAATTGAAGCTTACGTTTTCGGCGCGGATGCCCCACGGCCCGGCGTGGCTGGCCAAATGCCTGACTTCGGCGGCGTAAAGCAGCGCCTTCGTGGGCATGCACCCGCGCAGGAGGCACAACCCGCCGACTTCTTCCCCGCCCTCAATGACGGCCGTTTTCAAACCTGCGCCCGCCGCTGTCCGCGCCGCCGCGTAACCGGCGCTGCCGCCGCCGAGAACAATCACGTCGTAATCAAACTTTTGCACGGCTTGAAAATGGGCTGACCAGCGGAATTTTCAAATTCAAATGTTTCAATTTTTGAATTGCGGTGCGCGGCGGACCATTTCATTTTTCCGCCATGAACAGCATCATTTACCCGCGCAGCCCGCGCGAAACGATGGACGGCTGGACGTATCTGCCGCGTTACATTGACAAAATCCGCCTGCACCTCGCCGGCAAACTGCACGCCGATTATCAGGAGAATCTGGGCAAAGCCTTTGACGGCATGTGGCTCAAGCACGCCGGCGTCACGCACGAACAGATGATCGGGGTGGTGAAGAATTCCGTCACCGACGGCGAAGTCTGCGACTGGGTGCGGCGCAACGTAAAAAAATCCCCGGCCGAAAAGGCCGCGCATGCAAAGGACATGTTAAGCCGCCCGCCCGCCAATGACGCGGAAGCCGTGGCGCGGCTTAAAATGCGCAAGGAACAGTCCGGTATTGCCCATCGCGACGACATCAAAACCTTCGTGGACTACATTGACGCGGACGAGAAACGGATTTAAATGTGGCAAGCCGGGCTTGCTGGCAGGCAAGGATGGCTGACGCCATTTCAATTATCCCGGCTTGGCGCGGGAGGCTGGCACTTGCCAGCCTGCCGCCGAAATGGGATTTGCAATGAAAGGCGCTCCGATTAAAATCAAGGAACAGGAACGAACACCATGAAGCCAAGACTCATTCTCCCCGTGCCGGCCTCCGGTCTGGCGTTCATCATGCGCGGGTTTCATTTTGAAGAACCCCGCATTCAACGAACACACAAAACCTGAACCGAACATGAAAACCGCGCTCCGTTGCCTCACGTCGCTGGCGGCCATCGTCATCCTGTTCGTGGTGACCGGCTGCAACACCGTTTCCATCAATTCCAACCAGTATGTCGGCGTGCAATCCTATCCGCCGTCGAACCCTGCGCAAATCCAGATTCTGCGCAAGGAGCCGAACCGGCCCAACGTGCGACTGGGCGAGATCCGGGCGGAACCCGCCAGCGAGAATGTCAGTGTGCAGAAAATTGAGGAATCCTTGCGCAACGCGGCGGCCAAAATGGGCGCCGACGCCATTGTGATCGTACTTGACCGGACGGAAGTCACGGGCGCGATGGTCATCGGGCCTTGGTATGGACGGTCCGTTCAACAGATTGTCGGACGCGTGGTTGTTGGTGTGGTGATCAAATATACGGCGGCGGAAACGGGAAGCTGATTTCGGGACCAGACCGGCAAGCTTACGCACGAGCAAGAACCGTAACCGTTGTACGGGTTGGCCGGAACAACCGGGTCGAAGCCGTTCCTCCCTTCGGCCCGGTTGCTTCCGCAGGTTTTCAAATAAAAAGCCGAAGTTTGATTGCAGTTGCGGGTGAACCGGGTAAGTTTCTCGGCAGATGACGGAACGATGCGGCTGGTTGCTTCAACCGGGCTGGCTGTGCGGGAGGAACTGAAACCAGAGAAGTTTTTGTGCCAACAATCCAAACCGGAAGAAAGGGATTGTTTTTGAAAAGACAAATGATCTTGAATTTAACAAGCATTCGACCAAACGAAAAACAATCCGATGAAAAATCTTAAATTTGCGACAATGGCAACCCTGCTACCGGCTGTTGCACTGGCTTTGGCCGGTTGCTGGACACCACCTAACGCCAACGTGCAGCCCGAAGGCGAACCCCGCCTGATCCAGAGCGGATTCACGGTGGAAGTCGTCCAGAATCCGGCGCCGGTGGCAGCCATTGATGCCAGCCAGCACACGATAACCCTCAAACGAACCGACGGCCTGACGAAGACCTATGCGGTGGGGCCGAACGTCAAAAACTTCGACCAGATCAAGGCGGGCGGCCAGGTCAAGGCGACCGTGGAAGATGATCTCGCCGTTTACCTGCTGGCCAAAGGCCGGCTGCCGGATGGCACCACGGCCGAAACCCTGGGCGTCAACGCCAGAGTTTTGCGGGTGGATCCCAGCTACCGTCTGCTGACCCTGCAATATCCCAATGGCCAGTCGGAAAAATTTAAAGCCGGCCTGGACGCCAAACTCCTGGAGATGGCCCCCGGCGATGAGGTGGTTGTGAAGCCGAAGGAAGTAACGGCAATCAAGGTTGAGAAGCCCTAGGACCTCAATTTCCCGGACACAAATCCCATACCAACCCCAAAAAGGAGAAAGGAGCCAATGAAAAAAATAATATTGAAACTGGGGGCAATGCTGTTGATGCCGGCCGCCCTGCTGGTGTTCACCTCCTGCTCGTCAACGCCCAAACCGCAAACTGCCGCCGGCCAGGAGGCCATGCGAGGTGGCGTCGTCATTGATGAAGTGTCGGCGATTGCCACCGTGCAATCCGTTGATGCCAGCAACCGCGTCGTGGTGCTCCAGCGCCCGGATGGCAGTCTGGTCACCTACGAGTGCGGACCGGAGGTGATTAACTTCGACCAGATTCAGGTGGGCGACCAGGTCACGGCCCAAGTGGCCGAGGCCGTCGCCATCGGACTGGTCAAGGGCGGTCTGCCGCCCATGGCCGGTACCGCCAATGTCATTGTCCGGGCGCCGTTGGGAGAGAAACCGGCTGGCAAAATGGTTGATACCCTCGGATTCACCGCCAAGGTCATGAGCGTGGACAAGTTGAATCGGGAAGTGACTTTGCAAATGGTGGATGGCAAGACCCGGACGGTGATGGTCGGTCCCGGCATCAAACTGTCCGGTATTAAACCCGGCAACGATGTGGGGGTGCGGCTCACCCGGGCATTCATGATTGCGGTAACGGCGCCGGTGCATGCTCCGGCCCCAGCCCCGCCAGCCGCGGTTGCGCCGGTTGCAGCCGCGCCCGCCGCGCCCGCGCTGACGCCGGATGAGGCCGCCGCGATCGGCACCGAGGCCTACATTTTCGGCTACCCGCTGGTCACGATGGAATATACCCGGCGCGTGCTGACCAACGTCGAGAAACCCGCCGGCCGGGCCGCCCCCATGGGCCAGTTCCTCCGGTTGCGGGCTTATCCGGCCCCTGACGATAAACAGGTAACGGCTCCCAATGCCGACACACTCTACACCATCGCCTGGCTGGACGTGGGCAAGGAGCCGTGGATCCTGAGCCTGCCCGATGCGAACGACCGTTACTACCTGTTTCCCATGCTCGATGGCTGGACCGATGTTTTCCAGGACCCCGGCAAACGCACCACCGGCACCGGGCCGCAGAAATACGCCATCACCGGTCCCGGCTGGAGCGGCACGCTGCCCGACGGCGTGACCGAATATAAATCGCCAACCAGCCTGGTCTGGATCCTCGGTCGCATCTACTGCGCCGGCACGCCGGAAGATTACGACGCGGTGCATAAGATGCAGGACGACGTCTCCGTCGTTCCGCTCAGTTCGTACGGCCAGCCCTACACGCCTCCCCCGGGCATCGTTGATACAAACATTGACATGAAAACGCCGGTGCGTAATCAGGTGAACGCCCTGAGCGCGGAGGATTATTTCAAGCTGCTGGCCGGATTGATGAAGGACAATCCGCCCGCCGAAGCGGACGCTCCCATGGTCGGAAAAATGGCGAAGATTGGAATCGTCCCCGGCCAGAACTTCGACATCAACCAGTTCGGCCCGGACGCGGCCAAGGCCCTGCAAGGTGTGCCGAAACCGGCCTTTGAAAAAATCATGGCCCACTACAAAAATGCCGGCTCCTTCACGAACGGCTGGATCTTCACGACCATGGCCGGCGTTTACGGCACGGATTATCTCCAGCGGGCGACGATTACCGCCATCGGCCTCGGAGCGAATCGTCCGCAGGATGCGGTGTATCCGACCTCCCTGCAGGATGCCGACGGCAAGCCCTACCAAGGCACCAACCAGTACGTCATGCACTTCGACGCCGGCCAGATGCCGCCCGCCGAAGCCTTCTGGTCGCTGACGATGTACAATTCCAGCTTCTTCTTCGCAGCCAACCCGCTGAACCGCTACACGTTGAGCAGCCGGAATCAATTCAGCACCAACTCGGACGGCTCGGTGGACCTTTACCTCCAGCACGATTCACCGGGCGCGGACAAGGAATCCAACTGGCTGCCGGCGCCGGAGGGCAGGTTCATCCTGATGCTCCGGCTTTATTGGCCGAAGGAAACGCCGCCCTCAATCATTGACGGCACATGGACGATCCCGCCGGTGAAGCTGGCGCCACCTGTCAGTGGCAGTTGACTTTGGCCCAATAAATCAACCAGTTCGGTTGTGAACCGCGCGGGCTGCCCAAGTGGGCGGCCCGCGAATTTACGCATAGATGATGGAACCGAATCCGAACTCCGAAGTTGGTTTGCCTGTGGCTGCGACCCGGTGGCCAACTTCGGTTTTCGGGCCAAACCACCGGCAAAATCAGTTGAACACCCATTACAAAATAACGTTTATTGCCCTGGCGATTGTTTTTGCGGGTGCGTGCGCTTTTCTCTTCAACGTCTTTTACGAGGAGGCCAGGAACACCGCCATCGCGAAGCTGAATGAAGAGCAGAGGATCCATGCCAGACAGGCGGCCCGGGGAATTGAAGATTTCTTCGCCACTTGGACCCGCAACTTAAGCTCTTTGTCAAAGATGGATGAGATCATTGATGACGCCGCCGTCGGTCAACGCTATATGAAACTGTTCTATGAGGCCAATCAAGAGCAGATCATGTCCATCACCCGCATGGATGAAAGAGGCGTCATACTCTATAACTTTCCCTCCAGCAGCCCGGTGGGAACGGACATCTCAAATCAGAAGCACGTGCGTGATCTGCTGCGCGATCGCCAGCCGGTTATTAGCGATGTCTTCAAGTCGGTTGAGGGATTTGACGCGGTTGCCCTCCATGTGCCGGTCTTCCGGGGGTCTGAATTCGTAGGGGCAATCGGAATACTGATAAACTTCGAGAGCCTCGCGAAGCGCTATCTTGATGTGATCAAAATCGGTGAAACCGGATATGCCTGGGTGGTCAGCCGTGACGGGACGCTGCTTTACAGCCCGATTCCAGGGTTCACCGGGAAATCCGCTTTTGAAACCTCAAAGGACTTCCCTTCGCTTACTGCCATGGAGAACGACATGCTCAAGGGCCGTGAAGGCGCTGCAATATACACCTTTAACCGAATCGGCGACCGGAACGTCGGGCAAACCAGAAAATATGCGGTGTACATGCCGGTTCATATCGGGAACACGTTCTGGTCCATTGCCGTGGCCTCGGCCGAACAGGATGTGCTTTCCGGTCTGATCTCTTTCCGAAACAAGCTGGTCTTAGTCATCGGCGCCCTGTTCATTTGTGGCATGGTGTTTTCAACCTTGGGGGCAAAGGCCTGGCTTATCGTCCAGGAGGAGGAAAAACGCAAACTGACCGAAGCAAAGCTTCGGGAAAGTGTGGAACGGTTCCGTCAGGTGGCCGAGACCGCCGGCGAGTTCATCTGGGAGGTCAACGCGGAGGGCCTCTACACGTACGCCAGCCCGTCGGTGGAAAAAACCCTGGGGTACACCGCGGAAGAGTTGGTGGGGAAGATGCATTTCTACGATCTGTTTGTCTCGTCGGTTCGCGAGGAGCGGAAGGCCGCGGCTTTCCAGATGTTTGCCCATCGCCAGGCATTCCGGGATTTTCCCAATTCCGTTGTCAGCAAGAGCGGAAAGATTGTGCGTCTGGAGTCCAGCGGCACCCCGGTGCTGACTGCGGACGGGAATCTCACCGGCTACCGCGGCGCCGACACGGATGTCACCGTGCGCAAGCAGTCGGAACTGGAGCTTGGCCAACAGCGCAACGAACTGGCCCACCTTTCGCGCGTATCAACGATGGGCGTGCTGACGTCGTCGCTCGCGCACGAACTGAACCAGCCGCTCAGCGCCATCCTGAGCAACGCCCAGGCCGGAACACGATTCATGGCCGCCGCCACTCCCGATCTGGCCGAGGTCCGGGGTGCGCTGGAAGACATCGCCCAGGACGCCAAACGCGCGGGCGAGGTGATCCGTCAGATGCGCTCGCTCGTGCGGAAGGACGAGCCCCATCTGGAATCGCTGGACCTCAATCGCCTCATTTTTGATGTCGTCCGGCTGCTGCATAGCGACATGCTGGTTCGCAAGGTTCAAATCGCCCTCGAATTGGCTCCGGAGTTGCGCCCCGCGAACGGTGACAACGCTCAGTTGCAGCAGGTGATGCTGAACCTCGTGCTGAACGCGTTCGACTCGATGAAAGATGTCCCGGAGGGCAAACGCACGGGCATCGTCCGTACCCGGCAACTGGACGCCGTCTTGATACGGGTCGAAGTCAGCGATGTTGGAACGGGCATCAGCCCCGACCGGTTCGTCAACCTGTTTGAACCCTTCCGCAGTTCCAAGCGGGAGGGCTTGGGCCTGGGATTGTCCATCAGCCGTTCGATTGTGGAAGCTCACAAGGGCCGGTTATGGGCGGAGAACAATCCTGACCGCGGCGCCACCTTTTACTTCACTCTGCCGGTGCATGAGGCGGAACTGAATCTGACCTGATTTGAAAGGTGGCAGCCGCCGACGGAAGTGAAACTTGCATGGTTCTTGTTTGGAGTTCCGCTTTCAGGCGGTTCGGACAATACGTTGCGATCGGCCGCCTGAAGGCGGAACTCCGAACAGTCAAGTCAGCTTCGGTAAAGAACAGTGTCGGCTTTCACCCCCGCTGCCGACCAAACCCTTTGTTTTACTGGTTGATTTTGGCCGAAATCGGGCGCACAATCTCATGAGCTTGGATTATGGCCAAGGCAGAACTCCATTCGATTGTGTCTGTGGTGGATGACGATGCTTCCGTCCGCAAAGCCCTTGCGCGTCTGCTGGCGTCGGCCGGTTACGCGGTGGAAACCTTCGCTTCCGCCCGCGAGTTTCTTGACCGTGGCCGTCACCAGGACACCCCCGGTTGTCTCGTGCTGGATATCAGCATGCCCGGATTGAGCGGCCTCGATTTGCAGCAGCAACTGATGGCGATGACGCCTCCGCTCCCCATCGTCTTCATCACCGGACATGGGGATATTCCAACGAGTGTGCGCGCCATGAAAGGCGGCGCGGTTGATTTTCTGACCAAACCCGTCAACGACCGGGATCTCCTGTCGGTCATCAAACTGGCCATTAACCGAAACGTGGAGGCCCGCAAGCTTCACACGGAGTTGCAGGAACTTCAGCGGCGCGCCGCTAACCTGACCCCGCGCGAGCGCGAAGTGATGGCCCTCGTCGTCCGCGGCCGGTTGAACAAACAGGTGGCCGCCGAACTCGGCACGGCCGAGAAGACCATCAAGGTCCATCGCGGTCGCGTCATCGAAAAAATGGGTGTCGAGTCGCTCGCGGAGCTGGTCCGCATGGCCGAGAAACTGGGAATGTTTTCCCCTGAGACCAGAGCGGGCACGGCGCCTCCGGCGTCTGCCACTCTCCTGCCGCCGCCGCCCCGTGCTTAACGTGCCGTTTATAAACCCCTATCCGCCGTAGCCGCCGATGTGAATCGGCGGAATTCTTTTGGGTATTGCGGGTGCTTTGTCCACCGCGTCACCGCGGCGGCTACATTTAATCCCGCGTGCCCGCTGCCGCATGAATGCGGCGTTCCCATCGCAGCGCATCGCGGTCATCCAGCGCTGGCCATGCATTGGACCAAGGTCCAATGTTCACCCGCTCCCGCTTCGGTTAACTTTCGCACCAATTACACCAAGCCGGTGACGGCTCGGAATCTTGCGCCAACCTGTGATCAGCAAAAAACCGCTTATTGCCGTCGTGGATGACGATGAATCGGTGTGCCGCGCCATGGAACGGCTGGTGCGCTCACTGGGCATGGCCGCGGAAACCTATGCCAGCAGCGAAGACTTCTTGAATCAAATCGAGTCGCTTCCTTCCTTTCACCTGGATTGTGTGATTCTGGACGTTCAAATGCCCGGCCTGAACGGCATCGAGGTGCAGACGCGCATCCGCCGCATCCACAAAGATATGCCGGTCATCTTTATCACCGCCCATGACGATCGCGGCGCCCGGGAGCGGGCGCTCGCCGGTGGCGCACTGGCCTTTCTGCGAAAACCCTGCAACGACGCCCTGCTCATCCGAACCCTTGATGCCGCGCTGGGCCGCCGCGGGCCGGAGGAGAACCCCAAAGGACCGCATAATGGCAAATGAATGCAACCAAGCCGCACCAGTCGGGACATTAGACCACAGTCCAATTGTTCCGGCCGATTTCGTGTGAGAAAACAGCCTGAAACGAAACAACAACAAAAAACACAACCAAAGGAGAAAACATGAAACGCAGCAACCTCATCAAATATGGTCTGACCGTGCTGACCGCTTCGGCGGCGGTCGGTTTGACTTCCTGTGCCACGGCCCAGCCCGCTGGCGGAACCATGCAGCCTGCCACCGGCGGCGGGGGCGGCAAGAAACCCAACATCGTTGTCATCATGGGTGACGACATCGGCATCTGGAACATTGGCGCCTACAGCCGCGGCATGATGGCCGGCAGCACGCCGAACCTCGACCGCATGGCCAAGGAAGGCATGTTGTTCACCGACTATTACGCCGAGGCCAGCTGCACGGCGGGCCGCGCGAACTTCATCACCGGCGAACTGCCCATCCGCACCGGCATGACCACGGTCGGCCAGGCGGGCGCGCCCATCGGACTGCCGGCGGAAGCCTGCACCATTGCCACCGCGCTCAAGGCGCAGGGCTATGCCACCGGCCAGTTCGGCAAAAACCATCTGGGCGACAAAAATGAATTCCTGCCCACCGTCCACGGCTTCGACGAATTCTTCGGCTACCTGTATCATCTGGACGCAATGGAAGACCCGTTCCATCCCAACTACCCGCAGGAGTTGTTGAACGTCGTCGGCCCGCGCAACCTGATTCATAGTTGGGCCACGGCTACGGACGACGCCACCGAGATGCCGCGCTGGGGCGCCATCGGCAAGCAGAAGATTGAAGACTGCGGCCCACTGCCGCCGCATCCCATGGACGGCATCAAATACAACATGGAGACGGTGGATGAAGCGATTACCGACTTCTCCCTCAAATTCATGGATCAGGCCAAGGCCGCCGGCAAGCCGTTCTTCGTCTGGATCAACCCGACGCGCATGCACGTCATGACGCACCTCTCGCCGAAATACACCGCGCTGATGAACTCGCGGAACGGCTGGTCGGAAGAGGAAGCCGGCATGGCCCAGCTCGACGACAACGTCGGCGTGGTGATGCAACATCTCAAGGACATGGGCGTGGACGACAACACTATCGTCGTCTTCACCTCCGACAACGGCACTGAAGTGTTCACCTGGCCGGATGGCGGCCAGACGCCGTTTGCCCAAGCCAAGGGGACGGTCATGGAAGGCGGCTTCCGCGTGCCGTGCATCCTGCGCTGGCCCGGCCACGTCCCGGCGGACTCCGTTCAGAACGGCATCTTCTCCGGCATGGACTGGTTCCCGACCTTCCTTGACGCCGCCGGTAATCCGAACATCGTTGATGAACTACTCAAAGGTTGGACCTGCGGCGACCGGACTTACAAAAACCATCTGGACGGCTACGACCAGATGGCCGCCATTACCGGCAAAGGTCCGTCCACGCGCCACGAGATCTGGTATCTCGGCGAAAGCACGCTCGGAGCGGTGCGCATTGACGACTACAAGTATCGTTTCATTGACCAGCCCGGTGGCTGGCTGGGCGTCAAGAACCATCCCGACGTGCCCACCATCACCAACCTGCGCCTCGATCCGTTCGAGCGCACGGCCTGGCCTGCCGACCTGACGAAAGAAGGGTCGGAGTTTTATATGGACTGGTTCATGTATCAATTCTGGCGCTTTGTGTTCGTTCAGCAGGAAGTCGGCAAGGAACTACAGACCTTCCTCGCTTACCCGCCGATGCAACGGGGCGCGAGCTTCAACCTGGATGCGCTGAAAGCCGAGATGGCGGCCAAGATGAAACAGGCGGAGGAGGGGAGCAAAGGCGTCAGCCAATAACTGAATTGTCACACAGCGGGTGGTCTCCTTTTCCTCCGGGAGGCCGCCCGCTTTTTTGCCAATCCGGAGCAACAACTCTCAACATTCAACTCCCAACGCCCAATGCCGAATGATACCGCGCCCTGAATGTTCGACGTTGAATGTTCCCCCTGTTCACGGGTCACTGATTACTGTTCCCAGCCCCCATTGGACCAAGGTCCAATAGACACCGCCACAGGCTACTGATAGGGGTTTCTTTACAAGGAATAAAACCCGTTTCCACATTGCTGTCGTGGGCGAAGAATCCTGCAACTGGAGTTCGGACCGAATCAACAAAACCAAGGAGAATAAACGGAAAGGAAAAACATGAAACGAAACAACCTCATTAAATACGGTCTGACCATGATGTCCGCTTCGGCGGTGCTCGGTTTGACTTCCTGCGCCACGGCGCAGCCAGCCGCCTCCCGCGGTGGCGGAGACCAGAAACCAAACATCCTCTTCATCATGAGCGATGACATTGGCTGGATGCAGCCGTCGTGTTATCATCAGGGCGTGATGGTCGGGGAAACACCGAACATTGACCGCATCGCCAGGGAGGGCGGGCGATTCATGACCTACTATGCCGAGCAGAGCTGCACCGCTGGACGTAACGCCTTTATCACTGGCATGCATCCGCTGCGCACCGGCATGATCCCGCCACAGTTACCCGGCAGCCCGTCGTATCTGCAGCCTGGCACTCCGTGCCTTGCCCAGTTCCTTTACGATCTCGGCTACACCACCGGCGAATTCGGCAAAAACCATCTGGGTGACCATCCGCTCTCCCTGCCGACCGCCCACGGCTTCCAGGAGTTCTGGGGTTACCTCTATCATCTGGACGCCATGGAACAGGTGAGCTTCCCGGACATCAACAAGAGTCCAACCGAGCAGGGCATCGCGCCGCCGTGTTATGCGGAACCGATCCCCGGAATTCCGCAAGTGCCGGACGCGATTGACCCAAGAACCGGCACATGCCTGACCCCGCCGCGCCCGGTGCTGTGGATGAAATCTCCCGACGGCACGGCGAAGAACCAGATGGGCCACGACGAGGGGCCGATCACGCTGGAGCGCTCGAAAACGCTGGAGGAGGAAATCTCCGCCCACGCCATTGACTGGCTGGATCGGAACGACCCCAAGAAGACAGGCAAGCCTTTCTTCTGCTGGTATTGCCAGGAGCGCATGCATATCACGACCGTGCTGCCGCAGAAATATCTGGACATGATTGGAACCACGGGCGGCAAGGACTGGGGCCTCAACGAAGCCGGCATGAAGCAGATGGACGACAACATCGGCTATGTCCTCAAGAAACTCGAAGACATGGGCCAGCTTGACAACACGATAATCGTCTGGACCACCGACAACGGTGCCGAGGTCCAAACTTTCCCGGACGGCGGTGTCACCCCCTTCAAAGGCGGGAAGCTGACCACTTGGGAAGGCGGCATGCGGTGTCCGTGTGTTATTCGCTGGCCGGGCCACATCAAGCCGGGAACAATCTACGATGATATTTTCGCGTCCTTGGACTGGTTGCCAACGTTGGTTCAACTCGCCGGTGGTCCCAAGGGTAACGACCTGAAGGCGCAGATCGAGGCCGGCAAGTATCCCGGTATCGTCAAGACCACCCTAGACGGTGTCAACCAGCTTGATTATCTCACGGGCAAGTCGGACAAGTCGGCCCGCGACACGTTCTTCTACTATACCGGAGCGACCCCTTCGGCGGTGCGTTACAAGAACTGGAAGTTCTATTACACAATGATGGGCTCGACCGGTGCATCCGCGCTGGGGGCCAAAGTGACCTTCCAGTGGACGCAGATTGACAACATCAAGCGCGATCCATTTGAGCAGGCCGTCGGGCAAGTGGAAAAGGGTGTATTGTCCGTGGGCGGCTCACTGGGCTCCCCGAGCACGGCTTATCTCTACGACTGGAACATCCTGCCCATCGGCCAGTTGCTGTGGCTTAAGGAACTCGAGTCTTATCAAAAGTTTCCGCCGCTGCAAGCGCCGGAGAGCTACAACCTCAGTCAGGTTTATGAACAGATCAAGCAGGAGGCCTCCCGCCAAACCAGCGACTAATCGGTTGATTCGATTGTGAAACACACGGGCCGTCTCTCACGAGGCGGCCCGCGAATTCATCGGCGAACCAAACGGCTTAAACATCACAAAACAAATGATAGACAATCAGCCAAAGGAAATAGAAATGAGTACATCAATGAGATTGAACCAACCCGGCGGCAGCCGCCGCTGGAAATTACTGACCGGCATCATCGCCGCCGGGCTGCTGGTCGGCGGATTGACTGCCTGCCGCACCACGAAACAAGTCAGCGAGAGCGAGAAGGATTTCTCCGGCTTTCTGGTCGACTATTCCATGTTGACGAAGGGCGAAGGCAACGAAGCCAATTATATTTACATCGACAAGTCCGCCGATTGGGCCAAATACACCAAGGTCTATATCAAGAACGTCGAACTCTGGAAATCCGACGACAAGGACTCGTCGCTGGGCAAGCTGTCCAAGGATGACCAGCAGATGTTGGTGAATTTTTTCCACACGGCGCTGGCGGACACTTTGAAAAAGGATTTCGAGATTGTTGACTCGGCCGGCCCGGACACATTGGTGGTTCATGCCGCGATCACCGAAGCCGGGAAATCCTGGCCGGTTCTCGACCTGGTCTCCACGGTTTATCCCGCTGCGCTGGTTCTCAGCTATGGCAAACAGATGATCACAGGCAAGGCCGCGTTTGTGGGCGCGGTGCGGATTGAAGCCGAGCTCACGGATGGCCAGACCGGCCAGCGCCTGGCGGCGGCGGTGGACGAGCGGGCGGGAACGAAAGCCCTGCGCACCAAATTCGAAGGCAGTTGGGGCGACCTGAAACTGGCGCTTGACTGGTGGGCGGAACGGTTGAACGAACGCCTGGAACTGCTTAAGAAGGGCGACTTCAGCGACAAATCATTGTAAGCCTCCCGGTGGTGAACCGCACGGGCTGCCCCCTTTCCTCCGGGGAGCGGCCCGCGACTTCACCAGCGAAACCAGAGCCAAGAAGAACCGAAGCATTTAACAGGAGCAAACTGAGAGAACAGAGCCTAAAAAAACAAACTCCGTTTCCTCCGTTACCTCCTCCGGCGCGCCGAAGCCGATGGGCGAAGGCGGCTGTTCAATGCCTCATAAAAATATGAAACATACCAAATCCCTCACCCTGATAGCTCTCGCGCTGGCCGGCGGCTTGTTCGCGTCGCCCCGCTTGCTGGCGGACGATACCGCCACGACCACCGACACGAAAGACCAGGAAGCCGATCTGGCGAAGAAACTCCAGAACCCCGTCGCCAATCTCATCAGCGTTCCCATCCAAAACAACTGGGATTTCAACATCGGCCCGGCCGGCGCGATGAAATACACCGCCAACATCCAGCCCGTCGTTCCGCTTTCCATCAGCCAGGATTGGAACCTCATCATCCGCACCATCATGCCGGTCATCTACCTTGAGCCGACGGTCAACAATCCGCTGGCCCCGGCCAGCGCCCGGGAAAGTCATTACGGTTTGGGCGACATCACGCAAAGCTTCTTTTTTTCACCCAAGGCTCCGGTCGGCGGCTGGATTCTGGGGGCCGGGCCGGTGGGTTATTATCCCACCGCAACCGACAGCGCGCTGGGCGCCGGCCAATGGGGCGCCGGCCTGACGGTGGTGGCACTACGGCAGGAGCATGGATTCACCTACGGCATTCTGGCCAACCAAATCTGGTCCTTCACCGGTTGGGGCAGTCAGAACGTCAACGCCTCCTTCGTTCAGCCGTTTGTCTCTTTCACCACGAAGACCTACACCACCTTCTCGGTGAACACGGAATCCACCCGCGACTGGCAGTCCGATCAATGGTCGGTGCCGCTGAACTTCGCGGTCCAGCAACTGGTGAAAATCGGCAAACAACCCATCGCCTTCCAGGCGGGTTTCCGCCAATACGTGGATGGCCCAAAAGGCGGGCCGGACTGGGGCCTGCGCTTCACAGTGACGTTCCTGTTCCCGAAATGAAAAAACCGATTCAGCAGGAGCAAGCCGGGATGACAGAGACCCCAAAAGGAATTCTCCGTTCCCTCCGTTTTCTCCTGTTCAAATTCTTAAAACCACAGCCATGAAAGCTAAATACCAACAAAACCTCCTCGCCGCCGCGCTCATTGGCGCGCTGGCGTTTGCCTCCGGTTGCGAAACCGAACACGAGGGAAACTCTGAAAAGTCCGCCCGGTCTTCCGGCGAAATCAAGGGCCATGTCCTGATCGCCGGCCAGCCTGTCGCCGGTTCAACGGTCACACTTTACGCGGCGGGCGAAGGCACTCCCACGCAACTGGCACAGGGCAAGACCGACGCCAAGGGCGAATTTGAACTGGATGCCAAAGCCGTGCCGAAAGACAGCGTGGTTTATCTGGTCGCCAAAGGCCCCAAAGACGGCGTCGCGCTGATGTCGTTGCTCGGAACTTCGTGGCCGGAAAAGGTCACGGTGAACGAACTCACCACCGTGGCCTCGACGTTCACCGCCGCGCGCTTCATCAATGGCGAAGCCATTTCCGGCAAGCCGTTAAGCCTGCGCATCGCCGCCGGCAACACCCCGAACCTCGTGAACCCGGCGACCGGCACCTGGGGCAAGGTGTTGATGGATCCGCTCAACAGCTACATGACCACGACGATGGTCAACCTGGACACTCTCGGCTCGCTCATCAGCTATTTCGCCGCCGGGGCGAACGACGATTGGCGCCTGCGTTTCCTCAATGCCGCCACGCCTCCCAGTGGCGTCACGCCCATGAATACGCTCACCGCGATGGCCGGCATCGCCCGCGCGCCGTGGACGCACCCGAAGGAACTCTACGGATTGTTTGATGAAGCCTATCCGCAGCCGAAGGATGGTTCCCGCCGCAGTGCGCCCTTCGTGCCTTATCTCGCCTGGACTCCGCCCGATTTTTGTCTCTCGCTGTGCTTCTCGGGTGGCGGCGATTATGCCAATGGCCGGTTCATGTTTGACGCAGACGGCAATCTCTGGAGCGGCATGAACTGGATGCCCGGCTCACAGTCCGGCGTCATCCACAGCATCGGCGGCGGTGTGGGCAAGTTCGCGCCCAACGGAATACCGCTCTCGCCCGATATCACCGGCTTCACCGGCATGGGCATTGACGGCGTCGGCTGGGGAACCGCCGTGACGAAAGACCGCGTCTGGATTTCCAGTTTCAACGGGAAAATTCTCGTGATGGATTTCAACGGCAAGCCCGTCGCCAGCGAAAGCGATTTCCCGTTCAAGGAAAAGTTCCTCGGCCTGATGGGCATCGGCGTGGCGGCAAACGGGGATGTCTGGATTGCCGATGGTGCCGACAATCAGTTGCTCTATTTCCCCGGCGGCAGCATCAAGGACGGACGCATCGTCAAGGTTGACGGTTTGAAGTCGCCGTTTGACATCGTCATCGATTCCCAAAATCGCGTTTGGGTCAGCAACTCCCAGTCAGACACGCTCGTTCGGTTTCCCGCTGATGATCCGTCGAAAGTGGAAACTTTCCGCTGCGGCATCAGCGTCCGCGGCCTCGCCCTGGACTCGCAGGAGAATGTCTGGGTGGCGAGCAATTGCTCCTTGGACTTCCCGATGCCGGCAGTCCCGAACGGCGCATCCATCATGGAGCAGTTTAAGATCATGGGCCAGGCCATGCTGGCGTATCCGAAATCCACCGGCGTCATTCATATGTTTCATCCCGATGGCACCGAGATTGACGCGCAAGGCTACACCGGCGACGGCGCGGTGGACGTTCCCTGGGGGTTGAATCTCGACGGCAATGACGACGTTTGGATTGGCAATCTCTCGCCGCGTAATCGTGCCGTGGTGCTGATGGCTGGAACCAACCCGAATGGGCATCCAGCGGGCACCAAGCCCGGCGATGTCCTCCATGTGTTCAAGGGCGGCAGCATTCAGATGCTCACCGACGTGTCCATTGACCCGGCTGGCAACGTCTGGGCTGCGAACAACTGGAACAACCCCGAAGCAGCGGCGCTCCCGAATCCACCCACGGCCATCTCGACGTGGGGCGGCGGTTCGGGCTTCACCGTCATCTACGGCGTGGCGGCCCCGGTGCAGCCGCCGCGCATGGGCAAGGTGGTCAAAATGTAATTGGTTTCGCTTGTGAAACACGCGAGCTGTCCGAGTGGGCGGCCCGCGACTTCACCAGCGAGCGATAAAAATAATTAACCAACAATCCAAAAGGAATAAGATGACACGAAGCAACCTCATCAAATACGGCCTGACCGTGTTGACCGCTTCGACCGCACTGATCGGCGCAGCGGGAACGGCACTGGCACAGGATAACAAGAAACCCAACATCCTCATCATCTGGGGAGACGACATCGGCCAGTTCAACATCAGTGCCTACAACATGGGCATGATGGGCTACCAGACGCCCAACATTGACAGAATCGCGCACGAAGGCGCGATCTTCACCGACTGGTATGGGCAGCAGAGCTGCACCGCCGGTCGCGCGGCGTTCATCACCGGGCAGTCGCCCATCCGCACCGGCCTCACCAAGGTCGGTCTGTCGGGCGCTCCCGAAGGCTTGAAGAAGGAAGACCCGACGATTGCCGAGTTGCTCAAGCCTTACGGCTATGCCTGCGGCCAGTTCGGGAAAAACCATCTGGGCGACCGCAATGACATGCTGCCCACGGTCCACGGGTTTGACGAGTTCTTCGGCAACCTCTATCACTTGAACACGCAGCAGGAGCCGGAGAATCCCGATTTCCCGACGAACGCCGACTTCGTCGCGAGGTTCGGCCCGCGCGGCGTGCTGCACTGCTACGCCACGGATACCAGCGATCCCACGGTTGACCCGCGCTTCGGCATGATTGGCAAACAGACCATCGAGGACACCGGCCCGCTGACGATCAAGCGCATGGAAACGGTGGACGAGGAGCTCACCGCCGCGACGATCAGGTTCATGGAAAAGGCGCACGTGGACGGCAAGCCGTTCTTCGTCTGGTGGAACTCCACCCGGATGCACATCTGGACGCATCTCAAACCGTCGTCCGTCGGCAAAACCGGCCTCGGTGTTTATGCCGACGGCATGGTCGAGCATGACGGGCAGGTCGGCGAGTTGCTTGACGAGTTGAAGAAACTCGGCATCGAGGACAACACCATTGTCATGTATTCCTCCGACAACGGCGCGGAAGCCATGAGCTGGCCCGATGGCGGAACGACGATGTTCCGCAGCGAGAAGAACACGACCTGGGAAGGCGGCTTCCGCGTGCCTTGCCTCATCCGCTGGCCCGGCGTCATCAAACCCGGCACCATCATCAACGACATCGGCGCGCACGAGGACATGTTTCCCACATTGCTGGCCGCCGTGGGTGACGCCAACGTCAAGGATGAATTGCTCGCCGGCAAGACCGTTGGCGACATGACCTACAAGGTGCATCTCGACAGTTACAACCTGATGCCGGCGTTGCAGGGTCAGGGTGCGTGGCCACGGCATGAATTCCTTTACTGGACCGACGACGGCAATTGTGCGGCGTTGCGCTACGACAACTGGAAGATCAGTTTTCTGCGGCAGGATGCCGAGGGAATAGATGTCTGGCGGCAACCCTTCGTGGCTCTGCGCGCCCCCATAATCACCAACCTCCGGATGGATCCGTTTGAGCGCGCCGAATATGAGGGCATGGATTACAACCACTGGTGGGTGGATCATGTGTTTGTGGTTGCGCCCGCCGCCACCTATGTCGCGCAATGGCTTCAGAGCTTCCGTGATTATCCGCCGCGCCAGAAACCCGGCAGCTTCAACCTCGACAACGTGATGCAGGCAATCACCGCCGCTGCCGCCCAGTCAGAAGGTAACTGACGCCGCACTGAATGACACACGCGGGCCGCCCAAGTGGGTGGCCCGCAACTTCACTAGCCAAAAAAACTATGAAATCCATCCGCAGCATCATCGTCGTGCTGGCGATTACACTCACCAGCTTCACCATCGCCCGCGCCCAAGACCCGTTGCCCTCGTGGAACGACGGCGCGGCGAAAAAAACCATCGTTGCGTTTGTGGCGAAGGTGACGACCGCTGGTTCACCGGACTTCGTGCCGGTGCCGGAACGCATCGCCACGTTCGACAACGACGGCACGCTCTGGTGCGAGCAGCCGCTGTATTTCCAACTGCTCTTCGCCCTCGACCGCGTCAAGGCGCTTGCCCCGGCGCATCCCGAATGGCAGACCAACGAGCCGTTCGCCTCATTGCTCAAAGGCGATGTGAAGGCCGCGCTCGCGGGCGGCGAGCCGGCGATCTACAAAATCGCCATGGCCACGCACGCGGGCATGACCACGGACGAATTCACGCAAACAGTCAAGGACTGGCTCGCGACCGCGAAGCATCCGATTTACAAACGGCCCTACACCGAGTGCGTTTATCAGCCCATGATTGAACTGATGACCTACCTCCGCGCGAACGGTTTCAAGACGTTCATCGTCTCCGGCGGCGGCATCGAGTTCATGCGTCCGTGGACCGAACAGGTTTATGGCATCCCACCCGAGCAGGTTGTCGGCAGCAGCGGCAAACTGAAGTATGAGATGCGTGACGGCAAGCCGGTGCTGGTGAAGTTGCCGGAGATTAACTTCGTTGATGACAAAGACGGCAAACCCATCGGCATTCAGGAATACATCGGCCGCCGCCCCATCTGCGCGTTCGGCAACTCGGACGGCGACCAGCAGATGCTGGAATGGACGGGCGCCGGCAGCGGCGCGCGGTTGATGATGCTGGTGCATCACGACGACGCCGTGCGCGAATTCAAATACGGCGCGGAATCGAAGATCGGCACGTTCAGCGACGCCCTGATGGCCGAGGCCAAAGAGAAGCAGTGGACCGTCATCAGCATGAAAGACGACTGGAAACAAATCTTCGCGTTTGAGAAATAATTGTTGAGCTGTAGGAGACGACGTGAGGAGTCTCCGGAATTTTTACAAAGCGGGCCTCGTTACCTCGGCTCCTACAGAAAAAAACATGAAAACACTACAGACGGTGACAGCGGTCATTGAAGCCGGAGCCGGGCTGGCTCTGGGATGTTGCCCGTCGGCCATGGTGGTGTTGCTGCTCGGTTCACCACTCGACACGCCTGCCGCGATGATACTCGGACGACTGGCCGGAGCCGCGCTGCTCGCGCTGGGCGTCGCGTGCTGGCTTGCGCGCGGTGCTGCGCAGAGTCGCGCTGCGAGAGGATTGGTCGCTGCGATGGTGGTTTATAATTTCGCCGCCGTTGCGCTTTTCGCCTACGCCGGCATCGGGCTCGGACTGCACGGCATTGCCTTGTGGCCAGTTGTTGTTCTGCACGCGGCGATGGGCGTCTGGTGCATTGCGTGTCTTGTAAAAAATCCAGCGCAGGAAACAAAGTGAAGGAGCAATCAAAACGCTGTGTCCCAAAGGGACATTTTGAAAACAGCCCGGTGTTTGAACGCCGGGGTTTGACGGTATTGCACACGAGTCCCGCAGGGACGACTGAAAATGGCGCCAGCCGCGTCGCAGCCTTGGCGAAGACGGGTTTCGTTTCAGCCGTCCCTGCGGGACTTGACGTTTTTCCAACCTGTCCCGGCATTGAAATGCCGGGCTATTCCCGGTTGTTCCTCCGGAACAGAACACCGGCACAAACAAAAGAGCTGCACCCCCTCCGGGCCTGGCGCTCACTTCTGCGTTTGCATTCGCACCGGAGACGGGGCAATTTGGTTTCTCTTAAATAAAATATGCCAATGGAACTTGAAATCATCCGGGCCCGGGAATTCATCCGGCTGGGGGCGCAAGGCCGGCTTGACCTGAAAGCCAGCAAGGCGATGCTGGCGCAACTGGCCAGAGCGTGCTGTAAACGGGGAATCAATCAGGCCCTCTTGGATCTGCGGGCGTTGTATCCGGGGCCAAAGCCGGTTTACTCGCCGCACGATCTGGCGGTGCTGGTGAATACGTTCCATGAAATGGGGTTCACGCGCCAGCAGCGGCTGGCCGTGCTTTACCGTTCCGACCCGCACTATCGCACCCGGCTGTTCGCGTTCATCGCCAAGCTGCGCGGCTGGAACGTTCAGGCGTTCGATGATTTCGAGGAAGCCATCACCTGGCTTTCCGCCGCCGAAGAGACGGCGGCGGAAATCGAATTTACACCCAAGGCAAAAACAGTTCCGGTGCATAAGCTCGGGGCTTTCAAGGCTTCGCCCAAACCAGCCCCGCAACCAACCATCGTTGTGAAATCGCCCGCGCGCCTTCACCGTGATGCCGGTCCGGTTAAAACCCACAGGAAAAAACCGCCGTCCACCTTCGCGGCGGCGACAGCGATGGTCATCGCCTTGATGACGGCGACGGCCCTGGCCCAGCCGGCCGCGGCAGTGCCGCCGGCACCGGCTAGCGCCGATGCCCCGACCAATTTGGCGGTGTCCGCGTTCGCACCGACGATTCCAAACAAAACTCCCGCGCCTGGTCCCGCACCGGAGGGCATGGTATGGATTCCCGGCGGCGAATTTTCCATGGGCAGCGAGGGCAAGTGCAACGGCGCTTCCTGCTGCTCGCCGTCCACAGTCGCCGACGCGCTGCCCATTCATCGCGTTTATGTGAATGGCTTCTGGATGGACGCCACCGACGTGACCAACGACAAGTTTGAAAAATTTGCAAAGGCCACCGGCTACAAGACGATTGCGGAGATTGCTCCGACCAAGGAAGAGTTTCCCACCGCGCCGCCGGAAAATCTCGTGGCCGGCTCGGTGGTCTTCACGCCCACGCCCGGCCCGGTGCCGCTGGACAATCATTTTCAATGGTGGAGTTACGTTCATGGCGCGAACTGGCGACATCCCGAAGGTCCGCAGAGCGACATCAAAGGCAAGGGAAATTATCCCGTCGTCCAGATTGCGTATCCCGACGCGGTGGCTTACGCGAAGTGGTCCGGAAAGCGGTTGCCGACCGAAGCCGAATGGGAGTTCGCTTCGCGCGGCGGCTTGAGCGGGAAACTCTATGCCTGGGGCGACGAATTCAGGCCCGGCGGCAAATGGATGGCCAACACGTGGCAGGGAACATTCCCGGTCAAGGACACGGGCGAGGACGGCTTTGCGGGACTCTCCCCGGTGAAATCGTTTCCGCCGAACGGCTACGGCCTTTACGACATGGCGGGCAACGTGTGGCAATGGTGCAGCGACTGGTATCGGCCGGATTATTATGCGCGGCTGAAGCTCGCGGGTGTTGCCGTGGCGCGCAATCCGCAGGGACCGGATTCGTCCTACGATCCGTCCGAACCGGGCGAAAAGAAGCGCGTCCAGAAGGGCGGCTCGTTCCTATGCACCGACCAGTATTGCACCCGCTACATGGAAGGCACGCGCGGCAAAGGGGAAGTCAACACCGGCTGCAACCATCTCGGTTTCCGGTGTGTTGAAGACGCGGGCCAGGTAGCGGTGGTAAATGACAAGTGATGATGGTGGGCCAATTTGGTGGGGCGAGGCTACCGACGAGCCGGCTTTGGCGCGTCAAAGCGTAGCGACGACGGCTCGCGAGTACACTCGCCCCACCGAAAAGCTGTAAAAAGAACAAAATTACGTGAGACGAAACGACAAGGAATAAACCGAAAGGAAAAAACATGAAACGAAGCAACCTGATAAGATACGGCCTGACCGGTCTGACGGTTTCGGTGACGCTGATAAGCGCCGTTGCCCCTTCCGCCCGGGCAGAAATCGAAACCACAGGTGTCGTCGGCGCACCCGACGCCACCACCACCATCAGCGGCAAGCAATTGCCCGCGCCCGAGCCAAAATTCGGCGGCGTGATCAAGGAGAATGCCGCGCAGTCCACGCCCTGGTGGCCGCCGCGCATCGTGCCACCCAAGGGCGCGCCCAACATCCTGCTGATCATAACCGACGACGTCGGCTTTGGCGCGCCGAGCACGTTTGGCGGCGTCATTCCCACGCCCACGCTCGACCGCGTGGCGCAGATGGGCTTGCGTTATATCAATTTCCACACCACCGCGCTCTGCTCGCCCACGCGCGCGGCGCTCATCACCGGCCGCAACCATCATTCCGTCGGCTTCGGCGTGATCTCGGAACAGTCCACTGGGTTCCCCGGCTACAACAGCATCATCCCCGAGGACGCCACGACCATCGGCCGCATCCTGCTGGACAACGGCTACCGCACCTCGTGGTTCGGCAAGGACCACAACACGCCGGCTTATGCGGCGAGCCAGGCCGGGCCGTTTGACCAGTGGCCGACCGGCATGGGTTTTGAGTATTTCTACGGTTTCGTCGGCGGTGATACCAGCCAGTGGCAGCCGGGCAATCTGGTTCGCAACACCACTCCGATCTATCCTTATGTGGGCCATCCCGGCTGGAACTTGGAGACTGCGGAGGCGGACGACGCCATCCACTGGCTCAACCAGTTGAACGACATAGATCCGAAGATTCCGTTCTTGTTGTATTTCGCGCCCGGCGGCACGCATGCTCCGTATGATCCGACGCCCGAATGGGAGAAGAAAATCAGCGACATGCACCTGTTCGATGGCGGCTGGAACCAGCTCCGCGACACCATCTTCGCCAACCAGAAGAAGCTGGGCGTGATTCCGCAGGACACGCAACTGACGCCGTGGCCAACGAACCTGCTCAAGACCTGGGATCAATGCACCGACGAGGAGAAGAAGCTATTTATCCGCCAGGCCGACACCTACGCCGCCTATCTGGCCTACACCGATGATGAAATCGGGCGCGTGATTAATGAAGTTGAAAAGGAAGGCAAGCTGGACAACACGCTCATCATCTACATCAGCGGCGACAACGGCGCTTCCGCCGAAGGCACACCCATCGGCACGCCCAGCGAGATCATGGCGTTCAACGGCATCAGTCTGCCGGTGGCCGACCAGATGAAGTTCTATGATGTGTGGGGCACCGATCAGACCTACAGCCACATGGCGGTGGGCTGGACTTGGGCGTTTGACACGCCGTTCAAGTGGACAAAGCAGATACCGTCCTTCTTCGGCGGCACGCGCAACGGCATGTGCATCGCCTGGCCCGGCCACATCACGGATGCCGGCGGCATTCGCAGCCAGTTCAGCAGCGTCATTGACATCGTGCCGACGCTGCTCGAAGTCTGCGGCATTCCGGCGCCGGATACGGTGAACGGCATCAAACAGAAACCCATCGAAGGCGCGAGCCTCGCCTACACCTTCCCTAAGGAAAACGCCGATGCGTCCTCGCGTCATCACACGCAATACTTCGAGATGATGGGCGTGCAGGGACTTTACCATGACGGCTGGATGTTGAGCGCCGTCCCCATCCGTCCTCCGTGGCAACTGCTCGGCGCGGCCATCGAGAACCCGGCCACCGCCTACAAGTTCGAGCTTTACGACGTCACGCACGACTGGAGCCAGAACAATGATGTGTCGGCGCAGTATCCGGACAAGGTGAAGGAACTGCACGACCTGATGTTCGCGCAGTTCAAGAAGTATCAGGTGTTCCCGCTGGACGCTTCCGTGGGGGCGCGCCTGGTCACACCGCGTCCCAGCCAGTCGGCCGGCCGCACGGTGTTCACCTATTCCGGCGAACCGGTCACCGGCATCCCGAATGGCACAGCGCCAAGCCTGCTCAATACTTCTTATACCATCACGGCGGACATTGACGTGCCGGAGGGCGGCGCTGAAGGCGTGATTGTCACCCAGGGCGGTCGGTTTGGCGGCTACGGCCTGTATTTGCTCAAAGGCAAGCCGGTGTTTTGCTGGAATCTGCTCGACCTGAAGCGGGTCAAATGGGAAGGCCCGGACGCGCTCACGCCCGGCAGGCATCCCATCGTGTTTGACTTCAAGTATGACGGGCTGGGCTTCGCGACGCTGGCGTTCAATAACTTCAGCGGTCTCGGCCGGCCCGGCACCGGCACGCTCTCGGTGGACGGCAAAGTGGTCGCAACCCAGACCATGGACCGCACCATACCCATGACCCTGGCGTGGGATGAAAGCTTCGACATCGGCTCGGACACCGGCACGCCCGTGGACGACCAGGATTACCAGGTGCCATTCGCATTCACCGGCACGATTGACAAGCTGACCATCTCCGTTGCCCCGCCGAAGCTGACGCCCGAGGACATGCAAAAACTCAAGCAGGGCGAAGCGCAAGCCGCAGACGCGCAATGAACAACTACAAATGAAATGGTTCGCATGTGAACCACGCGGGCCGCTTCTAAATCCGGAGAGGCCCGCACAAAAATTAAAATCCAGATTCAACAGCGGCAAACAGTGAGAACGGAGAACCAGGATTCTCTCCGTTGCCTCCATCTGTTCCAGTTATTATCCTGAAACGCCATGCCAATCGCCACCAACTATTCGCCACCCGGCAGCAATCACCTCGGTTTTCGCTGCGTCAAAGACGCCGACGTGGCGCAAAAATGAAAAGCAAATCATTTAAACAGGAGCACACAGAGACAACAGAGATCCAAAAAGAAATCTCCATTTCCTCCGTTATCTCCTGTTAAAGTCCTGAAAACTTCAAGAAAGGAAAAATCATGAAACGAAGCGACCTGATGAGATACGGCCTGACCGGCCTGACTGCTTCGGTGACCCTGTTAAGCACCGTTGCCCCGTCCGCCCGGGCACAACTACAACTCAACCGCACGGTCCTGCCGATTCCGGAGCCGGAGCCTGCCGTGATCACCGAGCTAGATGCCCGCAACGCCAAGGCCCCGCCACGGTTCGAGGTCAAGGCGCCGAAAGGAGCGCCCAATGTGGTGATCATCCTTCTCGACAACTTCGGCTTCGGTGACGCAGCGACGTTTGGAGGGCCGATCCAGATGCCGACGCTGGAACGGCTCGCCAAAACCGGGCTGCGCTATAACAATTTCAAAGTGCCGCCATTGTGTTCGCCCAGTCGCATGGCCCTGCTTACCGGCCGCAACAGCCATACCGCAAACTTCGGCGTGATCTCGGAAATTGCCACCGCCTTCCCGGGGTACACCGCGATGCGCCCCAGCAGCGTCACGATGCTGCCCGAGATCTTGCGGCTCAACGGCTACAGCACGGCCATGTTCGGCAAGTGTCACGAGCTTGGACCCTGGGAATCCAGCGTCGTCGGACCGTTCGATCGCTGGCCGTTGCATAGCGGGTTTGAGCGGTTCTACGGCTTCATGGCCGGCGAGGCTGATCTTTTTCATCCGGTCATTTACGACAATATGAACAGGGTGGATCTGCACCCCGACACCAATTACTACGCCAGCACCAATATCACCGACAAGGCAATCGAGTGGGTGCGTTCCCAGCATTCGCTCGCACCCGACAAACCATTTTTCGTGTACTACTCTGCCATTGGCACCCACGGCCCGTTCCAGGTGCCCGAGAACTGGCGCGACAAATACAAGGGAAAGTTCGACCAGGGCTGGGACCAGGTGCGGAAGGAAACCCTGGCCCGCCAGATTGCGCTGGGGGTCGTGCCTCCGGGCACCGATCTTGCACCCAAACCGGCCGGGATCCAGGAATGGGACCAGTTGACCCCTGACGAGAAGAAGGTCTTTGCCAGGTACATGGAAATCTATGCCGCCTTCGCCGAGGTGACCGACTACGAAATCGGGCGGTTCGTGGACGAAATCCAATCCTTGGGGGTAATGGACAACACACTGATTTTCTACATCACCGGCGACAATGGCTCGGTTTTCCAAGGCGGGCCCAACGGCGCCTTTAATGAGTTGTCCGTGTTCAACGGGCTGCCGGAACCCCTCGACATTGCGCTGAAGCACCTGGACGAATTCGGCGGACCCAAATCCCATATTTTGTACCCCAACGGCTGGGCTTTCGCCGGTGCCACGCCTTTTGCCTGGGGCCACCAGGTGGCCTCCTACGGCGGCGTTTGCCAGCCCATCGTGGTCCATTGGCCGAAGGGCATTAAGGAAAATGGCGGCCTGCGTACGCAGTGGCAGCACATGATTGACATTGCCCCGACGGTGTTGGAGGCCGTTGGGGTGCCCGAGCCGGGGGTTGTCTATGGGGTCCGGCAGAAACCCCTGGAAGGAGCGAGCATGCTCGACACCTTTAATAACGCCGAGGCGAAGTCGCGCCACCATACTCAATACTTCGAGATGGCGGGCAACCGGGGCATCTACCAGGACGGCTGGTTCGCCACCACGGTGCACCGGCCGCCGTGGGAGGCCAAGCCGCGGGCTACATTTGCCAACGACAAGTGGGAGCTTTATAACGTGGAGCAAGACTTCAGTTGCGCGCATGACCTTGCCGCGAAATACCCGGACAAGCTTGAGACGCTGAAAGGAGTCTTCCTGGAGGAAGCCGTCAAGTACAACGTGCTGCCGCTTGATGACCGCTCCTGGGAGCGCTTCAATCCTGCCCTGGCCGGCCGCCCGGATCTGATGGAAGGCCGCACCGAGATGACGGTCTATGAAGGGATGAAGGGAATACCTGAGAATGGCTTCATCAACGTTAAGAACCACTCCTTCACGATCACAGCCGACATCGAGGTTCCTAAGGCCGGTGTCGAGGGTGTGGTGCTGGCCCAAGGCGGGGAAATGGGCGGCTGGAGCCTCTACGTCAAGGACGGCAAACCCAGGTTCGCCTACAACTTTCTCGGTCGCGAGACCTACAAGATTGCCGGTCCGGCCCGTCTGCCGGCCGGGCGGGTGACGCTGCGCTTCGAGTTTGCCTACGACGGCGGCAAGCCCGGCGCGGGTGGCAATGGTTTGATCTTCGTCAACGGTGAAAAGGTTGCCACGGGACGGATCGAGCACACGCACCCAAACGCGTTCGGCGCGGAAACGACTGACGTGGGCGAGAACCTCTACACGGTTGTGACCGACGACTACAAGCAGGGGGATAACAAGTTCACCGGCAAGATTAACAAGGTGACCATCAAGCTCGGCAAATCGAACCTCAGCGAGGAGGCGCAGAGGGCTAACGAAGAAATGAGCATCGATAAAGCGCTGCAACTGGACTACTAATCGTGCCGATGAGGAAACCGGAACAATGTAGGCGGTTGTGAGCCGTGCGGGCTGGTCTGTGGCGGACTGGCAATCGGACCGGCCCGCGACTTCACGGTCGAAAAAACGAAGCCGATTATTGAACAGGAGCAAACGGAGATAACGGAGAGGAAAAAACAAATCTCTGTTTCCTCTGTTGCCTCCTGTAAAATCCTTTTGCCTTTCGGCCCGCGAATTCAACAGCGAACGAATCATTAATGAAAATGCTGATTCAATCGAAGCAACCCGCTCTTAACCCGAAAACCGAAGTTGGCCGGAGTGATCGTAGCGGTGACGCCGCGTCACCAAAGGGTGAATGCGCCGCCCTCGGCGCATTTTTCCCAGCCACCGTGGGCAGGCGGTTGTCCAACCGGCGACGAGGCGTCGCCATTACCTCTTGCGACGGGGGCGTCGCAGCCACAAGCAAGCCAATTTCGGTTTTCGGACTTAATGGAACGGAAACGGCCGGCCTGCGGATGGCCTTGGTGCTGGCGGTTCTGTTGCTGCCACGGCCCGGTCTGGCCCAGGATATTGAGCCGCGCCGCTGGAGTCATCTGCCGATTGGAGCCAACTTCGCCGGCGCGGCCTACGCCTACTCCTCCGGAGACATCAGTCTGGATCCAGTGCTTCAGATCCAGAACGGCCAGTTCGACATCCAAACCATCGACGTCACATACATCCGGAGCTTCGAGCTGCTCGGCAAGTCGGCCCGTGTGGACCTCACCCAGCCCTACCAGTTCGGCCATTGGACCGGCTTGCTCAGCGGCGTGCCCGCCACGGCGTATCGTAACGGACTCGCGGACACCTCCGTGCGCTTCGCGGTGAACCTGTTCGGAGCGCCGCCGCTCGCGGGCAAGGAGTACGCCGAATACCGGGCCACCAATGCGGACCACGAGACGATCGTCGGCATGGGCCTGGTCCTGCAACTGCCAACCGGACAATACTACTCTGATAAACTGATCAACCTGGGCGACAACCGGTTCACGTTCCGCCCCCAGCTCGGCGCGGTCCACAACTGGGGCAAGTGGTCGGCGGAACTCACCGTCCAGGGATGGTTCTACACCGACAACAACGATTTTTACAATGGCCGGCGGCTGGAGCAAGACCCGGTTTTTAACGTCGATTCCCATCTGATTTACACCTTTCGCCCCGGCCTGTGGCTCTCCGGCAGTGTCGGCTACGACGCCGGCGGTGAAACCACCATAAATGGAGTTTCGAGTAACAACACCGAGAGCAATCTCGGCTGGGGTGTCGGCCTGGGACTGCCGATCAGCCGCGCCGTCGGCATGAAGTTCGAATACATTGGAACCCGCACCCAGGTCGGGACCGGGCTGGACTCGGACACCTTCATCTGCGCCATCTCCGTGATGTTTTGAGATACCCACAAGATTTGAAAATGAAAAACCTGAACCGTAAGACAAACGCATAATGAGTTTCCGGCAAAAACTGAGGCAGGAGATCAAGGCGCTGGCGCTGGCCACACTCTATTTTGCCACGTGGATTGCCGTGCTGGTGGTCATCAAGAAACTCATCCTCGCCGAATACGGGATCCCATTTCACGGGTTGTTATTGGTGCTGGTTGGCACCCTGATCCTCGCCAAGATCGTGCTCGTGCTCGAACATGTCCCGCTGGGAGCGTGGCTCCGCGCCCGGCCGGTGTGGGTTGAGGTCATCCTGCGCCCGGCCCTGTATTTCCTGGGCGTGTTCGTACTGCTGGTGCTCGAGCGCGCTTTCGAAGGGCGGCACGAACATGGTGGTTTTGGCCCGTCTCTGGTGGCGTTGTTCCAAAATGCGGAAATGAACCACGTCTGGATCAACACGATTTGGATTTCGGGCGCGTTGTTGGGATACAACACGCTCTCGGTAGTCCGGCGCCACTTGGGCGAAGGCGGCCTGCTCCGGCTGTTTTTGTCACCGCATCCGGAAACATCGCCGCTGAAGCCGGCGGAAGCTTCCGCGCCGATTCAAGCAAAGGAGAAGGACCGCGCATGAAAAAGTATTTAGGAAATTGCCGGCGTGCTCAAGCAACGATCCCATGAGCAGGGCTGAATAAAAAATGACGCAAAGACCGGCCCGCGAAATCAAGAACGAAGTGCGGAACGACGGTAATTTGCTCGAAGAATTTAAACTGGCTGCGTAAACTCATCCTCGCATGGCAAATCATACATACCATAATCGCGGCTGTATGAAGAACTGAATCGAAACAACCCAAAGGATACAACCATGAAACGAAACACATGCCTACATAACTCAACCCGCGCAGGTCTGGCGGCCATCGGCCTCGGGTTGGTGTCCGGCGCCTTCAATCACGTCACCCTTGGGGCGTTGGCAGGTGAGCCGGATCGAACCGTGCTGCCGCTGGCCGAGCCGGTTTACCCGCCGATCACCGAGATTGACGCCCGCAAGGCCACGCCGCCGCCGCGTTTCGAGCCGACCGCACCGAAGGGCGCGCCCAACGTGGTGGTAATCCTGCTCGACAATGTTGGCTACGGCGCGACGAAGCCCTTCGGCGGCGTGATCAACATGCCCACGCTGCAACGGCTCGCACAGAGCGGACTCATTTACAACAATTTTCATACCGCGCCGCTCTGTGCGCCCAGCCGCATGGCGCTGCTCACCGGCCGCAATCCGCACAGCGCCAACATGGGGTCGGTCGCGGAGGTCGCCACCGCGTTTCCGGGTCAGACCGCCGAACGTCCCTTGAGCGTCGCGCCGCTGGCCGAAGTTCTGAAGCTCAATGGCTACAGCACGGCGATGTTCGGCAAGTGCCACGAATTCACGCCGTGGGAAGTGGGCGCGTCGGGACCGTTTGAATCATGGCCCACGGGTTCCGGGTTTGAACACTTTTACGGCACGATGTCCGCCGAGGCGGATAATTTTGCGCCGGTGCTCACGGAAGACACCACGCTGGTCAAACTGCCGGATGACCCGAATTACTTTTATCCGTCGGATGTGGCCGATCATGCCATCTCCTGGATTCGCGCGCAGAAAGCCCTGACTCCCGGCAAGCCGTTCTTCGTCTATTACGCTTCGCCGGGCTGCCATGCACCGAGCCAGGTGCCGGCAGACTGGCGCGACAAATACAAGGGCAAGTTCGACGAGGGCTGGGACAAGGCGCGCGAGGAAACGCTCGCCCGGCAAAAGGCGCTGGGCATTGTGCCGCCCAACACGCAGCTCACGCCCAAGCCGTCGGCGGAGACGATGCCCGATTGGGACACGTTGAGCGACGCGGAAAAGAAAGTCTTCATCCGGCAGCAGGAGATTTTCGCGGCCTACTGCGAGAATGCTGATTATGAAATCGGCCGGGTGGTTCAGGCAATTGACGATCTGGGGATAATGGACAATACCTTGATCATTTACATCACCGGGGACAACGGCGCGTGTGCCAATGGCGGTCGGAATGGCCGGTTCAATTCCTTGACCAGCTACAACCAGATACCGGAAACGATTGCAGACCAGTTGAAGCACATTGACGAATTTGGCGGGCCGCATTCCGATATGACACCGCCGCTTGGCTGGGCCATCGCGGACGGCACCCCGTTTGCCTACTGTCAGGGCACCGCCGCCAATGGCGGCAATATGAACGGCACCGTCATCCATTGGCCAAAGGAGATAACCGCGCACGGCGAGATTCGTCCGCAGTATCATCACCTCATTGACATCGCCCCGACGGTTTTGGAGGCGGCCAGCCTGCCGCAGCCCAAGGTCGTCAACGGCACGCCGCAGAAACCCATCGAGGGCGTGAGCATGGTTTACTCCTTCACGAATGCAACGGCAGCGTCGCCGCACACCGTGCAATACACCGAGTTTATCGGCAATCGCGGCATCTACAAGGACGGCTGGTATGCCATGACCACGCATACGCTTCCGTGGGAAAGGAGTTTCAAGGTTCTGCCCTTCGACCAGGACAAATGGGAACTCTACAACATGATGGAAGATTTCAGTTGCGCGATTGATCTCGCCGCAAAATATCCTGACAAGGTGAAAGAGTTGCAGGCTGTCTTCATGCAAGAGGCGGTCAAATACAACGTGCTGCCGCTCGACGACCGCAGCTACGAGCGATTCAACGCCGCCATCGCCGGGCGTCCCGATTTGATGGCTGGCCGCACCACGCTGACGGTTTATCCCGGCATGGTCGGGATGAAGGAGGACACGTTCATCAACGTGAAGAACCGTTCCCACATCGTCACCGCCGATGTCGAGACACCCAAAACCGGAGCCAACGGAGTGATGCTTGCCCAAGGCGGCACGCACGGTGGCTGGAGCTTCTACGTCAAGGACAACAAGCCCAAGTTCGCCTACAACTATCTAGGTTCAGTCACAACCATCGCCTCGAAGGAACGCCTGCCTGCCGGTCACGTCACGATCAGCTATGATTTCGTTTATGACGGCGGCAATCCCGGTTCCGGCGGCACGGGTTCGATTTCCATCAACGGCAAGCAGGTCGCGACCGGCCGGATTGAACACACGCTGCCGTTCCTGTTCGGCATGGAGACGGCGGACGTGGGCATGGACCTTTATACACCCGTCACTTCGGACTACCCGAAAGGCAAGAACGCGTTCACCGGGACCATTGACAAGATAACCATTGAGCTGGAGAAAATGAAACCCGCCGACGAAGCCGCTGCGGAAAAAGCCGCAGATGTAAGCGACGAAGACGAGATGGATCAAGATTGAGCTGATAAAAACCAACCAACAACAAATCGGAACATGAAAACTCAATACCAACAAAACCTCCTTGCCACCGCGCTCATTGGCGTGCTGGCATTTGGTGCCGGGAGCGCCTCCGCCGACATCACCAACCGCCAGATTCTTGTTACCGGGCACCTCCCGCGGCCCAATCAAATCTGGGTGTACAACTTCGCCGCCACCCCCGCCGATTTGCCCGCCGATTCCGCACTGGCCGGCCAGCCGGAACTGGACACCACGCCCCAGACGCCTGATCAAATTGCGGAAGGGAAAAAGCTGGGCGCGGAACTGGCCACGGAACTGGTCGCCAATATCCAAAAGCTGGGCATGCCCGCCACGCAGGCCACGACGGATACGAAACCGCAGCTCAACGACCTGGTGATCCGGGGCTATCTCATCTCCGTCAAGGAGGGCGATGCCAAAAAACGCTTCGGCATCGGATTTGGCGAGGGCGCATCCGAACTGAAAACGGCGGTCGAAGGCTTCCAGATGACGACGAATGGACTGCGTAAAATGGGATCCGCCACCGTCGATGCCGCCGGAGGCAAGAAACCGGGGGCGGCAGTGGGCGTGGCCAGTTTCCTGGCTACGAAGAATCCGGCGGGACTCATCATCAGCGGCGGGATGCATGTGTATGGCGAGGAAAGCGGCAGCAGCAAGGTCGAGGGCCGGGCCAAACAGACCACCAAGGAAATCGCCAATGCGCTCAAGCTACGATTCCAGGAACAATGCTGGATCAATTGATTCGTTTGTGAAACACGCGGGCTGCGCCGATGGCCCGTCCGGCACGAACCGGCCCGCGAATTCACGAGCGAAACGAAACTGAAACTGGAGGAAACAAACTGTGAGCCTGCAATCCGCAGATCAACGCAGATTGGCGCGGATTATTTTCTGGACCAAGACAATTGTGAAGCGAAACGACCTTCACCCGGCCGGTAAAGCAATGACGCGCCGGTTTTATTATGGAACTTTTCAATCTGCGGCATCGGTGTAATCTGCGGACGAATCCGACCGAGGAATTCAGCCTGAAAATGCATTGCCGCTTTAAATTAGCAATCATCCTCCCGTGCCTTTTCGCCCTGCTCGTGGCGACCGGGTGCGCCTCGACCAAGGTGACCAGCCAGGAAACACTTGTCACCGGACAACTCCCGTGGCCCGGCAACATCCTGGTGTACGACTTCGCCGCCACGCCCGCCGATGTGCCGGCCGACTCCGCGCTGGCCGGCCAGCCGGACCTGGACCGCACACCGCAAACCGACCAGCAGATTGGGGAAGGACGGCTGTTGGGCGCAGAAATTGCGGCGGAGCTGGTCGGACGGATCCACGGCCTGGGAATGCCGGCCCAGCGGGTTTGGGCGGGAACGACACCGCAGCTCAACAACATTGTGATCCGGGGCTATCTCATCTCTGTCAACGAGGGCAGTACAACCAAGCGCGTCACCATCGGGTTCGGCTACGGCGCGTCCGAGTTGAGAACGGCCGTGGAATTTTACCAGATGACGGCCCAAGGGCTGCGCAAACTCAACTCCGATACCTTGGACTCCGGCGGCAGCAAATTCCCGGGGGCGGCTTTGGGAGCCGCCACCTTCATTGTCACCGCCAATCCGGCGGGACTCATCGTCGGCAGTGGAATGAAAGTGTACGGAGAGACGAGCGGCCGCAGCAAGGTCAAGGGCCGGGCCGAGGCGACCGCCAAGGAAATCGCCAAGGTGCTCAAGCAGCGATTTCAGGAACAGGGCTGGATCAAATGATGGTGTACGGGTCGGCCTGCAAATTCATGGTCGGAATGACAAATTGAATGAAACCAAACGGTGGGAACTGAACGTCGAAACAGACCAAATTTTGTCAGTTATGAATGGTTCCCAATTGACCAATGGTTTAACCTCAATCAGGAAAGAAAATGATATGAAAACAAACAAACGAATACACTCAGGCAAGATATTCGGACTTCTGGCCCTGCTCGGGTTCGGATTATGGCTCCAACCATTGCTCAAGGCCGACGTGGTCGTTCTTCAAAACGGGTCGGTGATCACCGGGAATGTCCTGCAACAAGATGGCGACGGCGTTCTCATTCAAATGACATCCGGCACCTACCGTTTTCCGTTGTCCTCGGTCAGCGACGTGAAGAAGGAGGCGGCCGCCGCCCCCCACGTTTCCAACAACGGAAAACGCATTCCCGATTGGGCACAGATTGTCACCCTGCTGGCAAATACCGGATGGTCACAGGGATTGAAACAGGTCCCGGCCACGATGATTGAAGCCGGCATCTGGAAAAATGTTCCTTACGTCTCGTTTCGCTGCCGGTCCGGCGGTTACGAAGTGAACATCTTCGGCGACCTGAACAATCCGGCCGCCGTCCAGATCGGGGCCATGAGTTATCTCAGCCAGGACCCGGCAGCCAGAAGCAACTGTGTGAATTTTATTTGTTCCGTGCTGGCGAGCGCCGACGCCCGGAAAATGGTCCGCTCCCTGGACTGGAATCTGAAAGATTCAAAGAAAAACGCGGGAATGACGTTCCAAACCATCCTGCCGGGTGAATGGAGTTCGTATGGCGGCTGGTGGGTGTCGGTTTACAACGACAGCGCGCTCGCCAACGCACAGGCTTCGGAAACCGAACTGCTCGCCATCACCCAACCCCGCGTGGCGGCTCCGCCGCCGATGGCAACCGCTCAACCGGCAGCAATGGCTCAACCAGCGGCAACCACTACCACTGGTGTTGACCAGTCTGCTGCGACAGCTTCGCAACCGGCGGCGGCGCCCGCTCAACCGGTGGTAACCACAACCACATCCGATGTGGTAACAACCTATGGCGCAACTCCTGCCTGGACGGCTGAGGAAATGGCAATGGCCCGGCCGGTCACTCCGGCTTCCACTCCTGCCAGCACAGCGGACAAGGTGTATCCGCGGACCTACGACCGGGCGGGCGGAAGCTATGGCATACGCCGGTGATGGACATTGTTTACTACCGGGCGCCTCCGGTTCCGCAAGACTTGGAACCCGGACCGGTTTTAATTGGTTCACGGCGAAAGAACAGCAACGACAAAGCTTGAATGAATTCTGACCGAACCCAGCCCGCAGCCATGCCCGGCGGCTTCAAGGTCGCCCAAGTGGGCATGCCGCCGCGCCCGGTTGACCAATATGACGCGTCGGCATTGCTCGGGAACCAGTCGCGGCGGCGGTTCCACGTCATGGTCAAGCCGGGCAGTTCCACCTGCAACCTCGACTGCACTTATTGCTTCTATTTGAGCAAGGAAACACTCCCTGGCGGTCCAGGCACCGGCCGAATGTCCGACGAGGTGCTCGAGCGGTTCATCCAGCAGTACATCGCTGGGGTGACCGGACCGGAGGTGGTGTTTTCCTGGCAGGGCGGCGAGCCGACGTTAATGGGTCTGGGTTTCTTCCGCAAGGCCGTTGCGCTGGAAAAGAAATACGCGAAGCCGGGGCAGCAGATTCAGAACGATCTCCAGACCAACGGGACGCTGATCAACGAAGAGTGGTGCGAATTCCTGAAGGAGAACCGCTTCCTGATCGGCTTGAGCATTGATGGTCCCAGGGAAATCCACGACAAATACCGGGTCACGAAAGGCGGCAAACCCACGTTTGAAAAAGTCTTCCACGCAGCCAGGCTCTTCCAGCGGTACGGAATTCCGTTCAATACGCTGACGTGCGTCAACCGGTTCAATGCTCGAAAGCCGCTGGACGTTTACCGCTTTCTCCGGCGCGAGTTGGATTCCACCTACATCCAGTTCATTCCCATCGTCGAGTACAAGGGCTTCGAGAAAACGGCGCCGCACAAGTGGGACAACGCCGCGCTGCCCAAAGATGGCGACCCCGAGGCCCGGCCCGGCCATCCGAATTCCATCGTGACCGACTGGTCGGTGGATCCCGACGACTGGGGATATTTCCTGTGCAAAACCTTTGACGAATGGCGGAGCCGGGATCTGGGAAAGGTTTTGGTAAACCACTTCGAGACGCTGGTGTCCCAGCACATGGGGTTGGGCTCGCAGATTTGCATCTACGGCGAATTTTGCGGCAAGGGCGTGGCGGTGGAGCACGACGGCGACGTTTACTCGTGCGACCATTATGTCTATCCGGAGTATCGCCTGGGCAACATCAAGGACAGCGCGCTTGACAGCCAGGTGTTTTCCCGGACGCAGGTGAAATTCGGTTACGCCAAAAACGAAACCCTGCCGAAATACTGCCGTCAATGTTCCTATCTCAGCGATTGCTGGGGGGAATGTCCGAAGAACCGGATCATCCGCACCCCCGACGGCGAGCCGGGCCTGAACTATCTTTGCCGGGGGTTCAAACAATACTTCGCGCACGCGATTCCCGAAGTGGAAAGGATTGTCGCAGACCTGCGCAAGCAACCGATTCAACCCCGGAGACGGATGTGAGGATGGCTGGATTGGGTTGGTGAACCGCTTGGATCTCACTCTTCGCCAGCTGGCTTCTGTTTTGGCTTTGGCTGTGTTGGACGTTTGGGTTTGCTGCTCACAACAGGGACGAAGGATTCCACCGCTGGCGGGTTCTGGTGTTTCTCGTGCAGCCGGTCACTCAGCCACTGACGTTGCCAATGATTCATTCCGGAATGGAAAGGGCTCATATTCTGCTCATCTATTCAGTTTGGTGGTGAAAACTACTCAGGTGAAACTGCGGAGAAATGCAAAGGCCTCGGCACGCTTGGGGAAAGTCGCTTCAATCTTCGCACCGGTATTGAATCGGATTTGAACTTCAATGTTTTTCTGCTGTTCACCTTCTTCGCGCACTCGATACGTCCTTTCCTCCTCAGCCAGGTAAGTGATGGCGCTTGCTACATCGAGCATAGGCGTTAGCAGTTTGCTGAAAAACCCAGCGATTTTTGCCTGAACTGTATTTCGATCATGGTTAATTCTATTTCAGGTCGCTGCGGAGCGCGAATCTTTGTTCGGCGGCGGTCCCGGTTGACTGCTTTGAGCGGCTCTTTCGTCCGATCTGAACAGTCCACTGACCAACCGCGTCCTTCATCCGGCCTGCAAACTCATTCCCAGATTGGCTATCCGCAGCAAATTGTATGTCCCGGCCACGAAATAAGCCCAAGCCTGCGTCCGCTCCACTCCGCGATAGCGGCTGCGCCTCAATCCACCTACCATTTTCATCCAGCCAAAGATTTCTTCGACCCGCTTGCGCAAACGTTGGCTGGTACGGTAACCGGTGCAACTGGTCGTGCGTCCATCCAGTCCCGAAACTTCAATTCCTTCCTTGCACGCCGTATGCGGCGAGATTTCCCGCTGGCGGCACCCGGCCACAAATTTCTTTTGGTGATACGCTTTGTCCGCCCCGAGGGTCGTGATCCTGGCTTCGTGCAATTCCCGATGTTCATCCACCTGCGCCAGGGCTACGGTCGGCTCGTCCTGGGCAATGGGATTATGCACCGTGATGGCTGCGCACAGTCCATGCCGGTTTTCCATCAACACCTGCGTCCCAAAACACAGTTTGCTGGCCTGTCCGTTGGCTTTCCGATACAGCACGCTTTCCGGATCGGTCGTGCTTTGATGCGTCGCATTACGCCGCTGCTCCCCGTGGAAGTTGATCGTCGGATTGCCAGGGTCGTCATCTTTGGCCGAGGCCACTTTGGCCCCGTCTTGGCCATCCTTGCGCACAAAGCTCTTCAGACTGGCCCACGCTTCGATGAGCGTGCCGTCGGCCGTAAAGTGCTGGTCACTGGTCCAGCCTTCGGTCCGCGACAAATCATAGACCTCCACGAAAAACAGCTTCGCAGCCTCCACCGAAAGCAACCGGTCATAATTATGGGTGAACACCGTCGGATCGAAACTCCCTTCGTCCAGTTCCCGGTCCAGAAACCAAAGCCACAGAAGATTGTAGGCCAGTTGCTCGCAATACAGCCGCTCACTGCGCACCGAATAGAGCGCCATCAGAATCCGGCTCTTGAACAGTTGCTCCGGCGGAATCGAAGGCCGTCCCTCACCGGCATACAACTCATCAAACAACGGCGAAAGTTTCGCCAACACCTGGTCCACTCGTGTCTTGATCCCGCGCAACGGATGGTCCGCAGGCACCCGCTGGTTCAGGTTGATCGTCGTCAGAAATTCCGGTTGTGCTTGAGGTTTTCCACGCATGATTCTCTGACCTATCCCCTTCGCCGCCATTCAAACTTTCTGCGAGTTTTTCAGCAAACTGTTAGGATGAAACACTTGGGTTGCATTTTCATAAATTTGCTTAGGTTTTTTAACATATTACTCCTCCCACGATTTCGATTTCGGCGGAGGTGAGGGCGTAAAGGTCATAGACCGGGGGGTCAATCTGGTGGTCGAGGCCGTCGCAGCGGTTAGTGTAAAAATCCTTGTCCTTGTCGCTCTGCGCCCCGGCCAGTTGCTTTTTGGCCGCCAGCATCTGCTCGACCAGCGCAACCATCCAGTCGTGCCGCGCTTTGTTGGCAGCGAGAGGCATAATTCGAGCCGTAGTTTAGCTACGTGGCAAATGAAAAGTCAATATGGTAGTTAAACTGCGTGCTTCAAAAGAAACTTGGCCAACGCATTGCCAATCTGCGCCGGGCAAAAAAATTCACCCAGGAGCAATTGGCGGAGGCGGTGGGCTGCTCGGTCGAGTTTATCAGTTTGGTTGAACGGGGCGTCAACGCGCCGTCCATTGCCGGACTGGAGAAATTCGCCAGGGTTTTGAAGGTCGAGGTCAAGGCGCTGTTCTCCTTCGAGGAAAAGAAGCGATGAGCAGTCAATATTTTCAAAAATTGACAGCCACCTTGGACGGTGTCGTCAAGCAACTCGCTGCCAAGGGCATTCAGCCGCATCACCTTGCCTTCGGCGGAGAGGGGCCAAAGCTCGAACAGAAACCGAGAGTGCCAACCGATGCCCGCTCCGAATTTCTTGCCAATCGGGCGATGGGTGATTGGGCTGAACGCATGTTGAGCCTCGCAATACCGGCAGCATTGCCGGAGTGGAAAGCGGCGCAATATGGCAACACCGACAAAATAGCGGCAGGGCATCAGGATTTCAAAGCGCGCTACCTTGCTGGTTTGGAAGAAACGCGGCAATTTGGCAAACGTCCGGATTTGCTTTTGTTTCCCGCCAGCTTGGCCGTCAAGGGTGATTTGTCAGAGCGAAGCCACACCGAAACCGAACCGTTGGTGAAACAGGCGGTCGCAGCCATTGAAATCCGTTCCAGCAAATTTGAAGCGTTAAAATACATGGCCGTGCGGCAAAAACAACGTGACGACGGCAACAAAAGCGGACGCGAGACGCCCAGCTTCACCGTGAAGGTTGAAGACCTCGTGATCGTTTATCGCTGGCTGGAGCGGCATCACGTACCACAAAGTTATTGCCAGGTCTTTTTCGATTCAGTCTTTGCGATTAACTTTCTGGACATTTTCGCGACCATTGCCAGCGCGTCGGGTTTCTCAATTGAGACTCCGGCGAAAAGTCAGGAGAAGGCAACCATCATGATTCCCATTACCTGCGGGCTACAGATTGGGAAGGCGACTGGTCTGCCAACGTTTGCCGCCGAGCACCGTGTCACGAAACTTGGACGACATGATGCGTATGTCGTCCCGCAGGGTGGCGGTTTTGACCTCGATGCTGCAGCGATGAAGAAGGTTCTTCTTCGTTAGCACTAATCTCGAAGTAGCCCGCCGCGAGTTCATCTATGCGAACCGTCCGTTCACGCAATGGCATTTTTTCCAACTCTGTCAACTTGCGAACAAGATCACTTGTCCCGGTCCGACTCAACACCGGCATCGCCGGGCAAGGCATGTCTTCCACATCCTTGGGTTCAAGTTTGTTCAGTCCGTCTCCGTAAAACCGGTTGACTTGCGAAAACGCTCGTCGTCCACCCGAACTGTTGAGAAAGAGCGTCATCAATGGAGGCAACAATTCGCAGCCCGGGTTGGCATAAAGGCCGTGGAAACACGTCAGGTTTTTGGCACCCGACTTGTTCAGAATGAATTTCACTGATTCGCGTGAAAACACACCCGCCCAGATGTCCGCCACCGCGCGGTTTTCCGGCAAATACCAGACTGGACGATGACTTGGCAGATGCCGCCGAGGAATGCCCTGCTGTTCGCCAAGTTTTAGATAGCGCATTAGGTCCTGACCATTGCGTGACGGATGCAACAGGAAGCATCGCCGGTCGCTTACGGCCAGCGCATCAAACTTCTCCTGCGTGAACACCAATCCATCCGCATCGGCGGCTTTGGTGACGCACGGCTCAACATGGCCCCGGGTCAAGTGGTGCTCGCTCATTTCCGCGTAGCTCAAGCAAAAGAAGTCATTCGCTCCGGTCGCGATGCCGCGGCGACAGTCAAAATAATCGCCAACGCGCTTTGGAAACAAAGTCGAATCAACCTGTGACTTTCCGTTGAGCAGCAAATTGAGCCACTTGTCACGGGGATTGAGCGTCAAAAGGGCGAGGCAGCCGTTGCCAGCGCGCACGGGTGTTCCGGCAAGGAGTTGCGTTGTAAAATCCTGCGCTCCTTCGATGGAATCCACACGCTTCACCCAAGCTGGAGCGTTTTTGGGACGGGCCTTTTCAAATAATACAATGACGCTCGTCGTGAGTGCTTCCTCAAACAGGGTGACGGACGGGGCAAAGACCATGAGTGCCGCTGGCCGGACTATTTGCAACAAACGTTCCTTGATTTCCTCACCGAAATTGGCATTCAGAAATTCCGCCGGCAAAATGACCGCAGCGCGTCCGTGGGGCGTGAGATCTTCCCAAATTTTGAGGAGGAACAGGGCGTAAATATTGGTGAGACGATCCAACGGCGTGCCGAGACTTTCCTCAAAATAGCGCCAATCCTGTTCCGAGTAGTCTAGCCGCTGTGCCTTGATATAGGGCGGGTTAGCAATGATGCCATCGAATTGGCCGCCGTCAGTTTTGAGATAATCTGCAAGAATCAATTTCGCGCCGCCCGGCGCGGTCGCTTTTGCCCGTTGTAGGATTTCAACATCCCGCTCCACGCCCACTAACTGCGCCTGCGCATTGAAACGATGGCATGCCGTCAGCAGTCCACCCAGCCCCGCCGCCGGGTCCAGCACGGTGCGAGGTTTAACTGACATGACCCACTTCGCCATCAACGCAGCAATTGGTTCAGGTGTTGCGACTTGCCCCAGTTGCCTTGTGTCTCCCCGCCACGATCCGCCCGAAGCGAACGAATCCGTTTCGCCTGTGGCAAACTCCACGGCGTTCGGCTCGTAATAGAGCGACATGAAAGTCTGGTTGTCGCGCAGTTTCATCGCAAATAATTATACCAGCAGTTTAACTACGGGTCAATGTTTTATGCATTCGCGAATATCTCCGGGTTTTCGTAGTAGCTTAAATGGTATTTACTGAGGTTTTGTGCAAGCGCGGCGTCAGTTGTTTAGGAGTTCGTCCAGTTCAATCGTTCCACCGAAATCGCCACACACGTAATGATCTACAACGGCTGCTAACAGGCGGATATAAGCACCACGGCCATTGACCACATGAGCTTCTTCAACCATCACTTCTATGAAACGGTTTGTATTGCGACAATGAGGACATACCAATCGGGTTTGGTACTGGGTTTTCTGAACCGTAGCTTTCATCTTCATTTTCTTTTAAAACGGGTGATCCCCATCATTTTCTTCAGTGCTTTGGATAATCAATTTCCCGACTACACTCAAATCAAAGTTCACAACTTTTTTGCGTCTCGTGGTTCACATCCCTACTGGCATGGAGGAGCGAGTGTGCGCCGGAAATTAATCAGCGTTAACCCGCCTTCATCAGCGGTTCAAATAAGCGGGTGGCGACTCGCGTTGAATGATTTGCGATTGCCTAAAAACCCCTACCGACTACGATGCCAATGAAACTGCATGATTGACAGAAACAATCGCCGAAAGCACATAACCCTGAAAACATCCCGGATATGAATATCACGTTGCTTGGACTTCTGGTTGTCCTCGGAATGTTTCTGGGGATGCTGCTGCTGCTGGAAATCGGACGCCGGCTGGGCGCGCGCCGGTTGGCCAAGGATCCGGAATCGGCCAAGTCCGGCGGCGGGGCAACCGAAAGCGCGGTGTTCGGCCTGATGGCTTTGCTCATCGCGTTCACGTTTTCCGGCGCGGCAGCGCGGTTCGATGTGCGGCGTGATTTGGTTATCGAGGAGGCCAATGACATCGGCACCGCCTGGCTGCGGCTCGACCTGCTCCCGGTCACCGCCCAACCGCCATTGCGCGAAGAGTTCCGGCAATACGCGGACACGCGTCTCGCCTTCTACCAAAAGCTGCCGGATATCAGGTCCGCCAGCGCTGAACTGGTCCGGGCCAAGGCCTTGCAAAATGAAATCTGGAAGGACGCGGTTGCCGCCTGCCGCGACTCCGGCTCGTCACCGGCCACGATGCTGTTGCTGCCGGCGCTAAACCAGATGATTGACATCACCACCACCCGGACGATGGCGACTCTGACGCATCCGCCGGCGGTCATTCATGCGATGCTGGGGCTGCTGGTGCTGGCCGGTTCGCTGCTGGTGGGTTACGACCTGGGCTCCGGCATTGCCCGCCATTGGTTTCACGCCTCCGCCTTCGCGTTGATCATGACGTTGGCCATTTATGTTATCCTCGATTTCGAATTCCCGCGCTTGGGCCTCATCCGGCTCCACGCCTTCGATCAAGTGCTGGTGGACGTACGCCAAAACATGAACCCATGAACCAAACCAAACAGCCACACCGTTACCCTGGAAAAATATGAACCTCGATAAAATCAAAGAGTTTGTCAGCAACCTCAGCACGCATGACCTGTTGACCGGCGGAGCGGTGCTGGTCGGAATTGTTTTACTGCTGTTGCTGGTGTTCAAAACAGGCAAGTTTTTCATCCGATTCCTGCTCTTCCTCATCGCCCTCGGGCTGTTCGCCGGCGCCTGGTGGTGGCATCAACACCGATGATGTCTTTCTCCCTGGCATCCGGAACAAATTCCGGCAGGGCAGCCTGACTCAAAAATGAAAATCCCGGGTCAACAGCCGCCTTCGCCCATCGGCTTCAGCGGGCCAGTGGAGGAAACCGGGATGACCACGGATTACTGTTCCCCACTCCTTATTGGCCCAAGGTCCAATAGCGGCCGGCCGCTTTTTTGTGCAAAACTTCCTCAAATTTATATGAGGCCAAAGCCAGGCACACTCAAACAATGGGCGGTTGCCTTGTGCGCCGCATCCATTGCAGAATGTGCAACCGAATCGAGTTCAATCAGTGACCGCAACACCAACGAATCAAGCCAAATCAAAACATGATTACCACCTTCAAGAGAAACCTCATGGCCGCGGCGCTCGGTGGCGTGCTGGGCCTTTGCGTCACCGGCTGTCAGACGTTTAATAAACCCGCCCCGGACACGCTGACCTCGGTCCTCATCACCAACAAGTCCATGACGGACATCAATCAGGCCGTGGCTGGCGTATTCGCCAGCCATGGTTTCGACGGGGGACAGACCGCCCCGGGTCAGTTCACCTACACCCGCTTGGGCACCCGGGCGAACAACCTGGCTTACGGCAGTTATATGTTTGATGAGGCGGTCACCATCCGAATCGTGGTGACCCTCCGCCAGCTAAACCCCACCTCGACCGTTGTGGCGTGCAATGCCTGGCTGGTGGAGGCGGCCGACGACCCGGTCTTTGCGGACAGTCACCAGGTCCGGCAGCTTCGGAAGTGGCCATACGAGCAACTGCTCAAGGACATCCAGACACAATTGGGTGAATAGACATTGTTGCCTTTGAGCCATGTCAGAATTTCAACCACCGAAACCTGAAGCCGTCGCGCCCAGCCCGCCGGCAGCCCAGCCCGCGCAGATTGGGTATCGCCGCTTTTCGACGGCGGAATTTCTGGTGGCGCTCGTCCTGTTGTTTGTCGCGGCGCCGTTCGTCGAGAAAATGCCCTTTGGCAGGAGCATCGAGCACGTTCTGATGACGCTCGTGCTGGTGTCGGGAGTGTTGGCGGTGGGCCGGAGCCACCGGACACTGGTCTGGGCGGCGGTGCTGATGGTGCCGGCGGTCGTTGGCAGATGGATGAATCACTTTTTGCCGGAGCTGGCTCCCGCGGAAATTTCTCTCGTCGCCGGACTGGTGTTTGTTGTTTTTTTGGTGGTGCAGTTCCTGCGCTTCATCCTGCGTGCCCCCCGGGTCAATGCCGAGGTGATGTATGCCGGCATTTCCGTCTATCTGCTGTTGGGGTTGTCGTGGATGTTTGCCTATCAGTTCGTGGCGCGGTTGGTTCCGGGTTCGTTTGCCTTCAACGCCGGACCGGCCGGCCAGGCGATGGATGGCTTCACCGCCTATTATTTTAGCTTTGTAACGCTCACCACGGTTGGTTACGGTGACATCACGCCGGTTTCAAACGGGGCGCGGGCGCTGGCGGCGATGGAGGCGATGACCGGTACGCTCTACGTGGCGGTGCTCATCTCCCGGCTGGTGGCGCTTTATTCATCCCAAGGTTCACGCTTGCGCGAACCGGAACCCCCGGAAACGGATAAGAAACTTTCGACACCGAATAGTGAAAAGGAATAATATCCCGACATAACCATGTAAATCCTATGAAATCCACACCTAAACTCATATTGATTGGTTCCTCGCTCGCTTGCGCTGCATTGATTCCTCAATCCGCGCTGGCCGGCGGCGCCTCGCTCTACGAAATCTCCACCCCGGATGTCGGCCTGGCCTCTGCCGGTTACGCGGCCGGGGCGCAAGATGCCTCGACCTTGTTCAAAAACCCCGCCGGGATGAGCCTGTTGACCGGACCGCAATTGAATTCCAGCCTCCAGGTCCTCTACGGCAACGTGCAGTTCCAAGGCAATTCCAAAACCACCACGACCGGCGGCAATGGCCAGAACGCCATCGGATTCCTGCCGGGCACGAGTTTGTTTGTCACCTATCCGGTGACGGAAAAATTGACGGTGGGTTTCGGCACTTTTTCGTACTTTGGCCTCTCGGAAAATTACGGTGACCACTGGGCCGGCCGCTACTACCTGCAGAATGGAACTCTGATTGGGGTGAGCCTTATGCCGGCGGCGAGTTTCAAGGTGAACGACTGGCTCTCAATCGGCGGCGGTTTGAACGCGATGTACGGCTATCTGGACGGCCAGGTGGCGGTTAACAATCTCATTGGCCCGGATGGGCAGATGAAAATAAACAACCACCAGTGGGGTTTCGGCGGCAACGCCGGTATCATGATCCAGCCGCAGCCGGGCACGCGCATCGGCGTCAACTATCTTTCACAAGTGGATTTGAACTTCAGCGCCAAGCCCGGCTTCACCGGCCTCGGCCCGGGCCTCAGCGTTCTGCTGGCCAACCCGCCGCAATTAAACATGGGCATGACAGTGCCACAGTCGGTGATGGTGGGCATTTATCAGGAACTCAACGACAAGTGGGCGCTCTTGGCCGACGTCGGCTGGCAGAACTGGAGCCAGTTTGGCGAAGTGGCCATTGGCATCGATTCCAATACTTCCCGGAGCTTTACCGCCCAACTGCACTTCGATGACACCTGGCATGGAGCCATTGGCGCCGAATACAAGGCTTCCGAGCAGTGGCGGTTTACCGGCGGCTTCGCTTATGACACCTCGGCCGTCAGTGATGCGGACCGCTCCGTGGTCCTGCCCGTGGGCCAGGCCTTCCGCTATGGTTTGGGCGCGTTTTGGAAGGTCAGCCAGTCCGTGGACCTGGGCGCGGCCTATGAATTCGTGTGGGGCGGTGACATGCCGGTGACGCAGACCTCGGCCTATCGCGGCACGGTGTCAGGCTCCTTCAACAACGCCTTTTTCTCCTTCTTCAGCCTCAACCTGAACTGGCGCTTCTGATGATTTCTCCCGCCCGGTCCGGCGGAAGAGAGATTCACCTGAAAATTACACAAGAAAAAAAACAAAAAAACGAAAGGAAAAGCAAATGATCACATCAACCATGAATGAAAAGGGCGGCACCCGCCACATGAAATTCCTGACGGGAATTTTAGCCGCCAGCCTGCTGCTGGGCCTGACCGCCTGCTCCACCACCCACCAGGTGCGGGGAACCCCTGAAGAATCGGGATTCCTGAAGGATTATTCCCTGTTGAAACCAGGCAAGGGCGACGAAGCCAAGCTGGTTTACTTCGCTCCGGACGTAAACTGGGCCAAATTCACCAAAATCTACATCGAACCTGTCGAACTCTGGAAATCGGATGACCCGAAGTCGAAGCTGGGCAAGCTGCCCAAGGATGATCAAGAGTTGCTCGTGAGTTATTTTTACACCGCGCTGAGCAACAGCCTGTCGAAGGATTACACAATTGTGGACCAGGCCGGTCCGGACACTTTGGTGGTTCATGGCGCGCTCACCGAGGCCAAGAAATCCCGGCCCGTTTCCAACCTCGTTTCCAGTGTCGTCCCCATGGGCATCGGCCTGAGCCTGGTCAAGCGGGTCATCTTCGGCACGGGCCTCGGTGTGGGTGAATGCCAGGTGGAAGCCGAATTCACGGATGGAGGGACCGGCCAGATCGTCTGTGAAGCGGTGGACCGGCGGGCTGGCACCAAGGCCCTGCGCACAAAGTTTGACGGCAGCTTTGGTGATGTGAAACTCGCCATGGATTACTGGGCGGAGCGTTGCGCCACCAAGCTGGGGCAATTGCGCGCCCACTCGGATGATAAAACCGAAATATGACCGTGCCATCGGGCACGGCCGGCGGGGCGCTTTTGATGGCTCCGCCGCCGCCCCACCCGGCGGGAGAACAAGGCAACCTGAAAGTTAAAAAAACAAATGAACACATCAACCATGAACGAAAATGGCGGCGTCCACCGGTTGAAATTCCTGGCCGCAGTTTTGGCCGCCGGCCTGCTGTTGGGCTTGACCGGCTGTTCCACCACCCACCAGGTGCGCGGGAGTGTCGAAGAATCGGGATTCCTGAAGGATTATTCCTTGTTGAAGCCGGGTACGGGCGATGAAGCCAAACTGCTCTTCATTGATCCGGCGGTGAACTGGGCCATGTACACCAAAATCTATATCGAACCCATCGAACTCTGGAAGTCGGATGACCCGAAGTCGAAGCTGGGCAAGCTGGACAAGGAAGATCAACAGTTGCTGATAAATTATTTCCACACCGCGTTGAGCAACAGCCTGTCGAAGGATTACACGATTGTGAATCACGCCGGTCCGGGCGTGCTGGTGGTTCATGGCGCGCTCACCGAAGCCAAAAAATCCCGGCCGGTTTCGGATCTGGTCTCCAGCGTTGTCCCCATGGGCATGGCCTTGAGCCTGGTCAAGCGGGCCATCTTCGGCACGGGCCTCGGTGTGGGTGAATGCCAGGTGGAGGCCGAGTTGCTGGATGGACAGAGCGGCTTTATGCTCGCGGAGGCGGTGGACCGCCGGGCCGGCACCAAGGCCATGCGCACCAAGTTCGACGGCAGTTTCGGAGACATAAAACTGTGCATGGACTACTGGGCGCAACGACTGGCCTTCAAGCTGCAGCAATTGCGCGTTCACCCGGATGATAATTCTGAAATGTGACCGTGCCGCCGGGCGCGACTGGCATGGCGTTTGAATAGATGAGCACCCGAAAGCCGGCGGTCCAACTCAAAGGCCAGGAAACTGTGAACTGGCAGCTTGCGCTGCTGCTGTTCGCGGTGGCCCTGGCCGGATGCCAATCGGGAAAATTGACGCATTACATCTCGCCACGGGTGACCGGGCGGGTGCTCGCCGCGGACACCCGCCAACCCTTGCCGGACGCAACCGTCCGGCGCGTGGTGCCCATGATGGCGGCGGGCGAGGATACCCAGCCCAAGGGCGGCCAGCTCCTGATGCGTCCCGCCGGCGTGCGGACGGACGCGGACGGCCGGTTTGTCCTGGAAGGCGAACGCGACATCGCCGTGTTTCGCCATCCGGCGTGGTGGTCGGTGACGCTCTCCTTCACGGCCGATGGTTACCGGGTTTTCCAAACCAATTACACCAGCGCCAACGTCAGCGGCCATTCACCCGAAGGCGAACCGCTGCTCAACACCGGCGACATTCTGCTCAAACTCAAATCTCAGTGAACGAGACGCAAAAAAAATCGGATCGGCGCCGGCTTTTCGACCTGGCCTGCCTCGCGCGGGCCGCGCGTCCCTCCAACTTAAAAAATGTCCCGGATGTTTCTGGGAATGGGAATCACACCCTTAGGATGCCTGTCGCTACCGATCAGGGCGGTGTCAGGCGCGGATCTCGAGCGACACCAAAAGAGCTTGCACAGCGGATTGGAGCGAAGCAGGATTCGACCATGCATAATCGGCCATTGGCTGACGGCTCGCTCGTTGCCTGTCCGCACTGCGATCTGTTGCAGCGCCTGCCGGAGGTCGTACCCGGTGCGTCAGCCCGCTGCCCGCGCTGCGACAAGGAACTGTGGCGTCACCGGGAGGATTCGTTCAACCGCTCGTTCGCGCTGACGCTCGCGGCCTTGGTGCTTTACGTGGTCGCGAACACCGTTCCCATGCTCGGGCTGACGGCGGCTGGACACGCGGCCTCCACGACCGTTGTGGGCGGTGCCCAACAACTCTGGCATGACGGACAGCAAATCGTTGCCGTGTTGGTCCTCTTTGCCGCCGTCATTTCCCCGGCTCTCCAGATTGGTTTCATGCTTCTGATCCTGATCGGTTGCCTGCGCCAGCAGCCGCCCGCCTGGGTTGGAACCCTGTTGCGTCATCTCCATTTCACCCGCACCTGGAGCATGATTGAGGTGATGCTGATCGGCGTGCTGGTGGCGCTCACCAAGATTGCGGATTATGCCACGGTCATCCCAGGAGCGGCGCTGTTCTCGCTGGGCGGGCTCGTCGTGCTGCTCGCCGCGATGCAGTCAAACTTTGATCCGCGGGAAGTGTGGGACGGGGTCGAATGGGCGGACCCGCACGCACAGCCTCCGGTTGCCGGCAACCAAAAGGCGGAGGTGACGGCGTGAAAACGGCAGGCTTGACCGCGATGCGGCAGGGTCTGCAAAGCTGCGGGGCCTGCGGCCTGCTCTCGCGTCCCGCGCCGGGTGCGCACGAAGGGCGCTGCCCGCGTTGCGATGAGGAACTCGTCTTTCGGAAGCCGGACAGCCTCCAGCGCACCCTGGCCTTCCTGATTGCCGCGGCGGTCTGTTACATTCCGGCCAACGTCCTTCCAGTAATGACCACCATCACGGCCACCGGCAGCGAGTCCGACACCATCATGCAGGGCGTCGTGCTGCTCTGGTCGCCGACCGGCTGGCCGCTGTCGCTCATCGTGCTTTTTGCCAGCATCATGATTCCGAGCGCGAAGATTGTGGCGCTCGGCTACCTGCTCATCACCGTGCGGCGGGGCTCGATTGAGAACAACAGCCAGCGCGTCCGGCTTTATCGGATGGTGGACCTGATCGGACGGTGGTCCATGGTGGATGTGTTCGTGGACACCTTCACCGTGTCCCTCATCCAGCTTCAGCCGCTCATGTCCGTGGAACCGGGCCCCGGCCTGTTCTTCTTCGCCGCCGTCGTGGTGCTGACCATGCTCGCGGTCGAGTCCTTCGACCCGCGGCTGATCTGGGATTCCGCCAGTTCAAAGGAAATTCAACCGGAGGTTCAATATGCCTGACAAAGACCAATCACTGCCCAAAGTTCCCGAATCCCGGGTCGTCACCAAAAAACGCACGCGGCTCTCATTCGTCTGGATCATCCCCATCGTGGCGGCAGCCGCCGGTGTCTGGATTGCCGTGACGAAAATCATGAACGAAGGGCCCAAAATCACGATCATCTTCCAATCTGCCGAGGGACTCGAAGCCAACAAGACGAAGATTCAATACAACGGACTGGACGTCGGCACCCTCACGGCCATCCGGCTTGCGGACGACCGGCATCACGTGATCGCCACCGCGAAGATGGCTCCCAAGACGGAGGGTTTTCTCGTCAAAGACACCAAGTTCTGGGTTGTGCGGCCCCAAATCTCCGGCATGAACATCACCGGATTGGGCACCCTGATTTCCGGAGATTACATCGGTGTGGAGCTCGGCCAGTCAAAGGAGAGCGAGCGTAATTTCACTGCGCTCGATACGGCGCCGCTGGTGGCGGGCGGCACCCTCGGTCGCTTTTTCATGCTGAAAACTCCGGAGCTCGGTTCGCTCAGCGAAGGCGCGCCCATTTATTTCCGGCACCTGCCGGCCGGCCAGATTGTGTCGTACGAACTCGACAAGAGCGGCGAAGGTCTGAACGTCAGGGTGTTTGTGCAGGCGCCTTACGATCAATATGTCACTCCGAACACGCGCTTCTGGCACGCGAGCGGAATTGACATGTCGCTCTCCTCCGCTGGCCTCCGTCTCCAGACCGAGTCGCTCATGTCCATCCTGGCGGGCGGCATTGCCTTCGAGACGCCCGCGACCGGTCCGCTCCTGCCGCCGGCCGAGGTGGACACCGTTTTTACCCTGTTCAACGACCGCGCCGAGGCCTTGCGTCCGCCCCCTCGCGATCCATACACCTTCCGGCTCGTCTTCAAACAATCATCGGTCCGCGGGCTGGCACCCGGCGCGTCGGTGGAGGTCGGCGGGGTAGCGATCGGGGAGGTCACCGAGGTCAGCCCGCAATTCGACATGACCACGACGGAATTCTCCGTGCCGGTGACCATCTCCGTGGATCCGCAGCGATACGGGGTCCGGTTTCTCAACGTGCCGGGCGATGAGGATGCCACCGTTCGTCACCGCAAAGTGATGGACATCCTGGTGGCGCACGGGCTGCGCGCCCATTTGAAGACGGGAAACCTGCTCACCGGGTCGTTGTACGTCTCGGTTGATTTCTTTCCCGACGCGCCTCCGGCGGCGGTGGATTGGGCGCAGAACCCGGCGGAAATGCCGACCATGCCCGGCAAGACCGAAGAAATCGAAACGAGTGTTGCCAGCCTCCTCAAGAATCTCAACCAGACGCTCACGAACACTGACAATCTGTTGGGCAGCGCCAACAAGCTCATCGAACCGAACTCCGTGCTGGACACGGAACTGAACAACATGTTGAACGAGGGGGGTGGGGCGGCCCGGTCGTTGCGGGTGCTCGCCGATTATCTTGAGCGCCACCCTGAGGCGCTCATTCGCGGTAAAACCGGGGAGGCAAAATGAAGACCAACCATATTACGCAACTGTTCCTGATCACCTGCGTCGCCGCGGTTGCGGCCGGCTGCGCCTCGTCGCCGTCACGCTTCTACACCCTCAACTCCACGGCCACGGGAGATGGCGCGCCCGCTGCGAATTACGCCGTCGTCGTCGGGACGGTTTCCATCCCGGCGGTGGTTGACCGGCCGCAGTTCGTGGTCCAGGTCGCGACCAACCGCATCGAAATCGATGAGTTCAACCGCTGGGCCGCGCCCCTGGACGATAACATCGCCGGCGTCATTGCCGGCGACCTTGCCGCATTGCTCGGGACGCCGCAGGCGGCCACGGCGCCGCTGGCTAACTTCAATCCCGCCTATCGGGTGTCGATTGACATCCAACGCTTCGAATCGGTGCGGAACAAATCGGTGCTGATCGAGGCCGTATGGGTGGTTCACCGGACGGCGACGGGTGGCGCCACGTGCTCGGGTCGCACGGTGGCCAGCGAGCCGGTGCAGGGGGACAGCTTTGACGCGCTCGCCGCCGCACACAGCCGCGCGCTCGCGAAGGTGAGCGGCGACATCGCCGCCGTGATCCGGGCGGAAGCCGATGAGAAGCCATAGCTTCGTTCATTTCGCTTCACATCCAGATGGCGGCAATGTTGTCTCTGAGGATGCCTTTTCCGCCGGCCAAATGTGATTATGTTTGCTGAAAAACTTGAGCGCAATATTGGTTGGATCATTGTCGCGATCCTGCTGGGGGGTTGCCTGTTGGTGCTTCGCCCGTTTGTGTCCGCACTGCTCTGGGCGGTGGTGCTTTGCGTTTCCAGCTGGCCCGTCTATCGTCGGCTGCTCGGATGGCTGGGCAACCGGCGCACGCTCGCCGCCTTGGTGATGACGCTGGGTATGGTTCTCATCATCCTGTTGCCCTTCGTCATCGTGGGCACGACGCTCGCCGACAACGTCAATCAACTCACCGACGCTGCAAAACGCTGGGCCGAAAACGGTCCGCCCGCGCCGCCCGAATGGCTGGCCAAAGTGCCCGTCGTCGGACAACGGGTAACGGATTACTGGCAAAGCATGGTGGCGGACACCTCGAAGTTAGGGACGGAAGCCCAACGTTTCATCGAACCGGCGAGTGCGTGGCTGCTCAAGGGCGGCCTGGCATTGGGCGGCGGCCTCATTCAACTGGCCTTGAGCATTTTCATCGCGTTCTTCCTGTTCCGCGATGGCATTGCCGCCGGCGGACTCTTGACCACGGCGGTTGAACGCATTGGCGGCGAACCGGGCAAACATCTCCTGACCCTGGCTGGCAAGACCATCCGCGGTGTCGTCTATGGCATCCTGGGCACTGCGCTTTTGCAGGCGATCGTGACGGGTATCGGCCTGATCATTGCCGGCGTGCCGGGTGCCGCGCTGCTGGCGCTGTTGACTTTTTTCGCTTCCGTGATTCCGGTGGTGGGGACCGGCTTGATCTGGATTCCCGCCGCCCTCTGGCTTTTTCATCAAGGCCTGACCGGCTGGGGCATCTTCCTGCTCGTCTGGGGCGTGGGCGTCTCCAACATCGACAACTTCGTCAAGCCGTGGCTCATCAGCCAGGGCAGTGACATGCCCTTCATCCTGATTTTCTTCGGCGTGGTGGGTGGTGCATTGACCTTCGGCTTCATCGGGGTCTTTCTTGGACCGACACTGCTGGCCGTAGGCTACCGGTTGGTGGCCGAATGGATTTCCACCCACCGCGCCGATCCGGACGCGGCCGGGAATTCCAACACCATTTCTCAACCATGATGAAAACAAGAGGCACCGGAAGTGCTTGCCGTTTCGTCAAGCCCTTCCGGCGCAATCCGGCCGGTTGTTTTTCAATGGTTGCTTTGGCACTTGTGTTATGGGCGGGCGTGATGACGACCAGGGGAGCCGCAACTGTTGAATCCAACTCTGTGCCCGGCGACATGTTGCTGCTCGACAATCTGGGGCGAGTGGTGACGGTGCCGACGAACGAAGTGCCATCAGCCTTCCGGCCCACGACAGACATCGGGGTGAAACACCAGATCCCCGACCCGGTAGCGGGGGCCAGCATGCCGCGGGAGATTCAGCAACGGACGCGTGAAAGCGCGGTTGGATTCCAATTTTTCCCCGCCACACCGCCGCCGCTCATGCCTTATCTCGCGAGCCTGGATGATTACGGCAATACGGCTTTCCGCCCCGGCGCGCTCTTTCCTTCATTTGAACCTTTGGAAGGGCCGGTTCAAGGCGCGAAATACTGGCTGTCCGACTACGGTTTTCGCTACTCGCTGCAACAGACGGCCACGTTCGTCAGCATGACCGACGTGATGAAAGGTGACAATAATCTGGGATATCACACCTTTGATCTCAAATCGAAGTGGGCCATCTTCAACGCGCCCGATGCCGGCACCGCCGGCTGGATCAGCTCCCAGGTCGAAGCCAAGAACAGCTTCGAATCCGCCGGCCAGACGCAGTCCGCCAAATCCAACCTCGGCACCGTGACCGATCCCACCGGCATCTGGTCGGACGTGAACGGCTTCCGGATGCCGGAACTGGCGTGGCAACAGTCCGCACGCCATGGCGAAATCGTCCTGGTCGCGGGCATGGTCAGCCAGCGCAATTATATTGACGGCAATGCCTATGCCGAAAGCGGTCGCAGCAAGTTCATAAATTCCGCCCTGATTAACTCGCAGGTGTTGCCCCTGGCGCAAAACAATTTTGGGCTCAATCTCCAGTGGCAGCCGGTGGATGAATGGTACGCCATGGCCGGAGGTTCCATGGGCAATGCCCCGGTCGGCAACGCGCCGTGGACGGATTACAGCAGCGAAAACTGGTCTTTGCCCGGGGAAATCGGCTACGCGCCGCGGGACTTTTTCGACCTGGCCCCGGCGTCTATCGCATCCAGCCGTTTGCCGCCGAAGTGGATGGCGCCACTGGCGGCGGACTCTGTTTTGACCTCCAGCAGCAACTCGGTTCACAATCGCCACTGGGCTGGTTCGGGCGTTTTGGTTTCGGCGGCAAAAAGGTGTCCGACGGTGCCACTGCCCAGGCGGGCACCGGGTTCGTGGTGCAGGGACCGTTCAAACATTTGCTGTTGCAACGGACGAGCAACGATCTCCTCGGTGTCGGTTTCGTCTGGAGCCAGCCTTCGTCCACGACCAAGACGGTGTACCACGAGAACGAATATGTATTGGAGACGGTCTATGCCCTGCAACTGACCCCCACGATCAAAATCCAGCCCGACTTCCAGTTGATCGAGGACCCGGCCTTTCACCGGGACACCGACCACGCGATGGTCTTCCAACTCCAACTCGCCATGGCCTGGTGACGGGGGAAGTAATCAGTAGTCAGTAATCAGTTGGCAATGCCGGCCTCGGCTAGCCATACTGGCCGCACGCGGAAGAATCCGGGGATTCGCGAACCGGCAAAACAATGGATTTAAACGACTTTTTGGGTCCGAAACCCATCGTCATTGACCTGCACGCAGAAAACCGCTGGGAGGCCATTGACGAGTTGATTGACCAGCTTGTGGTCCATCACAAGATCAAGGCCGAGCACCGGAACGCCATCGCGGAGAGTGTGAGGAAGCGCGAAACCTCAATGAGCACTGGAATCGGGATGGGCATCGGAATACCGCACGCATCCACCGATTTGGTTGGTGAAGTGGTCGGGGCGATTGGACGTTCGCGCAAAGGAGTTCAATTCGACGCGCTGGACGGCAAACCGGTCAACCTGATGCTGCTATTCCTCGTGCCGCAGGGCCAATTCCAAAAGCATCTGCACCCGCTGGCCAATCTCGCCAAGCTGCTCCATAAACAGGATTTCCGCGATGGACTGTGACGCCATAACCCTCAACTCTCAACTCTCAACCAACAACCAGCCTTTTTTCGACTGCCGCCCGGCAAGCGTGAAGATAGTGTCAAACTAAGGACCGACCCCTTTGCTTTACGGCAAAAAACTCAGTGCGTGACCTGCATTGCGATGGTCTGAAGATAGAGCGCCTCGGCGGAGTTCAGATTGCCGTGGTAGGAGACGTTCAGGTTCGGTGGATTATAGATGGTACCGTAAATCACGAGTGCTGCGAGGTAAGAGCCGTTGAAGGCGGGGTGTGAATTATCGCTGGCGTGGAGGCGGATGGCGTTCGGATTCTGGTAATTCAATTCCCACGCATCGCCGACAGGCGCGATGAGGAAGTCATTTTTCTGCGCGGCGGCGTTTTGAAACCATTTACGTATGCGCGCCTGCATGTCGGCGGGATTGTTCCCGATGCTTCGGTCGGCTTTGGGATTGTTCCAGTAATCGGCGTGACGCGCCCAGGTCTGGTAAAGGATGATTTTGGCATGCGTACTGCCGGCCTTGATGCGGTCGTAAAGGCCGGCGGCACCCTTGAGAAAAGAGTCACGCATGTTCGAGAATTGCCCGGACATGGCGGCTTCCTGACTTTGTGCCTGCAGGATGACAATGTCCCAATTGCCTTCGTCAATGAGCTTCAACGTGCCGGGAGAATTGAAGTGTTGATACAATGTCATCGCGCCGGGTGTGACGGCCTTGATTGCGGACGGCGCGTGTCCCATGCAGGCGGCAACATCGTGAAAAATCTGCGGGAGGTTGTTGACGCCGGTATAGCTGTTACCGATGAACAGCACGCGAGGCGAAGAAGAATCAGGCGTGTCGGCCGACGCCGACACGGAACGGCCTTCTTTGGACGGCAGCGGCGCCGGCTGACTGACGAGAGCGGCAGCATGGTATTGGGCGTTGGCAGCAACTTGTTTTTTCCCAACACCATCGCGTTGATCCCGTTGTAGTGAAAATGCTTTTGCAACTCAGGGCTGAGTTTCTTCAATTTGGCATTGGCCATCCCGCCGGGGTAAGTGAAGTAAATGTCCGTGGGCGTAACTGCGGTGACGGTCACATTGCTGAAAACCTCGTCCCCCACCTTGAGCGCCAGCAATTTTTCATCCGCGCAAACCTTCAGCGCGATGAGCAACAGCCCCAGTGCAAGGTATTTCCCCAAACGCATGTTCCGTCTATGCGGTAGCATCAGCCGTGCCACAGAATTAATGCGTCTAACGTGATAGGATTCTGGCAATCTCGCCAAGCTGCTCCATCAACAGGATTTCCGCGATGGGCTGTGACGCCATATATCAATCTCAAGAACTGACCCGTTTCCTTTTTTTCGTTCGCTGGCTCCGGCCTCTTCCCTGACGGCTGGCAACACCGACCGAATCTCTGAAAAGTAAAAACCGGCGATCCGAACTTTCAGACCGCCGCTCAAACTTTTTCTCCGCCCATCACTCGTGCCGCCCTGGAGTTTTCACACAGCCTCGCGACTTGATACTCCCAGTTAAGCCCTTTTGGTTTTTTGTTATCATCTGGGTGACAGGGCGGGGAGTGTTACAAGCACTCCCCGCGTTAACAGTAACCGGCGTCCACTGGACGCCAATTAACCATGAACTACTACACGACCAATGAAATACTACACCTCGACCACCCAATTCAACTGCGGAATTGATCTGCATGCCCGGCAGATGTACGTCTGCCTCATGGATCGGGACGGCCGCAAGCTCGTCCACACCAACATCCGCAACAATGACTTCGCCTTCTTCCTCAAGCTCGTCGCGCCTTACCGCCACGACCTGACCGTCTGCGCCGAATGCATGTTCGGCTGGTATTGGCTGGCCGATGCCTGCCAGGCGGCCGGCCTGAACTTCGTGCTGGCCCACGCGCTCTACCTCAAGGCCATTCACGGCGGCAAAAACAAGAATGACCGCATTGACTCCGAAAAGATCGCCCACCTGCTGCGCACCAACCTCATCCCGCCCGCCTACGTCTATCCCGCCGCCCAACGCCCGCTGCGGGCGCTGCTGCGTCAACGCCTCCTCTACGTCTGGCGCCGCTCCGAACTGCTGGCCCGCATCCAATCCCATCAACTGGCCTACAACCGCCCGACTCTCCGCCAGACCCCTTACAACCGCGATCCCTGGGAAGCAAAGCTGCTGGCCCAGGAAGACAACCCGGTCCGGCAGTTGGCCCTCCAAAACGATCTGGCGCTCATCCGCCATTACGACACCCAGATCGCCGCCTTGGAAGCCCAACTCCAAAAACTCACCAAAACCACCCATTGGCGTGACTACACCCTGCTCCAGACCGTGCCGGGCATCGGCGAACATCTGGGCCTAACGCTCCTCTACGAAATCGGCGACATTCACCGCTTCCCCACCGTCAAGGACTTCCTGAGTTATTGCCGCCTGGTCAAGGGCACGGTGGCCAGCGCCGGCAAGCTCAAGGGCCTGCGCGGCGCCAAGCTGGGCAATGCGTATCTGCGCTGGGCCTTCGGCGAAGCGGCCGTCATCGCCAAACGGGATCCCGCGGTCCTCGGCCCCTTGGCCCAACGCCTGGAAGCCAGGCTGGGCGGCAACAAGTTCAAGGCCAACACCGTGCTGGCCATCAAACTGGCCCGCGCCGTCTATTTCATGCTGCGCAACGGCACCGTCTTCGACCCGCAAAGACTGGTGGCCGTGCTGACGCCCCAATGAATTTGGCCCCGGCCAGAGTCAACCCGCAAAGTCTAACTGGAGCCAGGCAAAACCCGATGCCCTCACGAGTCCCAGACCAAACTCATTGGCGACACGAGCGCCACCGTCTGCGTTGGGCACGGAACGACTCCGTGGATTTGATTGGGAACTCCGGCCGGCGGCCACAACGCGGCGGGGTCTTCGACCGCCGGGGGCGCGAGCGAAATGGCTCGGCTTTCGCCCCCGGCTCGTTTACCTTGCCAACGACATCACCTTGGAACGAACAGATTTTGGAGCCTCCGCCCCCGGGGCACGTCCGCAAAAAACTGGAGCCTGGAACTCTCTCGGAGAGCATCGGGCAGCCGTCCTTGCATTTGAATGGATAGCCCAGGGGTTTACTGAAGAGAGTTTCTGGACCGCCCCGTGGCGTTTGATCACGGGGCTGGAAGACCGGTTGAGGTGCCAGGTGCGCGGGCACAACACTCTGGCCGGCCCGATCGAGTCCGAATAGGTGTTTAGCCGGAGGCCCCGCCGTCGCCAACGCTTTGGCGCGGCAGGCCAGCCTCCGAGCTGCCAAGCGAAATCAAGTCGGAGTTCCTGTTCTGAGGACGCGCAAACGGAAAAAAGAAACTTTCCGTCAGGGATGCTTTTTTTCTGTTGACCCTCCGGGCTTAATAGGTGTTAGACGGCGCGCTTTTCATTGGTAATGTAGTCGAAAGAAACTCTGTGAGTTGGTCGCTCTAACTCCGAAAGTGAACTGATCTCCGATGATGACAGTCCCATTGGTCACTGTATCCCAAGTCAACGCCGGAAAAGATGAAGCTGACTCCAAAATAAAGTTTGGCGTATTGGTAGGCCACGAGATTATAAAGCCCGAACCGATGCTTTGAGTGACCTGAAGTTTAGGAATTACGGTGTATCGCAAATTCGGTCCGATATATGCCGCGCCAGAAGTCCGCTGGGTGGAAGATTGGGGAAACGTAAATGAGCCGCTACTGCTGCCGACCTCTGCGATAAATGTAACATTTGACGAGAGCGACGCGGGGCCGACAGCGCCTTGAAGTCCAGGTTCGGTTCCGTATGTGCCAACACGATACGCTGTGTTGGCAGACAAAAGCAGCGGTGTATCAAGCGACAGCCAGCGAAAGTGGCTATCCAAAACCGGAGAAACCGTCGAATCGAATAATTTGGAAGCGAGTAGGCTGCCGCTATCTGTCCAGATGCCGAGCTGATTTGTGGTTGTCAGTCCGTTGTCGCCTGAATCGAAGATGCCAACAGCGGAAATCAGAACGTCCTGATTGAAACTAAAAGCGTAGCCGGAAGTAACGGCTGGCGTGATTGAACTGCCGAATGTGCCTATGATAAGCGTGTCAGCGAATGTCTGCCAACACCCAAAGCCAATGGCAAAACATAAAATAAAAAGTAATCGTTTCATATGAATGGTGTTCGCCGTCTAACGATCCCAAGCTGAGCCACGGCCACTGGCGGCTGGCTCACGACTGCAATCTGGACTCTCAATCTTCATAACTCAACCGAAAACTCAAGGGGCAGTCGGCTCCAGTGATGTGTCAGGCCACATCCTCGATAAGTCGGAAATGTTCGTAGAAATATCCTGTCGTCACCGAGAGCATATATTTCTTGTAGCGTGGTGTGTCACGAATGTCGGGGGGAACAAGACTGTCATGCAACTCATCATAGCGAACCGGCAGAAAACTCACAACGATTGGCTGCGGGTCGGTGGTCTCGGTCGTAATACAAACCCGCTCGCCAGCGGTGAGTCGGCAAGAACCGCTGAAGGTGATGGGCGCGGAAAAAAGATACTGAATCTGCGCGTCGCAGCCGTCAGTGACCTCCCAAATCTGGCCTCTATGTGGAACGGATGCTGGTTTGCTCATGACACAAATTGCGGCCTGACGATCCAAAGCTGAACCACGACGCGAAAAACGGCAAGCGCCAAATCGGGCGAATCGTTTAACCACGGACCCGTCCTCCGTAGCAGTACTGCGGAGGGTGGATGACACAGCTTCAAACCGCGAATTGCGCGAAATACACGAAAACTTCCGTTTCAATCGTAAATCGTAAATCCTGACGCCCCGCTGGCCAATCTCGCCAAGCTGCTCCATAAAGCTGATTTTGGCGATGGACTGTGACCCTTATGTCAATCTCAAGAACTGACCCGTTTCCGCGCTGCGCCATTTGCTCATGTGCCAGGCCTTCAGCGGCCATTCCATCGGACTGGAAGGGTCGGTAAAATTTTGAAGCGGATGGTTGTTTTTTCCGGGACATCCAAACTACAATCAAACCATGAAACCAATCCTCAGTTGTCTGCTGGCCGTCGGCGTTGTGCTGCTGGCCGGTTGTTCCTCCACCTCCACCAAGTTGAACACCGGCACCGTGCATGCCAGCACGTTCAGCTTTGTGACCGGCCGGCCCATGCCGCCGGATTACGCCGAGAAACGCGAGCAGATCCACCGGCTCGTCCAAAGCGCCATCACCACCAACCTGACGGCCAAAGGCATCAGCCGGGTGCCGGCCGGCGGCGATGTCTTCCTGGCCTACCTCATTATTTTGGGCGACAACGTGGCTACCACCGACGTGAATGATTATTTCGGTTACGGACGGGATTCGGACGCGCTTCTGGACAAAGCGCACCAAAAGGGCGCCATCGACAGCAAGAATCCGAACCCCTTTTTGGCCGGCACGCTGGTCATTGACGTCATAGACGCCAAAACCTACAAACTGCTCTATCGCAATTATGTGGCGCGTCAGGTCCTGCGCAACATCCCCGAAACTGAGCGCGACGAGCGGATCCAGTCGGCGGTGGACCAGGCGCTGGCCGGATTGAAAGTCGCCCATTGACCGAGCCGGCCCCGGCGTTTTTAAAATGCGGAGACCCCGTCGTTGTGTGGAGCGATGGCGGTAAAAATCGCGCGAACCTAATCGTCGTCGCCCTTGCCCTTTTCCACTTCCGCCCGCAACAAATCGTGGAGCGTGACCAGGCCGATGACCTTGCCGTCCGGACGGTCCAGCACAACGACAAACTGGCTGGCAGATTCGATCAACAGATGTTGCAGGTCGCGGATCGTCTGCTCCCGCAGGCAGGTCGTCGCCCGTTCCAGTTTGGGCGCCCGATTTTCCGCCAAAGCCAGCCCCGCTTCCTTGCGGGTAAGAATACCGGCCAACCGGTCGTTCTGCTCCACCGGAAAACGCTGATAGGGATGGGCCTTTAACACGGCTTGGATTTCGGCAACGTCCAGACTGCGGAGCGTCACCGGCTGGAAACTGGCGATGGCGGACATGGGCAGTTGCTGCCAGCTTTGCAAGTCGCGCGGCGGCCGGACGTGTTCGAGTTGGTGGCCGTCCTGAGTCAGCAGGGCGTCGTAAAAATTCTGGCGGTTCAACTTGCGGCTGATGGCCTGGCTCACCAGCGCGCCAATCATCAGGACTGGCACCAGCGCAAACTGGTGCGTCATTTCAAACACGATGAGGATGCCCGTGACTGGCGCGCCCACCACCGCCCCCAGGCAGGCGCTCATGCCCACCACAATCAGCGTCAGCAAGTCAACATGTGTCATCGGCCATTCCAATCCCACCAGTCCTGCCACCAGGGCGCCCGTCATGCCGCCAAAGAACAGCGCCGGGGAGAAAATTCCACCGCAACCACCGAACCCGTAACAGCAAAACGTGGCGATGAACTTGGCGACCAGCAGCCCCGCCGCCAGTTGCCAGCCGATGTCGCCCGCCAGCGCGCTGGATAAGTCGTCGTAACCCAGGCTGAACACGCCGAGATGACCAGTGCGCCAGAAGATGAACGCGCCGAGCGCCCAGGTGACCAGCCCGCCGAACACCGGCAGCAGCCAGCCGGGAACCCGGCGGTTCCGTTTCATCCGGGAACGCAGGCCCAAAGACGCTCTTTGAAAATAAACCCCCACCACCCCGGCCAGCGCGGCCACGAACGGCGTAAGGGTGAAACCAATCCACGACGGCGTGTCCGTGCCCGACAGGGTGAAAGCGGGTTGTTTGCCGATGATGCCATGCACCGCCAGCGCGCCGAGGACAGATGCCAGCAACACGCCGCCCAGCAGCCGGCTGTTGAGGTCGCCGATGATTTCCTCGAGCACGAACGTCGTGGCGGCCAGCGGCGTGTTGAACGCCGCCGCCAGACCCGCCGCCGCGCCAGCCGCCGCCGCCGCCCGGCGGTTCTGTTTCGCTTCGCCGGTCAGGCCGGCCAGGTTGGAAGCGATGGCGCCGGCCAGTTGCACGCTGGGACCTTCGCGTCCCATGCTGGACCCGCCACCGACGCTCAGGATGCCGGCGATAAATTTCACCCACGCCACGCGCGCCGGCACCAAACCGAAATCCTTCCAGAAGGCGAGCTTGAGTTGCGGAATGCCGCTGCCGGCCGCTTCAACGCAAAACGAATTCAGCAGCCAGCCCACCAGCAACGACGAAACGACGATGACGGCAAAGCTGCCGATGAGAAAGGTGGTGAGGGATTGATGGGAAAGCTGGACCAGCCCCAGCCGGTAAAGCCAGTTCATGCCCAATTGGAAGACCACGGCGGCGCTGCCGGCGACCAGTCCGTAAAGGCACATCTGCACGATGGCGCGGGTTTGCCGGGGCAGCTTTTGAAAAAACTCAACGGTGAACAATGTCGTCACAGCCTATTATTTTCAATAATCCCCGCTCCATTCAAAGCAAATTTATCAGTGGGGGACATCCTCTGTGACAATTCAACAGCTCAGCAAGCACCAGAATTCCGGCGTCGCGAACCAGGTGAAGGGTTGACGTTTCAACCGGGATCACTTCCGGAGACACTGGAAACAATCTTCGGGAAAGTGGCGACTTCTCCCGACAAAAGAAATCATCGGAAATATTTTAGATCAAGGCTTGTGGACAAGCGTCAGTTCATTTATGGGGTTCATCTTTGCGAATCTCCCGCTCCGCCTGCCCCCAGTCCTGAACTGCGCGACCGTCCTGGCGGCCTCGCTGCTCGAACAGTTCATAGGCTCGCTTGGCGATCTGTGGTGTCAGATTGGATGGTGCCCGGGCTTTGACTGGATCAAAAATACGATATGCGAGCAGTTTCAAACGATCATTCAAGAGGAACCACAGCAGCGCATAGCCCCACACGAACCCGGCCCAACCCCAGCCGAGGGGTGTCATAAACAAACCATAAACCGCTATCAACGTCGCCACGATTTGCGTGCCGACCACGGCCACCCATAAAATCCGCGCCGGACGATGAGACCAGAACGGGCCGCGCGTGCGCGTGAGGAAAATCGTCAGATGTCCCGCCACGGACAGCTTCAAATACATCAGCGTCTGGATATGCGCCCGGTCGAGATGAAAGACACGCTCACCGAGATAAAACAAGCCAAAGGCGGAGACGACCCCGATGACGCCCAGCACCGTGGAGATCCCCAGCACCATGCGCATGTTCCAGGCCTCGGGCTGATCCTTGTAATGAACGTTGTCATAGGCGATGGACAGGATGGCACCGTCGTTGAGCAACGCCAGCATCACAATCATCACCGCCGTCAATGGATAAAAGTTAAAGATCAGGATCGCCAGCGTCATGAACAACAGCACACGGATCGTCTCGGCGATGCGGTAGATTGCGTAGCTGTTCATCCGCTGGAAAATTCTCCGGCTCTCCTTGATCGCGTCAATGATCACCGACAGGCCGGGCGTCGTCAGCACGATGGCTGCTGCCGCTCGCGCCGCGTCCGTCGCGCCCGAAACAGCGATGCCGCAGTCGGCTTTCTTGAGCGCGGGCGCGTCGTTCACGCCGTCGCCCGTCATGCCGACGATGTGGCCGCGTTTTTGCAGAACATCCACAATGTGGAACTTGTGTTCGGGGAACACTTGGGCAAAACCGTCGGCCTTCTCGATGGACTCGGCCACCTCAGTGGTTTCTTGCTTCTTCGAGTCACCCAGGCTGGTGGCATCGAGGATATTTGTGCCCATGTCCAACTTTTTGGCGGTTTCCTGGGCGATGGCGAGTGCATCGCCTGTAACCATCTTGATCTTCACGCCCATCTGGCGCGCGGTCGCAATGGTTGCCTTGGCATCTTCGCGGGGCGGATCGAACAGGGGCAGCACGCCAAGAAATTGCCATTGCCCGTCGCCCTCGGCCCGCGCCACACCCAGTGAACGAAAGCCGCGAGCCGCGAATTCGTTGACTGCCTTCTCGATAGCGGGCTTCACCTGCCCAGCGTTGGCCGACAATGCCAAAATCACCTGTGGCGCACCCTTCGTCACCTTGAACGTCTTTCCGTCTTTGGCTTTGACGGCGGCCTCAGTGCGTTTATGCACCGGGTCGAACGGTTGGAAATGGACTACCTCATAAGCCTTCAATGCCTCCTTGTCTTTCAGGCCACCCAGAACGGCCAAATCAATCGTGTCGTTATTTTCTGCGCGCGACGCCAGCGCACCATTGAGGATGACTTGTTCGGCAGGAACATTGTTCACGCTGAAAGGATCGCCCAACGTCAGTTTGTTCTGGGTCAGGGTACCGGTCTTGTCCGCGCACAGCACGTCCACGCCCGCCAGTTCTTCAATCGCTACCAGCTTGCTCACAATCGCCTGTTTCTTGGAGAGCAGGCGCGCACCGACCGCCATCGTGACCGACAACACCGTTGGCATCGCCACGGGAATCGCGGCCACGGTCAACACCAAGGCAAACTGCAGCGTGGTGAGGATTGCGTCGCCGCGATAGATGGCGAAACCAATAATCACGGCTACCAGCGCAACGGCGAGAATGATCAGGTAATTGCCGATTTTCAAAACCGCCTTTTGAAAATGGCTGACGGTGTGCGCCTCCTGGACCAGTTGCGCCGTCTTGCCAAAATAGGTTTTCTCGCCCGTGGCATAGACCATTGCGCCGGCTTCACCCTGGCGGATGATCGAACCGGAAAACACCGGGTCGCCGGATTTGCGCTCGGCGGGCAACGACTCTCCCGTCAATGCGGACTGATCCACCTCCACCGGGTCGCCGTCCAGCAGTCGCGCATCCGCCGGCACAATGTCGCCCAAGCGCATGCGAATGACATCGCCCGGCACCAACTCGCGCGCCGGCGGGTTGATCCACTTTCCGTCGCGTTTCACCCGGGCCTTGACCGCCAGCTTGGCCTTGAGGGCCTCGATGGCGTTGCTCGCCTCGCGTTCCTCCCAGAACCCGACCACAGCATTGGCCAACAGTAATAGGAGAATGATGAAAAAATCCGGCCAGTGCCCGACCACGCCCGACAGAATCACCGCAATCTCGATCATCCACGGGATGGGTCCCCAAAAATAGGAGAGGAATTTTAGGAAAAGATTTGTTTTCTTTTCAGTAAGTTCATTCGGCCCATATTGGGTGAGCCGTTTCTGCGCCTCGGCTTGAGTGAGACCGTCCGGCGATGACTCCAATTTCTTCTCCACCTCCGCCAGCGGCAGTGTTTTCAAATCGTCCTTCGCATCGGTCTTCACATCGGTCTTCGATCCCGGTTTGGATGCGGGTGCCGTGGGCTTCGATTCTGCGGATGTACTCGGTTTTGGTTCGGGAGCCTTTGGCTGGTCGAGGTCAGGTTTCATGGCGAAATCCTTTTGCGTCCGTGTATTTCAATTTTCATATTGACTCACATGGGAATTGTAACTTTTGGGCGCGGAGAAATAAACCCATATTTCCCAAATAAACTTCACAAGCAGGAGTTAGTGGCATACAATAAAGCCGCATAAACAAAGGCTTTCATCTATGTCCAACCAACGAAAAACCGAGAATCCAACGGGTGCAGGCATAAAACCGGGTCTGCGGATGGCTTTTGATAGTCGGTTGAAGCTGGAGTTTCACGGTTCCAAGATCACGTCTGATGCCGGGTTGCTGGCCTATCGGGAACTGGATGCGGCACTGGGTCTAACCGATCTGGGTGAAAATCTGTTGAGTGATGGTCGGACGGGTAAGAACACGCAACACTCGATGGTAGCGCAGATGCGGCAGTCCATCTTCAGCCGGTTGGCAGGTTACGAAGACACCAATGATGCCGAACGGCTCTCCGTTGATCCTACCATGCGGCAGATTGTTGGTGGGCGAGCCACGGAACACACTGCAGCGTCCACCAGCCAGATGGGACGGTTCGAGACCGAGGTATTGACCCAACCGGGCAACTTGAAGGCGTTGACGAAGCTATCAGGAAAATGGATTGACCGGCTACGGGAACGCCAGCCGATGCGGGAACTCATTTTGGACATGGATAGTTCCGTGAGCGAGACCTATGGCGAGCAGGAAGGAACCGCGTTCAACGGCCATTTCGGCTGCACCTGCTACCATCCGCTGTTTTGCTTCAATCAGTTTGGCGATGTGGAGCAGTCCCTGCTGCGAGATGGCAACGTGCATAGCGCCAAGGATTGGCGGGCGGTGCTGGAACCGGTGGTGGCGCGGTATCAGGGTAAAAATATTCCACGCAAATTTCGGGCGGATGCCGCCTTTGCCAACCCGGAGCTCTATGAATATTTGGAAGCCGAGGGATTCGAGTATGCCATCCGTCTGCCGGCCAATGATGCGTTGCAGCGGGACATCGAACCACTGCTGATCCGACCGGTGGGGCGTCCCTCGAACGCGCCGGTGGTCTGGTATGCCGGTTTTTTGTATCAGGCCAAGAGTTGGAATCAGGCCCGGCGCGTGGTGGCAAAGGTGGAGTGGCACAATGGCGAACTTTTTCCTCGGGTCGGATTTATCGTGACCAATCTAACCCGACCAGCCAAACGGGTGGTGCGGTTCTATAATCAACGGGGCACGGCGGAGCAGTGGATCAAGGAAGGCAAGAACGCCGTCAAATGGACGAGGCTATCTTGTCACGACTTTGTGGACAATCAGGTGCGGCTGCACCTGTTCGTGCTGGCCTACAATTTGGGCAACTTCCTGCGTCAGGCGGTGCTGCCCCAAGCGGTGCGTCACTGGACGTTGACGACGTTGCGGGAGAAACTGATCAAGATCGGGGCGAAGGTGGTTCGCCATTCCCGGAAGATCATCTTCCAGATGGCGGAAGTGGCGGTGCCGAGAGAGTTGTTCCAGACGATTTTGGAACGGATTGGACGGCTGAGATCACCAGCTGCAGCAACCGGATGAGGAAAAGTGGAAGGAATCACATGAAAACCACGGCAACAACGGAGGCGGTGTCTTCACCTCCAGAAGAAAAATGGCATTTGAGCCAACAATGGCGTCAAAACACCTTCCGCGCCGGACAAAAACCAAGGTCAGACTGGAAAAATGACTTGCAAACTTATGAAGAAGGCAGAAAATCACGAAAACCACCCACGCCGTTCGTGGGCATTAAACCATATGGGAAATCCCAGATAAATAGGGTGAACACCCCACAGAACAGCAGTCCCAACCAGCGCCCGACCGCCCAACTGGCCCAGCAGATTGGCATTAAATAAAATGCCGAAACGGCCACATCACGCCCCATGACATACTCCAAAACACCGGTCAGCCCCGCCAGCGACAGCGCAATGACCCACGGTCCCGTCAACGATATTCGCCTCCGGGGCAACCAAGCAGAGGCAACATGAATTTGCACATTATTCTGACAAAATTAAATCGTCTTTTGTTCGACCTGTGGGCATGGATGTTTTCAACACCACAACTCATTCCGGTGCGGCAGGCTCTTTGAGAGCATCCTTCGTTGCTTCGCATAATAAAACGCGGCTGGGCCATTGACTATAAAAGCGCCAGAGGTGGGAATTGCTATTATAAGAATGACCGTTGTTTCAAAGTGGTCGCCGTTGCGGACCTGTAATTTCAGGCTGGATTTTCAGCGGCGGTTTGGCTGACATTGGCGCAGCCACCCGGCAACCAACATGAGCCAACCCAACCCATCCCATTCCCGGTCATCCAGCGTAGCCAGTGTCCTGACCGCTACGCGCGGTTTTCTCCGCACCCAGTTGTGGGTCTGGCCGCTGGTTGCGGCGGTGGTCCTCGCGTTCCTCGGCGTCTGGCTGCGCGTGAAAATGGAGGGCGCCACCAAACAGCAGATTGCTGACACGCTCCAAACAATTCTAAACGCCAATACCGAGGCGCTCCATTCGTGGTCTGTCACCATGAAGTCGGAGGCGGAAGATCTCGCGGAAGATGGTCGTGTGCGCGAACTCGTTGCTGGCCTGATTCAACAGACAAAATCCAGTTCGCAGGTCCAGGCGACTTTGCTGACATCACCGCAGCTTTCCACCTTGCGCAAACACCTGAAACCCTTGCTCGAACGCCGCGGGTTCAGCGGGTTCTTGGTGCTGGACACCAATTTCATGGTGCTCGCCGCGATGCGTGATCAGCTCATCGGCATGCAAAGACCGCCAGGCAACGCGGAGGCACTGGCATCGTGCCTGGCTGGCAAAGTCCTCGTCACCCAGCCTTTCCCCAGTGTGCAAATGTTGCAGGATCAACGAGGCAACCTGCGTGTCGGCGTACCCACCATGTTTGCCGCCGCCCCCATCCGCTCGGCTGATGGCCAGATCATCGCCATCTTGGGGCTGCGCATTGCGCCGGACACGGACTTCACCCGCATCCTCGCCACGGCCCGCGCCGGCCAGACCGGCGAGACGTACGCGTTCGGCCGCGATGGCAAGCAACTTTCCGAAAGCCGTTTTGACAACGACCTCAAGCGCCTGGGATTGATTCCGGATGAACCGGACGCGCGATCGATTCTGACCCTGGAGTTGCGCGATCCGCTGGTGGACCTCAGCCAGGGACGCCAATCGCCCAAGCGCCGCACCGAACTGCCGTTCACCCATGCGGTGAGCGAGGCGTTGGCGGGCCACGCGGGTGCGGATGCCGATGGTTACCGCGACTACCGCGGCGTGCCGGTGGTGGGCGCGTGGACGTGGCTGGACGATTTCAACATGGGCCTGGTCACAGAGCAGGACCGGGCCGAGGCGTTCCGGCCGCTGCACATCCTGCGATTGGGCTTCTGGTCCATCTTCGGGCTGCTAATCATCGGCGCAGTGCTGGTTTACGTGCTGATGCGCCTGGCCAACCGGCTGCAAGCCGCAGGCCAGAAGGCGGCCATGAAAGCCAAACAACTTGGCCAATACGCGCTGGATGACAAGATTGGCGAGGGCGCGTTTGGCTCGGTCTATCGCGCCCACCACGCGCTGATGCGCCGGCCGGTGGCGGTAAAATTGTTGCAGACGGAAAAAATGACCCAGACCAGCGCCGCGCGGTTCGAACGCGAAGTGCAGATGACCGGCCAGTTGACCCATCCCAACACCATCACCCTCTACGATTACGGCCGTACGCCCGAAGGCATTTTCTATTACGCGATGGAATATCTCGATGGCCTGACCCTCGACCGGCTGGTGAAACAATACGGCGCCCAGCCGGAAGGCCGCGTGATTTCCATCCTGCGGCAAATCTCCGGGTCGCTGGCCGAGGCGCATGGCATCGGCCTGGTGCATCGCGACATCAAGCCGGCCAACGTGTTCCTGACCCGGCGCGGCGGGGTGCCGGATTTCGTCAAGGTGCTTGACTTCGGCCTGGCCAAGGCGCGCGTCGAGGAGGGCCAGGTAGAATTGACCGCCGCCAGCGTCACGCTCGGCACGCCGCTCTACATGGCACCCGAGGCGGTGGAACATCCCGAGACCGTGGATGCGCGCAGCGACCTTTACTCGCTGGGCGCGCTGGGTTATTTCCTCGTCACCGGCGAGGCGTTGTTTGACTGTCTCACGCTGGGTGAAGTGCTGATGCACCAGGTCAAAGATCTGCCCGTGCGGCCCTCCGAAAGGTTGGGCAAGCCCGTGTCACCGGATTTGGAGGAACTCCTGATGCGCTGCCTGGCCAAAAAACCCGCGTCGCGTCCGGCCAACGCCCGCGAACTGGACGACGCGCTGGCCCGCTGCCGGAACGCCGCTGATTGGACGCGCGAGCAAGCCGACGAGTGGTGGCGCAAGTTTGCCGCCGCGCAAAGCGAGAAAACCATGGTGACGACTCCACCCGTGGCAAAATGACCGAGCCCGGTCCAAGACCAATCCTCAATCAACTGCTGAAATGAAGCCGGTCGCGCCGGCTTCTTTCTCGACGGCAGCATCATGATTATCCAAACTGGGGCCGGCTTTGAGAGGAGTGGTCGCAACCAGTTTCCGACACCGTTATAAAACCAAATACGACATCTCGTGCCGAAACCGGAAGTGCCGGGACTCCGGTTTCTTTGGATGACCGGCAGAGGTCTTGCTTTTCGCCCGGGTCGCATGGAGGGCGAATCCGGCTCCTGCCTCACGAGTATGCCTTCAGCGTGTTTCTGGCGCTCACGTGGGGACGTCTGGTGGCCCGGGTGGGGTTGATCAATCCACTATCGCTGGCCTTCCTCGGTTATCTGTTCGCCAGCGCCGCAGTGATCCTATGGTCCGGGCCTGAGCCGACACCCTGGCGTTGGCGGGTCCGGCTGCTGTTTTACCCGGCCCTGATGGGACTGTCTTTCTACCTGATGCCGTCGGTCATTGCGGCGCTCGGTGTGCCGCGAGCCGATGCGCTGCTGGTCAAATGGGACGGCGCCTGGCTGGGCCAAAACTTCAACCTGGCGATTCAGGGGTGGGAGCCTCCGCCGTTCACCGACGCGCTGATGCTGGCCTACGTTTTTTTCTTTTATTACCTGATCGCCGGGCCGGCGTATTATTGCGTCCACGACCTGACCCGCTTCCGCCAATGCTTCGCCGGCCTCTTCGTGGTTTATGCGCTGGGGTTCATTGGTTACACGTTTTGGCCCGCCGGCGGACCGCATCGCTTCCTTGAATTTGCGCAACCACTGGCGGGAGGCTGGATCACCCGGGCGGTCAAGCCGGTACTGGACGCCGCCAGCAACGGTGTGGATGCGTTTCCCAGCATACACGTGGCCGTCTCGATGTACCTGCTGGTCTTTGATCGCTGGCATTATCGCCGCCGTTTCTGGCGTGTGCTCGTTCCCTGCCTGGCTTTGTGGATTTCAACCGTTTATCTGCGTTATCATTATTGTGTGGACGTGGTGGCTGGTTTTGCCATTGCCGCCGTCGGTCTTTCGGTGGCCGCCCGGTACGAGGGCTTGAGCCTGAAGACCCGCATCCCGGTCAAATCAATGGACGCGACTCCGCCTGCTCCGGCAGGTTCAAATTAGACTGCACGCTCGGCCCAAAATGCCTTCGGGGTTGCCACCGCAATACATGTTTCAATCCCTCTTGCCGGGGGCGTGTTTTTTTTGCAGTCCATATTCGGCAAACAATCTGGTTTTCCCGGAAATGGTTTCTGCCTATGCTTGGTCAGCGTTACGTGTGACGTCCTTGTTCAAATCGAACCGTTGCGGTGTCCTCTGCCTCGCACTGGCAGCGTTCTTGGAAGCCATTCCGCTTGCGGCCCGGGCCGATGTGTTGATTGCCACGAATGGCGAGCGGTTCGTCGGCACGGTGATCGAGGAAACAACCAACACCGTGATATTCCAATCCGATCTTGGCGGCCGGTTGACCTTGTCGTCGGACCAAATCAGCCGATTCGAGCGGACCATGCCCGGCGAAACCAACGCGCCGATGACAACGGTCGCCACTTCCACCAATACATCCGCGCCACTGGTATCCACCAACCCTCCTTCGTGGAAGCCGCCCGGCGTCGGTCACGACGGAGCCGATTGGGTTCAACTCAAGTCAGGCGAATGGTTGCGGGGCCAGCTCAAATACATCCAGAACAAGGAGGTGGAGTTTGACAGCGATGAACTGGATCAACTGACGCTGAAGTTGAAGGATGTCCGGAGCGTTTACACGACCCATCGCGTGTTCACCCAGTTCGAAGGACGGGCGCCGGCCTACGGCACTGCCGTGGTCAGCAACGATGTAGTGATGGTCAACGGACTGGAGCCACTTAGTCTGCCCCTGGATGATCTCATTGGCATAACCCCGAGCGGAGGCAAAACCGGAATGCGAGACTGGTCGGGCGAGGCCCATGTTGGCATCACCTTGCAATCCGGCAACAACAGCCAGACTTCCATCAGCAGCAGCGCGGAACTGGCCCGGCGCACTCCCAGCACCACGCTGCTGATGGATTACCTGGGCAATTACAGCCAGGTGAACAATGAGGTGAACGCCAACAATGACCGCGTAAACGTCACCTACGACATCCGGCTCAACCGCGATTGGTTCGTACGCCCCGTCCAGTTTGAATGGTACAAGGATCCGCTGGCCAATATTTCGTGCCGCCTGACGGGTGGCGTGGGCGCGGGCTGTTACATTTTTGACCGCACCGGGCTGGAGTGGCTGGTGTCGGCCGGCCCCAGTTACCAATACACCAAATTTGAGACGGTCGAGCCGGGTCAGTCCGACACGGAGACGGCGCCGGCCGCGGTGTTGAGTTCGAACTTCAAGGTGGACATCACCGACCGCCTGACGTTCATCCAGACATGGCAGAGCACCTTTACCTCGGAGCGGGCGGGACAATACACGCATCACTCGGTGACCACGCTGGAATTTGAAATCAAGCGGCACCTCAACCTGGACGTGTCGTACATCTGGGATTACCTCCAGAGCCCCGAAGCCAGATCCGACGGGGTCGTGCCCCAAAAGAGCGATCGCTATCTGACGGTGGGTTTGGGCGTAAGGTTCTGAATCAAATCCGGCATCGGATCAAAACACACCCTGCACGGAACATTAGCAAAACCTGAAAGGACGTAAACCCGGACGGCTGCCCGCGCGTCCGTTTCGGTCGCCTCGGCGATGCGACCCTGCCTTTGCACCGATTATCACCGGGGAATAGTATAGCTGGTCCGGTCCGGGCCAGATGGGCGTGCCGGATCCGCCGGACCTTCTCAATCGTCAGCGGATTGCCCTGGCACGAAAGGCCGCTGCGCACGGTGAATTCCGATTCCGCGTAATCCACGTGGGCGCTGCTGTATTTCACGACACCAACGGCGCCGGTTGGCGCGGCACCTTTTCCGGCGTCTGAAAAAATGCGACAAGGGCGTCGCTGCCCACGCCGGGCAACTTCGGAATTTGGGTTACAATGGTTGTCCGTCTCAAAACTGGAACGCGATATCGAGGCCGTACGAATAGCCGGAAAAACCGTTATTGCCCCAGAGATACGAGGCGCCAAGGCCGATCCATTGCACCTTCCAAAGCTGGTTCAGATAATCCAGCACGACGCGGCCATGAATTTCGTAGAGGTGGTTGAGGCCCAACCCATTCTGGATGTCGCCATAAAACTCGGTCCGGCTGAAATAACCGCCCGTGCGCAATTCGTGGCCCCACAGGTCCTTGCCCAAGGGAACGTCCACGTCAATTTTGTTCATCCAGGTTTCCGAGTTGCCGTTGACGTTCACATTCGGGTTGGAAGCGTTGAAGCTCTCGGTGTGGAAATAAACCGGGTCCGAGTTGAGCGTGAAGATGGTGCGCCGCCAGGTATAAATGTATTGAAAGTCCGCGGCAGGCCGGATGGTCCAGGTGTCCACATCATAATCCACCAAGCCCAGGTCTCTGGCGCTTTGCTGAATGGTTGCCGCAAAAGCGTTGACGTTGGGATCAAAAGTGTTTTCCGTGTGCCCATACATTCCCATGACCGTCGGCGCGATGCTGAAGCTGTCGTTGAACCACAAGCGCGGGCCGCCGCCGAACTGGATCGAGAAATCGTGGAACCGGCTGAACGAGCCCTCCAGGCTGTTCCCTTCATAGGTATCCGCGGCGGTAAAATTTCTCGTGGCCACGAGATAGCCCATCTCTCCCTGCAACTGCGGCTGCCAGGCGATGGGCAGTTCTCCCAGCTGTTGCGGGTCGCCAATGTCACCCCAGCCGCCAAACTTGGAAAGGCTGAGGTTCCCTTCGCTCCCCCGGTTGTAGGAGGCGCCGGTCATCCCGAAATCCCCGCCCAGGATCGTCGCCGCTTCAATGCGATTGCCCACCGTGTTTCTCAAATTGGCGATCTCGCCAGGTGTTTGCGCCCGGACCGGCGTGGCCGCCAGCAAGAACGATGCGAGTCCAATCACCGCGCAACCGCCGCGCCGGATTCGGGATGAATTCGGATATGTATTCATAATGGGCTCGGGCGTTCGGGTTTTGCCGCTCATGGTTTTGGCGCGGACGGATGGTTCCCGTCCCGCGCCAATTTGCGCGCCAGAACCCGATAGGTCAAGCCTGCCACAACCGAGCCAATCAAGAACACCAGGATCAAAATCAATCCCCGCCAGAACGCATGATTCACCACGCGGTTCGCGTCGGCGGTGGTTTGTTGTCCGAGTTGGGCCAGTTGGGGCGTGGTTTGATTCACTGCGGTGAGCAGCGCACTCAGGTCGCGCGCGGCGGCGCCAATCTGGCCGGCAGCCGTGCCGTAATCGAGCACGTTGAACGGTCGGCTGTTCGTGGCCGCGGTGGTCCGGTTGGTGTTCGGCGCCGAAACATAGCGGACAAACGCATCAAGCGACTTGATGGCGGCATTGATGTTCGTCGCGGCATCGCCAGCCGCGTTGAGCGTCTGGCGCGCCTGTGTTTCCTGGGAAGTCAGGCCATCAAGCAATTGCTGGATGGCGGCCTGGCGCTGGTCATTGATCAATTGCGGCAGTTGTTGGGCGGTTTTGGCAAAACTTTCAGCGGACGAGGCCAGTTGGTTCGCGTTGGACAAAATCTGTTTCGACTCGGGTTCGTCGGCGAGTTGATAGGCCAGCACTTCGGCCTGCCAGCTCAACAGCTGGGGCATGCGCTGAGTGTAATACATGGCGCGTTCCCCCAGGCGGCGGGTTTCCTCGATGGCGGCGGCGGTGGGGTCCAGGCCCGCGAACGGATCGAGAAAGAGCAGGCTGAAGATGCTGTTGGGCGCGGCGGCGGACTGCTGGGGCATCCGGCCCAGGGCGATTAAAAACTCATTAAACCGGACCGCGCCGACGTAGCGTTGGTGGGGATTTTTCTGACGCCATTCCTGAATCAATCCCTTCAATTCCTGCTGCTGTTCCGGTTTGAGCATGCCGTCCGCCAGCTTCCAGGCGTTGGTTTCCTCCTGACGCTGGATTTCCAGCATCGGCAGGATCGCGTCGCCATAAGTTTCAACGCCATAATCCTCCAGGACCATGCGGGACACGGAGACGAGCACCAGCATGTCCAGCGCATTGATGACCGGATTGGGTCCGGTGGCGTCGGTATAGACGGACGTGGCCTGCCCCAGTTTCCATTTCAGGGCGGCCAGGCGGGCCTGGGAGGTCCCAACCTTCGCGCCAAAATCATCGGCGGCTTGCGAGAGGGCGGCAACATAACTGTCCGCAAAACGCATGACCTGGAGTTGCAGGACCGCAAGTGAGACGGCCGTCGCCGGCGCGTTCGTTCCCAGTTGGAGCGACGTGACCTCGGCCTTCGGCGGGGAGGAACGGAACCGCAGCAGCGAACAACCGGTCAGGGCCAGCGCGAGGCAGGCCAGGCCGACCCAGCCAAAAAACCGGCGGCGGCTCCTATTCTTTTGTTGCGTTTCGTTCATCGAGATATGGATTTGAGCAAAATGTCGGCATCGGAAACCAACGGCACCCCTTCGGCGGAACAAGGCGACAACGCGTTCACCATTCAGGACGAACCGGCCGTCCGTTCGCGGCGCCGGTTTCATCCGTGGTTGATGTCTTCATCGTTTATCCTTTTTGTTCTGTTGCTTTATGTTGTCATGATTATTTAAATCATTGGCTGCAACCGCCACCGGCGGCGGGCACGGGCAATTGGATTCTAACTTCTTCGGATTCCAGATCTTCATGATGCCGATGGTACCATGGAAGGCAAATGGTTTTTGGTCGAAGGGGTCGAGCGACGCGGGTAAACCGAGGCTGCAACCGATGGCGAGGCTGTCCGGGGATATTTGACGCTGGGCCAGGGAATAATGATGAGTTGCTGTTCCGTCTGGATGACCAGCTTGTCTGACTCCAATAATTGGCGCGACCAAAGCAGCGTAACCGTCCTCCGACCCGCCTCCCGTGATTTCTCCGCCGGGCAACGCCGCCATCGTCGCCAGACACCTTCGGTTTCTGATTGGTTAGCGGAGGCCGGAACAACTTCGCCGGCCTTTTGCAACCAGTTCTCTCCCGGTACGTGACGGGTGGCTGGACGCTGTTACGTCCCTCGATGCGATTGCCGGTTTAGCTTGAAACAGAAGATCAGAAGGCTAATCTGGGGCCACCGATTGAGTAGCGCACGACATGTTTTTCCGCTGGCGGCCAGACAGCCCCGAACGGCTCTCCTCTTGGTCTTCGCTATGACCCTTCTCGGGATGCCGGACTGCCCGGCTCAAAATGCGCCGGGCGGGGAGATCTCCAAGGCCAAACGGGTCCTGATGATTTTCAGAGAGGGAAAAGACCTGCCGGGGAATGTGATGTTGGAACAGGCGGTGCGGGAGGAAATGCAAAAGTTCAGCACGAACCGGATTGAATTCTTTGTGGAGAACCTCGATGCGCGCCATTTTTCGGACGAGGGCCACTATCTCTTGTTCCAGGATTACCTGGGCAAGAAGTACGCCGAACAGAACCTTGATCTGTTGATGGTATTTCCGTCGCGCGACTTCACGCTTGCCGAAGAGTTGCCAGCGGCGGTGTTTCCCGGTCTGCCGGTCGTCTTCGTCATGGCCAGCGAGATGGAGGTGCCGCACGATCTCGGCAAACGAGGAATCACCGGGATCATCCAGCATTTCGATCTTCGGGGCACACTGGATCTGGTGCTGCGTCTGCAACCGGAAACGCGCCGGGTGGTGGTGATCGGGGGCACATCGGAAATGGACCGCACGGCCCTGGAACATATTGAGGAGGTGGCACGGGCGATGGAGGGAGTAGAGTTCGACTTTTGGACCAACCGCCCGGTGGCGGAATTGCAAAATGCTTTGGGGTCCTTGCCGAAAGGCACGGTGATATTGCTGAGCACGGTTCAGCGTGATGTGACCGGCCAGCCCTTTTTCATGTCACAACTCGCGCAAATGCTGGCCCCTTCAGCCAATGTGCCAATGTATGTGCTCAACAGAGCGGCGCTCGGCAGCGGGGCGCTGGGCGGACTGGTGGTGGATCCGGATGACTTGGGGGCGAGGGCGGGACAGCTTGCCTGGCGGGTACTGGAAGGCGCTCCGGCAGGCGGACTGCGCATTGAGGTGACAGCGGAGGGAACCCAAATGGTGGATTGGCGGGCCCTGCGACGCTGGCATATCAGCGAAAGTCGCCTGCCCACTGGTTGCATTGTTCGCTACCGGCCCCGTTCTTTGTGGGAGGAGCACAGGAGTCTGATCTTATTTTCACTGGCTGTCTTCCTGGCGCAGGCGGTCACGATTGCCGGGTTGCTGGCACAACGGGCACGCCGTCGCCGGGCTGAGGCGGAGATCCTGATTCAGCGGACAGAACTGGCGCATGTGGCCCGCGTATCAACGATGGGGCAATTGTCGTCTGCGCTGACGCACGAGTTGAACCAGCCGCTGGGAGCCATTCTGCGTAATGCGGAAGCGGCGGAACTCTTGCTTGAACGCGAGCAGCCGGACCTGAAAGAAATCCTGGCGATCTTGGCGGACATTCGCAAAGACGACCAGCGGGCCGGCAGTGTGATTGACCGGATGCGGTCATTGTTAAAGCGGCACAGCCTCGAGTCAAATGCCCTGGCCCTTGGTGGGTTGCTGGAGGAAACCGTCAAGCTGGCCCGGTCAGATGCCCAAGCCCGCCGGGTAAATCTGATGTTGCAGGTGCCGGCTGAACTGCCGGTTGTGCATGGAGACCGGGTGCATTTGCAGCAAGTGCTGTTGAACCTGATATTGAACGGGATGGACGCGATGGCCGGGTGCGCGGCTGCAGAGCGGCTGCTGACGGTGTGGGCCAAGGCGACCAGGGATGGGGACGTGGAAGTGGCGGTGAGTGATTGCGGCACCGGCGTTCCGCCGGACAAAATGAATTTGCTCTTTGAACCGTTCTTCACAACCAAACCCAATGGCATGGGCATGGGACTGGCCATTTCGCGGACCATCATCGAGGCTCACAACGGGAAAATCCAGGCGGAGAACAATGCCGGAAGGGGAGCGACTTTCAAATTCACCCTGCCGGTGAAAAGCAAATGACACCCATGAATCCTCCACCCTCACCCGGCACTGTTTTTATCGTGGATGATGACGTGTCTTTCCTGAAGTCCGCGTCCCGGCTGTTGAGGGCGGCGGGTTACCCGGTGCAGGCTTTTGAATCGGCAAACGGATTTCTCGAACAACTTTCTCCTGAAACGTCCGGCTGCGTGGTGACTGATCTTCAGATGCCGGGAATGAACGGATTGACATTGCAAGAGGCGCTGCGGAAGACGGCAAACCCGTTGCCGGTCATTTTCCTGTCGGGCCAGGGAGACATTCCAACTACGGTGCAGGCGATGCGGCATGGAGCAGAGGATTTTTTGACCAAGCTGAACCCGAAAGAGAAACTGCTGGACGCGGTCGGGCGGGCGCTGACGCGGGACGCGCGAGAGCGGAAGCAGCGGGAACGGTTGCGGGATTTGCGCGGGAGATTTGCCGTGTTGACCGGGCGTGAACTGGAGGTGCTGGGGCATGTCGTGCGAGGCAGGCTGAACAAGCAAATCGCCGCCGCCTTGGGCATTCATGTGCGAACGGTGAAGCTGCACCGGACAAGCCTGACGCGGAAGCTCCAAATCCAATCGGTTGCTCAATTGACAAGATTGGTGGAGGAGGCCGGATTGTTCAAGGCCGACCAGGCCGAGTAATACCTCCCACAAACCGGGCACTCACGGAAGATTGCGGACTGCCGGCATTACGCCCTTTAGCATTGTGGATTATTAAATAACATAATCCGCCAAAAGCCCACCTTCCCCAAGGGGTAGTTGTCGTAACGTAATGCGCTGGATAGGTTGATTTTGTGAACATCAGCAAAGACACCAACGTGCCAGCGTTAGGCTGTCTGTACTTCGAATCTTATGGCATTTCTGATTCCTCAACCGACAAGGCAGCAGCGGAGTTTCTAGCCGACGGGTTGGAGCGGCTCATGTCGTTGCCGCTGGATACGCTTGAACAGGTCAAGCACTGGGACACTCAGTGCGCGGATGTTATGACTGTGCTTGAGACTCGTTTCCCCTGTTTTGAGATTGAACGTCACGTCTGGCATTTTTTCGCCGATGCCGATATACGCCAGATAAACCCAGGCTATCGGCAGCAACAGCATCAAGCCATTGCAGATTATGTTACGCGCCTTCGTAATGGTTGTTTGCGATCCGCCCTTTTATCAGCCGGAAGCCCAGGCTGAATTTGTGTCTGGGTAGGCACATAAGATTATGTTTGTGGCTGATTCAAAGAAAGGAAAGAAATGAGAAATCATTTCATCGCTATTATTTTCGGATTAGTGGTGGGAATTATAATTGGAGTTCTTTACGAGAAACCGTTTGTGGGAAAGAAGTAGTGCAAGCGAGCCTTGAAACTCCCGCCACCAATAAGGGCAACCCTTGCTGGTTTGGCAGCCGGTTCATTGTTAATAATCCACATCGTTTTTACCTCGTTTTTAGGGAAAAAAATAAATCAAATTAAGACATTACTTGGCCGCAAGGCGGCTTTGACTGCGGTTTACGCCGAGAAATACGTGTTGGCTCCCGTCTATTTATATCTCGCGCAGATCGAGTTGCATAAGCTCTGGGTTGGCTCGCGCGGGCCTCCCGGCACAGAAAACGCCGTGTTTGTTGGAATTGTTTGTCACGTGCTTTGGCTGCTGCTGAACTTTTTCGTCGGTCTCGCGTTGTTGCTGGGGCGCCGGGCGGTCGTGCCGCCGCAAAATCTCAAAGACATTCTCGTCCCTTTGGTCACGGCCTTCTCCACCCTCATGTACAAAACCATTCCACAGTTTCCGACATCACTTCAAAAGAGTCTTTGCCCGTCTGGTTTGCAGACGCCTTTCGCCGACGTCGGCTTGTTTCTTGGTGTCACCGGGATGATGGTGGCCATCTGGAGCGTCCTGTCCCTGGGACGGTCTTTCGGTATTCTTGTCGTGGTGAGAAAGGTGATCCTGGGCGGGCCTTACCAATGGGTGCGCCACCCGATGTATCTGGGTTATATTTGCATGTTGACTGGCCTTGCGGTCGCGCACTTTTCCGGGGCTTGCTTCATTCTCGTCCCAATTCACACTTTTTTGTTGCTTTACCGGGCACGTCTGGAGGAAGCGCGGCTTTCCGAATACAGCGCGGAATATCGGGAATACCTGAAGCGCACCGGCTTCATTTTCCCGAGACTCCATTGCCCGGCCGGCAGTTTGCTGAATGCGGAGCGAGTCAAGCCGAATTCTGACGGAGTAGTAAATTGAGTCACTGCAAAACCGGTTGTCCGTCGGAACCGCTTTCCCCTGGCGCAAAAACTTTCGGTCTGACTCGTTTCACGGTCACACCAAAAGACTTTGCGCCAGTCCGATCTTGGCGCGACCAAAGCAGCGTAATCGTTCTCCGAACCGCCTCCGGCAAATTTTCCGCCCGGCAACGCCGCTTCCGTCGCGATACGCCTTCGGTTTCTGATTGGTAGCGGAGGCCGGAACGACCTCGTCGGCCTTTTGAATTTCGTTGTTAGGGCATCCTCCGCGCGTACTCGACGAGATGCACAGGCGCGGAGAAATCCATTGGTCGCCCACTGGCAATCCCATTCGAAAAATCTATTTCGACCAGAGCGGGGACATGCCGGCGCAAGACCTCTGGTTAGAATACCGAAACGCGCACAACTAGAACATTGAAGTTTCCGGTAATGCCCGATATACAAACACTGGATGGAAAACAGTTAACCTTTCAACCGGTACAAGGCCATTCATCACGGATAAACCAGCCGGAAGAAGGCACAGCCATTCGTCGGATTGATCATGATTATTACCTGGTTTGTGACTGAACTGCCGATAACATCCACCCAGTTTGTGGATAATCCCACATCAACGCTGTTCGTCTGAGCCTGGAGTGTCCAACCGGTGTGATCCAAAGGCCAAGATAGAGTCATATTGCCGCCGCTGACTTGAACCGTAATATTTGTTGGCGTTGTATTCACAGGCGGATTGGCCGTGAGCACTTGAATGCTTCCGTTTATGGCAACTTTGTTCGTCCAAGTATAAAGCATATTATTGTTGGCATCCGTCACCGGCAGGTTCGTCACCGCAAAACCGGTAACGGCTTGGTTGAACAACTGGAACGAGTCGCCAACCTGCAGCGCTGGCCCTAAGTTGGTCACGGTGAGTGTGCCGCCGCCGGTGATTGTAATTGTTTTGGCGGAATTTAACTGATCGCTGGTCTGCGCGTTGGTCCGGTTGAGTTTCATCAGGATGGTGGCGCTGTTTGTTATCGTGCCTGACACCGTCAGGGTGCCAATGGAGTTGGGGCTGCCCGGAGCCACAGCGGAACCGGCATTAGCGAGCAAGTTGCTGCGGAGGGTGCCGATACCGCCCAAAATGCCGCCGGAATAAACTGTGACTGGACTTGTGATGGAACCGTTCACCAGCAGGGTGCCATTACTGATGGCAGTGGCACCGGTGTAGGTGTTCGTGCCGCCCAGCGTCAGAGTGGAAGAAGTAATTTTGTTGAGCGACATGATGGCGGTGCCGGCGTTGGCGATGTTGCCGCTGAAATTGCCCGCTCCAACATTGATCGTGGCGGTGGTGGCTAAAATCGAATTGCTGATCATTCCTGCGCCATTCAAAGTGCCCAGTCCCACTGAAACGCCCGCCACTTGTAAAATATTACTGGCGTTGACCGTCCACGTGGCATTGGCGCTGCCAGTGGTCGCGCTGCTTAACCGCACGGGACGGATGCCACTGACCGCGTTGATATTGAATGTGCCGTTGAATCCACTGTTGTCCCCGGACAGCTGTAGGACATTCGTCCCGGTTCCGGACTGTGTGGGCAACAGATTCAACGTGGTTCCCGTGGCTCCGGTAATGTTGGCAGCAACGATGTTGGTTATGTTGTAGTTCCCGCCGACTATGGGGTTTTGCGTCTGGCTAAGGGTCGCGTTGCCGCTCACGGTAATGCTGTTGCTCACCACGCCAGTCCCTTGCGTGCCCGCGGCGGCAAGGTTCAAGACACTTCCATCCGCAAGATTGATGGCCGCGCTTGAAACAATTGCACCACTGGTAGTCTGGAGGCGGAGGGTGGCGCCGCCGGCAACATTGATGGTAACATTATTGCTGATGGTGGTCTGTTTGTCCTTCCCGCCTTGAATGGCCAATGTGCCTTGATTCACATTGATAACCCCGTTGCCAACGATATATCCTTGGTCAATGACGGTGGTGCCGGTGTTGGTTAAAGTCACGGTGAACCCGCCGAGATCGAATAGGGTGTTGGTCCCCAGGGTGTTGAAATAAAGGTCTTCATCCTCATTGGCATCAAAAGCTGTATAGCGGCTGTAATGAGGTTGAGTCTGCGGCAGCGGTAGGGTGGGTGCCGGGTTCGTGATGTTGGCGCTCGCATCACTGATGTTCCACGTCTGTGATCCGCTCAAGGCTATCTTGCTTTCAATTTCGAGGGGCACGGCATTGGTTGCGCTCATGTCTATGCCGGAAGTTCCAATGGTGAGCGTGTTGGCGGACGGAGGATTCGTGATGACGATCCCATTTTCTCCGGCCGCCTGGCCAAGAACCGGCCCGGCAACGCGGATGCCTAGGATGCTCAAGTTGCCTCCAATGGGTGCGGAGGTATTTGAATTGGCGTTGGTGCTTAGCTTGAGCGTGTTGTCAAAAATCGCGACATCGCTGGCACCGGGCGCAACACCCGAGACCCAACTCGCGCCGTTGGTCAAAGCGAGGCTGTTATTTGCCTTGGTAACGTCGGCTGAACTGCTTTGCGGTAGCAAAATGCCTGCTCCCAGTATCAGCGCAAAAGACAGAATGATGGTGGATGTGAATGAGAATTTCATGGTAAGTTTTTGTTACTACAATGGGCTAGTTGTAACCTTAACATAAGCGGCCAAAAAACATCAAGAACTTTTTGAATTTTTTATGACCTTGTGGTGGTTCAGTATTTTCATGGCTAATGGTGGCTTTTTTAGTTAGTACGCCTTTACCGTTAACGGAATGTCCGCAAATCAAGGCAAGTCAAAACTCTTCAAAGGGTAAGGCAGAAAGCGGGATGAATATTGGTGCTTGACTTGAGTGAGCTTTGATGATAATAGTTTTGAAGGACATGCCGTCACTAACACTTCGTCAGCTATGAAATCCCATTGTTTAAAACCAGTTTTTCTTCTGGCGTTGCTGGTGGGCTTGCTTGTTTCAACCAAAACCATGGCTGGATTCATGCCTCCTCAGTCGCAGATCTTGAGCGACATGGTGCTGGCCAACAGCCACTTCACAAACGAATGGCCGACGCCTGGTTGCAATAGTTGCCTTTCCGGAAACCATCCAACCACCATCTGGACCCGGGGAACCTATTTCGAAGGCGACCTCGCCTTATACCGGATCAACCATGATACCAACATTTACAACTACGCTGTACAGTGGGGTGCATTCCCCAACTGGGCGCTGCGGTCGGGCGACACGGATACAGCGCCGGATGACCAGTGCGCCGGTCAGGAGTATATTGAACTTTATCAGTTTGACACCACCCAGACCAACCGGCTGACCCACATCGTTAACAACGTGAACTACTGGACAAGCCTCAATGAAGGGTTGAGCTCCTGGACCTATGTTGATGCCATCCATATGTCCATGGCGGCGTTTGCCAAGCTCAGTGTGCTTAATTCCAATGTCATCAGCGCGCTTAAAACCAATTACACATATTCGCCACAAATGTATTCCTATTTCCATTTTATAAAAAACGTGTATGGCCGCTCCAACGGCCTCTATAATGCCACCGACCATCTCTGGTGGCGGGACACGAACTTTATGGCGAACTACACGGCGTCGGATGGCACGAAGCAAAAGTGTTATTGGTCGCGCGGCAACGGCTGGGCATTCGTCGCGCTTGCCCGGACGATGGATGTGCTGCCCACCAATGACCTGCACTATGCCGAATATCTGCAAACCTTCAAGGACATGGCGGCGGCCATCAAAGCCGTGCAGCGCGCGGACGGTTTCTGGAACGTGAATCTTGCCTACACGAATGACTATCCCGGCCCCGAGTCCAGCGGCACGGCCTGTTTCACTTACGGAATGGCTTGGGGAATCAATCACAGCTACCTCGACACCAACACGTATCTTCCCGCCGTCATCAACGGTTGGAACGCTCTCGCCGTGGGTGCGCTGCACCATAGCACCGGCGCGGACAACGGGTTCCTGGGTTACGAACAGGGCAGCGGCGACGAACCGTCTTCCGGCCAGCCGGTCACCTATACCAGCGTGCCCGACTTCGATGATTTCGGATTGGGTCTTTTCCTGTTGGCCGGCAGCCAAATTTACCAGCTCAGCTCGCCGCCGGGCATTGTGCTGGCCACGCCCGTTTTGCCGGGAAAACTGGTGCAACTCGACTTTACCGTCGTCAGCAGTTTAACCAACGCTACCCTCAACCTGCTTCAGACCGGCCAATTGGGGACGACTTGGACTACGAACACGACCGCCACGCTTACGACCAATGTCTCTGGCATTGCCTATTGTTTCACAGCCACGAACAATGCAGCAGCCCGGTTCTATCGAGTCCAGATTGCCCCTTGATAAAACCGGTTCAAAAGTGCAGTGGCACAGGCTGTCCCAATAACCTTATCGGTCTGGTCCAGAAGTTATGGTTCCGGCGTCACCAAGGCGGACACCAAAGGAGTTAAAACGGGTATAGCCGGTTAAACCGAATTACGTTGAGTAGCCAATAAAATCGGGTATATTTGGAGCGCAACAGCGGGTATAATTAGCCAATTCCGGCCCTCGCCTCTTTGGGTGAAATTTTAGCCCGTTACGCCGGCAGCCAGTTTTGTTTTTGCGATTGCAAAAACCCTTACTGCCCGGCGTAGAAGTCGTCCACTTTCTTGGCGACGTCCTTGTAGCCGATGTCTATTTCGTAGATGAGCTTGAATTGCTCGATGGCTTCCTCTTTTTTGCCCATGCTTTCGAGCACGCAACCAAGATTGTAAACAAGGTCCTTTTTCTCTTCGTCAAAAACGAGCTTTTCCTTGATGGCGCCTTGAAGCATGCGCGCGGCCATGTCGAACATTTTCTTTTTCGCGTAGCACTGGGCAAGATAACCCATTGCGGCGAGAGCCTTGTGCGGATTGTTCTTCGCCTTTTGAAATTCCTGAATCGCCTCGGTGATTTTGCCCGTTTGAAAATAAAACTGTCCCATCTCAAACCGGATGGCCAGGTCGGTCGGGTATTTTTCCACGCGTTTCAGGCATTCGGTGACCTGGAAATCCAGCTTTTCCGCCTGAAGCCTGGCCGACTGTTCGGCATAATCCGGCGCGGCGGGATCGAGCTGTTCCAACTGGTGGTCAAACCGGCGCACGATGGTGTCAGCGATCGCGCGTTCCAGCGACGGGTCGTTGCCCATTTCGGAATTTTTAATGCGTTCATACAGCTCCAGCGCACGTTCAAACTGTTTTTTCTGCGCGTAATGTTCTGCGAGCCGGCGCACCACCTTGAGATTGTTTGGTTCGGTCTTCAGCCGCGCTTCGTCTTCACCGATCAGCCGTTCGGTCACGTCTTCCGATTTTACGACCCGCTTTTCCTGTTCCAGCGAAGTGGCTTGTTGCTTGTCCTTCAAAATGTCGCGGTAGGAACCCTGACCGCCTTCGAGGGCATTGTAGCCGCCCTGGTCCAGGGTCTTGCGCGCGGACAAATCCTTGAGCGCCTGATTCAACTCGCCGTCGGTGGGCGAGTTGCTCAAAAGTTCGGCGAGAATCCTTTCCGCCGGGCCGGTGTCGCCACCGGTCGTGCCCACCGCATGGGCAAATTCAATCGCCAGATTTTTGTCCTTGGGCGAATTCTTCACCAGGGTGTCCAGCGACATCACGGCGGTTTGCGGCAGCTCCAATGCATTTGCCGCTTCCACGATGATGCGGTGCGCGGCGGGGCTGTTCGGGTCGCCATTCAAAATCTGCTCGGCGATGGCCATGGCCTCGGCGGGATTTTTGTTCAAGGCCATTCTGGCCTTGGCGACCTGGGGCGAGGAGCCGGCGCCACTCCACATTTTCTTGAAGAATCCGCCGCGGCCGCCGCATTTTTGGAACTGCGCCGCGCGCAGCGCCTTGCGGCAGTCAAAAAATCCCGGTTCTTTTTCCAGCACCTGGTTGAACAGCGTGATGGCGTAATCCACATTTTCCCGTTGCGCGGCCTCGTTGGCCTTGGTGAACAACAGACGCGCGTCGCGTGAGATTTCGTTGATGCTTTTCTCTGCCATATTCTTTGCCTGGTTGAATAAAATTGCTTCTGCCGTGGTAAAAAATCAACTCCGAAGGCCTTCGGGGTCAACCGCATTGTGCCTTGTGCCGGAGCGCGTGATCCACCAGCACCAGCGCGGTCATCGCTTCCACCATCGGCACCGCGCGCGGCAACACGCACGGATCGTGGCGGCCGCGGCCCTTGAGCGTCGTGTTGTGCAATTGCTCGTCCACCGTGTCCTGCTCGTGCATGACGGTGGCCACGGGCTTGAACGCGACGCGAAAGAAAATCGTCTGCCCGTTCGATATGCCGCCCTGAATGCCGCCGGAAAAATTCGTTGTCGTAAAAACCTTTCCGTGCCTCGCGCGAAACGGGTCATTGTGCTCGCGTCCGGTGAGCGTGATGCCGCTGAAGCCGGAGCCGATTTCAAAGGCCTTCGACGCGGGCAGACTCAGCATGGCCTTCGCCAGATCCGCTTCGAGTTTGTCGAACACCGGTTCGCCCCAGCCGGCGGGCACTCCGCGCGCAACGCCTTCGACAATGCCGCCGACGGTGTCGCCCGCGCGCCGCATTTTTTCGATGAGCCGGATCATTTTTTCCGCCGCCGTCCGGTCGGGGCAGCGGACGATGTTCGACTCGACGTCCTTGAGTTTGACTTTGTCCGGGTTTACGTCGGCGACGAGCCGTTGGACTTGTTTGACGTAGGCCAGAGTCTCGACGCCGAACCGTTCGCGCAAAATTTTCTTCGCAATGGCGCCGGCGGCGACGCGGCCAACCGTTTCGCGCGCGCTGGCGCGACCGCCGCCCTGCCAGTTGCGAATGCCGTATTTGGCAAAATAAGTGAAATCCGCGTGCGATGGGCGGAACTTCGTCTTCATTTCGGCATAGGCTTCGGGCCGAGCGTCCTCGTTTTTGACCCACAGGCAAATCGGCGTGCCGAGCGTTTTGCCGCCAAACGTGCCGGAAAGAATTTGCACCGTGTCGGATTCCCGGCGCGGCGAAACGATTTTGGATTGGCCGGGCCGGCGCCGGTCCAAATCGGGCTGAATGTCCGCTTCGGTGAGCCGGAGGCGCGGCGGGCAGCCGTCCACCACCACACCCACGCCACCACCGTGGGATTCGCCCCACGTTGTGATGCGGAACAGTTGCCCGAAGGTGCTGGCCATGCCGCAATAATGCTAAAAAATCACGGGGCGGTCAAATCCCGCCTGCACTTGAGGCAAATGCCGGTTTTAATGAATAGTTGCTGATTAAATGCTTTTGCGGCGACGGAACAACAGCAGGAAAAGTCCGCCAAGACCAGCCAGCGCAATCGTGGATGGTTCAGGAATCGGCGTGGCCCACATGGTGAACCCACTGGTGAACCCACCCGGTTCGGGTGCCGTCACGCCAAATACGCTCGGAGCGGGTACATTATCGGGACCGCCGCCAGCGTAACCGTAGCCAACCGCTGACCAGCCAAAGCATATCGGTACTGTAACGAACCAAAAGTTATTGGCCATATCGTTGGCGACGGTCGTCCATGAACTGCCCAAATTAGCCGACCAGCCAACCAGAATGTAATACATTTCAGTACCAGTTGAGGCAGAGGCACCCGTAGGAGCGCCCCAGTTGTCCACCGTGGCACCCGCTGGGCCACCAGGGCCTGCTATACCGCCTGGAATAATGGTACTATTTGTTATCATGAGACCCTCGATTTGTGCTGGATACCAACCGTAGGCTGCGCTCGGGTTGTCAACTACACCTTCACCCGTGTATGGCTGAATAAGCAACTGATAATAATATCCGGTTCCGGTTGCAGTGTTGGCCCCGACTGTGGCCGTTGCACCGCTGGTTCCACCGGTGCCACCGTAGACGGCGTTGTTGGTGTACATTAAATACGCGCTGGAAATACTGGATACCACAATCGTGCCTTGTCCATACGCCAGTGTCGCGCCAGTTACCATGCTGATTATTGCCAGGATTTTTTTCATGGGATTTTAACCTTTCAATATGCTCAATTGAATTAAAGCATTTGTTTCTGATTTTAGCCGGAGACTATTCGAACTGGCCACGGAATGATTAATCCTAATCCGGTTCAGCCGCACTGTCAATGCAATTCCAAACGCCATTCAAACGGGCGCGTCTCAGTTTTCGAGGGGGGTGTCCGCAGTTGAAAACCTCTGTGTTTACACCTTTTTATTAACACCCTGCTTTAGCGGGGTGTTCAGCAAAGGGAAGGCCCGCCAACCGCTTGAGCGGTTTCCCGTGTGCCGATAAACCGCTCAAGCGGTTCCGACCCCGCGACACCGGAAAACACCCCGCTAAAGCAGGGTGTTAATAAGATGCGGGTTCCAAGTGCATAAAAACTGAGATGCGCCCCGCGCCATTCAAACCGGCCCGTTTGCGTCCACGGGAAACTTGCCGCTTGAAACTTTGGGGTTCAAACTTGAAACTCTCCGCTACATGAACCGCATCGTGGAACGTTTCGCGCGCCTGAAACGCGAAGGCAAGAAGGGTTTCATCGTCTATATCGGCGCGGGCGACCCGGATTTGGAGGCCACGCGCCGGCTCGCGCTTGCCTTCGACCGGGCGGGCGTGGACGTGCTGGAACTGGGCGTGCCGTTCAGCGATCCGCTGGCCGATGGTCTGGTGAATCAACTCGCCGCGCAGCGCGGTTTAGAATCCGGCGCCACACCGCCAAAGATTTTGAAAACCGTGGCGGCCATCCGGCGCGATTCGCAAATCCCGATTGTTCTCTACATCTATTTCAACCTGATTCACAAGGTTGGTTTGGAACGGTTCATCAAAGACGCGGCAAAGGCGGGCGTGGACGGCCTGCTGGTGCTGGATTTGCCGCCGGAGGAATCGGGCCATTACGAATTGCTCATGCGCCGGGCCGGTTTGTGCCACATTTATCTCGTCGCGCCGACGACGCCGGAAGAACGGATGGAGTTTATCGTGAAACGCGGCGCCGGGTTCGTTTATTACATCTCGCGTGAAGGCGTGACGGGCATGCAGGCGCAGGTCGCGAAGAATCTGGCGCAACAGGTCGGTAAAATCCGCGCGCACACGCCGTTGCCGGTGGCCGTCGGCTTTGGCATCTCGAATTCCAAACAGGCGAAACTTGTCGCGTCGTCGTCGGACGCCGTCGTGGTGGGCAGCGCGGTGGTGAATCAGATTGCCATACACGGCAAATCGCCGGAATTGGTGAAACGCGTGGGCGCGTTTGTAAAGTCGCTGGTGGCGGCGGTGAAGGCCCTTTGAAGGTTATGGCAGTTCCTATTGTCATAGGCACACAAAAGCTCATGTGAAAACCTCGTGGATATTTCGTCTGCTGGCAAAGCGCCAGAGGGCTGGCGCAGTCCAAGACGCTTCGCGAATACCAGTGGTCGCAGTCAAGCGCGCCAGCGTTTTGGAGTGCGGCGGCCCGCCGCCGCTTTTCCCAGGGCTTATCAAACTGTGCCAATGTTAACTGGAACTGCTATATTTATTATCCGGCGCAGCGCCACGGGAAGTTGTCTCTGCGTGGAATGAGTTTTTATTGCGGATTTTGCCTTTGCCGTTGTGCCTGCTTTTGCATTGCCGCCTGAATTTGCTCCGGGGTTCTGGGGAGTTGCACGCCGCTGTCAGAAATGGCGGGCAGCGAAAGGAAATCGGCGGCTTCGAGGAGGGCGCTCTGTTCCTCGAGGTCAGTCGTGTTCGCGGCCACAGCTTTCAGAGTGGGGATGGCGTTGGTGCTGCCGAATTGCTTGGCGGCCTCAATGGCGGCGTCCCGGATTTCTTTTTCCGGGTTGGTCAGGTCGGCCAGGATGTTTGAGAGAGATGCCGGATCGTCATTCATGGACCATTCCTGGAGGCGGTCGGTTTCGGCGTCAATGGCCGCCTCGCGCTGTTCATCCGTCAGGGTATTGGTGACTACCGGTGCGGCGGCGATGGGCGCGGGCGCAGGTGGTGGGGTGACACTCACCGCTGGAGCCGGAGTCACGGATTCAGCGACGGGAGGAGGCGAGGCTGTGTTCCCCAGGTGTTGTTTCAAAAGGAGAGCGGCGCCCAATACCAACGCAGCCAGCGACAACAGCGCAAAAACAAATTTCGGCCTCATGACAGTTTCAAGATGATGGCATCATAAATAAAAAACCAGGACCGGCAATGCCCGTCCTGGTTTTTCTTTCAAGGCCGGATCAATCTTCCCACGAAAGATAAAATGGAAAAATGCCGGACTCCACATTGCCCGTGCCTTTGCCGGAGCATTTGACGTTTTGCGCGATGGCGGAGTTATCATTCACCATGTCATTGTACCCATTGGGCGCGGGGAAGTTGACGCTCAGGGTCGTTTTCTGGACGCCGTTGGCCACCTTGCCAAAACTCCACTTCAAGCTGCCGTTTCCGTAATCTTCCAGTTGATTGCCATTGCTATCAGTGAAGTTGAAATAAATGCCGGTCAGGTCCGATTCGCGGCCGGCACCGGTGGTGTCATTTTGCTTGTAGCTGCCGATGAGATGCAGCGCGTCTATGTTCAGATACCCATAGGTATAATCGGTTGCGGTAACTGAGTCATAACCACGAAGCGTAAAGTTGTAACCGGATAAGTTGGTGATGATCAGGTTTTCATTGTCCAAGTCGTAAACGAAGTAGGATCCCGCCGGAATCTGGCTTGTTCCCGTGACATCCAACAGGGTATTGGTTACCGTGGGGGAGGCATTCAACAAGCCAATCAGCGACTTGGTATTGATTTTCACCGTTGTCAGCACCGATATTGTTGTATTTGTGCCATTGTGCGCTGGGCTGTTGGTGGTATTGTAGCTCACGGTGCCGCTGATGGCCAGTTTCACCAGCGGAAACGTCACCACGACTGCCTTGGCGTTGTAAGCCAGCGCGACTGCGGCCACCACGGCTACGGCTGCTAATTTGGTCAGCTTCATATTTATTCTCTCCTGTGATTGTTTTACCCGTTGATTGATTTCAATTTTCAGTTAAACAGCTCAAGTTAGGGAAAGCCTTATGGTGACAGATGATATTGTCAACGATGAATTATGATATTATACCAGCCTGCGTTCAAAATGCTACAAATGTGCAAGGCGAACCGTGGCTTGATTTGGAGTGCGCAGACAGGTCTGCGCTTTGGAACGACGCGACATGTCGCGTCGAAGAGAGCGGCGTCAAGCCGTCGCAGTCCAAAGTTCGTTGCATTTTGAATGCAAATCAGTATTAGCGGTTGAGTTCGTCTCGACCCTGCCTTGGGAACGGAGGGGTCATCTCTATTTGGTGCCGGCCGGGGCACTGGAACTGGTGAAACACGGGGGAGGCTTATGCTATCGCTGGCGCAGCGTTGAAGCGTTGACCAAACCCAATCCCGTTTGCTTCAGTTGCCCGGATTGGGCCCGGTGGCCGGCGGTGAGCCCTGCGATTGACCAGGATTTTGCTGTCGGGCCTGTTTTTGGGCTTCCATTTGGGCGATTTTTTGCTGTTCAGCTTGAACTTGTTCGGGCGTTTTGGGCAGTTGCACGCTGCTGTCGCTGATGGGAGTCAACGAAAGAAAGTCGGCGGCTTCGAGCAGGGCGGTTTGTTCCCCGGCATCGGCCGTGTTTTGGGCCAGTTGCTGCAAGGTGGGAATGGCGTCCTTGCTTCCGAATTGTTTCGTGGCCTCGATGGCAGCTACCCGGATTTCTTTTTCGGGGTTGGTCAGGTCGGTCAGAATCTTGGAAAGGGATTGCGGATCATCGTTCATCTCCCATTCAAACAGCCGGGACTTTTCAGCATTGACAGCCGCCTCCCGTTCTTCCGGTGTCATCGTTTGTTTAACCACGACAGGCGCGGGTGCGGGTGCGGGAACAACGCTCGCTATCGCGGGCGCAGCGGCGGGAGCCACGCTCGTCATCGCTGGCGCGGGGGTCACTGCGGCGGCGGGCTTTGCAGTGTTCGCGACGTGTTGTTTGAAAAAGAGGACCGCCCCCAGGAGCAGAATTGCCGGGAGCAGCAGCGCGATGACTATTTTCGGTCTCATGACAATTTTCGGAACCGGTTTATACTGAACAAAAAATCCAAGACAGGCAAGGCCTGTCTTGGATTGAATGGCTTGAATCAGATCACCACCACATATACCACCAGTAGGGCTCGCCGAGCCATGCGCCTGGAAGCGGAGTGAGGCACGTGGCTGAACCGCTGCCGCTGACGCTGAAGGCCGTGGTGAGAGCATTAACGTCATTGACTTCCGCGTAACAAGTGGCGGGAGACATGGTCAGGCTTATGCTCTTTTTCTGGAGGCTGCCGGACACCGGGCCGTAGGTCCAATTGAAATTTCCCTGGCCGTAATAAGGTTCGAGCTCGTTGCCGTTATAGTCAGAAAAATAAAGTTCAACGCCCGTTATGTCCTTTTCCGTTCCGGCTCCTGTAATAGCGTTCAGTTTAGCGGTGCCGACCACCTCGTCCTCATCCCAGTAAATGTAAAAACTGACAGGTTCCTCGACATCGAACGAGAAGCCATTTTTATTCGTTACCCATATATCTCCGGAGTCATCATAGAAATCATTCGTATTCCCATCCCACATCCCCATGGTCCAAACGAAGTATGACCCGGCGGGGATTGAATTGGAGACCGCCGAGTGAGTAACGTTGTTAGTGATGTAACGCTGAACATCAGGCGAGGCGTTCAACAGCGCGATGAGGCTCTTGTTGTTAAAGCTCACCGTCTTGAGTTTGCCGGTTACAATGTTGCCATTGGTGGTGATTATCTGGTCGCCATTGGTGTCGGTGACCGGGACGGTAACTGTGCCGCTGAGGTTCAATGCTACCGGGGGAAAATAAGTCGCGGCCTTGACCGCGCCGGCCGTAAAAAACGCCAGGGCGCCGACAACCGCTCCACCTAAAAGAATTTTTGTCAGTTTCATATTTGTTTTTCCTTTGATGTTTTTAAGTTAAATTGTTCAATATTTTACCACCACTTGTAAAACGGCTCGTAAAAAGGAGTCAGGCCCGTGGCCGAGCCGCTGCCGCTGATAGTGAAGGATGTGGTGATTCCATCTTGGTCGCTGACTTCAGCATAATAAGCGCCAGGAGACAAATTAACACTTATAGTCTTCGTCTGGACGCCACCGGACACTGCGCCGTAGGTCCAGTTGAAAGTTCCCAAACCGTATTCAGGTTCGAGCTCGTTGTAGTTGCCGTCATAAAAATAAAGCCTGACGCCCGTCTGATCCATTTCACTGCCCGCCCCCGTGCTTTTGTTCAATGAAAAGCTGCCAAGCAGTTCATCATAGTCGTAATCAATGTAAAAATCGACAGGGTCATCGACATTGAACGAAAAGCCGTTTTTATTCGTCACCCACACATCTTCTTCATCCATATCCCAGACGAAGTATGACCCTGCCGGAATGGTCATGTTGGTCACCGAGTGGGTAACGTTGTTCGTGATGTAACGCTGAACAGATGGCGAGGCGTTCAACAGCGCGATGAGGGTTTTGTTGTTGAAGCTTAACTTCTGCATGGCGCCAAAACCGCCAAGAGCTGGCCGAGGGACCACGACAGTGCCGCTAATATTTAATACCGGCCTCGGCATATAAGCAACAGGGACAGCCTTGGCCGTGCTGACCGGGAAGAGCGCTATGGCTGCAGCCGCCGCGCATAGATGAATTTTTATAAGTTTCATTTTTTTCCTTTAATGTTTTCAAGTTAATCAGTCCTGCTTACGACTTGTCCAATGATGGCAAAAGCAATTCTATCGCCGTTCCTAATGTTGTCAAACACAATTATTTCGGGGAAAAAGCCTGCTTTCAGACCTTTGCGGCAGGGGATAAAAAGCAACGAACTGAATTCCAAAACGATTTCCAATATCGTTTGTTGAGGCAATAATCCACAGCGAAATCTTTGGCAATTGCTTATGGCGTCTTTTATCACGTGATTTGCGCCCGTAAAAATTTTCAATCATTCCCAAGCTTGCGCTGGCCGGCAGGGTAAAACCATGATCGGCGGCAATCATTTTCAGCAGTGATTTGGTGTTGAACGTCAGGGCTGCTTTTTAAACGGACGGTTGGCGAATCCAACCCGGGTTCCGGGGTTCTGATTATTGATTCTGGCCGGGGGCGGCTTGGTTTCCGGCGTTTTGTTGCATTCGCGCCTGCCGGCGGGCCTCGCGTTCGGCGGGCGTGGTTGACTGGCCGCCGTCGAAGAGGCTGGGCAGCGAAATAAAATGGGCGGCATCCAATAAAGCGGCTTTTTCTTCGGGGTCGGCATCGTTGGCCGCCAGGTTATTCAAAATGGGGATGGCGTTGGTGCTGTCAAATTGTTCGGCGGCGACAATGGCGGCTTGCCGGACCTCCTTTTCCGGGCTGGTCAAAGCGGCCAGGATATTGGATAGGGAGGCGGGATCATCATTCATGGACCATTCCTGGAGGCGGTCGGTTTCGGCGTTTATGGCCGCCCGGCGCTGTGCATCCGTCAGGGTATTCGTGGCCACCGGCGCAGCGGCGACGGGCGCAGCGGGTGGCGGGACATTCGTGATGGTGGGAGCAGCTTGGGGCGCGGCGGGTTTGGTTTCGGTAATGGCGATGGAAGCCGCTGCCGGCGTAGATGCCCGGTGTTTTATCAAAAGAAGGCCAGTCACGCCGGCCAATCCGGCCAGCAGGATGAGGATGACGATTTTAGGCCTCATATTTTCTCGAATCCTTCAACCAAGCAAAAAACCGATCCAAAACAGCCTCAAGCCATTTTGGATCGGTCTGAATGCTGCCAAAAGTGTGATTATTCCTCTGTCACCTTGCCGGAAGCGCTGCCGGAAGCGCTGCCGCTCATGGGCAAAAGGTCTTCCGTGTCCAAACTAAACCAGTAACCGTCGCCGCTAAGGCTTGAAGATTTAAAATTTGCCGACTCATTGTAAACGCCATTAACCGGAACCGAGTCTTTTTCATTATAGATATAAGAGCCGGTGAGGTCAAACGCGCCGTCGTTGTCAGTTAGATCTGTGAGATCGGCATCGTCGGCATATTCAATAGTGACTAGGCCTGCCTCAGAATATTTGTATGCGGTCGTGCCAAACGTGCCTGTTGACGTGGAAATAGATGAGACTGGGCTGAAAGAAAAATAGCCCAGACCGCTGAGGTCATCAAGCACAGCGGTCTTGGTGATGGCGTAAATATCTCCACCGGGGCCAACGGCCAGAAAGGTGCCTTTGGGGTAAGTAAAGCCCTGCTCGGAAATTAAATCATTCAAAATTTTCTTGGAAGTGCCGGTCTTTTGTTGAATCTTGCCATTGCTACCAACCACATTGACAGTCAACGTGAGATTCAATGGGGTGTAAAGATTGCCACTAATGACCACCGCTTGAGCGTTGTCGGAAACGAAAGCCATCGCTCCCGCGGCCACGGCACACATCAGAATTTTGTTTAGTTTCATATCGTTTATTTTTCGTTGTTTTCGTTGTTAGTTAAGTTTTAACATCGGTTCGGTGCTCCTCTTCAGCTTAAAAGCCGAACATTTGTAAAAGTGTATGTTGACGGGTGATTTTGTCAAGAAGGAATTATGGCTTTTTTGACCAGGTGGAGGCTGTGTTTCCAGGTGTTAGCAATCGGCTTTTCCGGGTTGTCAGCCTTGGCGGGGATATCGGCGGGCGCATCTCAGTTGTTGAGGGGGTGTCCGCCGTTGAAACCCTCTTTGTTTACAGCCCTTTCATTAACACCCTGCTTTAGCTGGGTGTTTTCCGGTGTCGCGGGGTCGGAACCGCTTGAGCGGTTTATCGGCACACGGCAAACCGCTCAAGCGGTCGGCGGGCCTTCCCTTTGCGGAACACCCCGCTAAAGCAGGGTGTTAATGAGATGTGCATAAATACTGAGATGCGCCGATGCCGGCGTGAGCGTGGGTTTGCAGTTGATGTTTCCCGTGTTTTTTTGCACTTAATCCGTGGTTGAAACCATGAAAGCACCAATGGACACCAAAAACCGCTTCGTCATCATCATGGCGGGCGGGCGCGGCGAACGGTTCTGGCCGGTGAGCCGCGAGAAGATGCCCAAGCAACTGCTCCCGCTGCTCGGCAAACGCTCGTTCCTCCAGCAGGCGGTTGACCGCGTACTGCCGCTGGTGCCGGCCAGAAACATTTTCGTCATCACCAACGAGGCGCAATGGCCGGAGGTCCGCCAACAGCTTCCGAAAATCCCCGGACAAAATTTGATTGCCGAGCCGATGGGCCGCGACACCTGCGCTGCCGTCACGCTCGGCGCGGCGCTCGTCGGTGCGCGCTCCACCACCGGCGTCATGGCGGTGCTGCCCGCCGACCACGTCATTCCCGAGGAGAAAAAATTCCAGCAAGTTCTGAATGATTCCTTCGACCTTGCGAGCCGCGGCCAGGCGATTGTGACCATCGGCATCAAACCGACCGAGCCGGCGACGGGTTACGGCTACATTCACGTCGGCGAGGCGTTGCCGCCGCCGTCGGGCGCCAAGAAATACAAGACCACGTTTTTCCGGGCGGAACAATTCGTTGAGAAGCCGCATTTTGATCGCGCGCTGGAATACGTCAACAGCGGCCGGTATCGCTGGAACGCCGGGATGTTCGTCTGGTCGTTTGTGACCATCACGGAAGGTTTGCAGAAGCATCAGCCGGAGATGTACGCCGCCTGCCAGCGCTGGTTCAAAGCGGCGAGCCAGCCGGCAAAACTGGCCAGGGTGTTGGCGAAGGAATATCCCGACATCAAAAAAATCTCGATCGATTACGCGCTGATGGAGCACGCGCAAAACGTGATTGTGGCCGACGGGGCGTTTGAGTGGGACGATCTCGGCTCATGGACGGCGCTGGCGCGGCATCTCAAGGCCGACCCGGAAGGCAATTGCGCCGTGGCGGATTTCATCCACGTGGACGCCGCACGGAACATCATCTACGACGCGCGCGTAAAAAATCGCACGCCGATTGCCGTGGTCGGTTTGCGCGATTCGATTCTCGTTCAAACTGATGACGCGGTGCTGCTGGCGCACAAAGGCCAGGCGCAAAAGGTCAAGGAACTGGTCCGGAAACTCGGTGAGGATGCGAGGTTGAAGAAGCTGGTGTAGCCGCGTTTGTAAAAACGCGGTCGGATGAATTAACAAATCAATGGAATCCGCGTTTTCACAAACGCGGCCACACAACTTGGCTTCTGATTTTTTCCCACGCGCGGCTTGACCTTTCCCGCTTAAAAGGCAGACTATTCAACTGGGTTTTAATTATGCAGCACATTAGAAACATCGCCATCATCGCGCACGTGGACCACGGCAAGACAACGCTCGTGGACTGCCTGCTCAAGCAGTCCGGCACCTTCCGCGCCAACCAGCACGAGTCCTCGGAAGAGCGCCTGATGGATTCAATGGATTTGGAAAAGGAAAAGGGCATCACCATCCGCGCCAAAAACGCCGCGTTCCAATACAAGGATTACCACATCAACATCGTGGACACGCCCGGCCACGCCGATTTCGGCGGCGAAGTCGAGCGCATCATGAACATGATTGACGGTGTGCTGCTGGTGGTGGACGCCGCCGAGGGTCCGCAGGCGCAGACGCGCTTCGTGCTGCGCAAGGCGCTCGAAGCCGGCGCCAAGCCGATCGTCGTCATCAACAAAATTGACCGTGAGAACGCGAACCCGAAAAAGGTGCTCGACGAGGTCTTCGAACTTTTCATTTCGCTCAACGCCACGGACGAACAACTGGACTTTCCGTTCGTCTATTGCTCGGCCAAGGCCGGCTACGCGAAACTCGACCTCGCGCATGCCAGCGACACGATGGGACCGCTGTTCGACGCCATTGTAAAATTCATCCCGCCGCCGCGCGCCAAGGCGGGCGACGGTTTCCAGGTGCTGGTTGCGAACCTTGATTACAGCGATTATCTCGGTCGCATCGCCTTCGGTAAAATTCTCGCGGGCAAGGTCAAAGCCGGTGAGCCGGCCTGCTGTTTGCACGGCCACGGCAAGATCACCCAGGGCAAAATCACGATGATTTACCACTTCGAGGGCCTCAAACGCATCGAAGTGCCGGAGGCGCACGCGGGTGACATCGTCGGCATCACCGGTTTCGAGGATGTGTTCATCGGCGAGACCATCGCCGACAAACCGGAACGCGGCGCGCTGCCTTACATCCCAATTGATCCGCCGACGATTCAGATGGAATTTGCCGTGAACGACAGCCCGCTCGCCGGCCAGGACGGCAAACTCGTCACCGCGCGGCACATTTGGGAGCGGCTGCAAAAGGAAATCCGCACCAACGTCGCGTTGCGCATCAAGCAGACCGCCGACCCGAAAATCTTTGAAGTTGAGGGCCGCGGCGAAATGCAGATCGCCATCCTCGTCGAGCAAATGCGGCGCGAAGGCTACGAGGTCTTGGTTTCACGCCCCGAAGTGCTCTACAAAAAGGACGCCAACGGCAACATGCTGGAGCCGATTGAAAAATTGTTTCTCGAAATCCCGCAGGAATTCATGGGCGCGGTCATGGAAAACCTTTCCAGCCGCAAGTCCGAAATCACCAGCATGAACCATCACGGCGATCAGGTGACCATCGAGGCGCTGATTCCCATGCGCGGCCTGATTGGATTCGAGACGGACCTGGTAAACCAGACGCGCGGTTTGGGCGTGATGAGCCATCTCTTCCACGAATACGGCCCCGACCGCGGGGAAATTGCCGCGCGCAAGAACGGTTCGCTCGTCAGCATGGAAAGCGGCGTGGCGATGTCCTACGCCCTGAACATGATTCAGGAACGCGGCCGCCTGATGGTGGAACCGGGCGACGCCATTTACGCCGGGCATGATTGTGGGCGAAAACGCGCGTGAAAACGACATTCCGGTGAATCCCTGCAAGGCGAAAAAATTGACCAACATGCGGTCGGTGGGCGATGGCAAGGGCATCCAGCTCACCGCGCCGCTCAAACTCTCGCTCGAACGCGCGCTGGAATACATTGACGTGGACGAATACGTGGAAGCGACGCCGAAAAATCTGCGGTTGCGAAAGAAAATTCTGGATGAAACGGCCAGAAAACGTTCCGAGAAAAGCCGTTCCATAAAAATCCTGTCGGAATAGCGGGCCACAGATGGACGCGAATTATCCGCCCGCCGCGCCGCAACGGCTTGCCGGGTTGAAGCGAAACGGAGGCGGGAGCGAAGGCGGAAGAAAAACCGCGTGATAAAAACACTGGTGGAGGGACGGGCGCTACGATTTTTTCTGCGGCGGCTTTCGGGTGAATTCCACACCGACGAGGCAGACGTCGTCTTCAAATTCGTGATCCACGGAAAATGCGCGGATGGCTTCAAGCAAATCGTCGAACATTTGCGCGGCGGGCTTTTGCAGCAGGTTTTGCACGTCCAGCATCAGCCGCTCCTGGGAATACAATTCCTCGTTCAAGCCTTGCACTTCGTAGAGGCCGTCGGTGAACAACATCACGAAGTCGCCGGGCGCGATGGTGACTTCAGTGGTTTGATACGTCGGGTTGTCGAACAGGCCCAGCGCCGGTTCGCTGCGGATGGAAGCGTTGGTGAGCGGCTCGATTTTGCCCGCGGGGCGGTGGAGAAGCAGCGGTTTGGGGTGTCCGGCGTTGGCAAAACGCATTTTGCCGGTCCGCCAGTCGGCAACGAGATAAAACGCCGTGGTCAACATCGGCGAGCCGGTGCTTTTGAGGATGCTGCACAAATCGGAATTAAGCTTGCGCAAAAAATTTCCCGGTTCGCGCGCCAGCGGCTTCAATTCCTCCGCCAGCGCGCGGATCATGGCGGTGACGAGCGCGGCGCGGACCCCGTGGCCGGCCACGTCGCAAATGAAAACGGCGGCTTCCGTGTCCGAAAGCGCATAAACGCTGAAAAAATCGCCGCTCACCGTTTCGGCGGCCTGATACCGATGGACGAATTGAAAAGCGCTTTGTTCCGGCGGCACGCCGGGGGGAAAACCGGGTATTGCTGCGGCAGCATCGTGAGCTGGATTTCGCGCGCCATGTGGAGGTTTTCCTCCATGATTGAATTTTTGACGCGCAGTTCCTCGCGGCTGCGGGCCAGTTCGACATTAGCCTGGCGGATCCGTTCCTCCGCGAGTTGTTGCTCCGTGATGTCCCAGAAGATGCCTTGCAGTCCGATGATGTTTCCGTCCGCCCCGTAAAGGGGGGTTTTGACGACCCGGACGATGGTTTTCTGCTGGCCCAAAGGGCAATGTTCCTCGGTAATTTCGTAGGTCTGGCCGGTCTGCATCACCCGCTGGTCGTCCCGTTGATATTGTTCCGCCAGATCCTTCGGGAAAAAATCAAAGTCCGTTTTGCCGAGGATGTCCTCCAACCGGCTGTGGTAATGCCGGCAGTATTGCTGGTTGGCAAAGGTGAACCGCCCCAGCAGATCCTTCCGGAAGACGTTTTGCGGCATCGTCTCCACCAGCGAATGGTAAAGCGACTCCGAATTCCGCAGTTCCTGCTCCATTTGCCGCCGTTGCGTGATGTCCTCGACCGTGCCCTCGTAGCAAAGCAATTTTCCCTCCGCGTTGCGCACCACCCGGCAGTTTTCCGAAATCCAGATGATCGTCCCGTCCTTGCGATAAATTTGGGACTCGAAGCCGGTCAGCGTGTCATGTTCCTGCATCAACCGGACAAATTCCTCGCGCCGTCCCGGTTCGACGTACAGCCGGCGCGCGATGTCATGGATGCTCGCCATCAATTCCACCGGCGAGGCGTAACCGTAAATGTGCGCCAGGGCCACGTTCGCCAGCAAATAGTGACCGTCCGGCGTGGTGCGAAAAACACCCTCCACCAGATGGTCAAAAATGCCGCTGTAATTGTCCTTTTCGTCAACCAGCGCGTTGTATTCATGCTGGCGTTCAATCGCGCAGCGCAGGGCGTGTTGCAACGCGCGCGGCTCAACTTCATCTTTGGTCAGGTAATCCTGCGCGCCCGCTCCGATGATTTCCGTCCCGAATATCCCGTCGTTGGCCGGACCGAACACCACGACCGGCAGCCGCGGGATTTTGGTGGTGATTTGTGTGACCTGGAACAGACCGGCGGCGTTTGCGGAAGGGAGTTCAAACAAAAGGGCGTGGTAGGAATGGGCCGCCAATTCAGCCAGCCCGGCTTCCAAAGTCGGAGCCGTGGCAACTTCGGTCACGCCGCCGTTCGCGCGCAGCATTTCCGCTACGCCGTGGGCAAAACGCGCGTCATGGCCAACGAGCAAAACTTTCAGTGGTTCAAATTCCATAGTGCGATTCAGTCCGCGCCGGGGGGCGCGGCAAATCAATCCGCCGCCTCGCCACAAGATACAGGATTGGCCCGCCGCCGCAACCGGGTTGCGTCGGAGCGCCCCCGGCGTCAACGCCTGGATTCCACTTTCCAAGCCCGTCGCCCCAAAGTATCCTGCTTATCTGAAACATCATGCCAGGTGTTTTCATCAAAACTTACGGCTGCCAGATGAACGAGCGCGACAGCGAGGCCGTCGCCGCCCAGCTCGTGGCCAAGGGTTATACATTGGCCCCATCCGAGGCGGCTGCGGATGTGATTTTGCTGAACACCTGCAGTGTGCGCGATTTCGCGGAGCGAAAGGCGATTGGCAAAATGCAAAACCTCGCGGCGGATGTGCGCAAGCACCGTCCGGATGTCGTGCTCGGTTTCCTCGGTTGCATGGCGCAAAGCCGCGGACAGGAACTCATTGACCGCCTGCCGGACGTGGACCTGGTCCTCGGCACGCAAAAATTTCATCATGCGGCGGATTACCTCGACGAAATCCTGGCCGGCCGCCGCGACAAAATCGTGGACGTGGCGGAAGAGCAGGGGAGCGAGGCGACAATTCGCGAGCATCTGCTCAACGGCAGCGGAAAAAAATCCGTCACCGCGTTTGTCAGCATCATGCAGGGCTGCAATCAGCGTTGCACGTTTTGCATCGTGCCCGACACGCGTGGCGAGGAACGCAGCCGCAGCATTCCCGACATCGTGGCCGAGTGCCGCCAGCTCGTGTCACAGGGCGTGAAGGAAATCACGCTGCTTGGGCAAATTGTGACGAGCTATGGACGGAGACGATCGGTTGGTGTTACGACAGCAGGTAGGGCTCGCTCTCCTAGCGAGCCGGTTTGGAATTTGGATATTGTCCGGCGCGATGAGGACATCGCGCCCTACCGAACAGATGACGGCAAAACCCCTTTCGTCGAATTGCTGGAAGCCGTCCACGAAATTGAAGGGCTGGAACGCATTCGTTTCACCGCACCGCATCCGAAGGGTTACGGCGATGATTTGATTCAGGCCTATGCGCGGCTGCCCAAGCTCGTCGAGAGCGCGCATCTGCCCGTCCAGAGCGGCAGCGACCGCGTCTTGAAATTGATGCACCGCGGCTACACGCGCGACCGCTTTCTTGGCATCGTAAAAAAATTGCGCCGCGCGAAACCGGACATCGGTATCACGACGGATATCATCGTCGGCTTTCCCGGCGAAACCGGGGACGACTTCGAGCAGACCCTCTCGCTCGCTCGCGAAGTGGAATTCGACAACGCCTACATCTTCAAATACTCGCAGCGCCGCGACACCCCCGCCGCTGAAATGCCGGGGCAGGTGCCGCTAAAAATCCGCGAGGAACGCAATCATCGCCTGCTCGAAACGGTCAATGCCATCGGCAGGCGCAAATACGATGCATTCATCGGGCGGCGGACGCAGATTCTGGTCGAGGGACCGAGCCGGAAAAATCCGGCGCGGCTGACTGGCCGGACGCGCTGCAACAAGATTGTGGTGTTCGACGGCTCGGCCCGGCATCGCGGCCAGTTCCTGGACGTGAAAATCACACGCGCCGGCTCGTTCACGCTCTACGGCGACCCGGCGATTTTGCTGTAGCCGGGGACGTGCAGTCCGCGCTGAAATAATTCGCGAAGTGGTTATCGAACCGGGAGATTTGCGCCGACTAACATCGGCGGCTACAAGAATGACGTAGCCGCGGACGTGAGTCCGCGCCATAATCATCGCGTGAACTCCGAACCTTCCATTGTTCCCAACGCTTCCGAACGGAAGCCGCGTTCGGATTTTTCTCATTACCTGCCGCGATTGAAACGTGAATTTTATCAGGCCGACGCCGTCATCTTCTGGACCATGCCGGTTTCGCACCGTCGGCAAGGCTGGCTGACCGAAGGATTTCACGCTGCATTTCGTGAAATGATGCTTCATGCCGAAGTGCGCGAAGGTTTGATTTGCCCGGCTTACTGCCTGATGCCTGACCACATTCATCTGGTCTGGATGGGGCTACGCCGTGACGCCGACCAACGCAATGGCATCAAGTTTCTTCGCGCTGAGGTTGGGCCGTTTCTGAAGCCGGCAAAATTCCAGCATCAGGCGCGTGACCACGTGCTCTCGGCCAAGGAACGGCAGCGCCACGCTTTCAGTGTCGCCTGTGCCGATTATGTCCTGCTCAATCCTTTGAAAGCCGGGCTGGTCAAGTCGCCGGGAGCTTGGCCGTATCTCGGCGCGGTGATACCGGGCTATCCGCGTTTAAATCCATTTGATGCCGACTACTGGCCGTGGTTTTGGAAATATTATTTTGCCGCTCGCGAATCGGGAATTGAGAAACGCATTCTCCCTGCGCGCGAAATGGAATGACTTGTAGCCGCGAACGTCAGTTTGCGCCGTAATTCTCAGGTCCAGATTTCCAAACCGTTAAATTTGCGCCGACTGACGTCGGCGGCTACGAATCAAACGGCGACCCGGCGATTGTGAACCCCCGGAGTTGGGTTGACGCTATGCTTGACGATTGCAGCCTATCCCTTTGTTAGGCCACTGGCTCATATAATATCAGTCTGCATACGCTAAATACTGTGCAACGTGCCAATCAAATCCTTCGGTATCACTCTTGTGTGGATACTTCTCTCGATATTCCTTGGCTGCGCGAATATGAACGAGCACGTTCGGATCTCGTCGCTCCTTGGGCACATTGCGAAGCATACCGCCTAAAGTCATGACTGAAACATCAAGGGCATTCTCGTTCAGTTTGATGGCTGCCGCCGTGTCGCCTGCCTGAAGCTTCCTCAGTGTTCGCAGCGCACTGATATTTTCGGAGATAGCGAAAAGCTCGGTCAAATTAATTTGGAGTCGGCGATAGAAGTAATAACCACCGGCGCTTCCTATGGCCAATCCCGTAATCAGTCCCAACAGAATATCATCAAACGTGCTCATAAATCGAAGTGGCCTAACATATAATGGACGCCGCGTTGTGCAGTCTATCCTGTTTCATAGTTTTGACTCTGCTCCCGGCAAAAATGTTTGTCCAGAAAAAGCGGTGAACGCTTCGGTGGGGCGAGCGTACTCGCGAGCCGGCCTTGGTACACGGAATTTAGTGGCAGCGGCTCGTCAGTAGCCTCGCCCCACCAAATCCAGATTGAATTTTTCGTGTCCTTTTGTGTCCATTCGTGGTTAGCTTTTCACCATGAGATTGTCACTGTTGTCCATCCTGCTCGGTTTGGGCGCGAGCGTGCCGCAAATTTACGGCCTGACCAAGCCGGCGCAGTTCGCCGCCGCCGCGCGCAAGTTTCCGCGCAACCTGCCCGCCGGCATCGTGCTCATGCTGCTGGCCACGGCGTGGTTTGTATGGAACGTGTATATCGAACCGATTGCGGATTTCTCGGTTTTTAAACCGTACATGATGGCCGGTTTTACGGCGGTGGGAATTTTGACGTGCATTTTTGTGCAGGACTTTCTGGCCGTGCGCGGCCTGGCCGTCCTGATGTTGCTGCTGGCGAAATTGATGGTGGATACCGGGCGCCCGCATCTGGGCGAATCGCCATTTGTGCTGGTGATTCAAGTCTGGGCCTACCTGCTGGTCATCGCCGGCATCTGGTTCACCGTGACACCATGGAAACTGCGTGATATTTTAAATTGGGCGACGGCGACGGAAGAACGCATCCGCATCGGTTGCCGCATCCGTCTGGCGTTCGCGGTGTTCGTGCTGCTGCTCGGCCTGACGGCGTTCCACTCGATGTGAGCGCAATCAAACCCAGGATTCTGGTCATTCGCGGCGGAGCCATCGGCGATTTCATCCTCACGTTGCCGGCCATTGCCGCTTTGCGCCGCCAGTTTCCCCAGGCGCACCTCGAAGTGCTCGGCTATCCGCACATCGCCCAGCTCGCGGTGGCGGGCGGTCTGGCGGACCGCGTGCAACCGATTGAAGCGCGCGGGTTGGCGGGATTTTTCGCCCGCGGCGGCACATTGGAGCCGGATTTGATGGATTACTTCTCCGAGTTCGACCTGGTCATTTCGTATCTTTATGACCCGGACGAAATTTTCAAAACCAACGTCTGCCGCTGCCTGGTTGGACAATTCGTCGTTGGTCCGCACCGGCCGGACGAGACGGACCGAATCCACGCAACAAAAGTTTATCTCAAGCCGCTGGAACGGCTGGCCATTTTCGACGCTGACCCCGTGCCGCGCCTTTCCCTCAACTCTCGACCCTCAACTCTCAACCAACTTGTCCTCCATCCTGGCAGCGGCAGTGAAAAGAAAAACTGGCCGGAAACCAAGTGGGCCGGGTTGATTCGACAAATCGCGGCGACAACCGACTGGAACCTGCTACTGGTGGGCGGTGAGGTCGAGGGCGAACGCCTGCGACGGCTGGCGGCCACATTGCCGCCGGCGCGATGTTCGATCGCGCAAGGCCTGCCGCTTGCCAAACTGGCCCAACGAATCCGGTCCGGCGCGGCCTTTGTGGGTCATGATTCGGGCATTACGCACCTGGCGGCGGCGGTGGGATTGCCATGTGTTGTCCTGTGGGCGGACGCGCTGGAGGAGGTTTGGCGGCCGCAAGGCGAACAACTGGTCGTCTTGAAGGAAATCACCGGCGTGCGGACCATCAGCGTGGAAAAAGTGATGAACGAATTGCGCAAGCTGATGAGCGGCTGCGGGAAGGGCGCCTCTCACAAACACCCGGCTTCAGCCGGGTGAAACCAATGGTTGCGAGGATAAAACCCGTTTCAACGGATTTCTTTGCACACCAAAGCCGTTAAAACGGCTTTCCGACGTTATTCGATCATCATCACCGGGCTGAAGCCCGGTGCTAATGAGAATTTCCCGACGCTGTTCAAAAATTGAGATGCGCCCCAACGGGAAGCCGTTGCACAATTTCCGTTGATTCTCCTTCAATTCCCCGCCTAAGATGCCGGTAGCATGGAAGCGAACAATCCATCACGACATCGCGCAAAATCGGAACTCGAAGCCTTTTTCAACTCGCCGCAAATTCACGGATTGAAACTGCAAATCTGCGACATCGGCCGCCGCCTCTGGCAGCGGGCCTATGTGGACGGCAACGGCGGCAACATCGCCATCCGCGTCGGCCAGGGCATCGCGCTTTGCACGCCCACGCTCGTGAGCAAGGGGTTCATGAAACCCGAGGACCTGTGTCTGGTGGATTTCAAGGGCAACCAGCTTTTTGGCGCCAAACGGATCACCAGCGAAATTCTCATGCACCTGCAAATCATGAAACGCCAGCCGCGCGCGGTGGCCACGGTGCATTGCCATCCGCCGCAGGCCACGGGCTTTGCGGTGGCGGGGATTGTTCCGCCCACACGCCTGATTCCCGAATTTGAAGTGTTCGTTTCCGCCGCCATCGCGCCGTATCGCACGCCCGGCACGCCGGAATTGGGCCGGCAGATCGCCCGCCTGGTGGACAAACACAACGTCGTTCTCATGGCCAACCACGGCGTCGTTTCGTGGAGCCACCTCAACGTCGAGGACGCCTACTTCAAGATGGAAATTCTCGAATCCTACTGCCGCACCGTCCTCGTCGCCTCGCAATTGAGCCGGACGCCGAACACCATTTCGACCGCGCAACTGAAGGATCTGCTCAAAATCAAGAAAAGCCTCGGCATTCCCGATCCGCGTTACGGCCGCAGGTAATCTTGAACGGGTGTGTGGTTTGTTTGGACGCTCGCCCTCTCCCCGAGGAGAGGGAGAATTATCGTCAGTCTGTCGGCGAATCGTGAATTTTCAAAATTTTCACGTCAGGTGCAAAGGCTGTTCCTTCTCCTGGGGGAGAAGGTCAGGATGAGGGCGGGCCAATCCTCTGTTAGCCGCCAGCCCATCGTTTCACGGAATCCAGCCTGCGGTTTGCGCCAGCTTGACCAGCAGATAAGCCACACCAGCGCTGGCCGGAAGCGTCATGATCCACGCCCAGATGATGCGTTCGACCACGTCGAGTTTCAGATGGTTAAATCCCTTCGCACAGCCGACGCCCATGATGGAGGTGGTGACGGCATGGGTGGTGGACACGGGCATTCCGAAATGGGCGGCGGTGGCCAGGATGGTGGCAGCGGTGGTTTCAGCGGCGAAGCCATGCACGGGATGGAGGTGGACCATTTTATGGCCGAGGGTTTTGATGATGCGCCAGCCGCCGACCGCCGTGCCGGCGCACATCGTCAACGCGCAAAGCACTTTGATCCACGCGGCGATGGCCAACGGCTGGCCGGCCGCCGGTTCGGCGGTACGCAAAAATGACAGCCAGCCGGGAAGCCGGTCAAACAGGCCGCTACTGGTGCCAGTCAGCAACACCAGCGCGATGATGCCCATGGTTTTTTGTGCGTCATTCATGCCGTGACTGATGCCCATAAAACCCGAACTGCCAAGCTGGAGGATGCCGAAGGTTTTATTAACTCTGGCCGGCCGCCAGTTGCGCAACAGGAAATAAAGTGTTCCCATGACCAGGAACCCAAAGACCAAACCGAAAACGGGGGACAAAATCATCGGAACAATGACTTTCCAGATCAGTCCTGTGCCCAGCCACCAATGTTTTGTGCTGGGAACGGACCAGATGAGGATGTTCCAATTGTTATGCGCGGCGGCCAGACATGCGCCACACAAGCCGCCGACGAGCGCGTGCGACGAACTTGACGGCATCCCAAACCACCACGTCAACAGGTTCCAAAGAATGGCGGCGACCAGGGCACAGATCAGGACCTCGGACGTGGCAACTTTTGGGTCAACGAGGCCGGAAGCAATCGTGGTGGCGACGGCACTGCCAATGAAGGCGCCGACCAGATTGGTGACCGCCGCCAGCATAACGGCCTGGCGCGGCGTCAGCACCTTGGTGGCGACGACGGTGGCAATGGAATTAGCCGTGTCATGGAAGCCGTTGATGTAGGTGAACACCAACGCCGCCAGGATGACGAGAAAGATGAGGGTCATCGCGCCGGTCAGGAATTTTTGAGCACGATGTGCATGACCACATTGCCGGCGTCGCGGCAGCGGTCAATGGCCTTCTCCATCAATTCATAAAGATCGCGGATGACCATGGCCTTCGTGGCCTCGTAGCGTCCGCTGTAAAGTTCCTTCAGCAGGTCCGACATCAGCTTGTCCGCCTCGTTTTCGAGATATTGCAGCTTGGTGTTCAGCTCGTGGATTTTTTCCAGATGCCGCATGTCGCGGAGCTGTTTCACCATGGCCAGCACCACATCGGTGGACTGTTCCAGGATTTCAATCTGGCGGGTGAAATCCACGCCGTCAATGTGCTGGTGGCCGAGGTTGATGCGCTCCGCCAGTTTCTCGACCGTCTTGGGAATTTTGCGCAGCGCCAGCGACAACGCCTCGATGTCCTCGCGCTCCAGGCCGGTCACGAAGGTTTTCACCAGTTCGGCGGTGATTTGTTCGCCGATTTTTTTCTCCTTGCGGCGTGTGAGCGTAAGCTCGTCCAGCCCTTTGGCGGAGTCCGGCGACTTGATCATCTCGATGACCAGCCGGACGCTTTCGTGGGCTTCGCTGGCGGCGTCCTCCAGCAGTTGATAAAACCGGTCGGCCTTTCCGAAGAGCATTTGGAGTGAAAACATGGCTGGAACAGGGTCGGGAAACCGCGCGAAAAGTCCATCAAATTCTGGCAAGGCAGACGCCACAGATGAACACAGATGGACACGGATTCGGCGGCGATTTCCCTCGCGGCGGCGGCGCGCAGGCGGGCCAAGGAATCCTGAAATCGTCAGACGGAATATTTCCCTATCGGCTTTTCAAAAAAGGCCATTTGCTCCGTCGCTTCGGTTTCCTGCGGCTGCGAGTTGACCGGGAAGTTGGTAATCAAAGCTTCAATCATCGGATGACGCAGGTCTTCCGTCGAACCGACGTGGTAAAAATGTTCGCGCGTCAGGAGGTGGAAGCGCGGGTCGTTCCAATGGCGTTCAATCATGGCGTTCGTCCTGAATTCGTTGCTGTGCCAGGTCGAAAGAATGAAACGACACGGAAGCTGCTTGAGAAGATTTCCGAGTTCCGCTTCGTCGGATTCTGACCAGGAATTGAAATAGTCCACGTGCCGGCCAGCATAGGGCGGGTCGGCATAGACCAAATCATCCGGTTGAACGGAGGCCAACGTCTGTCGAAAGTCGGCGGCGGCAAACGTCCAGTCGCAGGCGGAGATGGCCTCGGAGATGCGGCGGATTTGGTTCGTGATTTTGGTGATGTAGGCCTGGGCGAAACGCTCCGGCTTGTGGCCGTAAGGGACATTGAATTTTCCGTAGCGATTGAACCGCATCACGCCGTTGAAGCAGGAACGGTTAAGAAAAAGAAAATCGAGCGAAGTAGGCCTAGCATTGAACCGCTCGCGAACGGCGTAGTAGTGGGCCTCGCCACCCGTGCGCAATCTTTCCCCTTCTTCAAAGAGAAAAGCTTTGGCCGAAGCGGGTGTCAAATCACCGCGCTGGATTTCCTGATAGAGCCGGATGATATGGACATTGGAATCGGCCAGCAGCGCCCGCCTGGGCTGCACGTTTAGCGCGACCACGCATGAGCCGCAAAACGGCTCGACCCAGCGGTCAAACTCCTGCGATTGAGCGAGTCTTTGAATCTCGCCCGCCAGCTTGGTTTTGATGCCTTGGCATTTGAGCGGAGGAACAAGTGGTGGCAAGTTCATTCGCCTTCCTCTTCGGCTTGGCTGGCTTCGTCCTCGGCGAGCCGGGCGATTTCCTTTTCATGGGCGCGGAGCTTGTCCACTCCACGTTTTTTGTATTCAAGATAGCTTTTCAAATCGGTGTATGGCCTTTCCAGAGACAATGCCTGCGCCATGTCGCGTGTCAAATAGAACATCCAATAATCATCATAGACCTCCTCGCCCAGAGCGGTGAACGGGCCAGTACCGTTGACCAGTTGCTCAATTTTAGTCACCGAACCGATGTTCTTGGTGTTTCCGCTGCCGGGCCGCCACGAGGCAATCCGGTATTTTGGCTGCGCGAAGAATTGGAAGTTTTTGATGACAGACGGAATCTTTGGCAGGTCGTCGAGGGTGAATTGCTTCCGCTCGTCGGCTGCGTCGTCGCACTTGGAATAAATGACGCCGAGCACAAAATGGCCGGTGTATTGGTTGTATGGGAAAAGGGTGTTTTTGTTGCTGTCGCGCTTCCTGAAATAGCCGGTGAACGCACCGAGAGTCATGCCGTTGACTTCGGTGTCACTGGTTCGATACGTGCTTTTGATGTCCACCGCGAATTTTCGTCCGGTTGCCTCGTGTGTGAAAGTCAGGTCGGGATAGAAATTTTGCTGCGGGCACAATTCAATTTTCAAGCCGTGCTTTTTCGCGAACTCGACGAACATCGGGAAAAGCAGCAATTCGAGCACCTTCGACACAATCTTGGTGTCCACTGAAATCGTGTAGATACGCTGATAAACGTCAATGAAGCCCTTGATAATCCATTCGCCTTCATTCGTTGCGACCGCCTTCTCAAACGTTGCCGCGTGTGCCTGGAGTTTCTTCAGAAATTGTTCGCGCGTCATTACTGCCATTGTGGTGGATTCAGTTGTTCATGGCAATAGCATCGAGAACCAGCCCTCTGCCGCATTGATCTCATCTGGCAAGGTGAAGAAGTCCGGCAATATGAAAAGCTGAAATCGGACGCCGCCAAATCAGACCTGGAGATTCCGCAATTTGTTAAAGACGTTTTAGCAAAGGCATTGAAATAAATCCAAAAAACATTCCGCAATATCAAAGCAGCTAGCGGGCGTTGGTGGGTTGATTCTGTAAATTACTTTCGCAGACTCGCCAGCAGTTGCGGCAGGACGACGCCGGCGGGGCCAGTCAGGATGTGGTGCGCTTCGGGGGTGAAGGGTGTCGGCTGTGGATTGATCTCCACCACCGTCGCGCCGCTCCGCAACGCCTCGTACGGCAGTGATGCCGCCGGATAGACCACCGTCGAGGTGCCGATGGAGAAAAAGATGTCGCAATGCGTGCTCGCTTCCATGGCCTGTTCCATTTCGGCTTCGGGCATTGGTTCCTCAAACCAGACCACGTCCGGCCGCAACAGCCCGCCACAGTTCGGGCATTTGGGCGGCACGTCGCCGGTGTCCGGCCAGCTTGAAATCACCGTGCCTTCGTCGAAACATTTCGTGCGCGTGATGTTGCCGTGCAGTTCGATGACGTTCCGGCTGCCGGCGCGTTGATGCAGTCCGTCCACGTTCTGGGTGATGAGCCGGAACTGCGGGAAAAGTTTTTCCATTTCCGCGAGCGCGTGGTGGGCGGCATTTGGCTGAACGTCGGCAACGCGTTTGCGCCGCCAGTCGTACCAGTCCCAGACGAGGCGCGGATTGCGGCGGAAGGCGGTCGGCGTGGCGAGTTCCTCGGGCTTGAATTTCGCCCACAGCCCGGTCTGCGCGTCGCGAAACGTCGGCACGCCGCTTTCGGCCGACACCCCGGCGCCGGTGAGCACCGTCACCCGCTTGGCCGCCGCCAGTTGCCGGATCAATTCCGCCGGAATGGTCATGTGCGGATGATGCGCCGGATGGGAAGGAGCAGGCAAGACGGGAGGGGAAGGACGAATTCCTAAATCCTAAATGCCGAAATCATTACGAAGCCAGAATGGCCGTCAGGTTTTGGAGTGCGCCAACCCTTTGGCGCTTTGGGTAATCACCGGCAATGCCAAAGCGGTGGAGGGCCACCGCAGTCCAAGACGCTGCCGCGTTGTTGTACGAACCCTTGCGTTCTGGCTGTTGTAGTGTCGAGCCTCTGGCTCGATGGAATCGGCGCACACCGCCGACGCTACATCGGCTCGCGGGTACGCTTGCCCCACCAAGTTATACTCTCACTGGCGCACCGTAATCGTGGACAGGGTGGCGTGGGCGTTGTAAGGTTCGGGCCATCATGGCACTGGCGGACATCAGGCGGGAATATGTGCAGGGTGAATTGCGGCGCGCGGATTTGGATGCGAATCCGGTCGCGCAGTTCAATCGGTGGTTTGCGCAGGCGTCGGGCGGCAACCGCTGGCGGAAAATCGGCATCGCGCTCTTCAAACTCTGGCACGCCATCCTCGGCCACACGCCGATTGACGTGAATGCGATGGTCCTGGCGACGGTGGACAAGGCCGGCCTTCCACCCGCAATGTCCTGCTCAAGGGCGTGGATGAGCGCGGTTTTGTTTTTTACACGAATTACGACAGCCGCAAGGGGCTTGAACTCGCGGAAAATCCGAATGCGGCCCTGACGTTTTACTGGACCGACCTGGAACGGCAGGTTTGCGTGGCAGGCACAGTAAGCAAATTGTCGCGAGCGGAATCGGAGGCGTATTTCAAAAGCCGTCCGCGCGGCAGCCGGCTGGCGACTTGGGTATCGAATCAACGCGATCCGGTGGCCGACCGGGCGGCGCTCGATGCGAAGTGGAACGAAATGGCGGCGAAATTTTCCGGTGACGTGCCGCTGCCGCCGAACTGGGGCGGCTATGTGTTGAAGCCGGAGCGCATCGAATTCTGGCAGGGCCGGTTGAACCGGCTGCACGACCGTTTTTGTTACACCCGGCAGGCCGACAATTCGTGGAAGCTCGAACGGCTGTCGCCGTAAAACCAGAAAACGACGGCGGGCTTATTTCTTCGGATCGGCTGGCGGATGCGCTTTGCCGCCCGGCTTGGAAATCAAGGTGGTATCCGCCTCCACCATTTCCTCCAGCGTGATAACATTCATGCCCGATGTGGATGGCGCAGCCTTGGGTTTAGGCGGTTCGTCCGGGATTGGTTTGGGCGGCGGTTCTTTCACCTCGGGTGCGGGCACGGGCTGGGTGGTTGGCGGCGGCCCGGTTGGAGGCCTTTTTTTTGTGATCAGGATGGTTCCGTCGTCGTCGGCTGAAAACTTTTCTTCATCCCGCACACGGGCGGTTTCCGCGAGCAGCGCTTCCCACTGGCGTTGCACGGTGCGTGCGGGAGGCGCCTGAAATGGTATCACGCGGAATTCGCCGTCGGTCAAGGACAGCAATTGATGAAAAGCCTTTTCTCCGACCAGCTTTCCGGCCGCGGCATGAACGATGGCTCCACCTTCGATGTAAATCTCGCCGGCGGTTTGCTGGTTCCGGACTTCAAGAACCGAGGAGTTGCCGCCCAGGCATTCCAGTTGGATGACATTGTACAATCCAGTCTCGCTCAAAGTGCTGACAAAATCGTCGCTGTCCTCCCACCGCAGGAGACTGGTCAACAGGTTGAAAATGAGCCGCCACCCGTCCTCGTCGGCCGGTTTTAAGAGGAAAAGTTCCGCTCCGTTGGCCAGGCAGGCCGCGCGGTGGCGGTCATCGCTTTCGCCGGTCAGGGCAACTTTTTTGATGTTGGGATATCGCTGGTGGATGAGGCCAAGCAACTGGATGCCGTCCAGCAGCGGCATGCCGATGTCCAGCACGACCAGGTCAATCAGCTTTTGTTGCAGGATGGCCAGCGCCTTGTCCGGGGAGGTGGCCGTAAGAATTTCCCAGGTTATCTCCTCCCGGGCGCCAAACAGATCGGTGATCATTTCGAGGAAAGCCATGCTGTCATCCACGAAAAGCACGCGATAATGTTTTTGAGTGCCGCCGGCGGCTTTAGATTTTTTTATCGGGGCCGGCGCGGGGGCGGGGGACGCCACGGAGGGGACTGGCGCGGTGATTTCGAGACGCAATTCCACCTCGCCCAGGCGCAGGGTTTGACCGGGCCGTAGAACGGCCTCGGCGATGGTCCTGCCATCGATGAATGTGCCATTGGTTGAGCGCAGGTCGCGAACGACGAGTTCATCGCCGCGCAGCAACACTTCGCAATGCTGGCTGGAGACGGATGTTTCAACGATTTGAAACGTATTCTTGTCACCGCGCCCAATCGTGACCCAGCGCGTCCCCAGTTCATACGACAGGCCGGCCAATCCGGGATTGATGGCTACGAGCTTGGACATACAAAACGGATATTTTCCGGACGTGGCATTATTATTAAAAAAGCGTCAGTCAAAGAAAAAGTTGGGCTTAACCATTCCTTTGTCAATCAATTCCTGATGATGAATCCGCGGAGTTGTGAAACCGGCACTAGAACTTGTAAACCAGGCCGCTGATGAGCTTCACGTCGTTGTTCTTGCGGCCGGGTGCGGGTTGGTGGACATAGTTGTCCTGCACGGTGACCCGGAGGCTGACGGTTTTGGTGAGCGAGGCTTCCGCCCCGACTTCGGCGTTGACCAGGTAGTTTTCAAACTTGTTTACCTGGGGCAGGATTTCCGCCCTTTCCCAGATTCGCGCTCCGCCGTCAAGTTTTTGTTCAAACCGGTCCGCCAGGCGCAGTGACGCGTAAGTGGTGTCCACGCCGCCGAGCCGTTGGACGATCAGGCCGGGGCCGGCTTCGACGGCAAAAGTTGTGTTCGTGTTCTTGACGAAATAGTAACCGGCGCCGGGGCCGACCGTGAAACGATATTGCAAATCGGCGATGCCATCGTGCAGGCCCTCGGTGTTCAGGTAACCGTAGAAGCGGTTGCCGAACAAATGATTGTATTGTCCGACTCCGTGCAACGTCTCATTGTTTTTGACGGAATCGCTTTCACCATACGCGCCATCCAGACCGAACATGAACTCGTTGGCCGGTGTTTTCGTGTGAGTTTTAAAAGCCGCGGTGGTCAACAGCGTGTCGCTGTTTCCCTTGGTGAGCGTAAGACCCGCCGCGATGCTGCTTTCCCAGATCGGTTTGTTGGTTGCGACCGCGGCGGTTTGCGGGGTGTCACCGGTGCCACCAACCTTGGCCAGAATGGCCAGGGCGTTGCTGCTTTCCGAAACCGGCTTGTTGGTTGCGACCGCGGCGGTTTGATTGGTGTCGGCCGCGTGACCAGCCACGGTCAAAGCGACTGAAATAAATACAATGAGAATGCGTCTGTTCATGAATCTTTTATGCCAACCATCAGCCTTGGGGAACCTGATACGGGAGCTGACCCGATTGGCGTGGGAAGTTGAAAATTATTTCGCCGGCTCGTCCCCGGCGGCGGAATCTTCCTTGTCCTCACCGATGACGGGCGCGATGGCTTGAAGTTTGTCGCCGGCGTCCAACTCGATGAGCTTCACGCCCTGCGTGTTGCGGCCGGCTTCGCGGATGTCCTTCACAAACGTGCGCACCATCTGGCCCTTGACGGTGATGAGCATGATTTCATCCGCATCGCGCACGGTCAGCGCGCCGATGACCGCGCCGGTCTTCTCGGTGGTCTTCATGGTGATGATGCCCTTGCCACCGCGCGATTGAACCCGGTATTCCTCAAAATCGGTGCGTTTGCCGATGCCGTTTTCGCCGGCGACCAGCAGTTTGGCGTCCGGCACCACAATGGCCAGCGCGACCACTTCATCGCGTTTCTCCAGTTTGATGCCGCGCACACCACCGGCGGGACGGCCCATCGGTCGTGCGTCCTCCTCGTTGAAGCGGATGCTCATGCCGTCGCGGGTGATGAGCACGGATTCGTTCTGGCCGGTCGTCAACTTCACGTCAATCAACGTGTCGCCCGGATCAATGCCGATGGCGATGATGCCGCCTTTGCGGACGTTGGCAAAATCTTTGAGTTCGGTCTTCTTCACCGTGCCCTGTTTGGTCGAGAAAAGCACAAAACCCGGCTGTTCCCAAGTCACGTCTTCCTTGTTCGCGTTGGTCTTGGAGAGAACGCGGATGAGCGCGGCGATGGTCTCGCCCGCCTTCAATTCGAGCAAATTGGCGATGCTCCGGCCCTTGGCGGCGCGGCCCATGTCGGGAATTTCATGCACCCGCTCGACATAAACACGGCCGGTGTTCGTGAAGAACATGAGATAATCGTGTGTGCTGGCGGTGAAAAGGTGCTCGATGAAATCTTTGTCCTCATCCGTCGCACCCTCTTTCGTCGTCATGCCGATGACGCCCTTGCCGCCGCGGCGCTGGGCGCGATAGGAACTGACATTCGTGCGCTTGAGGAGGCCGTTGTGCGTGAGCGTGATGATGACGCCTTCGTTGGCGATGAGGTCTTCGATGTTGATCTCGCCTTCGTCGGGCATGAGATCGGTCAGGCGCGGCGTGGCGTACTTTTCCTTGATGACCTTCAACTCGGCCTTGATGATGGCCAGCACGCGGGCTTCCTTCGCCAGAATGTCCATCAAATCCTCGATGCGCTTGAGCAGTTCCTTGTATTCGCCCTCGACCTTGTCAATTTCCAGGCCGGTCAATTGATACAGGCGCAATTCCAGAATGGCGTCCACCTGCCGTTCGGTCAGCGCATACCGGCCCCTGGCCAGGCGTGACTCGTTGCGAATCAAAATGCCCCAGCGTTCCACCTGCTTTTGGGTCCACTCGAACGCCAGCAGCTTGACCCGGGCTTCCTCGCGCGTCTTGCTGCCACGGATGATCTTGATGAAATCGTCGAGATTCGCCAGCGCGATGAGATAGCCTTCGAGAATTTCCGCGCGTTCCTCGGCCTTCTTCAACTGGAACCGCGTGCGGCGCAAAATGACTTCCCGCCGGTGCTCGATGTAGCAATTGATAAGTTCCTTGAGCCCGAGCGTCTTGGGCTGGCCGTGGTCAATGGCCAGCATGTTGACGGCAAAACTCGTTTCCAGCGCGGTCTGTTTGTAAAGATTGTTGATGACGACCTTCGGAATCGCGTCGCGCTTGAGTTCAACGACCACGCGCGTGTTTTCGTCCGACTCGTCGCGGATGGCCGTGATGTCGGTGAAACCCGAGACCTTTTCGTTGACGAGTTCGGCGACGCGTTCGACGAGCACCGCGCGGTTGACGTTGTAGGGAATTTCCGTGATGACGATTTGCTCGCGCCCGCCCTTGAGCTGTTCGACGCCGACCTTGCCGCGGACCTTGATGCTGCCGCGGCCGGTGGTGAAATATTCCTTGATGACTTCCAGCCCGCAGACCATGCAGCCGGTCGGGAAATCCGGGCCTTTGACGAATTTCATCAGGCCCTTGACCGTGATGTTCGGGTCGTCAATCTGCGCGCAGATGCCGTCAATGATTTCACCCAGATTGTGCGGCGCAATGTTCGTGGCCATGCCGACGGCGATGCCCGTGCCGCCGTTGACGAGCAGATTGGGAAAAGCGGCGGGGAAAACGGTCGGCTCGGTGCGGGTCTCGTCGTAATTGGGAACGAAATCCACCGTGTCCTGGTCCATGTCCTCCATCAGCGCTGCGCCGAGGTGGGTCATGCGCGCCTCGGTGTAACGCATGGCGGCGGGTGGATCGCCTTCAACGGAACCAAAATTACCCTGGCCATCCACGAGCCGTTCGCGCATGGCCCACGGCTGCGCCATATGCACGAGCGTCGGGTAAATCACCGCTTCTCCGTGCGGATGGTAGTTGCCGCTGGTGTCGCCGCAGATTTTGGCGCACTTGCGATGCTGGCGGTTGGGAAACAACGAGAGATCGTGCATTGCCAGGAGAATGCGGCGTTGCGAAGGCTTGAGGCCGTCGCGCGCATCGGGCAGCGCGCGGGAAATGATCACCGACATCGAGTAATCCAGAAACGAGTTCTTGATTTCCTCGGCCACGTTGACCTTGGCGATTTTTTCCCCGGAGGCGAACAGCGGCGTGTTGATCACCGGCAAATCATTCGATGGTTTGGATTCAGCCATAAAAGTTCCCGCAACAAAAATTAAATATCCAGATTCCGCACGTTAAGCGCATTGTCCTCGATGAACTGGCGGCGCGGCTCAACTTCCTCGCCCATCAGTTTGGTGAACATCTCCTCGGCCTCGACGGCGTCGGTGAGATCCACGCGCAGCAGCTTGCGCCGGGTCGGGTCCATCGTCGTTTCAAAAAGCTCCCGCGCATTCATTTCGCCGAGGCCTTTGAACCGTTTGATGGACAGGCCGCGCCGTCCGATTTCCTTGACCGCCGCGAGAATTTCCGGGATGGAGAACAATGGCTTGACGGTTTCCCGGTCCCCTTCGCCCTCGCGGATTTCAAACAGCGGCTTGTCCTGTCCGGCATAGTGCTCGACGCTGAAGCCTTTCTTGTCGAGCTTGCCCAGCAATTCAACGATGGCTTTGCTTTCGTGCAACTCCACGTGCCGCGCCCGCCGGGTCGAACCGTTTTTCTTCTCGAAGGTGGTGGTGTCGCCCTCTTCCTCGGCGCCGAACAATTTCAGGTCGGCATTCTTCGCGCCGAACTGCGCCAGGTCGTCCTCGGTGTGGAAATAATGGACCGTCTCGTCGTTGCCCTCGCGCACCTTGACCAGGTGTCTCGGCAGTTCGCCGGTTTTTTTCTGGCGATGCTCCACGTATTCCGCAAAGTCACCGCCGTGGCGCTTCAGGGCGTTGGCGTATTTGTCCAGGGACTCAAGCAATTCCAGGATTTCCGCGAGCTGCTTTTGCGAAAGCTCCTTTTTGTCGGAAAGATTCTTCAAACGCACCTCTTCCGTGCCCAGTTCGATCAGGATTTTGTTCAACTTTGCGTCGTCCTCAACGTAATCAACGCGCTTTTTGCGGGCGATCTGGTATAGCGGTGGCTGGGCGATATAGACGAAGCCGTTTTTCACCAGCGACGGCATCTGCCGGTAGAAAAACGTCAGCAACAGCGTGCGAATGTGCGAACCGTCCACGTCCGCGTCGGTCATGATGATGACCTTGTGGTAGCGGAGTTTTTCAATGTTGAACGCGCCCTCGCCTTCGCCGTCGCCGATGCCGGTGCCGACGGCGGTGATCATCGTGCGGATTTCATTGTTCTGAAGCACCTTGTCCAGGCGGGCTTTCTCCACGTTGATCAACTTGCCGCGAATGGGCAGGATCGCCTGGAATTTCCGGTCGCGTCCCTGCTTGGCCGAGCCGCCGGCCGAGTCGCCTTCGACGATAAACAACTCGGTGTTCGCCGGATCGCGGTCGGAGCAATCGGCGAGTTTGCCGGGCAAACCGCCGCCGGTCAGCGCGCCTTTGCGGACCGTTTCCCGTGCCTTGCGCGCAGCCTCGCGCGCCCGGGCGGCCAACAGGCCCTTCTCGATGATTTTTTTGGCCACGCCGGGGTTCGCATCGAAGTGCGTCATCAACCCGTCATAGACCACGGACGAAACGATGCCGTCAATTTCCGTGTTCACCAGTTTCACCTTTGTCTGCGATTCGAAGCGCGGGTTCGGCAGTTTCACGCTGAGCACGCAGACCAGACCTTCGCGAACGTCATCGCCGGAAATCGTCGGGTCTTTTTCCTTCAGCAAATTGTTCTGTTTGGCGTACTGGTTGATGGCGCGGGTCAGCGCGGAACGAAAGCCGGTGAGATGCGTGCCGCCGTCGGTGTTGGGAATGGAGTTGGCAAAGCAGAGAATCTGGTCGCTGTAGCTGTCGGTGTATTGCAATACGCAATCCACAAACACGTCTTCGTCCTTGCCCTCGATTTTGCTGGGCCGTTTGCCCGAGATGGCAACGGGTTTGGGATGCAACGGCTGCTTGCTCCGGCCCAACTGGCGAACGAACTGCTCGATGCCGTCGCGGTAAAAAAATGTCTCCGTCTTTTCGTCGCGCTCGTCCTTGAGCACAATTTCAATGCCCGGATTCAAAAATGCGAGCTCGCGCAGGCGGTTCGCCAGGATGTCGAATTTGAATTCCGTCGTGAGGGTGAAAATTGTCGGGTCGGGTTTGAACGTGATCAACGTGCCCGTCTTTTTCGATTTGCCGATGACTTCGAGTTTCTGGGTTGTTTTGCCGCGCTCGAATTCCATCGAATAAACTTTTTCGTCGCGCGAAACCTCGACCTTGAACCAGTCGGAAAGCGCGTTGACACATTTCGCGCCGACGCCGTGCAGGCCGCCGGAATATTTGTAGGCGCCCTGGCCGAATTTTCCGCCCGCGTGCAGATTCGTCAGCACCAGTTCGACGGCGGGCATCTTCCACTTCGGGTGCATGTCCACCGGAATGCCGCGACCGTCGTCCCGGATCGAAACCGAGCCGTCCACGTGAATCGTCACTTCGATTTTGTTGCAATAACCGGCCAGATGTTCGTCAATGGAGTTGTCGAGCACCTCGAACACGCTGTGATGCAAACCGCGTTCGTCCGGATCGCCAATATACATGCCGGGTCGCTTGCGCACGGCTTCCAGACCTTCGAGTTTATCTATTTTTGAAGCGTCGTATTTTTCGGTCGCAGACGGCCTGGTTTTGCTGGTTTCTTCGGCAATATCTTCTTTGGTTTTCGGCATAAAAAGCTGGCTTTTACGGTCGTTTTAGCCGGGGCCGTGAAAGCTTAAAAAGAATAGAAAAAATGGCGCTTTAGCACAACCTTTATTTGGTCAAAAAAACGCCCAAAAACACAATGAATTGTGGCCCCGCCGGCCCACTTATGCCGTATATTGGGGCAACCCCAAACTTTGACTATCGCTGGTTTTGTGAAAAAATGACGCCGGGTTTTGCCATCGCTTTGCCCTGAATCCGCTTGCATTGCAACGCCGCAACTTTAGCTTCCGCGCATGACTTTTTCCGAAAAGCAGAATGAATTTTTGAAGCCCGGCGAAAACGCGCCGCATCCCGACCAATTTGTCCGCCGCCACATCGGCCCGCGTCCCGCCGACGCCGGCGAAATGCTCAAGCTGCTCGGCTACGCGAACCTGGACGCGATGATTGACGCCGCCGTTCCCAAACCGATTCGACTCGCTCGTCCGCTGCAACTCCCCGCCGCGCGCAACGAACATGAGGCCCTCGCCGCGCTGAAGGATATCGCGTCGCAAAACCAGATCTGCCGCTCATTCATCGGCATGGGCTTCTACGATTGCATCACGCCTGCTGTCATCCAGCGCAATGTTTTGGAAAATCCCGGCTGGTATACGCAATACACGCCCTATCAGGCGGAAATTTCCCAGGGCCGGCTCGAAGCGCTCCTGAATTTTCAAACAATGGTTGCCGATCTCACCGGCCTCGACATCGCGAACGCATCGCTCCTCGACGAAGCCACCGCCTGCGCCGAGGCGATGACGATGTGCCACCGGCTTGCGGACGGGCGGAACATTTTCTTCGTCTCCGAAACCTGTCATCCGCAAAACATCGAGGTCGTTCAGACTCGCGCCAAGGCACTCGGCATTGAAGTTGTCGTCGGCAACCACGAACAATTTTCATTCACCGACAAAGTTTTCGGTGTGCTCGTGCAATATCCCGACACGTTCGGCGCGATTTACGATTACTCCGGTTTCGCGGAAAAAGCCCATGCTGCCGGCGCGCTGTTAACCGTGGCCACGGATTTGCTTGCGCTCACGCTTATCAAACCGCCCGGTGAATTCGGCGCGGACATCGCCGTCGGCAGCGCGCAACGTTTCGGCGTGCCGCCGGGTTACGGCGGCCCGCACGCGGCGTTTTTCGCCACGCGTGACGAGTTCAAGCGCCAGATGCCCGGCCGCATCGTCGGCGTCTCGAAAGATTCGCGTGGCAAACCCGCGTTGCGCCTGGCGCTCGGCACGCGTGAACAGCACATCCGGCGCGAGAAGGCCACGAGCAACATCTGCACCGCACAAGCATTGCTCGCGAGCATGGCGTCAATGTACGCTGTCTATCACGGACCGGAGGGATTGAAAGCCATTGCCTCAAGAGTCCACAGGCTCACAAGCATTCTGGCGGCAGGTTTGGAGAAACTCGGCTACCGTGTTGGAAGTTCACAGTCCGCAGTCCACAGTCCACGGTTTTTTGACACGCTTACGATTGCCTTGGGCGAAAAGCTGTCCGCTGACATTGTCCGCATTGCGGAAATCCATGGGATGAATTTTCGGGTGATTGACGACAAAACCATCGCCATCTCGCTCGACGAGACCGTCAACACCGCTGTCGTGACGGAAATTCTCCAAGTCTTTAATGGCGACAAGCCCCTCAGCTTCACAATTGGCGATCTTTCCGCAAAGACTGTGGACTGTGGACTTCGGACTTTCGACTTCCTTACGCACCCGGTCTTTAACTTGTACCATAGCGAGACGGAGATGTTACGTTATATCAAACGGCTGGAATCGCGCGACCTGTCGCTGACCGCCTCGATGATTCCGCTCGGCTCCTGCACGATGAAGCTGAATGCTGCGGCAGAAATGTTGCCCGTTTCGTGGCCCGAGTTCGCCAGGCTTCATCCCTTTGCGCCGTTGAAGCAGGCGCGCGGCTACCAAATCCTTTTTCAAAACCTCGAGGATTGGCTCGCGGAAATCACCGGCTTTGCCGGAATCTCATTGCAGCCCAACGCCGGTTCCCAAGGCGAATATGCCGGCCAGCTTGTCATCCGCGCCTGGCACGAAAGCCGGGGCGAAACGCACCGCAACGTTTGTCTCATCCCGACCTCCGCGCACGGCACGAACCCCGCCAGCGCCGTCATGACCGGACTGAAAGTCGTTGCGGTCGCGTGCGACAAGGACGGCAACATTGACGTGGCTGATTTGCGGGCGAAGGCCGAGGCGCATAAAAAAGACCTCGCCTGCCTGATGGTCACCTATCCGTCCACGCACGGCGTGTTCGAGGAAACGATCAGGGAAATTTGCGAAATCATCCATGCCCACGGAGGACTGGTTTACATGGACGGTGCGAACATGAACGCGCAGGTCGGTTTGTGCCGTCCGGCGGACATCGGTGCGGACGTTTGCCATTTGAACCTGCACAAGACGTTCTGCATTCCGCACGGCGGCGGCGGGCCGGGCGTCGGGCCGATTGGCGTGGCGAAACATCTGGTCAAATTTCTGCCGAGCCATCCAAATTTTACGTCGCGTTTGGTAGGGCGCGCCGTCCCTGGCGCGCCGTCTGTCGATATTGAGGTGAACGGCGCGATGGGGACATCGCGCCCTACCCGAATCGGCCCGGTGGCTGCCGCGCCGTGGGGCAGCGCGGGCATCCTGCCGATTTCGTGGATGTATATTGCCATGATGGGCGCGGACGGCCTGACCGAGGCCACCAAGTTTGCCATCCTGAACGCCAACTACATCGCCAAACGGCTGGAGAATTATTTCCCGACGCTTTACCGCGGCCATGGCAACCTGGTCGCGCACGAGTGCATTCTGGATTTGCGCCGGTTCAAGAGCGTCACCGCCGAGGACGTAGCCAAGCGGCTGATGGATTACGGCTTTCACGCGCCGACGCTGTCCTGGCCGGTCGCCGGCACACTCATGGTCGAGCCGACGGAAAGCGAATCGAAGGCCGAGCTGGACCGTTTTTGCGACGCGATGATTTCCATTCACGGGGAAATGCAAGCGATTGAGTCCGGCGCGGTGGACAAGCAGAACAACCTGCTGAAAAACGCGCCGCACACGGTGGAAGTGGTCACGGCGGACACTTGGGACCGGCCTTACTCGCGCGAAGCGGCGGCGTTCCCGGTCAAATCGCTGCGCGAGTATAAATTCTGGCCGGCGGTCGGGCGCATTGACAACGTCTTTGGCGATCGCAACCCGGTTTGTTCCTGCGCGGGGATGGAGAATTATATCTAGCCACAGATTCACACAGATGAAACACAGATTCGTTTAACCGCAGAGACGCAGAGGCGCAGAGTTTGGCCACGGATCGCACCTCTGCGGTTTAAAATTATTCGTGTTGAATTGAATCCCGCCTTCTCTTACTTTGCAGGATTCGGCGCGACAAGCCGTGGTTAAAATTTGGGACTCGTGGAACTCGCCCCTCCGAATCTGTGTTTCATCTGTGAACATCTGTGGCTGATTTCACACGTGCGGGGATGGACACTTACGTTTCTTGATGTAAACTTTCGTGACATGAAAATAACCGAAGCGCTTTTGGCGGAACACGTCGTGTTCCACAACATTTTCGACCACATCGAACAGGTCCTGCCGAAACTGAAAACGCTGGTCGAGGTGAAAGGATGGGCGGGGTTGATGGAAGGGCTGTTGCTCGCCCATGGCAAGGCCGAGGAAGATTTGGTGTTCGCTCCGCTGAATCATTATCTGGAGCAACTTGGCCAGAGCGACAGTTTTGAGCACGAGCACCGGGAAATTGACAACAGCCTGCTGCGGGTGAAAACCGCCAAGCGGCTGCCCGAAGCGCGACAGTTGTTGTTACAGGCGGTGACCGCATCGCGCAAACACTTCGACCGCGAGGAACGGATTGTTTTTCCGCTGGCCGAGAGAGTGATGAAAGACGAAACGCTGGCTGAATTGGGCAAAATGTGGATGAAGCAAAGGGATGCGGAGTCGGTTTGAAGCAGAAGAAGCAGGACTGGCAGGATGCTGGTCCTATGTTGCCAACGCGGCGTTCACGCCGGCGACGAGTGCGTTGACGCGGGTGATCAATGGAAAATCCGACGGCGCTTCGAGGGTGTAGGACAATCGTGTTTTGTTGAAGATCAAGTAAAACGCCTCAGCCCATTGCGGGCGAGTGGCCGGGTCGAGGTTCGGACGGATGATGCCGCCCCGGGCCGGCCGGTCCTCAATGATTTCGGAGGGGTCAATCGGGCAGACTTTCGTAATGCGCGCAATCATGGCTTCGGCCAGCGAGGGGCGGTTTTCCGGATTCAATTCGTAGAGATAAAAGCCGTGCGATTCCCAGTCTTCGTGCAGACAAAGGCAGAGGTCGAACTGCGGCTGGCGCTCCAGCCAGGCGATGTGCGTGCGGACTTCAGCCGTCGCCAAGTGCCGGTAATCGCGGTTCAAATCCTTGCCGTCGGCGTTCTCACGGCGGTTCAAAACGAAGCCCATCGGATTCAGGCAGGGACAAAACCGCAGTTCGGCATTTTCCGGCCATTGGTTTTCCTGAAGCAGACGCAACGCGGCGAGCGGTCCGGCGGGTTCGTCGCCGTGAATGCCGGTGCTGATGTAAATGCGGATTGAGGATTGAGGATTGCGGATTGAAAACGGAAGACGATGCAGGGCGAGCAGGTTGAACGCGTCTTGTTGACCAAACGTCTCGACAGTCCAGCCGTGTTGTTGCGCCGCAACTTCGATGTCGCGCAGGACGGCGCGAATGTCAATCGTCTCGCCGTGGTAACCGCCGTGATTTTTGCCAAGCCTTTCCACGCGTAGAATTTCACGCAAAGTCGTCAGGACGCAAAGTTTTTTTGACGCGAATTTCACGAATTTTTGCGAATTGATTTTTAACCACGGATCTACACCGATTAACACGGATGTTTTGACCGCGAACCACGCGAAATATGCGAACGGAATTTTTGGGTTGTGGTTCTACAAGATGTCACGCCTACGGCGCTGGGAAAATCAACATCACGGTGGATTGAGTAACTGAAAAAAACCAGGCTGATTTGCAAATTGATTCTGAACATATTTAAATTCTGGCGCTTTCATTCCTTTGAATCCAACTTTGTAACGCTCTCCGTTATCGAGTTCTATAGCAATTAACAATAACATTGGGACATATTGGCGATAAACAGGAAGGGGTTGGCGGCCGTGGCGAGGTCTTTGCGCAGGCGGGTCTTGAGTGCGGCCCAGAGATGTTCGATGGGGTTGAGGTCGGGGGAGTAAGTTGGCAGGAACAGCAACTGGCAGCCGGCCGCCTCCACCAACTTCTGCGTGGTCGGCGACTGATGAAACCGGGCGTTATCCAGCACAATCACGCTGCCCGGGGGCAATACAGGCAGCAGCACCTGTTCAAAATAAACCTCCACCACCTCGGTGTTGCAATGGCCTTGAAACACCAACGGCGCGACCAGCTTGTTGTGCTGGGAGGCCGCAATAATGCTGGTGCGCTCCCGCCGTTTGCCGGCCACCGCCTGATAAATCCGCTCGCCCCGGGGCGAGCGGCCATACTCACGATACAGGCGGTGATCCACGCCGCATTCGTCCAGGTAAAAGACGGTTCGGTCGTCGAGCTTTTCCAGTTCGCGCCGGAAGAGCCACCGCTGCACCTCGTTGCGCTCGCGGTATTTTATGAGTTTTTTTTAGAGTGAAACCCAACTGCCCCAGCCGCACCCAGATCGCCTGATGGCTGATGCCAAACACCTTTTGGAGTTCCTTGAGGGTGGCATCGGGATGTTGTTTGACCTGGGCCTGGAGTTTCTGCGGGTCGAGTTTGCGCCAGTGTCCCCAGCTGGTTTTCGGGGCCAACGCGCCGGTTTTGGCGGCGTCCAGATACCGATAAACGGAACTCCGGGCCAAGTCGAACCGCCGGGCGGCCTCGGCTTTGGAGCCGCCCGATTTGATGAAGTTCACCACCCGTTCCCGCAAGTCCAGCGCATATGCTTTCATGCCCTCAAGCCTATCACACTATGTCCCAATGTCAATGTGAAATGCTATAGAACACAATTATGATCTCGCCAGCCTTTAATTGTAAAAACACAGCCACCACCAAATGGGCCGTTCCACGTTTTTGGTTGACCGTCCGAAGGTGGACCTTCAATTACTAAAAATTTCTTAATTTTAGTAGCACGTCGCTTATAAGCATCAACCGCAAGTTGTTGAAGATAACCAGCAAGTAAATTATTTTACAGAAGCTATCTCTATTTCGGCTTCGCATTTTTCTATTTCACAGCCGCAGCCGGTTTCCTCCTGATCGCTGAAACCGTGATTGTCCCAGCTCGGGTCGAGGCCGAGGTCCTTGAGCATTTGCAGGTCTTTCTCGACGGGCTGATTGAGCGTGGTGAGATAATTGCCGACCATCAGCGCGCTCGCGCCGGCCAGGAAAATCAGGCTTTGCGCGTCGCGCAGATTCACCGTGCGCCCGCCGGCAATCATGATTTCCTGCCGCGGCAAAATGAACCGGAAACAGGCGATGGTCTTTAAAATTTCCAGGACGGGCAGGGGATCGTTTTTTTCAAACGGCGTGCCGGGGATCGGATTGAGGATGTTGACGGGCACGACGTTCGCGCCAATTTCTTTGAGCGAAAACGCGAGGTCGCAGCGGTCTTCGCGCGTTTCGCCCATGCCGATGATGCCGCCGGAACAAATCTTGATGCCGGCCTTTTTCAGATGGCCGATGGTCACCAGACGGTCGTCGTAGGTGTGCGTTGTGCAGGTCTTGGGAAAAAAGCGGCGCGAGCTTTCGAGGTTGTGGCCGTAGCACTCGACGCCGGCTTCCTTGAGCCGGTCGGCCACGCGCTGGCTTTTGATGATGCCGAGCGAGACGTCTGGTCGCGTTTTGCCGCCGGCTTTCAATTCGCGAACCCGGTCGCAAACTTCATCGAGCAGCGGGCCTTCGTTGAGGCCTTTCCAGGCGGCGACAAGACCGACGGCGGTCACACGGTTGCGGCTGGCTTCATCGGCAGCTTCGGCCACGGGTTCGGGGTCAACGAAGCCGTATTTGGGCGAGCCGGTCTGATAGAACGACGATTGTGCGCAAAAACTGCAATTTTCGGAACACGCGCCGGCCTTGGCGTTGACGATGGAGCAGAGGTGGATCTTGTTGCCCTTGAATTTTTCGCGGATGCGGTTGGCCCAGGACAGCAAATCAAAAATGTCAGCGGAGCTTTCGAGATTAAACAGCAACAGCGCCTCGACGCGGGAGATTTGGCCGCCATTTAAAATCTGTTCGCCGAGCCGGGCGATTTGCGGTCGAAGGTTTGCGTCAACCAGTTTTGCCATTGTGGTTGACAGGTTAGCATGAGGGGCGATTAACGCAAGCGGTGACTTGCCGGGGTCCAGAGCCGGTTGTGAACCAGCCGGCGGGCCACGCGCTATTCGATCACCTTGCCGAGGATATTTTGGCGCGGGACCGGCCCGAAGGTGCGGCTGTCGGTGCTGTTGCTGCGATTGTCGCCCATGACAAAGAATGCATTTTTGCCGATGCAAATGAACTCGTTCGGACTTTTCTCATAGGCATAGGTTGGGGTATTGGCCAGAAGATAGGGTTCACTCAACAGCTTGCCATTGACATAAACCCTGCCGTCTTTGAGATAAACCGATTGTCCCGGCATGGCGATAATGCGTTTGACCTCGAGCATATTATCGCGCGGGTCTTTCAGAGCGACGATGTCGTTTTGTCGCGGCTCGCTTATGATATAGGAGAACCGGCTCAACCAATAATGTCCCGAATCGGTCAGGGTGGGATACATGCTGGAGCCTTCCACCTCAACGGCCTGAATGACGAAATGGGTGATCAACAGAAAGCTCAATGTTCCCAAGCCGGCCAAAATCATCAAGGCCCAGCATTGCTGTAAAAACCAGGACCACGAGATCTGGAAGACATAACCCTTAACAAAAAAAAGCCTCGGAACAGTTTGTGATCGGAATTGAACTGAAACAGCCATAACCTCTCTTTCTACATTTTACATCATAAAACCATATTTTTGGCAACAAACTGTCCAGAATATAGACAATAATGTCCAACTTGGCAACACAAAAAATCAAGTTCCGCGCTGGAACCCGAGCTTACTTACTTATTTTCAGGATGTTGGGATGGAAACGTCGCGGCCAAGTATTGGACGAGAGAAGCGATTTGCATGTCTGAGAACGAACCACCATCGGTTGTGGAAAACGCGGGCATGAGCGAACCGGCCTTGCCATGCGCAATCCAAGTTTGCCAGAAATCCATATTGGTCGGTGTTTTGATGTCGTGCAAATCCGGCACCATGCTGGCACGCGTTTTGGATTCATGGCAGATGGCACAGACGGCGTCGTAAAGCGGCTTGCCGTATTTGCCATTACCGGGCTTCACGTGGCAGGTTGCGCAATCACCGCGAAAGACCGCCTGCCGATCGGCTTTGGCCATCTCCACCGCACGTGCGCGATCGGCATCGGATTGGGTGGGAACCACCGGCGGCAGAATGGTGATTGTGAGGATGAGCCGTTTGAAGCCCTTGTCGGTTGTGACATTGACCGTCTTGATCTGCATTCCGGTTCTTCCAGCCAGATTGACGGTGAGGCCAAACTGTCCGTTGGTGCCGGGTGGAATGATCCAGGGCAATGGCGGCAATTGTGCGGTGGTGCAGCCGCAGGACGGATGAACATTCAGAATGGCCACTGGAACCGGCTTGATAACGTTGTTCGTCGTGATGCTGGTGATCGTGGAAAAGTTGGTGACGAAGGAAATTTTTTTGAACCAGAAAAAGGACGAATTGGTGGCCGCCGTGACGTTAATGATGGTTGTGGCGTTGGTGACCAGGGCGGTTTCATGTGCCATTGCGATGTTGGTGAAGCTGAAAATAAAATGTGCGCTTCCGGCATCCGCCGCCACCGTGGCTTCCTGCGCCAAACTGTTCCAAGCCAGCACGCCGTCGGGCAAAGGGTCGTTTTGATGCGAGGTATCCGGCACATAAACCGCCGCCGTGGCCACCGTATTGGTGGGGTTGCCGCCGGCCGCAAAAAGTTTTCCGCCGGCAAGGAAGATGCCCACAAGTCCGCAAACGAAAGCGCGCCGTAATTTCATGGTCGAATTTAAACTCTAAAGAATCCGCCCTGATTTGACGAGCCGAAAATGTTTTGATTCAAAATATTTACGACCGGTTCAGCGCGCTCAACACGGCGCGCACGGACGCGAGCTCGATGTTCGTGTCCACGCCCGCGCCCCAGCGGGTTTTGCCATCGGCGCGCTTGATTTGAATGTAAGCAATCGCAACCGCCTCTTCACCGGAACTCAGGGCGTGTTCGCTGTAATTGGCAATTTCGAAACGCGGCACCCCGGCTTTGCCGAAACCGTGTACGAGCGCGGCGAGCGGGCCGTTGCCTTCGCCGGAAAGTTTCACCGGCTTGCCGTCGCGAAGCAATTTGGCGCGGCATTTGACGACGCCGTTTTTGCTCTCGGTTTCAAAGCGTTTGAGCTGCCACGGCTTGTTGCGTTCGATGTATTCGCGCCAGAACATCGCCTTCAACTCCGCGCCGGTGACTTCCCGGCCAAGCTTGTCCACCTCGTCATTGGCGATCGGCCCAAACTCGCGCTGCATGTCCTTGGGCAGCTCAATGCCAAACTCGCTTTCGAGCAAATACGCCACGCCGCCCTTGCCGGACTGGCTGTTGACGCGGATGACCTCGCGGTATTCGCGCCCGATGTCCCGCGGATCAATGGTGAGATACGGCACGTCCCAATGCGTGCGGCCATTCTCCTTCCATTCGTTCAAACCTTTTCTGATGGCATCCTGGTGCGAACCACTGAACGCGGTGAAAACCAGTTCGCCCGCGTAAGGCTGGCGCGGCGGCACGGTCATGCCGGTGCAACGCTCATAGACTTCGATGAGCGGATTGAGATCGGAAAAATCCAGCTTCAGATCAATGCCATGCTGGTAAAGGTTCAACGCCACCGTGACGATATCGAGATTGCCCGTGCGTTCGCCGTTGCCAAACAGCGTGCCTTCAACGCGGTCCGCCCCCGCCAGCAGGCCAAGTTCCGTTGCTGCGACGCCGGTGCAGCGGTCGTTGTGTGTGTGCAAGCTGATGATGAGCGACTCTCGGTTCTTGATGTTCCGGCACATCCATTCAATCTGATCGGCATAAACATTCGGCATCGCCACCTCAACGGTATCGGGCAGATTCAAAATCATCTTCCGCTTTGGCGTCGGCCGCCAGACTGCCATGACCGCTTCGGAAATTTCCTTTGCAAATTCCATTTCCGTGGCGCTGAAACTTTCCGGCGAATACTGGAGCATGACTTCCGTGCCTTTGAGGCGTGGCAACCGGTCTTTGATCCATTGCGCGCCGCGCACGGCGACCCCGACGATTTCCGCCTTCGATTTGCCGAACACGACGCGGCGTTGGGCGGGGGAGGTCGAGTTGTAAAGATGGATGATGGCCTTCCTGGCGCCGACCAGCGATTCGACGGTGCGCTCGATCAAATCCTCGCGCGCCTGCACGAGCACCTGGAGCCACACGTCACCTGGCGCGCGGTTTTCCTCAATGAGCCGGCGGTTGAACGCGAACTCGGTGTTCGATGCGGACGGGAAACCAACTTCGATTTCCTTGAAGCCGCATTTCACGAGCGTCTGGAACAACTCAAGTTTCTGGCCGACGTTCATGGGCACGGCGAGCGCCTGGTTGCCGTCCCGCAAATCCACGCTGCACCAGATGGGCGCGTGCTTGAGGACGCGGTTGGGCCACTGCCGGTCGGGCAGGCTGACCGGCGGGAACGGACGGTATTTTTTCGACGGTTGTTTGTGCATAAACTCAGGCCTTGACGGAATTAAACCACGAATCCCGCAGGTGGGACAAATGGATTGTTGGATTGATGGATAAATGAATTGATGGATGAGCGGCTTTGCTTCGCCGCCCAATCATCCAACAATCCAATGATCCATTCATCCAATTTTGTTGCTCTGTGTTCATCCGCGGTTAAAAACAGAAAACCCCACCGCCGTTTGGCAGTGGGGTCCGGTAAATCTCGTGAACGAATCAGAACCCTGCCGCCGCGCGGCGAAGCAGCGCGTTTAGCAGCAGATTCAGGTTCAAATTGCGATTCACAGGTTAAAAGTAGCAGTTTGGATGCAACAGGTCAAATGGTTTTCTTTCTTTCCGCCGGAGCCAGAATAATTCACATGGATTACCCGGATTTTCACTGATTGGATCCGCGTAATCCGGAAAATCCGTGTCTGGATTCTGTTGAATTGATGACCAAACCAGCCCATTCCGGCTTCAGCCGCGACGGTTGCGCGCTTTTATTTTCCACCCGACTGGCTATTCTCCGCGCCAATGTTAAGGACGCTTCGCAAAGCCGAATATGTCGAACTGACGGCGCTATTCTTTATCCAATCAATGGCCGTTGCCATTTGGATGGTGCCGTTGAGCATGGTGTTCGCCGCTCACGGGTTGCGCGGCCTCGCGCCCTACGCCTTTGCCGCCTCCGCTCTCGCCACCTTCGTTTCGCCATTGATCTTCGGCGCGATGGCCGACCGCCACGCTTCCCCGGTGAGGGTGCTGCGCGGGCTGTCCGTGGCGAGCGCCGCCGCCATGACCCTCTTCGCCTGGAGTGTCAAACAAGGCTGGCCGCCGGGACTGGTGCTGGCGGTGGTCCAGATTTATGCGCTTTGTGCCGCTCCCACCGGCAGCATCATCACCGCCATCATCTTTTCGCGCCTGCGAAATTCCCAGCGCGAGTACGGGCCGGTTCGGGCCGGGGCGACCGTGGGCTGGATGGCCGGCTGCTGGCTGGTGAGCGCGCTGAATGCCGATGCTTCCACGCGCGCGGGATTTGCGAGCGCGGCGACGTGGCTGTTGCTGGCGGCGTTTACCTTCCTGTTGCCCGGTGTGCCCCCGCCAAAATCCGCCGGACACCCGACGCTGCTGCAACGACTCGGCTGGGACGCATTCGTGCTGCTGAAAAATCATGATCATCGGGTGGTTTTCATCACCGTGGCACTGTTCAGCATTCCGCTCGCGGCATTTTATCCGTTCACGCCTCTGCATCTGCAAGCACTCGGATTCAAACACGTCTCTGCCTGGATGACGCTGGCGCAAACGACGGAGTTCGTCGCCATGTTCGCTTTGGCCGGACTGTTTCTGCGCTGGCGGTTGAAATGGATTTTTGCCGCCGGGCTGGGATTTGGTGTGCTGCGCTTTGCGCTATGCGCCCTCAATGGCAAGGCGTGGTTGCTGGCCGGCACCACCATGCACGGTTTGTCCTTTGCCCTGTATTTCATCACCGCCCAAATCGACATAGACGAACGGGTGGGTTCCGAGTGGCGGGCGCGGGCGCAGGCGTTGATGGCGCTGATGACCAACGGCGTGGGCAACCTCATCGGCTATCTCACCACCGGCTGGTGGTTCGCCCTCTGCACGAGCGCGACCGGCACACAATGGCCGCTGTTCTGGGACGTCCTGGCCGCAGTGGTGGGTGTGGTGCTGGTATATTTTCTGGCGGCGTATCGCGGGCAGGGCGTTGGGATAAAACGCGCGAAAGAAAGCAAAATTTAATTCAGCCAGTCAGCCGGCGAGTTCCTTTGCCATGATGTAATCGTCCATGACGAACCCGCCGCCGATGTCCGTAACCACGGAATCCGCAGTTACGAAGCCATTTCGTTGGTAGGCGGCGATGGCCCGGGTGTTGCGCTTGTTAACGGAGAGCGTCAAACGGCGCATGCCTCCAGCGCGGACTTCGCGCTCGACGTGCTGCACCAGGCGGCTGCCCAGCCCGCGACCGTGCAGTTCCGGCAACAGGTAAAGCTTGTGCAACTTCATCACGCCCGGCTCGGATGCCGGTCCGTAAGACGCAAAGCCGGCCGGTTTTCCCTCCACGAGCAAAAGATCATAGCGGATGCCTTGGGAACGGACTTCGTCGCGCAGCATGTCAAGCGCATACATCCGCGCCAGCATGTAATCAATCTGCTCATGGGTGATGATGCCCGGATAACACGCGCGCCAGATGATGCCAGCCAATCCGGCAATGGCCGGCAGATGTTCCTCCTTGGCGCGGACAATCTGTGTTTTGTTCTGCGAGGTCGTGTTCACAAACACCACGCCATCATTTCGTTTGCGCGAAAAGCATGAACAAGCGCGGCCCGCGACCGGTCATCAACTGGTATCGTTCCTCCTGCGGGCCGTGCGGGACAGCCAGTCCGTCGCTATTTTTGTCGTGAACCGGCTGGCCGTCCACGAGCAGCATGTAATGGTGCGTCTTGTGGGCGGGGACGTGGTGAATGGTCACATGCCACGCATCCACCTTGTTGTCGCGAGCCAGCGGCACTTTCAGCCAGTTGGTGAAGGTGCCGACAATTTCGACCGTGGCCGGCTCCTGCGTCCGGCCCTCCGGCAACCGCCAGCGAAACACCTTCGCGTAAGTTGGTTTGGGGGCGGCGGGCGCCCGGGCGCCCAGCGGCGAACGGATCACCGGCTCCGGACGCACCGGATTGCCCTTGTACGGAGGCTTGTTATTAAAAGCATTCCCGAAATTTTGAGTCATACAACAACATCCTTTGAAATTTAACTCGTTGTCGTCCCCAACACAAACCGGGAGGAAGGAAAATTTGGCCGTTGCAGCAACTGGCCTTCAGCATTTTCTCACCACCTCAGTCAAAAAACAAAAACGGCCAGAAAGCGGAGGCAACCATTACGCGAATCAATTTCATGGATTCAGTGGCTTGAAGCTAAAAGGTGTTCTATTTTTGTCCAGCGCGAGTTTGCTTGCGCGTCAATCGCAAATCGTAAATCGTAAATCCCATGATTCTGGGCACGGGCATTGACATCATCGAAGTCGCGCGGGTGCAGGCCTCGCACGAGCGGTTCGGCGAACGCTTTCTCAACCGCATCTTGCTCGCGGATGAAATCGCCTACTGTCTGTCGCACAAAACCCCCGGGCCGTTTCTCGCCGCGCGGTTCGCAGCCAAGGAGGCGATTTCCAAGGCGTTCGGCACCGGCATTGGCGCGCAACTGGGCTGGCAGGACATGGAAATCCGGCGCAAGAAATCCGGCGAGCCGTTTGTGGTTTTACACGGCAAGGGGAAAAAATTGTTCAAGTCCCGTCACGCGAAACGACTGCTCGTCAGCCTGAGCCATACCGTGAATTACGCGGCGGCGACGGCGGTTTTGGAAAAATGACTCCAGTCCAAAGTCCGCAGTCCGCAGTCCAAGGCCGAAGAAGTGGCAGGTGTTTTCCACTTTGGACTCTGGACTTTGGACTTTGGACTCTGGACTTTTTTGTTTAGTCTTTGCGCATGGGGATGGCGGTAACGGCGGTATTGGTTTTCGCGGGCGCAAGTTTCTTTTTCGCGCTGGCGGAAACGGCGTTGTTTTCATTGAGCAAATGGCAGGCGCGGCAACTTGCCGAGCAGCGTCCAGGCGCAGGCAAAATCGTCACGCAACTGCTTGAACATCCCCAGGATTTGCTGGCCACGCTGGCGCTGGGCAACACGTTTGCCAACGCCGCCATGCTCGCCGTGGCGCTGCGGATGGTCTTCAACGCGCATTGGACGCTTTGGCTGCCGATGCTCGCGCTGCTGGTGTTGACGCTTCTGGGTTCCGAGGTATTGCCCAAGACGCTGGCCGTGCGGCGACCGGAACGCTGGGCCTTGCGAGTCGCGTGGCTGATGCTGGTTTTCGAAAAAATCACGGCGCCCCTGCATCGCGTGGCCCAACAACTCAACGCGGCCATTTTAAAAATAATCACGTTGCAAACCGCCCCCCCGCAAGGGGTCGGGGCGTTGACGGACGCCGAGTATCAGGAGCTGCTCGAAATGGCCTGGCGTCAGGGCACGCTCGACGAATCGGAAAAGGAAATCATCCTGCAAATCATCAACCTCGACCAGCGCACGGCGCGCGACGTGATGCGCCCGCGCGCGGGCATGGCGTGCATTTCAGACGATGCGACGGTCGAAGAAATGATTGCAGCGGCGAAAAGATTCAAGCACCGCCGCCTGCCGATTTACGACGAAACACCGGACACCATCGTGGGCATTCTCAACACGCGCCCGCTGCTGCTGGACCCGGCGATTGACCTGGCCGAGGCGATTGAATTTCCCTCGTTCGTGCCGGAGACGATGAATCTGCTGCAACTGTTCAAGAGCCTGCAAAAACAGCAGCGCGGCCTGGCCATCGCGCTCGATGAATTTGGCGGCACGGCGGGCCTGGTGACGATGGAGGACATTCTCGGCCAGCTCGTCGGTAAAATCCACACGGAGACGCAGACGGAAGGTTTGGTGATGGAAAAACTCGCGCCGGACCGCTGGCGCGTGATCGGGACGATGCGGCTGGACGATTTTCGCCGCGAATTTCCCGCCCTCGGCGACGTGGACGAGGTGGAAACGATGGGTGGATTGCTCGCGCATTTGCTCGGCGTGGTGCCGGCGGCGGGCGAGTCGGCAACGTTTCGCGGCTTGAAACTCACCGCGGAGGCCGCCGACGAACGGCGCGTGCGCAAGTTGATTATTCAGCGGGTGAAATAAATGAACACCAACCTCCTCAACTGGTTCGTTTTTGCCGCGTGTCTTGGGCCGTCGTTTTTGCTGTCCGGCATGGAGGCGGGCGTGTTCGCGCTGAACCGGCTGCGGGTGCGAAGGCTGGCGCGCGCGGGCAAACCCTCGGCGAAACTGCTTCACGGCTTTCTCGAAAACCCGGAAAAATTCATGTGGACGATTCTCGTCGGCAACACCTTCGCCAATTTTCTGATCCTCGGCTGGACGGTGGTCAAGCTGCACGAATGGTTTTTGGGGCATCGCGCGGGGATCATCATCGTTTTCGCAGTGGTCGTTTTTTTGTTTTACGCGCTGTTCGATTTGCTGCCCAAAATGCTGTTCCGCGCGTATCCCAATCAACTGTGCCTGTCGGCGGCGAATCTTTTCCGGCCCATTCATTTTGTGCTCAGGCCGCTTGTGTCGATCATGGCTGACATGTCCCGGACGATGCTGCGTTGGACGGGTGGGCGGGCGTTGACGGGGCGGCTGTTCGGCAATCGCGAGGAAATGCTCGCGGTCATGCAGGAATCCGCCCAGGCGTTGACGACCGATGAGCGCGCGATGATCAACCGGGTGCTCGATTTGCAGACGTTCACCGTCCGCCAGATTGCCACGCCGCTCGCGCAAACGGTGACCATTCAGACGCAAATGCCCATCGCCGGGGCGCTGGCGCTGGCCCGCGAACGGAAGTTGTCGCGCCTGCCGGTCTGGGAAACGCGCGACGGGCGCCCGTGCATCGCCGGATTGCTCATGCTCGGCCCGCTGCTGTTCCGCGATGATCTCGATTTGCAAAAACCCGCGGCCGCGCACATGACGCCGGCGTTGTTTCTCGGCGAGGACACGCGGTTGGAAGTCGCGTTGCGCCGGATGCAGCGCGCCGGCGAACGGCTGGCCATCGTGCTCGCGCACGACGGACGCGAAATGGGCATCGTGAGCCTGGAAGACATTTTAAAGCTGATGTTCGGCGAGATGAAATTGTGAACTGGGATGCGGCCATTTTGAATGTGTTGAAAATTCTGGCGGTGCTGACGCTGGTGCTGCTGAACGGATTTTTCGTCGCCGCCGAGTTCGCGCTCGTCCGCATCCGCGAAACCCAACTGGACCTTCTCGTGGCCAAAGGCTGGCGGCGGGCGAAAATGGCGCAGCACATCGTCCGCAATTTGAATTCCTATCTGAGCGCGACGCAGCTCGGCATCACGATGGTCAGTCTGGGCCTGGGTTATCTGGGCCAGCCGGTGTTCACCACCCTGTTGGAGCCGTTTCTCGTCCCCCTCGGTGTCGTGTCCAGCGCGTGGCTGCACTCCATTTCCTTTGCCGTTGGTTTCAGCGCGTTGACGTTTCTGCACATCTCGGTCGGCGAACTCGCGCCGAAATGGCTGACGATTCAAAAACCGTTGCCCGTCGCGTTGGGGGCGGCGTATCCGTTGCGCTGGTTTTACCTGGCGTTCTATCCGTTCAACCGGTTGCTGAACTGCACGGCGCGCTGGCTTTTGGACAGAATCGGCATCGAGCCCGACGGCGCATCGGACCGCGCCCAATCGGAGGAGGAATTGCGTCTTTTGATCGCCTCGGCGCAAGCCACGGCGGTGGGTCGCAACATCATTCTCAACGCGCTCGATTTGCGCCACCGCGTCGTGCGCGAGGTCATGCGCCCGCGCCACGAAATCATCGCGTTCGACACCGACGCCAGCGTTGCCGAATGTCTTGCGCTGGCGGAAAAGACGCGCTACTCGCGCTTTCCGCTTTGCACGGGCGGCGATTTGGACAAAACGCGCGGGGTCATGCATATCAAGGACCTTTATGCCCTGCGTGACCGGGCGCAGACAGCGGCGGATTTGCTGCCGGTGGCGCGACCCTTGATTTACGTGCCGGAAACCGCGCGCCTCGAAAAACTGCTGCCGTTGTTTCTTGAACGGAAATTGCACCTGGCCATCGTCGTGGATGAATACGGCGGGACGGTCGGCATTGTCACGCTGGAAAACGTGCTCGAATCGCTCGTCGGCCAGATCCAGGACGAGTTCGACCAGGAAAAGTCCGAGTTGACGGTCGTGGGTGAAAACATTTGGGAGGCCGCCGGGACGCTGCCGTTGCATGAATTGGGAAAAATCATCGGTGAAACGCAACACGAGGAAACGGTCGCCACCGCGAGCGGCTGGATGACGCAAAAGCTCGGCGGCTTTCCGAAGACCGGCGACACGCTGACGATTGGCGCCTGTGAATTGCGCGTCGAGGAGATGGACGGGCCGCGTGTGGCCCGCTTGAAGATCACCCGACACACCGTGCTGGAAAGTCCGGATATCTGACGCAGGAACTTTGGCGCGACCCTACCACCGCCCGCCGCGAATGGCAAACGTTGCTGCCAGAACGGCAAGGATCCCGTCCAGTGCGACGGCCAGCCACATTCCGTGCCCGGCGGACGCGATTCCGAAAAGCAATATCGCGCCGAGCCACACGGCGAGCGGATGAAAATCCGGCGTCCGCCGGGCTGGATTTTTGTTGATGAGCGCCGGGGTGACAAACACCAGCATCAGCAGCGCGACGGCCGCCCAGCTGAAAAAATTCACCAGCGGCGCGCCCTGCCAGGTCAGCGGGAATTTTGTCGGCATCCAAAGCCAGTAATGCTTCACCCGCGAGGCGAATGGGTCGAAGGCGAGGTCGAACAACATCGTCAGCGCCGCTGTCAGGCCGATGAGCCAGAAGCCATAGCTTCGGATTTTCCGCCACGGACGCAGAATCAGGCGCACCACGCCGCGCGAATTCAAAATCGCGGTGACCCAGATCAACGGCATCGCCCAGGGCAGCGTCTTGAATAATTGCGGTCCCGCTTCCGCGCCGAATATGAACGGACCGAACGGGATTCCCATCGTCACGCCGAGCGCATAAACCGCGCCACCCAGGAGCGCGATGACGAACGCGGCGAGCAGAACATTTTGCAACGGCAACTGCCGGGCGAGCGCGGTGATCGTGCTCACCGTGGCCAGCAAAAGCAGCAACGCCTCCGGCCAGCCGGGCTTGCCGGGCAGGTCCAGCGACAGGCCATTGGCCGCCAGCACCAGCGCAAAGGCGGCGGCGAGCAGGACGACAAACAGCCAGTGAAACCAAGCCGTGATTTTTTCAGGGAGCGTGGTCGCCGGCTGGTTTCCGGTCGGGCTGGGCGGTTGCATGATTCAAACAGCGTATGAATTTGCCGCGACCAGTGCAGTCAATTTTTTTGAAAGCATCCGGTCACAAACGTATCCGTACCTCGTCCCCGTTCGGAGTTCCGCGTTTACACGGCTGGGACGACGAATGACGCAAAGGGATCGCCTGAAGGCGGGACTCCAAACGGGGCAATGGTCGGTTGCACCCGCGGCAAAACGGAATTTCAATTTCTCTTGTTCGCTGGCAGCAAACGTGCTTTGCTCTGAACTCAAAGAATCCGCACCATGACGCTGGACGAAGCCAAAAATCACATCCGAACCTGCGCGAACCAGATGAACGCGCGCTATGGCCGGGCTGTTTTTGATGAATGGGCGGTGGTGTCGCTCGCGGAAAACAAGGCGCGGGTGCTGGTTTACTACGGCCCGCGCAACGACGATTTCCTGAAGAATTTCGTGAGGGATTTGGGCGCCTTGCGCGCGGAGCTGGTTGGCGGAAGATACGGCGTGGGCGACTTCGAATTTGCGCGGTATGGCGCCGGCACGGGCTTTGAGTCGTTCATGGTTATGGGCTCTGGCGCCTACCTCATCTGCAACAATACTGCCGAATCCATGGAGTCCATCGCAAAAAATCCGCGCTGGCTCAACGCCCAGGTGCCGTTTGCCGAATTGAGCGACAAGGTGCGGGAAAATCCGCTTACAGTTTCCGGAGACACGCAGTTCTTCAAAAAGCCCCGGTGACGGTGCGGTGGCGCTTCAGTTCAGCAGACCTTTCCAGAGAAAATATCCGTAAGCCGCGACCAGCGCCCAGCCGATGAAGCGCGGCAATTGTCCGAACAGGGCGACAAAGAAAAAATGCACCAGCGTCGCTCCGAGCAGGATGAACATTCCAATTTGGAAAAACGGCGGCACGGTCATCGTGTGATAAAGCGCGTAGATGCCCAGGCACAGCGGAATGGAAACGTGCGCGTCGCCGACCTGCGAGGCATAGACTGTTTCCGGCTGTCCGCGCCAGCCGTAGTAAAATGCGAGCACGGCGTTGGGCAGCACGGTGATCCATCCACTTACCCAGCCGAAATGATTCTTGACGAATCCGTTCTGAACGGAATTTTGGGTCCAATGCACCAGCCAGTCCGTGCTGACGTAAATCACATACGCGCAAAGAGCTAATAGCACCAGATCGAATGGCAGCGTCCAGCCCAGCGACCGGCCCTGACGCACGTTTGTCTTGAGCACTTCAAAAAAATGGAAGCATTGCCAGAATAAAAACAACCCCACCAGCACCAGCCCGTCGTTGAAGTTCAATTCGCCTTTGCGACCAAGCGCCCAAACCGCACCGGTAAAAAACAGGACGGCCAACAGCGTGAGCAACAGCGAAAGCCGGTTGAGTTCGTGCGCCTTGCTGCCGGTTTTGCCGTTCTTTTTCTGCCGGGGCAATATGCTCATCCGCCAGAAAATCGCCGGCAATCCGAGCACCAGCGTTATGTCGGTGACATTATTGACAAGGTTGTTCGTGACGATGTCGTTGCCGGGAAGGCCGTCACGACCGTAAATGAAAGCCAGAATCAGGTTGCCCATGCCGGTGCAATACGGCATGACGAGCGTGCCGAGCACCGTGCCTTCGAAGCCGTTGGCGCTCAGAACTTCCAGCCGCCAGATCATCAGGAGCGACGCGACGAGGAACAGTGCCAGAAACAACCACGGCGCGTAAGGCCCTTTGGCTTCAATCCAATGGATGAACGGGTTCAACACGCGCCCGGGAGTCTAATGAAAGCAATTTCTGGAGGCGACATCGAAGTTTTTTGCCACAGATGGAACACGACGTGCCGCTGTGCGCCAAAAATATTCCAAGGCGAGGATGCGGATGGGCACGGTGAAGATGCCGCGCCGCCAGCCAACGTCCGGGAGCAGTTCAAGGACAAGGCACGAAGCCCATGCGAGTCAGGATTTCCTGCCCCGGCTTTGACTGGACAAACTGGACAAAATCGCGTGTTGCCGACGACTCCTTCGGCGAGTTGGTGTAAAGGTGGAGCACCCGCGCGTAAGGATATTGGCCTCCATTCACCGCCGCGATGGTGGGAGCCACGCCCCCGATTGACACGGCTTTGACGCCGTCCTTGCCGGCCAGATCAATGCTGGCATAACCAATTCCGTTCGTATCTTGAGCCACCTTCTGGACGATTCCCACGTAATTGGTGAACGCATTCAGGCCCAGGGCGTAAGGCTTGTTTTCCATCGCCAATTCCCGAAAGCCCAGATAGGTCCCTGAGATTTCATCGCGGCTGCACAAATGAATCGGCGCATCCGGCCCGCCCACCGCTTTCCAGTTCGTAACCGCTCCGGTAAAAATATCCCGCACTTGATCCCGCGTCAGGTTCCCGATGGGGCTGCCGGCATTGACGACGACCGCCACGCTGTAAGCGCCGATGACGTGATCGTTAAACTCCACGTCGCGATCCTTGGCCAGTTGCAATTCATTCGTGCTCACCGGGCGCGAGGCTGCGGCAATGTCGCATCGCCCCGCCATCAATGCCCCCATTCCATACGTGGTCCCTTTGTATTCGGCGTCAAAAACAATCGTGGGTTGTTCCTTCCGGTACTCCGCAATGAGCTGCGGGGCCAATTCTTCTCCAAACGTGTTCGAGCCACGGATGATGATTTTTCCCGGTTTCCCGCAACCCGCGGCCACCACAACACTGAGCACCATTAACCCGAGGCTGCCCGCGAGTGTGATTCGGTGGAAACCAAAGCAATCGTTAATTGTTTTCATGACGCACCCTTCTGTTCACAGCCAAAACATTTTCATGCAGATACTCCATCCAATGCGGCAAACAGTTCAAGGAAAAAATTCGCGTCGCCGCGGCGGCGGGCGGGCCCGGCGGAATGCAAAGCGAAGATGGAAACGCAGGCGGATGAATCCGGAAGTCTGGAAACTTTATCAAAGAGCCCCACCGTTCCCACCCCCGCCGCCGATGACATCTCCCCCGATGATGGCGATTAACGGCAGGAACATGGCGATGACGATGCTGCCCACAACTATGGCCAGGAAAATAATCATGACCGGTTCCAGCAGCGACGTCATGGCGCCGACGGCGTTGTCCACCTCCTCGTCGCTGGTATCGGCGATTCGCATGAGCATGTCCGGCAGCGCGCCGGTTTGTTCGCCCACGTCCACCATGCCGGACACCATCGCCGGAAAAATTCGGGATTCCTTCAGCGGCCCGGCGATGCTCCCGCCCTCCTTCACGCTGTCGTGGATTTGGGAAATCACGCCGCCCACGATGACATTGCCGGCCGTTTCCTTCACGATGTTCAACGCCTGAAGGAGGGGCACGCCGCTGCCGAGCAGGGTTCCCAGTGTCCGGGCAAACCGGGAGAGCACCACCTTGCGGCAAACCGCACCGACGACGGGCATGATCAGTTTGCAGCGGTCAAACCACCACCGGCCGCGCCGGGTGCGAACGAGAATCGGCAACACAACCGCCAAGACCAGCCCAACCATTCCGACCGTCAGAATGTGGCTTTTGAACACATCGCTGATTTTCAAAACCAGCACGGTGAACGGCGGCATGGGCCGGCCGTTGAGCAACCCGTCAAAAATCGCCTGGAACCGCGGAATGACAAAAATCGTCAATAGCGCGAGGATGGCCGTCGCGACCACCAGCACGGCAACCGGATAAAACATGGCGGCCTTGATCTTGCCTTTGATTTTCAGCGCCTTTTCCATAAACTCCGCTTAGCGCCGGAGCGTCACTTCCAGGACGCCGCCCATTTCGCCCGCCTTGACCATGTTCACATAAAGCGGGCTGAAAACCTTTGGATGCGCCGCCAGGGCCTCGGACAACGTGCCCCCGCCTTCGATGGCCGCAGCCACGTCCGTGATGACGCGCTTCAGTGCGCGATTCTCCGTCTGCTCCTGCAGAATGCGCAACCCGCGCATGAGCGGCATTCCCACGTCAATCAGCGTTGCCAGTTGGCGGGTGAACACGGCGAGCGTGGCGGGTTTGATTTTCCCAACCGGCATTCGAAACCGCAGATTCAGCACTTTGGGAACGGCAAACGTCTTTCGTTGCCGGCGCCGGAATGGCGTTGGTGGCGCGACTCGGGTCGGAAACAACCCCATTTCCTTGATCCGTCTCAAGGCTTCGCTTTGATCGGTGACATCCAGCGTCCCTTGGGTCTTCAATCCGCCGGCGTCCACAGCTTCATAGCTATAACTTGACATAACCACCTCGTTTCAGGCCCTGCCCCGGTTGGCAGGTGCTCTTGTTGGTTTGGACAGTGCCCAGGTGTCTTCGTCACGCGACAACGGAGATGCAGCGCAAATCCGCTGACGCGCGAGCGGGAGGCGCGAAGCCGGGCGGAGCGCGACTGTGTGCAAAGCACCAGTCGCAGCGCGTGAATAACAGGACGATGGCAATTATGCCCAACGACACGTGCTGTGTTTCTAAATCTTTTGCTCATCGGCACCCTGCTCTTTTGGCCCGTTGTCACCCGGAAGGCAAATGGGCGTAATTTCCTCCAAAATTGTTTTCCGCGTTTGTTCAATGTCCACCTTGAAATACTTGAAAACCAGTGCAGCCACGCCTTCACTGTCGCCCATCAATCCGAGCAGCAGGTGTTCCGTGCCAACATAAGTATGGCCGAGCAACTTGGCCTCTTTTTGTGCTATTCCGAGGGCCTTTTTCACTCGTGGAGTGTAAGGAATGTAGGCGGTTGGTTTCTGGTCAGGTCCGGTGCCGACCTGTTTCTCAATTTCCTCACGGACATTTTCGAGATGCAGCCCCAGCTTTTTTAGCACATTGACGGCGACTCCCTGCCCCAATCTGATAAGGCCGAGCAAAACATGTTCGGTCCCGACGAAGTTGTGATTGTACCGTTCAGCCTCCTTGCGCGCCAACGCTAACGCCTGCAACGCATGCGGCGTGTATATTTTCGAGAAAGCCGCTTCCTGCGCTTTCCACCTCGCCAAACGGTCTTTGGCCCAATCGAACCAATTCATTTAATTAAAGGTTTGAACCTTGCGAATCATATTACAAATTATGGCGGACACAAGCGGCCGCGCCAGGCGCGCGGGCTTTGGTTTTTATTGAAGGGAAACCGCTCCTGGCGCTCAAACCTTCTTCGCCGCCGCCAGCGCCAACCCATTGAAAGAATTATTTCCCTTCGGCTGCACGTCCGGCACGGACGGACCCCGCGCCTGCGCGAAGGCGATCCTCGAGCGCAGCAGCAGGGTGCAGCAGCACAAATCGGCGAGCGGCAATACCACGTTGAAGTTTTTGCCCAGGTAACGGTGGTGCAGCAGATGGTGCCCGTTCAACCGGAAGAAGATGCCCGAGCGTTCCACGTGCCGTTTCTTCGGCAGATGCATGCACCAGTGCAGATATTCGTAAGCCGTAAAATACAGCGTGCAGGCCACCGCCGCGCCACACAAAATCCCCCACTTGTGCAGCAGCAGGGCCATAACCAGGAACGGCAACTGGCATACAGCCACGATGGCTGGCCCGTTCCACCACGCCATGGGAATGGTTTTTTTGTCCGGCTCATTCACGAGATGGTAGGTGTGGTCCGCCTTGAAAATCCGGTGATGCACCAGCGCGTGCCGTTCAAACGGGTACCGAAAACATTTAACGGAGTGGTGCATGACATAACGGTGCAGTGCCCATTCGAAGAAGGAGCCGAACAGAACTCCGGCAACAAATCCAATGGCGCACCAAAAAACGAACATGGTCATAAACAAATTTCCACGCTTAAAGACTGAAGGAGAACTTCCGACAAACTTCCAACGAGGCCTGAACTCGAATCGGTCTTGCTTATAACATTAATTTCCCTCAAGATTTGGATTCGCGCAAGTTTTATTTCGACCTTCAACGCGCGCCGGGCGCGCGATTTGGTCCACCGTCCTGGTCGGGAGAACCAGGGTTGGATCGCGCCCGGACCGGGATTTTACCCGTCCCAAACCACCCGGCCCTTCAAATGACTTCCCGAACGCTTGAAGCCGAGCGAACCGCTAATCAGATACAGGGCCGGACGCCCCTGGGAATGTTCCTTGAGGGCATCGCTTCTCACAAATTTCATGATCGAGGGTAATGACAGCAAATCCGCGGCGATTAAATCGTTGTCCCGGTAGATGGAATACTTTTGTTTCGTGTGGTTCATGGGCTTATCCGCCGGTTTTGGCGATCCTGGAAATATCTATCGGCCCACAGATCCTCTCAGAATCATTACCGTGGTCACACTGCCGGCGATAAACAGGCCGAGCGATACGGTGGCCGCGACAATTTTAAATCGCTGGTTGTATTGTGAAGGGTGCAAGCGTGGGAACAGTAATTTCCCAAAATAATCTTTCAGCATGAAAAGCCTTTGTTTGCCATTAAATCCATTTCAACACCTATTCCCTCCAATGTCCACAAATTCTTCGTGAATATATTCTGACCAGCAAGGCGGGCGCTTTCCCTGATTCCAGCACAGGCGGTTGCCTGCCGGACAGAACGCAGGGCCCGCTTTCGTTTTCGTCGCGCCGCCAATATGTTTGCAGTCATTGGCTGCAAGGGTATGATGGGGACCCAATAATCTTATGAGTGTCGAAAACATGTGGGGGGAGATTGATGCTCCCGCCAACCAGAGAACACCGACGTCGATTTTACGCGAGCAGGCCTCGATTTTGAGCCAGCTTACCAAGGGCGTCTTGATCGGCTCCATTGAGCAGGAGCCGACGACCAATAATTCCCTCATCTACAATTTTGCCATCACGGCTCCCGCCATCAACAATCATAAATTTGCGATTCTCACCTTGCAATATTCCATCACCATTTATCCCCTGACCGTGACTGACCACACCGTTCACGTGCAAAGACAGTGCTTGAATGAGGAGAACTTCACGTCCACCCTCAAAAGCATCCTGTCCTCCACGCAGGTCAAACGGGTCATCGCCGCCTTGTTGATTCAAAGCCGGGACAACAAGGAAGTTCAGCCAGCCAGCTCCTGACCGAGCTTGCGGTCGCGCTCAAAGGCATAAACATCCTCAATCGTAAATCTTTCGGAGGGTGAAGTTTGGCTTCCCAAGCCCGCCACAGGTTTGTTGCCGAATCAGGATCTTCGCTTCGCGAATTGTGGTCACGACGCCTCATCTTCCCTGAATTCTTCAGATCGATGAGTTATACGAGTCTCTGGCTGACCGGAGAAGTTTGCATCTCTGCGCACTGGCGTCTCCTGCTCGCGATTAACGGAGTTGGCGTTGAAAATATGTTTCCAGCAACCGCATTCGCCGGGCCATCAGATGAAAAGAATGCGCTGATTAAAAGGTGTCAGCGCCTGTCAGGCATGGGCTTGCGTCTTTTATTGATTACTACGAATCCCTCAGGCCATTCATTCGTAATTTCGTCAAAGGCGACCGGAAACAAAACGGTAACATTTGGGAAAAACACGGGAATTCGCCCCTCGCTGGCAGCAATTCACCCCCGCAAACCGGCAATTTGTCCCTGATTCCTTTCGTTTAGACCCATTTGGGGTAACAATTGGTTCAATTTGGCGAAAGCCTTGGCTGATTCCGGGATGTGAATCTGGCAAGTGGATAAGATAATAAACATGAAAAGGCTATCGAAATTGTCGCTATTTGGCGGCTGGCGGGTTCTGGTTACAACCGGCCCCGCTGTTATGCACCTGGACAATCGCTGTCTGCGTTCCGGGACCGCCGTCCCATGCACATCCATCTCACGTTGGAGCCGCCGGCCATAACCCCCGAACCTTATGCTGCCAGTCGCCATTTACGGATGGAAATGCCAGAAAAAGGATGAGCACGTGCTCCTCAAGCGCGTCAATCATCATCTGGCCAAGCACCGGCAAACGATCACCCAAACCAAGGACCGGAAGATGTTCGACGGGTATCAGCCGTTCGCGATCAAGCACTTTTATTGGAACCTGAACCCGGCAATGGGAATCTGGTTTGATGTTTACCCGAACGAGGACTTGAAGGGACAATACTTTTTCCCGGACCACAAAGATTGCGGCTGGCTCATCCATGTCCGGATTAATCTCCACCGGCACGCCGGCATTATTCCGGAAGAATCTGAAATATTTGTCCGGGAACTTCTCGACTCAACGATGTTCCAGCATCGTGTCATCAAGGAAAGCGGTGATTTGCTCGAAGGGCTTCCTCGCGGCCACATCGGTTAAATCCGATTCAAGGCGGGGGTTTAATGCAACTCCGCGGACGCGCAAAAGACCTAACAGTTTGCTGAAAAACTCGCAGAAAGTTTGAATGGCGGCGAAGGGGATAGGTCAGAGAATCATGCGTGGAAAACCTCAAGCACAACCGGAATTTCTGACGACGATCAACCTGAACCAGCGGGTGCCTGCGGACCATCCGTTGCGCGGGATCAAGACACGAGTGGACCAGGTGTTGGCGAAACTTTCGCCGTTGTTTGATGAGTTGTATGCCGGTGAGGGACGGCCTTCGATTCCGCCGGAGCAACTGTTCAAGAGCCGGATTCTGATGGCGCTCTATTCGGTGCGCAGTGAGCGGCTGTATTGCGAGCAACTGGCCTACAATCTTCTGTGGCTTTGGTTTCTGGACCGGGAACTGGACGAAGGGAGTTTCGATCCGACGGTGTTCACCCATAATTATGACCGGTTGCTTTCGGTGGAGGCTGCGAAGCTGTTTTTCGTGGAGGTCTATGATTTGTCGCGGACCGAAGGCTGGACCAGTGACCAGCACTTTACGGCCGACGGCACGCTCATCGAAGCGTGGGCCAGTCTGAAGAGCTTTGTGCGCAAGGATGGCCAAGACGGGGCCAAAGTGGCCTCGGCCAAAGATGACGACCCTGGCAATCCGACGATCAACTTCCACGGGGAGCAGCGGCGTAATGCGACGCATCAAAGCACGACCGATCCGGAAAGCGTGCTGTATCGGAAAGCCAACGGACAGGCCAGCAAACTGTGTTTTGGGACGCAGGTGTTGATGGAAAACCGGCATGGACTGTGCGCAGCCATCACGGTGCATAATCCCATTGCCCAGGACGAGCCGACCGTAGCCCTGGCGCAGGTGGATGAACATCGGGAATTGCACGAAGCCAGGATCACGACCCTCGGGGCGGACAAAGCGTATCACCAAAAGAAATTTGTGGCCGGGTGCCGCCAGCGGGAAATCTCGCCGCATACGGCGTGCAAGGAAGGAATTGAAGTTTCGGGACTGGATGGACGCACGACCAGTTGCACCGGTTACCGTACCAGCCAACGTTTGCGCAAGCGGGTCGAAGAAATCTTTGGCTGGATGAAAATGGTAGGTGGATTGAGGCGCAGCCGCTATCGCGGAGTGGAGCGGACGCAGGCTTGGGCTTATTTCGTGGCCGGGACATACAATTTGCTGCGGATAGCCAATCTGGGAATGAGTTTGCAGGCCGGATGAAGGACGCGGTTGGTCAGTGGACTGTTCAGATCGGACGAAAGAGCCGCTCAAAGCAGTCAACCGGGACCGCCGCCGAACAAAGATTCGCGCTCCGCAGCGACCTGAAATAGAATTAACCATGATCGAAATACAGTTCAGGCAAAAATCGCTGGGTTTTTCAGCAAACTGCTAACGATCTTTATTGCCGGCGCATCAGCGCGTTGATCAGTCCCGTGTCGGGGGCCAGCGAAATGTTCTTGTCGAAATCGAAGAACAGAATTCCGAAGTCGCCCTTGTACTCCCAGTTGCACCACGCGATGTTATTTTCTTCAAACACGGAAACGATGTCCTCGTAATACTTCAGCCGATCGGCCCGCTCGACGTGAGGCAGGCAGCCGAACTCGCCGCAATAAAGCGGCAGCCTGAGTTCTTTGGCCTTTTGCAAGGCAGGAAACAAAAGTTCCGCGAGTTTTTGCTTGTTGAACACCTGTTTGGCTTCCGCCAACTGGAGCTGGAGTTCCGGGTTGTTGTTCGAGTCAAGCCAGGTCGGGAAATCCGCCTCGGCCACGACCCGGCCGGGATAATGCACCGGGCCTTTGTAATCTTTGAACGCCATCCAGTAAGCCCGATGATGCGTGAAAAACAGCGGGGAGTACGTGTGCAGGCTCAAAATGATGTTGGGGTCGTTCGGGGGAATTTTCAGGAACGGAAAATTCTCGGGCGTCTGCCAGCGGTTCGGCCCGACGATCAGAACCCGTCCGGGCTCGAGCGGCGGACCGCGCTCACGGCTTTCGCGATCAGCCTGTTCCAATCTTCCGGGTCCCCGGCCACGGGTTCGTTCATCAGCTCGTAGGCGACCCTGTCCACCGGGTACTTTTTCAAGCGACCGGAAATCTCGACCCACAACTTGATGAAATTGTCCTGGGCGGCGGGGTCAGTCCACAACGTGATTTTGCCGCCCTCGTTCGCCACGTTGAAATGGTGGGCTTTCAAGATATGCAGGTCCACCACGGCCCGCAGGTTGTGTTTCGCGCACCAATCGAGGCAGCGGGTCAGATAAGCAAACGATTCACCGGAGGGTTTGCCGTCCGGCAACCACATCTCGGGTTCATCAATGGGGATGCGCACATGGTCGTAGCCGACGCCGGCAATGAACTCGATGTCCTTCTCAGTGATGAAGGAGTCCTTGGGCGACCAGCCAAAGTTCTGCGACAACCAGTGGCTGAGATTGACACCGCGTTTCAGTTCAAAGCCCGGGGGAGTGGCGGCCTTTTGCTGGCAAGCCGCCGAAGCTGTGGTCAGGGTGGTCGCTGAGTGCCGTTTATGGCGCGTGGATTGTTTCATGTTTTTGTCCTGGAAAAGTTATAGTCATGCCGGAACCTCCCTGCAAGCCGGCAGAAGCAGGCACGAACAACCAAATGACGGCAGACGCCAGCAACCGCGCCCGATGCGCAACAGGAAGCCGAGGTCACAGGTTGTCGCATCGAAACATGGCGAAGCTGGAGGCACCTGAAGTTGCTGGCGAATCTTATCGCAGCGCGGCTTTGAGGAGTTCGCGCGGAAGGACAGAGGGGCTGGGAATCTTTTGTTGGCTGTTTGTCCCCGTCTGAACGGGTTCGCCCGTGAACCGGAAGGCATCAACCCTCTCCACCAACCCATTGCCGGGCTGCAGGCTCGCAACGAAGGCGTCCCATTCGCCACCCGCCTGCTGATCCTGACTGCTGCGCCACAGGCAATACTGCATTAGTTCATCCCCGGTCAAAACCACCCTGCCAAAATGCTTTGTTTGATATTCCTGGTCGGCTTGCACCCAATTGGCATAACAAACAAATGGGAAATGGGACGCATTCGTTCTTTCTTCGATGTCGGTGTCCCAAATCACCTGCTTGAGCGCTTCATCCCACCGGCCGTTGCTGTGAACGGGAGACGATGGCAGCGACAACCGGACGGCCAGATGATCGGGTTGTCCGAACAGATCGGATGTGACCAGATTCCCAACCGCATCGTCCATCACCTCCGATGGCTCTGGTCGTTTGAGGTCGGGCTTCAGTTTCTTGTCCTCCTTCCATTGTTTGAGCCTGGCGTGGTAAAGAGCCGTGCCGGCGAGATACTTATCAAACGATTTGTCCATCGTTGTCTCGTCGGCAAGGAAGGCGAGCGAAGCCGGCACGGGTTCGGTTTCCGGCACTCCCATTTTGCGCGCCACCAGCCGTTGAATCCGGCGCAACAGTGCCTGCGGGTTATCTCCTGATGCGGCTCGGAACAGGTCCGGGATTTCGCCGATCGTGAAATAGCCGCGTTCGACGAGGTATTGGCCAAACCGTACGGCAAACTCCTCGCTCGCATTGGTTGTGTAGCCGCCGGCAAGCTGCCCCTCCCACCAATATGCGCTGAGGTTCTTGAGATCGCGCCGAAAATCCGCATTCAGGAACCGGCGCAACTTGTCATAGCCACGTTCCCGGCCCAACTCCATCCGGCTCCAGCCGACGATCAGGTCCGCCACCCGGTCGGCGGCCTTGAAGCGTTGTTCTGTCATGCCGGCCAGATCGTCATCGCCGCGGAACCGCTCCACGTAAAAGCCCGCCGCTCCCAGGCTGGTGGTCAGGTTGGTGTAAGCGCCCGCGCCGCCGACATCATCCGGCAGCTCACTGGTGAATTCACCCCGGACAACGTGACGCCCGCCGTCGTTGGTCAGGCCCTGCGCCGGATACAGAGCGGTGATCGCCGCAAATTCACCCGCGCCAAGGGGCTGGTAATTGGGGGCGCCAGTGTTTGTGTTCACGCCGTCCTCACGGTAAAAGACCAGCGTTCGCTCGATGCGGTCGCCTCGCGGGTTGAGTTCGACAATGTACTGGTTGCGCGGACAGCCCGCCACCACGAGGGCCATCGCTGCCAGGGCAAAAGGCAGGCATTTGTGAAGCGACTGCTTGCCGCGTATGAGGATTCCCGGTTTCTTCATCATTGTTTTTCCGCTGCCGCCCGGATTTGATCCAAGCTGGCAGCAATCCGGTTCAATTCAAGGTTTTATCCGCTCGATTTTGCCCATACTGGTTAAACCACAGAAACCGGATTTTGTTTCGCGGCGCGAATCCGGCCAATTCACGTCAGGCGGGCGCATCTCAGTTTTTGAGGGGGTGTCCGCCGTTGAAAACCCTTGTGTTTACAGCCCTTTCATTAACACCCTGCTTTAGCTGGGTGTTTTCCGGTGTCGCAGGGTCGGAACCGCTTGAGCGGTTTATCGGCACACGGCAAACCGCTCAAGCGGTTGGCGGGCCTTCTCTTTGCGGAACACCCCGCTAAAGCAGGGTGTTAATGAGATGCGGGTTCCCTGTGCATAAATACTGAGATGCGCCCGCTTTTGGAACGAGCGGCAGGTTTTTCCCTTGTTCTGAATACCTGCAAGACCTAACAGTTTGCTGAAAAACTCGCAGAAAGTTTGAATGGCGGCGAAGGGGATAGGTCAGAGAATCATGCGTGGAAAACCTCAAGCACAACCGGAATTTCTGACGACGATCAACCTGAACCAGCGGGTGCCTGCGGACCATCCGTTGCGCGGGATCAAGACACGAGTGGACCAGGTGTTGGCGAAACTTTCGCCGTTGTTTGATGAGTTGTATGCCGGTGAGGGACGGCCTTCGATTCCGCCGGAGCAACTGTTCAAGAGCCGGATTCTGATGGCGCTCTATTCGGTGCGCAGTGAGCGGCTGTATTGCGAGCAACTGGCCTACAATCTTCTGTGGCTTTGGTTTCTGGACCGGGAACTGGACGAAGGGAGTTTCGATCCGACGGTGTTCACCCATAATTATGACCGGTTGCTTTCGGTGGAGGCTGCGAAGCTGTTTTTCGTGGAGGTCTATGATTTGTCGCGGACCGAAGGCTGGACCAGTGACCAGCACTTTACGGCCGACGGCACGCTCATCGAAGCGTGGGCCAGTCTGAAGAGCTTTGTGCGCAAGGATGGCCAAGACGGGGCCAAAGTGGCCTCGGCCAAAGATGACGACCCTGGCAATCCGACGATCAACTTCCACGGGGAGCAGCGGCGTAATGCGACGCATCAAAGCACGACCGATCCGGAAAGCGTGCTGTATCGGAAAGCCAACGGACAGGCCAGCAAACTGTGTTTTGGGACGCAGGTGTTGATGGAAAACCGGCATGGACTGTGCGCAGCCATCACGGTGCATAATCCCATTGCCCAGGACGAGCCGACCGTAGCCCTGGCGCAGGTGGATGAACATCGGGAATTGCACGAAGCCAGGATCACGACCCTCGGGGCGGACAAAGCGTATCACCAAAAGAAATTTGTGGCCGGGTGCCGCCAGCGGGAAATCTCGCCGCATACGGCGTGCAAGGAAGGAATTGAAGTTTCGGGACTGGATGGACGCACGACCAGTTGCACCGGTTACCGTACCAGCCAACGTTTGCGCAAGCGGGTCGAAGAAATCTTTGGCTGGATGAAAATGGTAGGTGGATTGAGGCGCAGCCGCTATCGCGGAGTGGAGCGGACGCAGGCTTGGGCTTATTTCGTGGCCGGGACATACAATTTGCTGCGGATAGCCAATCTGGGAATGAGTTTGCAGGCCGGATGAAGGACGCGGTTGGTCAGTGGACTGTTCAGATCGGACGAAAGAGCCGCTCAAAGCAGTCAACCGGGACCGCCGCCGAACAAAGATTCGCGCTCCGCAGCGACCTGAAATAGAATTAACCATGATCGAAATACAGTTCAGGCAAAAATCGCTGGGTTTTTCAGCAAACTGCTAACCTGCCAGCCGCCCGGGAAAAGCATACAGGTAACATGGTTGGTTTTTCCGGTGGCGCCTTTTGCCGAGAGGGAAGATGCATTTATGAAAACAGCCGTTGTCTTTTTTTCCATTATGGTATTAACCGCTTCAGTCAGCTTTGCCGGTTCGGTTGCCGCTCCGTACGAAATTGGAACCTGGCGGGGATTCCGGCCGGCGGCGATTTCCTATACGTTTGATGACGGTTGCTCAAATCAATTTGCCGTGGCCATACCGATGTTCAATGCCAGGGGTTTCAAATTGACGCTTTTTTCCGTTGTCGGCGCCACGAGCGGCATGTTTCCCGGGTGGTCAAAACTCCAAGCCGCCGCCGCCGGGGGGCACGAAATCGCCAGCCATACCTTGACACATCCCAACCTGGGGCAATTGCCGGATTCGCAGCAGACAACCGAACTGAAGGATTCTCAAGCTGCCATCAACGCAAATATATCCGGCCAGAAATGCGTTACCCTGGCCTATCCTTATTGCGTGGAAGCCAACGAAGCGCTCACTTCGCAATACTACATCGCCGCGCGGACCTGCTCGGGCCGGATTGTGCCAGCCACTCCCGCGAATTTCATGAACATCAGCTCGTTTGTTTGCGGTTCGCAGGGCTCGGTGCGGACAACGCAGGATTTTAACAACAAGGCGAATGATGCCGTCACCGTGAAAGGATGGTGCGTATTTCTGATGCATGGCATCGACAACGACGGAGGCTATTCCCCGGTTTCGACTGCGTCGCTGCAAGGAAGCGTTGATTATATGAGCACCAACCAGGATAAATTCTGGGTGGAAACGTTCGGCAATGTCGCCCGTTACATCCTTGAGCGCAATGCCGCCTCAGTCAAGGAAACCTCCAGCCGGGGCGATGGCATCACCCTTCAGGTGACCGATGATCTCGCCGATTCGATTTTCAACTATCCCATCACGCTGCGCCTGCCGCTGCCCCCGGATTGGCCGGCCGCCGTTGTTTCACAGAACCACAAGCCGGTAAACGCGCAGATCGTTGATGTCGCCTCGAAAAAGTACGTCATGTTCGACGTCGTGCCTGACGGCGGGGACATCATCATCTCGAAACACGCCTTGCAGCAGACGCCGGCAACCAAGCCCTAATCGCGTCCAAACGAAGCGGAGATGAAAAGACCTGGAGCTGCTGGCAACGGACGGTCAAATATGGCATTCTCCCGAGCCGATTGACAAAACCAACGCCCATGCCGGCCGGCAAGAGTCTCATATTCCGATTGGTTCGCCGCGGCCTGGTCGGCCAGTTTTTTCTGATGGCGGTGCTGTTCGGTTCCGCCGGCACGCTGAAATTCTGGCAGGCCTGGGCGTTCCAGGCCGTGAACCTTGTCCTCTCGCTTTTCTTTTGCATTTATCTTTACCGGCACGACCGCCAAATGCTCGAACGCCGGCTGCTGACCCGGGAAAAAATCGGCGCGCAAAAATTTATCATGCTGCTCGCGCGACTGGCTTCCGTGGTCTGCTTTGTATTGTGTGGCCTCGATTACCGGTTCGGCTGGACGCGTGCCGGCTTAACGCCGGTGCCGTTGTGGCTGACGCTGCTGGCGTTGGCCCTTTATTCGGTCGTTTATTTCCTGTTTATTCCGGTTCTGAAGGCCAACCGCTTCGCCGCGAGCGTCATTCAAGTCGAGGCCGGCCAGACCGTGGCCGACACTGGCCCTTACCGCCTGGTGCGCCATCCCCTGTATTCGGTCAGCCTGGCCGTCTGGTTTTGCATTCCGCTGGCGCTCGGCTCATTCATCGTTTTGCCCGCGGGTGCGCTCTTCATCACGATCCTCGTGCTCCGATCGCTCAACGAGGAAAAATTCCTGCGCCGTGAATTGCCCGGTTACACCGAATACTGCCGGCGCACCCGTTACCGGCTCATCCCGTTGGTGTGGTAAGACAATCACCGCAGCCGCCAGACACGGCGCTCTGGCCGCGCCGAAATGAAATGAAGGCGGAGATGCGGGCTTGACATCCGGCGGGTCTGGCTCATTTTTGGCCCGTTCGGCGAGTGGAAACCTATGAAAACCAGAAGTGATATTGCCGTGGAGAAGTTTCTCGCCGGGTACAACTGTGCGCAAGCGGTTCTGTACTCGTTCTGCGATGATCTCCATTTTGACAAGGATACAGCCCTCCGATTGGCCAGCGGGTTCGGGGCCGGCATGGCGAGAAAGCAAGGCACGTGCGGAGCCATTACCAGCGGAATCATCGCGATTGGACTCAAGCATGGCCGCGGCGAGGGGCAGGACCGAACGTCCACCGAGGAAACGTACCGGAAAGTGCGGGAACTCCTGTGGCAATTTGAATCCAAGCACGGCACGAGCAATTGCCGCACATTGCTGAATGGCTGCGACCTGAACACACCGGACGGGCAGCGATACTTCAAGGAGAACGACCTCCAGAACAAGACCTGCAAAGGTTGCGTAAAGACGGTCGGGGAGATGCTGGAGCATATTCTTTGAAGCGGACGACGAACCCGGCCGGTGGAGCAACCCGCCGCTGACCGGTCGCGGCCGGCGCCGGACAAAGCAAGACCCACAGAAGCAAACCAAGGGCGGCGTTGTGCGTGCGGCGGTTGGCCGTCTCGTTTCCCGACAAGTCGGGATTTACATCCTCGTTCCGGCAGGGCAATCTCTGGCGGCACAAAAAACCCGAGATGCTCACTCCGCTATCTGGCCGGTGAAAACGAGAAAAATCATGTGAGCCGCCAGGAACACTTTTCAAATCATCAACCCTAAAACAAGATGATCAAAATTCATTCCCGCCACTTCCAGCTTCGGCGCATCGTCACCGGCTGGATCCTGTTCAGCGCCGCCCTTGCGCTGCGGGTTGCCGTGGCTGAGGATCTTTCCGGCGCAAAATATAAGAATCCCTCGTTGCCGGTCGAAACCCGCATTGACGATCTCCTGCCGCGGATGACGCTGGCGGAGAAGCTCACGATGCTCAGCGGCGACAAAACTGGTTTTAACGCCAATGGGGTTGAACGCCTCGACATCCCGCCCCTCCGCATGTCAGACGGGCCGGTGGGGGTTCGCACCGGCACGGCCACGGCGTGGCCCGCTTCCGTCAACATGGCGGCTTCGTGGGACACCAATTTGATTTACCATTACGGCATTGCGCTCGCTGAAGAAACCAGGGCCAAGGGCAAAAACTGCATTCTCGGCCCGTGCGTGGGCATTCATCGCTATCCGCTCAACGGACGAAATTTCGAGAGTTTCGGGGAAGACCCGTTTCTCTCCGCGCGCCTGGCGGTGAGTTGCATCCAAGGGGTCCAGAGTCAGAACATCATCGCCACCGTCAAGCATTTTGCCTGCAACGACCAGGAATGGGAGCGTACCCGCGTCGATTCAGTAGTGGACGAGCGGGCGTTGCGCGAAATCCATCTGCCTGCTTTTGAAGCGGCCGTGACCGAAGGCAAGGTCCGCGCCGTCATGTCCGCCTATAACAGCGTCAACGGCTGGCATTGCAGCGAAAACAAACATTTGCTCACCGACATCTTGAAAGGCGACTGGGGCTTCAATGGCATTGTCATGTCCGACTGGGTGTCGGTTCACAGCACCATCGCGGCGGCGAACAACGGCCTCGATCTCGAAATGCCGCACCCCGTCTGGTTCGGAGAAAAACTTCTTGAAGCCATCCAGTCCGGCCAGGTGTCGGAGCAGACCCTGGACGACAAAATCCGCCGCCTGCTCCGCGTGCGGTTCGAGAGCGGCTTGTTTGAGAATCCTTCGCCGAAGCCCGACGAGAGCGTGGTTCGCAGCGCCGCCCATCGTGAGCTCGCGCTGGAAATGGCCCAAAAAAGCATGGTGCTCCTGAAAAACGACGGCCTGCTCCCGCTGTCCAAAGACAAATTGAAAACCATCGCGTTCATTGGGCCGGCGGCCGACATTGCCCGCACCGGCGGTGGCGGCAGTTCGGCCATCAGGCCGTGGGAAAAAGTCAGTCCGGTGGCGGGGATGAAAAGGCTCCTCGGTGACCGCGTGAAAATCCAGTTTGCCGCGGGCGTGAACATTGATCCCGTGAAAGCCATAACGGTGAGTTCGGAATTTCTCCTTGCGCCCGACGGCACGAACCACGGTTTGCTCGGCGAGTATTTTGGCAATCCCGACTTCAAGGGTGAGCCGCTCTTTACCCGTGTTGACCCCAAAATTGATTTTGAATATACGAACAACACCAGCCCCGATCTACGGCTCCAGCCGACCGATTATTCCATCCGCTGGACGGGCAAACTCGCGCCGCCGCGGACGCAGAAATACTTTCTTGCCATCACCAGTGATGATGGTTCGCGGCTTTATCTGGACGGCAAAATGGTCGTGGACAACTGGGGGGCACATGGCATGGCGCAGAAATCCTGCGCATTAAATCTCGAAGCCGGCAGGGAATACGACGTGCGCATTGATTATTACCAGGAAGGCGGCGATGCCGGAATGCGCTTCGGCTGGCGCGATCCCAAGGATAACACGCCCGAACCCACCATTGCCGAAGCCGTGGCGACGGCGCATGGTGCGGATGCGGTGGTTCTCTGCGTGGGGAACACTTCGGACACCGAAGGCGAAGGCAACGATGTGGCGGACTTCAAAATGGCCGGGGCGCAGGATGAACTGGTCCGGGCCGTTCTCCGGGCGAATTCCAACACCGTCGTCGTGGTCTGGGGCGGTGTGCCGGTGCTGATGAAACTTTGGCTGCCGGAGGCAAAAGCGGTTGTGGCCGCGCTCTATCCCGGACAGGAAGGCGGGACGGCGCTGGCGCAGATTCTCACCGGCGAAATCAATCCGTCCGGCAAGCTGCCATTTTCCTACATCCAGGAGCGCAGCGAGGCGCCGGAATTTGCCGGCTACAAGGATCCCGGTCTGAAGGTGAATTATTCCGAAGGCGTTTTTGTCGGCTACCGTTACTACGACCGGAACGGAATCAAACCGCTGTTTCCATTTGGCCACGGTCTTTCCTACACCACGTTCAAGTATGACAATCTGCGGATCAAGAAAACCGGTCCGGCGGCGTGCGAAGTGGCGTTCGACGTGAAAAACACCGGCCCGGTCGCGGGCGCGGAAACCGCCCAGCTTTACGTTGGGCCGCGTCATCCGCCCGTGCCGCGCCCGGTGCGCGAGCTCAAGGGCTTCGCCAGGATTCAACTCGCTCCCGGCGAAACCAGGACGGTTACCCTCCCGCTCGGCGAACGCGCCTTTGAATTTTTTGATCCCTCCAAAAATCAATGGACCCTCGCGGCGGGAACATTCGATGTGTTTATCGGCGCCTCTTCCCGTGATCTGCGTTTGTCGCGCGACGTGAACATTCAAGCCAACTAGAATCATCATCGCCTCACCCACAGGAGAATCAGCAAATCAATCGCAAAGAAAATGACGATGATGATTTCCAGCCACAACATCCGCTGCTCGTTCACCTCCGAATGAACGACGCTGTAAAGCTTGTCGAGCTGGCCCAGGCGTTGCTCCACGCTGGCACGCCATTGGTCGAGATAAAAACGGTCGCGCGCGCCGAGATAAACGCGGGCGAGATGCCAGTCGCCAAAAAATTTCGTGATATGCGTGACCTCGTCGGTGAGTTTCGCCACGTCCACGCGGAAGCGGCGCAAATGGCGCAAAACCTTGTTCGCCCGGCCGAACAATGGCACCCGCTGCCGCTCCACGTCCTCATAAGCCCGGTCGAGATAGGTGTCGAGCCGGCGATCCATCACGCGGAATTCCTCCAGTTGCAGGTTCGCCAGTTCCAAGGCATACAACACGTCGTCCACGTAACCCGTCAAATCCACCACCAACGCCGCGTCCCAGTCAATCACCGCCAGGTCCGTGTTTTCAAACGAACGCTGAATGCGCAGCACTTCGGCCACCTGCGCCTCGCTTAATTGCTCCGCCACCGTTTCCGTGAGCAGACCCGCCACCGCGCGCCGTTGCCCCTCGAGCCAGCGGTTCACATCGTTCACACCCGCCAGGTCGGTCAGGCAAAACACCGTGTAGGCCTCCGGCGGCGGCGGAAACTCCGTGCGCGCCACCATTAAACCTTTCAAACTGTCGCAGACCTCCGAACAAAGCTTCAGCGCCACTGCATCCAGCGTCTCACCGGTTTCCAGCTTCGGATTGTGAAATGGCATCAACCCGTCGAGCGCTCCCGCTTCGAACGCCACCCGCATCATCACCGTGACCACGCCCACGTCGTAAACGCGGATCAGCAGGCGGACGGGGGCGCCGTGCAACCGGCCGGGCAGGGGATGCGGCTCGATGGCCAGCGGCTTGTAAAGCGGCATGTCCTTCGGCAACGTCCGGTCCATCCGGATTTCGAACGGGAACGGTTTTTCCGACAGGATTTCCTGCACGCGCGACGTGATGATTTCGTTGGCCACGTCAAACGCGTAAAGATAAACGACCTCACCTTTCATTCAGTGAAAGCTACTCCCCGGCCGCGGTTTGTCGAGACAGCCGGTTATTTAACAGCCTCCAATCCGCGATTGCTGACTTTTGAGCCGGCACCCGCTTGGGTCAATACCCGGAGACTGTCGCGCCTTTTCAATCTCGACACTATTTCTGGCCGCTCTCTTTGATCTGCACACCCAGCTTTTGCTGAAGTGCCGTGATGACCACCGCTGCCGCCGCCTCGACGGTGAGCGCGGCTGTGTTGATGATCAAGTCATGGCTCAAAGGGTCAGCCACATTTTGACCGAAATAACGATGGACCGACTTTACTCGCTCGTGATCGATTCTTTCGATCTCAACCCGGGCAGCACCCAAACTCAAGTGCGCTTTGTCGGCGAGCCGCCGGACGCGGACCTCAACCGGCGCAATCATTCGCACATTCAAACCGAACTGAACGGGCAATATGTACCGTGCCCCGTGACCAACGATGACCACGTCCCCCTGGTGGCCAAGCGTAAGCACAATTTGCTTCAAGTGAACCAGGTAGTCAGTTGTGCCCATCTCCTGGGGGTTCAGCAATTGGCCAACAATGTCCCGGATCGTTGTCCGATCACGCTCATCCAAACTCTCGATTAATTGGCGGCGAACGTGCGCCTTTTTTGCGATTTCATCCACGATTTCGCCGTCAAACACCTGCCAGCCCAATCGTTTTCCGACCAATTGGGCAACGGCGTTTCCGCCGGCGCCCCGCTCGCGAGAAATGAGCAAATAGGGTCCATAGGACAGGTTGCACTCCTTGCCCCGCCCGGGTCGCCGCTCATGTTTTTCCAGGAGTTCGTTTGCCTGAAAAACGGCGATTTGCTTTTTGACATATTCTTCAACGTCAATCATAACAATTTTCAGAATTCTCCGTGTCCGCCTGAATGATTATATCCGGCCGGACGCTCAATCCAATGTTTATTCCCTTTGGGATGTGCCAAACCAGCGATGCCGGTGTATGCAACGGCAGCTTTGCCTTTAAAGGCTCTGGCGTCGTGCCGCCAGATGGCATGCCCTATTCCGTCTTCTGGTGGAATGCGCGCACGTTAGGCATGTTTCCTCCAAACCCGCAGTCGCCTGTAACCGACCCGCCGTGACGGCTGTGGCATGTAGTGAGCACAACTTTCGCCACCAAGCTGCAAAATCACCGCAGACGCCACGACCGGGATGAATCAATAATCCAGCCTCGCGCAGGACTTGAAGTTCCTGCCTATTCTTATCGCGGACGTGGCGCCCCGCCCCGTGCAACTGTGTTGTTTACGGGGTTGTCGGGATGGAGTTTTTCCAGTTCATGGGTGAAAATGGGGAATACACGCGCCTCGCGCAGGGTCCGGCGCGTCCTCGCGGCGGACACGAGGGCGTTCCGGTGTGAGACTGACCCGTTTAGACCCGTTTATGTTCATGGCGGTTCGCCGGGGCTTGATTCCAAATGCGGCATCACATTTTTGGCGGCCGCCATGGCGCGATAGGTCACCGGCACCTGCCACTCGGCGTAATTCGGACTGAAGGTTTTCATGGCGCTGACGATCTGCTGGCGAAAAGTCGTTTCAATCAAATTTCCCTGTCCCGGCCAGATTTTAAAATGGATGCGGATAAAATCCCAGCCGCCGCCCGGCGCTTTTTCCATTTTGCCAATCACCGGCTGGCTCAAAATAATCGCGCCGAATTGCATCCACATGCCCTGGGCAATGTGTTCAACGGTTTGGACGACCTTGTCCCGGTCGGTGCCCGCCGGAATCTGGATGTCGGCATACGCGAACACCCCGCCTTGCGGAAACCGGCTGACGTTGGCGATGGTGCGGTTGGGAATGAACACCAACTGGTTGTAAAAATTGCGAAGCGTTGTGAAACGCAGACCGATTTCCTCCACACGCCCGACGACGACGACGGCGCCGGCAATCTCCACCATGTCGCCCACGTCCATCGTGTCCGAAAAAATCAGCGTCAGGCTGATGACCACGTCCTGCACCAGCCCTTGGGAACCGAAGCTGATGGCCAGTGCGATGATGGACGCACTCGCCAGATAACCCGTCAGGTTCACTCCAAATTCCTCCAGCACCAGTCCTATCGCCAAAAAATACATGATGAACGTCACGCCATTGGCGATGAGCTGGATGAGCGTGATGAACTTTGGCTGCTGCGTGACGAAGCCGAGCGCACTTTTCTGCGCGTGGCTTTTATGGATGAGCCATTCGCTGATGATCCGGATGGCCTTGACCGCCAGATGCACCAGGACGGCCAGGACCACGATGAGCAACAGCCGCGTTCCGGTGGACGACGCGTGGCTGAAGAAATGGCCGTAAAGGCGGCCCATCACTGTCGCATTGGTTTGAACCAACGAAGCGAATGAAACTGAATTGGCCATGTTCATTAAATTTCTTCCTGGCAAATCATGCCGGCACTCAAACCGCCTTGCGTCCTGCGAACAGAAGCGGCGCCGGTGGGAATGGATTTAAACCCGGATGGGGAAACTTCGCAAGATTGCACAGCAGGCGGGGTCGGAACCGCTCAAGCGGTTGGCGGGCCTTTCCTTGGCGGAACACCCCGCTGAAGCAGGGTGTTAATGAGATGCGGGTTCCAAGTGCATAAAACTGAGATGCGCCCTTGTCGGGATGCTATCATCAATTGCCCGTGCCAAAATGAAATGAATTTTTCAAGATGCGCCGGTGGGGAAAATATCACGACGTTGACGCGAATCTCTCGAATTATCATCAATTCAATTCGTGTGAATCCGCGCCACTGGCGTTGTATCCGGGTGTAACGGAATTGTAACAAATCCATTCTTGTCCAATCGGGTACACCTTTGAGAAGGTTTCGCCGATGAGTGGACGCGAATTTCATTTGATTGCGCTGCTCGCCGTATGAAACAATATTTATCCACCGTCCTCGCATTGGTATGCGCCGTCTTGGTCATATCTCTTATCGTGATGAAACGGGGTGACGATGCACAGCATGCAAATGATGCCGGTGCGATTGCCGATTTTTCGAACCAGTTGACCTCGGCGCAGACGCAAATCGCCACTGGTAACGGAACGATTCTCATATTTTCCAACAGCCTCAACGAAAGCCGGTCGGCGTCATTGGCGTTTTCAAACCGTCTGATTGAAGCCGAATCCGCCATTGTTCTCGCCACGGAACAAATCACCAACCTGAACCGGCAGGTCGCGGAGGTGGAATCGGCAAATCAAACTTTGGGCCGGCGGGTCATGGATTTGACCAACCAGGTGGCCGGGCTCACGGTGCAAATCGCTTCGACCGGGGCCAGTCTCAATCAGGCAAATAACGACTATGCTCTCCTGGAAAATCGGCTGCGCCGGAACTTGGCCGAGCGGCTCGTTGTGGAACGAAAATTTTACAATCTTTCGGAACTGCAGGCACAAATGGAGAGATTAAAAACCTATCCGGGCGGACAGGTTTCCGCCGAGAGCATCTATGCCGGTTTGGATGTGGAGGTGAAATCGAACGGCACGCTCCATGTCATTTCCCGGGACTGATTCAGATCTCTGCCGCCGTCACGAGATGTTTAACCTCCAGGACGCGGAGAACGCCAGGTTTCAGCCACAGATTTTCACAGATGTTTTTATCTGCGTTAATCGGCGCAATCTGCGGACCAACTCCTTGGCGCGCTTGGCGCCTTGGCGGTGAACTTTTCCTTTTCCTGAGTTTGGGTCTCGCGGAGCTTGCCCCTCCGAAACGGGGCGGTGGACGCACCCAATGTGTCAATATCAAGAACCGACCGTTTTTCAAGAACCGACCGTTTTTGACCCGTTTTCGTTTTTGGCAGATTCCATTTCAGTGGACGTCCTGCTTGAAAAACAGCAGCAACCGTTTGGACGTGGGGATGTCCTGCGCAGACAATTCCCCGTTTAAAGGCGTGTTCAAAAACTCGCTGTAACCAGGCAGGTTTCGAAGCTCCGCCGCGTCCAAATCCCGGAACGCCATCGCCGAGTCGGGAAAATATCGCCGCTCAATCGGTTCGTGAATCAGGGGAATGACGTGATGATGGCGCGGATCCCGGCTTATCTTCGAGAAAAGCGAAACCACCACCGACTCCTCGCCTTCGAGCGCCTGCATGAAACAGCCGTCCTTGTAAAGCAGCAACCCCGTAACCCTTGCCTGCCGGTTCCGCTGGACGCTTCGTTTGAGCAATTCCACCAACTCCGCCCGGCCAAAAGGCCTCGCCGCGGTGCTTACATAGACAATCTGGAACAACGAACCCATATTGCCATCAACTGGCTTAACAACTGCATTAACTTCGTCTTATTTTGTGGAAAATCAAATCAAATCTTCCGCCCTCTCATTTCAGCGCAACCGGTCCGCTGGAATCGGATGAAGGCGGATGACCCGCAGGGACCCGGTTCAGGGCGATGTTGCAGCCAATCCAGCCGGCGCGGCAGTACCACCCATGTCTTGTCACTCCTGTGTCACCCATGTCCTGTCACCGTGCCTGCCGCGTGCGGCGGTCGGCGTCGCGCCGGACGCGTTTGGGGAATGTTCGCAACCGGACGTTCCGAACGGCGACCGGGCCTTCGCCGCGACGCAGTTTGAGTTGAAACCAGAAACCGCCTTGTCACGGCGCCTTGTCACGGCGAAGTCCCGCAATGCGGGACGAAGACGGAAGCGCAGCGAAGACGGATCGGTTTCGGGGACGACAACTCGCTTCAACGCCCGTTTGTGTCAATAAGACAAACCCGTTTCCGAATCAGCGGGGTTCCGACCCGTAAAATAGTTTTTCTTGACATTATTATTCAAAACGTTAATCTTAAACCCGTCGGCTTTGCTCACCGTTACCGGCTTGAGTTTCGGCCAGGGCTTCTGGGCGAGCCGGATTCAATCAACGCATTGATTTCCGCCGAAATGGAATCACTGCAAGGAGAAAGAAATTAATGAAAACGCGCATCAAACAACTGTTCCTCCTGCCCGCGCTGGTGGCCGGTCTCGGCTTGATGCCGGCTGGCCGCGTGACGGCGCAGACCTTCACGAACCTCTTTAGTTTCATGGCGGCAAGCTATGATTCTTTAAATGAGACCGACACCAATAGCGACGGAGATTCTCCAAATGGATTGATTTTATCGGGCAACACCCTGTATGGGACGACTTATGGCGGCGGCACGAATGGCAATGGCACGGTGTTCGCTGTCCACACCGATGGCACGGGTTTTACGAACCTGCATACTTTCAGTGCACTCTCTGTTCTTTTTACTGGAACCAACAGCGACGGAGCCAGTCCGGACGCTGGATTGATTTTATCGGGCAACACTCTGTATGGGACGACTTATGGCGGCGGTAGTGGAGGCAATGGCACGGTTTTCGCCCTCAACACCGATGGCATGGGCTTTACGAACCTGCATAGTTTCACGGCGGTAGGCTATGATTATTCAATTGAGGCCAACACCAACAGCGACGGAGCTAATCCGAAGGCTGGATTGATTTTGTCGGGCGGCACCCTGTATGGGACGGCGCTTTATGGCGGCACGAATGGCAATGGCACGGTGTTCGCCCTCAACACCAATGGCTCGAATTTTACAACTCTGCATACTTTCACGGCATACATCAATTATACCAACAGCGACGGGGCCAATCCGGAAGGTGGATTGGTTTTATCGGGCAACACCCTGTTCGGGACGGCTTCTGATGGCGGCGCTGGGGAGAATGGCACGGTGTTTGCCATCAAAACCAACGGCACGGGTTTTACGAACCTGTATAGTTTCACTGCCGGTTTTTCTGACAAGAGCGACGGGGCCAATCCGTTTGCCGGATTGGTTTTATCTGGCAACACCCTGTATGGAACGACCCATTCTGGCGGCACCCAGGTAGGCGGAACGGTATTCGCCGTCACCACTGATGGCACGGTATTCACGAACCTGTATAGTTTCACCGGGGGCAGCGACGGGAATAATCCGTATGCCGGATTGATGGTATCGGGCAACACCCTGTTCGGGACGGCGGGTAATGGCGGCAATTCGTTCGCTGGTACGCTGTTCGCCGTCACCACCAATGGCATGGGTTTTACGACCCTGCATACTTTCACAAATAGTCCAGACGGAGATTCTCCGAAAGCCGGATTGATTTTATCGGGCAACACGTTGTATGGGACGACAGGGGGCGGCGGCACCAATGGCAGTGGCATGGTGTTCAGTCTTACGTTGCCGACGCCGCCACTGACCATCGTTCTTTCCGGAACCAATGCGATTGTGACTTGGCCGACCAATGCCCTCGAGTTCACCTTGCAATCCACCCCGAACCTTGTCCCGCCGACAGTCTGGACAACCGTTTCCCCGCCACCGTATGCCGTCATCTACACGAATAACGCGGTAACGAATACCATCTCCGGCACAAATCAGTTTTACCGGTTAAGCCTGTAGTTGGCCAAAGGCATCAGTTGTGGTGTGAAATTGAAGATGGAACGGCTTTGGTTCAGCACCGCTTGGAGCATAAAGCGGATGATGTCAATGCGTGGCCCTTCAGCCGGATACGGAATAATCACTGGCCGGATGCCCCGGCTCCAACCAGGTCAGATTACGGCAAACGCCAGCGGCCACTTTCCACATGAATCAACAACCCTGTGTCGCGCAGGACTTGAAGCTGCTGCCGGATTTTGTCGCGGACGTGCCGATTATCAGGATGCAATTGTTCCAACTCGCGGGTGAGGGACAATCGTCGTACGATGTTCAGCACGTCGAGTGTCCAGCCCCGAAAGCTTTCGGGGTTTTGATTTCGCGGATGGGCTTGAGCCGGGTGTAACGGGCGCGGACTTCCTCCGGCGGAGTGATTACCGTGGCACAGGCCTCCGGCCTGTGTTTTGAATTCACAGACAGGATGTCTGTGCCACCTTGGAAAACTGTTTTAACAATTTGAATCCGGGCTTCGGGCGCGGTGCGGTGTAGATCTATGTTGCAGCCCACCCAACCGGCGCGGCGCGCAGGAAATTTTTAACGCAGAGACGCAAAGACGCGGAGAAAACCGGACAGGATTAACTTGATAAACAGGATTTAACCGCCAGGACGCAGAGGACGCCAAGATGAAACAAGGAGTCAGAAGCCAGAAATCTGTGTTTATCTGTGCAAATCTGTGGCTCAGAACTTGGCGCACTTGGCGCCTTGGCGGTTGGCATGAACGACGGAATCAGGAGCAGGTCGCGAACTTCCCAGGTCGCCAGGGCGTAACGCATCAGGAGCAGATTCGGCGTCCGGTCTTCGCGGAAGTGCTCAATATGCCAATATCAAGAACCGACCCGACCCGTTTCCGTCTCCTACTTTCCACCAGCCGTCGCACGATATTCTACACGTCCAGTGCCCAGCCGCGCTTCTGAATGGGAATATCTTTCAGTGGTTTGACATGATGAAATTGCTTCCGGACTTCGGCCTGGCGATTTTTTACTTCAGCATTTGAGTATGGGATGCCCCGGCTCCAGCTACGGCAGACGCCAGCGGCCCGGGCGAACCATCAATTTAATCACTGTCGCGCCAAAATTTATAAATTAACACTGGCGGCGGATTCCTGTCAGACTGCTCGCATGAAAACACATGGCATCTTCCTGGGTTTGGTGGGCTGCCTGTTGGCGGGTTGCGCTAATGGCGCGCCGCACGCGCGGCCGCCGCAACTCGATGCACTTGCCATCCAATTCAAAGCCGACGCCGGAACCAACCGCCTTGCCGTCGCGCGGAAAATTGCCAGGCTCATGCCCGCCTGCCGCGTGGTCTATGCCCATGGGTGGCTCCTGGATTGGTTGAGTTTCGGCGAAGACCAATCCATAGACTGGGCCCGTCCCTCCTACCGGTTGCCCAAGGACGATTTGATTGTCGCCTTGGGTGCGCCCGACCGCGTCCGCTCATTTAACGTCGGTGGCCAGTGGGACTATTTTTCCTGGCGCGTGGGCCGTGACCGCCGGCAGGATGAATGTGGATTATACATCCATTGCTTTAACGGCCTCGTCGTCAGCGGCGGGGTCTTGAAAACCAACACCGTGCAAAGCATCAACATTCACACCACGCTCACCAACTCGGTGATTGTGCGCACGAATTACATCGAATAAAAAAACATCCTTGCGCATGAACACGAGTCCAAGACGCTTTCCGATTTTCGGCATTTTGTCGTTCGCGGCGGCGCTCACGGCGTGGATGCTGTTCTGCTGGCTGTTTAATCCGCCGGCGTTCATGCAGAACGACCAGACCGGTCGCGGGCGGTTCTGGTGCGAAGCCGGAATGGCGGCCTGCATCGCCATCGCCTTCCTGCTGGGCGTGGCGGCGCTGGTGCGGCGCGAACGGTTTTCCGTGGCGGCGCTGGCGTCGTCGCTGTTGGTGGCGCTGGCCGTTTTTGGTTTGATTACGCTCGTGATGATTCTGCTCTCGCGGCACATGATGGGTCAGTGATTCCCGCGCCGGCAAGGTTGGTTCTCCCGACGGGTTACGGTTGCACCGTGATGTTCACGGCAGTTGAAACGGTGGCCAACCCTTTCTCGTTCGTTGCCTTCGCCGCCAATATGTAATGACCTGCCGGCGCGTCTTGCCAAATCACTTCCACCGCCGGATAACCAATCACCGGCATGATGAAGGGTGTGGCCTGGCCGGGCTTGGATTTCATGCGCGCGGAAACCAGGCCGCTGGTCTGCGAACCCAGGTGGTTTGTGCCGGCAAGAAATTCAACCGATACTGTGTCCTGCGGGTCTTGCACCAATTCCCATTTGTCGGACCGGACGGGAAATGGCAGGTCCGCAGGGTCTTCCGGTCCTAAATCTGTTCCATGCGGCGTGGCCAGCGCCAGCAACCGGATGTCCGCATGAGCGCGAAAGGCCGCGCCATCCTTCGGCAGGATGATCCTTACCGCGGGTGCGTTGGTCAGAAAACCGCTGGCCGGCGGACTATAAATCGTCCCCGACCTGCCGCTGCAACCGGCGAGGTAGCCGGCAAACACCAGCATCGCCCGCAGCGAACGCAGTGATTTCAATTTTAGGCGCACGATTCATTTGAACCGGCATCCTGGCAAAATGTTCAATGCACGATTATGGCAGACGCCAGACGGCGGGGCCGACGTGAATCAACAACCCTGTGTCGCGCAGGACTTGAAGCTGCTGCCGGATTTTGTCGCGGACGTGCCGATTATCAGGATGCAATTGTTCCAACTCGCGGGTGAAGGCATAGGCGTCGGCGGTGGTGAAAGTCCCTCGCCCATCGGATGGGAGAGGGTGACCGGGAGGTCGGGTGAGGGACAATCGTCGTACGATGTTCAACACGTCGAGTGTCCAGCCCCGAAAGCTTTCGGGGTTTTGATTTCGCGGATGGGTTTGAGCCGGGCGTAACGGGCGCGGACTTCCTCCGGCGGAGTGATTACTGTGGCACAGGCCTCCGGCCTGTGTTTTGAATTCACAGACAGGATGTCTGTGCCACCTTGGAAAACTGTTTTAACAATTTGAATCCGGGCTTCGGGCGCGGTGCGGTGCAGGTCTATGTTGCAACCAATCCAGCCGGCCCGTCCTCCGTAGCAAGTACTGTGGAGGGTGGACACGGCGGGCCGTGGATGAGAGCGGCTTTCCGCCTTCGCCACAGGCTTCGGTGGACAGGCCGCTTGATGACGGCGGACTCGGAAAACATGAACGACGGAATCAGGAGCAGGTCGCGAACTTCCCAGGTCGCCAGGGCGTAACGCATCAGGAGCAGATTCGGCGTCCGGTCTTCGCGGAAGTGCTCAATATGCCAATATCAAGAACCGACCCGTTTCCGTTTCGTTTCACGTTTCAGTCAGAACCAACCCGTTTCCAGCTAAACTACAACCTGAATTCTGAACTACTCGTTTCAACTTCGTATTCGTAATCTTTAACCAACTGTTCGTAGGAAAGAAAATTCACGCGTTTGGCGATGTCACGAAAAGCGGAAAATTTAATTCTGCTGTCGAATTCGCCGCGCCGGGTAGCATCGGAAACAATAACCATTCGAGAATGAAAATCTTGAAGGTCGTTGAACTTGAGCAGGGAATTTTTCATATCCGTGCCGTGTTCAACCTCGAAAAAACTGTTTGGCATCTTTCGCTCATTGAACCAAATGACATCTATCGTTGCGCTGCGATCAACGAGGCGCTCGTATGAAAAATGCGGCATCTCCCGCAACGTTCGCAATGAACCAAGGCTTTCATTCACAAACATTTTGTTTTTGTCCTGATTCGGCGACCAGCAATCGAACTTTCTCAATTTGCCAATGATGAGCAGCAAAGCTTGATGGTAAGTGTGGCCAAAGGCTTTGACTTCTGCTGAATCTTTGTTCTTCTCCGTTTCAGCAACAATGCCCCGCGCCTCGTGTTCAGATTTTTTGGAAATCAATCCGTAAAGGCCGGGTTTAATCTTGTAGATTTCCTTGTGTAGTTGGACGATTCGTCGAACGCTGGCGAATGGAGTTTTTGTTTTCCACTCGCAGTCTTTAATTTTGAAAACCTCCGCGTAAAGTTGGCCGAGCGTTGCAACGCTACCAAGTCGTTCCATCGTTTGAACAACTGCTTGTTGTTGATTCATACGTTGGCGGGATTAGATCATCGCCAACTCGCCGATTCAACTTGATTTCACGCGAAAGATTTCCGTTTCGCAACGGACAACGTGCGTCGTTTCACGCTTCTTGCCGGTCGGCGTTTTGGCCCACGCTTCCTGCAAACTCACGTCCACGGTCGTATGCACCACCGCGCCGCGCTCCACGTGGGCGCACGACAGGAACACGAACTTGCATTCGTGAAAGATGCGCTCGGTCGGGATTTCGGGCACGTCGGCCATGTCGCGTGATCCATTGATCGAATCGGGGAAGATCGCAAGATCAATTTGATGGTAGGGCGCGATGTCCCTATCGCGCCGCGGCTCGCTCGGAGAGCAAGCCCTACCAAAGACCGAAACATCAATCCGGACGCGGAAGTGGCGAAGCCAGATTTCTATGATTTCACGGTCGGCCCGGCGGGCCGCGATTTCGACGTGGTGCAAATCGAGTTCGACCCCGACGCAGCCGCGTTTGAGCCGGAGGCTGGCGACCGCCGTCGTGCCGTTGCCCAGAAACGGGTCCAGCACCAGGTCGCCTTCGTTCGTCGAGGCCAACAAGCAGCGTTCCACCAAAGCGACCGGCTTTTGGGTGGGGTGTTTGCCATGCTGCTTTTCCGCACCGCTGGGAGCAGGCAATGTCCAAATTGATTCGAGCGAGGGGTCGGCGGGCGGAGCCGGATTAGTGGATGGTTGGATTACTGGATTGTTGGAGTTCGGGATTTGTTGATTGTTGAGGTTGTTCTCATCAATCCATTTATCCCTTAATCCGTCACCCCATTCTTGTTTCCTCCACACGGTTTTCATCTGTTTGCCGGTGACTTTTCGCATTTCCTGATAATTGAAGACGTGTTTGCTTTTCTCGTTTTTCGCCGCCCACAAGACCGTTTCCGTCGAGTGGGTGAAGTAACGGCAGCTCAGGTTCGGGGGCGGATTCGGCTTTTCCCAGGCGATGTCATTCAAAATCTTGTACCCGAGTTGTTGCAGGGCGTAGCCGATGCTGAAAATGACGTGGTGCGTGCCGGTCACCCAAATCGTGCCGTTCGGCTTGAGCACGCGCTGACAGCGTCGCAGCCATTCCACATTGAATTCGTGGTTCAGTTCCGGTCCGCGCGAGACGTCCCAGTCGCCTTTATCCACCTTGACCATCTTGCCCGCGTGACAGGTAATGCCGCCATTCGAGAGAAAATACGGCGGGTCGGCAAAGATGGCGTCGAAGCGACCGTCGGGATATTTGGCCGCGATGGCGTCGAGGAGTTCGAGGGAATTGCCGTGATACAAACGGAGGAATGGATTGTCGGAGGAAAAGACAAGGCGGGGGGCGGTTTGGTGTCCACGCTTTAGCGTGTCCCCACCGTCTGTCTCCGATCGCGCTGAACACGCTGAAGCGTGGACACCGAACGGGGCAATCGAGCCATCTTCGCGCAGTTCAAAATGGGCGGGAGCGATGAAGTGCGGATGGCGGAATTCGGATTGCGGAATTGGGGGAACAGCCGTTTGGGCTCGCGGGGACGCTCGCCCCACCATTTTTGTCTTTCGTGTCACCTGCCACGTGCCACTTGCCACATCCGGGCGTGGCGGCGGGGGTTTCCGATACAGAGGCTGGCGTTTGGCTGGTTTGGACTTCTTCGGCACGCCCAGATCAATTGATCAGAAAGGCGGATCGGATCAAGCGTTTTTAACCGCCAAGACGCCAAGGTTCTAACCACGGATGAACACGGATGAACACGGATTTTTCTGACCTTCGCCATGCTGCAATTGCTGCACTGGCTCGCACACTGAAAAGAGGGTTTAACCGCCAGGACGCCAAGGACGCCAAGGATTTGGGCAACGAGGATGGAAGATTGAGGATGGAAGATGGAACGAAATGCGCGCAGCGTCTTGGAGTGCGGTGGCTATGACACCGCTTTTGGAGCCACAGATGGACGCAGATGAAACGCAGATAAAAACATCTGTGAAAATCTGTGCGAATCTGTGGCTGAAACCTTGGCGAACTTGGCGCCTTGGCGGTTGAGGCGTCCGGCCGGGTGCCTAGTAAATCGGGAACGTCGCGACCACCGCCCCGTCCAATTTGACTCTCACGGTATTTCCGTTGGTCACCTCGCCTTGCAGTCTGCCAGCCGAGCAATTGGTTTGAATCAAGGGCCCGATATTCTTCTGATGAACCAGGTCGTGGACTTGAATGGCGATTTTGGGCGAACCTCCCGCCGGCACCGAACTTACCATCACCAGGGTATCGTCAGGGCTGAAAAGCACATGCCAGCGGTTGGTCGCGATTATGAAGCCGTCCATGATGTTGACCGGGAATTGGAACCGATGATGGGTGGCGAATCTCTCGACCACACCCACGTAGGATGCGGAAAAGCCATTGGGGTCGGCCGTCACGGAAACCGCCTGATCGCCGCCGGGCGAGAAGGCCGCACCGCCGATGATGCCCGGCTGGAAGTTATGCCGCGCGAGGACGAAGCCGTTTTCCTGGAATACAGCGAGGTCCGGCAAAGCCCACCCCGGCACATTGGTGGATACTTGCAACTGCTTGGAACCACAGGTCTGGCTGGCCACGCGAATTTTGGATTTGATGTCCGCAAAAGGCCCATTCTTCCTGGCATCCAGAACAAACGTATTGGTGTTGCTGCCATCCGAACCCACCAGAGCTTGAACGTTGACCGTCCCGCCGACAAGGGAGGCGGGTATGGGCACGGTGAGTTGACCGGCAGAGGGGGTGGCGATGGTTGATACCACCGTCGTTGCTCCCTGGGAGAACACGATCTGCGACGATTCGCCACTGCGCGCCAGCCCCTCCCCGTTGACCGTGAGAGTGTCACCGGAATGATACACCGGTTTCCCCAGCGCCGTGATTTTTGGCAAAGGCATGACCGTAACCGTCAAGGACTGGCTTCGCTGGAGGCACGATTCGTTTTTCGCGACCAACTCATAAAAAGTTGTCGAGGCCGGCGACACCGTCATCGAGTTGGTGCCGGAAACGTCGGCTCCATTGAGCGTCAGTTGCTTCACCGCCGGCGAAACCTGCCACTGAAGAGCGGTCGTCTGGCCTTGTTTGATGTTCTCAGGGCTTGCTGAAAACGAATTGATGGCCGGCACCGGCGGCGAACCCGTCACGGAAAAGGCCTCGCCAAAAGTGTGATCCGCACCCTTCATCCAAAAGGCAACGCTGTCCTCCGCGGAAATTTTGACCCGAATGGGGCCGTTGCTCGCGCCTTCGGGCACCGCGGCAAGAATTTCCAGCGGACCTTTGGGGGCGGGAAAATGCCGGAAGGAAGCATCGGCAAGAACGCCGTTGAACCAGACCCCGTCCAGATGTCCAGCTTTATGAAATGTGCCGGTGATGCGGACCGGATCGCAAATCATTCCACTTTTGGGCGTGAAATCCTTGACCTGGTTCGTCATACAACCGGTCAAAAATGCGGCTAACGCGAGAAAAGTCAGGCAGCGAACCGGGACACCACCCCTGATGCCTCGAACGGCAGGAAACACGGCAGAGCATTTTTTCTTTGTCATATATTCAGCAACCTTGCCAATTCCATTTTAATTGCAAGAGCAAAATCGTCTCAAAGGCGAAGCCTCAGCCCGGCGGCCGGACGATATGCCGGTAAAAAGTTAAATTTAACCGCCAAAAGATGAACCGCCAGGATACCAAAACGCGGGGTTGGTCCGCAGATGGCGCAGATTAACGCAAATAAAAACATCTGTGAAAATCTGTGTGAATCTGTGGCTGAAACCTTGGCGAGCTTGGCGCCTTGGCGGTTTGAGCAAACGCAGTGTTTCGTCAGTTGCGGGGAATCAGCACGAGTTCGGCGCCCAGGGCCGCGTGGTAATATCCGCCGGCATCCGGTTTGAGGGGCACGCCTTTGGCTTTTTCCATCACCGACCAGCGGCCGGGATCGGCGGAAAAAGCGATGGTTGAGCCGGCAAAATTGCCGGCCGGGTCCGAAAAACTGAACTCGACTTTGGCACTCTGGTTGATGGGCAGGCTGTCGGCCGAGGCCATGCGCAGCAGCGGGAAAACCGATTTGACCGTCTTGACGCGGAAAAGACTTTTCCCGCTCTCGAAATCAAAGACTTCCCGAAGATGTCCGTTGATGGCGCGGTCGCGTTCCGGGTTCGTGCCCAGCACACGCTCGTTCTGATAATTGCCCAAAAGGAAATCCATGGCCACCGCGCTGGTCCAGGAGAAGCGGCGGATGTTTTGGGCCTGGCCGGTGCGGGAATCATAAAATTCGGCCGGAACGCAGGCAAATTGGGGATTGCTTTTGCTCCATTGCGCCTGGTGCGACATCATGCCGGTCAATCGGTGGGCCATGTCCGTGGCTTCGGCCTCATATCCATATTTATACAAGCCCTTCACGATAATCCACGCCTCGGGCAGCCAGATATTGCCACGCCAGAGGCCGCCTTCCTGGTCGGTTCGGGGCGGCTTCTGCTTGTAATAACGCGGGTCGTTGTAAGCGACCGTCGGGACGGGATACGGCCCGTTGAATTCCGCCGGGTTCAGGATGTGGCTTTCAATCACCCGCCGGATTCGGGCCGGGTCGCGGCAGACATCGGTGAAGACGGGATAGAGAATGGAGCTGGTGAGCACTTTGTCTTTCAGGGCATGCCGGTAGGTCACGATCCAATAGCCCTTCTCTTCATCCCACAACGTGTCAATCGCCTGCACGTGTTTCTGGAATTGCTTCTCCCAATCCGCCGCTTCCTGATTTTTCCCGAGGATTCTGGCAAAGCGTCCCATGATGACCGTGCCATAGGCCAGTTGGGAACTGGCGGCGGGGTCCTCCAGGAAATTATCCCGGGAGCCGTTCACCCAATCACGCCACCAACTGTTCCATTGCCCCGGTATGTCGGTGGCTTCCTTGAAAAGCAGGTCGGCCCGCGGATTGTCGTCCCAGTTGTTTGGCGTTGAGCACAGGAGGTTGTGGTCAATGTCAATCTGCGTCGTCCAGACCCGGTAGTTTTCTTTCAGCAGCGGATAAACCATCGCCGCGAACGCCTGCTGTTTTTTGGGATCCGGCAGCCGCGAGTAAAGCTCCCACATGGACCAGTAATAATGGGGATCCATGATGATACTCGGCGGGTCGAGAATCGGCACGGCATGACCGGCCGCCCAGTCGGGATTGATGTCGAGATAACCGAGCAAATTCCAGCAGGCGTCGCTTTGAAAAAAGAGATTGAAGCCTCCGCGCGCCGGACAGGATGCATCATACAACACTGCATTCTGCCCGGCAGTTCCCGTGGCGTCCACCGGCGGCCCCGCACCGTTGCTTAATCCGGCCAAATTCCCTGCCGGCAAACGCAAAATGAGGTGGTTCGCGCGCAGCGCCAGGGCGGCGGAATAATACAGCTTCAGATCTTCATCGCTCGGATTTTGCAGCTTGGGCAGTGCTCCCAGATAATCGTTCCAATCGCGTTCCAGGCGCGACACGATTCCGGCGAGGCCGGTCGCGGCGAGGTCGTGCCCGGCCCGAACGGCGGTTTTTTCCGCGGCGGCATCGTCGGCTCCCGCCGCAACATAGAAGGCCAATTCGCGGGTTTCGCCCGCGGCCAGCTTCAATGGGCCGGTGCTGGCGACCGCCGAGCCGGTCCTGGCCTTCAGGGCGGAAGCCCACGTTTCGCGGAGCGCCTCCTTCAATTCATTGCCCTGACCGGACGCCAGGTAGCGCGGCAAAAAGACCGGGTGGAGGGCGCCGAGAGTCGAGCCGATCAGAATTGAATCCGTGTAGTCTTTCGGGTCGGCCGATTTGCCAACGCGCTGGTTGCGCCAGGCAAGGCGGCCGTGGGCAGCGTACCCCGCAATCAGGCCGCCGGTCTTGCCGTCGTATTCAGAACGGCCGGTGACCAGCAGGGATGGAGTCAGGGTGGCGGCTTCGGTTCCCGCGTTTTTCACCTGGGCGAGGATGACAACGGTGTTGAACGCGGTGAAGAAGGTCGTGGATTCAATTTCGATGCCGTCCTGCCGGGTCGTGGTCTTCCATCCGTAGGGATACCAGTTTACAACGCACCCGCCACGGCTCCCATCAATCAATTCCCCGGACGGGGTCTGTAAGAACAAAGCCAGCATTCCGACGTCGTTGGCCGCATTGAAGCCCACTTGATCGTAGGTGTGATGCCGCACCGAGTTCATCCAGAACCGGTTGATGCCTCCCGAATACGCGACGTCATACCACGAACCAAAATCAGAAAGTTCGCAGCCCATCTCCGGCCGTTGGTGCTCGTCGCCCTTGAAATCCTTGACCAGAAAGGTGGCCTGGTTTTCCATGAACCGCAACCGGTCGCCCTTGCCGGGTGCCGCATCGTCACGAATGCGACGCTCCGGTTCGCCGGCTGCTTTTGTCCCTCCGGAAGGAGAAGCCTCCCCGGCTTCAGGCGTGACACCAGCCGGCGTTTTGTCTTCCGGTTGTGCATCAGCGGCGAGACCGCAAACCATGAAGCAACAAAGCGCCCCGCCGATGGCCACAAACAGTCTGCCGGGGGTAATTTTGCAGATGCTGTTCTTCATCCGACATTTCCAATATGGTCTTGCGCCCCACGCCCATCCGGGCGATTCAGTCTCATTGGCCAACACCGTATCAGCCTTTGGCCTTTCTTCCGGCTTTGCGTGTTTTGTGCCTTTTGGCGGCCAGGAATCTTTATCCGCGTTTATCCGTGTCCATCCGTGGCTCAAGTTTGTTTGTCCGCGTGGTCAGTGCTCCAGATTTTTCGCCAGCGCTAGCTTGACCCAGACGCCAGATTGGGGTGTGGGAGCATAATTCCAGTCCGCAATCAGGCAGGGCCAGGCCTCCGGGTGGAAATCCCAGGCGGTCCAGTTCCAGCGATGGGCCTCCAGCACATCAATCATCTCCCGATTCCATTTCTCATCGTTGTAATTCCAGGCCTTGGGAAAATGCCACTTGGATTCCATGGAACCAAATTCCGAGACAACGATGGGGAGTTTCCGGGCAAAAGGTTCCATGCGCGCAGTCCACTGGGCAATGGTTTCACGGCCGCGCCCTTTGTAATCGTGCGGATAGGGATGAACGGCATAGACGACACCGTTGCCGGTGGGATCGGACAGTTGGCGCCCTTCCAGGATGCCATCAACCTCGTAGGCAAAGTTGATGCCGCCGGCGACAATCACATTCTTCGCCCCGGTCGAGCGGATGGCGTTCACGAGCGCCGGCAGGCCCACCGATTCGTAGTTTAACGTGATGTTGGTGTGCGCGATGGCTTCGGCCATCGGGCCGCCCTGGAACCACTGGTCCCAGGTGATGTGCGACGGCTCGTTGTAGAGATCGAACAGCACGGCGGGATTGTCCTTGTAAACCGGCGCGAGGTCCTTCCAAAAGGCGATGCTGTTGGTGTCGGGCAAATTGTGCTGGCCGATGTTTTTGCCCCATTCGCCGGCGTTGGACCAGTGCAGGTCGAGAATGATGTACGCGTTGTTGTTCGAGCAGAAATCAACCAGTTGCCGGACGAGCGCGCGATAGCCGGCGCCGCCATCCGTCTGCCCGGGCGCCTTGCCGAACCAACGATCCTGCGACAGCGGCAGGCGGATGAGGTTGGCGTGCCAATCCCTCACCGCCACCTCAACGGTCTTGAGAATATGACCGTCGCCATCGCTGGACCATTCCAGGGACGCGCAATTGACGCCGCGCAGGCGCGGGGACTGGCCTTTGCTGTCCAGCAATTGATTGTCCGCTACCTTGAGCGGCAGTGGCGCTGCCGAAAGGCCGGAGATGGCAATAATGCCCGCTGTGAAACCCGTTAAAACGCAAAACCATCTCTTCGAAAGATTGTTGTTCAACATCATGGCGGACGTTATGCCATTCACTGATACAAGTTCAAGTTGAAAACGGTTCACAGGGTTGAAACCTTTGCGTTCTTTGTGCTCTTTGTGGTTGGGGTGCCCCGGGATTCAGGTTGCCTGGATGTCCAATTATAAAATTCAAATTCATTTTGATTTTTTGATGTAATCTGTCAGGCTGCAATTACGTCTGTGGATGATGTTGATGAAATTTCACGGGTTGCCGGATGAAGTCGTTGTTTAACATCGCTGTATTATTGTGTGTGTTCGCTGGCGCGGCCCTGTCCGGGCGGGCACAGACGGCGGTGCCGCCTCCGATGGCCGCCTATCAACCGCTGGCCTATCAGCAATTGGACCAATTGCTGGGGCCGATTGCGCTTTATCCCGACCCGTTGATTGCCCAAATCCTCCCGGCGTCCACCTTGCCCACGCAAATCGTGCTGGCCGACCGTTATGTCAGCGGCGGCGGTGACCCCAACCAGATTGACCAGCAGCCGTGGGACCCCAGCGTCCAGGCGCTGGCCCGATACCCAGGTGTTTTGAAATGGATGGATGACAACCTGAACTGGACGGCTGCCGTGGGGCAGGCTTTTCTCAATCAACAGCAGGACGTGATGGATTCCATCCAACGGTTGCGCCAGACGGCTCTCAATGTTGGTAACCTGCAATCCACGCCGCAGCAACAGGTGATTACTGACGGCGGTTATACTGAAATTGTTCCGACTGACCCGCAGGTGATTTACGTGCCGGTCTATCAGCCGGACCAGGTTTATTATCAAACTTGCTATGGCCCGCCCTTCATCACCTTCGGCCTCGGTTTTGCAATAGGCTCGTGGCTGAATTGTGATTTTGACTGGTGGAACCACCATATCATTGTCTGGGGTCACGGCCATCCGCGTCCGCCCAATTGGTGGCATGAACCTCCCCGTCAGCGGGACTTGGGTCACACGACGGTCTGGCATCCTCGTAATAATTATCCAGGCGTGGTTATGGTTCATGGTGGCGACCGGGGCTGGGTCGTTCCCCATAGCCAACCGATGGTCGCCACGGTGGGCCGATCCATGTCCGATTCAGTGGCCCCGCGAGGGAAACCGGCCCCGGCGGCCCGGCCGGAAGCGCCAACTGCCCGGACTGCGATGCCGGTCGCCCGTCCCACCCCGGCTCCCGTTGTATATTCTCAGCCCGTCAGCCGGCCGGAATCAACCGGCGCGTTCATCGGCATCCAGAGTTCGCGCGACACCAGAGACTATAGCAATCGCGGTCAGCAGAGCATGCAGACGGTCACCCATTCTGCTCCGGCTCCGCGGCCGGCACCGGCGATGTCCTCCGGCGGCGGCGGCGGTGGCGGCGGCGGTGGCGGTGGTGGGCGCGGCGGTGGCGGCGGCGGCAGACATTGAACCTTTCAACCAAATGATTCCCACGCAAACATTGCCGCTGATGAAACCCAACCGCCTTTCATGGTTGCGCCGGATGTGGTTTCTCGCGTCCGGTCCCGGCCTGGTTCTCCTGGCGCTGATGCTGCCGTTGGGTGCGTCGGCTGCGGATGAACAGACCTTCGCTGTGCCACAGGATGCCGTCAACGCCCTGGTGGCGGCGGCCACGAATCATGACACCAATGCCCTGCATGCGATTTTCGGGCCGACCGGACATAAATTGATTTCGCCTGATGCCGTCCAAGCCACCGAGGAATACAGCCTGTTTGTTCATTACCTGACGGAAAAGACGCAGTTGGTCACCAATTCGGATGCCGACGTCACGCTGGAAATTGGCGCGGACGGCTGGCCGTTTCCCATTCCCCTCGTCAAACAGGACGGACGATGGTACTTCGACACCGCTGCCGGCAAGGAAGAGATTCTCGCCCGCCGCGTCGGCAGGGACGAAATGGGCGCGATCAATGTCTGCACCGCGTATGTGGCGGCGCAGCGCGAATATGCCAGCCAGGATCGCCTGGGGGACGGAGTGCTCGCCTACGCGCAGTTCCTGCGCAGCACCCCCGGCATCCACGACGGCCTGTTCTGGCCGACGAATCAACCGGGCGAGGAGTTGAGTCCGTTGGGCCCGCTCGTCGCGCAGGCGCGCGTGGAAGGTTATGAGCGCACGGCCACAATGCTGAACGACGAACTGGCGCCTTATCACGGCTACTATTTCAAAATCCTGACCCGCCAGGGAAAACACGCGCCGGGCGGCAAATACAATTACATCATCAACGGCCGCATGATTGCCGGATTTGGTCTCGTCGCCTGGCCGGCCGCATGGGGCGACACGGGAGTGATGACCTTCATCGTCAATCAACAAGGCAGGGTCTATCAAAAGAACCTCGGACCCAAGACCGCGAAAATCGCCAAAGCCATCGCCACTTACGATCCGGACGACACCTGGACTCCGGCGAAGTAAAATTTGAGACAACGGGGCCAACCGCCAAGGCGCATCCGCTACGCCGGAGGCTTCAGCGAGACAAGGAGAACGCCAAGGTTTTAGCCACAGATTCACACAGATTTTTACAGATGTATTATCTGCGTTTCATCTGTGACCATCTGTGGCCCGGATTTCTTTTTTGCGTACCTGGCGCCTTGGCGGTTAAAAACCGTGTCCATCCGTGGTTGATGCTTTTTTGATTCGATTACGGCTCCGAACTGCGGCAGGTTACGGGTTCTGAAAACACCCGGAACATCCAACATTGCAGCCGAGGACGAACGGTATCCCACGGGGGAACTCGTCCGCCGGCTCCTGGCCTTGGCGTGGCGGTTCCGCGCGGATTGCCTGTGGTCGCTGGGGTTGAGCGTGGTGCTGCTGCTGCTGGGCATCGCGGGTCTCAAATTGCTGGGCGTGGTGATTGATGTCATCCGCTACACGCTCGACCCGTCCCTGCCCGCTCCGGTTTATCCGTTCGGCTGGAACCCGCCGGCGGACTGGTCGGCGTTGCAGGTGGTCACGGCGCTGGCGCTGGCGATTGTGGCGCAGGCGGTGTTGCGCGCGGCGCTCACCTACGCCTACAACATGATTACCGCGCGCCTGACACAGGGCGAAATCGTGCCGGAACTGCGCGCCCAGCTTTACGCCCAGCTCCAGCGGTTGAGCTTCAGCTTCTTCGACATCCACGGGTCCAACTCGATTTTCAACCGGGTGACGGGCGACGTGCAGAACACGCGGCTGTTCGTGGACGGCGTGTTGTTGCAGGGGGTGACCATGCTCCTGACGCTGGCGGCCTACGCGGTCTTCATGTGGCGCATCCAGCCGTCATTGACGCTGGCGTGCCTGAGCGTGTCGGTGCCGTTGTGGTGGCTGGCGCATTTTTATTCGGCGCGGCTGCGTCCGGGTTACCTGCTCAACCGCGAACTGACGGACAACATGATTCTGCTGTTCAGCGAGAGCGTGCTGGGGATGCAGACGGTCAAGGGCTTTGCCGCGGAACCGCACCAGGTCCGGCGGTTTGAGGAAGCCAACGACCTGGTGTCTTCGCAACAACGGAAGACCTTCTGGAATCTATCCGTATTCACGCCCGGCACGCAGATGCTGTCGCAGTTGAGCCTGGTGATTCTGTTTGCCTACGGCGGGTGGTTGTACGTGCAGGGACGCATTCCGCTGGGCAGCGGGCTGGTGGTGTTCGCGGGCCTGCTCCAGCAGTTCACGGGACAGGTGGCGAACATCTCGACCATCGCCAATTCGGTGCAGCAGAGCCTGGCGGCGGCGCGGCGGGTGTTCGAGGTGATGGACACGCCGGTGGAGGTGCAAAGCCGGTCGGACGCCGTGAAGCCGGGGCGGCTGACGGGCCGGATGGTGTTTGAGAAAGTAACATTCGGTTATCACGCGGACAGACCGGTGCTGACCGACGTGTCGTTCGAGGCGAAACCCGGGCAGGTCATCGGCATTTTCGGGATGACGGGCGCGGGCAAAAGTTCGCTGCTGGGTCTGATTCCGCGGTTTTACGACCCGCTGGCGGGCCGGATTCTGGCGGATGGAAAAGATTTGCGGGAGCTGGATCTGGATGCCTACCGGCGGCAGATCGGGATTGTGTACCAGGAGAGCTTTTTGTTTTCGAACACGGTGTCGGCGAACATCGCGTTTGGGCATCCACATGCGACTATGGAACAGATCGAGCGCGCGGCGCGGATTGCGTCGGCTCACGAGTTCATCACGGCGCTGCCGCACGGCTACGAAACGGTGCTGGGTGAATCGGGCGTGGATTTGTCGGGCGGACAGCGCCAGCGGCTGGCGCTGGCGCGGGCCTTGTTGTTGCAACCGCCGATTTTGATTCTGGACGACCCGACGGCGTCGGTGGATGCGCGGACGGAGAACGAGATCATGTCGGCGTTGCGCGAGGCGATGGCGGGGCGGACGACGTTCGTGGTGTCGGGCCGGCTGAGTTTGCTGCGCCGGGCGGATTTGATTTTGGTGCTGGCGGACGGGCGGCGGGCGCAATCGGGCACGCACGCGGAACTGGTGCATCTGCCGGGGCCGTATCACGAGACGGCGCTGTTGCAGATCATGGACCTTGACGAAGGTCGAGAGTCGAAGGCCGAGGGTCGAGGGCCGGTATCAAGTCAAGGCTCGACAGAGTTTCGCCCCACCGAAGTGGAAAGCCGGAAATGAGCGCGCCATCGAACATCAAATCGCACGCGGACAATATCGCCAAGGGGGACCTTTCGGCGCGGGAGGCGATTACGTATTACAATCCGATGGAGGAGCGCGAGGCGGACAAGGCGCCGTTGCAGATGGCCCTGATCCGCCGGATTTTCCGCTACACCAAACCCTACGCGGCCAAACGAAACTCGCTTTTTCTGCTGACGTTCATCCGCGGCCTGCAATTGCCGGCGCTGGCGTGGCTGATTGGCCGCACCATCACCGGCCCGATTGCGCACCGGGATTTGGCGGGGATTTTCTGGTACGCCACCGGGTATTTCGCGCTGGCCCTGTTCGCGGTGGTGAACTTTCATTTCCGCCAGCGGTTCGCGCTCGAACTCGGCGAAGCGGTGGTACACAACATGCGGTCGGACCTGTTCCGCAAGCTGATGACGATGCCGATGTCGTTTTTCAACCAAACCAAGTTCGGCCGCATCATCAGCCGGATGACCTCGGACATCGACAGCGTGCGGGCCGGGGTGCAGGACGTGGCGTTCGTGCTGGTGGTGCAGGGATTGCAGATGACGACCTCGGCGGCATTGATGGCGTGGTACGACTGGAAGTTGTTTTCGCTGATGGTCATCATGGCACCGGTCATCTGGGTGGTGAACGAGAATTACCGCCGGGAGATGAGCCGCCGGCTGCGCATCGTGCAGGAATCGTGGAGCCGCGTCTCGTCCACGCTGGCCGAATCGGTGAGCGGCATCCGGGTGACACAGGCGTTTGTGCGGCACGAGGTGAACTCGGGGTTTTTCCGGAAGCTGATTGACGTGCATGGCGAGAAAAACGTGGGCGTGGCCCAGACCTCGGCGGTGTTTGTGCCGTTGCTGCAGTTGAAAAGCCAGTTTTTCCTGGGCGCCATGGCCTTGCTCGGCGCGTTCGGAGCGTTACGCTGGCACGGCTGGCTGCACATGGAGGTGGGCGACCTGGTGATGTTTTTCTTCCTGGCCAACCTGTTCTTCGACCCGGTGCAGGTCATCGGCAACCAGTTGAACCAGGCGTTCATGGCCATGGCCGGGGCGGAACGGCTGTTCCGGATGCTGGACCAGAAACCGGAGTGGGTGGATGTGCCCGAGGCAAAACCGTTGCCGGTCATCCGCGGTCGCGTGGAATTCCAAGGAGTGCATTTTGAATATAAACCAGGACGCCCGGTGCTGACGGACATTTCCTTCACCGCCGAGCCGGGCCAGTCGGTGGCGCTGGTGGGTCACACGGGCAGCGGCAAGACGACACTGGTGGCGCTGCTCCAGAAATTTTACCTGCCCATCAAAGGACGGGTCCTGCTGGATGGCACAGATTTGCGCGGAGTCACCAGCGATTCGCTGCGGTCGCAGATGGGCAGCGTGCAGCAGAACAATTTTCTGTTTTCCGGCACGGTATTGGACAACATCCGGTTCGCGCGGTCGGTAGCGACGGAAGCCGACGTGCGGGCGACGCTGGCGGCGCTGGATTGTGCTGATTTGCTCGAGGTCCTGCCGCGCGGTTTGCAGACACAGGTGGCGGAGCGGGGCGCGGCGCTGTCGTTCGGCCAGCGGCAACTGGTGTGTTTCGCCCGTGCGATGCTGGCGAACCCGCGCATCGTGGTGCTGGACGAGGCAACGAGCGCGATTGACACCGTCACCGAGGCGCGACTGCAGCGGGCGCTGGAGATTTTGCTGCGCGGGCGGACGGCGTTCATCGTGGCGCACCGGTTGAGCACCATCCGCAAGGCGGACCTGGTGCTGGTGCTGGACCAGGGCCGGATTGTGGAGCGCGGCACGCACGAGAGTTTGTTGCGGCAGGAAGGCGTTTACGCCCGGCTGCACCACGAATTTGTGGGCGCACAGACAAACCGGTGACCCGCCTTCGCCAGGACTTCGGCGCGGCAGGCAGGCGGCGCGTGGCGTGGTGAAAACTTGACAGCCGCGGCCATCTTATTCAGGGTGGGAACTGTCAGGTTGATTCAAACCAGTCGCATTACACGAAAAGTTGCTTTATGAAGAAAGTGCTCATTACTGCCTCGATGGCGTTGACCGCCATGTCGTTGCTCACCGGCTGTCTGAATTTGCAACTGGGCAGCGGCCCCAGGAGCGAAGCCCTGAACCCCACCGTCGGCCAGCAATTGATTGACCTGCAGCGGGCCAAGGACACCGGAGCCATCTCGGCCGAAGAATATCAGGCCCAGAAAGCGAAGCTGCTCGGAAACAAATAGCCCGGAGCATACCCCCCGGCACCAACGCCAGCAATCGGCCGGGGGTCTTAAACATCATTTTATGATTCCTCCAACCAAATGTTCCAAGTGCGGCGGGGAAATGGTGGAAGGGTTCCTGCCCGCAGAAAGCCAGAACCTGGGCGGGGTCGCCACCTGGATAGCCGGGACGCCGCAGTTCGGTTTTCTCGGCAGCGTCAAGACCGACGGCAAGACGGCGCACAGAATCCGGATGTTCCGCTGCATCAAATGCGGTCTGCTGGAGTCGTATGCGCCGGACAAGTAATCCGCCTTCGCTCCCCTTCCGCCTTCGTCTGCTTCGACGCGACAAGCCGCGGTTCGAAATGGCGGGTGGTATTTACTTGATTCGGAATGGGCCGGTGGTATCATGCAGGCGACCGGCGACCAACTAAGAAGCAGTCCCATAAAAACCGTCACAATCCATTTTATTCTGGGCTGCATCGCCCTCGGCGCGGTCTTCGATATTTCATCGGCCGTTGCGGCCCAAACCCGCACCCTGCGCGTCGTCACCTATAACATCGAAGACGACATCGATGGAGCCACCGTTCCGCTTCCGGGTTTGATTGCCCCGCCCGCCAACACCAATGATGTGCAGGCCGGCGGGGTGCTCGAAGGGATTGGGGAAGAAATTCCGGGCAGCGATCCGGCCCAGCCACTCGACGTGCTCGCCTTGCAGGAGACGACCGGCAACACGATTACCGTCACCCCAATCGTGAACGGCTTGAACTCGTTTTACAACGCGCCCGGCATGTATGCGATGAGTTCTTATCAGGCCACGGAAGAAGGCGGCGACGTTGCCGACGGAAACGGTCCGAACGCGCTGGTTTACAACACCAAGACCCTGCAACTGCTGGCCTCCGTTCCGGTGGATCCGCCGGGCGGCACGAGCAAGCTTGGCTCCAGCAGCGGCGAATATCGCGAAGTGATGCGCTACGAATTGGCGCCGGCCGGGATGACGCCAACGGCAACGAATGAGTTTTATATTTATGTGAGCCATTATAAATCCGGCACGACTTCCGCCGATTTGACCGACCGCGCCGGCGAGGCCGTGATCATTCGTAATGACGAAGCGAACAATTTGCCCACCGGTGCCCGGGTGCTTTACGTGGGCGATTACAACGTCACCACCAGCGGCGAGGCGTCGTATCAGACCATGCTCGCTGTGAATGCGCCCAACGGCACGCCGCAAGGGCAAGGGATTGATCCCATGAACCCGTCCGGCGCCGCGAACATCAACTGGGGCACCAACACCGCCCCGCCAGCCATCCTGGTCATGGAAACGGAATCGGCGACGGATTTGCGTTACCGGGATGATTTGCAGGTGATGACGACCAATGTTTATTTCGGCGTGGCGGGCGGGCTGGCGCTGGTGCCCGGAACGTATCACGTGTTCGGCAACAACGGCACGACGCCCTACTATGGCAGCGTCAATTCCGGTTCCAACACCGCGTTGAACAGCGACCTGACCCCGGGCGCGCCCCTCAGCGCAGCCCAGCTTTATCTGGACCTCGCCAACGCGAGCGATCACCTGCCCGTGGTGGTCGATTACACCATCCCCCTCACCGTGCCGGCGCCGGTGTTGCAATCGGTGACCGGAACGGGCGGCACGGTGACGTTCACCTGGAGCGCGGTGGACAGCGCGGTTTATCAACTGCAATACCGCACGAATCTGGTTCAGGGCAACTGGAGCAATTTGGGGAGCGCCATCACTGCGACCAACGCCGTCATGTCCGCTGCCGATTCCATCGGGCCGGCCCCGCAGCGGTTCTATCGTCTGCTGGTGCCGTAATCGGGAAGAAAGATTTAACGGCAGAGAACCGGCAAAACACCATTTCTCCAACGCCTGGTTTTTACCGGCGCAATTCGCGGTTGATTTTCCATTGATGGAGAATATCCTTGCGTGTTGGCAGCCAGGAAAGTGTCAACCATTTCCCACCATGACTGATTTTGGAATCAAACCGGAGCGTCTATGTTAAGGCAATTATCCGACCGATTTGCCGGTTTCGCCGGGAGATTTTACGATTGGGGGGCGGTTTGGGCGGACAAACTGTCCAAAGGCTTGAAACTTCCGCAGCTGGCTTCCTCGCTGAACCGGCGTTGGCCAGGGCGACCCGCCATCCTGGGGGTCGAATTGCTGGTAGCGCTGTCACTCACGGTGACTTTTTATTTGCTGGTCAGGCCGACCTGCAAACCCTATCGCGATGGAAATCGAGATATCCGCTCAAACGTTCTGCTACTTGTCGGAACGCGTGCCCGTGGTGGGAAAAGACCTTGTGCAACTGAATTGGAAGAAACGGCTGGCAGGACCCATGTTGTCGGGATGGCTGCTGGACATGAAATTCAAGGGAGCGCCGGATTTCAACTGGAATGGATTTCAAACTGTTTTTGGGTTTTATCATGCAGCGTGGCTTTTCCTGTTGTTCCTGGTGCTCATGGTGTATCGCAAGGATGCACTCTTGATCATGTTCGCCGTGTTTGGCGGGTTGATGTATAACCTGACCGATTCCGCCCAACCCCCCTTTTATTATCCTTGGGACCTGCCCACGATGTTCTTTTTCACCCTGGCCTGTCTTTTGTACGACCGCCGGCGGCTGTGGTTGCTGATGCTGGCCGTGTGGCTGGGCGGGCTTTTCAAGGAAACGACCCTGTGTTGTGCCTTGTTGATTTTGCTGGGCGAACATTGGACGCTGAAAAAGAGAGTAGCGGGTTTTGCGGCAACGGTGATTGCCACGTTTGCGGCGAATAAATTCCTTATGACAATTTATGCCGTGAAAGCGCCCATCCTGGCGATGAATGACGCCCCCCACGTCATTGACATCATCCGAAACACCCGTTTGTTTTCCAATTTCAACATATTATTCGACCTGAACGCGCGTCAGGTGTTGTTTGCCAACGCCGGCAGCCTTTTGATCATCATGCTGATTCCCTGGCGCAACCGGCGGGACGTGGTTTTCAAATTGTTGATTGTGTCCTTCGTCATTGGCGAGTTTTTTTGCGGCATCATCAACGAGTTCCGCATCTGGTACGAATTGCTGCCGCTGGGCTGGATGCTGATTGCCGACGCCCGGTTGCAGGATCGCCCGATGATTCAAGAGGACCCGGTCGCGCGCCGCCAGGCCAGTCGCGTCTGGCTGGGCAGTTACTGGTTGGTGATGGGCACATTGTTGGCCGTGGCTTTGGGCGTATTGGCCCTGGCAAAATTGATTCCCGCCAGTTTGGTGGAAAACAATCCATTCAATCAGTCGCCCGGGCAAAAATTGATTTCCGCGGCGCGACAAGGCGATGCCGAAGCGCAATTCAACCTCGGGCGGATCTATCACGATGGCATCGGCGTCAAACAAAATAACACCGAGGCGGCCGATTGGTATCGGCGGGCGGCAAAACAGGGACATGGCGAAGCGCAGAACCGTCTGGGAATGCTTCTGGTGGCAGACCAGCGGGACTATCCCGGCGCCGCCCAATGGTTTGCCATGGCAGCCATACAGGGAAATGCCGACGCGCAGTATAATCTGGGCGCCATTTATTACAGCGGTCTGGGTGTTAATTACGAATTTGCGGCCCATTGGTTCCAACTGGCCGCGCAACAAGGCCAGGTCCAGGCCCAACGAGATCTTGGCAAAATGTATGAGCGGGGGCAGGGGGTTACCCAGGATTATGTCGCGGCCTACAAGTGGCTGAAACTGGCCCAACTTCGGAACGACAAGGACGCCGACAATGAATTGAAAGCCTGTTCCGCCTCCATGACCCCGGATCAAATTGCCGCCGCTGAAAAACTGGTGCAGGAATTTCAAACCCATGGAAGGTAGCTTCGTCGTTCCGATTGCATGACGGCACAACCTCCCGCGCGCGCGGGTCGGGCGGGGCCGCGAAGGCGATGAGGAAGCGCACGGGGTTTTTCGGCGGCAACGTGATCCTCCAGCCGTTCGGGAAAGAGCCGTGTTTGGGAGCGGTCCGGTCCGCGTTGATGATTCCTGCTTGTCACTGACCAAACGCCGGAGTAATGGTTTAAATCATGTCCGGCTTTTCACACAGCCTCTCGCGGCCAACAAATTGCAGTCAACGCGGGATGGCCGCTTCCGCCGTCGCTGCGCCATGGCGCGACAGGCCAGTTCCGCTTTTGCGGGCTGCGTCATCGGCCCCTCGCGGCCTGAACCCTGGAGGTTAAGCGCGACCGCGCACACTTCAATTTATGAGCAAACTACAGACGCCAAAACACAAAGGGACGCGCTCCTTTCTGCGCGTCGCAGGCCCGCTGGTTGCAGCCGTTGGCCTCATTTTTCTCATCATCGGCATGGTCAGTTTTTTCTCAGCCTTCGGTGGTGGCGGCCCGCCTCGTCTGTTTTGGTGCGGCTTTGTCGGGATGCCGCTCCTTTTCGTCGGTGGCGTCATGTGTCTGTTCGGCTTCATGGGGGCGGTCGCCCGATATACGGCGGCAGAGCAGGTTCCAGTTGCCACGGACGCGATCAGTGATTTGGCCGAGGGGACACAGGGCGCGGTTAAGACCGTGGCACGAGCTGTAGCCGAGGGTGTGAAAGAAGCGCAGACCGAGCGGAAGCAGTGACATGAGCCCGTCGGCCAAACCAGTTGCCGGGGCCAAACGCCGTTGGCGCTGGCAGTTCCGTTGTCGCGGTTCACGTCGCACCGCGGCGGTGGCCTCGCTTTCCATGATGGACCGTTCGTGAGCACGCCATCTGACAATGATTTGGGTTCGGTTTTCAATGCCGCCATCCAAAGTGTGCTCGGTGGGTTGTTTGTTTGGTTGCTGACTTGTTCGCTTGCCGGCGCAATTGCGACTGCGGCGACCGTTGAACATATTGATGATTTAAGCTGGCTCTGGGCATTTGCCTGGGCATGGCATTTGGCCGTCGCGGGCATGTGGTTATGGGGCTTGCTCATCATCTGCATTCATGCCTTTTGTTTGTCTGCCTTGATTCATGGAACGGATCGGGTCCTGCGCGTGATTGTCATCGTTTTCACCGTTCAGTTGACGACTTCGACGATTGTGATCGTTACAATTAACAAAGATACATTGCCCCATGCAGCGGCTGTTTGGCTACCGTTAGCCACGATTTCCACAATTTATTTAATCAGAAGTTTCGTGAAACAAAACAATGAGTAATTGGTCTGACAAATTACCGGAGCCAACGGGGGTTGGCGCTTTCAGTTCCGCCTTCACGGTTGACCTCACCGGTCCGGTGTGGTTGAGTTCTAGTCCTTGGGCGGCTATGAGCGTTTTATGAAAACAACGTGTATTGTCATCTTCACATTTTTTCTCGTTGGTTGCGCGAATACGCGGCAAAGCGCATCGTTGACCGCAGAGCAGGCCAAGACGGCCGCCAGCACCGGTTCCCCCGGCGCGGCAACTCCTTCTCTGACCGAAGTCCAGCAGTCGTGGCTGAGCAAGGCGAACCGTCACGAGAATGCCGGCTGGGTCTATGTGCATATTGAAGGGAGCCCGCAAGAACGTGGTTTCCAGCACGGCTACCTTCTGGCCAAGGAAATCGCTCAAGGCATCAAGGCCACCCGTACTGACTGGGAGTACGGAAGCGCGACGAAGTGGAGCTGGCTTTTGGAAAAGGCCAACGCGATGTTTGTGCGGAAAATTGACAAGGAAAACCTCGCCGAGCTGGATGGGATCGTCGAAGGCATGCGGGCCGCCGGGGTTCCTTCATCGCGCGCCGAGATTATAGCGTACGACGGCTACTGTGAATTGGACTGGTACTGGTGGCCGAAGGAGCTACAGAAGATCAAAGAAGGAAAAGTGAAGATGGCGCGTCAATCCTGTAGCGCGTTCATCGCCACTGGCAGCATGACGGCTGACGGCGGCGTTGTCCTTGGACACAACACGATGCAGGGTTACTGGGGCGCGCTTCCAAACGTCATCATCGACATTGTCCCCGAGAAGGGTCACCGGATCCTCATGCAAACTTACCCTGGGTGGATCCACAGCGGAACAGATTTCTTCATCACCGACGCGGGCTTGGTGGGAGCGGAAACCACGATTTATCCCTACGACGAAGGCATCGATCCAAAAGGTGTCCCGGAGTTTTCCCGGATGCGCCGCGCCACCCAGGATGCCAACTCGATCGAGGAGTGGTGCGCCATCATGAAGCGCGGCAACAACGGCGGTTATGCCAATGCCTGGCTGCTGGGCGACGTGAACACTCGCGAAATTGCACGGCTCGAACTTGGACTGAAATACGTCCGGTTCGAGAAGAAACGCGACGGCTACTTTGTCGGCTCCAACGTTGCCGAGGATTTGAAGATCTTGAGGTTCGAGACCACCCAACACGAGACCGACATTCGTGAATCAGACGTTGCCCGGCGCGTGCGGTGGAAACAACTCATGTCACTGTACGCGGGCAGGATCGATGTGGAAGCCGCCAAGCTTTTCGAGGCTGACCATTTCGACGCCTACCTCGGCGAGGAGCACCCGGGCGAGCGGTCGCTATGCGGCCATTGGGAACTGGAGAGCAAACCCATCCAGCAATGGCCTACGGAACCGAATCAACCTGTGGGCACAGTTGATGCGAAGGTCGTAGATACAAAGATGGCCAGGCAGATGAGTTTTGCGGCGCGGTGGGGATCGGCCTGCGGCATGGCTTTTGATGCGCAGAAATTCCTGGCCGACCATCCGCAATATGAATGGATGAAAGACATTTTGCAGAGCCGCCCCTCGGAGCCGTGGACCACCTTCGCCGCGGGCGAGCAGCGGTGATAGGAATACGACTCTGAAGCGGCTGGAAACGCGACATGTTAGTATTCAAAGAGTTGTGAATTTTGAATTACCTCCGTCATTGCCCCGTCTTGGAGTCCGGTTGGAGCATCAAACCGGTCGAGCGAGTTCCAGACGTTAAGCCGTAAAATGTATCGGCCGGATATACAAAATTGTCGAGAGTCGGTGTCTATTCAGTGATGTGAATGCATTATTGGACGATTCACCGTGTTTTCGGCCATTTGATTGTTATGAACAATAACGACCAAACACCAGGGATTCAGTCTCCTTTTCAACGAGCCATGGCCATGGCTTCAATCGCATGTTTTGTCTCTTTGATGTTCTTTTATTGGATCGCCAGACCTGCGGTGGTGCGGCTCGAAGTTCGTTGGGCCGAATGGTTGGTTTATGCCATCATTCCGCTATCAGTGACTTTCGTCATTCTTTATCGCAGTTGCTGGCATCGGGAGATTACCGGAGCGGCACGGACATGCTTTTTGCTTTTGCTTTCCTGTATCATTCTGGGTGGTGAATTGATTGCCATTGGATTCATGTTTTGCATGGCATCGTTTTGCTTGAATGCGATTTCTGGCGGCAATCATTGAAAACCAGCCGGCTTCGGGGAAACAACGGTCACGACCGGCTGACTCTGAGGTAGGAATCAATGGCGTCAGCGGTTTTGCGCGCGTCCCGCACGACGTCGGATAAAGAGGCGGGACCGCGCACAATGGAGCCGCTGGCAAAAACACCGGGAAAGTTCGTCATCCGATTTGCGTCCACCTGCAGACAACCACGCCCGTCCAGGGACAATTTGCCAAAATCGTCGCCGTCCGGCAGCCGGGGCACGGTGAAGCCGTACGCCACGAACACCACGTCCGCGGGAACATCGAATTCCGAGCCGGCCACCGGCTTGACGCTGCGCCGGCCGGTGTGGTCGGGTTCGCCCGATTCCATGCGGAGGCAGCGGACATGGGTCACTTCGCCCGCCGCATTGCCGAGCACGGCCACGGGCCGGCTCAGGAACATGAACTTCGCGCCTTCCTCCTGTGCATTCGCATATTCCTCCGCGTCGGCGGGCAGGCTGGTTTCGTCGCGGCGATAGACGCACAGGGCAGCGGCCGCCCCGCGGCGGATGGCGATGCGCAGAACGTCCATCGCGGTGTCACCGCCGCCGAGCACCACCACGCGTTTGCCCCGCACATCCACCGATGGCTGGTCCGGCGATCCGCCCGCCGGAAGCGCATTCTGGCTGACGTAAGGAAAGGACTGATAAACTTCGCGCAACTCTGCTCCAGGCACGTCCAGCGGCATGGCATCGGCGAGGCCAAACCCAAGAAAGACGGCGTCGAACTCGCGCCGCAATTTGCTCAACTTCACGTTTTGACCAAAGGTGACGCCCATGCGAAAACGGATGCCGCGCCGTTTCAGCGATTCCAGGCGGCGTTCAACCAGTTCCTTGTCCACGCGGAATCCGGGCAATCCATTCATCACCCGGCCGCCGGGTTTCTGGCGGGAATCAAAGACGGTCACGGCATAGCCGCGCCGGGAAAGGGTGTCGGCCGTCACCAGGCCGCCGATGCCGGAGCCGAGCACGGCCACGCTCCGGCCCGTGGCGTGCTCCACCGCAGGTTCGGCCAGGCCGTGTTTCCAGCCGTAGTCCAGCAGGAACCGGGTGAGGGCGCGGACGGGCACCGGATCGGATTTTCCCGCCAGGATGCAGGCTTGTTCGCACACGCGCCCGCCCACGCAGACGTGGGACGCCAGTTCCGGAATGCTGTGGGTGACAAAAAGCCGTTCGGCGGCCTCCTTGAACTGTCCGTCGGCAATCAGCGCCAGCAGTTCATGGATTGGGGTGTCCAGCGGACAAGCCTCGACGCAACGGGGATTCGGACATTGGATGCAACGGCTGGCCTGTTCGCGGGCGGTGGCTTCGTCGTAGGGCAGGTGGATTTGCCGGAAATCGGAAACCCGGTCGGTGGCCGGGCGTTTGGGCGGTTCGGTGCGGTCAATTTCACTCCACGCGTATTTCGCTTTCCAGCCGGGCGCGGTAATTGGGTTCATGCTCCGCCTTTCGTTGGGATGGGTTCAGTAAAACTCGCGGTCACGCGTTACCGCCGGGCGGCCGTGGGCCGTGGCCAGTTCAAGGGATTTCTTGGGACAAATTTCCACGCAGCAGCCGCAACTGATGCACCGCAAACGGTCAATGGCCCATTTCTTTTTCGCGCGGTTCACCAGCAGCGCGCCGGTGGGGCATTTCTTGGCGCAGACGGTGCAATAGACGCAGTTGTCCTTCGTGAAAACCAACTGGCCGCGCGAGCCGGCGATGGGAATGCGCGGCTCGAAGGGATAGCGGGTGGTCGGCGGCTTCGTGAGCGCCCACTTCAGGGCCAGTTTGGACATTTCGAAGTAACCCATATCACCTTTCCGTGCAACTGATGCAGGGATCAATTGTGAGCACAATCATCGGCACGTCGGCCAGCTCGCAGCCCGGCAGCACCTTCAACATGGCCGGGAGGTTGGCGAACGTCGGCGTGCGCACGCGGAACCGCTGCAGATTCTTGGTGCCGTTGGCTTTCAAATGGTAAACCACCTCGCCGCGCGGCTGCTCGGTGCGCGTGATGGTCTCGCCGATGGGATTGCCGGTGACTTTCACGGCGATCTCGCCATCGGGAATCTTCGCGAAGGCCTGGCGGATGATATTGACCGATTGGAAAAGTTCTTCACACCGAACGGCGCAGCGGGCGTAGGAATCGCCCTCGGTGCGCGTGACCGGCTCCACCGGGATGTCCTTGAACGCGGCGTAACCGAGCTGGCGCATGTCCTGCGCCACGCCGCTGGCCCGGAGCATCGGGCCAACGCAGCCGAGGTCGTAGGCCTCCTGTTTCGAGAGCACGCCGATGCCGCAGAGCCGCGCCTTCACCGACCGGTCGTTGATAAACACGCTGGTGATGCCCCGCACATCCTTCTCGATTTCGTCCAGGTCCTTCAAAATGGTTTTGATGGTGTCGGCGTTAATGTCGCGCCGCACGCCGCCGACCTTGCACGAGCCGAAAATGACGCGGCCCCCGGTGGTGGCTTCGATGATGTTGAGCACCATTTCGCGCACGCGCCAGGAGTGCATGAACAGGCTTTCAAAACCCATGCCGTCGGCCATCAACCCCAGCCAGAGCAGATGGCTGTGGATGCGGGAGAGTTCGCCCCAGACCGTCCGCAGATACAGCGCGCGCGGCGGCACCGGGATGTTCATGAGCGTTTCGATCCCCTGGCAATAGGTCTGCCCGTGGATGAAACTACAGATGCCGCAGATGCGTTCGGCGACATAGACGAATTCGACGTAGTCCTTCTTCTCCGCCAGCTTTTCCAGTCCGCGATGGATGAAACCGATGGACGGTCGAGCCTCGATGATTTTTTCGTCCTCGACGACGAGGTCAAGGTGGACCGGCTCCGGTAACACCGGGTGCTGCGGGCCAAAGGGAATGACAGTGCGTGCCATAAAAATTACTTGGTTGCCGCCGGAGCAGCGGCGGGGGCGGGCGGGACTGCCGCGTTGCTGGCACACGCTGCCTTGGCGGTGGCGAACGGGAACTTGATGGCCGTCTTGTAAAAATTGCCTTTGAAGTCCACCGCCATGCCGGCCACCTGCACGCCGAACAGGTCGTGGATTTCGTTTTCGTACAGGATGGCGCAGAGATAGATCGAACTGATGCTTGGCAAATGCGGCTCTTCGCCGGGCAGCGACAGGCGCAGGTTGGAAAGCTGGCGGTTGAGATCGAAGCTGTAGGTCAACTCGATCGAGCCGGCCAGTTGCGTGGCGCTGATTTGCACCAGCCGGCAGCTTTGGTCCTTTTTGGCCCGGACTTTTTCCAGCAGCGCGTCAACCGTGATCAGCTCGATTTGTTCCTGGCTCATTGGCGTTCCTTTTGCAGATAGACCCACGTAATGGCGGGCATGAACGGCTCGGTCTTGAACTCCTGATAGCCGTGGTGGCGAAACTGGAACAGGTTCCGTTCGCTTTTGTGGCCGGTCTTGACTTCAAAACGCTTTGCGTTGGGAAACGCCTTTTCAGTCTCCTCGACCAGCCGGCGACCGATGCCGCGGCCGCGGAAGTAAGGATGAACCAGCACCCGGCTCAGATAGGCGCTGTCGTTTAAAGCATAGCCGCGCATGGAGCCGATGATCTTGCCGTTGACGACGGTCTTGATGAAAACCTGCCCCGACCGGTCAAATTCCGTCTGCATCTCCTCCAGCGTCTGCTGCAACGCCGGCAGGCTGTCGTCGCCGTAAATTTCCGCCTCGCTCTGGTAGGCGGTCTTTTGCAACGCGAGGATTTCCGGCGCATCGTTCTTTTCCGCGCGCAGGTAAAGCGCCTTATCGAGGCCGTTGGCGAGGGCGGCCATCTCCTTCTGCTTTTTCTCCAGAACGCCGAGCGCCTGGACGACCCCGTCAATGATCGCCTCGGGCCGCGCCGCGCAACCCGGCACGTACACGTCCACCGGAATGACGCTGTCCACGCCGCCGGAGATGTTGTAGCACTCGCGGAAGATGCCGCCGCTGGCGGCGCAGATGCCCACCGCCACCACCACCTTCGGCTCGACGAGCTGGTGGTAGATGTTGCGGATGACTTCAGCGCTCTGCTCGTTGACGGCGCCGGTGACGAGGAAAATGTCGGCGTGTTTGGGGTTGCCAGTATTGACCACGCCCAGCCGCTCGACGTCGAAGCCCGGTGTCAGGCACGCGAGCACCTCGATGTCGCAGCCGTTGCAACTCGAAGCGTCGTAGTGGATGATCCAGGGCGATTTTGAAAAGCTGGACATGACTCAATTCCTCCGGGCGATTACATTGTCGTTGTTCACGGCCGACGTCGCGGCGGCGGCAGGAACCGTCCTGCTGGCGGCGGGTTGGGCGACGGTACTGGCAGCCGGGGCGGCGGGAATTGCCGGTTTCGAGGACAATAACGAAAGCACCAGGATGTTGCCAAAGCCAAGCACCGCCGCGACCAGCCAGGCGCTCTTGAGCGCCGTCTGCCACTTGAGCCGGGCAAAAACGTTGTCCACCAGAATGATGAACACAAACACCAGCAGCGACATGGCCACGCCCAGCACCGGCATCGAAGCGAAGAATAAATAAACCCAGCCCAACAGGAAGACGTTTTCGTACCAGTGGGCGATCTCAATCATCGCCAGCGTGCGCCCGGAGAACTCGGTGGTGATGCCGCGCACCAGTTCCTGGTGGGCGTGGTGCGAGCAGGACAGGTCGAACGGCGATTTGCGGAACTTGATTTCCAGCGTGTAGAGGAAGCCGAGGAAAATCCCCGGCAGCATCAGCACGAGCAGCGTGGGATGGCTGGCAATTTCATTCACGGCAAAGCTTTTGGTGACCATGTACATCCCGATGGCTGTCAGCAGTATCATCGGTTCATAGGCCATCATCTGAATCAACTCGCGTTCCGCGCCGATGAAGCTGTAAGGCGAACTGGCCTTGTAGGCGCCGAGCACGAAGAAAATGGCCGCGAGCGTCAGCGCGAAGATCACCAGCAGCAAATCCGCTCCGCCGAAGAACAGCCCGCCGGTGAAGATCGCCAGCAGGAGAAAGAAAAAGATGTAGTAATTCTGCGAACGGCGGACGACGACATTCTCCTTTTGACAGAGTTTCAGCACGTCGTAGAACGGCTGAAAAATCGGCGGACCCCGGCGCGATTGCATCCGCGCCGAAATCCGGCGGTCCCAACCCGCCAGCAGACCGCCGACCACGGGCGCCGCCACCAGATAAATGAGCAAACGAATCCAGGGGTTCATAGGCATGCCATCAGGAACATCACCGCCAGCAGCGCCGTGCTGCCCATCACGCCCCAGCGCGAAAGCCAGTTTTCACTGAAAATACTGTGCAAATAGTAATTGTGCATCGTCACGTTTTCCACCGCACTGGCCGAACCGAGGAAGCGCGTGCTGCTGTGCAGGTTCGCGCCGCCGAGGTAGGCATCCGTCACCCGCACGCCGCGCCCGTAGTTGAAGAAAGTGATCGGGAACAGCATGACCATCGCCATCATGATTGTCATGATGATGATGTTGCCCTCGCCCAGGGAGGCTGACTGGCCGTAAACCGCGTAGATGTACGGTTCGATGAAACGGGAGGAAATGAGCGGAAACAGCAGACAGGCCAAAGCTGTTGCCGCAGACAAGCCGTACAGCGCAATGGCTTCGCCCAGAACCAGTTCTTTTTTGATCCGCTCGCCCGTTCCGACGACTTCCACCAGTTTGCCCATCCATTTGACCCAGAAGAACAGTGTGGCGGCGCTGCCGAAAGCAATGAAGACCGACAGCGAGGGATAGGCGTCCACGACCGCCTTGAGGACCGCCCATTTGCTGATCAACATGCCGAACGGCGCCAGGAACATGCCGGCCATGCCGATCTGCATCATTATCGCCACGCGCGGCATGCGCACGACCAGCCCGGACATGTCCTCGATGTTCCGGCTGTGCAACTTGTGTTCCACCACGCCCACGCACAGGAACAACAGGCATTTGGCCACCGCATGGAAGATGATCAACAGAATGCCCGCCCAAACCGCCTCGTAAGTTCCGATGCCGCCGCAGAGCACGATCAGGCCGAGATTCGCGACGGTGGACCAGGCCAGAACCCGTTTAGCCTCGCTGGAAGTGATGGCGGCCAGGGAACCGATGACAAACGTGACCGCGCCGACCAATGCCACCATCATCCCGACTTTTGTGCCCGCGACCAACGGCGCCATGCGCAGGACGAGATAGACGCCCGCCTTCACCATCGTGCTGGAATGCAACAGCGCCGACACTGGGGTGGGCGCCACCATCGCGCCCAGCAGCCAGCTCGAAAACGGAAGCTGGGCTGATTTCGTGATGCCCGCAAAACACAGCAACGCCGCCGGCAGGAGCACCAGCGCCTTGTCGGGGGAGTTGATCATCGCCTGCAGTTCGATGCCGCCGGTTTTCTTTTGCAGCCAAACGATGGCCAGCGCGAAGGCCAGCCCGCCGGCCAGGTTCATCACCAGCGCCAACAGCGCGTTGCGTTTTGCCTCCTCGGTCTGCGTGTAACCAATCAACAGGAATGAGCACAGTGTGGTGATTTCCCAGAACAGGTACAACCACACCAGATTGTTGGCGAAAATGAGGCCGAACATCGCGCCCATGAAGATGAACAGCAGCGCGAAGAAGAGCGGACGCCGGTCCGGCACATCGCGATGCGCCACTTCGTGATATTCGCGCATGTAGCCCAGCGCGTAAATGCAAATGCCGCCGCCCACAATGCCGTTGATGAGGGCCATGATGACGGTGAACTTGTCCACGAACAGATTTTGCGCCACCTCCAGATGCGCGCCGGCAGTGAATTCAAACCAGACCATCAGCCCCGCCTGGGCCAGCGTGAGCAGCACGATCAGCAAATGTTTCGCGCGCACACCGACGTAAAGAATGAACAGGCTCATCGCCATCTCGACGAGCAACATGCCCAAGTTGATTCCATGCTGACTCAGGGGAAGGTCACCCAGGTTGAGCGGCATGGACAACAGGGCCAGGGCCACGGAACCGCAGCAGACCGCCAACGTAACGCCGGACACCAGGATTTTGCGGGGCAGGTCGGGTTTCAAGCCCAACAGCACCAAGCCGGCGGCCAGGGGGCCCAGGATCAATGTTAAAACCAGCATCACAATGGTTTAAGTGTTAAGAGCGTTTCTGTGCAAAAGCCTTCATTAAATGCCTCAATGGACTATAATTTACCGGCCCGGTACAGGTTGGCTTTGCACTACTTGGCAATAAGCCAACATTCTTTGTCAGTGACTTTGCTTAAGTAAAGAATCAGCCGAAGGAAAGGCAATCCGCTTCCATTTTCAGCCGCAGATGAACACGGATGAAACACGGATTTGATCAACCACGAAATACACGAAACACGCGAAAGGTAGGGCGCGATGTCCCCAGCGCGCCGCACAAATTTCATCCGAGACACCGACAAGGTCGCGGCTCGTGATTTATCGGAGTTCGTGGTTTTCTCTGCGCCCTGGCGCCTTGGCGGTTAAAATTTGGGCGTCGTGGAACTCCGCCCTCCGAATCCGAATTCTCAGGCGCCCAACGGATCGCGCGCCTTGACGGCCTTGTGCTGCTCAATCAAATACCCGCACCAGGCGTCCATGCCCTGGCCGGTTTTGGCGGAGGTTTCAAATACCTGTGCCTTGGGGGCCAGACGCCGGAGATTGGCCAGGGCCGCCTCCCGGTTGTAATCGCAGGCCGTTGCCAGGTCCATCTTGCTGACCACCACCACGCCCGCCGACTGGAACATGGGCGGATACTTCAACGGCTTGTCTTCGCCCTCGGTGACGGACAACAAAACGACCCGCAAATCTTCGCCCAAATCGTATGAGGCGGGACAGACGAGGTTGCCGACGTTCTCGATGATGAGAAGGTCGAGGCCTTTCAGGTCCAGTTCCTTCAAGGCGCGCGCCACCATCTCCGCTTCGAGATGGCACACGGTGCCCGTGGTGATTTGCACCACCGGCGCGCCCGATTCGCGAAGGCGCTGCGCGTCGTTGTCCGTGGCCAGGTCGCCGACGATGACGCCGGTCTTCAGGCGTTTTCCCAGCGAGCGGATGGTTTCGCGGATGAACGTGGTCTTGCCCGAACCGGGCGACGAAAGGAAATTCAGCACCAGCAGACCGCGCGCATGGAAAAAACCGCGGTTGCGCTCCGCCAGCCGGTCATTCTTTTCCAAAATCGCCTGCCGCACCTCCAGAACCCGATGCTGGCCAACGGCGTCTCCGTGCGAGTGATCATGGCCGGCTTCCCTGTGTGAGTGGGAATGGGAATGCGGGTGGCCGTGGTCATGATGATGGTCATGGCCTTGGCTCTGGCCGTGGTCATGGTCATGGTCGTGGTGATGGGCACTGATGCCCACCGGATTTTCACCGGGCAATCCGCATCCGCATTCCTGGCACATCAGTCAACCTCCAATGAAGTGAGTTCCATTTCGCGTCCCGCCCGCAATTCCATGCTGGGGCGATGGCAATCGGGACATTCGGCGAACATCCGGGTGGCCGCAAATTCATGGCTGCACGTAGCACACCAGAACCGCGCCGGGACATCCTCGATGAGCAACTGGGCGCCTTGCGCCGGCGTGCCGTCGGCGAGGGCTTCAAAGGCGAATTGCAGCGCGTCGGGCACCACGCCGCTCAGGGCGCCGATGCGCAGGCGGATGGCATGCACCCGGCTGGCTCCGGCTTGCCGGGCCTTTTCGAGTACCTGATCCAAAGCGCTTTGCATGATGGATAATTCGTGCATGGTTCCGTCTAAAACACCGCACCTACCGGCCGGCCAAGGCCGGGTTTTACACGCTCAAGGTATATCGCCGGCTGCGGACTGACAAATGAATTCCGGGCCGTCCCGCCGCTGAAGAAATTTTCACGCAAAGGCGCAAAGGCGCGAAGACTCAAGGCAAACACCGCCGCTGAAGTTGTAGTGTCGAGCCTGTGGCTCGAACAAATCGGCGCACAGCGCCGACGCTACATCAATAAACTACCCATCTTCATCATTATACAGTGCGAAAGATTTCAAAGAGTTTAGGGATGCCATGACCGGCTCAGATTTTCATGGAGAAGAAAGCCGCAACTATCAAAAAGAAATCGGCAAAATAATTGGTGTCGTGGCTTTGGCAGAGAATCCGCTTGATCGAGTCATGTGGTCGCATTACGCAGAATCACATCGCGGTTTTGTGGCAGAGTATGCGCACGGTGAGGAAAGTCTGGAAGATGGTTTTCGTCAGCGAGCCGGTCCTTTCGGACCTGCGGCGAAGGTTCAATATCTAAAACCCCACGAGCAACCACCTGAATGCAAAAGAGACAACTCGAACATCGCAAAGGTTTTATGGACAAAGCATTCAAAGTGGGATTACGAACAAGAATGGCGAGTCGTTCAATCGCGCGATAAAGCTACACCTGGTTTAGCAAGCGACGGAACACCGCGTTCGTTGCTGAAATTTGGGCCGAACGATCTTATGCGCGTGATTTTTGGGCTTCATATTTGCCCAACCGTTGAAGCGAAATTAAGACAAATGCTGAGTCATTCAGAATTCAGGAATGTCCGCAAGGAGAGAACGGATATAGACCCCATTACAAATGAGTTGATTTCCCGCGAGCTGCGCTAGCGCAGAAAAATTTCCTTCAAACGCCACTTGCCCCGGTCGTCTATCCCAAAATGATTTGGCAGCGGCAGTTTTCTTCGCCCGGCGCGGAAGTTTTCCCCCGACCGCCGGAGTGCGCCCGTCCCCGGGCGCAGCAACGTGGCAAAGCAGGCTGGTGTCGGTTTGGCCAAAGTGCTTTGCCGTTCGTGCATTGCTGTGGCCGGGGACTCCGATAAACTCCGATGAATCGCAAGCAGGTCGCGAGCAGGCGGCCACACTCCGCCGTCCATTTTGTAGGAGACGAGGTGACGAGACTCATTTCAATTTCGGATTGACGATGGCGGATTGCGGATTTTCAGTCAGAGACTCCTCACGTCGTCTCCTACTTGAAAAGGTTCAAGCCGCCGACAATTCCACCCGGGCCAGGGCGGCTTGGAAGGCGCTGAGAAGTTTTTCCTTTTGCCGGACGACTGCGTCCGCCGGGGCCAGCTTCTGTTCCAAAGCCAGGCCGGATTGCGGCTCGGTGAGGCGGAGGATGCGCTCGCCGTTCAGCAATTTGATGAGGTCGAACTGGATTTTATCGCGATCAACCATAAGCTTATTGTCGGCGAAATCCGTGAAATTGCAACAAGAGATCGAGATTGGCCGGCGAGGCATTTCCCCATCGTTTTTGCGCGTCATGGGCGGCCCGTTCAAAATCCGCCTCTTTGAAATCCATCACGCTGGCTGGCGGGTTGGACGTGGCGACGGAAGCGGCTTCGAGAACTTCGTGATAGAGCGTGATGGACAATTCTTCCTCACTCAAGCCGGAGCGGATGAACAGTCGAAACCTGCCGGCGATGGTTTGCGTTTGCGCGATGGCTTCGCGTCCGATGGCGTCCACGATCGGATCATCCCTCAATTCAATGTCGGTGATGATGAACCCACCTTGAAGCCGGAGGTTCTTGAATTGGTTGATGTCAATCACAGCCAGATTCAAACGCCGTTTGTCCCGGTCGTCCATTCCAAAATGATTTCGGTAGCGGAAGTTTTCTTCGCCTGGCGCGAAAGTTTCCCCTGACCTCCGCAGTGCGCCTGTCCCCGGGCGCAGCAACGTGGCAAAGCAGGCCGGCATCGGTTTGGCCAAAGCGCGTCGCCGTTCGTGCATTGCTGTGGCCGGGGACGGCCACACTCCGCCGTCTCTCCGCGCCTTGGCGTCTTGGCGGTTAAATCTGTTTGTCTTGGATACCCGCCGCTTCCGCTTTTAATTCGGAGGCGGTTCGGACAAAATGTCCGCGTGAACAAAGCCGGACCAGCCAGCCAGCGCGCGCGCCTGAAACTCACCGTTCGTGGCGCGGTGCAGGGCGTCGGCTTCCGCCCGTTCGTCTTCCGTCTCGCCACCGGACTCGGATTGGCCGGCTGGGTCAACAATTCTCCGCAGGGCGTCTTCATTGAAGCCGAAGGCCCGGGTGCGGAACTGGAAAAATTCCTGCTCCGGCTCGAAACCGAAAAACCACCGCGCAGTTTCATCCAAAGTCTCGAAGCTTCGTGGCTCGACCCCGCTGGCTACACGGCATTTGAAATCCGCCCCAGCGAAATCGGCGGCAATAAAACTGCGCTGGTGCTGCCGGACATCGCCACCTGTCCGGATTGCCTGCGCGAAATCTTCGATCCCAAAAACCGCCGCCATCGTTATCCGTTCACCAACTGCACCAACTGCGGCCCACGCTTCAGCATCATCGAATCCCTGCCCTACGACCGTGCGAACACTTCGATGAAAAAATTCACGATGTGTCCGGAATGCCAGGCCGAATATGACGAACCGCACAGCCGCCGCTTCCATGCCCAGCCGAATGCGTGCCCCGTTTGCGGGCCACGGTTGGAATTGTGGCCCGGTAGCCGTGTTTGTGAAAACGCGGAAAGTCCGCGCTCTCACGAGCGCGGCTACGACGCCCTGCTCGCTGCTGCCCAAGCCATTCGGGAAGGAAAAATCGTCGTGGTCAAAGGGCTGGGCGGATTTCATTTGATGGTAGATGCGCGGAATGAGGAGGCGATGCACCGATTGCGTGAACGAAAGCAGCGCGAGGAAAAACCCTTCGCGCTCATGTTTCCATCGCTGGAAAGCGTAAAAGCCGAATGTGAAGTTTCGCCGCTGGAAGAACGACTGCTCCGCTCGCCCGAATCGCCGATTGTTTTGTTGAAAAAAATCGTAAATCGTAAATCGCAAATTGTAAATGCCGTGGCTCCCGGCAATCCCTGCCTCGGCGCGATGCTGCCTTACACTCCATTGCATCATTTGCTGATGGCCGAGCTTGGATTTCCCGTCGTCGCCACGAGCGGCAACCTCAGCGACGAGCCGATTTGCACCGATGAGCACGAGGCGCTCGAACGGCTGGGCGGCATCGCCGATGTTTTTCTCGTCCACAACCGGCCGATTGTGCGGCACGTGGACGATTCGATTGTGCGCGTGATGCTGGACCGCGAGTTGGTACTGAGGCGGGCGAGAGGTTACGCGCCGCTGCCCATTCAATTGCGGAATGCAGATTGCGGAAAGCAGATCACGGCTCGCGGGAACGCTCGCCCCACCGAAAATCCGAAATCCGAAATCCGAAATCCGAAATCCGAAATTGTATTGGCCGTTGGCGCGCATCTGAAAAACGCGGTGGCGCTGACAATCGGCAACCAGGTTTTCATCAGCCAGCACATTGGAGATCTGGAAACGGAGCAGGCGCATTCCGCCTTCCGCCGCGTTATTGCCGATTTTGAAAAACTTTATGAGGCCGTGCCGCAAATCATCGCCGCCGACCTGCACCCGGATTATCTCTCGACCAAATTTGCGGATGAACTTGTGGCACAGGCCTCCCGGCCTGTGGGCAAAACACAGACCGGAGGTCTGTGCCACGTCGGCGTCCAGCACCACATCGCGCACGTTCTGTCGTGCATGGCGGAAAATGAAATCGCGCCGCCCGCGCTCGGTGTTTCATGGGACGGCACCGGCCACGGCCTGGACGGCACGGTTTGGGGCGGCGAATTTTTTCTCGTCACGGACGAAAGCATTGAACGCATCGCGCATTTGCGTCCGTTCCGGCTGCCGGGCGGCGACCAAGCAGTCAAAGAACCCCGCCGCACCGCGCTCGGATTGCTTTACGAAATGTGCGGCGAATCAATTTTTTCCGGACAAAGTGTTCGCCGCGAGGGCGCACCGAACAGCACGCGGGGCGCGTGCGCTCCCCCAGCCGTTTTTTCATCGGCGGAACTGGCCACACTGAAGACCATGCTGGCGAAACAACTCAATTCGCCGGTGACCACGAGCATGGGCCGGCTGTTTGACGCCGTTGCCTCGCTCGTCAACCTCCGCCAGCAAATCCACTTCGAGGGTCAGGCCGCGATGGAACTGGAGTTTGCGCTGGATGGAGTTGAGACCGACGAAGCCTACCCATTGCGGATTGCGGATTGCGGATTGCGGAATAAAATGGCGAGCGAAGGCGAAACCAACTCCGAACTCCGAACTCCGAACTCCGAAATGATTTTGGACTGGTCGCCGATGATTGAGGGGATTTTGGCGGATGTGAAAACCGGCATTCCGGCCGGCGTCATTTCCGCGAAGTTCCACAACGCGTTGGCGGAAGGCATTGTTGCCGTTGCCAAACGCGCCGGACAAAACCGCGTGGTGCTTTCCGGCGGTTGTTTTCAGAACCGTTATTTGACGGAGCGCGCGATGCGGCGTTTGCAGGCGGAAGGTTTTCGTCCGTATTGGCATCAGCGCGTGCCGCCGAACGATGGCGGGATTGCACTGGGACAAGTCGTTGCTGCCTTGCGGCGGAAGGAGTAGAGTGAAAGACCATGTGTCTGGCCATTCCAGGAAAAATTGAAAGCATCAGCGGCGATGATCCGTTGTCGCGGAGGGGCAAGGTCAATTTCGGCGGCATCCTCAAGGAAGCCTGTCTGGCCTACGTGCCCGAGGCGAAGGTCGGCGATTATGTCATCGTCCACGTCGGCTTCGCCCTCAGCCGGGTTGACGAGGACGAGGCACACAAGGTTTTCGAGTATTTGAAAGAAATGGAGGAGCTCGGCGAACTGGAAGCAGGTGGCGCAGGCGTCCCGCCGGCAAAAAGCGACTGACAATTTGAACCGGTGGGGCGAGCGTCCTCGCGAGCCGAAAGCCGGCTCGTCAGTAGCCTCGCCCCACCCAATTAACCATGAAATACCTCGACGAATATCGTGACGGCGACCGCGCACAGCAATTGGCGCGGGAGATTCACCGCCTCACGACCAGGCCGTGGAACATCATGGAAGTCTGCGGCGGCCAGACGCACGCCATCGTCAAGTTCGGCATTGATGAACTGTTGCCCAAACAAATCACGCTGATTCACGGGCCGGGCTGCCCGGTCTGCGTGACGCCGCTGGAAATGATAGACAAGGCGCTGGAAATCGCGGCGCGGCCCAATGTCACCTTCGCCTCGTTCGGCGACATGTTGCGCGTGCCCGGCAGTGGCGGCGACGCCTTCGTCGCGCCGGCCGGGCGTGTCAGCACCAGTGATGCGACGAGGGCGTCGCAGCCACACGATTTGCTCAGCGTCAAAGCCAAAGGCGGCGACGTGCGCGTGGTTTATTCGCCGTTGGATGCCGTGAAGCTGGCGGAACAAAATCCGGACCAGGAAGTCGTTTTCTTCGGCGTCGGTTTTGAAACCACCGCGCCGGCCACAGCCATGGCGGTTTATCAGGCGGCGCACAAGGGGTTGAAGAATTTTTCCATGCTCATCTCGCATGTGCTCGTGCCGCCGGCCATCGAGACGCTAATGTCGTCGCCGAACTGCAAGGTGCAGGGTTTTCTCGCCGCCGGCCACGTCTGCACGGTGATGGGTTACTGGGAATACCCGCCGCTGGCGGCGAAATATCGCGTGCCGATTGTCGTCACCGGTTTCGAGCCGCTGGATATTTTGCAGGGCGTGCTGATGGTGGTGCGGCAACTGGAATCCGGGCGCGCCGAGGTGGAGAACCAATACACCCGCTCAGTGCGCCGCGAAGGCAACCGGCCCGCGCAGGAGTTGATCCGCAAGGTTTTCACGGTCGTGCCGCGCAAATGGCGCGGCGTCGGAGAAATTCCCCAGAGCGGCCTGGGCTTGAACGACGCCTACGCCGCGTTCGACGCCGAAAAGAAATTCAACCTGGCGGACCATCACGTGGATGAACCCGCCGAATGCCTCAGCGGCTTGGTTTTGCAGGGACAAATCAAACCGCACGAATGCCCGGCCTTCGGCACGCGCTGCACCCCGGAGCATCCGCTGGGTGCCACGATGGTGTCGAGCGAAGGCGCTTGTGCGGCGTATTACCGGTATCGAAGGCACTGAATTTACGAATTACGATATGCGATTTACGCCTCAACCTCGAGTTTGGGAACGGCACGGAAATCGGAAATCGTAGATTAAAAATTGCGAGCAATCATGAAACCAAACAAAGATTTCACGCCGAGTTGTCCGATTCCCATCTCGCAATATCCGCACGTGCTGATGGCACACGGCGGGGGCGGGAAGCTGATGCACCAGCTCATCGGCCAAATGTTTCTGTCTGCATTTAGCAACCCGCTGCTGGAAACGCAGCATGATTCAACGGTGGTCGAATGGACCGGCAAGAAACTCGCGTTCACGACGGATTCCTATGTCGTGCGCCCGATTTTCTTCCCGGGTGGCGACATCGGCTCGATGGCCGTCCACGGCACGGTGAACGACCTCGCCATGAGCGGCGCGCGTCCGCTTTACCTCAGCAGTGCGTTCATTCTGGAAGAGGGTTTGCGGATGGAGACGCTTTGGCGGGTGGTCTGTTCCATGCGCGACGCGGCACAAAGTTGCGGCGTGCAAATCATTACTGGCGACACCAAGGTCGTGGACAAGGGCAAGGGCGACGGCCTGTTCATCAACACCGCCGGCATTGGCGTCATCGAACACGAACAGACCATCGCGCCGCAAAATGTGCGGCCCGGTGACGGCGTCCTGGTCAGCGGTGATTTGGGGCGGCACGGCATGGCGATCATGGCGGTGCGCGAGGGCCTGGCATTTGAAAGCCGGATTGAGAGCGATTCTGCACCGGTTCATGAAGTGGTTTTGGAACTCATCCGGGCCGGTGTGGAAATCCACTGTCTGCGCGACCTGACGCGCGGCGGGCTGGCCAGCGCGCTCAACGAAATTGCCGAAGTCGCCGGAGTTAAAATCGCCATCGAGGAAAAATCCGTGCCGGTGCGCGAGGACGTCCATGCCGCCTGCGAGATGCTCGGCCTCGATCCGTTGCACGTTGCGTGCGAAGGGCGTTTTGCCGCGTTCGTCGCGGCGAAAGACGTGGAGCGCGCCCTGCAAATCATGCGTGGTCACGACGAGGGAACCGGTTCGGCGGTCATCGGGCAGGTCGCCGAAAGTTCCACGCCGCTGGTCACGTTGAAAAGCGCGATTGGCGCAAACCGGATCCTCGACATGCCGAGCGGCGAGCAGTTGCCGAGGATTTGTTGAAACCCCTGGGAGCGCCGACGTCCCGCCGGCTGGTGGCATCGCAAGAATTTGCCTTTTGCCGGCGAGATGCCGGCGCTCCCAGAACCACCCAATACTCTCCTTGTCGTCGAAAACCTTTTTGTTACGCTGCGCGGAATGCAAAAATTTCTTTTCAGTTTCTGGCTGGCCCTGGCCTTGCCGGCGGCGGGCGTGGAAATCAAAATTGATTTCGGCGACGCTGCCACCAGCCTGATGCCGACCAATTTCCACGCTGCGCTGGCGGGTGGCGGCCGGCCCGGCGAATGGAAAATCGTCATGGACGAAGTGGCGCCGCTGCTGGCACCGCTCTCGCCGCAGGCGCCGGTGGTCACGCGCCGCGCCATGGTCGCGCAAATGAGCACCGACCCGACGGACGAGCGGTTTCCGATGCTGATTTACGACGGCGAGACTTTCCAGGATTTCAACCTCACGACCCGGTTCAAAATTGTCGGCGGCACTGCCGAGCAGATGGCCGGTGTGGTGTTTCGCTATCAAAATGTCTCGAACTTTTACGTCGTTCGCGCCAGCGCCTTGGGACAAAACATGCGTTGTTACCGGGTTACCGACGGTGTTCGCACCACTCCCATCGGTCCGGCCATGGACATTTCAACCAATACCTGGCACACCCTGACCCTTGAGTGCGCGGGGAACCGGATCCTGTGCGAACTGGACGGCAATGTCGTGATCAAGCTCATTGACAACAACACCAATTCCCTCGGCAAAATTGGGTTCTGGACCAAGTCCGACGCTGTGAGTCATTTCGGGGACACGACCATCAGCTATTCCCCGCGCGTGCCAATGGCCCAGTCAATCGTGCAAAGCATACTGGAAAAACAGCCGCGCATTCTGGGGTTGCGTCTTTACACACTCGACGGCCAAGGCCAGCCGCACGTCATTGCCAGCAAACTGGAAAGGGAAATCGGCCAGCCCGGCACCGACGCCGAGAAATCCGCCATCACCGACGGCAAGATTTATTTTGGGCGCGGCAAAGGCACGATAGCGGTCACGTTGCCGTTGCGCGACCGGAACGGCGACCCGATCGCGGCGGTGCGGGTGCAATTAAAATCATTCCTTGGCGAAACGCAGGACAACGCCCTCACCCGCGCCACGATGATCATCAAAGACATGCAGGCGCAGGTCACGTCGAAGGAAGAATTGACGCAATGACCGGCGCGCTCAGGGTTTCGCCGGGGCGGCGGGCACTTCGTTGGGCGGCTTCACCACCGGCACATCGTCTGGTTTCACCCGGCGCGCGCCACCCAAGACCGTAATGTTGCCGTCGTCATCGATGTGCAAACGCGGGCGCGTGTCAAAATAATCGTAAATTTCCTGCCGCACGATGTCGCCGTCAGGACTGACCATCGAGTAAGTGAAGATGTGCGCGCCGCTTTGATAGATCACGTGCAAATGGCTGAAGCGATCCACTTGTGCCTCCGGCTGGCTGAACGAAACCATCGGGCCAATCGCGTGAATCTTGAAAATATGTATTTCGGATTCGTCGCTCACCTGCACGTACATCCGCAGTTGCGAATGCAGATAATTTGCCTCCTCCAGGATGTATTTGCGGACTTCCGGCGTGCGATTCGTCATGTCGGCGGGCACGGGCAGGCCGAACGTTTGCGACCACAATTTCGCGCCGTCAATCACGTTGAAGGATTGAGGCGGGCTTGGAATTTCCACGTTCCAATCCTTGATGCGCACCCTGGCGGTGACGCGATAACCGCCCTGCCGCGTCAGCGCAAAATACGGCGCCAAATCCACACGCTTGGTGGCCACTTGCGACGAACCCACATCAAATTCACCCTCCACCGGCACGTCGGCTTTTCTGACGACCATCGTCCCGCGCACTGTTTCCACACTGAACGTCAGCCAGTTCGCGTCGGCGCCCAAATGCAGCGGCTGGCCGGAACGGTTCGTAATGCGCACCGCCACCGGCAGCGATTCGCCGGGCAGAAACTGGTCCTGATCCAACACCACGTCCACGGTCACCTGCGCCGACGCGCTGAACAACGTCAGCCACGCCAGACCGAGAATGGGCAATGACAATTTCATTTGAACGCTGAACACTCTAGACCGTCGTGTACGGGTGGCAACAGCAAATGCACGCCAACAGAACCGCCAGCGCCGCCAGCGCGGAATCTTTGCAGCCGGCGAAACCAAATTTTCCGAAGCTCCGGCGGAGAACCGGTGCATTACCCCATCCAGGCAATTCCGCACGGTTTGCGCGAGTTTGTGAGGAGGACATGGCTTTTGCAGGAAATTGACGCCTTCGCCAGCGATGGCCCTTTGCCAGCGACGTTTGTGCTATGACCGCTGGTATAAATGACCTTCGGTCGCGGCTGCTCGCCTTTCAACTTTTCCGCAAGTTCGCGTCCCATCCATCCCCCGGGTTTAGCCTCGCGGCAAGCGCGTGACATGGCAAGGATGGCATGACACTGATGCAGCCGAAGAGACGAACCAGCGAGCGCACAAAAGCGCGCCTTGCGATTGAAGAAGCATCCCCAACTTGAATTTTCCTCAAGTTGTTCAGGTGGCAATCTTTGAACAGCGCTGCAACGGCTGTTTTATTGCACTTCCACCCGGAAGAAACGCTGCGGCGAATCACTGATGTTGTTGGTTACGATCGCCATGGCATCGTTCCCAGGCAACGGATTGCCCTTGGGCGTCCAAGCAGGTACCAGAAGGTCATCTTTGTATTCGAGTTGATAGGTGTGACCTGTGACCGTCGGCCAACTGATGACGAATTGGTTGTTTCCGTTCACGCCGACATCAACACCAGTCAGTAGCGGGACCGGATCCACCGTCAACTGTCCGCCCACATAATTGACCGCGTAGTTGGCGGCGGCCACACCACTGGCGGTGATAGGATAAGTTCCTGCGCCACAGCTGGTCGTTGCCGTCGTAACCAAGGAAACCGGTGACGTCAGTACGTTGGTGTTCTCACCAATGATAAAACCGTTGTAACTGGCTGTCAGCGGCGGATTGGGCTGGCCGCACATCTTGCTCTTGTTGTCGGCCGTCACTGTCAAAATTGCCGGATTGATCACACCTGCCGCGCTGGCCACGGTGCTGACCATATAATTACCACCGGAGTTGCCGTCGTTGACCGTGTAGGCGCTGACATTGAGAGTCTTGCTCGAACCGACGTTCTTGGTGTCGTAGGTTTCAGCCAGACCGGTCACCGAATCAGAACCCTGCAGACCACTGACCGTCGGCGTCGCCAACGCAAAGGTCGAACCATCGTAAGTCTTGGTATTGGCTGTGGCGGTAATCGTCAGCGTCGCTGCCGTGATGTCCGCCGTCAGGTCCGATGGCTGGGCCAGCACATAGTTGTCGGCATCCGCCCCGGCAAGGGCATATCCGCTCACGGTGACCGGGAGGCCCGTTCCCGCGTTCGGGCTGGCAAACGCGGCGCTCACGCCATCCGTGACCAGGCTCACATCATCGCCGCTCACTTCTCCGTTCAAGGTTGCTGTGCCATTCAATTGCGCATTCGTTGTTCCGTCATACACCTTGGCCGCCGCCGTCACCCCGCTCACGGTCAGTCCGGCCGCCGCGATGTTCGCCGTCACGTTCGTCGGATCCAGCAGCGCATAATTGCCCGCCGCCGCCCCGCCCAAACCCAGTCCCGTCACCGTCACCGGCTTGTTCGTCCCCACATTCTTGTCCGCAAAATACCCCGCCGCATTGCTCGTCACCAACGTCACGCTGTCCCCGTTCAACACCCCCGCCAACCCCGCATTCGTCGCATCCAGCGTGGCGTTTGTGGTCCCGTCATACACCTTGTCCAACGCCACCAGATTCGTCACCGTCAGCGCCACCGCGCTCACCGTGATGGTCACCGTCCCGCTCGCCCCGGCCAGCGTGTAATTGCCCGCCGCCGTCCCGCCCAAACTCAGCGTCCCAAACGACGTGATCGCCTCCAATCCCACATTCGCGCCGGCCAGCGTGCCACTGCCCGCGGCCACCGCCACGTTGTCGCTCCCCACCTTGTTCCCCACCGACAAAATCCCCGCTGCCGCTGTCGTCGTCCCGTCATAAGACCGGGTGCCCGTCAAATTCACCGCCAACGCATTGATCGTCAGCGCCGTCGCATTCCCCAACGCCTGCACAAACGTGTAATTCCCATTGTTCGCCGCCAGCCCGCTCCCGTTGACCGCGTAGTTGCCCACGCCGCTGGATGAAGTCGCCCCCGTCGTGAACATCAACGTGCCCGTCGTCGCATTGCCTTGATTGTCCGTTCCTACAAATCCGCTCACCGAACCGTTCAACCCCGGCACCGCTGATCCGTACGTCATCCCCGCCGCGTTCGCCGCATAGGTTAGCGTTGCCTTGTTGATGACCAGCGTGTTGGTCGTAGTGCCCTGGTAATTCGTATCATTGATCGTCCCAACCACCGTGTAGCTGCCTGCATTGGTCGGAACATTGGCCGAACCATTGTAGGTGAAGCTCACTGCCAACCCGCTCGGGATCGTCGTCGCTGTCGCCGGCTCAACCGTGCCACTGTAAGTCTGGCTCAGGCTGCCAAGTGTGACCGAGCCGGAGGCTTGGGCGATGATCAGTGTGTTGGTTGCGCTACCGGTATAATTCGGATTATTGATCGTGCCAATCACCGTGTAGCTGCCCGCATTGGTCGGAGCATTGGCTGAACCGTTGTAGGTAAAATTGACCGTCAATCCGTTCGGCGAGGTGCTCGCCGTGGCTGCCTCAGCCGACCCGTTGTAGGTCTGGTTCAGGCTGCCGAGTGTGACCGAGCCGGAGGCTTGGGCGATAACCAGCGTATTGGTCGCGCTGCCGGTATAATTCGGATTATTGATCGTGCCGATTACGATATAGCTGCCGGCGTTGGTCGGAACATTGGCCGAACCGTTGTAGGTAAAATTGACCGTCAATCCGATCGGCGTGGTGCTCGCCGTGGCTGCCTCAGCCGACCCGGTGTAGGTCTGGCTCAAATTGCCGAGGGTTATGGTGGCTCCAGCTTGGGCGATGACCAGCGTATTGGTCGCGCTGCCTTGATAATTGGCGTCATTGATCGTGCCAATCACCGTGTAGCTGCCGGCGTTGGTTGGAACCGTGGCCGAACCGTTGTAAGTAAAGCTCACTGCCAACCCGCTCGGGATCGTCGTCGCCGTCACCGGTTCAGCCGCGCCACTGTAAGTCTGGCTCAGACTGCCCAAAGTTATGGTGGCAACGGCTTTGTTCACCGTCAAAGTTGCGCTGTTGGTCGCGCTGCCAACGGTCCCGTTCACGATCACCGTGTAAATTCCGGATTGGCTGGTGGTCACATTGTTCAACGTCAGGCTGTTGCTGGTGCCAATCACCGAGCTGTTAAACAGCCATTGATAGCTCAAACCGGTCCCGGTCGCCGTCACGCTGAAGGTCACGTTATTGCCCACCACCACTGTCTGGTTGGTCGGCGCGGCGGTCACGGTCACCGGCACGTTCACCGTCAACGTCGCGCTGTTGGTCACGGTCCCCATGGCTCCTCCCACAATAATACTGTAAGTGGCCGCGTCGTTGGTGGTCACGTTGTTCAAAGTCAGGCTGCTGTTGGTTTGGCCGCTCATGGCCGCGCCATTCTTCGACCACGCGTAATTGTACGGTCCGGTTCCCGAAGCTGTCGTGCTGAACACCACGTTGCTTCCCGCCACGGCCGTCTGGTTGGTCGGTCCCGTCGCGCTCACCGGCACAGTGAGATTGGTGACCGCCTGGGGCACATTGCCGGAGAAGTTGAAGTTGGCGGGAAAATTGGTGCCGGCGCCCACCAACAGGGGGATGATCTGGTTAGTGCTGCCATTGGCGTTGGTGCCACCGTTGACAAAGCTGTTCAAGTTGAAGGTCACCAGCTTGGGGGACGGGTTGGTGGAAGATCCCAAATTGATGTACACCCCGTACATGTTCGAACTGGCGTTCTGAAGCATCAGGTAGGGGTAGCCGACGGCTTCTCCCATCCACGTCGCCACGCCGTTGGTGGTGTTGATCCGATAAATATCCGTGTTCGTGCTCGTATTGCTGATGTAAAGGTTGCCGTCCTGCGCAAAGCGGATGTTTTGCCCCGAGGTGCTGCCGAGGTTGTGGGGGCTGCCAAAACTTCCGACGTTGGTTGTGCTGCCAGTGGCGGGATTGATCCGGTACAGATTGGTATGTGTGGCTCCGAACAGCACGCCGTCGCTGTACCGGAAGGCCAATGACTCGATGCCCTTCACGCTGAAAGCTGCGACTCTGGTGATTATGCCGTTGGTATTATTGAACGTCACCAAAGCCGTGGTGTTGGATATGCCATACAACATCCCGTTCGTGGGGCAGTAAGCGATGTCGTTGATCAGCGCCGAGCCAAAAGAGGAAATCTTGGTGAAGGTGCCGTTCAACAGGTTAATGGTGCCGAAACGATTGGTGGACTGGTTGTACTCAGCAGCATAAACCACGACATTGCTCTGCGCCCGCGCGGACATGGCCAGGCCGCCGGTCGCCAGCAGAGCGCCGACTAAAAACAACATCCATGACTTTTTCATAATTTTTTCCTGTTTAGCCCCCAACATTTTGCACCAGGTAACCGACCGAACTGATTTGCAAACCATACAAGTTATTAAACTGAAACAGGCCAAACCGTCATGAAATAGGGACACATTGCGGTATTTGAGGGGTGAATTGCGCCTGGTGAGGGGCGAAATTCAGCGGATAAAGCAGGGCCGGCCAGCCAGGTCAGGTCAACACTTGAGACTTAGGGCATCACGCCCAATTGCCGGAGTTGTTCCCGATAACCCCGGGTGAGTGTCGCGCGCGTGCCGTTGCGGAGTGAGACCATGTATTCTCCGTGAAACATGGGATGCAATTCCTTGACCGATTCGATGTTCACAATGGTCGAACGGCTGATGCGCACGAAACGTTCCGGCGGAAGCTTTCCCTCCAGCGCAGTCATGGTTTCGCGAAGCATGTGCGTTTCCTTGCCGACGTACAGCTTCACGTAGTTATCCGCCGCCTCCAGCAGGTCAATGTCCGTCAGGCGCAGGAACACAATCCGCCCGTTGGATTTGACCGCCAGCCGCTCCGGATATTTTGAAACGGCCTTCAGGTCATCCAACAAACCGTTAAGCTTCTGCTGGATTTCACCACTCTGGTTGCTTTGAATTTGCTGCCGTGCCCGCTGCACCGCCGATTTCAGGCGGGCCAGTTGGCAGGGCTTTACCAGGTAATCCAAGGCGTGTGCCTCGAAAGCCTTCAATGCCAGATCATCACGCCCCGTCACAAAGATGATCACCGGCGTCTGCGGAAGCTTGATTTGGGCAACCACCTCGAAGCCGTCCACTTCGGGCATCTGCACGTCGAGGAATACCAGGTCGGGCGCCAGCTGGTTGATGGACTCGACGGCTTCGCGACCGCTGGCGGCCATCCCGATGATTTCAATATCCGGTTCGGAATGGTGGAGCATGTCCCGCAGCACCGCCAACCCGGTTGGCTGGTCATCCACGAGTATCGCGCGAATATTCATTTCGTTGTTCGATGTTGCCACACCGGCAAATTTTGTCGTTCCAAAAGTTAAACCTGATAACAGGTTAATTGTCTGGAAAATAGGAGCAATTGCCATGCCTTGACCCTCTGTTTGCATGGGCGATGTCTTGATTTGGGATTCTTTAATTGAAGAGCACCGGAAACCCAAAAAACGAAGCAACTCCCTGAAAGCCAAAAGGAAATGAACCCCTGAAACATCCCGGCTTTGCTCTATATGAGACACGGATGCGCGAATTCATTGACAGTGTCATCGGAAAATCCGTTTGCCGACAAAACGCCCCCTCGCCTCGTCACTTCCAATAATTCCAATCCACGTCGGGGAAAAGGTTGTCGCGGGATTCGATTTCACGCAGCCATTTTTCGTCCACCTGCGTGACGGTGAGTTGATCGTGCAGCGCGATGAAGCGGAGCAGATGGTCCTTCACGCGGCGGCGCGCATAATCGGGGTTGGTGCCCGCGCGTAAAATGAACGGCCAGTCGCTGGCCTGCGCCAGCAGCAGTTCGCGCGCGGCCTGGCGCAGCGCCCGCGCCTTCAACCCGGCTGCCGCCGGAAATTTTTGCGCGAGGTTGGTCATCCATTCCTGCGCGACCTGCAGGTGCGGATAAATCCATTCGTTGTTTTCGTTCAGCCACGCGCGCCAATAGCCCTCCTCGCCCCAACTGGACGCGCCGGGGGTGGCGATTTGATTGGTCGGATGCCGGCGCAGATATTCGCCCGGCGTGATGAGCGTGACGGTTTTCTGGTCGTAAAAAAGTTTGCGCGCGAAGTAATCCAGAAATTCCGGCCCCTCATACCACCAGTGGCCGAACAATTCCGCGTCATACGGCGCGACGGCGAGCGGCGGACGATCCAGAAGTCCGGTGAGCCGCTGGACCTGGTTCACCCGTTCGTTGAGAAAATGTCCGGCGTGCCCGGCGGCGGCCGACAACGCGGCGTCGCGTTGATAAATTTCCTTGTCCCCCGTACCGCCGGTGATGCGGTAATACTTGATCCCCGTGAACCCGCGATTGTCCGGCGAAGGCAGATGCGGTTTCACGTAATCGAAATCAAGATCGAAACCGACGTCGCGGTAAAAATCGCGGTAACGCGCGTCCCCGGGATAACCCTCGCGCTGGCTCCACACCTGCCGCGAAGAATCGAAGTCGCGCCCGAAGGCGGCGATGCCGTTGGGCGTGAAAATCGGCGCAAAGGTGCCGTAGCGCGGGCGCGGACGCGCGTGAAGAATCCCGTGCGTGTCGAGAATGAACCAGCGGATGTCCGCCTCCTGCAAGAATCGTTCGACGCCGTCCGCGTAAGCGCATTCCGGCAGCCAGATGCCGCGGGGGTCGCGCCCGAAGCAACTGCGGTAATGATCGCGCGCGGTGAAAATTTGCGCGCGGATGGATGGCGGATGATTGGCCAGCAACGGCAGCAAGGCGTGCGTGGCGGCGGTGGTGATGATTTCAATCCGGCCTTCGTCCTGGAATTGGCGAAACGCGCCGACAAGATTCCCGTCGCACGCGCGCCACGTGTCGCGCGCCAGACTGAAGCGGTGGTGATACATCCACGCCAGTTCGTGAAACGCGCGATCCCAGTGGGTGCGGTGGATTTCCTTTTCCGCCAGGGTGATGAGGCTGTCCAGATGCCGCTCGTAACGCCCGCGCAGGAGCGGGTCGAGCAGCATCGCGCACAGCGTCGGCGAGAACGAAAGCGTGAGGGGCGAGTCCATGCCGTCGCGCCGCCAGCCGTCGAGGATTTGCAGCAGCGGAACGTAGGTTTCGGTGACGGCTTCAAAGAGCCAGCTTTCCTCCAGAAATTTTTCATGCTCCGGATGGCGCACGAACGGCAGGTGCGCATGCAGGACCAGCGACAGATATCCTTGAGGCCGATGAAGCTCGCCGCTCATAGGTCAAAGGTGTTGGAAATCCATTCCGCGACGGCCCTGGCCTTGGCAAAAATGACGACCCCCAGCACGAAAGGAATGAAGAGGAGCACGCCGTGCAAAACTTGGATTGGCTGGTGATGCACGAAACATTCGCCGCCATACAAACCGAGTTCCAGCACGCCCAGACCGATGAGTCCGGCGGCGGTGAAGCGAACGAGCATTATGGCTCCGCGTGGGGGGGCGTCCATGCAATCAAACATTTTCCGCCAACGGCGGTTTGAGCGCGGGATCCTGCGGATGCGCGCCGACATCGCCGAGATATTCGGTTTCGCGGCTGAATTTCAGATTGGCCGCGCGCGCGTCGTCGCCGTCGGCGGAGACCGCGACGGCTGGCAAATCATATTTTCCATCCGGCAACGCGAAGCGGTAGCTGAACGAGCCGTCGGGGCGCAGTTTGATTTCGTGTCCGCCGAGCGTGACCTTGGCCCCCGGTTCGGTCGCGCCGTAAACGATCAATTCGGCGTTGACGTTGAACCAAAAGCCCTTGGGCTGCCCGGCGCCGCCGAACGGACTCGAAAGGCTTGAAAAGCTCGAAACGCCGGGCGACGAAATTTCCTGCGCGAGCCGGCGGCGGATGAGTTCGGTGATTTCGAGCGAACCCATCCAGACACGGCGCACTTCGTCAATGTTGACGATTTTGGCCAGCGCCTGTTCCTGCCGCGGTGTCCAGGCTGAGACCGGCTTTCCTTTGGCGCGCGGTAAATCCGGATGGCCGTGGCGGCGGAGTTCTTCTACCGCTTGCGCCAGGGGAAGATTTTCGCCCAAGGCGGATTTGATGACTTCAATCAGTCGGGCAAACGGGAATTCAAACGGGATCGTGGCGAATTCCACGCCGCTCTCCGTGGAAGCGGCATCCGGCGGCGTAACCGTTGCGCTGGAAACTGCAATGCGCGTCCATCGGCGGGCCGGTGAGTAATAGCCCAGCTCGGCGGCGTAGGATTTTCCGGCGTGCTCAACGTGGGCGAACCAGTGGCGCGATTCCGGATGAACGTGAATATCGCAAACCGGATGGCCTTCAACCTTGCCGGCGTAAACGCGCAGAACGAGATGGCCGGCGGCGGAGCGCGCGTTGAGCTTCAACTGCTGCTCGCGCGTCAAATCCCAATGCGCGTAAAGCCAGTGCGGGTCGCGCGCGGTCAAAAAAAGTTTTCTCGTGCCGTAGGCTTCGGGCAGTTCGGTCTCCGCCGTTTCAAAATGTTGCGCCGGCGGCACGGGGCCGAGCGCGTATTTCCGGCCGGGGCCGCTGGCGGGCGGCGCCACAGGCTGGTCGCCTTCGAGCAGGAGCGGCGGGACTTCAATTTTTTTGCGGCGGACGGCAGCGCGGCGGGCGGTGGTGGTTTTTGGTTTGGCGGCGCGGCACGGGCGCACCACCCCGGTGGTCGTTTTTTTTCGGGCTGCCGCGGGTGTTGGTTTTCTTTTCATAACCGCAATCCCCTGTTTTTAGCGCTTAATTCATTACCGGAGGAAACGTTACGGCGGGAATTTGCCGGGCGCAATGTGAATTTTCCGGCGGGACAGGACGAAGAAGCATGCAAAAAGCTTGCTTTGGCTGCATTCGAATGTATTATCAGGGCGAGGCCAGTCGTCATGGATACCAACAATGGCACACCTCCCAAACGACACGTCCTGATCGTGGACGACGATATTCAACTCGCTTGGTCCCTCAAAGAATCCCTCGAAAGTGACGGCTATCAGGCAACGATTGTGCCCGATGGGGCGCTGGCGTTGAAGTTCGTCCTCCAGCACCATCTCGATGCCGTGGTCTGCGATCTCCAGATGTCCGGAGTGGAAGGCGACCTGTTTTATGCCACGGTGGGACGCACAAATCCGTCGCTGGCCCGGCGGTTTATTTTTATCATCGGGCTGGATGCCCGTTCGCAGTTCCAGAAATTCATTGATTCCGTTGAGTTGCCGGTGCTGTACAAGCCGGTGGCGCTGGAAGCCTTGCGGGGCGAAGTGATGCGCGTGGCGGAGCGGAGCTGAACCGGTCTGGAGCGGCATTCCGGGTTTGATTGCGCGGCGGTTGCAGAAATTGAACAGGTGAAATTTCGCCATTGGCAGATACCCACCTTCCTGTTAGTCTGAACATCCGCTTATTTTTGAAAGCGGCCAAAAATTCAACCAAACACAATTTATGTCACAGCATCGCAGTCTGCGCGCGGCGTCCACCCTCGGCGGCAAGCGCAATGTCCTCAAGCGCTTCGAGCGCGTCGAAATCCTGAAAAAACGCGGCCAGTGGAAGGACGGCGACCGCATCACCGGCCTCCGCAAAACCAAGCCCGACGTCTGATTTCATTTCGGATTTGAGATTACGGATTGCGGATTGCCGGCGGCGAACGCGCTGGAATAAATCCGAAATCCGCAATTGCCAATCCGCAATTCATCGTGGTTCGTCTTCAAAAATTTCTTGCCGACGCTGGCGTGGCTTCGCGCCGCGCGGGTGAACAAATCATTCTGGCCGGGCGCGTCAGCGTCAACGGCCAACTGGTGCGGTTGCTCGGAACCAAGGTTGATCCCCTCCATGACGAGGTGACAGTGGATGGCCGGCCCGTCCGCGCCAAACGCAAGCTTTACGTGGCCCTGCACAAGCCGGTCGGCTGCGTCTGTTCGCAGCGGGATGAGCTGGGACGCCGGGCCATCCATGATTTATTGCCAAAAGAGTGGCAAAATCTGCATTCCGTGGGCCGTTTGGATTTTGACAGTGAGGGGTTGATTTTTCTGACCAATGATGGACAATTCGCGTTGCACCTGACCCATCCGCGCTACGGTGTCCGCAAAAAATACGTGGCCACTGTCGAAGGCCGGGTGGACCCGGGGATGCTCAGGCAGTTCACGCGCGGTGTGTGGCACGCGGGCGAACAGATCCGGGCGCTGGCCGCGCGGCTCGTTTCAGCCAGTGGCGCACGGAGCGTGGTGGAGTTGGAATTGGGTGAAGGCAAAAACCGCGAAGTGCGGCGGTTGTTTGAATCGCAGGGTCTGGCGGTGAAACGGTTGCAGCGGACGCAGATTGGCAAAATCAAGCTGGGCGAGTTGAAACCGGGCCGATGGCGGATGTTGACAGAAACCGAGATAAAGACTTTACTTCAGGAAACACAGGAAATATGAAAATAAACTGCTGGCTGATTTTGGGCGTGATGGTCGCGTTGAGCGCAGTCGCGCAAGACAACACAAACTCATCAAACACACTGCCTCCCATCCCCGCGCCGTCCCCGGCGGTCGCACCGGTGCCGAGCACCCCCGCGCCGGCGGAGGCGGCCCCAGCCCCGGCGCCCGTCAAGAAAAAGCACAAGGCCGCGCCGGCCAAACCCATCAAAGAGCCGGCGGTCACGCTCGTTCCCGGCCCGGCGGAGGTTGCGGCCAACATCAATGCCCGCGGCCAGGCCGGTCTCAAGGGTGAAGTTGTCACCCATTTGAAAAAAGGCGAAACCGTGACGGTTCTGGACCAGATTAATTTGGACAAGCACAAAGCCAATGAGCCCGCGCAATGGGCGAAAATCGCCCTCCCCTCAAGCACGCATGTTTGGATCAACTCGAAGTATGTTGACGCCGCCAGCAAAACCGTGTCGGCGAAGAAATTGAACATGCGCGGCGGTCCCGGCGAAAATTACAGCGTTCTCGGCGTCATCGAGCGGGGCACGGCGGTGAACGAAATCACCGCCAAAGGGGATTGGATGCAAATTGACCCGCCCGGCAACAGTTATGCCTTTGTGGCGGCGATGTATTTGAAACAGGAAGCTGTAGCTCCTGCGCCCGCGCCGACGCCGGTTCCCGAAGCTCAACCGGTGGCAGCCGCCCCGTCTGAACCAACGGCGCCGCCCGTGCGCGTGGTGTCGCATGAAGGTGTCGTGCGCCCCGTGGGCAGCATCGCCGCGCCGACCAAATACGAATTGTATGATCCGGCGACGGACGTTAACATTAATTATCTTTACACGACTTCACCGACCCTCGACCTGAGCCGTTACGTCAACATGCGGATTATTGTCACGGGCGAGGAGGGTATTGATGCCCGCTGGAAAGACACGCCGCTCATCAACATCCAGAGCATCCAGGTGATTGCCCAAAATGCCGTCAGCCACCCCATCTTGCGCAGCCCCAGACAATCACAAGCTCATTGATGGGCGCGCCATCGCCGCGCAAATCCAGCGGGAACTGGCGCAGCGCGTCGCTGAATTGAACCAACGCGGGGTCCGACCGGGCCTCGCGTTCGTTCGTGTGGGTGAAGATCCGGCGTCCCGGGTTTATGTCGGCCGCAAGGAAAAAACCTGCGCCGAACTCGGCATTTTTTCCGAAATGCACGTTTTGCCCGAAACGGCGGGCGAAAGTGAATTGCTTGCGTTGCTGAAGAAGCTGAACGCTGATTCGCGGCTGCACGGGATTCTGGTCCAGGCGCCGCTGCCAAAACAAATTCGCGAATCAATCATTTACCCGGCGGTTCTGCCGCAGAAGGACGTGGACGGATTTCATCCGGTCAACATCGGCAAACTGATGCTCGGCGACCCGACCGGTTTTCAACCCTGCACGCCGGCGGGCATCCGCGAACTGCTCGTGCGCTCGAATGTGAAAACCGACGGCGCGGAGGTGGTGATTTTGGGCCGCGGCAACATTGTAGGCAAACCGCTGGCCGCCATGCTCTGCCAGAAGGCCAAAGGCGCAAATGCGACCGTCACGATTTGTCATTCCGCCACGCGCGACATCGCGGCGCACTGCCGCCGGGCGGACATTTTGATCGCCGCAATCGGCGTTGCCAAATATGTAAAAGCCGGCATGGTCAAGCCCGGCGCAACGGTGATTGATGTGGGCGTCAACCGCGTGAATGGAAAACTGGTGGGGGACGTGGATTTTGCCTGGGTGCAGCCGGTCTGCGGCAAGATCACACCCAATCCCGGCGGGGTCGGCCCGATGACCATTGCCATGCTGATGCAAAACACCGTGCGCGCGGCGGAATTGAATACAACCGGTTAAATGAGTGATTCGTTAAACAAATGCTTGATTTCGATTCACAGTTGACGAGTTACTCATTCAACCAGTCACTGATTTAACTTTTTAACAATTTAACAATCCAATGAACCCAACTCGAATTCTCCCCGATTTGCAGGCCTCGCTGCTGTGCGAAGAGGTCCGCCAGGAAGCCAATGGAAATTTTTTCCTCATCGGCGTCGTCAATTTTCTCCGCGTGCCGCAACTGCCCATCACGGCCGGGCGGCTGTGCGTGTTCAACCGCTGGACGGCGGGCATCGGTCAGTTCACGGAGACCGTCCGGCTTATCGCGCCCGACCAGACGACGGTTTTGCGCAAGGGTGAAATGAAATTTGAATTGCGCGAGCCGGGGTCGCATTCGACCAACGTCACGGTCTTCGGCCAGGTCGAATTCAAAACCGCAGGAACCTACTTTGTCGAAGTGCTTGTGGACGACGTGATGAAGCTCCGTTATCCCATGCCGCTGGTTCACGCGCCGCCACCGAACCAAAATCCGCAAAAGCCGCCGGCGGAGGAAAAGAAAACCTGATTTGAGCCACAGATGAAACACAGATTGAACACAGAAATTAAAAGGGGATTTCCCTCTGTGTTTCATTTGTGCCAATCTGTGGCCAAATGAGCGCATCCGCTGACACAACTTTTGCGTGGGAACCGTTGACGCCGCGCGGGGTGGCGGCGTTTGCGCGCGCCCGGTTCAGCCGCCTGTTGCTCGCGCAATTCGTCGTCGCGTCACTCGCCGCCGCTGCCGTCGTCTGGTTTCTTTCCGATGGTTGTTTCCCAACCGTGCGCGCCGCCATTCGAAATTTGCCGGTCGCCGGTGAAATCCATGCGGGCCGGCTGGATTGGCCCGGCCACCCGCCGCAACTCCTTGCCGAAGGCCGGTTGCTGGCGTTTATCTTTGACCCGAATCACAGCGGTCAAATCCATTCGCCGGCCGACGTGCAAATCGAATTTGGCGCGCAAACCGTTCGCGTATTTTCGCTGCTCGGTTACCAGGATTTTCCTTATCCGCCCGATCAAATCATCCTTTTCAACCGCACCGATCTGGAGCCGCTTTGGGGCGCGTGGGAGCCGGAGTTGCTGGCCATCACGGTTTTGGCCGTGGTTGCCGGCCTGATGCTGGCGTGGGCGGCGCTGGCGACGGTTTATTTTCTCCCGGCGTGGCTCATCGGCTTTTTCGCGAACCGCAATTTGAATTTCCGCGGCAGTTGGAAGCTGGCGGGCGCGGCGTTGATGCCGGGCGCGTTGCTGCTGACCGCCGCCGTCGTGCTTTATGATTTTGCCGCACTGGATTTGATTCAATTTTGCTTCATCTTCAGCGCGCATTTCGCGCTGGGCTGGATCTATTTGTTTATCAGCCAGCTATTTTTGCCGCGAGTTGATTCAACCCCGCCCAAAGGCAATCCGTTTGTGCTTGGTTGATCGGTAGCGGCGGTCGGTGAACGCCGATGAATTTTGCGGTAAAACCGGCGTAGCGGCTTCTCGGCAGAGAGCCGCACACTTCAATTTGCTGGAGAAATGCGACGGTCTGCGGCCGTTACCGCAGCCAGTCCGAACACCTTGCCGACGATATAACGGATTGGAATTTGTTGCATAAGCTGGAGGTAAAATCCCGGCTTTTTATTTAACGAAAAAGATCTTGGCAATTTCCGGGGAAGGCGTAAAACGGAAAAGTCGTCGGAAAAGATTCAAACCATCTAAAACAGCTTGTAAATTTTGAACACAACACCCGATACAGGAAGGAAACAACTCATGAAACTGAAAGTTTTCATTTTTGCAATTGCGCTGATATTGGCCGCTCCCATTCATGCACAACAAGTGCAATCCGTCGTTGTTACCGCCAACCCCCTCTGGACAGACACCGGAATCGGCTTAACCAATGAAGAGATAGTAGGTATTACTGCCGCCGGTAGTTGGAATGTTGCTTACCCAGAGGGAACTTCTTTTTGTGGGCCTGATGGTTATACATCAGATGATAGCACAGCAGACAATTTTTATTTATACGCCCCTCACGGAGCACTTATTGCTTATGTTGGATCAAATCCATATCAGGGACATTGGGGTGATGGAACCTTTTTCCCGCAAACCTCTGGCTACTGGGATATTGGGAGCAGCAATCAATTCGTCAACCCACAAGCTGGAGAACTCTGGCTGGGATTCAATGATGATGCTGTTTCTGAATGGGTATATGATAATGCCGGTTCGGTCACCGCACAGATTACAATTAACCCAACGCGTTCCAATTCTATTACCAACGGACTTGTGGCTTACTACCCCTTCAACGGCAACGCCAATGACGCCAGTGGCAATGGGCTAAATGGAACAATGTGGAACTCACCAACTTTTGTTACCGGCCCTATCTGGGGCAGCGAAGCTATCCATCTGGTCGGACAAGGCGAGGATGGTACCAGCGGACAGTATGTGACGATTCCGTCAATTGATTTTTCAAGCATGGGTTCATTCACAATTTCATTGTGGGCGGATATTCAAGGTGATACCTCCTCCGATGGAGCAGAGTTTTTGATATGTTTTGGTCAGGAACCTCCCAACGGTGATCCTGCGCTGGGGATTAGTTATTATAGTCCAGGAAACAGCCTCAGTTTAGGTGCTGGAAATGTTGGAGTTAGTTCCACAACGACATCGTACCTCAATCAATGGCACCGATATTCGATGGTTTATGCAAATGGGGTTCTTACTGCTTACTTCGATGGACAAGTCTTGGGCACGGCAAGCGGTTCGATACATTCAACTGCGGGAAATGCCGGCATGGGTATTCATTGGTGGAATGGCGGAGTTTCTACACGATTTATCGGCAGCCTTGCCGACGTGCGTATCTACAATCGCGCGTTAAGCTCTCAAGAAATATCCACTCTGGCAGGATTGCAGCCGCCAAATAATGTCACCTTGACGATTTCTGCGTGTCAGGGCGGCTCGGTTTCCTATCAATCAGCAAGCGCGGGGTCAGGAACTGTGTCTGGTGGCCAATCTTACCCTCTTCAAGTGTCTGTTGGGGATTCCGTATCTCTTACTGCTAATACCTCCAGCTTTGGAAGCGTATCAGATTTCTTTTCAAGTTGGTCGGTCTCTTCTGGAGTAACCGGAACTGGCGGAACTCCAATCGTTACCGAATCCAAGTCAATAACGGCCGTAGTTAATAGTGACTCGCAGATCACAGCAAGTTTCTCAGCTTTCCCCGAAACACAAGAACATTGGTCGGGTTATGTAATTGGAGTCCCGAATTCGAGCGGCGATTTCCAAGCTAGCATGGTGAGCGACGTGAAGGGAAGTTGGACAGTTCCGACAGTGCAAACTTCTTCGGGCAGTAGTAAATCATCAACTTGGATTGGTATTGGCGGTGTAGGTGGTTTTCTTACCCCTCTTGTGCAAATCGGCACAGAGCAGGATTGCAACTCTGGCTCTCCGAATTATTATGCGTGGTGGGAGCAGATTCCTGGAGGACCGAACACTATCAACAACTTTCCTGTTAGCGCGGGTGATACAATATCAGCCGAAGTTTCATATCTTCCAGAATCCAGTGGCTATTTGCTAATAATAACCGATCTTAGCCAGCCGTTGAACAGTAATAACCCATTTAGCAGTTTGCTGAAAAACTCGCAGAAAGTTTGAATGGCGGCGAAGGGGATAGGTCAGAGAATCATGCGTGGAAAACCTCAAGCACAACCGGAATTTCTGACGACGATCAACCTGAACCAGCGGGTGCCTGCGGACCATCCGTTGCGCGGGATCAAGACACGAGTGGACCAGGTGTTGGCGAAACTTTCGCCGTTGTTTGATGAGTTGTATGCCGGTGAGGGACGGCCTTCGATTCCGCCGGAGCAACTGTTCAAGAGCCGGATTCTGATGGCGCTCTATTCGGTGCGCAGTGAGCGGCTGTATTGCGAGCAACTGGCCTACAATCTTCTGTGGCTTTGGTTTCTGGACCGGGAACTGGACGAAGGGAGTTTCGATCCGACGGTGTTCACCCATAATTATGACCGGTTGCTTTCGGTGGAGGCTGCGAAGCTGTTTTTCGTGGAGGTCTATGATTTGTCGCGGACCGAAGGCTGGACCAGTGACCAGCACTTTACGGCCGACGGCACGCTCATCGAAGCGTGGGCCAGTCTGAAGAGCTTTGTGCGCAAGGATGGCCAAGACGGGGCCAAAGTGGCCTCGGCCAAAGATGACGACCCTGGCAATCCGACGATCAACTTCCACGGGGAGCAGCGGCGTAATGCGACGCATCAAAGCACGACCGATCCGGAAAGCGTGCTGTATCGGAAAGCCAACGGACAGGCCAGCAAACTGTGTTTTGGGACGCAGGTGTTGATGGAAAACCGGCATGGACTGTGCGCAGCCATCACGGTGCATAATCCCATTGCCCAGGACGAGCCGACCGTAGCCCTGGCGCAGGTGGATGAACATCGGGAATTGCACGAAGCCAGGATCACGACCCTCGGGGCGGACAAAGCGTATCACCAAAAGAAATTTGTGGCCGGGTGCCGCCAGCGGGAAATCTCGCCGCATACGGCGTGCAAGGAAGGAATTGAAGTTTCGGGACTGGATGGACGCACGACCAGTTGCACCGGTTACCGTACCAGCCAACGTTTGCGCAAGCGGGTCGAAGAAATCTTTGGCTGGATGAAAATGGTAGGTGGATTGAGGCGCAGCCGCTATCGCGGAGTGGAGCGGACGCAGGCTTGGGCTTATTTCGTGGCCGGGACATACAATTTGCTGCGGATAGCCAATCTGGGAATGAGTTTGCAGGCCGGATGAAGGACGCGGTTGGTCAGTGGACTGTTCAGATCGGACGAAAGAGCCGCTCAAAGCAGTCAACCGGGACCGCCGCCGAACAAAGATTCGCGCTCCGCAGCGACCTGAAATAGAATTAACCATGATCGAAATACAGTTCAGGCAAAAATCGCTGGGTTTTTCAGCAAACTGTTAGCGGGATAGTGTATGACTTCGGCTCAAACAGTCGAGCAACGGCAGAATGGATTGTTGAGAACCCGGGCATTTTTAATACGTTGGCCGATTTTGGCACAGTCAGTTTCAGCGATTGTTATGCCAATGTGAATTCTGGTGAAGTCCCAGCCATCAGTTATGGAACACTTACCTATGGCATTACCATGACCAGTGATGGTAGCTCTACTGGCACCACCGTGGCGACACCATCACCCTTGTCCTGCGACGGCACCAGTTTCTCCGTTACATACCAACCGCAAACTTTGACGGGAACAACTTTTGCGCTTAATATCAGCGATTCGCCTTCCGACGGCGGCACAGACAGCGGTAATTTTAATGTTTACAGCAATACCACCGTTACTGTGACCGCGATGCCGAACTCCTGTTTCTCATTTGAAAACTGGACGGAAAACGGCGTTTATCTCACCAATTCGCCAACCTACACTATCACGGTAACAAGCAACGTAAATTTGACGGCGAACTTTGTGACGAACATTTACACGGTAACGACAAGCAGTTCACCATCCGACGGCGGCACGGTGACAGGCGCGGCCACGGTGGACTGTGGCGACAGTGTTACACTTGTTGCAAGCAACAATCCTGGCTATTCGTTTGTTGGCTGGACTTGGATTGGTGACGGAGTGACCAATTGGATAACGGATTTATCACCGTTCACCTTCACAGCCAGCGCGAACAGCAATCTAGTGGCAAATTTCGTTCCACTCGGCAGTTCTGCGATTACAACACTTGTCTCGCCACCGTCAGACGGTTCAACAACGGGCGGCGGGCCATACACGAACGAAGTAACCGCGACAATTGTGGCAACAGCAGCACCATGTTATTCGTTTCTGTATTGGACAACGAACGGAGTGCCTTTCAGTTTCTCACCGACGAACATGATTTCTGTCACAACCAACGAAGTGTTCACGGCCAACTTCGCGCCCATTTCCTATAACATCGCTGTGAGCGCATCGGCTGGCGGAACGGCAAGCGGCGGGGGCTCTTACAATTGCGGGGATGCAATACCTTTGTTGGCAACGCCCAATCCGTGCTATTCGTTTGTGAATTGGACGGAAAACGGCAGCCCGGTCAGCGGCTTGTCCGACTTCTATTTTGTGGTGGATACCAACCACAATTTTGTGGCGAATTTCGCACCGACTACCAGCACCGTCAGCACCACCTCTTCGCCTGCCAGTGGCGGAACCGCCAGTGGTGGCGGCACGTTTGGCTGTGAGTTCAGTGTGGCGATGACAGCCGCAGCAAACAGCGGTTATGCTTTTGCGAATTGGACGGAAAATGGAGTGATTATCAACACTTCATCAAATTTCACGTTCACGGCGTCCGGCAATCACTCATTGGTCGCAAACTTTGTGCCCGATGTTCTTCTTGGTCTCGGCTCGCCGCTTTGGAGCACGAATGGTTTCGGTCTGATGTTGCAAGGCCCAATCATTTCAAATTATGAGATTGACGTCTCCACCGATCTTTTAACTTGGCTGCCAACGACAAACTTCATCCTCCCGAGTTCACCGTTTTATTTCAGTGTTCCGGCACCAACAAATGCTAACCAAGGATTTTATCGAGCAGTGATGCCATGATTGAGATGGGAGTTAGGATTAAAGTTACGATCAGGATGAAGACCGACTTCATTGACAGTCGTGAGACACACCTTTAGCCTGCCGTCCATGTCGAAACTGCCGTTTGAACTTCTGCTGGCCCTGCGTTATTTGCGGCCCAAACGGACCTTCGTTTCCATCATCACGCTCATTTCCATCATCGGTGTCGCGCTGGGCGTCGCGGTGCTCATCATCGTCATCAGCGTCATGAGCGGGTTCGACCACGACCTGCGCGAAAAAATTCTCGGTTTCAACTCGCACATCCAGGTTTTCAACCGTGGCGGCCGGACGATGCCGGACTACGCCCGGGTGGCGGCCATCATTGCGTCCAACAACAATGTCCGTGGCATCTCACCGCTGGTCATGGGCAAGGTGTTGGTGGAAACGCAGCGGGAAACCAACCAACAATCCCTGGTGGATGCGCCCATTTTGCGCGGTGTGGATCCACAGGCCGAAGGCAGCGTCAGCGTCCTGCCGCAAAGCATCGTGGAGGGGAAATTCGATTTGAGCGGTCATGGCGTGGTCATCGGCAGCGGGTTTGCCCGCAACCTGGGGCTTCACGTTGGCGACCGGTTGTCCGTTTATTCGCCGCATGACATCGAGCAGATGCGCAAAAACCGCGGCAAGGAAAACGAGGAGGCCATTCTGCCGGAGGATTACGATGTGCGCGGCATTTTTGACGTGGGCTATTACGAGTTCGACACCCTGTTCATCATCACGTCGCTGGAGAACGCGCAGGATCTGTATGATTTGGGCGATTCCGTGCATGAGTTGGAGGTGATGTTGACGGACCCCTACCAGGCGGCGGAGGTAAAAAGGCAGTTGGAACAAACCCTCGGTCCTGAATTCACGGCGAGCACTTGGATGGAACAGAACTCGACCATGCTCAACGCGATTCTGGTGGAGAAGAAGGTGATGATGTACATCATGTTCTTCATCGTCGTGGTTGCCGCCTTTGGCATCACTTGCACGCTGATCACGTTCGTGGTGATGAAGACCAGTGAAATCGGCCTGATGAAGGCGGTGGGCGCTTCCCACAACCAGGTCACGTTTGTTTTCGTCATTCAAAGCGTCATCGTCAGCGTCTTTGGCGTCGCCGCCGGCCTCGGCCTGGGGTTGTTCGCCTTGTACATTCGCAATGATTTTCTGCATCTGATGGATCGCTTGACGGGTTTTGAATTGTTCCCGGCTTCCATCTACGGTTTCAGCGAATTGCCGGCGTTGATCATTCCTTCGGACATTGTGATTATTTGTGGAGGCTCACTGGTCATCTGCCTCCTGGCGGCGATACTCCCCGCCCGTCACGCCAGTAAAATGAACACCGTGGAGGCGTTGCGCCATGAATGAACCCCTGCTCTCCGCCCGCGCTCTCACCAAGACCTACCTCATGGGCAAACGCACGCTCGAAGTGCTGCGCGGCGTCAATCTCGACGTGGCGCGCGGCGAATTTCTCGCCTTGCGCGGCGCGTCCGGCGCCGGCAAAAGCACGTTGCTGCACCTCATCGGCGGACTGGACACGCCGAACGCGGGCGAAATCCATTTCGCCGGCCAGAATCTGGCCGCGCTTTCGCAGAGCGAGCTGGCCCATTTCCGCCGCCGCCGCGTCGGCTTCGTTTTCCAGGCGTATTATCTTCTGCCGGAACTCGACGCGCTGGAGAACGTCTGCCTGCCGGCACGCGTGGCGCGCGTGCCCGCGGTGCAAGCCGGGGCGCGCGGTCGCGACCTGCTGGCGCGGGTCGGTCTCAAGGACCGCATGGAGCACAAGCCTTACGAGCTTTCCGGCGGCGAGCAGCAGCGCGTGGCCATCGCCCGCGCGCTCATCAACGAACCCGAGTTGCTGCTGGCTGACGAACCGACCGGCAATCTCGATTCGCACACCGGCGGCGAAATCATTGAGTTGCTCAAAAGCCTTCGCGCTGAGAAGCAAACCACGCTCGTCATCGCCACGCACGACGCCAACGTGGCTGCTGCCGTGCCGAAAGTGGTCGAATTGGTGGACGGGCAGATAAACCCGGCTTGACGGAGTATTGGAGTGTTGGAATGATGCAAAGGCACGCCCTCCCATGCTCCATCACTCCATTACTCCAACACCCCTTTGCTCCATGAGCCGCGAAGACTGGATTCGCCGTTCGTATCCCAACCGCACCGGCCGGGAACGGAGGTTATGGTGGCGGCCCCGGGCTCAAAAGCCCGGTGAAAAAAAGTAATATGGGACTAGTTTGATTCAGTTATGCTTGAAGATCGTGATTATATGCGCCAGCCGGAATACCTGCCGCGCGTATCGTTGACCGTGGTGCTGCTGGTGGTCAACGCGATCGTCTTTCTGGTCGAATGTTTCGCTTTGGGTAATCCGCCGCGGTTTTCCCTGGACAATTATTTTGCGTTGAGCGTTGAAGGATTGAAACACGGTTTTGTCTGGCAACTGCTCACCTACCAGTTCATGCACGCCAATCTGTGGCATATCCTGGTCAACAGTTGGGCGATTTACCTCTTTGGCCGTGAAATTGAAGAAACCCTCGGCCACAGGAAATTCCTGGTTCTATTTCTGGCGGGTGGCGTGGTGGGTGGAATTTTTCAAGTCATCGCCGCCTTGCTTTGGCCCGGTCTTTTCGGCGGACCGGTCGTCGGCGCGTCAGCGGGCGGATTTGGATTGATGGCGGCCTATGCCGTTCTGTTCCCGGAACGCGAGTTGACCCTGCTGTTCCCGCCCATAACTTTTCACGCGAAGACCATGCTGATCCTTTCGGCGGTGCTGGCGGTGGCGGGCATCGTGTTTCCGGTCGATAACGTCGCCAACGCCGCGCATCTGGGCGGGATGCTGACGGGTGTGGTTTTCATCCGCCAGTTTTTCCAAGGCCGCTGGAAGCAATCGGGCTTTCCTTCGGGCGGTGCCGCGCCCGGCGAATTCATCACCAGTTGGGTCGGCAAAAGTTCTCTCTGGCGCTCGGCAGCGGACAAACCGGACGAGGATTTGTCCACCGACGAATTTGTGAAAAGCGAAGTGGACCCCATTCTCGACAAAATTTCCAGGCGCGGAATTCAAAGTTTGACCGAACGCGAACGGCAAATCCTCGAAAAAGCCCGCGCGCGAATGGTGAAAGATTGATTGGCAGGGACGCCGCGCCGCGGCGTCCAGTCGGCGCGGCGCCGACCCTGCCTTTACCATAATCTCTCGACTCCTTGGCGCGCTCGAGCGGAAGCGAAAGCGGCTCGACACCCGCCACCCGGCTTTTTACCCTCGCGCCATGATTATGCGCTACTCCCGCCCCGAAATGCGGGCCATCTGGACCGACGAAACCAAGCTCCGTATCTGGTTGCAAATTGAACTCCTTGCCGCCGAAGCGCTCGTCGCCGAAGGCATCGTGCCCAGGGCCGACTTCGCCAAAATGAAAGCCGGCGCGGAAAAATGGTTTGCCGATTTGCCCGGCCTGGTCGCGCGCCAAAAGGAATTGGAAAAGGTCCTCAACCATGACGTCATCGGTTTCACCACCGCCGTTGCCGAAAAAATCAACCACCCGGCCAGCCGCTGGTTCCACTTCGGCCTGACCAGCAGCGACATCATTGACACCGCGTTTGCGGTCCAGATGGTGCAGTCGGCAGACATCCTGCTTCAGGATGTGCAGGCCCTGCGCGCCTCCATCGCCAAACAGGCGCGCAAATACAAGTTCACGCCCTGCATCGGCCGCAGCCACGGCATCCATGCCGAACCGACCACCTTTGGCCTCAAACTCGCGCTCATGCACAATGAATTTGACCGGGCCATCGAACGTCTGGTGGCCGCGCGCGAGCGGGTGGCTGTGGGCAAACTGTCCGGTGCCGTCGGCACCAGTGCGCACCTGTCGCCGTCGGTTGAGGCGGCGGTCTGCAAACAACTCGGTCTGCAACCTGCGCCCATCGCCACCCAGGTCGTCCAGCGCGACATCCATGCCGAGTTCATGACCACGCTTGCCCTCGTTGGCGCGAGCATCGAGCGTTGGGCCGTTGAATTCCGCCATCTCCAGCGCACCGAGGTGCTCGAAGCCGAGGAACCGTTCACCGAGGGCCAGAAAGGCAGCAGCGCCATGCCGCACAAGCGCAATCCCATCACTTGGGAACGCCTCACCGGCCTCGCCCGCGTGCTGCGCGGCAACGCCATCGCCGCCCTGGAAAACGTCGCCCTCTGGCACGAGCGCGACATCAGCCACAGCAGCGTCGAGCGCATCATCTTCCCCGATTCCTGCACTCTGCTCGATTACATGTTCGGCCTGCTCACGCGCCTGATGGACGGGCTGGCGGTTTATCCGGAGAACATGAAACGCAATCTCGGCTTGAGCTTGGGTATGTGGAATTCGCAAACCGTCCTGCTGGCGCTCATCAAGAAAGGCCTGACGCGCGAGGCTGCTTACAAACTGGTCCAAGACGCGGCGATGAAGACGTGGGAAGTAAAGCACGCCGGCCGCGACGACGCGGACTTTGTAGAGCAGTTGAAGGCCGATCCCGCCGTGGCGAAACATTTCAAGAAAGGCGAGCTGGAGAAACTCTGCTCGCTAGACTTCCACTTCAAGGAAGTGAAGAACCGGTTCAAAAAACTGGGGCTGTAACCACGAAACACACGAAAATAATTTCACTTTCCATGCCCAAACCCGCCCCGCCGCCGCCCGTCGCGCCTGAAACCTGGCGCGCATTGCTCGCCGCCGCCGCCGACTTTGCTGCCCTCCAGCCGTGGGAATACATGTATGACAGCGACGTGGTCGGCCTGATTGATCCCGCCACCGGCGAGACGCGCATTGCCACCGTGCTCGGCAACGCCGGAGAAGTGTATGCCGCTGTGTTCTATCGCCGCGCCGCCGGGTTGCGCTGGATTCTCCAGATGCTCAGTGACACGCCCGACCTCGAAGACTTCAACAACGCCGATGGCATTGATTGTCTCAAAGTCGAATTTGTTCCCAAACGCGAGTTGTGCAAAGAAGACGCGGCCATGCTCAAAGCCACCGGATTCAAACCTGCCGGCAAAGGCAGTGTCTGGCCGCAATTCCGCTCCGCCGACCCCGGCTGGCATCCCTGGCACATCAACCAGCCCGAGGCCGGACAACTCCTCGCCGACCTCCCGCGCCTCGCCGCCTTCTGTAAAATGTTCGAGCAACACCCGGGAATTTTCGACAATGGCGAGCCTGCTGAAATTCCGTTTCTCCCGGCAGTTTTGCCGAGTCGCGCGCTTTCGCCGAAGGACCTCGACTGGCGGCCGCTCCTGCCGCCGCCTGTCAGCGGGCTTGATTCCTTCCAGCCCGGCACCGGCCAGCTCGAAAAGCTCCGCGCCCTCAAACGCGCGCCCGGCACGGCATGCGAATTTGATTCCAGCTTGCTGCCCGGCGGTTCATTTCTCGAAAACGGAAGGCCCTGCTTCGGCAGAATCAGTTTGCTGGTGGAACAAAAACGCGGGTTGGTGCTCGGCATCAGCGTGCAAAGCGGCGCGCTGACACCCGGCGAAGCCGCCGGACGCGGCCTGGTTGAATCGCTGCTCAAGGCCGGCCAACTGCCGGGAAAAATCTTCATTGGCGGCTCGCGTTTCCAACCCGTGCTGCAACCGCTCTGCGACGCGCTGCAAATTCAACTCTGGCCGGCCTCATCCCTGCCTGCGCTCGAAGCCGCCGTCGCGTCCCTCAGCCAGCAGATGCTCGCCCGGACAATGATGTAATGCGGGCGTCCCAAGACAGCCCTCGGAGGCTGCACAAAGCATGGCAAACTGAAACGAACGAATTCCCCGTAAAGGAGCATCCCGTTCCGCAAGCAATTCACCCGCGATAATTTTCCATCAGATGCAGCATGTCTTTGACGGCTTTTTCCAGCCCAACACCCACCGCGCGGCTGATGATGCTGTGGCCGATGTTCAATTCCACCAGGTGCGGCACGCGATGCAACACGGGCAGGTTCACGTAATTCAATCCGTGCCCCGCATTCACCTTCAAACCGAGCGCGTGCGCCTGCTGCGCTCCGGAAATCAACCGCTGCAATTCCGGCGATGGAGCGCCGAACTCCGATTCGGCGTGTTGATGCGGTCCTTTCTTTCGCGCCGAACCGGAGTTCGGCTCGCCAAATTCCTTCGCGAAGCGCCCGGTGTGCAATTCAATGAACTGGCTGCCAACCCGCGCGCTGGCGGCGATCTGTTTTTCGTCCGGTGTGATGAACAGGCTCACCTCGATGCCCGCAGCGTTCATTTTCTTGCGCGTGTCGGTGATGGCTTTCTCATCCGCCACCACATCGAGTCCGCCTTCGGTGGTCACTTCCAGCCGCCGCTCGGGCACGATGCAGACGATGTCCGGCTTCAATTTCAGCGCGATGCCGATGATTTCCGGCACCACGGCCATTTCCAAATTCAGCCGGGTCTTGACGGCTTCACGCAATTTCCAAACGTCGCGGTCCTGGATGTGGCGACGGTCCTCGCGCAGGTGCGCAGTGATGCCGTGCGCGCCGGCGTCTTCGCAAACCCGCGCCGCCTCGACGGGATCGGGTTCGCCGAATCCGCATCCACGATAGCGCGCCTCGCGCAGCGTCGCGACGTGATCAATATTGACGCCGAGTTTGAGCATATCAGTGAGGCCGCGGCGGAGCGGCCGGTGGAGCCACGGGAGTTTTCGGGGGCGGACGCTTGAATTTTGGCGGCGGCAAACGCAGGTCGAAGCCCGGAAAATCCGGCGCCTCGAGCCAGTTCGCCAGCGCGGTGAGTTCAACCGCCGTGAGGCCGCCCGGCGCCTGGCGCGTGAACGACAATTCATCCGGCGCGATTTGCGTGACTTCGGTCACCGTGTTGCCCAGCGTCGGCCCGATCCGGGCCAGCCATTTGCCCGCGGCGGATTGCGCATCGAGCTGCCGGTGGCGCGTGACCATCAGCGCCAGTTGCGACAGTTGGGGCAGCAGTTTCAGTCGTTCAGCGGTGATTTCCCAGTGATAATAAACCAGGTTGGACTGGGCAAGCCGCAGGAACAGTTCCGGCGGCAGCGGCTTGGTTTTTGGCCCGTTTGGGAAAAATCCGGCGAGCAAAAAGTCACCTGCCGGTTCATGTATCGCCATCATATTCGGCGCGATGAACGGCAAACCGCGCCAGGAAATCCGACTGTTGGTCATCACCATGGTGACTGGCATCATGAAATGGCTTTGCCAGTTGGTGCTGGCGGACATCTTTTGCTCAAACTGCGTGAGGGCTTTCCCGGTGTCCGGCACCGGCACGGCGGCAAAAGTCTGGAGCGGCATTTGCCCCATCGCCCAGATGAACACCTGGTTCGGCCGCGGTGAAATTTCATACGGCTGCGCCCAGCTTTGTTTTTCCAGCCACGGCGCGATGCCGCGCGCGGCGGTGAAACTGACGAGCGGCTGGTGAATCGTGTTCGTCGGCATCCGCCATTTTTCAAGCGTCATCGCCAGCGGCTGCGGGAAAATCAGCCTGCCATCCAGACACAAATCGCCACCGCGTCCGACGGCCTGCCAGCGCGTCTCCGGCAAATCAACTGCGCTCAACGATGGAAACCAACGCGCCAAACGCGGCCAATCCAAATCCGCGGTCAACCAAATGTTTTTCTCCGCGGGCGCCGGGCGTTTTTCGGCCGCCACGCGCCGGACCAGTTCGTCATTCAACGGAAGTTTGTTCTGACCCCAGCCGAATACGACCCAATCGCCAACGCGGACGAAACGAATCAAATTGGGTGGAAGGTGTTTTTTCAACTCCCAGCCGTTCGGGTTTTTCTCCACCGACATCCCCGTCCACGCTTCGAGAACATTTCCCAAGTTGGTCTGCCAAAGCTGCGCGCGGCCGGCATTCAGCCGGATCGCCAGCGCGAACTCCGGCGACCCGTTCGTCGCGTCGCGGATTTGCAAGAACCATTCCGCGCCCAACAAATCGTCGAACAACGGCCGAAATTGCCCGGCTTCATCGTTGGTGCTGGAGAGGACCTTTTGTTTGAGCCAGTTGTAAGGCGCGCGGGAAAGCTTGTTCAGCGTCTGCTCGCGGAGCGCCTGCGCCTCGGGCGTACACCAAAGATTCGTGAACGCAACGGCGTTGGTGTCGGCGGAAATCTGTTCGGCGCCCGCGAAATGAATTCGGGCAATCAAGTCCGGCACCGGTGGCGACGCTTGAGTTGCAATCGCAGCCATCATCGCCGCACAAAACAAAAAAGTTAAAAACTTGTTCATAGAAGGGCCTTTCTGTGCCAAATGCGCCACTCCTTGGCAAATCCAAATATACGGGAACACCGGACGGCTTGTCCGCGAACCACTGGAATTCAAGCTCAAGCCTGTTCCTCCGGGGCAGGCTGTCCGCGCTTCAATGCGCAACATTTCTGATTGCCCCGCGCGCTGAATCTGGTTTTGATTCGCCGTGCTCAAACTCCGCCCCTTCTTCAAATACTGGCTGCCGGTGTTGGTTTGGATGGCGCTGATTTTTACAGCGTCAGCCGATTCGCATTCCTACGAACATTCCTCGCTCTTTTTCGAACCGTTTTTGCACTGGCTGTTTCCCAAAATGTCCCAGGAGAGAATTCATCTAATACATCATGTTTTTCGCAAAGGTGCGCACTTGACCGAATACGCCGTGCTCGCGCTGCTGCTGTGGCGCGCGGTGCGCCGGCCAGTGAAAAACGATCCGCGTCCCTGGGTCTGGCGCGAAACACGCTTCGTGTTATTGATTGTCGCACTTTACGCCGCCAGCGATGAATTCCACCAAATCTTCGTGCCGATGCGCACGGCGCAGGTTTCTGACGTGCTCATTGACACCGCCGGAGGCGTGGCAAGTTTGCTCGCGCTTTGGATTATTGGCCGCTGGCGAAAACACTGGTAAGGATACACCATGAAACGTCCGTTCGTCGCCGTCGTTTCCTGTTACGCCACCGGCTTGTTGCTCGCCGGAATCTTTCGACCGCCGCTCGTCGCGCTTTTCGGAATCGCCTTTGCCGTTCTCGTTCTCGTTCTCGTCCTCGAAAAACTTCGTCCGCTGTTGCTTTGGCTGCTCGTTGCGGTTGTCGGCTGGACGAATCTCGCCAGCCGAACGGCCATGGTTTCACCCAACGACTTGCGCGCGCTGCTCGGCGATACCAGCGCCATCGTGACGGTGCGCGGGACTTTGATCGAAACCCCTCATTTGCGCATTACCGAACGCGACGACCGGCAAACCGAACGTTCGGTTGCACCAGTCCAGGTCATGGCGTTGCGCCACGGCGCGGGCTGGCAACCGGCTGCCGGATCCGTCATCGTCACGACGCCGGGAACACTCGCCGCCGGCTTTTTTGCCGGTCAACCGGTTGAAGTCACCGGCGTCATCAGCCAGCCGGCGCTGCCTCTGGCCGAGGGACTTTTTGATTACCGCGATTACCTCCGGACGCGCGGAATTTTTTACCAGCTCAAAACCAGTTCCACCAACGACTGGCGGACCGGTTCTCCGCCGTTGTCCCAGCCTCCGCTCACCGACCGTTTTTTGAACTGGTCGCAACGCACGCTGGCGCTCGGTCTGCCGGGGGAAGACCAGCCGCTGCGTTTGCTTTGGGCGATGACGCTCGGCTGGCGAACCGCCCTGACCGCCGACATCGCCGAACCGTTTTTGCGCGCCGGCACCATGCACCTCTTCGCGATTGACGGCCTGCGCATCGCGCTGATTTCCGGGATGCTCGTCGCGCTGTTGCGCGTGTTGCAGGTCTCGCGGGCGTGGTGCGGCCTCGTGGCCATCCCGCTCATCTGGTTTTACACCGCCGCGACCGGCTGGGAATCCTCCGCCATCCGCGCGTCGGTGATGATGACCATCGTCCTCGGAGGCTGGGCGTTGAAACGGCCGGGCGACACGGTCAACTCGCTCGCCGCCGCCGCGTTCATCATTTTGCTGTGGGACCCGCGGCAGCTTTTTGAGGCCAGCTTTCAACTGTCCTTTTTCGTCGTGCTCGTCATCGCGCTGATGCTGCCGCCGCTGAACAAAATTTCCGACCGTCTCTGGCAGGGCGATCCCTTGCTCCCCGCCGAATTGCTCCCGCGCTGGCGGCGCGCGCTCATCGCGACGCTGCGAATGTTGTCGCGTTACTTTGCGCTCTCGTTCGCCGCCTGGGTTGGCTCGATTCCGCTGTCGGCAAAGTATTTTCACCTGTTCAGCCCCGTTTCAACGCCGGCGAACATCGTCGCCGTGCCGCTCGGCACGCTCGCGCTGATGAGCAATCTGGGCAGCCTCGTCTGTGGCGCGTGGTTCCCGTGGGCGGCGGAATTGTTCAATCACAGCGCGTGGTTTTTCATGTCGGCGATGACGGCGGTGAGCGAATTCGCGACCCAAATTCCCGGCGCATTTTTCTACGTGCCGGAGCCATCCTGGCTGGAAATCGGCATTTACTACGCCGTGCTCGTCGGCGCCTTGAGCGGCTGGTTGTTTGCGCCCAAACAAAGAATTTGGAGCGCAACCGCTCTGGTTTTGATTGTCGCCGGTTTTGCCTGGCACTGGCAAACGACCCGCGGCGAAACCAAGCTGACGGTTCTGCCGCTCGATGGCGGTCACGCGGTTTTCGTGGATGCCGCCGGACGAAGAAACGACTGGCTCGTGAATTGTGGCGACGAAAATGCCGCGAACTTCACCCTCAAACCGTTTCTCCGCGCGCAAGGCGTGAATCGCGTTCAACGACTCGTGCTGACGCATGGTGATTTGCGAAGCTGCGGCGGCGCGGAATTGCTCAATGAACTTTTCGGCATCGGCGAAATTTACACCAGCCCGGCGCGTTTTCGCTCGGTGGCGTATCGCGGAATCGTTGCGGAATTCGAAAAGCAGCCCCGGCGGCACCGAATCATCACTCGCGGCGACACGGCCGGTTGCTGGCAGGTTTTCGCTCCCGACGTCACGGATGATTTTGAGCGCGCTGACGACGCATCGCTGGTGCTGTTGGGTGATTTTTACGGCACGCGCGTTCTCTTGCTGTCCGATCTGGGTCGCGCCGGACAAAGCGCCCTGCTCTCACGCACGAACAATCTGCGCGCGGACATGGTGATTGCCGGTTTGCCCGACGAAGGCGAACCGCTTTGCGATGCGCTGCTCGAGGCGGCACAGCCCAAAGTCATTGTCATTGCCGACTCAGAATTTCCGGCGACCCGCCGGGCCGACCCAAAACTGTGCGCCCGATTGGAGCAAAGGGGGATTCCGGTGGTTTACACGCGCACGGCGGGCGCGGTGACAATTCTGTTGCGGCCGGATGGTTGGGAAATGCGCACCATGGAAGGGCAAAAGATGTCAAATAGAACCGCGACCGGGAATTGAGGCGGATCCCTACCACCGCTGCCACCACCACAACGGCTGAAAGCGTGGCCTCAAAAATCGGCCGCTTCGACGGAAGATGTTTTTGGGTCAAGCGTCAGGCTTCGCAACGATTCTGCCCGTGCCATCACGCAAAATGTTGCCGTCAAATCTGCCGATTATTTTGCCCGTTCTGTTTCTGATACCTGCCAGCGTCTGCATTTTTGCCTACGGATTGAGCAGTATTATTGGCGGCGGTGGATTCGTTGTTGGTGGATATATTGGCGTTGGTGGAAGAGGAAATATTGGCAGCGGGCTGTTCGTTGCCGGGATGCCGGGGAATGGGGATAAAATACCCTGCCACTTAATTGAGCCGGTCACTTTGCCTTTTACGACGGTCCATTTGTCATTAAATGTGCCGTCGCCGGTGACTGGCGCCTGTTCGCTCCTGATGTCATACACGGTGATTTTGTTGGTGGTATTGCCCGTATTTAAATTGAACTCGGTTGTATTATTGAACTCGGTTGTGTTGAGACCATCAAAATAAAGGTCTGTGTTGGTGATTCCATTCTGTTCATCGAAGAGATGAAAGAAAATTTTCCCCAAGCTACTGCCACTATTACTGATTCTACCGCTGCCACTACTGAAACCAATTTCCGCTCCAATTCCGTTCGTCAAGACAAACACATTTCCCTCGGCCTCTTGTTCAGACCTTAAAACAGTGAAGTCGGAATCCATGCTAAAGAACACAACGTTGGTCTCGCCGACATTTATTCCCGTGCTGACGTTAAAAACGGGGTTTGTGCCGGTGTTGTCCACAACAAAAATGTCACTATTGGCCAGTACCAGTTGTGCGCCATCAGGCCAGTTTGTGTCAAAGGCCGTCGCCAAATAGTCCAAGAGGTCCTTGTTGGTAATTTTTGAGGTCTTGATGGTGGATATAATAGAGAGGTTGGAAGATGTTTCGGAGATTTCAGTTCCCTGCTGTATGGCAGTAAGGCTGAAGTTGAGCTTTTCAAATGGTCCGGAAAGCCCTGCTTTGGCGTTGGAAGCCCACACCGCAAGCAAAGAAACGAGGGCCATTGAAACCAGCTTGTTCGATTTCATATTTTCCTCTTTTTGAAGATTGAAGCATTTCATTTGAGGATTTTCTGACTCGTTCTAAAGAACTGAGTTTATGCTGAAAGTTAATACATGGTGAAGGGCTGTGCTGTCAAGCTTAATCACGATGCAATATCGTTTTCACCGCCGGGTCAAGGGGTTGCCTGCGGTGACAATCCTGTTGCGTCCGGACGGCTGGGATTTACGCACGATGGCCGGGCAAAAAATTTCAAATCGAACCGCGACCGGGAATTGAGGCGGATCCCTACCACCGCTGCCACCACCACAACGGCCGTTTATAGGTATCGGACACCGGCCGCTGTTTCGTGAGGCTTACGGAAACATAACGGGCCTCAGGAATCGAAAACTTTTTCACTTCGACCGTCACGTTTTCGGGGCGGAATTCCGATAAAATTTTGTCGGCAACGTCCGTGGCCACGGATTCGATCAGCCTCCAGCTTCGCGTTTCCCCCAGTTTCAACAGCCGCTGGGTAACCTCATAATAATCCACCGTCCGCCCGATGCGGCCGCTCACGGCGGCTGATGAAAAATCGAACTTGATGTCCAACGTCAGCAACAAACGTTGCGGCTTGGCGCGTTCCTCTTCAGAAATGCCGACGCGATAAAAAACTTCCAGGTCAACGATGGTGATAAAAGACATGACGATTCTTCTGAATTATTTTGCGTCTGCGACCAAACATTTTCACTTCCCGTTTTTCATTTTCCGCCTTCCCCGCCGTTTCATCACGGCGTTGATCAAGACCCGCGTCGGCATATTAAGTTGCATTTTGCCGGCTTCGGCAAGCGTAACCCAACGGGATTCGCGGGCTTCGTCGTTGAGTTTCACCCGCGGCCGGCCTTTGCGGCGGCAGGTGTAATTCAGCAGGACGAAATGCGCGTCGCGGTAAAACTCCCGGGAGTGGATGCAATCCTGCACGAGCACAAATTCGATGTCCGTCACGTCCAGGCCGGTTTCCTCCTTGATTTCGCGGCGGAGCGCGGTTTCGGCAGGCTCGCCCCATTTGATTTTGCCGCCGGGAATGCCCCAAAGATTCGACCATTTGTGCGTGCGAATCATCAGCACTTCGCCCGTATTGTTGAAAATCAGGGCGCCGACGGTGGCCAGCGGCGGGTGGGTTCCCTCAAAATTTTTCGCCGCCGGTTTGAGGCGCAAATGGTTCTGCTCCAAAACGCGGCGCAATTCGCCGAGATGCTCGACAATCAAATCCGGCTGCGCCGCGCGCAACTGCTCCAGCGTGTTGTAGCCGGTGAGCACGGCGCAGGAATGGACGCCGCCGTGATGCGCGGTTTCAATGTCGTGCTGCATGTCGCCGATGAACAGCGTCTCGTCCGCGCACAAATGGTTTTCGGCGAGGATTTCGTGAATTTTTTCCCGCTTGTCCCAAACATCCGTGTAGGGCTTGTCGAGGTAGGCGTCGAATCCGGTGACCTGGCATTGCGTCATGAAATGATCGCGATGCACCGTGCTCAAAAGAAAAGTCTGCAGCTTCTGCGCGCGGCAAAATTCGAGGAAATCGCGCGCATACGGCAGCTCGCGGACGGAATCCTGTGCCTGCCGGAAACTGGTGTGGAACCAGTCTTCCAGTTGGGCCATCGGCACGTGCGGGGTGTGGCGGTCGTAAAAACTCGTGAACGGCAGGGAAAATTCCGCCCGGAATTCTTCCAGCGACATCTCCGGTCGGCCGGCCTGGGTGAGGACGAAATTCGACGCCTTCAAAACGGCGGGCAAATCGTCCACCAGCGTGCCCGACCAGTCAAAAATGACATTGCGAATCACGGGGAAAAATTAACCACAAAGACGCAAAGGCACAAAGAGAAACAAAAACTTTGTGTCTTGGTGACTTGGTAGTTAAAAATCACTGTGCTCATCGCCTTTAACAAACCTTACAGCGTCGTTTCACAGTTCACGCCCGACGGGTCGCCGAACCGCACGCTGGCGGAATTCGGTTTTCCGAAAAGTGTTTATCCCATTGGCCGGCTGGACTCGGATTCGGAGGGCTTGCTGCTGTTGGGTGACGAGCCGGTGTGGAACGAACGGCTGCTGCACCCGCGCCACGCCCACAAACGCGAGTATTGGGCGCAGGTCGAACGCATTCCGACGTGCGCGGCGCTGGACAAATTGCAGCGCGGTGTCCTGGTTCAAGGCCGGAAAACGTTGCCCTGCCGCGCCTGGATTCTGGAGCCACAACAGGAGGTAGGGCGGGCAGTCCCCTGCGCGCCGCAGGCTTGGTGGGGCGAGGCTACTGACGAGCCGGCTCGCGAGGACGCTCGCCCCACCGTAATTCCCCCGCGTGTCCCGCCCATCCGTTTCCGCAAAAGCGTGCCGGACTGCTGGATTGGGTTGGAATTGATTGAAGGCAAAAACCGGCAGGTACGCCGCATGACCGCCGCCATCGGCCATCCGACGCTGCGATTGCTCCGCGTGCGCATCGGAAATTTTTGGCTGGGCAATTTGCCGGCGGGACAGTGGCGGATTCTCACGTCACAGGAAGGTAAATCCATCTTGAGCCACAGATGAAACACAGATGAAACACAGATTTTTCATGCCCGTAGGGTTGGCATCTTTGTCGAAACGTAGCGCAACACATCCAAATATGATAACGCTCTATGACTCATCACGCGGAATTGACCTTTATATTGATGCCTCCGAGGAAGACGATTCGGATATAGAAATGAAAAAGATTACTTGCACGGTTTGATGTCATGCACCCTTCCAGTGACTGGGTTAGTGTCGAACAGAATTCCGTGTTCAATCTGTGTTTCATCTGTGGCTTAAAAAATTTGCATTCGTTGACGCCGTCGGTTCGTGGCGGTAACTTCTCATCATGATTGATGTTGCGGGAATGCACCCGCGGGAAGCGATGACAAAAAGGCGGTTCGAGCCGCTGGCCAGGGAGATTTTTGCGCTCCAAAAGCAACTGAACGCCGTCATTCTTGCGCATAATTACCAGGTGCCGGAAATCCAGGACGTCGCTGATTTTGTGGGTGATTCACTCGGCCTTTCCCAGCAGGCCGCACAGACGGACGCGGATGTGATTGTCTTCTGCGGCGTGCATTTCATGGCTGAGACGGCAAAGATTTTGAACCCGAAGAAAATTGTTGTGCTGCCGGACAAGGACGCCGGGTGTTCGCTCGAAGAAAGCTGCCCGGCGGACAAATTGGCAGCGTTGCAGAAAACCAATCCGAATTTCTGGACCATCGCCTACATCAATTGCAGCGCGGCGGTGAAGGCGTTGAGCGACGTGATTTGCACCAGCGGCAATGCGGAAAAAATCGTCCGCGCGGCCCCCAAGGACAAGGACCTGCTGTTCGTGCCCGATGAAAATCTCGGCGCGTGGGTGATGGAACAGACGGCTCGACCGATGACGCTCTGGCGCGGTGATTGTTATGCGCACGTGGAGTTCAAGCGCGATCAGGTGCTGCGCTTGCGGGAAACATTTCCCGACGCCAAGATTGTTGTTCATCCCGAAAGTTTGCGCGAGGTGCGCGAACTGGCCGACGCGATTTGCTCGACGGAGAAAATGATTTCTTACTGCAAAACGAGTCCGGTGAAACGATTCGTCATCGTGACCGAGTCGGGCATCATCCACCGGCTGCAAAAGGAATGTCCGGGCAAGGAATTTCTGTGTGCGCCGGTGTTCGACGTGATGCGGATGCCATCGGACAACTGCCGTTGCAGCGAGTGCAAATACATGAAGTTGAACACGCTGGAGAAGGTGCGCGACTGCATGAAAAACCTCGCCCCGCGCATCGAATTGCCGGAGGAAATCTTGAAGCGCGCGCGCCTGCCGATTGAGCGGATGCTGGAGATTTCGGCAAGGCCAGATTAACCATAACAAGATGAGTGACAAAATGACGAAGCAGCTAGAAGGCGTGGCGACTTGCGCATCTTGCGGGCAACCAGTGGCAGTTGATGATACGGAGTTGATGGGCGGTAACCTGATTTATTGGAAAATCTATCGGTGCAAGAAATGTTTGAAGCAAAGACGCCTTTGGACTTTTGCGGTGTGTGTATTCATACTTGCAGCATTGGCTATCGGCTTTGCTTTGAGCTTTTGACTGACACCCAACATAAACCAAAAATCCACCCAAGTTTAAAAAAACCGGGTGGGTATCGCTGTTGGCAACGAACTTTTAGAATCTCCAGGTAAGATCCAACTGCAGGATGTGAAAATTTTTAATCGGATTGATGCCTGGAATATCCAAATTATTGCCGCCGGTGCCAAGGTTGTCCTGGATCTGATTGGCGTAGCCGGCGCGAATAGTGCCGATAATGTTGTCAGTAAAGCTATAAGCAAATGCCGAGTAAAAGCCCTGCAAGTTGGCCCGGCCTTCGAAGAAGTCGGAGTCAATCAAATTCACATCCAAGGCATATTGTTCGATATGCTGCCAGTAGAAGCGGGCTTCCCAGGTATTCTTCTGGGAGGTCGAGCCATAGACCAAACCTTGGACCGGCCCATAAACCGGCCCGGCGCTGCCAAAGCCGATGCCAACCTGGTAGGCTTTGACCTGACTCGTTTCAGCGCTTTTTACATCCGGGGGGAACGCCCCTCCGAGGCTGCCGGCCTGGTAAGCGGCACGCGCGCGATCGGCGCCATCCAAGTTATAGGCAAAATCGCCGAAGATCCGTCCCTGCAAAACTCCGAACGGGGTTTTCCGGATTTTAAAATCGTATTCGGCTGGAATTTCCAAGATCAGGAGGTCATTGATGCCATTTTGGTTGAAAGCCGGTCCACCAGGATAGTTTACATTCACACCGTCAGATCCTTGACCAGTGTAAGGTATGTTCAGTCCATTGGCATTTCCTCCGTTGGTGCTGCCTGTGCCAGTATAGGTATAAAGCATGGGCGCAACCTTGACGGACATGTCCTTGCCGATTCTCACATTGGCCCCTGCCTGCCAGGTCAACATGAACGTGTCACTGGAAGGAACCGCCGTGGCTTCACTCGGATCCTGATAGTCCCATTGCCCGAAATCCACGAACAAGTCCACGTTATCAACTGTATATTTAAATTTTTCAAACGCACCTTCCGGATTGATATCTGAATCCCAAACCATGGGCGTGGTGTAAAGCGGCATGGGCATCCGACCCACGGTCATTTCATACCAGTCGGCCGGGTGCCAGCCAAGGTAAGCCTGGCCGATATAAATGCTGCTCTGACTTTTGTCCGCGGGAGTGACTGAACCGCTGGTGGTGTTATTGCCAAAAGTGGACCAGGGAGAGCGCGGATTGCTGGACGTTTCCAATCGGAGCCCATAATTAAAGTCATCCACCAAGTCGCCCCGCAGGCCAATACGGAGAGCATAGCGGAAGCGCTCGCGATAGTAAGTGCTTGGGGCTGTGCCCGGGGGCACAGTGGGGGCATTATCCGTCCCGCGATATTCGTAACGCAATCGCAAGTCGCCGAAAAGCTGCAGGCTCTTGATGGAATCGGATATCTTCCATTTTGAAATTGGCGGGTTGTTCACCGCGTTGGTTTCTCGCGCTGCGGTTTCGGCCTCGATTTTTTTGGCCTCATCTACGGTCAAAATGCCTTTCTCAATGAGTGTTTCCACCAGCGGGTTGTCCGACGACACCGGCGCCGGCGGCGTCGCGGGCGGCGTTTGCGCCCGGGCATTAAGGTTGAGGATGACCAATATTCCTGTGGCAGTTGCCGCCATTCTTCTGAATTTTATTTTTCCCATAATGGATTCCGATGTATTCCGAACCAAGCGACGGCGGCACTTTGGAAGACCGTTGTTACAAACGTAATTCGGATTTGTTACGTTTCAGTGACAAGTCCTGGCGGCAGGCGGGGATGCGGCTTCATTTGCCCGCGAGACGGAGGAAAACGGTGCAACCCGGGGGAAACCGACGGTCAGCACAATGCGCCCAATTTGTGACGCTGGCTGTCGTTTGCGCTCCAACTCTCAAAGCCAGCAGGACCAAGGAATTCTCAGGACTTGGTTGATCCAGTATTGGCTCTGGAAGGGAATATTGAGTCATCCGATTTCGCAGAATGCCAGCCCACGATGGATTCGTTGGGCAACCAGACCATTTCGCCGCCTTTCTTCCTTGAAATCGCCGGATTCCAGTTGCCGTCCAAATGAACGGTAGTCGTCAATCCGGGTTTGATGAGCACGGGAACCATCACCGTCCAATTGACATCATCGTAATCCCTGGCCTCAGCTTCAACATTGTAAACCCCCGGCGATAACTTCACCATTGTTGGGTCGGCATCGTTCATTCCATTGGCGTTGCGCACCCGTTCCAACAAGCGGCCGCCCGGCGCATAGAGGGCATAGCTGGTGTGCGCCGCGTAGAACAGGAACTCATTTCTGCCGTAATCATCGTTCCAAAAGAACTCCTCCCTATTGAGGTCGATCGGGACTCTTTCTCTTGCCGAGTAAACCTGCAAAAACCCCGTGCCGGAATTTTGCGGGGTGAGTGCCGGATCAGGGCCGACCTCTTCCCGCAGGGTTACCCGCGTATCGGTCGCGCAGCCAGCCGCGCAAATCAGGATTGGTATCAGAAGTAAAAAGTATTTGTTGTTCATAATTCACCTCAACTTTTTTTATTTTCGCCAAACCAGTTGGCTTTTATTACGCAGTACCATTGTCTGCCCCGGTTGCAGCCGGAAAACCAAACTTATGGCAGATGTTGTTTCCAGCTCCACCCCAGGCGGGGGCTGATACCATACGCAACATGGACTCAAGATTTACTTCCCTCAAAATCAACCGAAGTAAAGTATCTGAATGAAATTTAATTTTGGATTCAGGGATTTTTCATGAACGAGAACACCCCCAGCCAACAGTTCTGAAACGCGGTCCGGCATCCTTAAAAATTGGGAGCGCGGCCGGAGCCGGCCGGGCAGAAAATTCCGGGCGGTGACATGGCGGCGGCCGGTCGTTCTGGCAAATTCGATTTTCGAACAGTCTCGCAGCGCCAGGAGATCATTACAGCACACCAGTCTGGTAATCCAAATTCGCCCGCTGAATCAGCACGTCATAACGGGCATTGGCATTCGCAATTTGCGCCGAGGTCAGGTTCAACTGGGCCTGGCTCAATTCCACGATGGAACTGATGCCATTCTGGTAACGGGCATTGGCCAGTTCAAAAGCTTCCGTCGCGTGCTGAAGCAATTGCTCGGTGGTTTGAAGCTGTTCCAGCGCATTGTTGACGTTGAGCCAGGCGATGCGCACGTCCCGGATTACGTTGTCCTCCACCGTCCGCAGCAGTTCGGCGTCGGCCTGGGCCTTCAGTTCGGCCTCATGTTGGCGCGATAGATAAAGTCCGCCCGCAAACAGGGGCAGACTGAGCTGGACCCCGCCTGCCAGATAATTATCCGGCAGCCGGCTGTCATGGTCGGGAGAATCACCCGCCACACCCACAGCCGCAATCGTTGGCAGCCGCGAGTCCCTTTGCGATTTGGCATATCGCAACGCGGCGTCGCGCTCGTTGCGCAGGCTCAACAACTCCGGACGTTGAGCCAGGGCGATTTGAACCAACTCGGAGACGTCATTGGTGGCGGCATTGGCCGGCAGGGGCTGTTCGACGAGTTGAAATTGGTGGTATTCATGATAGCCCAGCGCCGTCGAAAGCGTGGCCATGGCGGCGGCGGCATCGCTCTGGGATTTTTGCAGCAGCAGACGGGCCTGTTCGAGTTCGACCTGCGCGAAGCTGACGTCCAGTTCGGACCGCAGCTTGTTGGTGGCCAACGCGGTGATCTGGTCGAGCAGCAACTGCCGCGTGTCGAGCGTCTGCTGAGCGACGTGGAGCACCGCCTGCGCCTGGAGCGCGCCGAAATAGCCGGTGTCCACCTGCAACAACACCTGCTCGCGGGAGACGTTGACATTCTGGCTGGCCGCTTGCGCCTGAGCTTTGGAACTGGCGGTGAGGTTGGCCGTGCGGCCGAAGTCGGTGATCAGCTGGTTGACCGCCACGCCCCCGGCGGCCCGGTCAAGAACGCTCGGATTGTTCAGTCCGCCAGCCAGGATGCGCGTATCGCCGGAATCCGCGCCGACGGCGGTGGCATAGAGATTGGCGGTCGGGAAATATCCAGACCGGGTTTCCTTGACCACCTCCTGCGCGGCAAGGGCGCGGTAATTGGCCTCGGCAATCTGCGGATGATTGCGCAAGGCCACCTCCTGCGCGGAAGCCAAAGACAAAATCGGCACGTTGGTGGTTCCGTCCGCGAACATTTTACCGGCAAAAAGGGCGCAAAGGGTCAGCGCTGGAATGGTTCGTTTCATTTCGAAATTCTTTAAGGCAAAATTGTTTCCGCCGCGTCGGCGGCATCTTATACCGCCGCTTCCTTCCGACGGTAAAGAATGAAATACGCCGTCGGCACTATGAACATCGTCAGCACGACGGAAACCATCAGTCCGCCGATGATGGCGCGGGCGAGCGGCGCGTAGGCTTCGCTGCCGGCCCCCAGGGCCAGCGCCATGGGGATCAAGCCGATCAAGGTGGCCAGGGAGGTCATCAGCACCGGGCGTAGCCGCACTCGACAGGCCAGCGACACGGCCTCGCGCACCGGCCGGCCTTCTTCGCGAAGCCGCCGGGTGAATTCGACGATGAGGATGCTATTCGACACCACGATACCCACCATCATCACTACACCCATCAACGACATCACGTTGAGCGTAGTGCCTGAGATGAACAACATCAACAGCACGCCGGTCAGGCCCGTCGGCACGGCCAGCAAAATCAGGAACGGATCCTTGAAGGATTTGAACTGCGCGACCAAGATCAGATAGACGAGCAGCGTCGAGAGAATCAGTCCGAGGCCGAAGCTCGTGAATGATTCGCGCATGGCCTGCACCGAGCCGCGCACATGGATCACCGTGTTAGGCGGCAACTGGGTCTGACCCACGATCTTATGCACGGCGCTGTAAATGCGGCTCAAGTCCTCGCCCTTGGGCGAGACATAAACATCCACCGTGCGGCGAATCTGGTAATGATCCACCTCGGTGGGCGAGTTGACGTGCGTGACGTGGACCACCGTGTCCAGCCGGGTCGGCCGCTTCAGGTGCGGTGAGCGCAACGGCATGGAGCCAAGGTCGGCGAGGTTTTTCAAATAGCCTTCGGGGTACTGGACGGTCAGCAGATAGTTGTTGCCCGTTACGGGATCAATCCAGTAGCTCGGCGCGATCATGCCATTGGAGGTCAAGGCAGTGATAAGACTGTCAATGATCTCCCGGGCGCTGAGGCCCAGCTCGCTGGCGCGCTCGCGGTCAATGTCAATTTGCAGCGCGGGATAATCCACGTCCTGCGGGATGAGCACATCGCTGACGCCGGGAATGGCGCGAACCTTGTCGGCGATCTGCGCGGCCACGGCGTGCGCTCCGTCCATGTCCGGGGCGCTGACCTGGATGTCCAGCGGCGCCGGCACGCCTTGGTTGATAATGGCGTCCACCAGCCCGCCGGTCTGGAAATAAGTGCTGATTTCAGGCAGGTCATGCCGGATCCGGGCGCGAACCCGGTTCATGTATTCAAAACTGCTTAACGTGTGGTCATCCATCAGACCCACCTGGACAACGGCGGTGCTGGGGCATGAGTTCGGGTTGAGAATGGAGTTGAAGCCAGGCGTGGTGCCGATGTTGGACACGATGATCTTCAACTCGTTGGTGGGGACGATTTGCCGGACGATGTCCTCCACCTGGCCGACCAGTTGATCGGTCAGTTCCAGGCGGGTACCGGAAGGGGCTTTGACGCTGATGACGAACTGGCCGGGATCAGTGCGCGGGAAGTAGGACTTGCCAATCAGCGGATACAGGCCCAGACTCAGGATGAAAATGCCCGTGATGCCGAGCACGGTGGCGAACGGTCGCAGCAGGGCCAGGCCCAGCGTGCGTTCGTAGCGGTCGAGCATCCGGTTGAACCAGTGGTTGAACCAAGCATTAAAGCGGCTGCCCCAGCCCCGGGCCGTGGCGGCGGCGGAAGGCTCATCATGGCTGTGGGCACTGTGGATGAGCTTGGCACAAAAGAGCGGCACCACCGTCATGGCCACAAGGTAGGAGGCAAACAAGGAGAGCACCACGGACATGGCGAGCGCTGAAAACAGAAACTTGCTGACGCCGTAGAGGAAGATGACCGGGAAAAAAACAATGGCGGTGGTCAGCGTGGCGGCCAGCACGGCCAGTTGCACCTCCGCGCCGCCCCGTTCGGCGGCAACCTCGGGTGCCTCGCCCAGTTCGAGATGGCGGAAGATGTTTTCCAGCACGATGACCGAGTTGTCAATCAACCGGGAGAAGGCCAGCGCCAGACCGCCCAAAATCATCGCGTTGATGGTGCTGCCGCCCAGCGCGAGGGCAATGAACGCGGCCAGCGCCGAAAGCGGGATTGAGAGGAAGACCGCCACCGTGGCGCGCAGGTTGCCGAGAAAAACCAGGATCATCAAGCCGGTGAGCACCAGGCCGATGAGACCCTCGTGAATCAGCGTCTCGATGGCGGTGCGCACAAACACCGACTGGTCAAAAACAACCTTGGTGACCAATTGCTTCGGCACGTCCAGCAGGTGGGAGACGACCCGTTTGACGCCGTTGACGACCTCGATGGTGTTGGCGTCACCGCCTTGTTTGATCACCGGCACATAGACCGAGGCTTGGCCATTGATGCGGACTTTGTTGTATTGGATTTGTGAGGCATCCTGCGCGTTGCCCACGTCGGCCACCAGCACTGAGGCTTCGCCCACCGTCTTTAATGGCACCAGATTCAAATCCTTCATGGCGTTGATCTGGTTGTTGACATAGACGTTGTAGTCGTAAGGCCCAATCTTCACGTCGCCGGCGGGCAGGATGAGATTGGCCTCGTTAATGGTGCGCACCACGTCCATCACGCTCAGTTCGTGCGCCTCCAGTTTGAGCGGGTCCACGTAAACCATGATCTGGCGGTACTTGCCCCCAAAGGCCGGGGGCACGGAAGCGCCGGGGATGCCGGCCATCTGGTTGCGGATGGTGAACTGGCCGAGGTCGCGGAGTTGCGCTTCACTCAGGCCCTCACCCTTGAGGGTGACGAGGCACACCGGCAGGCTCGAGGCGTCGAACTTCATCACGATGGGTGGCAATGTGCCGGTGGGCAGGTAGCGCAGGCTGGCCATCGCGAGGTTGGCAATGCTGGTCACGTCCGAATCAGGATTCGAGCCGGGCTGGAAATACACCTTGATGAGGCTCACGCCGTTCAACGAGCGGGACTCCATGTGATCCACCCCCGAAGCAAGCGTGAACATGCGCTCAAACTGGCCGGTGATGTCGTTTTCAATCTGCTCCGGCGGCATCCCGGAATAAAACGTCGCCACGACCACCACGGGAATGTTGATCGGTGGAAACAAATCCACCGGCATCCGGACCAGGCTGGTCACCCCCACCACACAGGTGATGAGGCAGATGACAATGATAAGATACGGCAGGCGGATGGCGAATCGAGACATGGCGATTAGGCTGAAGGCTTAAGACCGGTCTTTGTTGACGGCAGCCCGCAATTTCTCGATGGAAAAGTCCTTCGGTTGGCAAAGCGCAATCAATTCTTGTTCTCTTACCCTGATTCGCTCCGCCACCGGGGCAATTTGGCCGGCGATGTCGAGGGGAACGGATTGGACGCCATGCAAATCGCCGTGAAGCAAATCGCCGGACTGGATTTTCAGTCCGGCGATTTCCACCGCGCCCCCCACCTCCACGATGTGAACATAGGCGTGTGAAACCGAAACACTGCCAGCAAAAAGATGAAAGCCCAGACTCTCGGCCGCCGGGATATTACGGACGGAACCGTTGGTCACCGCACCCACACAACCCAGAGCGCGGAGAATACTGACATGCACCACTCCCAGCAACGAACCCAGCCCCACCCGCGTGGCTACGTCCTGTACGACCAGCACCCGCGGTGCCGGCAACGAAAGAATATAGTCCCACCAGTCGGTGCGGTCGGGGTAACGGCCGTCAGTCATCGGCGGCGCAGAACCACGGACCTTGATCGTGGCCGCGTAACCAAGCATCGGTTTCAAATGGGGAAACAAGCAACGTACCGAGTTGTCGGCAAAGCCTTCGTTGCGCAGCCGTTCGTGAAATGACTCGATGGCATTGGCCAGGGTGCAGGCGTCCAACTGGCGCAAGTTTTCCAGTTGTTCCGGGGTCAAGGCGGCATTCATGCTCAAAAAAATCTGGTGGTTTCAGCCGGTCTGCGATTTGTTTCTTGGCGTCGGTCGGTCAACCCGGCGTAGCGGCAGGATTTCGACAGGCGGAACTTTTCCTTTAACGGCCGCCAGACCAATTGTGGCGTGAAGCGGATCTGGTGAATGAATGGTTTGATCTCAATGTTCATAAGGTGGAGGCGAGCTGGATGAATTTGGGATCCACTTTCTGGCCGGGTTGAAACTGCGCCCGGTTGCCAATCATCACCAGGTCACCTTCGTTCAGGCCGGAAACCACTTCGTATTTGTCCGGCGTCTCCAAACCCAGCGTCACGGTGCGCTCCTCAATTTCATGATTCGGGGTGACGACATAGACGGTGTTCTTTTTGCCGCCGGCAACCGCTTCGGTGGGAATGGCCAGCGCCTGGGAACGCTTTTCCACCTTCAAGACCACGGTGGCATACATGCCCGGGATCAATTCCAGATCGGGATTGGGCACTTCAATTTCCGTGATCATCGTGCGGGTGTCGTCCGTCACATTATGGGTGAACCGGGTGATTTTGCCGGAGAAGGTTTTGCCGTTGAGGGATTCCACGCGCACGTCAACGGAATCGCCTTCCTTGACATCCTTCACGTAATCCACCGTGACGGGAAAATCCAAGCGCAGCAGGTAGTTATCGGAAACCCGCACCAGCGGCATGCTTTGCGTGTCCGAGGAAGTGCCGGCCTGGATGAGCGCGCCGGGATCGGCATAGCGGTGGGTGACGACACCGTCAAACGGCGCGGTGATTTGGGTGTAGGCGAGGAGCGTCTGGAGTTTTTCCACCTCCGCCTTGGCGGCGGCAATGGCGGCGGCCGTGGCCAGGTCATTGGCCAGCGCCGTGTCGAGATCCTGCTGGGCCACGAGATTGGGATGGTCTTTATTGACCGACTGTAGCCGGGTGAAAATCAAGTCCGCATTGGTGTGATCCGCCTCCGTCTTCTGCTCCGTGGCGATCGCATTGTGCAATTCGTCCTGCAACTCGGGCACTTCGAGCGTGGCCAGAAGCTGACCGGCCTTGACCTTGTCGCCAAAATCCACATTCATCTGATCCACGTAACCGGAAACCTTGGCGTGCAGGTCAACCTCGACATAGGGCCGGAACTCAGCCGGAATGGTAACTTCCTTGTAGAGGTCTTCCCGGCCGACCTTCGCCACCGCCACGGTCGGCACGACCGGCATGGATGCTGCGTCCGCGGCTCCGGCTGCCGCGCGCGCGTGGTGCAGGCTCCAAAAAATGGCGGCAGCTCCGATCAAGATCACTGCCAACACGCCGAGCCACCTCAGTTTCAAGGCGGATTGAAGCGCCTCAAACCGATGGGCAAGGTTGATTTTCATAAGTGTGCGATGCAGGGTCAAAAATGCGCCGACGATTCCGGTCAAGATCACTGCCGGCACGCCGGGCAACCGCAGTTTCAAGGTGGATTGAAGCGCCTCAAGCCGGTTGACCAGGTTCAATTTCATATATCGGTCAGGACATGTTGCTGTTGCCGAACAACGGCAGTTTGACGCGGAACCGGCTGCCTTTGCCGACGGCGCTTTGCACCTCCACTTCCGCGCCGTGCGCGGTGCAAATGGATTTGACGATGGAAAGTCCAAGGCCCACGCTTTCGGAATCAGCAGACCGAGTCTGATCCACACGATAAAACCGCTCGAAGATGTGTGGCAACGCCTCGGGTGGAATGCCGATGCCATTGTCTTCCACTTCCAGCACCGCATGGCCGTTGACGGCGAGAACGTGCAATTGAATCGCGCCTTTTTCCGGTGTGTATTTGATGGCGTTGTCGAGCAGATTCACGACGACTTGTTTGAGCCGCACCCGGTTGCCTTTCACCGGCATCGGCTGGCTGACGTCGCAGGAAATGGAAATGCCTTTGTCCTCGGCCAGCAGGCTCATTTGTTCGGCGGTCGTTTTGGCCAGTTCGCTCAAATCGAAACGCGTCCATTCGGTTTGCGCTTCGCCGGTGTCGAGCCGTGAGAGCGTGAACAATTGCTCCACAATTTTGCCCAAATGCACGACTTCCTCCAACATGCTGCCGATGCGGTCGCGCAATTCAGCATCAAACTGCGGGTCTTCAGTCAAATTTTCCAGCTCTCCCCGCAGAATCGTGAGCGGCGTGCGCAAGTCGTGCGAGGCATCGGCGACAAACCGTTTGGAATTTTGAAAGGCGTCGTCCAGCCGGGTAATCATGCGGTTGAGCGAAACGGACAATCGCTCCAATTCATCGCCGGTGCTTGAGACCGGCAAACGTTCGCTTAAATTGTACTGCGTGATTCGTTCGGCGGCCCGCGTGATTTGTTCGACCGGCGTCAAGGCCCGCCGCACCAGCAGATAACCGCCAACGGCAATGATGATGACCGCCAGCGGCAAACCCAGGGCGAGTTGCAAAAACAGGTGGTTGAGCATTGATTCCGCCGGATCGAGCAACGCGCCAAATTCCACCAGGTAATCAGGATTGCCGGACGATTTGAAATTCAACGCGGCGACGAGCAAGGTGTTGCCGCCTGACAATTGCAACTTGTGGTAGAATTCCGTTCTCAGCGACGGCGGGAAAATGGGAACTTCCGCCGGATCGAGACTTCCGTCCTTGGTCGCGCCGGAAACGTAAACCAGAGTGCCATCGGCCCGTGTAATCCGGATGAAACGGTCGTTGATTTCCGGCTCATACCAATCCTTCGTCTGGCTGGCGACATAAGCTTCGCCGGTTTGCCCGACATGAACGAGCAGGGTTTGGGCAATCTGGCGCGCGCGGCGCGCCTGGGATTCGCCCAGGTCATTTTCCAGGAAATGCCTCAGGTTGAGATACAACAGCGCGCACAACAGCAGGAAAATGCCGGTGAGCAGGCCGGCATACCACGTAACCAGACGAAATCCGATGGAACGTGTATTCATGTCTGCGTCTCGTCGTTCAAGCTGTAGCCGACGCCGCGCACGGTGTGCAGCAGTTTGACCGGAAACGCGTCGTCCACTTTTTCCCGCAAATGCCGCACATAAACGTCCACGATATTGGTCAACCCCTCAAAACTTTGATCCCAGACATGTTCAATGATCATGGTGCGCGAGAAGACGCGGCCCGGATGCGTCGCCAGATATTCCAGCAGTGAGTATTCCTTGGCGGTGAGTTCGATTTTTTTGCCCCCGCGTTTCACATTTTGCGAAAGGCGGTCAACTTCCAAATCCCCCACGCGCAAGACGCTGGATCGGTTGACCGGCCCGCGCCGCAACAAGGCCTTGATGCGCACCTGTAGTTCGGCAAACGCAAACGGCTTGGTCAGATAGTCGTCCGCGCCCGTTTCAAAATTTTTTATTTTGTCGCCCATGCCGTCGCGCGCGGTGAGAATCAGGATCGGCACCTGCTGGTTTTTGCGCCGGACTTTTTCGAGAATCTCGGTGCCGGTCAGTCCGGGCAGCATCAAATCCAGAATGATGAGATCGTAATCGTAGGTATTGGCGGCCTCCCAGCCGCTTTGACCGTCGTGGCAGACATCCACGGCATAGCGCTCCGCCTTGAGGCCGCGCACGATGATGTCGGCCACTTTCTTTTCGTCTTCCACCAGCAGAATTCGCATAAGTTGTAATTCTTTGACAAAGGAATAGACCATACGTTGATTAAAACAACGCAAACATTTGATTAAAATTTATTCAGAAACCCAAGGTTGGCCGGTTTCTCATTCCCGTTCCGGCTGGGGGGAGGTCGGGTGTTTCCTTGGGTCTTGGAATTACGCATTTTAATCCAATTTTCAGCATTATTTAATGTTTGAAGCTGTCGAATGATAATGGACGGAGAGGCGCAAACAGTTGCCGGGTCCGTCGTATCGAAGCGACAGGCAGAGAGCCTTTGGCCGAGATGCTGCGGTCCGGATGCCGGCTTACCTCCGGGGGCGCGAACACGGTCGCGTTTCTGGGCGGACCTCTTCCAAACCAGAAAGGAAAAGAGCATTATGAAAGGCATCAACCTCATTCTAGGCGCGGCGGTGATCTCGCTGTTGACCGGATGCGCCTCAACCCCCGTTGTCCTCGCTCCGGTGGGACCCGACCCCAGGGGCTATTCCAGCAAGGGTTCACAGGGACAGTTGCTGGTTTATTCCGCCTGGCAAGGACATGGCGAAGGCGACAATCCGTGCTACTATCAGCACAGCGATTATTATATCTACCAGACGTCCGGAAAACTCGTCCGTCACGTTGAGAACATCGTCGGGCATTATGCCCAATCCCCCCGCCTGGAATTTTTGCCGGCCGGAAAATACATCGTACAAGCCCGGGCGAGAGGTTATGGCAACGTCTGGATCAAGGTCCCGGTGGTGATTCAGGACGGGCAAACCACCCGGGTCCACCTGGACAACGGGTGGAGGGTTCCAGCGGGAACGGCGAAAACGGAACTGGTCAGCGTACCCATCGGTTACCCCGTCGGATGGCGGGCTGATTGATGTTGTAACAAACCAAGTTCGGATGGGCCGCGCCGCAAGAAAGAAATAACTTTTGATCTTATGAAAATTAAACAGGCAATTTTCCTTGTCGCAGTCCTTGCGTGCATGGCAGCCCCTGCCGCTTCCGGTCAAAAAGTCACCGCGACAGGCAGCCCGCCGCAAACCGTTTCGCTTTATGACCGGGTGATGAAGTCAGGCAGGATTCGAGCTGCCTACACTATTTATCCGCCGGGTTGCTTCAAGGACGAAAATGGAAAACTCAAGGGTGTTTTCGTGGAGACATTGGAGGAAGCAGCCAAAAACCTGGGACTTACGGTCGAATGGACCGAAGAAGTTGGCAGGGCAGCGCAGATTGAGGGTCTCGAAAACGACCGCTATGACATGATTGGAAGCGCGGTCTGGGCCAATCCAGAGCGTGCGAAACTCGCAACATTAAGCAGCCCGCTTTATTACAGCCCGTTCTACCTCTACGCGCGAAAGGATGATCCAAAATTCAACGAGAATATTCGCATGGCTGCGCTTAATTCCCCGAAGGTTCGAATCGCCATGGTGGCTGGAAGCACGGCCGAGGCGATCGCAAAAGACCAATTCCCCAACGCCACACGCGTTGCCCTCCCTCGAATGACTGACTATGGGGTTTCTTTCCTGAACGCAACCAGCAACAAGGCCGACATAATCATCATGGAAAAGTCCCAAGCGATGAAGCTTTTAGAATCAAATCCAGGAACAATCGTTAACATCAAGCCCAGCGTGCCATTACGCGTCATTGGCAATTGCTATATGTTCAAACGCAACGAACTCGAATTCCAGAATATGCTTAATTCGGAGATCAACGATCTGCTGACGAGTGGATTTGTGGAAAGGCAGCTGGAGAAATATGAGAAATATCCAAACTCCCAGTTGCGAATCGCCCCGCCCTACTGGCAGAACTAGCTGATGGTAATTTTGCGGATGAAACAACATGAACGTCTGGCAAATTCTTCGCATTATGAAACGATGGGCGGTTATTTGGCTGATCGTGGCAATGTGCCTGGGGTTGGGTGTTGGCTGTTCAAGCTTGGAGCCATCACCGCAACAACGCGCCGCCGCAGCCGATAGTCCTTGGGTGGAGAAATGTTCGCCGCCGCCGGCCCAAAATCCCTCTGAGGCGGGGATTGACACGTGGCCTGATTCGATTTTTAACCAATGACTGTGGGGCGATTCATCTTTTCTTCTTCCACCACAGGTCATTTTCCCAATCTGGCAGAGCATCGCCCGGCAACATTTGGTTTTTAATTCGCTCTTCAGCCGATTTTAATCTTCCGGTGGTCAATTAAAATAGGGTGCAAAGGATATCAGGAGCTGCGGCAAAAGAGCCGTTGCTCCGAGGTGATGACAGATGAAAACGCATCCGCACAGATCACCGGCAATGCCGGTTTTAAAAAAACATCGCCTGCAATCTTGGCGACGGGGAGGAGAAAAGTTATGAAACGGGGCAATTTTTTTATTCTTGTGATTGGTTTCCTGTTGGTGCTCCCGGTCTGCTACCCGCGGAATGTTTTGGCAGCGGGTACCGCCGATAACAATTACAGCATCCCTCCATCCGCCATCAGCGCCTCAGTCTCCGATTGGCCCTGCCAGTTTTGGAGTGACAAGTCAAGCTACACGGTTTTCACGCCACAGGTGGATTCCTGGGACGGGCATTCGCTCGTGGCCCGAAGCGCGGTATACGTCCAAGTAATCGGCCAATCCCAAACCACCTACGGCGTGATCGCCTTCAAAGCCATCACCCTCGTGGACAAGACGACGCATGTGGCGGCGCTAAAAGAAGTCGAAATTACGAGTGCGGATTTTCCGTCTGCCCCTGGCCGGAAGGCGGATTTGCTAAAGGTGTTGCAATCTCAATTCCCGAATCATGCCTCGGCACTTTCCTTGGATCTCCTGAAAACCAGTCTGGCCGTGAACCAACTGCCGATCCGCAAACAGGAGGTCAACAATGCCCCGCCGAAAATCATTTTTTCGGACCAACCGGCCATCCTGGTTGCCATTGATGGCCCACCGGCATTTCGGCCGGTTCCCGGAACGGATTTGGAACGCGTGATCAACACCCACGCGTTGCTGTTGAAGGACCACGCGGGTTGGTTCTACCTGCACGTGCTTGACGGTTATATGGAGGCGCCCGCGCTCGACTGTCCATGGAGAATCGCCGGCGGGCCTCCCCCCGGCGCCGCCGTCGCGGAAAAACTGGCGCAAACCTCCCCCAGCCTGGTGGATCTGCTGGCCGGGCAACCCGATCCGGACACCGGTAAAATTCCTTCGCTGCAATCCGCCACCGCGCCGTTTATTTACACCACCACGACGCCGGCGGAACTCATCACATTCAAAGGCCAGCCTGACTTTGTGCCGATTGCCGGCACGCAACTCCTGTACGCGGCCAACACAACCGGGAATGTATTCAAACTGCTGACCGATCAACAGACCTACGTATTGATTGCCGGTCGCTGGTTTCGTGCCCCGTCCCTGAAGGGTCCCTGGCAATTTGTACCGGGCAATGAACTGGCCCCCGACTTCGCGGCAATTCCCGACAACAATCCAAAGGAAAACGTGAAGGCCAGCGTTCCCGAAACGCCACAGGCGACCGAGGCGCTGATTGCCAACAGCATTCCGCAAGGCACCGAGGTGGCGCGCACGACTCAGATGCCGGATCCACAAATTGACGGCGCGCTCCGGCTCGAACCGATTGCGGGCACTCCGTTGTATTACGTTGCCAATAGCGCCGTGCCGATCATTGAAGTGGATGCCCAATCATGGTATTCCTGCCAGAACGGCATCTGGTACGCCTCTACCTCGGTCAATGGGCCGTGGACCGTGGCCGGCTCCGTGCCGGCGGTGATTTACACCATCCCGCCGACTTCGCCCCTGCATTATCTTACTTACGTGCAGGTTTACGGTTCAACGCCAAATGTCGTTTATGAAGGATACACACCCGGTTACCTCGGCACGATGGTCGCCGATGATGGCACGGTGGTTTATGGCACGGGTTATGACTACCCGCCATGGGTCGGTTCGGTGTGGTATTGCCCGCCCATCACATGGGGCTATGGCTGGAACGATTGCTGGCAGCCTTGGTGGGGATGGGGCTTCGGGTTCGGGTTTGGCTGTGGGTTTGGTTATGGCGGTTTTTGCTATCCGCCCGGACCGTGCTGGGGATTCGACCGGGGCTGGCACAATCACGATTGGGACGGAGGCCGGGGCTGGAGGCATGACGGCTGGGCCGGAACGGCCGGTAACATTTATGACCGGCACGGTTTCCACCCCGAACCAAATTCATTCGGCAACCGTGAATGGGCCAACGGATACGGTCATGCTTACAACTCGCGCACGGGCCAACTCGCCGCCGGCCAACAGGCGCGGAGGCAAAATGCTTTCAATGATCCCCGGCTGCCAATGCCCCGAACTGGTTTGGGCGGGAATCGGATTTTTACATCGGCCAATCAAGGAGTTATTTCGCCGTCCGGCAGCCGATTCATCGGCGGCCCGCGTCTGATGAGTTCGCGTATGATGCAGTACCAACCGCATCAGGCGGGAACAGATTACAATCATGGGACTGTGTATGGTCCGCATTACTACAGTTCACCGCGACTGCAAGGCAATGGTTACAATTACGCCCAGGCCGGTCATCCGGTTGCCCATGGTGTTGGTGGAGGCTTTTTTCATGGCATGGGTAATTTCTTTCGTGGAGGTGGGAACGGGGGTTTTCACGGAAGCGGCGGGAGCTGGGGCGGAGGCGGACGCAGTGGTGGCGGCGGAGGTTGGAGTGGCGGCGCGGGAGGAGGTGGTCACCGATGAAATGGCGGGCGAACAGTGCCAACGCTCCGTTTAACGTCAACCATATGAAACGATTGGTGGTTAATTGGCTGATAATGGCAATGTGCCTGGCTTTATGTGCTGGCTGTTCAAGCTTGGAGCCATCGCAGAAACAACGCGCAGCTCTGGCCAATAGTCCGTGGACGAAGAAATGTTTGCTGCCTTCAGATCAAAATCCATCCGAGGCGGGGATTGACACGTGGCCCGAATCAGTTTTTAATCAATAGCACAATCCAGCATACAAAACCGGAAAATTACGCCTGCGCGGACCATAACGTCTCAACGCAAATCCAGCCGCCGGAACAGCCACACCTTTGGCCAGTCCAATCCCGTGAAATAAACCAGCCCGACACCCGCCACGCCGAGCAGCACTGGCGCACTGATCGCCGGCATCAGCAGGCCGCCGCAGGACAGAATCGAGGTGACGCCCACACCCAGCACCGAACTCCACACCAGAAAACGGCTGGGCGGCGATTGCCAGAAGTGCCGCCGCTCGCGCAACAGATACACGCCGGCCTGCGAACTGAGAATCGTGGTGAAGAACGTCAACGATTGCAAATGTCTCATGTCCAGACCGAGTTGGTAATGGCCCCACAGGAAAACGCCCAGCGAAAACACCAGCCGCCCGGCGGCCAGAGCCACACCGGCCAGCAAAATACCGCGCGTGTTCCAGCGGTTGGGCTGCGGCGAAACTTCCATCCGGTCGGTGGAAATGGCCATCGTGAGAAAATCGTTCAGGAAAATAATCAGCACCATCAGCATTGGCGTGAGTGGCTTGTGGCCTGTCAGCAGGAACCCAATCACCAGCAACGCCATGAGTTCCATTTTCTTGGTCAACATGTTTAGCGTGTAGGTGATGATGCGCTGGAAAACAAGGCGGCTCGTGGCGATGGCCGCAACCACGCCGCCGAGACCTGATTGCGTCAAGACCATCGCTGCGGCGGCTTTGGCCACGTCGGTGGCGTTGGCCACAGCCACCCCCGCCTCGGCTTGACGCAGCGCCGGCGCGTCGTTCACGCCGTCACCGCTCATGCCCACTACCGCTCCTCGGCGTTGAAAGGCCCGCACCAGTTTGAATTTGTCCTCTGGAAACACCCCGGCGAACACGCTGCTATCCATCGCATCGCCGCACAAATCGCCGTGCAATTTTTCCGGCGGGCAGACGACCGTCGGGATGCCGACCTGTTCCGCCACGCTGCGCGCCGTCAACACGTTGTCGCCGGTAATCATCACGACGCGCACGCCGGCCTCGCGGATGGCGCTGACCACGGCCTTGGAATCTTCACGCACCGCGTCCTCCAGGCCCAGCAACCCGGCCAGTTTGAGTCCTTCGTCATTGCCCTGAGCGACCGCCAGCACGCGCTTGCCGCGCGCCACAATGGCCTCAGCCTGTGACTGCCAGAGCGTTTCCGGCGCGCCCGACAGTTTGGCGACCACGGCGGGTGCGCCCTTCAGGAAATGAATCTTTTTCGCGCCGTTCGGATTGCGATAGACGGCCTCGGCGAGCTTCGTGGCCGGATCAAACGGCTTGAATTCAAGGCGCGTCAGTTCACCGTCGTGCCAGCCGCGAGCGTTGGCCGCCCTGATGACCGCGCCGTCCACCGGATCTTGTCCGGCGGGATCGCTGGCCAGTGCTGCCGCGCGCAGCAGGTCATTTTCTGAAAAGCCCGGCGCTGGCCAAAGCGCGTTCACCGTGGCTTCGTTGCGCGTGAGTGTGCCGGTTTTATCGCTGCACAACACGGTCATCGAGGCGATGTCGTGCAAGGCGCTCAGGCGCGTGATGAGCACGCCGCGGCGGGACAATTCCACCGAACCCAGCGCCGCCGCGAGCGTGAAGGTGGCGGGCAGCGCAACCGGAATGGACGCCAGCAAAATGGACAGCAACAGCGGCAGGACGTAACCGAGGCTCAGGCCGTGAAGGTGTGCGTAACCAAGCACGATAATCACGGTGGCGGCATTTACGACGAAGAGGTTTCGCACTACGGCGACAATCTCATGTTCCTGCCGGTTGGTGGCCCCCGCGGTGCGGACGAGTTCGGCGGTTTTGCCGAAGAAGGTGCGCGCGCCGGTCGCGGTGATTTCGCCGCTGGCCTCGCCGCCACGCACCATCCCGCCGGCGTAGGCGATTCTGCCCGCTTCGACCGACACGGCGGCCGATTCGCCGGTCAACGCGGACTGGTCCACGAGCAGAGTGCCATCAGTGATCTTCACGTCCGCCGGCACGATGCTGCCTTGGCGCAGATGGAGGACATCGCCGGGGACGAGTTCTTCGGCCGGGAGCGTGATCCACTGGCCGTCGCGCCGCACGCGCGCCTGGACGCGCAGTTGCTGCCGGAGTAAAGCGAGCGCCTTTTGCGCGCGGCCCTCCTGTAGGAAGCTCAACACGCCGTTCACGACGAGCAACCCGCCGATGACCACCGCCTCGACGGTTTCGCCGATGCACAGTTGAATGATGATGGACGCCTCAAGCAGCCAGGGGATGGGTGCCCAAAAACGCTTGAGGAACGCCTTCAACGGGTGTGGCTTTTCCTCCGCAACCGCATTGGGGCCAAATTGATTTAGGCGTGCGCGGGCCTCAGCGGAGGTCAGCCCCCGCCCGTTGTCGGCCGCGACGGTCACAGTCATGATCGAATGAGGAATGGTTCCCCTTATCCCAAGTGGAGTCATATTATCACTGACCCGCCTGAAGTTCAAAGCCGCCGGAAGAAAATTTCCACGGTGGTAGTGGTCGTTCCCGAAGGCGGCGTTCATTTTCAATTCCCATTTACGTGATGAAGCTGTTGACACGGAGGTTCTGGCGGGTCACCCAACTCTGAGCCCTGCCGCGGCCCTTTGAGCGGTACTTATGATGAGCAACTCGGCATGCGGATCCAGCCGTACGCACCTCGAGATACGCCTTACTCTCAGATACAACAGCGCGCACAACACCAGACGCAGGTATCAAGCCCAAGGTCAGCAGCCGTTTTGGTTCTGCTAGCAGGCTGAACGGCGCTAAAGTTTCCCTCCGGGTTTTCTCCATTTTAATTCGCTCTTCATCGGCTATTAATCTTCAGCGTGTCAATTAATAGGGACGGCAAGAGGGAGAGGATCAGGAACGCGAGCAATTCCGCGCCCGAACGGCAGGTGCGTCGCGTCGCAAATGAAAGACCTGATTCCGAAAACATGGAAAGGTTTCATATGACAACAACCAATATTGACCTGACTATCGAGATTCGCTCCGAAGACGGATCCCACACGCAGTTCTACCAAAGCGATGAAGACAGCATCAGCAAGATCCTGCCCCGGCTGATCACGCCCCGCCTTTTCACCCAGCCTTTTCTCACGCTGGCTTCGGAACGAAGTGTCAGCACCGTCCCGTGCCGAACCATTGACGTGATGCTGGTCCGCACACCGACAACTCCACCGCTACATCTGCCTCCCGGCTTTCTGGATATTGTCGAAGTTGACCCAGAGGCATTCCATGACGAAGCGGTTTTGAATATCGTTGCGAATGCAGACGGAGAAGGTCTGCCCGCGGAGGCGGAGGGAACCACGTCATACGTGGAAATCCATACCATTGGAGATTGGATGATCAGCCTGAGGTTGCGAACTGCGATTCAGGCAACGATACAGGATCAACGCCAGCTTATGGCGCATTTTTTCGAACTGCCCGTCATTCCTTTTCGCTTGGAGACAGGCGGAGTCGGTTTCATCAATCCCACCAATATCAGCCGTGTGACCGTGTATCCTGCGTTTGAGGGGGTCGCCGAGACAAGTTTGCCAGCGGATTTGTTGCGATGCATTCGATCATGAAATCATTATTCCATTTATCGCATCACCGAGACAAGCTTGTCGGCGGATTTGCTGCAATGGACGCCCGCATTCCTGAGAAACGGGCTTTCATGAATCCTGCCTGTAATGGGAACGAAGCGGCCCGTGATGGCGATGAACACCCCTTGGGCGGCGAGTTCTGCTCTCTTCTGTTTCATCTTCTCCCGGTCGAATGGCTTTCCTGGTTGAATACACCGTGCGCGGTTCGGACACAAACTGCTGGGCTATGAAACGGGCGCTTGGGCTTTGGCATAAGAAGTGGCACGGCTATCGGAATACACTATCTGTTTGGCTTCAGGCTGAACGGCACCGGTGCTTTCTATCAGATTTAGTCACATTTTAATTCGCTCTTCATCCGCCATTAATCTTCATCCTGTCTTAATTACTATGGATCGAAAGGCGTCAGGAACCGGAAGAGCCGCCTTGGCAAACGGCACACGGACAACCGGCGAACAAACGAGCCTGATGCCAGTAACACGGAAAGGACTTATATGACCAGACCAGTTGAAAATGGGAGGAAACGAACCAATCGTTCTTCCGCCCATCCGGTGCGCCGGGAGGTGGCTTTCGTTTTGAGCAGTCCCGAGGCGGAGGAGGTTTATTTGTGCGGTGATTTCAATGAATGGTCGCCGGGCAGTCTGCCCATGATCCGGCACGGCGAAGACCACTCCTGGGAAAAGCGGCTGGTGCTGGAACCGGGCCGCTACGAATACAAGTTCATCGTGAATGGAGTTTGGATTCACAACCCCGATGCCGCGGAGAATGTGCCGAATATTCATGGCTCCCTCAATTCGGTCGTGGAGGTCCGGCCATGAAGGCGCGGTTCAACCCTGTTCAGCGGAGGATATGCCGGAAGTCTCCTCTTCAAGCACAATTCAACGGCCGGTCCAAAGCGCAGCACCAGGACCGACACGAAGACACCATCCAGTTGATCTACGCGCATCTTCCCCCCGCCGTTGTCCTGGCCACGGAACAACATCTTCGGGCACAAACGCACATCGAGCAACGGGCGCACCAACTCTGGTTTGCCCAAGGGTGCCGGTTGGGAGGTGCCTTGGATGACTGGATCCGGGCCGAATGTGAGGTGGTGCAAAACCTCTGCCAAGCCTTTCTGAGCCGGAACACCCGGAAGCTGGAGCCAGGCGCCGTTTCCCAATGATTTATGAATCATCCAACTCAAAACCTGCAAATTTACATCCACACAGTGGACGGTTCGATCGAGACATTCACCCAAAGCGAAGCCGGTCTGATGAATCGCATCCTGAATGAATTTCAACCTGCCCGGATTTTCAATCAGGAAAAAATCATCATTGCCGGCGACAACTCGCTGACTTCTTTTCCCGTCCACCAAATCGTGCGGATTGATCTTGTCTCCGAAAACTTGTCTCACTGGATCATTCCGCAGGGAATCGCGGACGCCGTGGAATTAACGGAGACGGAGTTCCAAGCATTGCTCCAAAATCCGGAATTGCATGACCGGTGGGGCCAGGCGCGGACACAGGAAACCTCGGTGGTCACCTTTCTGGATCTGGAAATGGCCGGACAAAAACAGTTGTTTCTGGCCATGGAAATCGCCATCGAAGCGCAGGCGGAACCACCGGACGCAATCCCTTTCCTGCTCACCGCGCCAACCTTGTGCTTCCGGATGCGAACCGGCGGGATTGCCGCCCTGAATCTTGCCAATCTGACGCGACTTACCTTCTTCCCTAGCCCGCAGCCGGCCCCAGCGGCGGCGTGGTCCGCTCACGAAGTCAATGGCTCGCAAGGTGATCGCTTCGCCGGAGATGGGCATGGATCAGTTGATGGCAAACAACTGTTGTCGCGTTTCTCGCAAAACAACCGGACAAAATTCAATCCATCCAAGAGAAATCAAAATGAAGACGAATCAAAAGTGGAAGGAAAGCATCAATGAGAAATTCCATTTTATGAACCTCCTGCATGACAAACCCGGCGACGGGATTTATTCCGCGAATCATTCCATCAAACCGGTCAATTTTTTCTGTTCCGCGCGCGGGGCAAAAACAGTTCATTTGACGGGCGATTTCAACCACTGGCACCCCACCCTGATGAACCAGCGGGAGGATGGTTGGTGGTTTATTCAAATGTGGCTGCCTCATGGCCATCACCAGTATCGTTTTCTGGTGGATGGTGAGCCTACGCTTGACTTGCACGCCACCGGCACCGCCCGCGATGAACACGATGAGCCGGTGTCGCTGATTGCGGTCAGTTGATCCGGGATTTCGTCAAGACCACCAAGTCCATTACCTTTGGAGATCGAAAATGATGAAAATCGCCACAGAGAAATCGTTCTTTGGGCGGATGTGTCATGTATGGGCGCTTATAAGATGGAAGGCCAGACTATGAAACTGGCGCTTGCACCTTGGCATAAAAAGGGGCACGGCCATCGGTATATATTTACTGCTTGGCTTGAGGCTAATCACGAAATGTCGGCACAAAACGGAATGAACCGGCCTCATTCACTGTGGCGTTTGCCCAGGTGGCGAATATCATTGCCACGACCGTGGATTATATTGCTGGCGCTGGCGCTGGCGCTGTTGACTGGTATCTTGGAATATGTCATGGGGCGTGACATCGCTGTGTCGGCATTCTATCTAATACCGATCTGCTGGGTCAGTTGGGCGGTCGGACGCCGGTCGGGACTGCTGCTGGCCACGGTCTGTGCGATGTTATGGTTCATGGCCGATCTGAAGACCGGCTACGTGTATTCGCATCCCCTGATTCCGTTCTGGAATGCGCTGATGCTGCTGGCGTTTTTCCTGGTCGTGGTCTATCTGCTCCCGGCTTTTCAGGCCGCCCACCGTCATCTGGAAGAAACCGTTCAACAACGAACGGCGGCGCTCCAGACTGAAATCGCCGAACGCAAACGGCTCGAAATCGCCAAAGTCCAGTCGGAACGGCTCGCAGTGGTGGGAACGATGGCTGCGGAAGTGGCCCACGAGGTCCGCAACCCGCTCAGTTCCATCATCCTGAACCTCGACCTGATTTACAAAGAAATCGACCGGTTTGCCGAAAAGTGCGGGCATTCGCCGGAAGAGGGACATCTGCTCGTGGACGAAATGCGCGCCGAAGTCCGGCGCATCCAGAACGTGATCGAGGATTATTTGCGGTTTGCCCGGTTGCCGAAACCGCAACGCCGGCCGATAGAATTAAACAAATTGCTCGACCAGAAACTGGTGTTTCTGAACGGCGAATTCGAGCAGGCTGGCATCAAACTGCGCACCAACTTCGATCCTGCGTTGACGAGCCTCAACGCCGACGCGGAACAATTGTGGCAGGCGACGATGAATCTGCTTCGCAACGGACTGGATGCCATGCCGGGTGGTGGCGAGTTAACCGTCAGCACCTGGCAGGAAGGTGGACATGTGCGTCTCCGGGTGTCCGACACCGGCCGGGGGATGACCAAGGAACAGGTCGAGCAGGTATTCGTGCCCTTCTTCACGACCAAGCCCGAGGGAACCGGTCTGGGACTCACCCTGGTCCAGCAGATCGCCACTGAACATGGCGGGCATGTGGAATGCGAAAGCGCCCCGGGCAAGGGCAGTTCGCTTACGATTTTTTTGCCGGTTGACAAAAAATCCTGATATGCACTTTTCTGCCATCACTCATGCAAAGCTAACAAATTGACTATGAAAAATATTCGTAACAAATCGGTTTTGATTATAGACGACGATGCCCGGATGCTCCGCGCACTCGAAAAGGTGCTGGCCGGTGAAGGTTGCACGGTGACCTGCGCCACCTGGGTGGTAGATGCGGTTGAGATCCTGACCGAGCGGAAAAAACAGTTTGATCTGGTTATCACGGATTTACGGATGCCGTTTGTAACAGGCATCACGGGAGTGTATGCCATCCACGAGTTGCTTCCCAAGCTGCCGATCATCGTACTGACCGCCTTTGGCAGTCCGGACGTAAAAGCCGAATGTCTACGCCAGGGTGCCAGGGCCTTCCTGGAGAAGCCTTTGGACTCGCCACATTTGCTGGAGGTGGTCGAGGAAATTTTTGCTTAGCAGTTTGCTGAAAAACTCGCAGAAAGTTTGAATGGCGGCGAAGGGGATAGGTCAGAGAATCATGCGTGGAAAACCTCAAGCACAACCGGAATTTCTGACGACGATCAACCTGAACCAGCGGGTGCCTGCGGACCATCCGTTGCGCGGGATCAAGACACGAGTGGACCAGGTGTTGGCGAAACTTTCGCCGTTGTTTGATGAGTTGTATGCCGGTGAGGGACGGCCTTCGATTCCGCCGGAGCAACTGTTCAAGAGCCGGATTCTGATGGCGCTCTATTCGGTGCGCAGTGAGCGGCTGTATTGCGAGCAACTGGCCTACAATCTTCTGTGGCTTTGGTTTCTGGACCGGGAACTGGACGAAGGGAGTTTCGATCCGACGGTGTTCACCCATAATTATGACCGGTTGCTTTCGGTGGAGGCTGCGAAGCTGTTTTTCGTGGAGGTCTATGATTTGTCGCGGACCGAAGGCTGGACCAGTGACCAGCACTTTACGGCCGACGGCACGCTCATCGAAGCGTGGGCCAGTCTGAAGAGCTTTGTGCGCAAGGATGGCCAAGACGGGGCCAAAGTGGCCTCGGCCAAAGATGACGACCCTGGCAATCCGACGATCAACTTCCACGGGGAGCAGCGGCGTAATGCGACGCATCAAAGCACGACCGATCCGGAAAGCGTGCTGTATCGGAAAGCCAACGGACAGGCCAGCAAACTGTGTTTTGGGACGCAGGTGTTGATGGAAAACCGGCATGGACTGTGCGCAGCCATCACGGTGCATAATCCCATTGCCCAGGACGAGCCGACCGTAGCCCTGGCGCAGGTGGATGAACATCGGGAATTGCACGAAGCCAGGATCACGACCCTCGGGGCGGACAAAGCGTATCACCAAAAGAAATTTGTGGCCGGGTGCCGCCAGCGGGAAATCTCGCCGCATACGGCGTGCAAGGAAGGAATTGAAGTTTCGGGACTGGATGGACGCACGACCAGTTGCACCGGTTACCGTACCAGCCAACGTTTGCGCAAGCGGGTCGAAGAAATCTTTGGCTGGATGAAAATGGTAGGTGGATTGAGGCGCAGCCGCTATCGCGGAGTGGAGCGGACGCAGGCTTGGGCTTATTTCGTGGCCGGGACATACAATTTGCTGCGGATAGCCAATCTGGGAATGAGTTTGCAGGCCGGATGAAGGACGCGGTTGGTCAGTGGACTGTTCAGATCGGACGAAAGAGCCGCTCAAAGCAGTCAACCGGGACCGCCGCCGAACAAAGATTCGCGCTCCGCAGCGACCTGAAATAGAATTAACCATGATCGAAATACAGTTCAGGCAAAAATCGCTGGGTTTTTCAGCAAACTGTTAGCGGACAATCGAGCGGTGTACGGACGCGAAAAAGGAGGCATCACAATGAAGACATTAAAGCAAAATCCGCCAACGCGCCCACGACGTTTGCGTCGCGGGCGGGGGTGTGGAGGGTATGGCCTTGAATGATTGGCTCCCGAAGAAACAAGAACTCAAACAAGAACGCTATGATGACAACAACCAATATTGATCTGACTATCGAGATTTGCTCTGAAGACGGATCCCACACGCAGTTCTGCCAAAGCGATGAAGACAGCATTAGCAAGATCCTGCGCCTGCCGATGACGCCCCAGCTTTTCACCCAGCCCTTTCTCACGCTGGTTTCAGGACATAGTGTCAGCACCGTCCCGTGCCGAACCATCGACTTGATTCTGGTTCGTACTGCGACAACTCCGCCGTTACTCCTGCCTCCCAGCTTGCTGGATATTGTCGAAGTTGACGCTGAGGCATTCCATGCCGAAGCGGTTTTGAATATCGCTAAGAATGCAGACGGCGAAGGTTTGCTCACGGAGGCGGAAGGAGCCACAGCTTACGTAGAAACCCATACCATCGGAGACTGGATGATTACTCTGAGGCCGCGAACTGCGATTCAGGCAACGATCCAGGATCAGCGCCAGCTTATGGCTAATTTTTTTGACCTGCCTGTCATTCCGTTTCGCTTGGAGGCAGGCGGAGTCGGCTTCATCAATCCCACCAAGATCAGCCGTGTGACCGTGTATCCCGCGTTCAAGGGGGTCACCGAGACAGGTTTGCCAGCAGATTTGTTGCGATGTATTCGACCGTGAAATCATCACTCTATCGCCATCAAAATGCACCATCTGTCAGGCTTCAAGCTGAACACGAACTGTCGGTACAAAACGGAATATCTTGTTTCATTCACGGAGGTGATTATAGCGGGAAGTCATCACATTAAGACTGCCTGAACGTCGGATTAAAATCCGTTCAGTAACTTTCATCCCGGGAGAAATTGTGGCAAATAATTGATGATATGAAATCGGCCTTGTTATTTTGTATTCTCGCCAGCGGCGCCTTGTTATCAGGTTGTGCCAGCGACCGGAACGGGCTTGTCCTCGGTCCGGTTGGCCCGCCGCCCGGACAATCCTCCACGACGTCCGGTTCAACCAACGGCACTTTGGTGGTTTATTCCGCCTACGATGTGAGCGCTAATTGGAATGCTCGCGATCCCCGCCGTCCGGTGTATTCGGATTACAAAATTTTCTCCTGGGATGGAAATTTGCTGCGCACAGTGCATAACGACTCAGGAACCATGTTGCAGGATGCGGTGCCGGTGGAACTGCCGCGGGGCAAGTATCGGGTTGTTGCCCAAGCCAACGGTTACGGACGTGTAACCATCCCGGTCGTTATCGAAGCCTGTCAAACCACAGTACTGCACCTCGAAGGCGGCCGACCCTGGCCCAATGAGGCGGAGTTCAATCAGACCAACGCCGTGCGTCTGCCCGACGGGCAGATCGTCGGTTGGCGGACCGCCGAACACTCGTCCTGACTGTAGGATGCGGAAGCCTTGGGCATCCAGGCCGAATCAAGCGGCTTTTCCCGGCCAGCCGGTTCAGGTTCGATCCACCATGGGAGAGCGGAACTTTTAACCGTTTTTCAATGGATACAGGCCAAAACGGCTTGTCACCAAATCGTAACAATTCCGCCGTGTGGCTGTAACAAAAAAACCCCAGTCTTTCATTGCATGAAAACCCAATCATCATGAAAAAACTATTTCTCTCCCTTCTTGGGATCGGCGCCTGTCTGCTTGCCACGCGAACCGGCGCGCAAGCGCAATTGCTCATCAACGGCGCGGGCGCGACTTTTCCCTATCCCATTTACTCAAAATGGTTCGATGAATACGCAAAAGTGGATCCATCGGTCCGCTTCAATTATCAATCCATCGGCTCGGGCGGCGGTCAAAAACAAATCACCTCCGGGACCGTGGACTTTGGCGCTTCCGATGGCCCGATGAGCGATGAAAATCTCGCCAAGGCCCCGGGGAAACTTCTGCACATCCCCACCGTGGCCGGCGCCGATGTCATCACCTACAACCTGCCGGGCAATCCCAAACTCAAGTTGGACGGCCACGCCATCGTCAACATCTACCTGGGCAAGATCACCAAATGGAACGACCCGAAAATAGCGGCGCTCAACCCCGGCGCAACCCTGCCCGATTTGCCGGTGGTAGTGGTGCATCGTTCCGACGGCAGCGGCACCACCTTCATCTTCACTGATTACCTGAGCAGCATCAGCCCGGCATGGCAAAATACCGTTGGCAAGGGCACTTCGGTCAAATGGCCCGTGGGGCTCGGCGGCAAGGGCAATGAGGGCGTTGCTGGCCAGGTGAAGCAGTTGTCGGGGGCGGTCGGCTATGTTGAATTGATCTACGCCAAGCAAAATCAGATGCCTTACGCGGACGTAAAGAACGCGGCGGACAACTTCATCACCCCCTCGCTCGATTCAGTCACGGCGGCGCTTGCGACGGCAAAAATTCCAGACGACTTCCGCTTTTCAATGGTCAACGCCCCGGGCGGCCAAGCGTATCCCATCGCCGGCGCGACCTGGCTGCTGGTCTATCAAGAACAAAAGGATGCCGCCAAGGGCAAAAAGCTGGTCGAGTTTCTGAATTGGGCCTTGACCAAGGGCGAAGGCATGGCCTCATCGCTGGATTACGCTTCCCTGCCGGAAAGCGTGCAACAGCGCGTTTTGGAGCGGATCAAAACAATAAAATACTGACTTCGCTCCGCCGCCGGGTATTTTCAAGCGTGAGTCGGACGAAGGGCGCCGTTCCTCCCGCCCTTCGTCCTTTTGACTTTAATACGGTTCGTAGCAGCGGACGTCAGTCCGCTCAAATTGAAAAGAATGAGCCGACTCACGTCGGCTGCTACGGTGAATAACGAACAAAAGGAAATGTGAACGAGTCCGTGCCAGTTCAACCAGCGACCGCACGAGTACACGGCGGCTCCCGCTTTGGCGATTGCGCCTTCAAATGGCTCACGCTGCTCATGGCGCTGTCCGTCTTTGCACTGATTGTGCTGATTGGTTGTGAGCTGGCCGACGGTTCACGGCTGGCGCTCCATAAATTCGGCTGGCATTTCCTTGTTGGCACGGATTGGGACCCCGTCAATGAGATTTTCGGCGCGTTGCCGTTCATCTTCGGCACCATTGTGTCGTCGGCCATCGCACTCATAATCGCCGTGCCCATCAGCATTGCCACTGCCGTTTATCTCACCGAGCTCGCCCCGCTGTGGCTGCGCCAGCCGTTGATCATGTTCATCGAACTGCTCGCCGCCGTGCCGAGTGTCATCCTCGGTCTGTGGGGAATTTTTGTGATGGTGCCCTGGCTGCGCGAATATTTGTTTCCGTGGCTGCAAAAACTGTTTGGCTTCCTGCCAATATTTCAAGGGCCAACCTACATCGGTTTTTCCATGTTAGCCGGCGGCATTGTCGTCGCCATCATGGTCGTGCCCATCATCACGTCGGTCTCGCGCGAAATCCTGCGCTCCGTGCCCGGTTTGCAACGCGAGGCCGCCTACGCCCTCGGCGCGACGCGGTGGGAAGTCACGCGCATCGCCGTGTTGAGCTACGCCAAAAAGGGTTTGTTCGGTGCGGTGATTTTGGGGCTGGGCCGCGCGCTTGGCGAAACGATGGCCGTGACGATGGTCATCGGCAATACACCGCAAATCGTCTCCTCCCTTTTCAAGCCTGGTTACACGCTGGCCAGCGTCATCGCCAATGAATTCACCGAGGCTACGAACGATACCTATCTGAGCGCGCTGTTTGAAATCGGCCTCGTGCTGCTCGGCGTGACCGTGCTGGTCAACGCGCTGGCGCAACTGCTCTTGAAAACATTCGCCGGACCGGGCGTGAAACCACAACACTGAGGACAAAATGGATTATTGGATTATTGGATTATTGGATTGCTGGAACTGCGATTGCAGCCGCACTCATCCATTCATCCACCAATCCATCAACCCACAGCTATGACCGCACCGAACCACCACTGGCGCAAGTTCAAGAACGCCCTGATGCAAGTCGTCACGTTCTGGTGCGCGATTCTGGTCGTCACGCCGCTGGTGCTCGTGTTTTACCATCTGCTGAAGGAAGGCTTCAGTTCCATCAACTGGGCTTTCTTTACCCAATTGCCGAAGCCCGTTGGTGAAACCGGCGGCGGCATGGCCAATGCCATTGTCGGCACATTCATTTTGCTGGGACAGGCCGCCTTGCTCGGTGTGCCCGTCGGCGTGCTTGGCGGCGTGTTCCTATCCGAATACGGTTCGTCGCGCCTCAACTGGTGGATTCGCTTCGCGGCGGATATTCTCAACGGCGTTCCGTCCATCACCTGGGGCATTGTGGTTTGGGCGCTAATGGTAATGCCCTTGACGGCGCCGTTCCGGGGGACGGTCAAATCCGTGGATGCGGCGAAACACCTCGTCACGGTGCAGAGTCCGGCGAGTGTCATCCAGGAATTCAAAGTGGAGGCGAACACCAGGTTGAGTCTGAACAGGAAGGATCAACTCAACTCGTTGCAACCAGGGACTGACATCATGATCTGGCATCATCGGGAAGGTAACGACATGCTGGTGGCCGATAGCATTTCGCCAAGCGGCCTATGGGGCCGCTTTATCGCGAAAATCATTCATTGGCACAATTCGGTTTCTGGATTCTCTGCGCTGGCCGGCGGCGTGGTGCTGGGCCTGATGATGATTCCGCTCGTGATGCGCACGACCGAGGAGGTTTTGCAGCTTGTGCCGAACGGCTACCGCGAAGCCGCGCTGGCGCTGGGCATCGCCCAGTGGCGCACCATTGTTCAAATCGTCATGCGCACCGCACTCAAAGGCATCGTCACCGGCGTCCTGCTCGCGCTGGCGCGCGTGGCGGGTGAAACCGCGCCGTTGTTGTTCACCGCGTTCGGCAACCGGTTTTGGACACACCAGCTGACCGATCCCATCGCCGCAATGCCGCTGCAAATTTTCAATTATGCCATTTCGCCCTACAACGACTGGCACCGGCAGGCGTGGGCGGGCGCGCTCGTGTTGCTTTTGCTCGTCCTGGCTATCAACATCGGCGTGCGCTTTTTGACGCGCGACCGGTTCAAACGCATTCAATTTGAAGTTTTGAAACACCATGTCCGAAACTGAAACACAACCATCCGCCGTGCAGGACCCGAAATTCGCCGGGCATGCCCGGCCCTGAGTGTGCGTCATCTCTCGGTCTTCTTCGGCGAAAATCACGTGCTCAGGAACGTCTCGCTTGACATCGCCGCCAAGGCCGTCACCGCCATCATCGGTCCCAGCGGCTGCGGCAAATCCACTTTTCTCCGCGCCCTGAACCGGATGCACGAACTCGTGCCTGAAGCGCGCATGACCGGCGAAATCCGCCTGTTCGGCGACGACATTTACGCGCCCGGCATCGAGCCGGTCGTCGTCCGCCGCCGCGTCGGCATGGTGTTCCAAAAATCGAATCCCTTCCCGACCATGTCCATCGCCGAAAACGTCACCGTCGGCCTGCGTTTGAACGGCCTGCGCGACCGCAGGCTGCTCGCCGCGCGCACGGAACAATCGTTGCGCATGGCGGCGCTTTGGGACGAGGTGAAGGACCGCCTGAACGCGCCGGCCATCAGCCTGTCCGGCGGCCAGCAGCAGCGGCTGTGCATCGCCCGCGCGCTCGCCGTGCAGCCGGAGGTGCTGCTCATGGACGAACCAGCCTCGGCGCTCGACCCGCTGGCCACGTCGAAGATCGAGGACTTGATTCTGGAGTTGAAAAAGGATTACACGATTATCATTGTCACGCACAACATGCAGCAGGCCGCGCGCATGTCTGATTTCACCGCGTTCCTTTATTTGGGCGACCTGGTGGAATTCGACGTGACCAGGAAGATTTTCACCAGCCCGGTGAAGAAGCAAACGGAAGATTACGTGACCGGCCGGTTCGGTTGAAATTTCAATCCCGTTTGCAATTGATGATGGTGGTGGCACAGTAAATTGAAATCCTGACGGTGGAACCAAATTAAAATTATGGAACATTTCGACACGGAGTTGGACGTGCTGAAGCAAAAGCTGCTGACGATGGCGAGCCACGCCGAGACGGCGGTGAACCAGGCGCTCCAGGCACTCGCCCAACGCGACCGTGACCTCGCCCTGCGCGTGAAGGAGGACGACCGCGTCATTGACCAGTTCGAGGTGGAGGTTGACGAACTGGTCATCCAGTTGCTTACCAAGGCGCCGCTCGCCAGCAATTTGCGTCTGGTCACCACGGCGATGAAGATTTCCCAAAACCTCGAACGCATCGGCGACGAAGCCTCCAAAATCGCCAAGCGCGCCCGCGACCTGTCACAAGAACCCCCGGTAAAAATCGTCCTCGACCTGCCGCGCATGGCCGGTCTCGCCCTCGACATGCTCAAGGGCGCGCTCGACGCGTTTGTGAATAATGATCCCGCCGCCGCCCGCGCCCTGATTCCGCGCGACAAGGAAGTGGACGCGCTCAACAAACAAATCCACAACGCCCTCGTGCAGCACATGGTCGAAAACCCGGACACGATTGGCCGTTGTCTCCACCTGATGGTGGTTTCCAAAAGCATCGAACGCATCGCCGACCATGCGACGAACGTGGCGGAGGACGTGGTTTATCTCTGCGAAGCGCAGGACATCCGGCACACCGGCATAAAAAGCCAGGCCGCGCCCCCGGCCAGCGCATGACGAAACGCGAGCGGGCTTGAAATTTGTGCCATGGGTTTGAAGGACGCGATGAAGCAACTTTGTTTTGGCGTTGGCCCGGTCATTTGGCCGGGATTCAAATAATCCGCCAGTTCCGATCCGGTCGGAACAAATTTTTTATGGATTAGCCGCGACGGCTTCCGTCGCCAGGCCCACCTTGGTGATGTCGAGTTGTTGGAGCACGTCCAGCACGTTGATCATGTTCTGGTAATCCACCTCGTCCGCCCCCTTCACCACCACGCTTATCCCCGGGTCCTCAGCCTTCAGTTGCTGCAAATCGGCTTTCAGGGCTGGGATGGTGACCGGGGTATCGTTCAAATACGTCTGTCCCTTCGCATCCACCACGATATGGTTGATCTTCGGTTTCTTGTCGGTCTTGGGCGGCGGTTTGCCGGAAGGCAGGGTCATCTCCAGGTTGTTCATCATCTGCGGCGTTGTGATGATGAAGATCACCAGCAGCACGAACACCAAATCCAGTAGCGGCGTGATGTTCAATTCACTGAGCGAACTGTGATGGGAATGCGACGTCTTTTTCATTGGCTGATCGGTTCGGTCTCCTCCCGCACGTCAAACCGGATGGTCACACGCGGTGGGAAATTCGTCGGCGGCGGCCGGTCCATCTCCTTGACCGCCGCGATGGCCTGCCGCACCGAATTGTCCCATCGCTGATCGCCTGAGCCTTTCTTCCATTCCGGATGGCTGATTTGGCCTTTCCGGTCCACCGACACTTCCACTTCCGCCATGTAACTGTCGTCGGCAATATTGTCCGGCCGGTTCCATTTCGACCGAAACGCATATTCCACCGCTCCTTTGTAAAGCTGTACCTGGTCGGAACTGGTTTCGACCGCTTTGCCACCCTCGAACTCAAACGAGGGCAGTTCCGCTGCCGGCGGCGCCACCGTAGGCGGCGCCATTACGGTCGCCGGTGATGGGGCAGCCTTCGCCTCCTCCAACTCCTTGGGTTTTTCCGCCACCTTGGGCGTTTCCACTTTGGGGGGCTCCACTTTCGGCTTTTCCGGCTCCTTGGGCTTCTCCGGCGGTTTTTCCTTCACCATCTCGACGGCGATTTTTTTCATCTGTTTGCCCAGCAACCCCTGCCGGGCAGCAAAATAAAACATCGTCAGGACAATCAACGCATGGAAGATGAACGAGATGAGCAAGTTCACCTTCGACGAGTTGCGCTTTTTGCGCGCCTGGCTTTGTGGCAACATGATTTATTTCTGGCTGGCCGCCTCGGTGGCCAGGTCCACCTTGGGAATGTTGGCTTGCTGGCACACGTCCAGCACTGCCCGGATTTGTTTGTACTTGGTCTGGCTGTCACCACGCACGATTACGTTCAAGTCCGGATCATCCACGCGCAGATCAATCAGGGTCTGCAACATCCCGGTCACTTCCATCTGCTTCTTGTTCAGATAAATGACCCCATCGGCCTGCACCGTGATGTAATTGGCCTTCCGCGGCGGGTCTTTCAACCGCTTGGCGGCGGTGGGCAGCTTCAAATCCAAATCATTCACCGGCGGAATCGTTGTGATGATGAAGATCACCAGCAGCACGAAAGCCAGGTCCAGCAGCGGAGTAATGTTCAACTCCGTCAGTGAATGATGCGCCGTCTTCGAACACTTTTTCATCGGTCAACCAGCTCGGTGGTTTCGCTGCTCTTCAACGCGCCAACAATCCGTCCGGCCAGTACTTCGTTGGCGTTTCGGATTTCCTCGGCCAAGGGACGATGATCCACATAGACGTGCTCAATCTGGTTGGCATAGCGGCTGGCGAATCCGTCCAGTTCCTGGGTGATGTGGCGGATCGTGGTCACCATGAAGTTGTAAGCGAACATGGCCGGGATGGCCACCAAAAGGCCCGTGACTGTGGCCACCAGCGCGGCCGCCACACCGGGAGCCATCGCCGTGAGGGTCGCGGCCCGGCTTTCGGCAATGCCGGCGAAGGTGGACATGACACCCCAGACCGTGCCGAGCAGCCCGATGAACGGCCCGCCGGCCACCGCCGTGGAAAGCACAATCATCCCTTTCTCCAACCCCATCGCCTCACCGCTGGAGGCTTCCTCCAGGATTACTTTCACCGCCTCGAACGAGGCCATGCTGACCTTGGTCGCGGCGGACCGGGCGAGGAAATCGGTGTCGGTATGTTTCCCGCCTTGGATCTCGTTGAATTTGGGAGCGGTTTGAACCGGCACCGGATTATTTTTCAACTGATAAGCCAGTTCATCGGCGCCGCGGATGTAAAGCTGGTAGGCGGGCGCGCCTTCGAATTCCTCGCCTTTGCGCTGGATGTCCAGTGGATCGCGCGTGGAGTTGTAGGCGGTAAAGAATTTTTTGGTCGCCTTCCGCGCAATCATCAACTGGCGGAACTTGGTGATGATGATGGTCCAACTGAACAGTGACAGAACCAACAGCGCGAGGACGGTAATTTTGCCTTCGGTGGTGGCGTTCTGGATGGCATACACCGCCGCGTTGGCGGCGAACATGGGATGTATGAGCGTGGTGGTCATAAATTGTTATTTGAATTCTGGTTTTGAGATAAATGTTTCGGCGGCAACAAAACGGTCACGCGGCCCGTCTTTTGCTCCAGCACGGCTTGTTTGCCCTTTTTCTTTTCGTCGTCGTCGGTGGCAGTTGTGTCAGCATTTTTGGCGGGACTGGCGGAATTATCACTGGCCATGCCCTGGCTGGTCGCATTGGCGGTGGTGCCTTGCGTAAAGCCGGTTTGGGTGGGGGTCAGGCCGCCGGTGTCATTGACATTTTGCGAAAGCAAGGTGGGATCGCCCGAACCGGCGTCGGCAGTGATACCGGTTAGACCGATATACTTGCCGGAAATATCACCGATGGCATTGACATTAACCGTGCCTGGAGCCAGGACGGTCGCATTCACATTCTGCAAGGAATTGAGCGAGACATCCTGCCCGAAAAATACTCCCGTAATGTTGCCCGTGGCATCCAGATAGACCTCACGGCCAATGACCCCGGAGTCATTGGCGTCAATGTTTCTACCCATGACAAGAATCGTGTTCCCTTGGGAATTGGAAATCGGATTGCCGCTGGCATCCAGCGGCACAGAAACATTCACCGGGTCGCCGCCGGCATCAAGGTAAGGCGTTATTTTGCCCTGAACGTACTCAACAATCTGGCGCGAAGCGTCCGCGGTCTTCACGTAAAGCGGATTGCCGTTGGCATCGAGCAGGGGATGGCCGCTGGCGTCAAGGATTTGCGTGAGAGAAATCGGGGTCGCTATGCTTGTGCCCGTAGGGACAACCTGAATGGTTGGCCCAAAGGTGACAATATTTTGATCACTCAATACCGGTTCGTCTTCAATTTGTTTTTCGTTTATCCCGGCTTTTTTGTTATAGACACTGATGATCTGCAACGCGCCTTTTTCCAATTCCCATGTCCCCGTTGTTGCATCATAGATATAAAGCTGCACAACGTCATTGCCCGTCGCGCCGGTGTCCAGAATCGGCTGTTTGCCGGCCAGCAGCACAGTGGTGGCCGCAGAGGCATCAGCCCCATTCACCGGCCACTGCACGATACCGCCGGCACTGGCGATGATATTGCCATTCGGGGTTACCACGAGAATGTTTCCCACCACATTTTGCGAGTCCAAAAAGGTGGTGGTCAAAATGCCGCTGCCGGGAATTGTGGCTGAATCGGGGGTCACGACGTGCGTGTCCGGGTTCACATTATATTGTTGCACCCCCACGTATCCGGTGCCGCCGTTGCCGGCGTTTACATCGCCATTCAGCGATTCCACCGTGACATTGCCGCCGTCATAGGTGGCGATGCGCGAACCGTTGACGTTGATGTTTCCGTTGGCATAAACCGACACGTTGCCGCCGCTGGTTGAGTAAATGCCGCGGGCGCTGAGGGTGTTGACCGAGAAATCCGCCGCGCCGGAATTGACATCTCCGCCGGCGAAAATGGAAATATTGCCGCCTGCCAGGGAGGCGATGGAACTCGAATACATGTCCAGATCGCCGATGAGATCTCCGGTGGCGGTCTCTCCCGCGGAGTGGTTTCCTGTGGTGATGATGGCGATGTCGGCCCCATGGTCGAATACCCCTCCGGTGCCAAACAAACTGGCGAGCGGATAACTGCCGCGAACTGTGTAAAGGCCCACGCCTTCCGATTGGATCCCGGCAGAGGTTCCAAGGTCTATGGTCCGAGCCGTAATGTCGAATTGTCCGCCACCACCAATGATGTAACCGTAGGAACCGGCATTATAAGGAGTTGCACCCAGAGCGTTGTATTGAGCCAAAAGTGCTTGTGCCGTTGCGGGGGTCAAGACAGAAACAGTAGTCGTTAGTGGTGTCGTATCAGACGAGTCGGTCCATTGGGGAACGCCATTTTTGTAAACCTGAACCGTCAAATTTTGCAAAAGATTCAGGACGCTGGCCAGCGTCACCCCGGGGATGTTCTGATAAGTCAAGACATGGGTGCTGGAATTATAATACAAACTTGAGAGCAGTGTTGCTATCGAAATGGACGTGGTGCCAATTTGGTTGCCATAAGCTTCTGAAAGATAGTCCATGTTCGGGGCTTGCACACCATTCTGACTCAAATCAAGGGTAACGGAGGTGAAAGCACTCCGGTTGTAGATGTCGCCCGTCACATTGATGCTGGTCACGTCATTGGCGGACAGGTTCATGCCTTGAAACCCGCAGTTGTTCATATTGCCGCCCACGGTGATTTGCGCCGCCTCGGGAGCGTCGAGAAAGACAAGGTCCATGTCGCCGTTGATGTTCAGGACGATGGGAGTCGAAGCGTCCAGGTGAACCGGCGAGGCGGCATGATCGTTTATGCCAAAATTACCACTCGTTGTGTATTGGTCACGGCCACTGTCCGAGACAATCAGATTAAAAATTTGGGGGTCCCCCTGGATGAACGGCAGATTGCTGACCAGTGAACCCCCATCCGTCGTGTTAATGGTTAAACTGCCTTGCGGCGATGGAAAAAGAATCAACTGGTTGAAGGTGGAGTCTCCGGTCAAAATCACGCCCCCGGCGCCTGCCGTCACATTCAAGATGGAGGGATAAATAATGGGCACCGTAATGCCGGTCAAACGTGGCAGCAACGAGGAGGATGCTCCCAATTGCACAAGGTTGCCGGCGGATAAATTGACATAATCGCCGGGCGCGTAATTAAAGTAATGGTTGTAAGCGGACCCGCCATTGATGTCAAAAACACCGTTAGGATTGCGAACCTCCTGTAAAATGATGTTTTGTGCGGCAGTCACATTCCAGCCACCGCTGACCAGGCTTAATGCAAGATTGGGATTTAATTGATCCGTCCCCGCGCTGCCGGAAGTGCCCAGCACATAATTCCCGGATGAATCCTTGATGGGATTCCCATTGGCATCCATTTGTACCCCGGCAAAAATGCTGCCGGTACCGTTGGCCACGAGATAATGGCCGGTCACATCGCCGCCCGCCACAATGGTCACATTCCCAGGCTGGGAACCATACGCCCCGGAGCCTGCCGTGGTGTAATCACTGCCATTATCCGGCGTTTCCTGATTGCCGTCGTAATAATAAACACCTTTGCCGGGCAATACACTGGTCACATTACCACCCGCGATGAGCGTCACATCGCCACCCGCCGCCGTGCTGATACCGCCCAGGCCGTTTTGCAAATTGTAAGCCGCACTGAGCGAGCTCGCGTTTCGATTGAAATGGTAACCTTGCGCGTCGGACCCGGTGTCAATGTCTCCCGCCAGGGCGTGGGCACTGATGCTGCCGCCGCCCGTGGTGATGACATATCCGGAGCCGACCGTAATGTCCTGACCCGCCACCAAATTGATGTCGCCCGCCGCCGCTTGTATTGAACCGCCAACACCGTCACCAGCCAGACCGCCATTCAGGTAAATATTGCCGGCGCCGGGCTGAATCGTACCGGTGTTGAAATTGTTCACGCCGGCCATGAGTGTCACCGACCAGCCGTTGGCGTCGGAGATTGAGGAGCCGTCACCGAAAATGATGTTGCGCCCGGCTTCCAGCGTCAATTGGCCGCTGGTTACGCCCCCAAAATTCGCGCCGATGGTCCCGCTCAGGTTCCACGATGTGCCGCCGGCAAGTGTGATGTCATACACGGCCTGAAGAATGATTTGGGAAACCGCGAGGTTGGCGAACGCGCTGTTCACGTTCAAGTCGAGCGTGCTGCCGGGATTGTTCCCGGCCAGCACGGCACCACTGCCGGCGCTGCCAGAGCCGGACGTGTCCAATATGATATAACCCGGATCCAGGAGCAGTTTCCCCGCCGTCCAACCCGCCTGCGCGCGCGCGTCGATGCTTGAATTCAGCGACCGGACGTTCGGCGCACTGATCTCGACGTCGCCGCCATTGCCGCCTTGTGCGCCACCGGTGGTGACGATTTGACTGCCGGCTTCATCGCTGAAGGTATTCCCAGACTTCAATGTCACGCTGCCGCCGGAACTGCCGGGGGTGGAATCGTCACCGCACGCGAGAATTTGGGAATCCGCGCCAAGATTCAATTGGTCGGAAGCGACAAGTTCGATGACGCCGTTTCGTTCGCGCACCGAGTTGGCTTGAATGAAACCGTTTTGGTTCACCACCCTGGCGTTCAGGGCAATCGTTCCGCCGTCGGCAATAAGCCGGCCTTCATTGTCCACCGATCCGCTGGGCAGCGTGACCTGCATGCTCATGCCGCGGCCATCGGGACGATCACTCAAGAGCACGGTTTGTCCCGCCGCGAGGCCGACGGTGCCGCCGGGCGCTTCAATGCTCCCGTGGTTTTCAACCTTGTCGGCGATCAAAAAGGCCGAACCGCCATTGCCGATTTTGATCTGGCCATAATTGACGATGCTGGCCAGCGGGGGCGGGCCGTTGAATTCCCAACTGCCGCTGCTGTTTTGCGGCGGCACGCAATTCGCGGTGGAAACCACCAGCCCGGCGGCGCTCACGAACGAGTTCGGTCCGAAATAAAAGCCGGAGGAATTGAGCAGCACCACGATGCCGTTGGCCTGGAGATTGCCGTAAATCTGCGACGGGTTCGCGTTGTTGATCTGGTTCCACACGATTGAGGTGGTGGAAGGTTCCTGAAAAATCGTGGTCTCGCCGGCGGCAATGTTGAAGCTTTGCCAATTGAGGAAGGCGCTTTGCGATGTCGTGGTAACGGTGAGCTGTGAACCGCTGCTGGCAGCGGTGGCGGAACCGCCATGCACGGTCATGCCCGTTGGATTGGCCGTCGCGTCCAGCGCAACACCCAGCATTAGAACCGCGGCAACCAACCGGCGGAACCTGGGATGGCGATATACTGTGCGCATAACAATCCTGACTTTTTAGTTTAGAGCAAATGTGTGCGACCGTACGTTACAAATAGGTGACATGTTGTTGGTCATGGCTTTTAAAATTGGGCGCCAATGCCGAAATAGATGTGAACGCCGTCGGATTCCCCGGCATGGCCGATCAAGGGCCAGGCGACCGTCAACCGCCCGTCCATGTGACTGCCAACATTGGCGGTCACCGCCCAACCCGCGCCGCTAAATGATTCGCTGCTTTCGCTGCCGGGGGGTGGCTTTTCAAGCAAATAAATCCTGCCATAATCCAGGAACACCGAGGCGCGAACCCAGCAGGGTTCTTCGTGTCCCTCATTGCCGACCATGCCGATGTTCATGAGGGGCGTCTGTGGCTCAATGGAGAAACGCCAGCCGGTGTCGCCATAAGCCTGGCCATCCTGATAGCCACGAACGCCCGCCGTGCCACCCATGGCGTATTGTTCGTTGCTGATCAGCGCGCCATTGGCCCACTGCCCATCGCTGTGAAGTTTCACCGACCAGTCCTTGTAAATGGTCTGCAGACGATCCGCCCCCATTTGCAGGGTGACATAACCGGCCTTGGCATTGGTCGTGTAGGCGGTTTTCCCAAAGTCGGCGTCGTCGGAAAGGCCGCCGGCCAAGTTGAAATTGACCTGGGAGTTAAAAAAAGTGGTTCCCAAGGTGTCGGGAACGGAACCACTCAACCCGACGTTGAACGGAAGATAAATCAATGTATTATATCGCGTCGGTTGTCCATTGATGATATTCGTCTTGATGATCACCGGTTGGCCGTTATTGGTTCTGGACTGGGTAAGATAAAAATTGTTCGTGTTGTAGCTCCCCTCCTGGAAACGCTTGTAGTCCACTCCCAACGAGAACGTGCTGCTCACCCTGGCCAACTGCGGCAGCGGCATGGAAAAACGTCCGCCCATCCCTTCGTTGAGTGTGACATTGTCGCCGGTATTCTGCGAATCAATCGTCTGGGTCGGCGTCGAGACCACATTCGAGAGCGCTCCGAATTGCACGCCGGTGTCGGAGGTTGACCGGCTGGCGTAAATGTTCAGTTCCGGCCGTCCGGTCGCCGGCGGAAGATTAAACCGATGCGTCACCTCGCTGTACCCGAAGCTGCCGGGATTGGCTTCCACCTGTTCCTCCACCGAATTGTAACCCCCGAGCGGCAGACGATAGTAACCGCTGTAATTGGCGATCAAGGGATCGTCGAAAGGTGAGGCAATATAGTCATTTTCACCTTTCATTTGCTCGGGCGTGAAGCTGTATTGCAGACCCGCCTGATGTTCGAGGCCCCAAAGATTGTCGTATTGGGCGTTAAAGTTCCCGCGCAACTCGGGCGTGCCCGGCGTGGATTGGTTGTTGAGTTCAAACCGCGCGTGCAACGGCAACTGGTCCTTGACCTTGAGCGTGAGTTCGCTGGTGTCCGGCTCCGGGCCGGGGCCAATGACGGGATAAATCTGCCGGTCGTGGCTGGCATTGGCGTTGTCCAGTTCGCGCTGCAAGACTTGAGAGTTGAGCAGCAGGTTCGTGTGCAGGCTCGGCAGGGCGCGCATCACGTTGTTGGAACTGAAGTAGCGGTCGCCGGTGACATTGATGGCGGCGAGCCGGCCTTCGGTGACTTTCACCTTCACCGTGGCGTTGGTAAGTTTCTGTTGGGGCAGGCCGACGGACACGGTGACGTAACCGCGTTCGCGATACGCCTTCTGCAGTTCAATCATCGCCACGCGAATCCCGTCAAAGCTGGTGTTGGTGCCGAAAGCGCCGTCCACGTTGGCGATGGCCCGGGCGATGGCCTCCGGCGGCAGAACGGAATTGCCCATGACCAGATACTTGGCCACGGCAAACCTCGGTCCGGAGTTTCGTGGAAACCACGTGAACCCGGGTGTCTTTTTCCTGCGCCTCCATCTCGTCCAGCTTCTGGAACAAAGCCGCGCGCGCCCGGGCCATCGTTTCAGGACCGGCAGCCACTGTCGGATGGCCGGTTGCAAGTGGAACGGCATTCGTGGAGGGGGCGAACGCAACGGGGCCCGTTTGCGGCAATGCCGGTTCGGCCGCCGGCAAGTTCGAGCCAACTTGTGCGCGGCTGCCGGAACTGGCGTAACGCCTGCCAGACACCAAAATCTGGGGAAACGCCATCGGAAATACGTTCATCGTAACCGTGCCATTCGTGATTTGCTGCTGCGCGATGGCAACGCTCATCGTTGGATGGCCCTGGTTGCGGTATTCCGATTGCAGGTCGGAGGCGGCTTTCACTATCTCGTCCAAACTGACGTTCGTGCCGGTGTATTTGGAAAAGATGCGGGTCGAAATATTCGTGGCCAGCAACGTGTTGCCTTTGACGGCATAGGTTTGGACGTTGAAGTGGGAAGCAGCACTGCTCTCGGGCGTGGCGGTGGCATTGGTGGCTGGAAAAGAGACCGGAGAGTTTGGGGAAGTGACCGATTCGGCCGCCGACAGCCTTGAAACCACACCAAGCCCCAGACAAGAAAGAAGCAACAGCAGGCAAAGCACATGACTGCGCAGAAGCGTCATGGCCGGCGGCGAACCCCGGTCTGGTGTCTTTGAATTCGTCTGTGCGACTGCAGGTGAAATAAAATTCAAGAGGAACAGGGCGAGCAGGATGCTGACGCGTGCCACAGCCTTCGGAAGATTTTTCCAGGGTTGGGGCGGAAGGTTTTTGCACAGGTTCTGCTGCCGCCATTCACTGGGCGTCATGCCAAAGCGTTTCTTGAACATCGCATTGAAAAGGCCGAGATGCTGGTAACCGCTGTCGTAGGCGACGTTGATGATTTTGGCGTCCGAGTTCGTGAGTAATTGGCGCGCGCGTTGGAGTCGTAATTCAATCTGCCGCGCGCGCAACGGCACGCCAAACTCCTCGCGGAACAGCCGGCTGAAATGCCGTTCGCTGCAATTGAGCTGCCCGGCCAGGTCGCGCAACGAGCATTGGGACAGTTCGGCCTCCGGCATCTGGCCGACCAGTTGCCGGAAACGCTCGCGCAGCCTGCCGCCCCCGGTGGATTCCATCGCCGGGGCCGGCAGCAAACCGGCAACGGCGTTCGCCCAAAGTTGCAGCAGCCCGCAACGCACGGGCAGGCCTTTCTGCTGCGTTTGTTCCGCCAGCCGCGTGAACCGTTGCGCCAGCGGCTCACCGGCGGCGAAGATGGAAACGTGCGACGACAGGTTGTTGGGAGCTACTTCGAGTTGATGCCATTCCGCGACCGTAAGCAGGCCGTTGAGATATTGCGGCTGGACGCTGAAAAACTGCAATTTCAGCAGGCCGAGCTGGCTGGCTCTTAACACCCCGTTGCTGTTGCCCGTTGCTATCAGGCAGTCCCCTGCGGAAAGTTGGTGGGCCGCAACGCCCGCCTGCAGCCAGTAACCGACGCCCTCGGCCACCCGTACCATGAACCATTCATAATGGCGGGAAATCCATTCGCCCGAAGGACGCAAGATCAGTTCCTGCAGCAGGAGATGTCGCTCAAGGGTCACCCGCTCGCAAGATTGAAGACCGGTTGTGACTATTGCGCGTCAACCTTGCAACAATTATGAAACAACCAATTTCATTTGGCGGCCCAAAATGCTCGAAAAAGACACTTGGCGGACATGGGACGCCTCTTAATCCTCAAATGTCAGGTCGGCCGTTGGGAAGGCTTTTCAAGCTTCAAACAGCTCAAGTCTTTTTTTGCCAATTGCAAAATAAGCCGTTTTGGTTAAATTGAGGGTGTGGGAAAAACAGTTATTATTCTGTGTCTTTCCTTGTTTGCCGCCGGTTGCGCATCCGACCCGGCAACACCTGCCAAAGTGGCTTCCGGCAACGTATTTTTTTTGGCCGCGCCACCCACCGACGGTACGCGTGTCGGGTGGACTTCATTTAACGATCACCTGACCCGGCATTACGCTGACGATGCCATGGCGCACATGAGACAGGATGCCGCCGGGAAAGGCGCCAACGTCGTGGTTTTGCTGGGAGTTGATCCGCCCAACACCATGGACCCTTTTGGACAATTCGAAGTTTATGGTTATCTTGCCACGGTTTATGTCTGGGCGGACCTGTATTATTGCCCGGGGCTGACCAATTCTCCGGCCCAGGAAATACCGGGAGATAAAACCCCGCTGGTTCAACCCGTTTCCGCAGGCTCCGCTCCATCATTTTCCACATTGCCCACCACCACCGGCAGCCGGTGGTAATTCAGCTCAACCGCCAGGCCGTTGAAATAAAAAGGCGCTGGTGTCGGGAATTTACACCAGCGCCTGGGCGAACCATCTCGAACCATCGGCAGGAAGGTCAACTTGCGGGGTTACTCAACCACAAGCCGTCCATTTCGTCAAAGGCGGGACGGAAACAAATTGGTGACATTTGGGAAAATGACGAAGGGGGCAGGGCGGTAAAATACCCTGTTCCAACGCAGCGCAGTTTTACCTGTTTGGGAAGTTGCTTGCGTCCAAGCATAAAACGTGATTCAAATACTGACGGGTGCCACCGCGTCTGAAACAGATTCGTCAATCTGCTTCCCGGCACGAAGAACCGTCGAAAGGCCAGCCATGAACACGACATTGCTTTTAAACAAGGCAAGCAAAGAGGCCGAACGCGCCAAAATGCAAGTTGCGGTTGACGCCAAAGCGGCCCAACTCGCACACGATCTGGCCCGGCTGGCGAAGGTCAATTTGAAACAGGCGCGGAAGTTGTCCAAGATGGCCAGGAAATCGGCCAGGAAGGCTGAAGATAGGGCCGAAGAGTCTTCGGCAACTCTCGAAACCGCTCAGGCAAAGCTGGAGATGCTGCGAGAACGAATCAGGAATGGGCAGCGCAAGAACAGTCCCTCCCCGAAACCAAGGCTGTCCCGGAGCGAAGACGTTCTGCCGCACAACCGGTCGAAGTCAACGCCAGGCAAAACGCCAATGGGCACGGCACCACTGGTGTCCCCAGTTCAATCGCAACCATCAACAAAGCCGGCCACCCGCAGAACGCATGGCACCCGCCGGTCGCCGCAGAAAACTGTCAACGGCAAACCTGCCAGACCGGTCCCGGCAGTTGCACCCGAACCCAAACCAGTTCCAGCCACCCGCCAAAATTTGGGCGACCTGAATCCGCTGTCGGCACCTGACGTTGCCGCGCCTTCCTTTTCCGGTCCGGAACCGACAAAGGTCTGAACGCTTTGTTCGCCCAATCCAGTTCACCGCCGTGGTTGGAGGCGATCTGGTAAAAACAAAAAAATTCTAAAGTTGAAGGGCAAGTTATTCCCAAACCGGGCCTTCTGAAAAAATGGAAGGTTCACTCCCGCCGGGCTGATACCAACCTGCGTTCAAAATGCTACAAATGCGCAAGGCGAACCATGGCTTGATTTGGAGTGCCAGACAGGTCTGCGCCTTGGAACGACGCGACATGTCGCGTCGAAAAGAGCGGCGTCAAGCCGCCGCAGTCCAAAGTTCGTTGCATTTTGAATGCAAATCAGTATGACTCACCGGTCTGGACGGAATTCGTCCGGCAGATTTTGGAATAAACTTCCGCCAGCGGTTTCATCGTGCGCGGCAATTTTTCGTCCGCGAAATCCACCGCCAGCAGCCCGAATTTTTTCGCGTAGCCGAACTGCCACTCGAAATTGTCCAGCAGCGACCAGTAAAAAAATCCGCGCACCTCCACGCCCCCGGCCATCGCGCCGTGCAACGCGGCCAGATATTCGCGCAGGTCGCGCTCGCGGAACTTTTCGTCCTGGGACGCCGCGCCGTGTTCCGTGATGAAAATCGGCAACCGGAAACGCCGGTGGAGATAGGACAGGATTTTCACCATGCCCGCGGAATAACGCTCCACCATGTCGTCGCAGACGAAGCCGAAATCCTTCAGCTGCTTCACCGGCGCGCCGCTCGCCGGAATCATCGGGTGGAAATGATGAAAGCGCACCCGGCCATAATAATTCAAACCGATGAACGTCGAGGCCTGCCGCCGCCCGAGACCGAGAAAAGCGTCCAGCACGTATTTGTTGAATGTGTAGTGGCACGCGAAGGCCGTGGTGCGATCCCAGGGCGAATATGTTTTGTAGGCGTGGAAAAAAGTCCAGTTTTTGGCAATCCCCACTTCCGGTTCCCGGCCCGCGTTGCCTTCGCGCCGGATGACGCGGCTGGCCTGCACATGGGCGCGGGCCATGTGGTCAATCACCTTGCGGAATTGTCCCGGTTTCCATTTGCGCTGCGGCGGAAATCCGCCGAGCAGATACGCCAGGCACGCGTAGGTGTCCGGTTCGTTGAAGGTATTCCAAAGATAAACCCGGTCCTTCAACGCGGGGACGAGCTTGCTGACGTAATCCACGAACGCCGGAATCGTTGCCGCGTTGGTCCAGCCGCCCATGGCATTAATCCACGGCGGATTGGAAAAATGATGCAACACGACCATCGGGGTAATGCCCGCCTGCTTGAGCCGGTCGAGCAAATCCACGTATCGCGCCAGTTCGTTCTGATTCAGGGCCGCGAACGGCGCGGATTGCAGCCTCGACCATTCGATGCCGAAGCGATAAGCGTTGGTGCCGAGCCGGGACATCCATTCGATGTCTTCGGGATAACGATGGTAATGGTCGCAGGCGATGCGGCAGTTGCCACCATCCGGCGCGGTGAAATGCGTCCATTCATTTTCGACGTGGCCTTCCACCTGTGTCGGCGAGGTGGCGGTGCCCCAGAGAAAGCCCGTCGGAAACTGCAGGATGTTTTCACGTGTCATCGTGAAGATTTTACGGCCTGTTCGATGGCGGCAAAAAGTTTTTCCGGCGCGCACTTCACCCAGTTGCGAAATTTTTCCACGGGCAGACGCTCCGGCAGTTCGGCCAGGCGGTCGAGGTTGAAACTGGTTTCGGCGATGCCAATGCCGGACTGTTGCGCGTCAAGGGCGTTGACCTGCTGCTCCACGTGATTCTCCACCGGCACCAGGAACAGCGGTTTGCCGAGCCACGCGGCTTCGGCCAATGATTCAAACCCGGCGGTGCAGACGACGTGGCGGCACCCGGCCATCATCCGCAGAAATTTCCCGCCGTCGAGCCGGTGAAAGGTAAGTGACGGGGAATGGTGAAATTCCGCCGGCGCGCCCGGCTTGTCGTAAAAGCAGTGCAGCTTCGTCAGCGGATTCTTCGCGCTCCACGCAATGATTTGCCCGGCGTAACCGTGGTTCAGCAGATACACGAGAACGAAGTCGCCGTCGGGGTTCGATTCCAGTTCGAACAACTGTCTTCGCAAAATCGGCGGGCCAACGATGATTCGCTTTTCCGGCAAATCCGGCGCGGCGTAGAGCGAGAGCGCCAGCTTGGTCGCGCGGGCGCCGAGAATGCCCGTGTACAGTTTCATGCTCAACCGCTGTTTCCACAACTGCGGCGCGCGGACGTAGCCGGGGTGTTGAAACATGAATTGATGGCCGAGGGCGACCACTGGTGGACGCCGCCGGCGCGTGATGGCGTAGAACGCAGCCAGCGGCTCAAAAAAATTGACGATCACCTCCGGTTGCGTTTCGCGGACAATCTCATCGAAGCGTCGAAGAAGGCGGATGTATTTCGGCAGATTGCCCAGCACGCCGGCGAGGGTGGCGGTGTAACTGACGGAGCGGTTGTTTTTATATTTGAACTCCAGCGTCGGCAGTTGCCGGACGGGCATCTTCATCGCCGATTCGAAGTAGGCCGGCATCGGCCGTTGCGGGTTCACGCCGAGCGTGACGGCGACGATTTGATGTCCCGCCGCCTCGGTCATTTCCTTTACGGCCATCGCCTGGGTCATGTGGCCCCGGCCTTCGCCCAGCACGCAGAACATCATTTTCATGGAATTGGATGAGTTTGATTTTGCCGTCGAAATCTTCAATCAGCGCCGTGCAACTTTCCACCCAGTCGCCGCAGTTCAGGTATTGCACCCCGCCAATCATTTTCACCTCGGCGCGATGGATGTGACCGCAGATGACGCCGTCGGCTTGATGGTGGCGCGCCATCGCGGCGAGCGTGTCCTCGTATTCAGTGACATATTTCACAGCGGACTTGGCTTTGGATTTCAGATACGCCGCCAGCGACCAGTGGCCGAACCCGAACGCGCGCCGCAGCCGGTTCAAATACAGGTTGAAGTCAAGTATCCAGTTATACAGGTGCGAGCCAAGCTTTTCCAGCAGATGGTTAAAGTGCGTCAGTCCGTCCGCCTGATGGCCGTGGATGACGAGATATTTTTTCCCGTCGGCGGCGGTGTGAATCGCCTGCCGGGCCATCGTCACGTTGCCAAATCCCATGCCCACGAACTGTTCGATGAATTCATCATGGTTGCCGGTGATGTAGATGACCTTGGTCTGCCTGCGGCTTTTGCGGAGCAGTTTTTGGATGAGCAGGTTGTAGTCGTCGCGCCAGAACCAGCGAAACTTCAGTTCCCAGCCATCAATGAAATCGCCGACGATGTAAAGATACTTGCAATCCACCCCGCGCAGGAAGTCCAGCAGTTCGGCGACGCGGGCGTGCTTCGTGCCCAGATGGATGTCCGAGATCCAGACCGACCGGCAGGCCATCGCCTCGTTCAAATTCAAATCCAGATTTGATGGGTCATCCCTCATAGCACAATTACAATTGTGCAACATTGTGAATTGCTGTGGCAACCATTATTAGCGCGGGGTTTTAGCCTGCATTTTAAGATCGTTTGCCGGAATTTTTCGCCAACATTTTGCTTTCAAAAGTGATTTTTAACCCTAAAATGCCAGGTAATCCATTTAGGTATGGTCAAAGATAAAATCATCAGCAAGCCGGACAAGTTGTTTGAATTTTCAGGCGACGAACAGGCTGTGGATTTGCTCTTTGAGTTGGGCCTGATTGACGAGTTTTCCAAAAGCCATCCCCCCGGCAAGACAACGGTGCAGGCGATAACCGGAGACCTTCCCACCCACCACGTAATCGCCACGCGTTTTGCCGGGAACCTCGAGGCCGAAGAAAACGGCTATTGGGTGCTTTGCATCCCCAAGAGCGAATACTCGGTGGAGGAAATCGACAACCACATGCAGGCAATTGTGGCCCGCTTTCAGTCCCAAGGACTGGCGGTTGAAATCATAAAACCGATGTTTCCACAATCATCGGACACAACCATCAGGGTGGCTTTGCGCGGGTGAGATTGACCGCTCCGGGCTTGATGGGTGTTGGGCGTCGTGGTCGCCGGTTCATCTGGTATTCTTCAACTCCAGTGCCGCAAACCGCCCCCAACCGGTGTACCCGTTGTCGCCTGGAAGGAGCATCGCCGGCTGCCATTGCTCGTCGTACCAACACGCCACCCACCCAATCCCGCGCTCGTCCAGGTAAGACATCAACGGTTCGCCATACGTGCCGGCATCGCCGCTGAGATAGCTGTCGGACGGATTGGGTGTTTGTTTCTTGTCAATGAAACCCCACTCGGTAATCACCACCGGATAACGCGCCGCGACGTTCCCAAAATCGTTGTCCCACCCGGATGGAGGATGACTGGGAAAGATATGGGAGGCATAGGCAATGTTCTCGCCGGCAACCGGCTCCCGCAAGACCCAATCAAGCTTGCGGCCGTAATCCAACCCGCCGACGATGATGAGTTGTCTGGCTCCCTGTGCCCGGATCACCCGCACCAGCCGGTTGGCGCAACGACGCCAGTCCGCCGCGGATATGTTCTCCGGTTCATTAAACACCTCGAAGATCACCTGCGGCTCATCCTTGAAGTGAGAGGCCACATGCTCCCAGAAGTTTGTAGTCATGGCATCGGTGTGACAGAAAAGCTCGGGAGCCTGGGGCGCGTACCCGGTCAGCTCATTGCCGATGGAGTGCCAATCCAGAATGACGTACAGGCCAAGCTCTCCCGCCCATCGCACCGCCGGCTCGAGATAATGGCGTACGTAATCCGGATCCCCTGCCCAAAATTGAGGATGCACTGGAATCCGGATCACGTTGGCCCCCGTCGCCCGCACCTTCTCGAACAACGTGCGTGCATAACGCCCTTCTCCCGCCAATCTGGCCGGGTCTGGAATCATCAACCCTTTGAGCCGGACGATTTCCGCAGTCCCGTTGACGATATGATTCCCCTTGGTCTGAAGCCGGGAGAGGCCCCGGGAGATCGAGGGAGGTTCAACCAAGCTCGTTTGAATGTTTGTCGCACCATTGATCCCCTCGGCAGCCGAACCAGTGATCCAGCAACCAGGCAGAAGCACCGTCAGGAGAATTGTGAGTGGCCACTTCATGACGCTCAACGACGGGGACAAAAACCACGCCGGAACGGTAATGTCAACCGCGTTGTGGCAATGGCGCGTTGGAGAGACACGGGTGTGATTCGGGGCTTTGATGCAGAAAGTTTGTCAGCTTTTTCACTGCCCGGCCACTTATGTGGCAGTATGATGACCATCAAACCAATGCCGTTCGCACAGACAAACGACGCCGAATTGGTAGGCGCGACCATGACCGGAAATCGTGACGCTTTTGGACAAATCGTTGCGCGGTATCAATCGCTCATTTGTTCACTGGCTTACAGTGCCACCGGCAGCTTCGGCCAGAGCGAGGATCTGGCGCAGGAGACCTTCATTACCGCGTGGAAACACCTCGGCCACCTGCGTGAACGCGACAAACTCCGCGCCTGGCTTTGCGGCATCGCGCGCAACCGCATCAACAGCTTTCTCCGCCGGGAAGTCCGCGATCCGGTGCGGAAAGCCGAGCCGTTGGAAAATCTCTCCGAATCGCACGCCGCCGGACCGTTGCCACCCGATTACGTCATGAGCCGGGAAGAGGAGGCCATTCTTTGGCGTTCGCTGGAGCGTATTCCCGAAACCTACCGCGAACCGCTCGTGTTGTTTTACCGCGAACACCAATCCGTGGAGCGCGTGGCACAGGCCCTGGAATTGAGCGAAGACGCCGTGCATCAACGGCTGTCGCGCGGGCGGAAATTGTTGCAGGAACAGGTACTGGCGTTTGTTGAAGGCGCGCTGGAGCGGACGAATCCGGGCAAGACCTTCACGCTGGCGGTCCTGGCCTCGCTGCCGGGACTCACGTTTTCCGCCAAGGCCGCAGCGATGGGTGCCGCCGCCAAGGGCAGCGCGTCGGCGAAAGCTGCCGGGGCGGCAGGTTTTTTCGGCGCACTGTTGGGTCCATTAATTGTATTTGGGCCAAATTACCTCGCCTATCGGGTCAATCTTGCGGGAGCGCATTCGGATGAGGAACGAAACTGCATCAAGGTTTTTTACAAAAAGGTCGCCGCGATTACTTTGGGATTGTTCATCCCGATTGCAGCGGTTGTTTTGTGGTTGAGCCGAAACCAGACCGACCGCTCGTATTTATCGGGCATGTTTGCGGCCATATTGGTCCTGATTTTTCTGCCCACGATATTCGTCCTGATCATTATTTCAACCCGTGAAAAACACAAATATTGTAAGCGAATTCTGGTGGAGGAATACGCGGGTATTTTTCCGAAACCGACATGGGAATATCGCAGCCGCACCGGGTTATTCGGCCTGCCGCTGGTCCATATTCGCGTCGGCGACCGGTTCAGTGTTTTGAAAGAGCCGGTAAAGGCGTGGATTGCAGTTGGTGAAAGTGCCATCGGCGGGTTGTTCGCCTTTGGCACGTTTACAATTGCGCCGTTGAGCATTGGTGGTTTTTCTTTTGGCATTCTGTCATTGGGCGGACTGGGGGTTGGAGTTTTCGCCCTTGGCGGAATGGCACTCGGTGTCTGGCCGCTTTTTGGTGGCGTTTCCGTCGGCTGGCAGGCGTTTTGCGGTTGTTTTGCCTTGGGCTGGAATGCTGCGGTGGGAGAATTTGCGCTGGCGCATGATTTTGCGCTTGGCCATTTTTTTGCCTATGCTGCGCAAGCCAACAACGAGGTCGCCAGGCAATCCATCGAGCCGAATTTCATTTTCCGCTGCACGCAATTCATCTATCACCGCTGGCTCTGGCTGAATTTGCTTTGGATTATTCCATTTTTTGTCATGTGGCGGATGGCGCGCCGGTGCCGGCTCGAACAGGGAAATTCCTGACTTTGAAGCTGACGGAGAGAAAACCATGAAACCATCCATTATTATCACACTGGCTGTTTGCAGCGCCGGCGTTGCCGGGACAATTATTTATTTGAACCGGCCAAAAGCGGCACCGGCTCCCACGCCGGTCGCTGAATCGTCGCCCGCGCAAACCGAGCCAACCCAACCGGAAAAAAAAGAGCCGCTGATTGTTTCAGACAAGGCGGGCGAACCGGCGCCAGTTTCAATCGCAAATTCAGTTGCGAGCGATTTGAAGCCGGACCGGGCCGCCACGGCCTTGAGCCAGGCCGTTGACGCTTTGATTTCCGCCAAAACCAGTTTCAGCGACAAACAAGCGTTGTGGGGAAAGTTGAAGGACGCGGGCGAATTGGATCAGGCCATCGCGGAATTGAAACAGCGCGCGGCAAACAATCCAAACGACGCGGAAATTCCAGCCGCGCTCGGCCAGGCGGAGCTTCAGAAAGCGGGCGTCCTTTCTCAAAATGGCGGGAGCATCAATGAGATGGGCATTCTGGGCATGCAGGCCGACCAAAGTTTTGACACGGCCTTGAAGCTCGATCCGTCCAACTGGGAAGCGCAATTTTTCAAGGCGAACGCCATGTCCTATTGGCCGGCGGAATTGAACAAGGGCCAGGAAGTCATCCAACGATTGGCAAGCCTCATTGATCAACAGGAAGCAATGCCCTCGCAACCCCAATTTGCGCAGACTTATGTGCTGTTGGGCGACCAATACCAAAAAACAGGCCAGCTCGACCAGGCGGCACTAACCTGGCAGCTTGGCTTGGCCAGGTTCCCGAATGATTCATCGCTTCAGAAACGAATTAACAGCCGGTCCGGTCAATGATGAGACACTTATCCGGACAATTACAACTTTGCCCGCATTCACCAGTCACTGCGCGTTACACCGGCAATGGAAGCGGGAGTTTCTGACCATGTTTGGACGATTGAAGAAATTGTCCCGCCTCCTGCCTTGACTTTAACGAGGATTTAGCCGAGTATTTGTTTGCTAGGCATCAAACAAATGAAAAGGCTTATTATTCCTTTGCTGGCTATGCTGGAATGCTTAGTTTTATGTGCTGGTTGTTCGAGCTTAGAGCCGTCGCAAGAACAACAAGCAGCCGCAGCCAATAGTCCTTGGACCCAAAAATATTTGTCTCCTACTGACCAAGATTACCCTGCCGCGGGCGTTGCGGGACTACTCAATAACGTCGTGAACAAATAAGCGGCTTTGCTTATTCGACTACAAGTCGCATTTACGGATTCAAAACGTACCACTACCCGTAAAACCGCACTTGAATGTTCGAGACCGACCCAGGCAGTGAATAAAATGTGAATGGAAGTTAACCTGTTCGTCACACGGCTGTAACACATCCGGGATAGGGTTTAAGCGTGTTGCTGGTCGCGCATGAAAAAAATCCTTATTCTGACGGCCGGATTCGGTGACGGGCAAAATGCCGCCGCCCGCAATTTGCGCGACGCGATTGAATTGCTCGACGAAAACGCACGCGCCGAAGTCCTCGACCTGTTTGCCGACAGCTATGGCGGGTTCAACACGTTTGCCAGAAAGACCTATCTCGGCGTCGTGCAATACGCCCCGAAACTTTGGAGCGGCATTTATTCACTGCTGGGAAATCCGTTCGTCGAAAAACAACTCGGCGGTTTCACCCGCCTGCAAAGCACGCTCGAAAAGGTTCTGGAAGAAACCCAGCCCGATTGCGTCGTTTCGACCTACCCGGTCTATGCGCACGTGGTAAAAAAAATTTATCAAAACCGCCACGAACGTCCGTTTCGCTTAATTACCGTCGTCACCGATTCCATCACCGTCAACTCCGCGTGGTTCCGCGCCCCGAGCGATTATTTTTGCGTGGCCAACGAGGCCACGGCGGAAGTCCTGCGCGCGGGCGGCGTGACGGAAAAGCAAATCAAGACCCTCGGCTTTCCCGTCAACCCCGCCTTTGCCAATCCGCCGGCCGAATTGCAGCCGCCGGTCGGACGCGAACCGCGCCGGGTGCTTTACATCATCAACACCGGCAAGAAAAAAGCCGGCAAGGCCATTGACCGGCTGCTCGAACTGGACAACGTGCATCTGACCATCACCGTTGGGCGCGATCCCGATTTGCGCAGCCGGTTGCTTGAGCGCACGCGCAAGCAGGCCGACCGTGTCCGCATCCTCGGCTGGACGAACCAAATGCCCGAATTGATGATGTCCCATCATCTGGTCATCGGCAAAGCCGGCGGCGCGATCGTGCAGGAAGCCGTCGCCGCGCGCTGCCCGATGATTGTCAACCAGGTCATCCCCGGCCGGGAGGAAGGCAACGCGGAACTGATCTGGCGGTTCGGCCTGGGCGCGATTGCGGAAAAAAACCGCGAGGTGGCCGAACTGGTCGAAAACGCCTTTGCCAAACGTGCCGCCCAATGGTCCGAATGGCGCGAAAATCTCCGGAAATTGAGCCGGCCGGATGCCGCGCTGCGCATCGCCGAACTGATTCTCGACGAATCCGGACACGACAAACGCGGGCGGAAGCCGGTCAAGTTGTTTGAAACGGCGCCGGCGCGCGTCATGCGTCCCGCTGCGACAGCCAATGGCAATGGCGTCCATCCGCAGATGCTGCTGTGCGATTTTCACATTCACTCGAATTACTCCGACGGCAAACTCAGCGTGCCGGAGATCATTGATTTTTACGGCGAGCACGGTTTCGATTGCATCTGCATCACCGATCACCTCGCCGACCCGAAGCGTTTGATCGGAAAACTGTCGGAACTGGCCAGCTTCACTCTTGGCCGGGAACAGGTGGAAGAATACTTCGCCGTGATTGGGCGCGAACGGCAGCGCGCCTGGCGGCGCTATAAGATGCTCGTGATGGCCGGCATTGAATTCAACAAGGACGGCTACACGCGCAAAACCTCCGCGCATCTGCTCGGCATTGATTTGCAGTCGCCGATAGATGCCTCGCTCGACCTCCCGGAAATCATCGCGCAGATTCATTCACAGGGCGGGCTGGCCGTCGCATCGCATCCGCACATCATGAAAAGCGAGTGGGGCAAGAACACGCTCTACCTTTGGGAAAACCAGGACAAGTTCGCGCCGCTGCTCGACGCCTGGGAAATTGCCAACCGCGACAACATTTTCAACGACGTCGGCCTCAAGCGCCTGCCCTTCATCGCCAACAGCGATTTCCACAAGCCCAAACACATTTACTCGTGGAAAACGCTCATCCATGCGGAGAAGGATTCCGAAGCCATCAAAGACTGCATCCGCCGCAACGAACACGTGGCCATCACCTTGTACCGCGACTTTGCCGGCGCTTCCCCCGGCCACACCCGGCATGGTTTCGACACTCCCGCTCCCGCCGTCCACTATTTCCAGGACCGGTTCCCCTTGCACGTAGTCAATTCGTGAAGCCCAGTAATCTGGCTGCTCCCTGGAAAGTCCGTCCGGTTGCTGCGCCCGGACGTTTCAGCCTGGGGTTGGATGATCGGTGGACAAACCCGTTGTGTGGCTTGCTCAACAAACAGATCCGGCAATGAAGCTTCGCGCCATCGGCAACTGTTATTGCGTGGTCGAAAAACGATAATCCATTTTCTTCTGCGGGTATCAGCCAACAATTCTCGTACAACGTTATAACTCCTTTGGCTTGCGTGGCTTGTTGTTGCAGGCCCGGCACGACTGATGTCCAAGCTTGCTCCGTACCGGGTTTATCCTTTTCCGGTTTCGGTATTACGAGTAAAATTGAATGCATATAATTTCTGGCCGCATGAGTCGCCTGACCATCCCCAACTGAGCCGCGCCGGGCATGATGACGTTTCATGATGCCCGGTGCGCTCCTTGCCGCCCAACGATGCAAAGCCATGCCGCCGCGTTAAAATTCAAGCCTCGAATTCACAAATGAACCTGGCGCCAAGGAAGCCGCCAGTTCCAGCTTTATACTTCATCGGGCGCCTTTCCTGATTGCAATTCCAGTAAACTGCACTTCCCTGATCCCGTCAAAGGCGGGACGGAAACAAATGGGTGACATTTTCAAGCGCGCCAACTCGAAGAAGGGGGGCGGGAAAATTTGTGACGCGGATGACGAACTGAACCGCGAACCTGTAACCGGTTCTTGACCTTCGCTCTTGAACCCACCCGCCGGGTTGCCGGTCAAATTTTTGAATTTTTATGACACCAGATTTTGGAAAGTTGTTGTTCCTGCGTTTGCAACCTGATCAACGCCGGCGCGAAATGCGCATCCTGTGTTTCACCTTGCTGGCGGGCCTGGCCATCGCCGGCATCACTACGATGGCGATGATCGTGGCGGGAAAGGCGAAGCTACACTGATGGCTGTGGGGATTGCGCCGGTGTTCAGCCATGGGAAGATGGGCTTTAGAAATCTCCGATGGCGGCTTCCTGCAAAAAAATCCTATTGCGCCCGGGCTGTTTGCGGATCAACAGCGCTTCCACATTGTCCATCAGCCATTCATTATCAACCATCGCATCCCGGTCCATCCAGTGCCAGATGAAATCCCGGTCCATTTGCCGGGCGCAACGCAGGAATTGTTTTACCGTCCAGTCCAGTTCCATCGCCTGGCCTTTTCCGTCACCGAGCAGGCCGATGAACAATCCGGACCACGGGCGTTCCGCCTTCCCGGCGGCCAGGGAATCCAGCCATTGGACCAGTTCCAGTTCACGCCAGTCCAATGAACTCATCGCGACGACGAGCACGTCGGCGTCCGCCACGTCCTGGGTGATCATTCTCCGGATGGGTTCGCTGGTCGTCAGGGAATCCAGGTTCCACATTTCCGTGGAAGTTTTCCACTGCTCCCCGGCCAGCCGGGAAATCTGGCCGGTCACCCGGCGGGCGCGCACGGCCGCGGGAAAATCCACATACAACGAAAACAAGTGCAGTCTCCTGTCCGCCACCAACTCCGGTTTGACCAAAGTTTCAGTATTCATAGGCTTGATTCCAATTGCGGCAACCTTGAACCTGAATTGTTACGCCCGTATGAAGGTCAGGTGCCAATTCGGGAACTTTTGAACCTGAATTTCGGAGTTGAAACCGCGGCATTCACTCAACTCATGCAAGTGAAACGGTTCACCACGACCCGGCTGAAATCAATCCGCTGAAGTGATTCGGCTCTCACGGTTTGCCAATAAAGGGGTTTGCCACTGGCAGAATGTTCCAAAAAAGAATGACCGGTGCGAAGGGATTCGCACCGGTCATTTGCGTCAGCGCCTTGATCGCGCAATCCAAGGCGTAATTTCATTCTTCATTGAAACGGCGGATAGATTGTTCCACCCACCTGCTGGCGGGAATTAACCATCGCGGCAAGGGTGATGCCCGTGGCGCCGCTGGGCTGGCTGAGAATAATTTCGTCTTCGATGCTGCCAACAGTGACCACGCCCCCGTTATTGAGACTTTGGGCGTTAAACACCCCCAGGAAGCTGCCGGGATAATCGGCAGTATCAGTGCCACTGGCACCGGTCAACTCGAACTGCGTAATATCCTGGTCGGCAATCCCTCCGGGGTTGATGGGACGAACGAAGACTTCATAGCCCCACAACGGATAGTAACCCAAGGTGATAGGCGAGAAGTCGTTGGTGCCGGCATTGCCGTGAATGCCTGCGCCAGCGGCTGTCGGCCAGATACCATTATAAGAGACCACATTGGCCCAGTTGGCGCTGCCTACGCTCTTGGAGTCGCCGATTGACAGATAGGCAATGGCCTGGTTGTTAGCACTGGGGTTGTTCAGCGAATTCGCGATATCGCCACCACCGATATAACCAAATCCCCAGTTCAGATTCGCATTGTTGTTGCCTGGACCTGCCGTCCCGATAACGCCGTTCGGGGAGTCGCCATAGGCAGCATTGGCAGTTACAGTCGGAGTATAGAAGAGGTTGTTTGTATAGTCGTAAATATAGACGCCAACCGTATCGTTGAATTGATAATACTCACCTTGTGATTCGCAGCGGCGGGTGCCGGAGTCCTTGGTGCGTTGCATCAGATAAACAAACGTGTTGGTGTCCGCAGCTTTGTACGTCCAAGCCGCAAGCGGAATGCGTCCCGCCGGGATGCCGTATTCAAGCTGTTCCCAAGTGACGTCGTTAATATTGGTCACTGCGCCAACCGTAGCCGCTGATTTGCACATGACGAAAGGCTGAACACACACTTCTTCTTCAAAAAAGTTGCCCTGCGCCGGATAGGGACTGACGGACCCGGACGCATCGGAAAAACCGATGGTGGGACTGTTCGTCACATAGGCATTGCAATTCCCGCCGGCAGTGCCGGAGGCTGCCGCCCAAACCAGCTTGGTGCTTGTTTCCGTCGTCTGCAAGCCCTGAATCGAGCCGGTGAAGAGGCCGTGAATGACCAGCGTGTTGTTACCGAGATTCGTGAGTGCCGTTATTGGGCTGCCGGTCATGGTCCAGATGGCTGTCTTGGAGCTGAAACCCGAACTGGCACCGCCATGCGCCGCGTCACCGTAGTAAATAGTCGGGTTCTGGCCGACGTAAAGTTTTTGGCAGGCGGTATAGACGTTTGCCCGGAAGGCCGTGGACCCGGTGATATACACATCAACGTTGCCGGCCATGAGCGATGGGGCGCTGGCAAGGCCCAGCGCCAAGGTTAGGAGCAGTGTTTTTTTCATATTTTTTGTTTTTTTATTTGGTTGATATTGTTTGTTAAAATGTATTCGTGTTGCTGTTTTTTCTGGGTTGGTATTATTGAGCGGTGATGGTGTAAAATCTGACATTGTCCGTGGTTGTATCCGTTATGGTGTGGGTTTTAGTATCACCACTCGTCAGGGTGGCAATGGCCGGCCAGTTGATCATCGCCGTCCCGGAAGTCAGGTTATTCGTCGCCCGAAGGGTATAAGTGCCGTAAAGGCCGGTCGTGTAAGTGATGGTGTTCACGGCTCCCGAACGGGAGACGGAAGCAAAGACCGCTGGCGTGCTCGGATACGCCACATAGGTCATCGCGCCATTGGTTGACAGCTCAAAATAGCCCACCCATGTTCCCGCCACCGAAGGGCTGCTGGGCGTCAGTTGATAAAAATCAGAGCGAACCACGTTTCCTGAAGTGGTGAAAGTATTCGCCGTGGTGTTTTCCGGATTCCCCTGAAATTTACCATCGAAATCGCTGCCATACGCGCCCGCCAAGGCATCGTGATAACTGACCCCGTCGGTGTAATTGGGATTGCCATCACTGGAGTCCTCCTCGACCACAGCGGTTGGCGTGCTGACAGGATTTAAGGTTAATTCATCCAGCGCACCGGGCGGAATTGTTACCGTGCGCTGGACGACGCCCCCTTGGGCAGGGGAACTTGCGGTTTGCCACGGGGAGGTCTGGCTGTTCACGGAAGTCCGGGGCCTGGTCATAAACAGCGTGTTGTCACTCAACCAGGCGAAGGCCGACCAACTGACGCCGTTGGTGCCAACGGCAGCGAGTTGCGTGCCGGTGTATTCGGAGATTGATATTCTCTGATTGGCGCTGGCACCGGTGAGCGCGGAAATCTGACCCGCGTCAACAACCATGTCATTACCGCCCTTTCGAAAGCATACCAACACATCCCCAACGGCAAAATTAGTGATTGTGCCGGCCCAGACCCCGCTGGCGGCAACACTTGTAAGCAAAGCAATCAGTCCAACCTTTTTGTTTAGCATATGATTATGTTTTAAATTTTAAATGGTTAACGGTTCAAATCTCCAACCTTCTCAACGGTGACATATTAAATGACAAGCCAGCCAGCCGACCTCCATTAACCGGCCAGCCGCACTCAGTTTCGTGACGGGTGGTTGCGCCAGCCTGAAGGTTTCAGCGGCCCCGTTACAAAAGGCTTTTGAGCGCAATGTGTCAGGCCGGTGACATCTCAACCGGGGGCGTCACCAAAACGTGACAGGACAGTTTTTACGGCAAAGCCGGAATCCGGCGCGCGATGCCTCGACGCAAGATTCTGCTTGCGCGCCGGTGACGTTGGGGTGATAGTTATTTCGTCATTTGGCGAAATAACAATTAATGCGCGAATTCATGGCCATCACCAAGGCGCTGTCCGACCCCGGCCGGGTGCGGATTCTCCTGGCGCTCCAGCGCCGGGAGCTGTGCGTCTGCCAGATCACGGAGCTGTCCGGCTTCGCCCCGTCCACCATGTCCAAGCACCTCTCCATCCTCCATCACGCGGGTTTGATTCAATCCCGCAAGACCGAGCGCTGGGTGCATTACCGTCTGCCGGACAAACCCAGGCCAGCGATGGTCCGGGAAGCGCTTGATTGGGTGAAAAAATCCCTCGGCGAATCCAGGGAAGCCGCGGCTGACACTCTGCGTCTGGACAAAATTCTGCGGATGAACTTGAAAAACATCTGCCGCCGCCAATGCCGGCGGCGGGGAGGCTGAAACATTTATGAACCCCACATTGACCGATGATAAAAACGAAACCGTCCGCCGGATGGTGCGCGAAGGTTACGCCAAAATCGCCCTGGACACTTCCGCCGGCGGCTGCGGACCCGGCGTCTCGTGCTGCGGGTCCGCGCCGTCGGACGCCGACAAACTCGCGCGCGAACTCGGCTATTCCCTCGAAGAACTGAAATCGCTTCCCGACGGCGCGAACATGGGGCTTTCCTGCGGCAACCCCGCCGCGCTCGCTGCGTTGAAACCCGGCGAAGCCGTGCTCGATCTCGGCAGCGGCGGTGGTTTCGACGTTTTCATCGCCGGCCGCAAGGTCGGTGCCACCGGTCACGCCATCGGCGTGGACATGACACCGGAAATGCTGGCCAAGGCGCGGCGCAACACCGCCGGATACCGCAAAGAAACCGGCCTCGACAACGTCGAGTTCCGCCTCGGCGAAATCGAACACCTGCCCGTGGCGGACAACAGCGTGGACGTCATCATCTCGAACTGCGTCATCAATCTTTCGCCGGCCAAACCGCAGGTCTGGCGGGAAATGGCGCGCGTGCTCAAGCCGGGCGGGCGTGTGGCGGTGTCGGACATGGCGCTGCTCAAGCCGCTGCCGCCGGAGATTTTGAAAATGGTTGAGGCGCTGGTTGGCTGCATTGCCGGCGCGGTATTGGTTTCCGAAACCGAGCGCATGGTGAAAGCCGCCGGGTTTGTGAACATTGAAATCAAGGCCAAACCCGGTTACGTCGAGGCGTTGACGGATTGGGAAGACCCGGTTTACAAATCGCTCGCACAACATCTGCCAACCGGAACAAGACCGGCGGATTACATCGCCAGCGTGGAGGTCGCGGCGCGCAAACCCTGAAGCCATTTACCAATGAAGACCAACCCCAAACCCACGATCTTAATTCTCTGCACCGGCAATTCGTGCCGCAGCCACCTCGCGGAAGGTTCGCTGCGCACCGCCGCCGGTGATTTCCTCAACGCGGCCAGCGCCGGCTCGAAACCGGCCGGTCATGTCCATCCACTCGCCGTTCAAGTGATGAAGGAAATCGGGATTGATATTTCCAGCCATCGTTCCAAGTCCATGAACGAGTTTTTGAACCAGCCGGTGGAAACGGTCATCACCGTTTGCGACAACGCCGACCAAGCCTGTCCCACCTATCCCGGCCAGTTGAACCGTCATCACTGGGGGTTTTATGATCCTGCCCACGCGACCGGAACGGATGAGGAAAAACTGGCGGTGTTCCGCCGCGTGCGGGATGAAATCAAAATGGTTTTCCAGGCTTACGCCGATGGACGGCGTGACCAAATGAAAGCAAAGCTATGAAACTCACGACTCAAATTGTTCAAGTATTCGATCCGGCCATGTGCTGTTCGACTGGCATCTGCGGGCCGGAGGTGGATCCCAAACTGGTGCAATTCGCCGCGGATCTGGACTCCCTCAAATCGGCGGGCGTCATCATCCAGCGCTACAACCTGTCGCAGAATCCGGGCGCGTTTGTGGAAAACGAACTGGTGCGGACGACGCTGGCCGACAAAGGCGAAACGGCGCTTCCACTTGTGTTGGTGAACGGCAAGGTGGCGGTAACGGGACGCTACCCGGATGTCAACGAACTGGCGGCGTTGGTGAAAGTGAAAGTCAAAACGGCCAGCGCCTCGTCCCAATCAAGCTGTGGCTGTGGCGGAACCTGCTGACAAATGAAATCCGCGGTGGAACATTCGCTGGCCCATTTTCTGAAATCGCCCACGCGGTTTCTATTCTTCACGGGCAAAGGCGGCGTGGGGAAAACCTCGCTGGCCTGCGCCTCGGCCATTGCTTTGGCCGATGAAGGCCGGCGCGTGCTGCTCGTCAGCACCGATCCGGCATCCAATCTGGACGAAGCGCTCGGCGTGCGACTTGCGACCGAACCAACGAAAATTTCCGACGTGCCACGCTTGGCGGCGTTGAACATTGACCCGGCGGCGGCGGCGGCAACGTATCGCGAAAAACTCGTCGGACCGTATCGCGGAAAATTGCCGGAGGCGATTGTGCGCGGCATGGAAGAACAACTTTCCGGCGCTTGCACGATGGAGATTGCCGCGTTCGATGAATTTTCCCGGTTGCTCGGCCAGCCGGAAGCCACCGCCGACTTTGATCATGTCATTTTCGACACCGCGCCAACCGGCCACACATTGCGGCTCATGACGCTGCCCACGGCCTGGACTGGCTTTCTGGACACGAACACCACCGGCAACTCCTGTCTCGGCCCGCTTGCGGGGTTGGAAAAACAACGGGTGATCTATGAAAACGCCGTGGCGGCCCTGGCCGATGGCCAGCGAACGACGTTGGTGCTGGTGAGCCGGGCGCAAAGGGCGGCGCTGGCGGAAGCGGAACGCACCAGCGATGAGCTTGCGGCCATCGGCGTCCGCAATCAGAGACTCATTCTAAACGGATTGTTTCAAGCCGACGATTCCGACCCGGTTGCCCTTGCACTGCAAAGGCGCGGCGCGGATGCGCTGGCGACGGCGGGTGCATTTCTGACCCGGACGCGTTTATCCAAAGTCCCATTACGTTCGCACAATCTGGTCGGCATTCCGGCACTGCGGGCGCTAACGGAAAGCGGAAAGTGCGTGCCGCACGGGATACCAAATTCAAAAGCGGAAAACGGAAATGAAGCGGACGGCAAACCCTTGCCAGCGACGGAAACGCTGACGATATTGGTGGATGACTTTGCCGAAGCCGGCCGGGGCGTCATTATGACGATGGGCAAAGGCGGCGTTGGCAAAACGACCATTGCCGCCGCCATCGCCACGGAACTGGCGCGGCGCGGGTTCAACGTGCATTTGAGCACCACCGATCCTGCCGCACACATTGCGGCTGCAGCGGGACAACTCGCGGGGCTGCAAGTCAGCCGGATTGATCCGCAAGTAGAGACGCGCGCTTATGTCGAGCAGGTCATGGCCACGGCGGGCAAAAACCTCGCCGCCAATGGCCGCGCACTCTTGGAAGAAGATTTGCGTTCGCCCTGCACGGAAGAAATCGCTGTGTTCCGGGCGTTTGCCCGCACGGTGGCACAAGGCAAGGATGCCTTTGTGGTGCTGGACACCGCGCCCACTGGTCACACTTTGCTTTTGCTGGACGCCACGGAATCCTATCACCGTGAAATCGCGCGCAAGGCGAGCAACATGCCGGAGGAAGTGCTGAAGCTCCTGCCCCGCCTGCGCGACGCTGATTTTACCCAGATTCTGATCGTGACGCTGCCCGAAGCCACGCCGGTTCACGAGGCAGCCATGCTGCAAGCCGACTTGCGCCGGGCGCAAATCGAACCGTTCGCGTGGGTGATCAATCAGAGCTTTGCGGAAAGCGGCTCGCGCGATCCGCTGCTGATGGCGCGCGGCTGCGGTGAAGCGCAATTCATCCGCGAAGTCGTTGAGAAGCATTCCAAGCGCACGGCCATCGTGCCGTGGGTGACGGAAGAACCCGCCGGCCCGGAACGCTTGCAACAGTTTTTCAAACCGTAAAACCGACATGAAAATCCAAATCCTGGGAACCGGCTGCGCCAAGTGCAACGCACTGACGATGGCAACGGAACAGGCCGCACAATCGCTCGGCCTGCAATACGAACTCGAAAAAGTAACCGACCTCAAACGCATCATGAGCTTCGGCGTGATGATGACGCCCGCGCTGGTCGTGGACGGCAAGGTAAAAGTCAGCGGCAAGGTGCCAGCCATGGATGAAATCAAAACCATGCTCCAGCAAACCAGCCAATGAATAACCAAACCAACAACGAGACTTTTATGAAAAAACATCCAAGATCAAGCTTGGCAACCGTACTGCTGGTCGTCGGAGCGGCGCTGGTCATCGCCCAAACCAACCGCCCCGCCACCGGCGGCACGGGTGCGTGTTGCCTGCCCATTATCAATCCGGCAACCATCGCCGGCCTTGCCCCGACCAATGCTCCCGCAACCCAACCGGAAAAGAAACCGCTGCCCAAGCTGCTCGATCTCGGTGCCGGGAAATGCATTCCGTGCAAAATGATGTTCCCGGTGCTGGACGGGTTGAAAAAGGAATACGCCGGCAAACTGGAGGTTGAATTTATTGACGTGTGGCAGAATCCTGATGCCGGCAAGCAACACGGGATTGAGGTGATTCCCACGCAGATTTTCTACGACCCCACCGGCAAGGAATTGTTCCGCCACATCGGTTTCTTTGCCAAGGAAGACATTCTCGCCAAGTGGAAGGAACTCGGCGTGGAGTTGAAGTGAGACATGGAACAACTTTTCACCAGCCTTAGTCATGCCGTTGAAGGCACGTTGCTGATTGCGCTGACCGCGTCGGTCGCGTGGGGCATCCTGAGCATCCTTCTCAGCCCCTGCCATCTGGCGAGCATCCCGCTCATCGTCGGCTTCATCAGCGAGCAGGGTCTGGTGACCACACGACGGGCGTTTTGGACTTCAACCTTTTTTGCCGTTGGTATTCTCGTCACGGTCGCGATTATCGGCGCAATTACGGCGGCGGCGGGGCGCATGATGGGTGACGTGGGACGCTACGGAAATTACTTCGTCGCGCTCATCTTTTTCGCCGTAGGATTGCATTTGCTGGGCGTGATTCCCATGCCGTGGTCCGGGCCGGGGAAGGTCGGCATGAAGCGCAAGGGTTTGCTCGCGGCGTTTGTCCTCGGACTCGTGTTCGGCGTTGCCCTCGGTCCCTGTACGTTTGCTTACATGGCGCCGATGCTGGCTGTGACCTTCAATCTGGCAAAGACGGCCCCGCTCCACGGCGCGTCTCTGCTGCTGGCTTACGGTGTCGGACATTGCGCCGTGATTGTTGCGGCCGGCACGTCCACCGAACTGGTGCAGCGATTCCTGAACTGGAACGAGCAGTCCCGGGGCGTGACCATCGTAAAATGCATCTGTGGTGCGCTGGTGTTGATTGCCGGCTTGTATCTATTGTGGAGCGCATGAAATGGCCGCAAACCCATTTTTGAAACCATGAACAACGAAAATTCCATCACTCCGAAGCGCCTTGCGTTCTTCGAACGTTACCTGACCGTCTGGGTTTTCTTGTGCATGGTTGCCGGCGTCCTGCTCGGCAAACTTGCGCCGGCGTTCACCACCACGTTGAGCCAGCTTCAATTCGGCCAGGGCTCGCAGGTCAACGTCCCCATCGCCGTGCTCATCTGGCTGATGATTTATCCGATGATGCTCAAGGTGGATTTCACCGCGCTCGGCGGCATCGCGCGCAAACCCAGGGGTCTCGCGGTGACGTTGTTCGTCAACTGGCTGGTCAAGCCGTTCAGCATGGCGTTCCTGGCGTGGCTGTTCATGCAACACATTTTCGCCCCGTGGATCGAGCCGGAGACAGCCAGAAATTACACCGCCGGTCTCATCATCCTCGCCGCCGCGCCCTGCACGGCGATGGTCTTCGTGTGGAGTTACCTCACCGACGGCGATCCGGTCTATACGCTCGTGCAGGTGGCGGTGAACGATCTCATCATGCTCGTCGCGTTCGCGCCCATCGTGGTGTTTCTGTGCGGCGTGGCCAACGTGATCGTGCCATCCAAAGTGCTCATCACCTCGGTCGTGGTGTTCATTGTCATTCCGCTGGCGGCGGGGTGGCTCACCCGCACCGCATTGCTCAAATCCCACGGCAAAGAATGGTTCGAACAACGGTTTTTGCCCAAGTTTCATCCCGTGACCATCGCGGCGCTGCTGTTGACGCTGGTGCTCATCTTCGCGTTCCAGTCGGAAAATATTACCACACGCTGGCTGGCCGTGCTGTTGCTGGCCGTGCCGATTGTCATCCAGGTCTATTTCAATTCCACGCTCGCCTACCTGCTGATGCGGCGGTTGCGCGTGCCGCACAACGTCGCCTCGCCCGGCGCGCTTATCGGCGCGAGCAATTTCTTCGAATTGGCGGTGGCGGTGGCCATCACTTTGTTCGGGCCCGGTTCCGGCGCGGCGCTGGCCACGGTTGTCGGCGTGCTCGTCGAAGTGCCGGTGATGCTTTCCGTGTGCCGTATTTGCAACCAATCGCGCGGCTGGTATCAAACGCCGCTTGAAACCAATCCAACCACCCCATGACGACTTCAGCCAAACCCTCCGTTCTCATCCTCTGCACCGGCAATTCCTGTCGCAGCCACATGGCGGAAGGTTTTCTGTGCCGGTCGGCAGGCGACTTGGTAAATGTCCAAAGCGCCGGCTGACAGGCCGGCCAGGTTCATCCGCTGGCCATCAAGGTCATGGCCGAGGCGGGCATTGACATTTCCGGCCATCGCTCGAAACACCTGAAGGAATTTCTGGATCAGCCGGTCCACACCGTCATCACCGTCTGCGGTAACCTGGACCAAACCTGTCCGATTTTCCCCGGCCAGGTGAACCGTCATCACTGGCCGTTTGACGATCCGGCCAAGGCCACCGGCAGCGAGGAGGAAATTTTGGCCTGCTTCCGCCGTGTCCGCGATGAAATGCGGCGCGTGTTTGAAGCGTACGCCGCCGGTTTGCGTGATGCCGGGATTTTACGGTAGCACCCGCCTCCGGCGGGTTCAATTCGGCGTCGCGCCAAATTGCATCGGCAAACGCACGATGAAGATGGCGCGGATGGACAACGGCCAACTGTGACGTCAAACGATTTCGGGCGTGACGCCCGAAACAACCCGCGGGACGCGGGGGCTACGCCATAAAGCTCTCACCGGCCTTCAACGCATGTCCGGCCAGAAATTCCGCCGCGCTCATGCGCCGGCCGCCTTCGCGCTGCAATTCGAGAATCCGCAGCGCTTTTTGTCCGCAGCCAACAACAATGCCGGTCTTGTCGGCGGACAAAACGGTTCCTGCGGCGCCGGATTTTTCGACAACTTCCGCTTTCCAGATTTTCAGAAGAATTGTTCGTGGCGTGCTTGGAGTTCCGCCTTTAGGCGGGCCTTCCGTCCGAATGGCGTTGCCGCCTGAAGGCGGAACTCCCAACCAAAACGTGAACGCGCCGGGCCAGGGTGTGAAGGCCCGCAGCCGGTTCCAGATGGTTTGCGCCGGCTGGTGCCAATCAATCCGGCCATCCTCCTTTTTGATTTTTACCGCGTAGCTTGCGCCTTCGGCGGGTTGCGCCTTCGGCTGGATTTTTCCGGCGACGTAATCGGGAATGGTCTGCACGAGCAGTTCCGCCCCGAGTTGCGCCAACCGGTCGTGCAGCGTGGCCGAGTCATCTTCCGGACGGATGGGTGTGCGCCGTTGCGCGACAATGTCGCCGGTATCAAGTCCGGCGTCGATGCGCATGAGCGTGACGCCGGTTTCAGCATCGGCATTGGCAATCGCCCATTGAATCGGCGCCGGGCCGCGATATTTGGGCAGCAGCGACGTGTGGATGTTCAGACAACCATGGCGCGGCAAATCCAGAATGGCAGGCGGCAAAATCTGTCCGTAGGCCACGACGACGACAAGGCCGGGTTGCAAGGAGCGAAATTCGGCGATGAATTTTTCGTCGCGGACGCGTTCGGGTTGCAACACCGGCAGACCAAGCCGCAGCGCCAGCGATTTGACGGGTGACGGTTGCGGTTTGAGTTCGCGGCCCCGGGGCCGGTCAGGCTGCGTGACGACGGCGGCGATTTGAAACTGTGGATTGCCCGCCAACGCCTGGAGACTGGCACAGGACAATTCCGCCGTGCCCATGAAGATGATTCGCAATGCCGTCATGCGGACAGCCAAAGGGAAATTGCGCCCAGGCGAAAGGAAAATATTTGAAAGGCCGGCTTTGGCTCCCCATGCCTGCCGCAAATTTGTTGCCCAGATTGAAATGTTAAGCTCCGCCAATGGCAGTCATGCGGCTGGATCCTAAGAGCGCCGGCGTCTGGTCTGCGCCCATTTCACACGCTTTTGGGTTTGAGTTGAACCTCCACAATTTCAGCGAACGGCACCATGATTTCCTGTTTTACCGCGCCTTGGACGACCTCCACGTGCATATCACTGGTGGCGATGCGCGTGATGCGCTCGACCACGAACAGTGCGCGCCCCGTTTTCACGGTCAGCATCAAATTTTTTTCGGATTCGCGCCGGATCATGGCGAAGAAGCCGGAAAACTTCGTCTCAAAAAAACGGCGGTTGAACGTGAATTGTCCGCGCTGAAAAATCTGGGGTTCGCTGGGATTGGCAGCGGCCGGCGCATCCTTCTGCCAGGAAGCCTCCACGATGTGGATTCCAGCCGCCACGGGCTGTGCGGCGCCCGGCACGGCAAAAGTGTGCGGCGCGGCTTCGGGTCGCAGCGCAGCCGCCTTGGCGGGTTCAACGCGCACGGGCATCGCGAGAAAAATAATCGGCCCCAAAATCGGCAGCACCACCGCCACGCCCATCACCAGCAGAATCGGCCGCGATCGCACCACGGCAATTTCATAGCCCGCGAAAATGTTCGCCGCGTAAATCAGCATCAGCATGACCAGCCCGACCGACGACGAAAACAGGGCGCTGAACAGGGATTGTTTCGGCGGCAATTCCAGGCGCGACACTTCATGAACCCTCACCTCCGCCTTTTTCTTCTGCTCCATCGCCGGCGCAGTTTCAATGAACGGCTCGGCCAGTTGTCGGATTTTCGGATTGGCCGACAGTTGCTTGAGCGCATCCTGGGAAAATTTCGTCCAGGGCACGCGTTGGGAGTACTTGTCCACGTCCAGCCGGAAAACGATGCCGTTGTCGTTGTATGAAATCACGTCGCCGGTCACCGACGTGCCGTCGGTCATTTGAAATGTGTCCGCGCCGGCGGCAACGAACAGTCCGCAAAGCCAGAAACCACAAATTGTCCAAAAGATTCCGCGCACGGTGTATTTTTAACAAAGGGCAGGACGCGGCGAAAGAAAATTCAGCGCACATTACCGGGGTCGTCAACCAAATCTGCGATGACCCGGTTTGCACGGCTCGCTTGCAGTGCGTCCACCGCCAAAACGGGAATTCCCGACCAGTTGACCGTCTCAATGAGTCTTCTCCAATCGTCGGCCGGCCGCCGGTCAAGCCCGAGGCCGAACAGGCCGTCAATGACCGGCACCGGTTTTGCGACAGCGCTTGTTCAAGGTCCGGCAGATACAATTTGCGTCAATCAGTGAAATTCGTGTCAAAAAAGTTTCCGCTCCCTCACACCACCAGCTTGTAACCAACGCCATGGATGGTCAGAAGATATTTGGGTTCGCTGCCGTGGTCGCCGAGTTTTTTGCGGAGCTGCACGATTACCTGGTCCAGCGTGCGCGTCGTGCCGTAATAATTGTAGCCCCAGACTTCGTTCAGTAGTTTGTCCCGCGACAATACCTCGCCCGCGTGCGCGTGAAACACCTGCAACAGCTTCAATTCCTTGGCGGTCAGCTCTTCGGTGGTTTTGCCCCGCCGGATTTGAAACGTTTTCGGGTCAATGGTTGCCGGACCGATTTGGAAAACGTCATCGGAAGCGGTTTTGTCCCCGGCCTTGCCGGTCCGGCGGAGCAACGCCTGGATGCGCGCCAGCAGTTCGCGCACGCCGAAGGGTTTGGTCACGTAATCATCCGCGCCGAGGTCGAGGCCGATGACCTTGTCGATTTCCTGTCCCTTGGCCGTGAGCATGAGGATGGGCGCGGCAAATTTTTTGGCGCGCAGTTGCTTGCAGATGTCGTAGCCGCTCAAACCCGGCAGCATCACGTCCAGCACGATGAGCGCCGGCCGGTGTTTCGCCACGGCGTCGAGTGCCTGGTCGCCGCGGTTGCACGACGCCACGTCATAGTCCTCGCTTTTCAGCACCTCCTCCAGACCCAGCAGGATGTGCGGGTCGTCTTCAACGATGAGAATTTTCGTTTTCATGAAATCAGCCGCGGATGGACATGGATGGGTTCGGAGTTCCGCGTTTACGCTGTCCCTTGGAACGCGGATATCCTTACCCGCAGCAAGTTTGGAATTTGAGACTGCTGCAATTGGGACAACTGCGCTCCGCCTGAAGGCGGAACTCCAAACGCGTTTTTTGTATTCGTGTTCATTCGTGTTCATCCGTGGTTTCAATGGGTTTCAACGGCAAACGCAAGACAAAGCAGCTTCCGCCGCCGGCGCGCGGTTCATAGACCACGTCGCCGCCGTGCGCCCGCGCAATCTGCCGGGCAATGGTCAGTCCCAGGCCCGAGCCCTGGACGCCGCTGCTCAACGAATCATGCGCCCGGTAAAATTTCTCGAAGACTTTCTCCTCGCTGCCGCGCGGCACGCCCGAACCGCGGTCGAGCACCTTTGCCTCCGCGTGCGGCAAGGGCGATTCGCGGCGGGCCAACTCCAGTGTGATTTCCTTCCCGCCGTTGGAATATTTTTCGGCGTTGGACAGCAGGTTGACGATGATTTGCGACAGCGCATCGGCGTCGCCATGGACGGAAATCGGCGCGTCCGGCAGCGTGCAATCGAACTTGAATCCGCCGGCCTCCAGATGCGGACGGAACGTTTGGGCGGCGGCGCGAACAACTTCGACCAGGTTGCAGGGCTGGAAGTTGTATTTCTTTTCGCCGCGTTCCATGCGCGAGAAATCGAGCACGTTGTTGATGAGCCGGGTGAGCCGCGCGGCCTCGGCGGTGATGATGTCCAGGTAGGACCGCTGTTTGGCCGGGTCGGCCACGCGGCCCTCGGCGAGCAATTCCGAGAACATGCGGATGGACGTGAGCGGGGTCTTGAGTTCGTGCGAGACGTTGCCGACGAAATCGGTTTTTTGCCGCGCCAGCTTGAGTTCGGAATTCAGGCTGCGGACGATGAGCCAGCTTCCCATGCCGATGGCGAGCACGAGCACGGCAATGAGCAGGCCGAGCGTAAGCCGGGCGGTGTTGGCGGCCCGGGCGAACTGCGCGGGATTGACCAGGTATGCGGCCACTTCCCAGTGCGGCAGCGCGTCGCCGATTTCGGTGGCCACGAACGGGCGTTTCCAAACAGCCTGAAAACCGGCGCGCGAAAGGGTCACAGGCTTGGCGTTGTCGTCGAGGACCGCCAGGCAGATTTCATCGCTCAATTCCGGGCCGGCGGAGACGAGATCACGCAGGCCGTCCACGACCCGGTCCAGGTTCAATTGCGCGCCGAAGATCAGGTCGGGTTCGGTGCTGAGCCGGTGCCAGAACATGAGCCGGAGTTTGTTCTGGAGGAACCGCGCGAGCATCCCGTCCGTTCCATTGCCGATGAGCTGGCCGAATTCCGCCTCGGCGGGAATCGCCTTGGACAAATTGTTTTGCTGATCGTTGGCAGCGATGGTTTCGGTCTTGTCCCGGTCGGCAAGCTGGTAATAGCTGCTTTGCGGGCTGACTTTGCGGGTCTGCGCCGCTTTGTAATTGAGGGATTGAACGGACGACTGGCTGGCGGCGCCGAGTTGGCCGGAAACATTGTCCGCCCCATATTTCCGCTCCGACGGCTGGGCGGCGGAACCGGGCGCAGCCGGGCGGTCCGCGAGCGCAATTTCCTGCTGCCGGGCCTGAACCGGAGAAGCGGAGGCTGCCGGCGTTGGCTGCGCTTGCTTCTGGCTCGTGCCATCGCCTGACAAACCACCGATTGAAACCGGCTGGTTGGCCGTGTTGCGAGCGAAGTTCAAAGTACCGTTGTTGTCCAGATTGTTAATTCCGGCGTTTGCACTTTGATAGACCTCAGCCGCCACACGGTTTCCAAGAAAATCGCTGTTGTCCGTGTAGAACGTTCGCGCCTCGGTGCGCGCGTTGGGCGATGGCGAAAGGATTCTTCCCGTCAACGTGACGCAAAAGCCGATTTCGGCCAGGGGCCAGCGTGAGCGCAGTTCGCTGTCGAATTGAGCGGCCACGGCGCGGGCGTCCTTGCCGGCAGCGAGGTCTTCGACCTGCGCACCGAACGCCTGCTGCTGCTGCGCCAGGTAAACGGAAATATTCTGTGCGAGCGTATCGGTCACGTGCTGGCAGAGCAGCGACTGCTGGCGTTCGAGCAGGAACTGCTGGTCGCGCAGCGAGCGCACGGCCAGCCACGCGAGCACCAGGCTCGGCAGCAGGACCGCCAGCGCAAAAACCAGCGCGATTTTTTTCATTGGCTCGTTTTGGGAAATATCCCAAGTCCGCGTTCATAACCAAGCTCATTCTGGCCTGCAACACCAACCTTCCTGGGAGCGCCGGCGTCCCGCCGGCTCTGGCCGAAAACGAACTGATCTAATTTGCCGGCGAGACGCCGGCGCTCCCAGAACCCGCCACCCAGGGCCATTTCACTCGATCAAAAACGACACGTTGACGGTGGCGGACACGCTGATCTCACCGACGGAGAATGTTTCCGCGGCGTTGTCCGCGCCGGCCTGGTCCGACAAGGCGCCGAGATTTTGGATGTTGTTCTGGCCGTTGAATCCTCCCCATTGCGTTCCCCAACGGTTCTGATATCCGCCCCAGCCGCCGCTCCAGTCGTTCACATTGATGTTATAGACCTTTCCGCGCTTCACACCCAACGCCGAGGCCATGGCGTCGGCTTTTTCCTTTGCGGCTTTGATCGCCAGTTCACGGGCCTGGTCGCGATATTTCCGCAACTGCGAAGTCCGGAAATCAATGCCATGAATGTAGTTCACGCCATTGGTCAGGAGGCCCGTTACGATGCTTTCGAAATTGGTGATGGTGGTCACCCGGATTTCGATGGATTTCCGGACAATATAGGCCACCGGTTTGACATGGGACGAATTGTAATTGTAATCCGGCTCAACGCTGATGAAATCTGTTTGCACGTCCTTCTCCTTCACGCCGCCGGCCTTGAGAAAGGCGAGTGCCCGGGCAATCCGCTCGTCGTTCTGTTGCCGGGCCGCGTCGAGAGTTTCATCCCGCGTCTCCACCCCGACGCTGAGACGGATTTCGTCCGGCGCGACCTTGACCTCGGCGGAGCCGGACACGTTGATTTGCGGTTCGGCGAAGGCGGGCGCCAGCGGGAGCGCGATTAGCGCGATGGCAAGCAGGAGTCGTGTTTTCATGATGTTTGGCATGGTTAATGGATTCATTTTGACTGATGTAGTGTCGAGCCGGCGGCTCGAATAGATCGGCGCACAGCGCCGACGCTACATCATTTTGAGTTGCGGGTGTTGTAGGATTGCGACTGGATGGTTTTGCGGGAAGCGCCATCATATTGACCGTTCACAAGCTGGCCGCTGAAGTCGTCCAGATTGTTGGTTTCTGACCGGATTTGAACTTGAACTTCAGCAGGCGCATTGGCGTATGCCTCATTGAGCATCCTATTCTGCGCCGCCAGTGTTGCGGCAGCCTGTTTTAAATTTCCCGCATCCGCCTGGGAAATCGCCTTGTCCTTGGCCTCGGCGGTAAGCATCAGCACTTTTTCCGCATTAACGGCGGAATTGATGGATCGGTCGGCGACCGCCTCGTCGTCGGTGAACCGGATTTTTGCCACGGCACTCGTGGATTGTTCGCTGCCGTTGTCGAGTTCGTCCGTGTAGCTGACCTTGACGCGTGCGACTTCGGGTTCAGGCCGGCTCACCAAGCAACGCAGGAACAGATAACGGCCCTGTCCCAGCGTAAACTGGCTCAAATTCACCGACGCCTTCTGGTTTTCAAACTTCTCGCTGCGACCGATGAAGCCCAGCGGCTTCACCCCGTCCGGACAGGTGATTTCGATGCGGATTTCGCGCGCGGCGACCGTGAGCAATTCACCCAGTTCCTTCGCAAAAATTTCCGGCAATTTTTCCGTGTCCTGGACATAATAATAATTGGCATCGCTGGCCTCCGCCAGGCCGGCCATCAAATCCTCGTTGTAATCGTCGCCAACGCCAATCGTGGTCACCGAAACGCCCGATTCCGCCAACTGGCGTCCGAGCTGCCGCAAGGCGTGGGGCGAACTGGGGCCGACGTTGGCGAGACCATCGGAAAGGAGGATGACGCGATTGATGCGTTTGCTGGAAAAGTATTCCTGGAGCTGCCGGGCGCCGGTTTTGACGCCGGCATAGAGCGCCGTGCTGCCGCCGGCTTCGATGCCTTCAATTTTTTCCTTGAGCGCCTCCTTGTCTTCAACCTGCTGCGCCGGGACCAGCACCCGCGCTTCGTCACTGAAAATGACCAGGGAAAAAACGTCGTTGGGGGCGAGACGATCCACCAGTTGCATGGCGGCCTGTTTCGTTTTCTCCAGCTTCGCGCCGGTCATGGAACCGGACTTGTCCAGGACAACGGCCAGGTTGAGCGGAGTGCGCCGGTGCCGCTGCCGGTCGGCGATGGCAGAGAGGTCAATTTTTACGACAACCTCCTGCGGCGGGCCTTTCAACAGGACATCGCGGTCGGGGACGAGGTTCAGATGCAGGGTTTCTCCGGCGGACAGGTGGACGGCCAGACCCGTCGCCAGACCAAGGGCAAACAGTGTTTTGTTCATGCCTTCACCCTGCCCGATTATTTCCGGGAGTTGTCATGGGCGGGTCAAAGGTTTGTAAAAAAACTGTAAGCCCCGGCCGGCCAAAACGGTTTTGCATTTTTCCCATTTCCCATTATCCTCAGAACATGACGCAACCGCTCGCGCTCGTTTTCTACGAAAAATTGCTGCCGGGCAGCCAGTTGGTGAACCGGCTGCAAGACCTGAATTATCGCGTTCAGGCCGTCAACGATCTGCCGGCGCTCCTGCGTTGCGCGCAAAGCGAAGGCCCGATGCTGGCGGTCGTGGACCTGGAATCGAAGCGCGATGACGTTTGCCGCGCCATTGCGGCGTTGAAGGCGGATGCCGCCACCCAACACATTCCCATTATTGCGTTTGCCGGCGAACAGGCGGCGGAATTGCAGGCCGCCGCGCAAAAAGCCGGCGCGACGCTGGTGGTCGGCGAGGCCACCATTGCGAATTATCTGCCGCAACTTTTGAACCAGGCGTTACAGGTGTAGGGACGCGGCGGGTGATGTCTGTAACCTGTGCGCAACCTGTTTGTAACCCGCCAGAAACTAGCGCTTGACTTTGACAAGACAGGTATTTAGGATGGCCCCCTAATTGATGAGGCATGAGCGTTTTTGAAAAGTAATATTTTGGCACGACTGAATTTCGGTCGTGTCATTTTTGCTTTGGGGCGGGCCTCGAAAAGTCAGGAGTTAATTATGGCCAGTGGCAAAGTCAAGTGGTTCGACAACAAAAAAGGGTTTGGCTTTATCGCCCAGGATTCCGGGCAGGACGTTTTCGTGCATCACACGTCCATCACGGGTGCGGGGTTCAAAACCTTGAATGAAGGAGACGAAGTTTCCTTCGATGTTGTCCCCAGCGACAAAGGGCTTAAAGCCCAAAATGTCCAGCGCGTGAATCCGGTGTAACGCCGGGTCTCATCCGGGCAAATCCCGCCCAGCGGGAGATTTTCGTTCGCCAGCCATGAACGAAGCAGATATAATTTCTTCATGGCCGGTTCCGTGGCGACCACCGTCGAAAGCCTTTATATTCACGTCCCGTTCTGCGCGCAGAAATGCGCGTATTGCGCCTTTTATTCCGAGCCGTCCAGCGGCGACCTCATCAACCGCTACGTCGCCGCGCTCATCCGCGAGCTGGAACTTGTGGCGCACGATCTTCAACCCCGCACGATTTTTTTTGGCGGCGGCACGCCATCGCTGCTCAACTTGCGCCAGTGGGAGCAAATTCTCCGCGCCCTGGAGCGGTTGAATCTGCTGGGCGCGGAGGAATTCACGGTTGAATGCAATCCCGCCACCGTTTCGCCCGACAAGGCGAGACGGCTCCGCGACTTCGGGGTGAACCGCATCTCCATGGGCGTGCAGTCACTCGACGAACCATTGCTCGAACGTCTGGGTCGCATCCACACCCGCGAAATGGTCTTCCAGTCGTTCGACATCCTGCGCCGGGCCGGTTTTGACAATTTGAATCTCGACCTGATGTTCGCCATCCCCGGCCAGACCCTGGAAATCTGGCGTGCGACCCTGGCCGAGGCGCTGGCGCTCGGCAGCGAGCATTTGTCCACCTACGAAGTCTTTTACGAAGACGATACGCCGCTGTTCGCGCAACTGCAGGCCGGTGAATTTGACGTGGACGAGGACCTGGCCTGCGCGATGTATGAGGAACTGGTGGAACGCGCAACCGCCGCCGGTTTCCGGCAATATGAAGTGGCGAACTTCGCGCGCGACACCGGAACGCCGGCCTCCGGCACGGCACGATTTGCAAGTTCCGACCGACGCCGGGCCGGAGGCCGGCGCTCCATCCCCGCTTTCGCTTGCCGCCACAACGTGAATTACTGGCGCGGCGGTTCGTTTTACGGGCTGGGTCCCAGCGCGACGAGTTACGTGCGCGGCGTGCGGACGAAGAACTGGTCGAACACGCAACTTTACTGCGAACAACTGGAAAAGGGAAAGCCGGCCATTGAATCCCGCGAGGAACTGCCGCCGTTGAAACGCGCGGGCGAAACCGCCGCGTTCGGTTTGCGGATGAACGCGGGCTGGCCGTTTGCGGAATTCCGGCGCGCGACCGATTTTGATTTGCGCGACGAATGGTCGGCGGAAATGAACCAACTGGTGGAACGCGGCTGGGCTTCACGCGACGCAAACCGATTTCAACTCACACCGCAGGGATTGCGTTTTGCGGATTCGGCGGCGGAAATGTTCCTGCGATAAAACGGTGGGGCGAGAGTCTCTCGATCCCTGAATGAAACCAATTTGGGCTCGACGGAGTCTCGCCCCACCGATCCAATTTATTGCGGTTGAATTCCAGGAACAACCGCCGGTGAAGAATTTTTCCGGCAAAGAAACTGCCACGTCAGCAGGGCGGCCAGAATAGCCAGTCCGCCACAGAAGACATAAGGCAGCGGTGCGATGCGCAGGTAAAGGGTCGCGGCGAACAGCGGGCCGAGAATACGCGCCATGGCTCCGGCGCTTTGGGCCACACCGATGGTGGCGCCCTGTTCGTTCGCGGGCGCGAGGTTGGACAACAATCCGAAAAGCGGCGGGCGCGTCAGGGCGGAACCCACCGCCAGCAGCGCCAGCGCCAGCAGCATTTTAATCCACGGCCAGTCGGTCGCATGCAGGACGGCCAGCCACTTGAGCTGGCCGTCACCTTTGATGAACGGCAGGAGGATCAGGCTGATGCCGGTCAGGAACAGGCTCAAGGCAATCAATCTGGGTTCGCCGAACATTTTGACCAGCCGTCCAATGGCTCCACCTTGAATAAATGCTCCGATAATTCCGCAAAAGACAAACAGGGAGATGACTGTCGTCGCGGGTTTGGTTTCGTCCACGGCGATGCCGAGGTTGAAATTGTCGCTGACCAGCAGCGGCAGGGTGCTTTCAAAACAACTGAAGGCAAACGTCGCCAGAAAAAAAATCAAGATCAACAAACCAATGTTCGGCTGGGCGAGCGTGTGGCCCCATTGATTCAATCGCGGGCGCCGGGCCACCGGACTGGAATCCGGTTTGCGACTTTCGGCGAGAATCGCAAATGCGAGGAGAAAATTCGCCGCGCAAAGTGCGGCCGCTGTCCAGCCGGGACCGGTGGCGCCGAAGAAATGCAGGGCAATGCCGCTGAGCGCCGGACCGAAAATGAATCCCAGTCCGAACGCCATGCCGATGAGTCCCATCCGCTTGGATCGGTTTTCCGGCGGCGTGATGTCGGCGATGTAGGCCTGGGCGACGGTGATGTTGCCGCCGCAGATGCCGGCGAAGATGCGGGAGACGAGCATCACCCAAAGCGCGGTGGTATGATTTTCCAAACCCGACCCGACGGCAAACAAGACATACGACAATGCCGCGCCGGCGGTGCTGATGAGCAAAATCGGCCGGCGGCCATGCCGATCGGAAAGCCGTCCCCAAATCGGCGAGAAGACGAATTGCATGGCGGAGAACGAGGCGATGATGGCGCCGATGACCCAGCCGCTCGCGCCGTAATGGCGGCTGAAGATCGGCACCAGCGGCACGACGATGCCGAATCCGATGAGGTCAATGAAGACCGTCAGGAAAACAACGAGCAATGATGGTTTGCGATTCATGTTTGCAACGATGCAGAGTCTAATTGCAGTTATTAGCGAGTCAATTTTTCCGGCCAATTATTTTCCCAGCGAACAACTCTGTGAAGAACGAAAACAACTTTCTCTTGCTGCCGATTGAATCGTAATGTTTCCTTTTCGCATGACTAACTATCTTGAAACAAGAATCGGCGCAATCCCTGACACGGATTTCAAAATATTGGTTTCAAAACTTTGCCGATGCGTTTGCTTGGTTGAAGACGGAATTGAAAATAAGTCTTTAGCTAACCTGTTTACAGCCATTGTCGCAGAGAAAAAGGCGATGAACTTGCAATATGTTGAGTTTGACGGGATTCTCGCCACAAAGGTTAAAAGCCTAGCTTTAGACTCGGTTGTTCATTGTGTGTGCTGTGAATTGGTGAGCCGAAAAGGGTCAAACATGGATCACTTTGCTGGGAAGACGGTGTTTATGCTTGTCAAACAATGTTACAAGGCTGTCTGTCCGTCATTGCCTCGGCCAAAAAAACCGACGCGCAGGGAAAGCAAGTACCAGTTGATGACGAAAGTGATTATTCAACGCCGGAGAAATGGTGATTTGTAAAGCAAAGGTCAAGATCAACCGCAAAAGTTGGTTATTCACATCAAAACGGTAGTTTTTTCACAGATAGTTGGTGATATTATCTTTTGTTTCCCCATTGGATTCGTTTTGTATTTTTGGTAGCTAGTGCGGGATGATTGATTCCGTTTCCGACACCGCCGGGGCAGCGGCCGATTTAAAAAAGGCACGCAGACAAAAAACGGCTCGCGAGGACGCTCGCCCCACGGTTGACCGGTTGCCGCCGCATGCTTTGGACATGGAGCAGGGAGTGCTCGGTTGCCAGTTGCTCTCTCCGAACGAGTGCGTCGGTGAAGTCATCGAAAAGCTGAAGGGCATCGGGCCGGAAGTCCACTACGACTTGCGGCACCAGACCATCCAGGCCGAACTGTTCGAGATGTACGACGCCCGGATGCCCATTGACATTATCACCGTTCAACAGCGCCTCAAGGACAAGCAGCTTTTGGATCAGGTTGGCGGCATTGCCTACCTCGCGCAATTGCAGGATGTCGTTCCTAGCGCGGCGAACCTCTCCTGGTATTTAGAAAAAGTCCTCGAAAAATACCTGCTACGGAAAATGATTTCCACCTGCACGGACGTCGTCGGGCGCGTCTATGATTACGAGGGTGAGGTGGATGCGCTGATGGACGAGGTGGAGCGCGACATTCTGCGCATCAGCGAATCGCGCGCGCAAAGCAGCGTGCTCTCCACCAAGGAACTGGTGGGCAAGGCCATCGGGACGATTGAAAATTATTTCAGCCGCAAAGGCGTGTTGAACGGCCTGGCCACGGGCTTCACGGACCTGGACCGGATCACGGACGGTTTGCACGGGAGTGAAATGATCGTCATCGCCGCGCGCCCGAGCATGGGCAAGACGTCGCTGGCGATGAACATCGCGGAGCACGTGGTGCTGGAGCAAAAGCTGCCGGTGGCCGTGTTCAGCCTGGAGATGAGCGCGGAGGCGCTGGTGTTGCGCATGATGTGTTCGCTCGCGCGGGTGAATCTGCGCAGCATCCGCGAAGGTTTCATGAGCGAGTCGGATTTTCCGAAGCTGACCAGCGCGGCGGGCCGGCTGGCGGGCGCGCCGTTGTTTATTGATGATTCGGCGGGGCTTTCGATTTTGCAACTGCGGGCGCGGGCGCGGCGGCTGGCGCAGCAGCACGGGGTGAAGCTTTTTGTGGTTGATTATTTGCAGTTGCTGCATTCTACTGCGCGCCGGGCACAGGAAAACCGGCAGCAGGAAATTTCGGACATTTCCAGCGGCATCAAGGCGCTGGCGAAGGAATTGAAGGTGCCGATGCTGGTGCTCAGCCAGTTGAACCGCGAATTGGAGCGGGACAAGAGCCGCAAGCCGCGGTTGTCCGATTTGCGCGAATCGGGCGCGATTGAACAGGACGCCGACGTGGTGGGCCTGCTGTACAAGCCGAACGCCGGCGAAGATGAAGATGGCGCCGCGGTGGAAGAGCCGGACGGCCTGCCGATTAATCTGTTGATTGCGAAACAGCGCAACGGCCCCACGGGCGATGTAAACTTAACTTTTTTGAAACAGTACACTCGTTTTGAAAGCGCAGCCAAAGTCAGCGACGAAGACGTGCCGGTGGACCAATAGACGATGAAATTATTTTTCCGCCTGTTCGGCATCTGGCTGTTGCTCGGCGGCGCGTCAGCCGTGTGGGCGCAACCGGCCGGCCCGAAAATTGACCGCGTGGACGTGAAATTCATCGGCCCGGCGTCGGTCAGCGAACAATTCGTCCGTTCCAACATCCGGCTCAAGGCGGGCGACATTTATTTTCCCTCCGCCACCCAGGATGACATCCAGACGCTCTATACCACCGGACAGTTTTACAACATCCGCGTGACGGCGGACCAGGCGAACGATGGCGGCGTGGTATTGACCTATCACGTGCAGGCGCGGCCGCGGGTGACAGACATCAAGATTGAGGGCAACAAAAAAGTCAGCACCTCCAAAATCCGGAAAAAAATCACCGTGAAAACCGGCCAGCCGCTCGATGAGCAGAAATTGTTCACCGACACCCAGGAAATCCGGAAGCTTTACGAAAAATACGGCCGGGCCGGCACGCAGGTGAAATATGTGCTGAACATTGACGAAAATGCCGGCCGCGGCACCGTCACCTTTGAAATCGCCGAAGCGGTTAAAATCAAGATCGACCGGATTCAGTTCATCGGGGCGGCGGCGTTCTCGCAAAAGGCGCTGCGCGGAGAACTCAAGACCAAGCGGCACTGGATGTGGTCCTGGCTGACCGGCAACGGCGTGTTCAAGGAGGACGAATTCGAGGATGACCGCGAATCGCTTACCGACTTTTACCACAATCACGGCTATCTGGATTTTGAAATCAAGGACGTGAAGTTCGACCGCCCGACGACCAACACGATGGTGATTCGTTTTTACCTTTATGAAGGACGGCAATACAAGGTCGGCTCGGTCACCTTCACGGGCAACAAACTTTTTAGTGTGGAGGAAATTCATCATGGCCTGCAGGCGGTCCACAATTTTGAGCATTCCAAGGCCAAGCTCGGTCCGCACGGCCTGGAGATGGACACCGGCAACGTTTTCACGCCCGACGGCCTGAACAAGGACACGCAGGCCATCGAGGATTTTTACGGGAGCAAGGGTTATATTGACGTGGAGCGGGGGCCGACGCTGCGCGCCGGGTACATTCCGAACGTGGACACGGGCACGATGGACCTGGAATTTCAAATCAAGGAGGGGCAGAAGTCCCACGTTGAAAGAATTGACATCCGCGGCAACAACAAGACCAAGGACAAGGTCATCCGCCGCGAACTGGCCATTGCGCCGGGGGAGGTGTTTGACATGGTGCGGGTCAAAATCAGCAAGCAGCGCCTCGAAGGCCTGCAGTATTTCGAAAAGGTGGACATGCGGCCGGAGGCGACCGATCCGCCGATAGCCGGGCGCAAGGATTTGATTGTAAACGTGGAGGAACAAAACACCGGCAACCTCATGCTCGGCGCGGGCTTCAGTTCGGTGGACGCGCTGGTCGGTTACGCCGAAATCTCGCAGGGTAATTTTGACCTGTTCCACCCGCCCACGTTCACCGGTGGCGGCCAGAAACTCCGCCTGTTCGTCCAGTTGGGCACCGAGCGCCAGGACTATGAACTTTCATTTGTCGAACCCTGGTTTTTAAACCGCAAGCTGGCGCTGGGGGTGGACCTTTACCGGCATCAATTGAACTTCGAGAGTCCGAACAATATTTACGACGAAACCCGCACCGGCGTGCGCTTGAGCCTGACCCGCGCGTTGTGGAGCGACTTTTTAATCGGCAGCGTCAGCTATACGCTCGAAGACGTGGGCATCAACCTGGTCAGCCCCTATCATGGATGGAAAGCGGGGCCCCCCCATTGCCTCCGATTCCTCCCAACACACCGCAAGCCATCCTCGATCAAACCGGGGATCATGTGTACAGCCGTTTCGGTGTCACTCTGGCCTACGACACGCGCAACAGCACGCAACTGCCCAATCACGGCCAGCGAACGGAGATTGACCCGGAATTCAGCATTGGCGACACCTCGTATTACAAGCTGGAACTGAGGACCGCCTGGTATTTTCCCGGCCTTTTCAAAGGCCACGTGCTGGAGGCGGTCGGGCGCGCCGGGGTCGCGGACGGTGTAAGCGGCGGCGACGTGCCGTTTTACGACCGTTATTATCTTGGCGGCCTTTATTCGCTGCGCGGTTTTATATTCCGCAACATCGCACCGCGTGATCCAAATTTTTACCACGGCAATCCGGCCGGCATACCGAATGAACCGATCGGCGGCGACACTTTCTGGTTCGGCTCGCTGGAATACACCCTCCCCATTTTTGAAAAGGACAACGGTCCCGGCGTGCGTTTCGCGATGTTCTACGATGTCGGCGCCGTCTATGAAAATTCCTATTCAACTTCCGGAAATAATTGGGATGACGACTGGGGCCTGGGTTTGCACATCAACATCCCCAAACTCGGCCCGTTGCGGCTTGAATATGGCATCCCCATCCATCACGATCAGTACAACGGTGCCTCCGGCCGGTTCCAATTCGGCGTTGGCTTTTCGCGTCCATTTTAAAATGATTCGTTTTGCAAAAATTATTCGGTCGGCGGTGCTCAACGGGCTTGCTCTGGGTCTGCTGGCGCTGCCGGCCCGGGCGGCGCAGCCCGTCGCCGTGCCGGCCAGCCTGCCGCTTTATTTTGAAGCCAGCCAGGGCCAGGCCGGCGGCCCGGCGCAGTTCGTCGCCCGCGGCCATGATTACCAATTCCTGGTTTCGGCGGCCGGAGCTCAAATTGCACTTCGCAAAACTGACGCCGAATCCGCGGCCGTGAGGATGCAATTGGTTGGCGCCAACCCCCAGGCGCAAATTTGCGGTGACGCCGAATTGCCCGGCAAAGTCAATTACCTCACCGGGAACGATCCGGCGCAATGGCGCCGGGGTGTGGGCATGTTCGCCAAGGTCCGCGTCGGGGAGCTTTATCCCGGGATCAATCTGGTTTACTACGGCAACCAGCGGCAACTGGAGTACGATTTCACCATCGCGCCAGGCGCGAGCCCTGATGTCATTGCGTTCCACTTCGACGGCACGGAGAAAATTTCAATCAACCCGCAGGGCGAAATGATTTTGAGCCTGGCCGGGGGTGAAATCCGCCAGGCTAAACCGGTGATTTACCAAACAATCGGCGGCCAGCGGAAGGAGATAGCCGGTGGTTATCGGTTGGTGGACGCACACACGGTGGCCTTCGGTGTCGGCCAATACGATCATGGCCAATTGCTGATTATTGACCCGGTTTTGGAGTTTTCGACCTACTTCGGCGGCACAGCGGGCGACACGGCCTGGGCGGTGGCCTTGGACACCAACGGGTTTATTTATGTCGCGGGGGAAACGTTTTCCCCAAAGTTTTATACCAACGGGTGGCCCCTCGGACCGGCTTTTTCCACTTATGGAGCTTTTCAGACAAATTACAATGGCGGCAAATATGCCGGCGATGCGTTTGTGACCAAGCTCGACATAACCGCCACCAGCGCTACGGTCTATTACCTGACTTATCTGGGCGGCAACGGGGATAACGCAGCCTATAGCATTGCCGTGGACAACGCCGGAAATGCCTATGTGGCCGGCTATACGGACGCGACGAATTTCCCGACCACAAATGCCATCCCCGGCCACACGAACATCAGCGGCGTATTCGACCCGAACGTCAAACTTTATCCGTCTGACGCCTTCGTGGCGGAACTGGATGCCAGCGGTTCCAACCTGGTTTATTCGACCTATCTGGGAGGTTCCGGCGCGGATGCCGCGTATGGCGTTGCCGTGGACACGTCCGGCCACGCTTTTGTAACCGGTTTTACCTATTCGACCAATTTCCCGACCACGACCAATGCCAGGTTCAGACAGTTGCAATGCACCAATTCTTTTTACTACAACGCCAATGCGTTCGTGACGGAGATCGCCTCCAACGGCGGATCGTTGGTCTATTCCACCTATTTCGGCGGCACCAATTACGATGTGGGCAAAGGCATCGCCGTGGACACCAATGGATTTGTCTATGTGACCGGCTTCACCGCCTCAACGAATTTTCCAACCACCAATTACGTGCAGCAATTGATCGGCGGCAGAATGGTTGACGGTCATTTGCTGAACGGTTCGACGAACAAAAATATCGCGTTCGACGCTTTTGTCGCCAAATTCGATTCCATCGGCACCAACCTGGTGTTGGTGTATTCGACCCTCTTGGGCAGCACGAACAACGACGAGGCTAATGGCATCGCCGTTGACAACAACGGCGCCGCCTACGTGACGGGGTGGACCATTTCGACGAATTTCCCGAACACCGTCACGAACATAGCCGCGCTCCACTCGTTCGTGGCCACCAACACCACGCTCAGTGTCCTGGCCACCAACGTTTTCCTGACCAAGATCACCAATGGGATTGGGACGTCAGCAGGCATTGCCTGGTCGGCGGTCTTCGGCGGCAAGGGCAGGGACGTGGGCAACGGCGTGGCGGTGGACCCGGCCGGTAACGATGTGTTTGTGACGGGTTCAGCTTCCTCGACCAATTTCCCGATTTATAACGTCCCGGGCCTCATGAGCAGGACCAATTCCGGCAAGAGCGGCTCCGGCAAGAGTGACGTGTTCGTCATTGCGTTTACCAGCGACGCCAGCGCCCTGCTCTATTCAGGCTACCTTGGCGGCAAGGAAAACGATTTTGGTTATGGCATCGCGGTGGACGCAAGTGGCGACGCCTATGTCGTCGGCCAGACACTCTCGACCAACTTCCCGACGTTCAACGCCCCACAAACCTTTCGTAACGGCACCAACGACGCCTTTTTGACCAAAATAATTTTGACACCCGGGCCACCGGCGATCACCAGCCAACCGGGAGACCAGACAGTCGAGGTGGGTTCGAGCGTGACCTTCAGCGTTTACGGGAACGTGACCGGGCCGGAGCCTTACTTTTACCAATGGCAGAAAGACGGGACGAACCTGGTGAATGGAACGAACTTGTTGAGCGGGGCAAGTGTAATTACCAGCGGCTCAACCAACGACACCCTGATCCTGAGCAATGTGCAGACCAACAACAACGGTTTCTATTACGTCGTCGTTACAAATTACGGGGGAGCGGTGACCAGTGTTTGGGCCCTCTTGACGGTGACCAACATTCCGCCGACGGTTGCGGCACAACCGGCCAGCCAGACAAACGGCGTGGGAACGACGGTGACTCTGACGGCCATCGCCACCGGTTCGGCGCCGTTGAGTTACCAATGGCAGTTGAACGGAACGAACCTGGTGAACAAAACGAATCAGGTCAATGGAGTAAGAGCTATCACCAGCGGCGCAACCAGCAATGTGTTGACCATCAGCAATGTTCAACTGACCAACGCCGGGACATATACGGTTATCGTTACCAACAAGATTTATGGGGGATCGGCGGCCACCAATGCCAGCCTTAGCGTCCAAGCCACGCCGTTCCTCCTGTTGCAACCAACGCCCACGAATCAGTCGCTGGCGGCGGGGGCAACGGCAGCTTTGGCCGTTACGGCTGTCGGAGCGGTGCCGTTGCATTACCAGTGGAAGTTGAACGGTACGAAAGTGGCGAATGTAAATGACCACATCTTCGGCGCAACCACCAATCTGCTGATCATCGGCAATGCGCAGACCACCAATAGCGGCAATTACACAGTTGTCATTACCAACGTTGACGGCTCGGTCACCAGTTCCGTGGCCACCGTGACGGTAACGAACGTTCCTCCGGGAATCACGCAGCCGATAAGCCAGACAAACGGCGTGGGAACGACTGTGATTTTTGCTGTCACCGCGACCAACGGGACGCCACCCTTGCATTATCAATGGCAGTTGTTCGGGACGAATCTGGCAAAGCTATCCGGTCGAATCACCGGCGTGACGAGTAATATGCTGACCCTCAGCAAAGTACAGTTGACCAACAGCGGTGACTACACGGTCGTCGTCACCAACATCGCCGGCGCGGTCACCAGTTCCGTCGCCACCCTGACGGTGGTTGCATCGCCGGAGATCACGGTACAACCAACGCCAACGAACCAGTCGCTGGCGGTAGGGAGCACGGCAACTTTGACGGTTACGGCTTTGGGGACGATGCCGTTGCATTACCAGTGGAAGTTGAACGGTACAAATGTGGCGAATGTAAACGGCCACATCATCGGCGCGACCACCAATGTGCTGGTCATCAGTAACGCACAGACCACCAACAGCGGTGACTACACGGTCGTTGTCACCAATATCGCCGGCTCGGTCACCAGTTCCAACGCATATGTGACGGTGACGAACATACTGCCGTCGATCACGAGCCAACCAACGAGCCAGACGGTCGTGGTGGGGGCAAACGTGACCAATACTGTCATAGCCACCGGCACGGCGCCCTTGCATTATCAGTGGCAGATGAACGGGACGAACTTGGTGAACGGGACAAACACGTTGAACGGGCAAAAAGTCATCACTCGTGGCGCTACCACAAACATCCTGACCCTCCTCAATGCGCAGACCAACAACAGCGGCGATTACACAGTGATCGTCACCAATTTCGGCGGGTCGGTCACCAGTTCCGTTGCCGCTGTGATTGTGGCGTCATCGCCGGTAATCATAACGCAACCCACCAACCAGTCGGCGGGAGTGGGATTGGCCGCCACTTTTACCGTCACTGCCGTCGGCATCACGCCTTTGCATTACCAATGGCAGGTGGGCGGGGTCAATCTGACGGATGGAACGAGTGGGGATGGAAGCCAGGTCAGCGGTTCCACCACCACTAACCTGACCATCAGCAATCTGCAAACCAATGAAAACGGCAACAGCTACTCGGTCGTTGTCACAAACGCGTTTGAATTGGTGACCAGTTCCAATGCCCTGCTGACGGTGACGAATGTTGCGCCGGCGATTGTTGTGCAACCGCAGAACCAGACATTGCGAACAGGATCGAATGCGACTTTCACCGTGACCGCCTCCGGGACCGCTCCGCTGAGTTACCAATGGCAGCTTAACGGGACGAACCTGCTGGACGGGACCAATGTGGACGGAAGTCAAATCAGCGGCTCCATCACCACCAACCTGACCGTCAGCTTCGCCCAGACAAACGAGGACGGGAACTACACGGTGATCATCACTAATGTTGCCGGCTCAGTGATCAGTTCCACCGCCGTCTTGACAGTGGCGCAGTTGGCGATGACGAACCAGCCGTCGAGCCAGAAGGTGGGAGTGGGTGCGGACGCGTCGTTCAGCGTGGGTGTGTCCGGAACCCAGCCGCTCTCTTATCAATGGTTCCAAAACGGAACGAACATTCTGGTGAACGGAGGGCGGATCAATGGCGCAAACACCAACCAGTTGACCATCCGAAACGTCCAGACCAATGACAGTGGCAGTCAATTTTCAGTCACCGTTACGAATCTTGCCGGCTCGGTGTCCAGTACCAACGTCACCCTGACTGTGACGTTGGCGCCGGTCATCACCATGCAGCCAACTCCGGCGGATCAGGTATTGTCGGTAGGTTCCACTGCCACCTTTACGGTCACGGCTTCGGGGGCGGCGCCGTTGAGCTACCAGTGGCAACTCAACGGGACAAGCCTGGTGGACGGTGCAAATCTGGTCGATGGAGACATCATCAGCGGCTCGACCACCTATACGCTGACCATCAGCAATGTGCAGACGAACGATAGCGGCGCCAACTACACGGTCATCGTCACAAACGCCTTCGGGTCGGTAACCAGTTCCAATGCGGCTCTGACGGTGATACAGTTGATGGTTGTCGCATGGGGTGACAATACCTATGGTCAGACCAATGTGTCCGTAGCTTCGACCAATGCTATGGCTATTGCCGGTGGTGGCTTTCACAGTCTGGTGCTGCAAACTAACGGGACCGTTGTGGCTTGGGGTGCAGGACAAATAAATAATCCGAGTGATGGGATTGATTTCGGACAAGCCATTGTGCCTGCCGGATTGAGCAATGTAGTGGCGATTGCCGGTGGTGGCTATCACAGTCTGGCGCTCACGGCCAACGGTACGGCGGTAGCCTGGGGCGCAGGACAAACAAATAATCCGAGCGATGAGGTTGATTTCGGACAAGCCATTGTGCCTGCCGGATTGAGCAATGTAGTGGCGATTGCCGGAGGTTTCTTTCACAGTCTGGCGCTCACGGCCAACGGCACGGTGGTGGCGTGGGGTGCAGGACAAACAAATAATCCGAGCGATGGGATTGATTTCGGACAAGCCATTGTGCCTGCCGGATTGAGCAATGTGGTGGCGATAGCTGGCGGTGGCTATCACAGTCTGGCGCTCACGGCCAACGGCACGGTGGTGGCCTGGGGTGCAGGACAAACAAATAATCCGAGCGATGGGGTTGATTTCGGACAAGCCATTGTGCCTGCCGGATTGAGCAATGTGGTGGCGATAGCTGGCGGTGGCTATCACAGTCTGGCGCTCACGGCCAACGGCACGGTGGTGGCCTGGGGTGCAGGACAAATAAATAATCCGGGCGATGGGATTGATTTCGGACAAGCCATTGTGCCTGCCGGATTGAGCAATGTGGTGGCGATAGCCGGTGGTGGCTATCACAGTCTGGTGCTCACGACCAACGGAACAGTGGTGGCGTGGGGAGATGATTCCTCAGGCCAGACCAATGTACCCGCAGGTTTAACCAACGTCGTGGCCATCGCCACAGGTTTCCAGCACAGTCTGGCACTTGAGAATGACGGTTCTCCATACATCGTCATGCAGCCGGCCAGCCAAACAGTTTTAACCAATACAACGGTCACCTTCACCGTGACCGCTCTGGGCGCCCCAACGCTGGTTTATCAATGGCAAAAGGACGGGACCAATCTCGTGGACGGCGGGAACGTGTCCGGCTCGGCGACGGCTACACTGACCCTGACCGATGTGCAGGCTGCCGACGCGGCCGGCTACACCGTCGTCATTACAAACGCCATTGGCAGCGTGACCAGCTCCAATGCGGTCTTGACGGTGACGGATATACCGCCGAGTTTCATATCGCCGAGTTTCGGGAACATCATCGCCGGAAGCGGCGTCAGTGGCAGTTTTATATTGAGCGGCACGGGCGGCTTGAGCGACGGCACCTATTATGTGCTGATATCGTCCAATCTGCTGACGCCGCTGACCGACTGGACGTACATTGCGACCAATCAATTTGACAGCGAAGGCAATTTCATCTTCACCAACATCGCGCCAACCAACGCGCCGCAGGAATTCTATTTGTTGCAACTGCCCTGACTTCGCCGGCGCCAGTTTTCAGTTGGCGTCATCCGGGGAATTTGCTTTTATATTCCCATGAAATTATTACGCACAACAATTTTGACCGTTTCGTTGCTGGCTTGCCTGAGCGTTCCCGCGCTGTCGCAGACCAAAATCGGCACCGTGGATTTGCGCAAGCTGTTCGACGGCTATTGGAAAACCAAACAGGCGCAGATCGCGCTCAACGATCGCAAGGCGCAACTCGACACTGACGATAAAAACATGCGCGACGACCTGAAGAAAGGCAGCGATGAATATCAGAAACTTCTGGAACAGTCGAACGACCCGGCCCTCTCCACCGACCAACGCGACAAGCGCAAACAGGCCGCCGCTGACAAACTGAAGCAATTGCAGGATTCCAAAACCGCCATTGACCAGTATGAGCGTCAGGCGCAGGTCACACTGTCCGAGCAAGGCCAGCGGATGCGCGACAACATTCTCAGCGAAATCAAAACGGCCGTGTCCGAACAGGCCAAGGTCGCCGGCTACTCACTGGTCATAGACGCCGCGGCGGAAACCGCCAATGCCACGACCGCGGTCATCTACAGCAACGGCGAAAACGATTTGACCGACGCCGTTCTCAAACGACTCAACGCCGGGCGCACCGATAGCAACATTTCCGCTCCGGTGGTGACCTCACCGTCGTCGCTGTTGGGCACCAACCCGCCGGGTTTCAACTTGCGCTGAGCCGCGGCACCGGTTTCTCAAATAGCATCCGGTGCGATTCCTCCAAAATTCCGGGAATCCGGTCGGCAAACGGACTGTTCCGCAGCGCGGCCCGCAGGTCCAGTTCGCGGACCCTGGCCGCGTTTTCGCCGGGAAACCAGTGCCCGGCCTGTCCGAGTAAATTGTAACGCATCTTGCCCCACGCCACGAGGTCGAGCGACTTCGCGTAAGTCCACAGCCGCATGATTTCCGACACGTTGACCCGCCCGGGCACGTCCACGTAATTCGGCAGACCCTCGAACCACCGCGCGCACCAATCCGCGCCCAGCACGCATTCCATTTCCGCGCGCAGCCGCTTTTCCACCGGCGCAATCGTCTCTGCCATGTGGTCGTAAAATTTCAGCGCGGCAACGTGCTCGTCAAAATCCCCGGGCTTGTTGGCGCCGCAACTCAGCGTGTGGACTTCCTTTCGCCCGAGGCAATAAAAGTCGTTGAAAGCCATCGGCGACAGCGGCGCGCAAAGCTGCACCATCTTGGGCGATGGCTCGTAAAGTTTCCCGCCCTTGTCGTTCGGGCTGATGATGAAGACGCCCAAGTCGAGCCGGTGCGCGGCCTCAATCGCGGCCCAGTTCAGGTCGTTCACGAAATACCAGTGGACGTTCACGTAATCGAACTCGCCGCTGTTCACCGCTTTGAGAATGATGTCGGTCGTCGCATGCGTGGAAAAACCGACGAACCGCGTGCGGCCCTCCTTCTGCAACCGGCGCGCGGCGGCGAGACAGCCGTCTTTCTTCAGCGACCAGTCCAGCAATTCCTGGTTGTTGATGCCATGCAACGCCAGCAAATCCACGTGGTCGAGTCTCAGGTATTTCATCGAGGTCTCGAATATTTTGAGAAATTCCTTCGCGGTGGCCTGGGGTGCGACCTTGGTCTGGACGATGATTTTGTCGCGCGGCAGTTTGGGCAGCACATTGCCCAGTTGCATTTCAGAAGTGCCGTAGCCGCGCGCGGTTTCAATGTGATTAATGCCCAGTTCGAGCGCCCGGTGGATGCAAGCTTCAAGATTTTCCTGGTCTTTGCGCGGGATTTCCCTGGGAGGCACGTCCTGCCACTTGAATTGATAACGCATCCCGCCGCAGGAAATCACCGGCATCACCAGCTCCGTCCGGCCAAAACGACGATATTTCATTGGAGCGAAAATAAGTGATGCGCCCGCCAATGGCAAGCGGCCGGACGCCCGCTGCCAATAATTCCCAGTTTCCACTTGCGTTGAGTTCGTTCATTGCTAAAGTCGTTTTGAGATTTCATCCGCCGACAGCGGCGGTTTTTCTGTTTCAACCAAAACGACCATCAACACGTGAAAATTTTCAGCGGCACAGCGAATGTTCCCCTGGCCCGGGCCATTTGCAAATCCATCGGCACCCAGCTCGGCAAATGCTCCGTCCAGCCGTTTCCCGACGGGGAGACGTTTGTGAAGATCGAGGAAAATGTGCGCGGTGAAGACGTGTTCATCGTCCAGCCGACGTCGCCGCCGACGAATCACAACCTGATGGAGCTGTTCATCATGATTGACGCCGTGCGGCGGGCGAGCGCGACGCGCATCACCGCCGTGCTGCCGTTTTACGGTTACGCGCGCCAGGACCGCAAGGACCAGCCCCGCGTGCCCATCACCGCCAAGCTCGTGGCGAACCTGCTGGTGGCGGCCGGCGCGAATCGCATTCTCACGATGGATTTGCACGCGCAACAGATTCAGGGGTTCTTCGACATTCCAGTGGATCATCTCTATGCCGCGCCGGTGATGTATGAATACTTGAAGAAAAAAAACCTGACGGACCTGGTCGTCGTCAGTCCGGACGTCGGCGGGTTGAAAATGGCGCATGCGTATTCCCAGGTGCTGGAAGGCGGCCTGGCCATCGTGGCCAAACGGCGTAAAAGTGCGACGGAAGTCGAATCCATGGCCGTCATCGGCGAAATCAAGGGCAAAAACGTGTTGCTGGTGGATGATTTGACGGAAACGGCGGGGACGTTGACCCAGGCGGCGGCTTTGCTGAAAAGAAAGGGTGCGAAAAAGATTCTGGCCTGCGTGTCCCATGCCATCCTGAATGAGGTGGGGGTCGAAAGATTGCGAAAATCGGTGATTGACGAATTGGTCACGACTGATACAGTCCAATGCCCTGCGATTGACGGCGTGAAGATTACCACGCTGTCAGTGGCCGGACTTTTGGGCGAAGCCATCAAGCGAATTCACAATAATTCGTCGGTGAATTCGCTCTTTGAATTCAAAGGCGGGCGCACGAGTTGACGCGCCGCAATAACAGACGACTTAACGATGAAATCAGTGCCGTTGAAAGCGTATCCCCGGACGCAATCGCGTCGGAACGGGGCCAGGAAATTGCGCGCCGCCGGGCGCGTGCCCGCCGTCATTTATGGCCGGCAGGCCAAACCGCAGAACCTTGAACTCAGCGCCAAGGAATTCGGCGACCTCATTCACCATTCCGTTTCCGAAAATTTGCTGGTGGATTTGTCCGTTGAAAACGACGCCCGCGCCAAACGCCTCGCCTTGGTGCAGGAGATCCAGCACCACCCGCTGGAAGGCGACGTGCTGCACGTGGACTTCCATGAAGTGACCGAGGACGAAAAGGTCGTCATCCAGGTGCCGCTGGAAACCGTCGGCGAAGCGGCCGGCGTGAAAAACGCCGGGGGCGTGCTCGAACACGTGGTCTTCAAATTGAAGGTGCGCGCCCTGCCCAAGGATCTGCCCGAACAAATTGTCGTGGACGTGAGCCATCTCGAACTTGGCAAGTCCATCCACCTCGGCGAAATCAAGGCGCCCCCGGGTGTCGAAATTCTGGGTGAGAAAACCGTGGCGGTTATCTCCGTCGCCATGCCGCGCACGGAAGAGGAAGAAGCGGCCACGGTTGTGGAGGGCGAGGCGGTGTCCGCCGGCGACGTGGAAATGATCAAAGAGAAGAAAGAAGAAGGCGAAGAGGGTGCGGCGCCGGCCAAGGGCGAAAAAGGCGCCGTCAAGCCCGGCGAAAAAAGCGTCGCGGCCAAGCCTGGCGAAAAGGCGCAGGTCAAGGGGACTGCCGCTGCGGCTCCGGAGAAGGGTGCCGCCAAGCCTGGCGAGAAGGCGCCGGCGGAGAAAAGGCCGGCGGAGAAAAGGAAATGATTTTGCCGGCGATCCGCGAGGGTCGCCGCGCCCGCGCCGCGCATGGAGAATTTGCATCTCATCGTGGGTCTGGGCAATCCCGGCGCGGAATACGCGCAGACGCGCCACAACGCCGGTTTTACGCTGGTCGAAAAACTGGCGGTGCGCTGGAATGCCGGCTGGACGAACGAACGAAAGTTCAAGGCCCGGGTCGCGCGGGCCGAACGCAACGGCGTCCGCGTTTTGCTCTGCCAGGCGCAGACGTTCATGAATTTGAGCGGCGAAGCGGTCGGCGCCTTGAAGAATTTTTACCAGCTCCAGCCACAATCGGAGTTGTTGGTGGCGGTGGACGATGCGGATTTGCCGTTGGGCGAGATTCGCCTGCGGGCGGGCGGCGGCAGCGCCGGCCATCACGGACTTGAGTCCATCGAGCAGCATTTGGGCACGAATGAGTTTGCGCGATTGCGGCTCGGCATCGGCCGGGTGGAAGGCGCGCGGGAGATCACGGATCATGTGCTCGGACGGTTTGACGCGGGCGAAGCCGCGTTGATGGAAAAAGTTTTGGGCCGTGCCGCCGACCAGGTGGAATGCTGGTTGGATGCCGGCATTGAAAAAGCAATGAACCAGTTTAACGGAGTCGTGGACTCCGCGAACGAAGAAAAAAAACAGTGAAACGATACGAAGGTCTGTTCATCCTGAACCTGGCGGGCAGGGAAGAGGGCGTCAAAGACGCGCTCGACAAAATTTCCGCGGAAATCGAATCGGCGGGCGGCAAGGTCGAAACCGTGCAAAAGATGGATAAAAAGAATTTTGCGCGGGTGGCGGACAAAAAATACATCGCCGGCTTTTACGCGAATGTGATTTTCACCGGCCCGCCGGCCATCATCACGCAATTGCGCACCAAGTTCGCGCTGAACGAGGATGTGTTCCGCGTGCTGTTCACCCTGTCGCCCGAACCGAAACCCGCCAAATAACGAAAGGTCCCGTCATGGCCAACTTCAACAAAGTCATCCTCGCCGGAAATTTGACCCGTGATCCGGAGTTGCGCTACACGCCCAAGGGCACGGCGGTCGCCCGCATCACCCTGGCCGTCAACCGCACCTGGAAAAGCGAGAGCGGCGAAAACAAGGAAGAAGTCAGTTTCGTGGACGTGGATGTTTGGGGACGCCAGGCGGAAGTCATTTCCCAATACATGAAAAAAGGCCGGCCGCTGCTCGTCGAAGGCCGCCTCAAACAGGACACGTGGGAAGACAAAAACACGAAACAAAAACAGAGCAAATTGAAGGTCGTGCTCGAAAGCTTTTCGTTCATTGACTCGAATCGCGGCGACAGCGGTGGCAGCGGTTCGGCCGAAGCTCCCCGTTCGCGTCCGGCGGCAACCTCTCCGGCGCCCGCGCCCGAAGGCGGCGAAGCCGACGCTCCACCGGAAGGAGACGACGTTCCCTTTTGATTTTTCCGGGCGAATTTTCCCGTCACTTGTCACCCGTCACATGTCACTTTTATGAAGACTGAAGTCATTCTTACGCACAACATCATCGGCCTCGGCGCCGAGTCCGACCAGGTGAAGGTCGCCGCCGGCTACGCGCGCAACTATCTTTTTCCGCAACGCCTGGCCATCCCCCTGACCATGGCCAACAAACGCCAGATCGAGTCCTTGCGCCAGCGCCGCGCCGAACGCGAAGCGCACGAGTTCAACACCATGACCGAACTCGCCAAGGGCGTCGCCAAGCTCATCTGCATCATCAAGGTCAAGGCGGGCGAGGACGGCAAGATGTTCGGCTCCGTGACCGCCGGGGTGATTGCCGACGAATTGAAACACCAGTTCGACATTACACTCGACAAACGGAAGATCCACCTCGAACACCCGATCCGCGCGCTGGGCGACCACGAGGTTGAACTGCATCTGCACGCCGAGGTCAAAGGCACCCTGAAAGTCCGCGTCGAAAGCCTGACGCCGGTGATCACCCCGGCCCCGGGAGCCGCGCCGGCGGACGCAAAATCGGAAGAGGGTAAAAAATACCGGACCGAAAAACGCAGTCACGGCCGGCGGGATGCCGAAGGTGAAAAGGCCGAAAAACCTGAAGTTGCCGAAGCCAGACCCAAAGTCGAGAAGCATGGCGAAAAGCACGCCAAGGCCGAAAAACAGGAAACCGCTGAAGCCAAATCTAAGGGCGAGAAACACGTAAAGGCTGAAAAAGCTGAAAAGGCGCCCAAGTCTCCTAAGACCGAAAAGAAGGAAAAGAAAGCCGAGTAGGCCGGCAACGAATCCAATTGTTTTCACCGGGCCGCGAAAATTCTCCGCGGCCTTTTTGGTTGGGCGAAAAGCTTTGACCTTGGCGCGCGGCTTTGTTTTGCTCCGGT